>NZ_WBIQ01000012.1 GCF_009749405.1 Agromyces lapidis
GGGGTGGTCGCGTAGATTTTCTCTTGTCGCCGCGGCGGCCGGGAAGCGCGAGAGTGGGGCCCGGGTCGAGCGGTGGTGGTTCTAGCCAAATAACCTCGAAGGCGCAGGATTGCGACTCGGTGATTTCAAGTCTAGGATGAGAAACCCCTTCCAGTGATTGTGGCTCTTCGGAGTTGTGGTTGGTCGTGTTTGCGGCGGGCTGGTTTGGTGGTATGTTTTACAGGTTGCCCTGAGGGCGGGCCCGGCGTGTGTTCGGGTGTCTGACTCTGGTGCGTCCGTTCCTTGAGAACTCAACAGCGTGCACTATGTTCAATGCCAATTTATTGAACCCCAACCGGTTTCGGCCGGTGGGATTCCTTTGATTGATGGACAATTTGATTTTTGAAGTCAGTTGTTTCTCTGTCAGAGATTGAACTCCCTGACACTTCGGTGTTGGGAACCATTTTTTTTGGAGAGTTTGATCCTGGCTCAGGACGAACGCTGGCGGCGTGCTTAACACATGCAAGTCGAACGATGAAGCTGGAGCTTGCTCTGGTGGATTAGTGGCGAACGGGTGAGTAACACGTGAGTAACCTGCCCTGGACTCTGGGATAAGCGTTGGAAACGACGTCTAATACCGGATAGGACCTCGGATCGCATGATCTGGGGTGGAAAGTTTTTCGGTCTGGGATGGACTCGCGGCCTATCAGCTTGTTGGTGAGGTAATGGCTCACCAAGGCGTCGACGGGTAGCCGGCCTGAGAGGGTGACCGGCCACACTGGGACTGAGACACGGCCCAGACTCCTACGGGAGGCAGCAGTGGGGAATATTGCACAATGGGCGCAAGCCTGATGCAGCAACGCCGCGTGCGGGATGACGGCCTTCGGGTTGTAAACCGCTTTTAGTAGGGAAGAAGGGCTTCGGCTTGACGGTACCTGCAGAAAAAGGACCGGCTAACTACGTGCCAGCAGCCGCGGTAATACGTAGGGTCCGAGCGTTGTCCGGAATTATTGGGCGTAAAGAGCTCGTAGGCGGTTTGTCGCGTCTGCTGTGAAAACTAGAGGCTCAACCTCTAGCCTGCAGTGGGTACGGGCAGACTTGAGTGCGGTAGGGGAGAATGGAATTCCTGGTGTAGCGGTGGAATGCGCAGATATCAGGAGGAACACCGATGGCGAAGGCAGTTCTCTGGGCCGTAACTGACGCTGAGGAGCGAAAGCGTGGGGAGCGAACAGGATTAGATACCCTGGTAGTCCACGCCGTAAACGTTGGGCGCTAGATGTGGGGACCTTTCCACGGTTTCCGTGTCGTAGCTAACGCATTAAGCGCCCCGCCTGGGGAGTACGGCCGCAAGGCTAAAACTCAAAGGAATTGACGGGGGCCCGCACAAGCGGCGGAGCATGCGGATTAATTCGATGCAACGCGAAGAACCTTACCAAGGCTTGACATACACGAGAACGGGCCAGAAATGGTCAACTCTTTGGACACTCGTGAACAGGTGGTGCATGGTTGTCGTCAGCTCGTGTCGTGAGATGTTGGGTTAAGTCCCGCAACGAGCGCAACCCTCGTCGCATGTTGCCAGCACGTAATGGTGGGAACTCATGTGAGACTGCCGGGGTCAACTCGGAGGAAGGTGGGGATGACGTCAAATCATCATGCCCCTTATGTCTTGGGCTTCACGCATGCTACAATGGCCGGTACAAAGGGCTGCGATGTCGTAAGGCGGAGCGAATCCCAAAAAGCCGGTCTCAGTTCGGATTGAGGTCTGCAACTCGACCTCATGAAGTCGGAGTCGCTAGTAATCGCAGATCAGCAACGCTGCGGTGAATACGTTCCCGGGCCTTGTACACACCGCCCGTCAAGTCATGAAAGTCGGTAACACCCGAAGCCGGTGGCCTAACCCTTGTGGAGGGAGCCGTCGAAGGTGGGATCGGTGATTAGGACTAAGTCGTAACAAGGTAGCCGTACCGGAAGGTGCGGCTGGATCACCTCCTTTCTAAGGAGCAACTCGGAAGCCTTCGGGTTTCCGCAGTGCGCCAGATCAAGACCGACTGTGTCTTGCTGGTTGCTCATGGGTGGAACATTGACATAGGTGCTCGTCTGAATGATTCAGGGTTAGTACGCCACTTCGGTGGTTGGAATGCTCGGGGTCAGGCTGGGCGGGTACGTGCACGCTGTTGGGTCCTGAGGGACCGGACAACTTCCCGGGTTTCGGCCTGGGGGTGATGGTTTCTTCAGACCTTCACGAAGCCGATGGATTCTGATTCGGTGGGTGTGGGGGTTCTGGCCGTCTGTTGAGAACTACATAGTGGACGCGAGCATCTTAGAAGCAGCCCTTCGGGCTGTTTCACAAAGATTTCGATGGCATGCCCTTCGGGGTGTGTCTGACTAATCATTGGTCAATCTCGCACCTTTCGGGTGCGCGATCGATTCAAACTCATGTGATTTCAAGTTTCTAAGAGCAAACGGTGGATGCCTTGGCATCTGGAGCCGAAGAAGGACGTCGTAATCTGCGATAAGCCTCGGGGAGCTGATAAACGAGCTGTGATCCGAGGATTTCCGAATGGGGAAACCCCGCCAGGCCCTTTGGGTGACCTGGTGACTCCCGCCTGAATATATAGGGCGGGTAGAGGGAACGTGGGGAAGTGAAACATCTCAGTACCCACAGGAAGAGAAAACAACCGTGATTCCGTAAGTAGTGGCGAGCGAACGCGGAAGAGGCTAAACCGGTCATGTGTGATACCCGGCAGGGGTTGCATGATCGGGGTTGTGGGACCTTTCGGACTGTACTGCCGTGCAGTCACGGTGACGCGTCAGGTATAGACGAACCGCATTGAAAGGCGGACCGGAGTGGGTGTGAGTCCCGTAGTCGAAATGCCTGGCCGGCCGGAGAGGTATCCCAAGTAGCGCGGGGCCCGAGAAATCCCGCGTGAATCTGTCAGGACCACCTGATAAGCCTAAATACTCCCAGATGACCGATAGCGGACAAGTACCGTGAGGGAAAGGTGAAAAGTACCCCGGGAGGGGAGTGAAATAGTACCTGAAACCGTTTGCTTACAAACCGTTGGAGCCTCCTTGTTGGGGTGACAGCGTGCCTTTTGAAGAATGAGCCTGCGAGTTAGTGATCTGTGGCGAGGTTAACCCGTGAGGGGCAGCCGTAGCGAAAGCGAGTCTGAATAGGGCGATTCAGTCGCAGGTCCTAGACCCGAAGCGAAGTGATCTATCCATGGCCAGGTTGAAGCGACGGTAAGACGTCGTGGAGGACCGAACCCACTTCAGTTGAAAATGGAGGGGATGAGCTGTGGATAGGGGTGAAAGGCCAATCAAACTTCGTGATAGCTGGTTCTCTCCGAAATGCATTTAGGTGCAGCGTTGCGTGTTTCTTGCCGGAGGTAGAGCTACTGGATGGCCGATGGGCCTCAACAGGTTACTGACGTCAGCCAAACTCCGAATGCCGGTAAGTGAGAGCGCAGCAGTGAGACGGTGGGGGATAAGCTTCATCGTCGAGAGGGAAACAACCCAGACCACCAACTAAGGTCCCTAAGCGCGTGCTAAGTGGGAAAGGATGTGGAGTTGCACAGACAACCAGGAGGTTGGCTTAGAAGCAGCCACCCTTGAAAGAGTGCGTAATAGCTCACTGGTCAAGTGATTCCGCGCCGACAATGTAACGGGGCTCAAGCACGCCACCGAAGTTGTGGCATTGACATTTGTGGTAGGCCTTCGTGGTCCAGCCGTGTTGATGGGTAGGAGAGCGTCGTGTGCCGGGTGAAGCGGCGGTGTAAACCAGCCGTGGACGGCACACGAGTGAGAATGCAGGCATGAGTAGCGAAAGACGGGTGAGAAACCCGTCCTCCGGAAGACCAAGGGTTCCAGGGTCAAGCTAATCTGCCCTGGGTAAGTCGGGACCTAAGGCGAGGCCGACAGGCGTAGTCGATGGACAACGGGTTGATATTCCCGTACCGGCGAAGAACCGCCCACATGAAATCAGGAGTGCTAAGCATCCCAAGACGCGTGGATCCCTTCGGGGACGATCGTGAGGCGGCATGCGACCCCATCTGGTGGAGTGAGCGTATTAACAGGTGTGACGCAGGAAGGTAGCCCAGCCCGGGCGATGGTTGACCCGGGGCAAGCGTGTAGGCCGAGCGATAGGCAAATCCGTCGCTCATCAAGGCTGAGACGCGATGCGGATGAAAAGTGGGTGATCCTATGCTGCCGAGAAAAGCATCGACGCGAGGTTCCAGCCGCCCGTACCCCAAACCGACTCAGGTGGTCAGGTAGAGAATACTAAGGAGATCGAGAGAATCGTGGTTAAGGAACTCGGCAAAATGCCCCCGTAACTTCGGGAGAAGGGGGGCCTGAGGCGTATTAGGACTTGCTCCGAAAGCGTTTGAAGGCCGCAGAGACCAGTGGGAAGCGACTGTTTACTAAAAACACAGGTCCGTGCCAAGTCGCAAGACGATGTATACGGACTGACGCCTGCCCGGTGCTGGAAGGTTAAGAGGACCGGTTAGCCGCAAGGCGAAGCTGAGAATTTAAGCCCCAGTAAACGGCGGTGGTAACTATAACCATCCTAAGGTAGCGAAATTCCTTGTCGGGTAAGTTCCGACCTGCACGAATGGCGTAACGACTTCCCAGCTGTCTCAACCGCGAACTCGGCGAAATTGCATTACGAGTAAAGATGCTCGTTACGCGCAGAAGGACGGAAAGACCCCGTGACCTTTACTACAGCTTGGTATTGGTGTTCGGTGTGGCTTGTGTAGGATAGGTGGGAGACTGTGAAGCTGGCACGCTAGTGTCGGTGGAGTCATTGTTGAAATACCACTCTGGTCACTCTGGATATCTAACTTCGAACCGTGATCCGGTTCAGGGACAGTGCCTGGTGGGTAGTTTAACTGGGGCGGTTGCCTCCCAAAAAGTAACGGAGGCGCCCAAAGGTTCCCTCAACCTGGTTGGCAATCAGGTGGCGAGTGTAAGTGCACAAGGGAGCTTGACTGTGAGACTGACAGGTCGAGCAGGGACGAAAGTCGGGACTAGTGATCCGGCAGTGGCTTGTGGAAGCGCTGTCGCTCAACGGATAAAAGGTACCTCGGGGATAACAGGCTGATCTTGCCCAAGAGTCCATATCGACGGCATGGTTTGGCACCTCGATGTCGGCTCGTCGCATCCTGGGGCTGGAGTAGGTCCCAAGGGTTGGGCTGTTCGCCCATTAAAGCGGTACGCGAGCTGGGTTTAGAACGTCGTGAGACAGTTCGGTCCCTATCCTCTGCGCGCGCAGGAAATTTGAGAGGATCTGACCCTAGTACGAGAGGACCGGGTTGGACGAACCTCTGGTGTGCCAGTTGTTCCGCCAGGAGCACCGCTGGTTAGCTACGTTCGGAATGGATAACCGCTGAAAGCATCTAAGCGGGAAGCCGGCCTCAAGATGAGATTTCCATCCCTTCGGGGGAGAGGCTCCCAGCCAGACGACTGGGTTGATAGGCCGGATGTGGAAGACAGGACTAAAGACTGTCGGAGCTGACCGGTACTAATAAGCCGATAACTTGATAATCACTACACTCACACGATTTGAACTCATTCAAGTAAAGGCCGTGTGCGTGGCCCAAGATTTCTCGCGTCCACTCTGTGGTTCCCTTCAGACGGAAACACACGTAACTCAATACGACCCCCACCACGGTGAGGGGTCCACCGAAACCACCAACCCACACCCCCGGTGTGACCAGTTGGTCCTAGAGTTTCGGCGGCCATAGCGCGAGGGAAACGCCCGGACACATTCCGAACCCGGAAGCTAAGACTCGCAGCGCCGATGGTACTGCAGGGGGGACCCTGTGGGAGAGTAGGACACCGCCGGACAAACATTACGAAGAGCCGCCCACCACGTGGGCGGCTCTTCGCCTTTAACACGAACC
>NZ_WBIQ01000013.1 GCF_009749405.1 Agromyces lapidis
ACCGTCGCCGCGGCCTCGCCGACGGGCGCCGCCGCCGCGGCATCGGCGAGCTGCGCGGTGAGCACGCCACGACGCACGAGCACGTCGAGCGCGGTGCGACGATCGTCGATGACGGCGGCCACCGTGCCCGCCGCCGGGGCTCGGCCCCCGCGGCCGGCCCGCCCGGCGCCGGGCGCGGCGTCGCGCTGGATCGCGTCGAGCTCGACGAGGACGTCGTACGGGTCGCGCCCGCCCGGTGTCTGCTTGGCCCAGCGCTGCAGTTCGATCATGCGGCGCGCCCGCCCGGCGCCCATGCGAACGTGCTCACGATCGCGTCGCTCAGGACGAGGCACGACTCGAGCAGCTGTTCGTCGACGGGCTCGGTGCCGTCGCGCAGCACGGCGGTCGAGATGAGCACCGCCTCGCGGCGCGACGTTCCCGGGACCGGCACGAGGTAGTTGACCTGCTCGTTGACGGCGCCCTCGAACCCCTCGAGCTTCGTGATCGTGCGCCGCCAGCGCACGATGGTGCGGTCGTCGCCGAGGAAGTCGGCCTCATGGCTCCGGAACAGGTCTGAGACGCGGCCGTCGAGTGAGGCGCCGCTCGGCTCGGTGAAACGTGTCGCCGTGATCGACATGGGGACGAGTGTCGTGCCCTCGGCGCCGCTCGGCAGGTAGATCGCGATGCCCGAGCGCTCGCGCAGCTCGCGGAATGCGGACTTCACCGTCATCGTGAGTTCGAACTCGAGATCGGGGCGCGCGTACGCGCGCATCTTCGCCCGCATCTGGTCGAGGAGCTCGCGCTCCGACTCGGTCGAGGGGTCGTGCCGCACCCATCCCGGCGGGAAGAGCATGCGGAATGACGGGACGACCGGGGTGAGGGGGCTCATGCGCGCTCCAGGACGATCGAGTCGACGAGCGCCCACAGCTCGGGCGCCATCAGCCCGATCGAGTCGGCGTCGCCGCTGCGGGCGATGACCGCGACGCGGGCCCCGGGCGGGGTGAAGACGTAGCCGAGCTCGGCGACCGTCGGGCCGTCCTGCTCGTCGCCGACGATGCGCGAGTACCCGACGCCCTCGCCGAGACCCGCAGCGCGCACCTCGAGCGGGCGTACCGCGACGAAGCTCGGCAGGGCCGCGATCTCCTCAGCGGGGCTGAGCAGGTCGTCGTCGGAGCGCTCGGTGATGAAGAGCTGCGCGACGCCGGCCGCCGGCAGGCCGTACGGGCAGTACCACAGCGCGCCGGAGCGCCCCGGGTCGAGGCCGTAGACCTGCGCCGCGAGCAGTTCGGGCAACTGCGCCGCGAGCGGCGAGTCGACCCACGCCGCCGACAGGTTGGACGATGCCGCGATGCCGCGCGCCCACTCCTCGAGCTCGAGGCCCTCTGGAGTGGGGAACGCCGCCGGCACCGGCAACCACCACTTGCTTTCATAGTCGAGCGAGTAGGTCAGCACCGTTCCAGCATAGGGATGCCCCGCGCCGGTCACCGGCCCGACCGCGCCAGCTCGCCGGCCCAACGATCGGCGTCGGCCGCGTCGCCGGCGTCACCGATCATGCCGTCGATGTCGTTGTAGGCGCCGTAACCCGGCTTCGGGACGCTGTCGATGACGTTGAGCGCGATGTCGACCGCGCCGTTGCCGTGCTGGGCGCCGTCGAGCACGGTGCCCGCGAGCGCCCCGTTGACGCGGTTGGTGACCGCGGGCCCTGCGCCGGCGAAGACGTCGCTCAGGACGTTCGAGATCGGCGCAGACGATCCGCCGGTGATGCGCGACCAGCCCGCGAGCCCGGTGTACGAGATGCCGTCGACCGAGTTGCGCACCGAGGCGATCTGGTTGAGGATGCCCCGGCTCTGGGTCAGGTTGCCCGCAGAGTTGGTGACCGGCCCGTGCAGGAAGTTCTGCAGCCCCCGCAGTGCCCGCAGCTCGCGGAACGCCGAGATGCCCACGAGGTCGCTGCCGAACCCCTTCGCGAAGGTGCCGAAGCGCGAAGCGAACGTGCCGGCGCCCTTGAACAGGGTGCCGAGCTTCGCGAGCCTCCCGAACGGGAACACGCCGATCGCGGCGATGAGGATGTCCTGCCACCCGCCTCGCCCGGCCGCCACCTTCCAGACGGTGAGCGCGAGCGCGGCGAGGCCGACGATGGCGGCGGCGAGCAGGATGAACGGCCCGCCGATCACGATCGCGGCGATCGCGAGGGCGACACCGACGAAGGTGAGCACCGTGAGGATCACTTCGATCGCCGGGAGCGCGTTGTCCCAGAAGCTGTCCTCGACGCCGCGGTCGTTGGCGTCCTCGAGCCCGTTGAGGGCCCGGTCGTACGCCTCGTCCCAGGTGTCGTAGGGGTCGTCGTACTTGCGTGCCTCCGCCTCCCAGGCGTCGTACGCCGCGTCGCGCGAGCCCCGCAGCTCGTCGAGCTCCTGCTCGCGCTGGGCGCTCTGCGTCGCCGTCTCGTCGGTCGGGGGCACGCGCGTGCTGGCGTCGCCGAACGACCCGCTCGCCGACTGGTAGGCGCTCCAGAGCTCGACGCAGTTGTCGACGATGGTGTCGATCCGCGACTGGACGCTCGACATCGCCTCGCCGTACTGGCGGATCACCCGGCCGCTCGGTTCGTAGCGCTCACCCGCCTTCGCGAGGTCGGCGTGCACCTCTCCGGCGGTCTCCTTCAGGCTGTCGATCGAGTAGCCCTTGCCCTTCGCGCCGTCGACGATGGCCCGGAGCAGCGCAGCGGACTCGCGCATCTGCAGGCCGAGCGACTCCATCTCGCTGCCGCGCTGGGTGATGGTGCCGCCGTCGCCGGAGATCTTGCGGATCTCGTGTCCGCGGGGAGAGTTGTCCATGCTCACGCCTTCCTCGGCAGGTTCTTCGCCTCGTCCTGATCGACCGAGAGTGAGAGGGCCGCCTCCGTGTCCCAGTCCTTCCACCCCTTGCCGACGTCCTCGACGTGCTGCTGGAGTTCCGCGATGTCCTGCTTGAGGGTCTCGCGCTTGTCGTTCCAGGCGCCTTCGAACCGGTCGACCTGATCCCGGAGCGCCCCGCGACCCAGCGGGCGGCCGATGGCCGACTCGAGCGAGTTCGTGCGGGAGCCCGCCTTATCGAACTCGACGATGATCTGCTTCAACGATCCGTTGAGTTCGTTGAGCACCTCGTACGGGATCTCGACGTCGGCACTCATACCACTCCTTCTCGCAGGTCCACTGGCCAAGCCCCTCGGGCTCGCTTCAGACTAGAGGCCTCGCACGCGTCGCCGGAATGGGGAGGACTCACCATGTCGCGACCGAGCTGCGCGAAACCGCCGGAGACGCACGAAGGGCTCCCGCGATGCGGGAGCCCTTCGACTCGGTGGACCCAGGGGGATTCGAACCCCCGACCTTCTCATTGCGAACGAGACGCGCTACCAACTGCGCCATGGGCCCGAGCGAGAAAGAGCCTATCACCCTTCAGGGGGTGGTTCCGACCACCGGCCCCGGCGGCTTCGTCAGCCCGCGGCCCGGCGGCGGCGGAGCACCGCGTCGAGGTCCTCGAAGCCCGGACGCGAGTCGTCGACGATGCCCATGCTCGCGTAGGGGCTCACCGTCGACGACCGGTCGGCCCGGCGCGTCTCGGGTGCCGCCGCGGATGCCGCGGGGGTGATCGACGGCACGGCGGGCGCGAGCCGCTCGGCGCGCCGCGCAACCGCGGCCTCCGACTCGGCGCGCTTGAGTTCGGCGGCGGCCTCGATCGACGCCATCGCCGTCGCGGCGATGGTGCCGCGCGAGAGGTGCAGCGGACGGGGCAGCGGCTGCGGCGTCCAGCCGACGGGCTCCTCAGCCGTCTCGGGGAGGTCGATGGGCTCGAACTCCTGCGCTGTCGGCACCGGTTGCGCGACGCTCGACGCCCGGCTGGGCGGGCGCACCCGCGCGAGCGCCACGAGGCCGCCGAATGCGGCGAGGAACACGAGGCCCGCGACCCCGGCGATGAGCAGCGAGGCATCGAACGCGGCCGCCACGAGTCCGCCGATGACGGTGAGCAGGGCCGCGAACGCCGTCAGCGAGCAGACGGCGCGCTTTCGGCGCAGCGCGAGTCGGGCGGCGCGGGCCGAGACGTCGGGCGCGATCGTCGGCAGTGCGATGGGTTCCGTGACGGGGGCGCGAGCGGCCAGCGCCGCCTCGGCGCGTGCGCGCGCGGCATCCGCGACGTCTTCGGCTTCGCACCGCTCTGCGATCGCGATCTGCTCGGCCGCCTCAGCGGCGAGCCTCGCAGTCTCCTCGTGCTCGTGCAGGATGCGCTGCTGGGTGGCGACCTCGCGCGCCGTCGCCTCGACGACGACCGGCTCGGGCGTCTCGGCGGTCTCGGCGAGGATGCGCAGCGTCTGCTGGAGGCGGACGGCGTTGCGCTCGGTTGCGAGGTACTGCCTGCGGCGCAGCCAGTTCGGCAGCAGGTACGCGATCCACAGCGCGGCGGCCACCGCCACCAGGACCCCCCCGCCGATCACATCCATGGCGACAACATTAAGTCACGGGGCGTCGCTGCCCCGACCAGACTCGGGCGTGTTCAGCGATCTGTCAGGGGAAGTGGTCGCTCGCTCGCAGCCAGATCCGCTGCGGCGACCCGCGCCGCCTCCCTCGGCACCCGCCCGTCGTGCCACCTCCGGAGCACACCGCCGGGCACCTCCTCGGCGACGAGGGCGAACGAGAAGTGGTCGCGCCAGTGTCCGTCGATGTGGATGAATCGACGCCGGAGCCCCTCGTAGCGGAAGCCGAGCTTCTCGACCACGCGCAGCGACGGCCCGTTCTCGGGGCGGATGCAGATCTCCATGCGGTGCAGGCGCAGCACCTCGAAGCAGTAGTCGGTCGCGAGTGCGACCGCCGTGGGGGTGATGCCGCGCCCCGCGACCTCTTCGGAGACCCAGTACCCGATCGTCGCCGAGGAGAGCGAACCGTAGCTGATCGACGAGACGTTCAGCTGGCCGACGAGCCGCCCGTCGACCTCGACCACGAACGGCAGCCCATGCCCGCTGCGCGCATGCGCGAGGAGATTGCGGATCGAGGCCCGCGCGTCGATGAACGAGCCGCCGCCCGGGTAGGTCGCCTCCCACTGGCGAAGCCAGCTGCGGTTGGCGAGCAGCACACGCTCGAGCGCCTTCGCGTCGCGAACGCGGATGGGCCGGAGCGTGACCTCGCCGTCACGGAGCGTGGGGAGGGCGACCGCGGCCATCGTCAGTGGGTTTCGAGGCCGGCGGTGTAGTCGATGAGCCAGGCACGCAGCTCGGCACCCAGATCATCACGATCGACCGCGAGCTGGATCACGGCCTTGATGTAGTCCAACTTGTCACCCGTGTCGTACCGGCGACCACGGAACACGACCCCGTACACCCCGCCCGTGCCC
>NZ_WBIQ01000014.1 GCF_009749405.1 Agromyces lapidis
CCGGTCAAGTCCCTGGTGGTGGTGTAGCGCGGTGTCCTTCGTTCTGATGGGTTAGGCGCTGAGTTCGAGGACGGTGTCGGTGCTTACCTCGTTTCGGGTGTCGGGGACGAGGGTGAGGCGGCTTCTGGCGAGGATGTCGAGCCCGAGGTAGCGGCGGCCTTCGGCCCATTCATCGGTCTGCTCGGCCAGGACGGCGCCGACGAGGCGGATGATCGCGTCGCGGTTGGGGAAGATCCCGACGCTGTCGGTGCGGCGGCGGATCTCACGGTTGAGGCGCTCGTTCGGGTTGTTGGACCATATCTGCGCCCAGAGCCCTTCGGGGAACCCGGTGAACGCGAGGATGTCGGCCCGTGCTGCGTCGAGGTGCTCGAACGCGTCAGGCAGTTTGCCGTCGACGTAGTCCAGGAGCCGGTCGAACTGGGCGTGCACCGCTTGGGCGTTGGGTTGGTCGTAGACCGAGTGCAGCATCGCTTTCACGGCCGGCCACATGCTCTTCGGCGTCGCGCTCATCAGGTTCGCTGCGTAGTGCGTTCTGCAGCGCTGCCAGGTTGCGCCGGGCAGGTTCGCCGCGATCGCCTCGACCAGCCCGGCATGCGCATCACTGGTCACGAGCCGGACACCGGACAGGCCGCGGGCGACGAGGTCGGCGAAGAACGTGTTCCACGCCGGGCCGGTCTCACTGGTCGCCACGCGCAGCCCGAGCACCTCACGTCGGCCGTCGGCGTTGACGCCGGTCGCGATCAACACCACGGCGTTGATCACCCGGCCGCCTTCGCGGACCTTCATCGTGAGCGCGTCGGCGGCGACGAACGTGAACGGCCCGCCTCATCGAGTGGGCGGTGCCGGAATTGGTCGACGTGCTCGTCGAGCTCGGCCGCCATCCGGGACACCTGCGACTTCGACAGGGAGTGGATGCCCAGTGTTTTGACAAGCTTGTCCATGCGCCGGGTGGACACGCCGGCGAGGTAGCAGTCCGCGACGACGGTGATCATCGCGGACTCGGCCCGTTTGCGTCGCTCGAGCAGCCACTCCGGGAAGTACGTGCCGCTGCGCAGCTTCGGGATGGCGACATCGACGGTGCCGACGCGGGTGTCCAGATCGCGGTGCCGGTACCCGTTGCGCTGAGTCGTACGGGTCGGGCTGGGTTTGCCCCACTCGGCGCCGACGACTGCGTCCGCGTCAGCTGAGAGGAGCGCGTTGATCATGGTTTGCAGCAGCTGCCGCATCAGATCCGGGGACGCGTCCGCGAGGGCATCGCCGAGCAGGCCGGCAGGGTCGACAATATGAGGAGCGGTCATCGTGATGACTCCATTCGAGTGAGAAGTAGAGAGCTTTCTCGAAGGATCACACAGTGACCGCGTTTACGTCGTGAGCGACGAGGCCGGCCACCGCGCGCTACACCACTATGAGGGACTCAGC
>NZ_WBIQ01000015.1 GCF_009749405.1 Agromyces lapidis
ACGCAGCTCGGCACCCAGATCATCACGATCGACCGCGAGCTGGATCACGGCCTTGATGTAGTCCAACTTGTCACCCGTGTCGTACCGGCGACCACGGAACACGACCCCGTACACCCCGCCCGTGCCCGCGACATCCTCGGCCATCGTCATCAACGCGTCGGTCAACTGGATCTCACCGCCCTTGCCCGGCGGCGTCTCGGCCAGCACACCGAACACCTCGGGCTTGAGCACATACCGGCCGATCACCGCATAGTTCGACGGCGCGACCTCCTTCGCCGGCTTCTCCACCAGACCCGTGATCCGCACCACATCCGGGTCATCGGTCACCTCGACCGCCGCCGCACCATACAAATGGATCTGATCCGGATCGACCTCCAACAACGCCACGATCGACGCATCCCGCTTGACCTGCTCATCCAGCATCCGCGTCAGCAACTCATCCCGGGCGTCGATGATGTCATCACCCAGCAGCACCGCGAACGGCTCATCACCCACATGCATATGCGCCCGATGCACCGCATGCCCGAGCCCCAACGGGTCACCCTGCCGCACATAATGCATGTCCGCCAGATCAGTCGACTCGTTCACCTTCTGCAGCTTCGCGGTATCACCCTTCCGCTCCAGGGTCGCCTCCAACTCCGCGACCCGATCGAAGTGATTCTCCAACGCGTTCTTGTTCCGACCCGTGATCATCAACACATCAGTCAGACCAGCCGCAACCGCCTCCTCGACCACATACTGGATCGCCGGCTTGTCCACCACCGGCAGCATCTCCTTCGGCATCGCCTTCGTCGCCGGCAGGAACCGAGTCCCCAACCCCGCCGCAGGAATGACCGCCTTCGTGATCCG
>NZ_WBIQ01000001.1 GCF_009749405.1 Agromyces lapidis
TCGTACGGGTCGGGCTGGGTTTGCCCCACTCGGCGCCGACGACTGCGTCCGCGTCAGCTGAGAGGAGCGCGTTGATCATGGTTTGCAGCAGCTGCCGCATCAGATCCGGGGACGCGTCCGCGAGGGCATCGCCGAGCAGGCCGGCAGGGTCGACAATATGAGGAGCGGTCATCGTGATGACTCCATTCGAGTGAGAAGTAGAGAGCTTTCTCGAAGGATCACACAGTGACCGCGTTTACGTCGTGAGCGACGAGGCCGGCCACCGCGCGCTACACCACTATGAGGGACTCAGCCTCCCTTCCTTGGTACTTGCGCCGCCCTGAGAGCGCTGAAGCCCGGTTGGCGGTGGACGAACTGGACGATATTCTCAGGCGAGATCTTGAGACATGGACGCAAATTCAGGGCCGTTGAACCGGACGTGATGGTGCATCGAGGCGAGGTGATAAGGCGCGCATGGCCTTTGCGATGGTTAGATCACGTCGCGCGACCTATGCCGTTTCGTAGTTGTGGAACTCGGGGAACCGAGAGGTCTGAAACGCACTGCCCATTTGGAACCATCGGAAATCTCGTTCACTCTCCGCGGGGCCTGGAGAGAACCCGAATGCCTTGATCCCGGGGCCGAGCAGGCCGGTGCTTACCGCTTCGCAATAGGCCACTCCCACCACTCGGAGTACCTCGTGCGCTTTTACCGGACGGAAGGCTGCGTTCACACCTCGTCCACGTGCAATCGAGGGAAAGCTCCACCCGTCGACAGCGCTATCCGGGAGGTCGAACCAGTCCTTCGCTACGCGGTTTGACAACACATACGTCAGGTCGTTCCTCCCGTCGAACTCTCGAGTAAAGACGTCCCGGTAGAACGCCACCACCGTCGCGTGTGTTGCGAAGAGTTCGGGCGGAAGCCAGTCTGGAGGGGTGTCAGCGGCGATCTGCGTAAGGGTCGCGGCTCGTATCGTCTCATAGCGGATGAGCGCGAATCGTTCGCCACTCGGTACTCGTGCCTCGATCATTGCTACGACAGGGTCGCCGACGGAGCAGTAAAGCACAGACTCTCCGACTTGGTTTAGCCGGCCAGGACTACGTACATATGGCGTCGGTGCTTCCCAGAGATCGGCTTCCCGATTCATATCGGGAATAGCGGTGGTGCCGGCAGTGCGCCCTATTCGGCGCGCTCGCCACATTGTCTGAGCGGCCGGATAGTTCAAGGTGCCAATCGAATACGACGCTGAGACCACCTCTTGTGCATCGCGGACTGAGACTACGTCCAGGAAACGTTCGAGGACCGATTCGTTAGATTCGGGCGGCGCATCCCAGAACGCTCGCGCCCGCTGCGCGAATCTCTCAGTATCCAGTTCCTTGAGGTAGTTGATATAGGAGTCCTGAACGCTCGAATCGGGCACCTCAGCATCATGGCATCTGATTGCGGTCTATGAGCTGAGGCTAGCCACCTTCTGGTTCCCTTCGCCGATCTTGGGCGTGTCCACGGCATACTCCGGAAAGGCAGCTACGACATCGGCGTCATCGAACACGGGCGTCCTTCCTCCGGCACATTCAAGATTGGACACTAGCGATTGATGATCGGCCCGGTATTGATTCGACTTGACCCCAGTTCGGGGGTGGGGAATACTCCGACCGACGATGCGTTGAACTTGAGCGAATCACACTCAACTTCAATCAGGAGGCCAGGTGCCCAACGACTTCAACGAGGCCGGCGCAAGCTCGTTCGACGAGTTCCTTGCCCGATACCTCGCGGGTGAGCAGGCGCGTCAGGCGCGGTCGATCGACCTCAGCCGGTTCCTTACCGCGCGCACTCAATCGATCCTTCAGCAGGCCGGGCGCTTCGCGCTCGAGCGCGGCCAGACCGAGCTCGACGCCCTGCACATCCTGCGCGTGATCGTCGAAGACGAGAGCGTGCAGCAGGCGATCCGCCGCGTCGGGGCGAGCCCCGAGCGCATCATCACGGCGACCGAGGCACGTCTGCCTGCAGCGCAGGGTCTCGATACGGCCTCCGGCCTACTCGACCGGCAGAATGCGGCGACGATCACGCCGTCGGCCTCCCGCGCGCTGTTCCACAGCTACCAGGTGGCGCGGTCGAGCGGGTCGACGTACATCGATCCTGAGCACCTGTTCTTCGCGCTCGTGCTGGGGCAGGATGCGCCTGCGGGGCAGGTGCTGGCCCGGGCCGGGGTGACGGCTGAGGCGCTGACGCAGGGGATGCGGGAGGATTTCGAAAGCCAGACCGATGGCGAGGGTGGTTTCGATACGCGTCCTCCTTCGTCGGGCGCTACTCAACCGACCGAGTCGGAGACCCCCATGCTCGACAAGTTCGGCATGGACCTCACCGAGCGGGCCGCGAACGGCGAGCTCGACCCCGTGATCGGCCGTGCCGACGAGATCGAGCAGACCATCGAGATCCTGTCGCGCCGCACGAAGAACAACCCCGTGCTCGTCGGCGAGGCGGGCGTCGGCAAGACGGCGATCGTCGAGGGCCTCGCCCGCGCGATCGTCGAGGAGAACGTGCCCGAGGCCCTGCTCGGCAAGCGCGTCATCGCGCTCGACCTGCCCGGCATGCTCGCAGGCACCCGCTACCGCGGCGACTTCGAAGAGCGCCTCACGAAGACGATGGAGGAGATCGCCGAAAACAAGGGCGAGCTCATCGTCTTCATCGACGAGGTGCACACGGTCGTCGGCGCCGGTGGCGCGGGCGAGGGCGGCATGGACGCCGGCAACATCCTGAAGCCGCGCCTTGCGCGCGGCGAGCTGCACCTCGTGGGCGCGACCACGCTCAACGAGTACCGCAAGATCGAGAAGGACCCGGCGCTCGAACGCCGCTTCCAGCCGGTGCGCGTCGGCGAGCCGTCGATCGAAGACGCCGTGCTCATCCTGCAGGGGCTCAAGCCCGCGTACGAAGAGCACCACGGCGTCGAGTACACGGATGCCGCGATCCGCGCCGCCGTCGAGCTCAGCGACCGCTACCTCAGCGACCGCGTGCTGCCCGACAAGGCGATCGACCTCATCGACCAAGCGGGCGCGCGTCTGCGGCTGCGCCTCGGCGTGAAGGTGGATGTCTCCGCGCTCGTCGCGCGCCTCGCCGACCTCGAAGCCGACAAGAACGCCGCCGTGAGCGCCGAGCACTACGAGGAGGCGTCGCGCCTGCGCGACGAGATCTCGAAGGTGCAGGCGAAGCTCGACGAGGTCACCGAGCAGGGTCGCGCCGCGGCATCCGATGCCACCGTCATCGACGAGGCCGAGATCGCCGCGGTGATCTCGCGGGCCACCGGCATCCCGGTGAACCGCCTCACCGAGACCGAGCGCGAGCGCCTCGCCGACCTCGAGGGCGAGCTGCACCAGCGCGTCATCGGGCAGCACGACGCGGTCACCGCCGTCGCCAAGGCCGTGCGCCGCAACCGCACCGGCATGGGCGACTCGCGTCGGCCGGTCGGCTCGTTCCTGTTCCTCGGGCCGACGGGTGTCGGCAAGACCGAGCTCGCGAAGGCCCTCGCCGACCGCCTGTTCGACGACGAGACCGCCGTGATCCGCTTCGACATGAGCGAGTTCGGCGAGCGGCACACCGTGTCGCGACTCGTCGGCGCCCCTCCCGGATACGTCGGTTACGACGAGGCCGGTCAGCTCACCGAGCGCGTGCGGCGCAACCCGTACTCGATCGTGCTGTTCGACGAGATCGAGAAGGCGCACCCCGACGTGTTCAACCTGCTGCTGCAGGTGCTCGACGACGGACGCCTCACCGACGGCCAGGGCCGCACGGTCGACTTCCGCAACACGGTCGTCGTGATGACCTCGAACCTCGGCAGCGAGTTTCTCGCGTCGCGGTCGGGTGCGCTCGGCTTCGTCGCCGGCGCGGATGCCTCGGGCTTCAGCTCGCAGGACGACGTGCGCCAGCGCGTCATGGGCAAGGTGCGCGAGGCCATGCGCCCCGAGTTCCTGAACCGCATCGACGAGATCGTGCTGCTCCAGAAGCTCGACCAGCCGCAGCTCGCCGAGATCGTGCGCCTGATGCTCGGTGCGACCGAGCGTCGCCTCGCGTCGCGAGAGGTTGCCTTCGAGGCGACGGATGCCGCGGTCGCGCTGCTCGCCGAACGGGGCTACGAGCCCGAGTACGGCGCGCGGCCCTTGCGCCGGGTCATCCAGCGCGAGATCGACGACCGCATCAGCGACCTCTTCGTGAGCGGTGCGCTCGGCGACGGCGAGGGCGTGCGGGTGGATGCCTCGGGCGGCGAGTTCGTCGTGACATCCGTGCCCCGCGCGACCGTGACGGTGCATCTGGCGGCGTAACCGCCTCGCGGCGTCGCTCGTAACCGTGTGAAGCAGCGGCCGTAGCCGGTCGAAGATGAACGCCCGGCCCTCCTCGTGAGGGCCGGGCGTTCGTCATTCTCGCTCGGGGCGTTCGGGCGGAACGAATTTCTGCCCGGTGCCCGGGATCACGGCGTACCAACCGCCGTCCCCGCCGGTTGCCTGCCGTTCGGCAGCCTGCCGCGCCAGCTCGGCCCGCTCCGCCCTGGCCGCATCCGCCAGGGCCGTGAAGATCGCAGCGGCCTCGGGATTCGTCGGCGGCGTCGGTGAGCGGTAGCTCGCGTGTCGCGGCCCGAACCAGACACCGTGCGGCACGGCGAACTCGACCTCGAAGGCCGATCCGAGCTCGTCGCCGAGGCGATGCGCGAGCTCTTGTCGTTCCCGATCGACCCGAGCTGGCAGCTCGGGGGAACGCCACTCGAGGTCGTGATCGAGACCCTCGTCGTGCAGTCGCCCCCACGCTTGCAGGTCGGCGATCAGCTCGGGGCTGAGCCCGCTCTGCTCGTATCGAACCGGGTCGGGAAACCAGACGACCGACGAGGCATAGTCGTACATCAGTCGTACGACCTCGGTGTCGTACCGATACTCCTGCGCCCCCATGCCCTGATCCTACGAGCGTGGTCAGCCGGGGATGACGCGCCCGCGCGGTGGTGGCGAAGTGCCGAAGTGCCGAAGTGCCGGGCGTCTCGACGCCGAACGCCCGGCCCTCGCGAAGAGGTCCGGGCGTTCGGTGTCACGCGCGCCTGCTTCCGGCCCCGCCGCGCGGTGACCGCGACCTCGCAACCAGGTCTCGATACGGCGCTGGCGCGCCTACTCGACCGGCGAACGAACCGATGCGTGAGTCACTACAGCGAGCCGACGTCCGTTCCGCGGTCGCGGGTCGCCGAGTCGAGGTGAGACAGAATCGCGCCCTCGACGTCGGCCGACGCCGGGTACGGGAAGACGTGGCCCACGCCGTCGAGCCAGAGGCCCGAGGCATCCGGAATCGACGCGGCGAGCCGGCGCCCGTGCTCGATCGGAAAGAAATCGTCGTCGGTGCCGTGCACCACGAGCGTCGGCATCGAGAGCGTCGCCAGCGCGGCTGCCCGAGGCCGCGTCGCGGCGACCGCGGCCTGGTGCTGGCGGAATGCCCGGAGGTTCAACCCCGGTCGGTTGCGCAGGTCGTACAACACCAGCGCGGCGTTCTCCGCGACGTCGACCCCGTTCGGTCCGGACACGCTGATGATCTTGGCGACGCGCTCCTTGACGAGCGAACGCGGGTCGCCGCGAAGCCGGTACTTCAGCAGCGGCAGGCTGCGGATGGCGAGCAGCGCCAAGCGCCCGACCCTCGGCTCCGGCAGGGTGGGGTCGGTCGGATCGGGTGAGGTTGACATCAGCGTGAGCGAGGCCACACGGTGAGGTTGCAGGATCGCCACCGCCGGCCGGAAGGCGCGGGCCGCCGAACCGCAGCCACGCGGCGACGGCCGCCAGGCCGGCGAGGAGACCGCCGATGACGGCCAGCGTGGTGAGGGAGAACCGGCTGCTCCGTGTGCTCATCGAGGTCGCGCCTCACTGAGGTCGCCGAGCTGCTCGATCGCCTGCAGCGCGGTGCCCGTTCCGTCTTCGAGGGCCATCCGGTCGCGTGCCGCGCGCACTGCGGCGCCGTAACCCGTGGCCGCGGTGATCGCGGCGGCGAGGCGTTCGGCGCTCAGCCGGTGCTGCGGAATGGGCGCCGGCCCGAGACCTCGGCGGTGCAGCATGGCGCCCCAGAACGGCTGGTCGGCGATGAACGGCACGACGACCGAGACGGTTCCGGCGGCGACAGCGGCCTGCACCGTGCCGATGCCGCCGTGGTGCACAGTGGTCGCGGCGCGCGGCAGCACGGCGGCGTGGTCGACGGAGCGCGTCACGAGCACGTCGTCGCCTCGCAGTTCGTCGGGCACCGCGACGCCGCCGAGCCCGGTGGTGACGAGCAGGCGCAGTCCGCACGCTCGAGCCGCCTCGACGAGCGCTCGGCCCCGTGCAGCGGGGTCGCCCGCCGCCATCGACCCGAACCCGGCGTAGGCGAACGGGCCGCCGCGCACGAAGGCGTCGACCGCGGGGTCGGGCGTCGCCGATTCGCTCACCGGGCCGCGCCACGGGCCGGTGAGCACCACCGATTCGGCCCAGTCGCTCGGGCGCGGCAGGATCGCCGGGCTGATCGGCAGGAGCGTCGCCGCCGGCGCCGACGAGTGGCGCGGGCGCCGCACGCCCATCACCTCGGCCGCCTCGTCGACCTCGCCGCGGAACATCGCACCGGCCGCCGCCGCGGCGCGGTAGGTGAGCGGGTTCAGCGGCCCCAGGCTGCGGGTCACCGTACCGGCGGCGGGGAACGCGCGCGTCGGGGTCATCGCGGGCACCGTCTCGACGAGCACGTGCGGAACGCCGAGCGCGTCGGCGATGAGCGGCGCCGAGAGCACCTTCGGGTGCCACACGATGACCTCGGGCCGGAACTCGCGGGCCATGTGCGCCGCATTCACGATCACGCCGCGCATCACCGGCCGCACGACCTCGCGCAGATTGCGCATCGCCGCCAGCGGCGACACGCCCTGCGACTCGATGACCGCCGTGAAATCCACGCCCAGGCTCTGCAGGTCGACCCCGGTCGCATCGACGCCCGAGCGATCGGGCGCCGCCACGCGCACCGTGTGGCCGGATGCCGTCGCTCGGCGCGCCAACGCCACGAACGGTTCGACGTCGCCCCGCGACCCGGCGGTGATGATCAGCACCCTCACCGTGACACCTCGGCGGTGAGCCCGGCGGCGGCGAGCAGGCGATCGTCGGTGGTGAGCCCGTGCGTGTAGAGCTCGGCGAGCGGCACGGAGATCCGCCGGAGCGCCTCCTCGGCGTCGCCGCCGGCCCACGCGGTCAATCGGTCGAGCATGAGGAACGGGGCGACGCTCACCAGCACCAGCGCCGCGGCCTGCGCCTCGGGGTCGAGGGAGGGACGGAGCCATCCGCTCGCCGCCCCGTCGGCGATCATCGCTCGCGCGACCGCGAGCAGTCGATCGAAGAGCACAGCGGATGCCTCGCCGCCACTGCCACCGCCAGCGCCGAGCATTCGGGCGAGGTACGGGCCGAACACGCCGAGCACCTGGTTCAGCACCTCGGCGGGCGAGGTGGAGGCATCCTGCTTCTCGGCGATGAATCTCACGACGCGGGCGTCGCACTCTTCGCGCAGCGCCTGCTTCGTGCCGAAGTGATGGGTGACGAGGGCGGTGCTCACGCCCGCGTGGGCTGCGATGTCGCGCATCGTCGCCGCGTCGTAGCCGTGCACGGCGAACCGGTCGAGCGCGCTCGCGATGATGCGGGCCCGCGCGGTGAGGTCACCGGCAGGCGCGGGGGCTGTACTCATGTACAGGATTCTGTCGCTGTGTACAGCGGTGCGCAAGACTGCCGGTCGGCGAATCAGCCACGCCGCGTCGGTGGTGAAGATGAACCCGACAAGCTCACGGACGCAGCGGCCGGTTCAACCCGCCCCGGCGCCGCTCAACGCCGCGAGTCGCGCCGCCCCCGGCGCCGAGTGGGTCTGCAGGCGATCGAGGGTCTCATCGAGCAGGGCCGAGCGCGGGGCATCCAGCGAGATGCGCGCCGGATTGATCGCGACCGTCGACGCCCACGACGAGATGTCGCGTTCCGCACCGAACGAGCCCGCGTTGCGGGCGCCCACCGCGGTCATGCGCGCCCACGCGGCCATCGAGTCGGGGTAGGGCGACGGCGGGCAGAGCCGGTTCTTCTCGACGTCGTCGCTGCGGGTGGCCTCGACGTAACCGGCGATCGCCGCGCCGAAGCAGGGAAAGCCCGCCCTGATCGGCTGGAGCGTCATCTCGCCGGGAGTCCAGACGGGTACGAGCGGGCGGGTGATCAGGCCCTCGCCGGCGCAGTGCACCACGAGGGTGCCCGCGGGGATCTCGATCGATCCACCGGTCAGGTCGATTCGGTCTCGCCCCACCCGGCGGATGCGCCCGAGACGCACGACGCGCCCGATCGTGCGCAGCAGCTCGAGCTCCCAGACGGCCAGGGTGGGGGTTCTCGCCATCGTGGGCATCACCGAGCGGTCGATCCGCAGCATGATGCCCGCGTCCTCCAACTGCAGGAACAGCTGCTCGAGCGACGTCGCCGACTCGGCGGCCTCCATCAGGTCGGCGACCATGCCGAGGAACACCTCGGGCACGGGCTGCACGACCGCGCGGTTCAGCATCCACGGATCGCGGGGCCGAATCCAAGTGATCGCGCCGGGGTCGACGCCGCGCGCCAGCAGCCAGACGCACGCGTCGGTCGCCGTCTTACCCGAACCCACGATCACGTACCGCCTCGGCGGCTCGGCGAGGTGCGCGAGCTCGTTGACCGGCGTCACGCGGGCGCCGTCGACCACCTCGAACGGCGGCGGCATCTCGGCGGGCACGCGCGGGGCGAGGTAGTGCGCGTCGACGACCCGGCAGCGCTCGGGCACGGTGAACCGCTCGCCCGAGACCCGCGAGACGAAGCTGCGCTCGCCGAGGTACTCGCAAGCTGCGAAGAACTCGACCCGATCGGACTCGAGCATGCGGTCGAGGATGCCCTCGTAGTACGCGCCGATCTCGGCCTTCGTCGCCCGCTCCTGCAGCCCCGCCTCGGGCCCGCGGTGCTGCACGCGGCCGCCGCCGAGCAGGGTCGAGGCCACACCGTAGAGCGCGGAGGCCTGGTGCAGGCGCACGAAGGGATAGGCCTCGAGCCAGTGCCCGCCGACGCCGTGGCGCCGGTCGACGAGCGCCACCCGCACCTCGGGCGCATGGTCGATGAGGGCGTCGACGAAGGCCATTCCCATGGCGCCGGCGCCGACCACGAGGTAGTCGGCCTCGACCGGGGTGGTCACGACGACCCCGGCTACCCGACCCGATCGGCGTGCCGGTGCACGACGCGCCAGCCGTCGTCGCCGCGACGGTACACCTGGGTGGCGCGCAGCGTGAAGCTGCGCGGCTCGCCGTCGATCGAGGCGGCGATCCGCTCGTAGCCCACGGTGTAGGCCATCGTGCCGAGCACCTCGAACGAGATCAGGTCGAACTCGTAGTCGGCGCAGTTCGAGAAGCTCGTCGAGAGCTCGTCGAACGCCTCGACGAGCTCGGCGTGGTTCGACACGTTGCGCCAGGCGCCGAGCACGGTCACCGGTTCGTCCTCGGCCCAGATCGCACGACGCGGGCCCGCGTCGCCGTCGAACATCGCGCGCTCCGCCCGCACGAAGTCGCGCTGCAACCAAATCAAGAAATCCTCACGATCGGTCATGTTCTCAGGATCCTCCCGTCTGAGGTCGCGCACAATCACCGTCGCGCTCAGATCGAGCGCAGCAGCGCCCAGAAGCCGATGCCCGCGGCGGCACCGGTGCCGACGGCGACCTTCGCCCCCTTCGCCCGGCCGAGCTTCACGAGTCCGGTCGCGGCGAGCGCTCCGAGGCCGAGCAGCAGGGCCCACGCGACGGGTCGGAGCCCGACGAAGCGGCTCACCCCGTTGAAGAGGCGTTCGCCCCAGCCCGGTCCCGACTTCTCGGCGCCGGGCGCCGCGGCAGGCACCGCTGCCGGAGGCATCCCCAGCGGTGCCGTCGCCGTTGCCGGTGCGCTCGACGACGAGGCCGCCGTCGTCGGCGCCGACGACGCCCGGCGCGACGCGCGGTCCACCGCGACCGAATCCCGTGCCAGGTAGCCCGCGATCTCGCGCAACTGCTCCGGGCTCTTGAGCGCCGCGCCATGCCCTCCCGGTACCCGCCGGTGCTGGTCGATCGCGCGCCCCGAGATGTTCTCGAATCCGTCGACCCCGGCGGTGCCGACGTCGGCGCTGCCGAGTCCGCGCAGCCACGAGCAGAGGATGCCGACGGGCACGTCGCGGGTGGCGCGATCGATGCGCACCTCGCCGGCCTGCCACCCGGCATCGCCGCGATGGCCGATCTGCTCGTTCTCGAACACGCGCTGCCATTCGTATCGTCGCGGCAGCACCGTGCCGGCGAGGTAGATGCGCTTGAACCGCATCGCGGGCACGCGGTCGAGCGACTGCGCCATCATGTACGTGCCGTTCGAGTGGCCGGCGAAGACGAACTGCTCGGGGTCGCGCGTCGCATAGGCCTCGCCGTAGAGCCGCAGGAACTCGTGCACCTTGCGGCGGCGCGTGCCCGGCAGCGCGAACTCGAGCGCACTGAAGTACCCGGTGTCGGGATTGATGACGAGGGTCTCCTCATCGTCGGCATGCCCCGATGCCGCAGCGAAGTCGGCGCCCAGGTCTTCCACCCAGGTGCCGAGCGCCGAGGCCCGGATGCCGTGCAGGATGAACGCCGTCGGGCCCGACTTGCGGGTGAGCTCGTCGTCGAACGTCTCGTCGGGCCGGCCGAGGATGGCGTCCTTCAGCTGCCGGTAGCGACGATTCGGGTCGGGCGCCGCGTCGACCTCGATGAGCCCGCGATGGTCGGCGTTCGGGATCTCGTACACCTTCGTGTGCGGCATGAACTTCTGATCGATCACATCGGCGTGCGTCACGAGCGGGTCGGAGGTACCGAGAATCTGGATGACCCGTGGCCGGTCGGTCGCCGACCGGAAGGCCTCGAGCCAGCGGAGTCGGAGATCGGTGATCCAGTAGCCGCCCGCCATGACCTTCTCGAAGGTGAAGTCGAAGAACGGGGTGGCGAGGGCGTAGGCGAGGCGCCAGCGCAGGGGAGTCTTGCGGGCGTCGGTGCGGTACCCCGAGTTCGGGCTGCCGAGCAGCACGATCCGTTTCAGGAGCCCGGTCCACGGGTGCTCGTCGCGGTCGGTGTTCGTCGCGTCGGGCGCCGTCGCGTCGAGCAGGTAGGCCGCGCGCGCGAGGATGCCGCCGAAGCTGTGGCCCGCGATGATGATGCCGTCGGGCGGCTCGATATCGGTCGACAGCTCGCCTGTCCAGTCGCGCATCTGGGCGGCGAGGCGGCGCACGACGTCGTCGAGATCTTCGCGCGAGGTCGCGGTGAGCTCGTGCTCGAACACCTCCACCCGCCAGGTCGGTTCGAGTTCGGTGCGCAGGCGGTCGACGAGGGTCTTCCACGGGGCCTGCGTCTTGAGGGCTCGCGGCGGCAGCCCCGGGATGAAGACGAAGAGCCCCTTCGACACCTCGCTGATGTCGGTGTATTCGGTCATCGCGCCCCCTGACGCCGGTTCGGGCGCGCTCAGGATAGTGCCGCTCGGGCGCTCGGTCACCCGGGCCAGCACCGAACCTCGTCAGGCGGTTTCGTCAGGCCGCGGGTTGCCGCTCGACGGCGAGCTTGACGGCGAAGCCGGCCAGCACGGTGCCCGACACCCAGCGCTGCACCCGCATCGCCAGCGGCCTCGTGCGCAGGAACCCGGCGAGCCGGCCGGCGCTCACGACGACCAGGCCGTTCACGGTGACGCCGACGACGATCTGCACGGCGCCGAGCACCAGGAACTGCGACCACACCGGCTTCGAGGCGTCGATGAACTGCGGCAGGATCGCGGCGTAGAGCAGCGCGATCTTGGGGTTGAGCAGGTTCGTGACGAGGCCCATGCCGAACAGCCGCGCGGGCCGGATCGGCGCGACCTCGGCCGGGTCGAACGCCGAGCGGCCACCCGGGCGCAGCATCTGCCAGGCCAGGTAGCCGAGGTAGACCGCGCCGGCGGTCTTCACCACGAGGAACGCCGCCGGCACGGCCGCGAACAGCGCCGCGAGGCCGAACGCGGCCGCAGCGAGGTACACCACGAACCCGACCGCGGTGCCCGAGAGCGCGACCAGCCCTGCGCGGGTGCCCTGGCTGATCGACCGCGCGGCCAGGTGCACCATGTTCGGGCCGGGCGTCAGGGCCATCCCCAGCTCGACGAGCGCCACACCGAGTACCGCCGCCCAGCTCACCAGCATGCCTCTCCTGACGTCGAGGTCAATCGTATGGCGGGTCCCGCCGAAGGCGCCCCGGGTAGTCTGACGCGGTGACCAGCAGCGGCCTCAGCCATGTGACGTTCATCGTGCGCGACCTCGACCGCATCGAGCGCATGCTGACCACCGTGCTCGGCGCGGTGCGCGTGTACGACAGTGGCAGCGACACGTTCTCGCTCTCGGAGGAGCGGTTCTTCCTCGTCGGCGAGGGCGACGACGCGACCTGGGTGGCGACCATGCGGGGTGACGGCGGGCTGCCGCGCAGCTACAACCACGTCGCGTTCCAGGTCGAGCGCGGCGACCTCCCCGCTCTGCGCGAGAAGATCGCCGCGCTCGGGCTCGACCTCCGTCCGCCGCGCTCGCGCGTCGAGGGCGAGGGCGACTCGATCTACTTCTACGACGACGACGGCCATCTCTTCGAGCTGCACGCGGGATCGTTGCGCGAGCGGCTCGCGGTCTATGCGCCGCCGCCCGCTGCCGAGGAGTCACCGATGGCCGAGTAGCCGGCGTGCGTCGACGCGTGTCGAGACCCGGCGATGGTCTCTGCGCGGGCTCTGCCAGTTCCGCCTCACCGTGAGGCGGAACTGGCAGAGCTCTGGAGCGAAACTCCGTCAGCCCCGGACCGCGCGAGCCCCAGTGCCAGCGACCGCACGCGGGCGGCGTACACCGCGATCGCGAGGGTGGTGCAGGCGTAGAGCACGGCGGCCTGCAGCACGTAGGCGGGGTAGTCGATGACCCACAGCGGAGCCGTCGGGTCGCTCGCGCTCGCCGGATTGTCGTGCACGTACGGCACCGCCTCGCCGACGAGGTAGCCGATCGCCTGGCCCGCGCCGTAGACGAGCACGAGGGCGCCGAACGCCAGCCACGCCTGCCCGGTGCGGCGCCGCCACACCTTCCGGGTCGATCGCAGCGCGGTGCGCGCCTCCCAGTGGCCGGCGACCGGGGTCGCCAGCGCGCTCAGCACGGGCGCGAGCATGATCGCGGCCGCGAGCAGGGCGAGGAGCAGGAGCATCCCCACCATCAGCAGTGTTTCGCTGCCCGCGCGACTGCGCATGAGCTGGGGCGTGAGCATGAGACCGGCGAGCGGCAGGCAGCCGACGGCGACCGCCGCCCACCCGCGCAGGAACGTGACGAGAGACATATCTCGAGCCAAGCCGATGCGGGTGGCGGGCGGTATCGGGAGAACCCCCGAATGGGTGTGCCGGGCGCTGTCAGGCCGCGGCCGACCGCGCGTCGCGCCCGAACTCGGCGCCGAGGCGCCGTGCCTCGGCGTGGGCGGCGAGCCGCCCGGGCTCGGCGTCGGCGATCGCGAGGTTCGGCCGGAACTCGATCGAGTCGATCTCGTCGATGCCCGCCCATCGCAGCCAGCCCTCGAAGAACGGCTGCTGGAAGTCGGCGCCGAACGCGGGCGGCCGCCCCTCGCCGTACACCGCGCTCGTGTAGACGACCGCGGCGCGCTTGCCCTCGAGCAGGCCCGAGTAGCCGGTCTCGCCGTCGAAGTCGAACACCCAGCCAGGCTGGCTCACGACGTCGATGAACTGCTTCGCGATGTAGGGCACGCCCGAGTTCCACATCGGCAGGCTGAACAGGTAGAGGTCGGCGGCGGCGAATCGCTCGAACGCGAGCCGGGCGCGGTGCCAGGCGATCTCCTCGGCGCCTTCGGGCTCGTCGCCGGCGAACACCCGCATCTTCGCGCCGGCGCCGTCGGGGCCGAAGGCGGGCAGCGAGCCGTCCCAGAGGTTCCAGTGGTCGATGGATGCCTCGGGCGCGGCCTGTTCGAACGACTCGACGAAGCCCTGGGCGATCGCGAGCGAGTGCGAGGCCTCGCCGCGCGGCGAAGCGGAGAGGTGCAGGAGCGTGGTCATGGCTCGATCCCTTCAAGTGTGTGCAGGCGCACATAAACTGACGGGGCGAGTCTTGCATATGTGTGCGCACGCACGCAACTGGTAGGGTCGGGGTATGCCGAGTGATGCCGAACGCGCCTGGGAGTCCCTCTTGCGGCTGCATGCCGCCGTACTGCCGCGCCTCGAGCGCGCCGTGGCGAGCGAGGGCGGCCTGCCGCTCAGCTGGTACGACGTGCTGCTCGAGCTCAACGACGGGGGAGGCCGGCTGACGATGGGCCAGCTCGCCGAGCGCGTCGTGCTGAGCCGCACCCGGGTGAGTCGGCTCGTCGACGAGCTCGTCGCCGCGGGGCTCGTCGCCCGCGAGGTCAACCCCGACGACGGCCGTTCGGCCTACGCCGTGCTCACCGCCGACGGTCGTCGCCGCTTCCTCACCGGGGCGCGAGCGTACCTGCCGGCGATCGATCGCGAGTTCGCGCCGGTCGGCGCCGACGGCGTGCGCGCGCTCGCCGAGGCGCTCGAGACGGCGCTCGTCGCGATCGACCCCGACGCCCCGATCCGCGGGCGATAGCCTGACCCGGATGTCCGACTCGACCGCACCCGCACCCGCACCCGTCGCTCCCGATGTCCAGCCGACCGCGGTGCTCGTCGTCGGCATCCCCGCGGCGGGCAAGTCGACAGTAGGCCGGCTGCTCGCCGAGCGGCTCGGCACCGCCGCGTTCATCGAGGGCGACGCGCTCTGGCAGATGGTCGTCTCAGGCCGTGAGGACATGGCCGAGCCGCCGTCGCCCGGGGCACTCGCCCAGCTCGAGCTGCGATACCGGCACGGCGCCATGCTCGCTCGCTCGTTCGTCGATGCCGGCATCAGCGTCGTGCACGTCGACAACATCTACGGCGACGCCGTCGCCGAGCAGCTCGAGCGGATGGGCGTCGCCGCGCCCTCGTGGTGCTGCGACCGGGCGTCGAAGCGGTCGTGCGCCGCGAGACCGAGCGAGGCACGGGCGCCTACGACGGCTGGCTCGGCGATGGCTCGCTGGTCGACGCGGTGCGCACCTTCGACGGATGGCTCGCCGAGACGCCGCGGGTCGGGCTCTGGGTCGACTCGACCGACCAGGCCCCAGACGAGACCGTCGACGCGATCCTCGCGCAGTGGGATCGCGCCCTCGTCGACGACGAGTTCGCCGCGCGGGAGGTCTGAGGGGTGATGGTCGACGTGGACGGACGCGACGAGCGCGCCCGGTCGGGGCGAGCGGCCCGCACCGAGCGACGGCGTGCAGCGCGCGCCCGGGTCGAGCGCGAGCTGGCCGACCTCCGCTTCGTCGAGGTGCCCGAGACCGGGCCGTCGGCTTTCGCCCGAACGGCGGTCGGCCTGTCGATCGCGCTCGCCGTCGGCACTGGCGCGACCTGGGCGACGCTGCTCATCGCCGCGATCGTCGGCGAGGAGGTGCTGTGGGAGCTGTCGAGCGAGCTCGGGTTCGAGGACCTGTTCCGCACGACCGTGCTGCCGCTGTTCGGACTGGCGGCGGGCCTCGCGCTCGCCATCCCACTGCTCGGCGCCCTCGGCGCCGCGACCTCCTTGCGACTGCTCGAACGCCACGCGACCGCGCACCCCGACGAGGTGCCATCGGCCGGGCAGCGGGCACGCCTCGTCGTGCTTCCCGCCCGCCATCTCCGCCGCGCAGTGCTGGCCGTCGCCGTGATCGCCATGGCGGTCGGCGGCTTCTGCCTGCTCTTCGCGCTCGCCGACGACGAGGGCCGTACCCCGCTCGTGTGGACGATCGTGGCCGTGTGTACGGTGCTCGTGGTCGCCTGGCTCATCGCGCGATCGATCCTCCTCGGAGTCGAGGAGGGGCAGGCAGCCCGCCGCGCCGAGCTCGAGGTCGGCTGGAGGCGTCCGCTCGCCGCCGCAGACCTCGCTGAGGAGCGCCGGCGCAAGGCATCCCCGGCCGACGACCCGCCCGCGATGCTGCGCCCCGGGTTCTTCGCCCGCATCGACCGTGCGCTCGCCGTCGCAACCGGTGCGCTCTTCCTCGTGGGCGCGGTCTGGTTCGTGTCGGTCTGGCTGCGACAGCCGTGCAAGCGGTGCGACGAGCGCTACTTCGACGACCCGGTCGAACGATTCATCGACGGGCTGAGCCTCTGGGGCGGCATCGGGATCGTCTGCGCGCTCGCGATCGCGGGCGGGCTGTTCATCGCGCGGCTCGCGATGATGCGGCGCATCGAACTGGCCGCGGTGCGGTGGGTCGCCGACGGCCGCCCGCGGCGTGCGCCCGAAGAAGTGACCGACGCCCTGCTGCTCGACCCGCGGGCCGGGCTCTGGGCGTCGGGGGCGATCGTCGCCGCGGCGATGCCGATCGCGCTGTTCGCCATCGCGGGAATCGCCGGATGGGCTCCGGGAGGCGCCGACCCCGGCCCCGGTTCGATCCCCGGCCCCGTGCTCGTCGTCGCGCTCGCCGTGGCCATCGCGGCGCCGGTGCTCGCGACCGTGCTCGGCATGGCCGATGTGCGCCGGGCGGCACACGAACGCAACCTGCTGCGCGCAGCTCTCTCGCCCGGCGACCCCGACGCGGCGTCGCTCACGGCTCGGCGTCTCGCCCAGCAGCGCCGACGCGCGAAGCGCGATCGACGCGCGCAGCGGCGGGGTCGCGCTGCACCGAAGGGGTGAGGGCCGGCGCCCGCCCAGGCGTCGAGCCGCCGCGCCGACCGTGGCCCCGAACTGCTGCCTAGGCAGCAGCAGGAATCTCGTCGAGCGAGTGATAGACCGGGATGCCGCGGCCGCGGGCGATCGCGACGTCCTGGTCCGCGCCGCGCGACTCGCCCGGCAGGCGCAGGACCGCATCGCAGTGCTGGAGGAGCCGCTCGGCCGCGGGATACATGACCTCGGCCGCGAGCGGATCGGACGGGCCGTCGGCCCCGGCGCTCGAGAGCACGGGGAGCGCGACCCACTCGCCGATCATCGGCACGTGACCGGCCTGGAAGATGGGCCAGGCCGCCTCCTCGAGTCGCTTCAGGTTCTTCGCCATCAGTTCGGGGTCGCCGCCGGTGCCCGAGGCGTAGGGGCCGGCGATCAGGATCAACATGGGCTTGCTCATATCTGGCACAATAGTGCAGAAACGTGAAAGAACAGGAAGGATGTCGAATGCTCGCCGCTGCGCGCAAAGACCTGCTCCTCGAGCGCCTCCGCCGCGACGGACGCATCGTCGCGAAGGAGATCGCCCTCGAGCTCGGGCTGTCGGAGGACAGCATCCGCCGTGACCTGCGCGAACTCGACGCGGCGGGCCTGGCCGTCCGCGTGTACGGCGGCGCCCTGCCGGCCTCCCCGGCCGTGGCCGACTACGCGAGCCGCACCGCGGTGGCCCCCGAGAGCAAGCGCCTCGTCGCGGCGACCGCCGTCGCACTCATCGAGCCCGGCGCCACCGTGATCCTCGACGGCGGCACCACCGCGCTCGCCATGGTCGACGCGCTGCCGACGACCCTCGAGTGCACGATCATCACGCACAGCCCGACCATCGCCTCAAGGCTCCTCGAGCACGCGGCCGAGGTGTTCCTCATCGGCGGCAGGCTGTTCAAGCACTCCGCAGTGGCCTGCGGGGCGGCCGCCGTCGAGGCCGCCGGCCTGATCAGCGCCGACCTGTTCTTCCTCGGGGTCACCGGGGTGCACCCCGAGGCGGGGCTGACGACCGGAGACGCCGACGAGGCCGCGATGAAGCGCACCCTCGCCTCGCGCGCCGCCGAGACCTACGTGCTCGCCAGCGCCGAGAAGATCGGCGCCGCCTCCCGCTACCCCGTCGTGCCGCTCGATGCCGTCGCCGGCATCATCACCGACGGCGAACGCGGCGGTGGGACGCTGGGCGACCTCGCCGCAGCCGGCATCCCGCTCATCGCGGCCGGGTCGCCCGTGTCGTGATTCGGGCTGCCGACCGACGTCAGCCCGTCACCGCGAGCCGTTCGAGGATCGCCGCCTCGCGGCGCTCGTCGTGCACCGCGCGGGCGAGGTCGAGCGCTTCGCGGAGAATGGCGCGCCGCTCGGCCTCCGACGCGCTCTCGGCCTGCATCAGCAGCGTGCGGATCCAGCAGCGGGCGTCGCCGAAGCGCCGGAACTCGTGCGCGAGCTCGTCGAGTTCGAGCGCGGCGTCTATTCGACCGATGAGGTGCTGCACCATCGCGGCGTGCGCGAGCTCGTGGTCGTTGTGCGAGGCCCGCGCGTAGTCGACGCACTCCGCGGCGAGCTCGGCCGCCCGAGCGAGGTCGATGCCCGACTCGGCCGAGGTCAGCGCGATCATGTATCTCGCGTTGTTGACGTGCATCGCGTCGCCCGCGCGACCGTAGTCGTGCATCGCGGCCGCGAAGTCGACCATCGCCAGTTCGGGCGAACTGCGGCGCAGCGCGACGCCGCGCATCTGCCGGGTCGCCGCGAGCTCCCAGCGGTCGTGAAGCGCCTCGGCGAGCTCCTCGGCGTCGCCGAGGCGTGCGAGCGCGATCGCCTCGTGGTCGAGGTACGCCGCCGCCATGCCGGCGAGGTGCAGCGCGGCGAGTCGTTCGCGGTCGTCGCCCGCGATCTCGAGGGCGCGCTCGGCGAGCTCGGCGACGGCATCGAGGTCGAGGAACGTCAGGGCGGTCCCGAGTGCGAGCAACTGCTGCGGCGTGGCATCCGCGATCAGCTCGGGGTCGTGCGCGACCGCCGCGAGCGTGCGCACGCTGTCGATGTCAGAGCCGTACTGCTCGATGCCGATGCCGAGCGACGACGCCAGGTTGAGGGCGCTCGGATGCCTCGTGGCCCGAGCCCATCGCACCGCCGCGTTCACCTCGGGGCAGAGGATCTCGGAGGCGTGCATCGCCTCGAGACTGTCGTCGAGCCGCGCGCGGTTCGCGAACGGCACCACGATCGCCTCGATGAACGTCGCGTGCCGTTCGAGCACCTCGCGGGCCAGCTCGTCGTCGGTGCGGGCGCGTACGAAGTCGCGAAGCACCTCGAGCAGCCTGAACCGCCGCGGCGAACCCCCGATCGCGACGATGAGCGACTGGTCGAGCAGCCGCACGACGGTGCCGTCGGCGCCCGGGTGGGTGACGGCGAGGGCGAGGTCCATGTCGAAGGTGCGTGGCAGGGCGGCGAGCCGGCGCAGCACCTCCTGCTCGTCGGCGTCGAGCAGGTCCCAGCTCCACTCGAACGCGGTCTCGAGGGTGCGGTGCCGCCCGCCCGGAGCGGCGCGATCGAGCGTCGCGAAGTCGCGTTCGAGGCGCTCGGCGAGCTCGGCGAGCGAGAGATGGCGGGCAACGGATGCCGCGAGCTCGATCGCGAGCGGAAGGCCGTCGAGCCGGGCGCAGATGCGGGCGGCCTGCTCGTGCTCGGCCTCGCTCGGCGGCTCGGTGACCGCGCCGGGGCCGAGGCGTTCGAGGAACATGGCGACGGCGGGGGAGCCTGCGCCGTCGGTCGGCAGCGGGGCGAGTGCGACGACGTGCTCGCCCGCCTCGCCGATCGGGGTGCGCGAGGTCGTCAGCACCCGCAGATCGGGAGCGCCGGCCGTCGCGCGTGCGACGACCTCGCCGACCGCGGCGCCGACGCGGTCGACGTTGTCGAGCACGAGCAGGTACGGGCGGGTGCCGAGCGAGGTCGCGACGGCGCCGAGCGCGTCGACGCCCGTGGTCGATTCGAGGTCGAGCGACCGCGAGATGCGCGCGACGACGTCGACCGGTTCGGCGTGCTCGAGTTCGACGACGACCGGCACGCCCGCGAAGGTGCGCGCGAACTCGAGGGCGAGCCGGGTCTTGCCGACGCCGCCCGGGCCGGTCACGGTCACCCAGTGCCGGGTGCCGACCGCGTCGCCGAGACCGTCGAGTTCGGCGTCGCGCCCGACGAAGGCGTCGTCGGGCACCCGCACGGAGGTCTCGCGCAGGCCGATCGACGCGGCGACGAGTTCGGCGCGCGTCTCGGCGGCGAGCTTGCGGCGCAGGCTCGCGACATGGCTTTCGACCGTGCGCACCGAGATGAACAGCTCGCTTGCGATCTCGGGATTGCTCATTCGTCGCTCGATGGCGGCGAGCACGGCGCGTTCACGGGGTGTCAGACGGGGGTTCGACACGGGAACATCTTCGACGCACTGGCGGCGGGCGGCATCAGTGCTCACCCTGTACTGATGCCGCCAGCCCGTGGCGCGCGGTCGCCGGTCAGTGCGCCGGCCGCGGTCCGTTCGCCGGCGGCCAGCCGTGGCCGAGCCGGTCGAGCAGGGCACGGAGGCCCCGGAGGCCCGCCGATCCGGCGGGTGCGCCGGAGTGCGTGGGCGCGGAGGCATCCGCCGCGCGTCGCGCGTGCGCCGCGGCGGCGCGCGTTTCGGCGATGCGCTCGAGCCGCGGCGCTGCTCGAGGCGGCCGGCGAGCGTCGCCTCCCGGGCGAGGTTGAGGTCGTGCATCTGGTGATGCTCGCTGAGATTCACGGTGGTTCCTTCATGCGGATCGGTGTGCGGCGGCCCGGAGCTCAGCGCCGGGTCGCGGTGACGAGCAGGTACTCCCACTCGAGGGTGCGGCTCGCGTCGCCCGCCAGCTGCTCGTCGCCGAGCGCCGCGAGGGCGTCGTCGAGCGCGCGGACGGCGTCGGCGTCGTCGGCGATGCGGCGGTAGACCGCGATCGTCGGGCCGTAGTGCGACTTGAAGTAGTCGCGGAACTCGGCGCCGCTCGCGAACCGGGTGATCGCGACGGTCTCGCGCACCGCGACCACGTCGTCGACCTCGTCGCCGAGCAGTGCGCGCACGTGCGCCTCGTCGCCCCACCGCGGCGCCGGCGTGGCGCCCTCGGGCAGCGGCGGCGCGAACGGCTTCATCACGCCGAACATGCGGCCGATGAACCCCTCTGGCGTCCAGCTCAGCAGGCCGATCCGGCCGCCCGGGCGCACGACCCGCAGCAGCTCGCTCGCCGCGGTCTCGTGGTGCGGGGCGAACATGATGCCGACGCACGAGATCGCCGCGTCGAACGCGGCGTCCTCGAACGGGAGGTCCTCGGCGTCGGCCTCGCGCCACTCGAGCGAGACGCCCGCTTCGGTCGCGTTGCGGCGCCCGACGGCGAAGAGCTCGGGCGCGAGATCGCTCGCGACCACCGCGGCGCCGCGCTCGGCGGCCGGGATCGCGGCGTTGCCGCTGCCGGCGGCGATGTCGAGCACCCGGTCGCCGTCGTGCACCCCGGCGGCGGCGACGAGTCGCGGCCCGAGGCTCCAGATGAGGTCGGCGGCGAGGGTCGGGTAGTCGCCCGAGGCCCACATGCTGCGGTGCTTGGCCTTGAGTTCGCGGTCGGCGTCGCTCGCCGTGATCGCGCTGGTGCTGCTCATGTCGTGCTCCTCGTGTCGGTGATGACGTTGGAGCGAGTGTCGCCGCGGCGGGCGGGTGCCGCATCCGTGCAGCGCACGGAGATCCGTACGGAGTCCTGATGCGCCGCGTGCGTCAGGGGCTCGAGGCGGGCGGCCCTGAAACCGGCTCGGCGCGCACGAGCGTCGCGTCGAGCCCCGCGATGAGCGCTTCGAGGCCCTGCTCGAAGGTCTCGAGCTCGCGCATGCCGGTCACCTCGGGCGGGGCGGCGTCTGCCCCGGGCCGGCGCTCCGCCGCCTGGCTGCGCGCCCACACCACGAGGAAGCCGGTGGCGTAGGCGTCGACGATGCCGAGGATCTGGCGGGCCTCGGCCGTGCCGAGTCCGCCGCTCTCGAGGCACGCGACGGTGCCGGCCAGGTGCGGGGCGACGGGCGAGGTGTCGTACGGGGCGAGGGCGAGCAGCTCGAAGCTGTGCGGCAGCTGCACCGCGAGGTCGCGGTAGGAGCGCATGATGCGTCGCACGACCTCCTGCCACGACTCGCCGGGGACCTCGCGGAGCCCGAGGCGCTCGATGAGCCGGGCCACGATCGCGTCGACGAGGTCGTCGCGGCTGCGCACGTGCGTGTAGAGGCTCATGGGCGCCCGGTCGAGTTCGGCGGCCAAGCGGCGCATGGTCAGGGCGTCGAGCCCATCGCGTTCGACGAGCGCGATCGCGGCCTCGGTGAGGTCGTCGCGGCTCACCGTGCGGCGCAGTGCAGCCTTCCTGCCGGATGCCCCGGGGTTTGCCTCTTGACGTGACGCCATGGGTGCAAGAGTATCTTCCGTACAGCGTACGGATCCGTACGGTGTACGGAAGGTCGAAAGGCACCACCACATGGAACTGTTCCGGCTCACCGCCACCGAGGCATCCGAGCTGATGCGACGTCGCGAACTCTCGCCCGTCGACCTGCTCGAATCGGTGATCGCCCGCACCGAGGCGACCGAGCCCGCGATCAACGCGGTCACCGAGCAGTGGATCGATGAGGCTCGATCGGCCGCCGCCGCGTCGGAGGCGCGCTTCGCCGGCGGCGAAGCGCTGCGCCCCCTCGAGGGCATTCCGCTCATGCTCAAGGACGAGCATCCGATCGCGGGGCGCCTCCTCGAAGACGGATGCCTCCTCGAACGCGGCAACACCGCCGACGAGACCCACCCGATCGTCGAGCGCATCCAGGCGGCCGGCGCCGTCGTGCACGGCCGCACCACCACTCCCGAGTACTGCTGCGCCCCCGTGACGCACACGAAGCTCTGGGGCGTCACGCGCAACCCGTGGAACCCCGACTTCACCCCCGGCGGCTCCTCGGGCGGCTCGGGCGCCGTGCTCGCGGCAGGGTCGACGCTGCTCGCGACCGGATCCGACATCGGCGGATCCATCCGCATCCCGGCGTCGTTCTGCGGCGTCGTCGGCTTCAAGCCGCCGTTCGCGCGCGTGCCCGGCATGGCGCCCTTCAACTCCGACACCTACTGCGCCGACGGGCCGATGGGGCGCAGCGTCGCCGACGTCGCCATGCTGCAGAACGTGATCTCGGGGCCGTGGGTCGGCGACGCCGCCTCGCTCCGCGAGATCGCGACCGTCTCGGGCGTCGCGGGTCCGCTCGACGGCCTGCGCGTCGCTCTCTGCCTCGACCTCGGCGGCTACGACGTCGACCCGGTCGTCGAGGCGAACACCCGTGCCGTCGGCGCCGCGCTGGTCGCCGCGGGCGCGACCGTCGACCTCGTCGAACTGCCGTGGGGACCGGAGCGCACGGCCGAGACGGCCTGGCCGCACTTCGGCGCCGTGATGGGCCCGTTCATCGAGTCCATCGCCGAGGGCGACGCCGCCCGCGCCGAACAGCTCATGCCCTACACGCGCGCCTTCGCAGCGCAGGCCGCGGCGGGCGGCGACTACGTCGAGGGCCTCGTCGCCGAGTCGGCCTTCTACCGCCCGTTCGCCGAGCTCATGATCGACTACGACGTGCTCGTCTGCCCCACGGTCGCGACCACGGGCCTCGCCGCCGACGAACCCTGCACCGACAGCGCCGCGATCTTCTCGCAGCTCATGACGCTGCCCTTCAACGTGATCGGCCGCGTGCCCGTGCTCGCCGTGCCCTCGGGGCGTGCGCCGAACGGCGTGCCCACCGGCGTGCAGATCGTCGGCCGCAGCTACGACGACGCGACCGTGTTCCGCGTGGGCGCCGCGCTCGAGCAGGAGCTCGCGCTCTGGACCGACCCGGCCTGGTGGCCCGCGATGTGACACCCCCGGCCGGGGCGGGCCACCGCCCGCCTCGGCCGCCCCCGCTTCACCCGCTTCACCCGCTTCACCCGCTTCACCCGCTTCACCCCCTGCAGTCATCACCGTCGCTGACGAGGAGCACCCATGAGTTCGACTCCCACCCCCACCCCCGACCAGCCCGTCGACGACCGCTCGGGCGGTCTCGCCCGCGGCAGGCTCGGCACCTTCGACATCTTCTTCTTCGTGGTCGCCGCGGCCGCCCCGCTCGCCGTGATGGCCGGGGCCGCCCCTCTCGCGTTCCGGCTCGGCGGCATCGGCGCGCCGGGCGCCTACCTGTTCAGCGGCATCGTCTACATCCTGTGCGCGGCCGGCTTCACCGCCTTCGCGAGGCACGTGCGCAACGCGGGCGCGTTCTCCGCCTTCATCGGGCGCGGACTCGGCCGCACGGCGGGTGGCGCCGCCGCGTTCGTCGCCCTGCTCTCGTACGCCCTCATCTGCGCCGGCTTCTACGGGTTCCTCGGCTTCTACGCCGCGAGCACATTCAACCCCATGATCGGCATCGAGCTGCACTGGTCGGTGTACGCACTCGCCGGGCTCGCCGTCGTCGCCGTGCTCGGCTATCGGCAGATCGACATCGGGGCGCGTGTGCTCGCCGTGCTCATGATCCTCGAGGTGCTCATCCTCGCGGTCATCGCCGTGGCCGTGCTCGCGACCGAGGGCACGTCGAACTTCTCGATCGAGCCGTTCGCCCCCGGCAACGTGTTCAATCTCGCGAGCGGCGGCATGTTCGTGCTCGCCCTCGGCGCGTTCATCGGCTTCGAGAGCACCGCGATCTACGCCGAGGAGGCCCGCAGTCCTGAGCGCACGGTGCCGCGCGCGACGTACTTCGCCGTCGGCTTCCTCGCCGTCTTCTACGCGTTCATCGCCTGGATCGCGGTCGCCGCGCTCGACGTCGACGGGCTCGTCGAGTACTCGCTGTCCGATGTGTTCCAGGGGCTCTACTTCATGCTCGCCGAGTCGTACCTCGGGGCGTGGGCGAGCACCGTGATGGGCCTGCTCATCGTCACGAGCATCCTCGCCGCGACCATCGCCTTCCACAACGCGACCTCGCGCTACCTGTTCTCGCTCGGGCGCGACGGATTCCTGCCCGCGCGGCTCGGCGTCACCCACCCGCGCTTCCGGTCGCCGGCACGGGCGAGCCTCGTCACCACGATCGTCTCGCTCATGCTCATCTCGCTCACAGTCACCTTCAGCGCCGATCCGTACCTGGTGCTGCTGCTCTGGACCAACGGCGTCGGCATCGTCGGCGTGGTCGCCCTGCAAGCGGTGTGCATGGTCGCCGTGATCCGCTTCTTCGCGCGCGACCGGCGCGGGCACGGCGTGTTCCGCGTGCTCGTTGCGCCGCTGCTCGGCGTGATCGGCCTCGTCGCGGGCCTCGTGCTCATGGTGACGAATCTCGAACTGCTCACCGGACGCACCGACTGGGTGAACTGGGCGCTCATGCTGTCGCTCGTCGTCGCCGCGGTCGTCGGCGCGTTCCGCGCACGACGGCTCGGCGGCGGCGGCGCGGGCGACGCAGGCGACGCGGAGCGCGCCGACGCCGAGCCGGGCGGCGAGCGACGCCGAGCGCTCGGCATGTCGACGAAAAAGTAGTCTGGGCCCATGCTCATTCGGCGCGCGGAGTTCGACGACGCAGACGCGTTGGCCGCTGTCCTGAACGGGGTCATCGCCGAGGGCGGCAAGACTGCGATCGACACGCCCCTGACCGGTTCGGAGTTCGCAGAATGGTTCATCACCGGAAGTCACTGCATCAGCTGCGTGGTGGCGGTCGCCGACGACGGGGCGTTCCTGGGGTTCCAAGCGCTCGAGAGATTCCACGAGGAGCTTCCCCCGGGGGTCGCGGACATCGCCACGTTCGTCACTGCGGTCAGTAGGGGCGCCGGCGCGGGTCGGGGCCTGTTCACTGCCACGGCGGCCATCGCCGAGGAGGCGGGACTGCGGTGCCTCCGCGCGGTGATCCGTCGATCGAACGAAGACGCGATCCGCTACTACCGAGCCATCGGATTCGGCGACGAGGGGAGTGTCGCGACGGACGAGTCGGTCATCCTGATTCGGCCCGTGACGCCTGCGGGCACGCCGGCCGACAGAGAATCCGAGCGCGTGGCAATCCAGGAGGACACCGGCTGAAGGTCGATCCTCTCCGTCGGACACGCTGCTCGGGCCTCTCGGCTCGCGGCATCGGTACCGAAGTACCGAGAGATGTCGGACTGGAAACACCGCCGGCCGACGCCGAGCCCGAGTCGGAGCCATCACCCCGCAGACGATCCGGCGGTCACGCTGCGTGGCACGTCCGCGTCGCGCGCGACGCGGGCAGGCGTCAGGCGGATGCCTCGGGCGACCCGCCGTCCACGTGCGATCCGCCGAGCGACGTCGGCGCGGCGAGCGATGCGCGGGCGGCGGTCGCCCCACCCCCGGCAACGGCCTCGGCGCCCGAGAAGCGGTCGAAGCGGAACGGCTCGAGGTCGACCGGCGGCGTCTCGCCCTCGGCGAGGTCGGCGACCACCAGGCCCATGAGCGCCGAGAACTTGAAGCCCTCGCCCGAGTCGCCGCACGCGACGGTGACGCCGGGCAGCGGGGTGCCGATGACGAAGCGGCCGTCGGGGGAGTCCGTCCAGGTGCAGACCTTCGCGTCGACGACCTCGGCGCCGCGCATGCCGAGCTCGGTGCGCGCGTAGTCGAGCAGCATCGCGGTGCGCGCGGCGTCGGGCGTGCGGTCGTCGTCGACGCCCCACTCCGCGTCGCGCAGCGGCGCGTCGAGTCCGAGCTTGAAGCCCACCCCCGGCGTCGTCATCGCGTACAGCGTCGGCCGGTCGCCGGCCGCGATGTCGATGAGGTCGGGCAGCTCGTCGAACGGCTGCGCCGGGTCGGCGATGTGCACGACCTGCTCGAGGTGGGGATGCAGCGGCACGTCGAGCCCGAGACGCTCGAGCAGCGCGGACGCCCCTGGGCCGGCCGCGACGACGAGCGCATCGGCCTCGAGCGTCTCACCGCCGGCGAGATGCACCCGGCGCGGGCCGTCGCCCGAGGCATCCGCGTCGACGTCGACGACGTGCGCGATGCGCAGCGTGCCGCCGGCCTGTTCGAAGCGTCGCAGCTGCGCCCGCAGCGAGACCTCGGCGAGCACCGGGCCCGCCTCGGAGGTGTAGATCGCGCCGCGCCCGTCGGGCACGAGCCCGGGGAAGCGGGCGCCGACCCGGTCGGCGTCGAGGCGCAGGTGGGGGAGGCCCTCCATCGCGAGGGTCCACTCGAAGGCGTCGAGCGCCGCGGGCGAGTCGCGCCACACGAGGCCGCGTCGCAGGAACACCGGTTCGCCCGCGATCTGCGAGAGCCGCTCCATCGCCGCGAGGCTCTGCCGGGTCATCCGGATCTTCGCGGGGTCGGGGTCGGCGAGCCGCCAGATGCGGGTCGGTCCGTGCGACGACGACAGCGGGTTGGCGGGCCCGTACCGGTCGACGAGGGTGACCCGGTGGCCGCGCTCAGCGAGCTCGGCGGCCGCGGGCAGCCCCCAGGCGCCCGCGCCGATGACGATGATCTGCATGGTTCCATCCTCGCCCGATGCTCGGGCGGGGGCGAACCGCGTGACGGAGCACGTCCGCCACGGGTTCGGACAGCCGCCCGACACCGCCTGTTCACCCGCGCGTGGGATTCGCGTCACCGCGGCCCGGTCGAGTGGCTCCCGACCCCCGCACCCGCCCGCGTCAGGAGCGCCAGCATGCCCGTGCAGCACCCGAACCCATCCACCACCCCGCGCCGGCGCGTGCCCGCGATGCTCGCGGTGCTCGCCGTCGCGGCGTCGGGCCTCGCGGTCGCCGCGAGTCCGAGCCTCGCCACCGCCGCCGAGGCTGGCGTCGTCGTCAACGAGATCGTCTACGACGATGTCGTCGCAGGCCAGGTCGACGCGATCGAGCTGTACAACGCCGGCACCACGAGCGTGGATGTCTCGGGGTGGAAGGTCTTCGACGACAAGCGCGAGGAGGCCGGCGTGATCCCCGCCGGGACGAGCCTCGCGGCGGGCGGGTTCCTCGTGCTCGAGAAGGACGGGTCGCCCCTCGGATTCCCGTTCGGGCTCGGCAAGGGCGACGCGGTCACGCTCGTCGACGCGGCGGGCGCCGAGGTCGACTCGTACGCCTACGCTGCGACGGCGCCCCTCGGCGACTGGTCGCGCTGCGCCGACGGTGGCGAGTGGGCGCACGGCACCGCGCTCACCCTGGGTGCGCCGAACACCTGCGAGACCGCGGCCGTTCCCGGAACCATCGTGCTCAACGAGGTCGATTCGGGTCCCGCCGACTGGATCGAGCTCATCAACCCGGGCGACGCGGCCGTCGACCTCGCGGGCGTCGAGATCCGCGACAACTCCGACGACCACCGCTGGTTCTTCGCGGCCGGCGCGACCCTCGCCGCGGGTGAGCGGCTCGTCGTCGACGCCGAGACCGAGGGCGTCGACGTGAACGGAGCCCCGCAGCAGTTCCAGGCCGCGATCGGCATCGGCGGCTCCGACTCGATCCGCGTGTTCGGCGCCGACGGCACGCTCGTCGACGAGACCTCGTGGACGGGGCATCCGGCCGTCGACGGCGACGAGGCGGCCGCGAGCTTCGCGCGCTGCCCCGACGCGACGGGCGAATTCGCGCTCGCCCGGGTCACGCCCGGCGCGGCCAACGACTGCGTGCTGCCGGCCCTTGCGATCAACGAGGTCGAGTCGAACGGCGACGCCACCGACTGGGTCGAGGTCGTGAACACCGGCGAGGCGCCGATCGATCTCTCGGGCTGGACCGTCATGGACAGCGACCCCGCCGGGCACGCGGCCGACGTCACGCCGGTCGCGGCCGGCACCATGCTCGCGCCTGGGGCCTTCTTCGTCTTCGACGGCGGCAGCCACTTCGCCTTCGGGCTGGGCGGCGCGGATGTCGCGACCGTGCGCAACGCGAGCGGCCTCACCGTCGCCGAGTACACCTGGACCGAGCACGCCGCCGTCACCTGGGCGCGCTGCCCCGACGGCACCGGCGACTTCGCCGATGCGAAGGCCGCCACGAAGGGCGCGACGAACTGCGGCGACGGCACCGGTGAGCCCGGCGGACCCGAGGAGCCCGTCGCGAAGGCATGGCCCGGCTCGGCCGAGGTGACCGTGCTCGACGAGACCGCGATGTTCCTCGAGGACTCCTCTGGCCTCGACGCGCAGGCGACGCCTGACGGCACCGTGCTCTGGGCCGTCGACAACGGCACCGGCACCTTCTGGAAGCTCGACGTCGACGCCGCCGGTACCGCCGCGTTCGCCGACGGCTGGGCCGAGGGCAAGCGCGCCCGGTTCCAGCGCGACGCCGGGAACCCGGCCGCGGCCGGACCCGACGCCGAGGGCATCACGGTCGACGGCGACGGGCGCGTCTACCTCGCCTCCGAGCGCGACAACTCGAAGAAGGGCGTGAACCAGAACGTCGTGCTCGCCGTCGACCCCGACGCGCCCGGCCCCGACGTCGTCGCCGCCCAGGAGTGGGACCTCACCGCCTCACTGCCGCAGGTCGCCGCGAACACCGGGGTCGAGGCCGTCGAATGGGTGTCGGATGCCTCGCTCGCGGGCCTGCTCGTCGACCGGAGCACCGGCGCGCCCTACGAGCCGGCCGACTACCCCGGCCACGGTGACGGGCTCTTCTTCGTGGCCGTCGAGGACAACGGATTCGTCTACGCCTACGCGCTCGGCACCGACGGTTCCATCGCGCAGGTCGCGGAGATCGGCCCGGGCCTGGGCGGCGTCATGGCGCTCGACTACGACACGGTGCTCGGCGAGCTCTGGGCGGTCTGCGACGACGGCTGCGAGGGCCGCTCGGCCCGCATCGCGTTCACCGGCGAGGCTCCCGAGATCAGCCTGTTCGCCCGGCCCGAGGGCATGCCCAACCTCAACAACGAGGGCTTCGCGACGACGCCCGCGGCGCTCGAGGCCGGCGCCTCGGTGCGTTCGGCCTCGGCCGTCGTCGCGGCGGATGCCGCTGCCGAGCGGCCCGTGTGGTGGTTCGCCGACGGCGAGCAGCCCGCCGCCCTCCGTGCGGGCACACTGCCCGCCGCGGCGGGGGAGCCGGGCGGGGAGCCCGGGCCGGGCGACGGCGGTGACGGCGGTGACGGTGACGGCGGCACGGGCGGCGGCGACGGGACGGACGGCACCGGCTCGCAGTCCGCTGCGTCCGACGGCCTCGCCGAGACCGGCGTCGACGCGGGACTGCTCGCGCTCGCACCGCTCGCCGTGCTCATCGCGGGACTCGGCGCTGCCCTGCTCATCGCGGCCCGCCGGCGCCGTCGCGCCGGGGCGTCAGCGGCCGAGTAGCGGGCAAGGACCCCACGACAGACCGGCCGGGCGACTCCACCAGGGGCGCCCGGCCGCGCTGTTCCGACATTGAGTCGCTCAGTGACTCAGTGTCAGAGTCGCGGGGAGCGCCCACCGCCGGTCAGAGGGGTGGCGGCGGGGGGATCGATGTGTTATACCCGGAGGGGGTATCGATCCTCGGCATCCCCGAAGCTCGTGCAAGGAGGCGCAGCGATGAACCGAACCGACCACGCGGCCCCGACCGCGACCGACGGTACGGCCGTCACGACCCCACCGCCATCCATTCCGCTCATCGTCGTCGCGCTCGCCATCGGCGTGGCCAGCGGTATCGGGCTGCTGTTCAGCGGCTACCCCGAGGCGCTCAGCGCGACCGTGCCCATGACCGCGCTCGGCATCGCCACGCTCTGCTACCTCGCGGCGGCCGTCACCGGGCTGCGTTGGGTCGCCTGGCTCGTCGTGGGCGTCGGCACCGTGCTCGTCTTCGGCGCCGAACTGCTCGATGTGCCGCGCTGGGCGGCGCTCACGGGGGCGGGAGTCGTGCTCGTCGTCGTCGGGCTCATCCGGCGGCCGCGGGTCACGACGCCGCAGGCGCTCGCGATGCTCGCCTACTTCGGCGTCGCCGTCGTCGCCCTCGCGCTCGAACCGCGCATCGGGCTCGCGCTCGCCGGTGCCGCGCTCGCCGCGCACGCCGCCTGGGACTTCGTGCACTACCGCCGCAACGAGGTCGTCGGGCGATCGCTCGCCCTCTGGTGCATGGGGCTCGACCTGGCGCTCGGATTCGTCTGCATCGGCATCGCGATCGCCGGGTGACCTCAACTCACGCGAACCGTCGGCGGCGTCGCCGACGGCGTCGCGTGCCAGAACGTCGGCAGCCCCCTGCGTGCGATGAGCCACTCGGCGACGACGAGGTTCGGCACCCAGCAGAGGAACGGCACCGCGGCGTACGCGTTCGCGAAGACGGCGTCGAAGTCGAAGTCGCCGGTCGCGAAGGGGAGCTGCGCGACGATGAGCAGCGGCAGCCAGATGCGGAGCGCGACGGCCGCGTAGGTCAGCGCGAAGTTGCGCATCATCCAGGCGCGGTGGCTCGCGACATCCCGCCGCCGGATGGCACGGTAGCCGAGCCAGCCGGTGACGAGCCAGAGCACGCCGAGCGAGCCGAAGCCGAACAGGCCGACGAGCCCCGCGTCGTTCACCGGGGCGATCACGAGGCCGGCGACGCCGGCGATGCCGACGGCGACGAAGTAGCCGCGGCCGGTCCAGCGATGCACTCGCGGATGCCTCGTGCGGAGGCCGCGCCAGAACTGCAGCGGGCCGACGACGAGTGCGAACCCGCCCGCGACGATGTGCGCGTAGAACGCGAGCTGCACGGGCCACGGCTGCTCGGCGTAGTTGCCGGCGAGCCCGCCTGAAGGTGTCTCGGCGAGGGTGCGCAGCGGGGCCGTGAGGTAGGGCACGACGATGAACGCGGCGATGCCGAGAGAGGAGAGGAGCACCCACGTCCACCCGATGCGGGTCGCGGCGGTGCGGCGGCGCGCGGGGGCGGGCGGCGATGCAGGGATGGCGGCGCTGTTTGCGGCGTTCGCGGCGGAATCGGCCGGGGCGGCGACGGGATCGGTGAAGGAGGGCATGGCCGCACGCTACGAGCCTCGGCGTGGCGCGGTCATCGGGTGAACCCCCGGATCGATGCGGGGGTCGAGCGCCACCCGCCCCCGGGTCGCAGCGCCCGCTAGAGTCGGCAGGGCACCCGCGCGGCATCCGAGCTGCGTCGCGCGGAACGATCCCGGAGGCCGCGACTTGTCCGAACCCGTCTGGCACCGCCGAGACCGCCCGCCTGTCGAGCGGCCGAAGGCGGGCAACCCCGCCCTTCACTTCGCCGAGCCGCGGCCCGGCGCTGCGGCGCTGCCGCGGGCGGTCGGCGACGCGTGCGTCGGGTTGCTCTTCGGGCTCGTCGCGGTGTTCCTCCTCGGGCTGATGACCGGCATCGTCGGTGAGGAGGCGCTGGGTCCGCTGAGCCGCGAGCTCGAGGCCGACGCGACACTTCGCGGTTCGTTCGGCTCGCTGTTCGTCGTCGTGCCGGCCGCGATGGCGCTGCTCGGCGTCGCCGGGGGCGTCGAGCGACTGCTGTGGCCGCGGGCGCTCTCGCGCCAGCGCCGTGACGAACCCGATGCGGTGCCGCCCTCGCGCGTTCGCCGACGCCTGCGCACGACGCCCGGCGCGATGTTCGGGCGCGTCGCGCTCGGCATCGGCCTCGTCGGCGTCGCCGTCTCGCTGCTGATGCTCGGCATCCTCGCGACCGATTCGGGCAGCACCGACGACGCGGTGACGTGGATCGTGCTGCTCGGCGGCCTCGTCGGGGCCGCCGGCTGGCTGCTCGCCCGGCGTCTGTGGAGGGCGCTCGATCGTTCGTGGAACGAGCGGCTCGTCGCCGCGCGCGGACGCCGCGGCGACGTGACCCGCGCGCTCGATGCCGAACGCGAACGACGCGAGCGCGCTTCGCCCGACGACGGCCCGCCGATCCTCGGCCCCGCGGCCGACCGGCGGCTCCGGCGCGTGACGGGAATCGCGGCGATCCCGTTCGCCCTCGCATGTGTGGCCTGGATCGTGTCGGTCTACGCCCGCCAGCAGTGCCGGGGCTGCGATCCGGTGAGCTACGACCAGCCCATCGAGCAGGCGATCGACGCCGTGAGTCTCGCGGGCGGCATCGCGGTGCTGCTCACGTCGGCCGCGCTCGCCGCCTGCGGGCTCGGATGGCTCGTGCTCGCCGCCATGCGCCGGTCGGCCGCCGCCCGCTGGGTCGCCGACGGAGTGCCGCGCCGCGCCCCGGAGGATCGCCTCGAGTGGTTGCTGCTCGGTGACACCGCCGCCGTCGGGGTCGCGCGGCTGCTCGCGGGGGTCGCCGCGCTGCCCCTCATGCTCGCGTTCACAGGTGTCCCGCTCTTCGACATCGACTACACGGTGTCATGGATCGACGTCGGCGCCTGCCTCCTCACCGCGGGCGGGCTGCTTCTCGCCGCGGTCGTCGTCTCGCTCGTCGATGCGTCGCGTGCGGTGCGCAGCCGCAACCGGCTGCGCGCGGCGTGCTCACCGGGTGATCCCGAGATCATCCACCGGGCCGGACGATCCGAGGAGCGAGTCGAGTTCGACCGCGGCGGCGACTGACCCGCCCGCCTCAGATGACGACGTCGATCTCGTCGTCGGCGTGCGTGCCGACGTACTGCGCGTCGATGAGGATCGGCAGGTGGTCGCTCGACCCGCGCGGCAGCGTCTCGACGCGGCGGATCTCGAAGTCGGCCGAGGTCGCGAAGTCGAAGTGGCCGCGGAAGTACTTGTAGCGCGTGTAGGTGCGGCTGTCGCTGAGGGTGAGCTCGTAGCCGGCGTCGCGCACCTTCTCGGCCAGATTGTCTTTGAAGACGGGGTAGTTGTAGTCGCCCACCATGAGGGTCGGCAGGTGCGGGCCCATCAGCTGCAGCGAGCCGAGCGCCGAGTGGATCTGGTGCCGCCGCAAGGAGTTGAGGGCGGTGAGCGGCGCAGCGTGGAACGACGCGATGATCACCTCGCGGTCGTGCTGCAGGTCGACGAGTCGTGCACCGAGCAGCCGCTCGTGCGCGGGGCGCAGCAGGCGGTCGTGCAGCGACTTCTTGAGGGCGAAGGCGCGGATGTCTCGCGGCGTGAACCGGTCGGGCCGGTAGTAGAGCGCGAGCCCGAGCCGGTTGCCGGTCGTCGAGTGCGCGAGCCGCAGCCGTGCGACCTCTTCGGCGAGGTCGGTGGTGTCGCACTCCTGCAGGCAGAGCACGTCGGGAGAGTAGCGCTCATCGAGCGCCGCGAGCTCGGTGATCGCGCGGTGCTTGCGGAGGTTGTAGCTGATGACCAGCATCACCTCAGCCTAGGCGTTCAGGGTGAACGTGAGCCGTGGATGACGTGACGGGTCATGCCGCGCTCGCGGCGAGCGCCGCCCGCACCTCCTCCTCGACGAGGTCGGCGTTGATCGCCGCGCCCGCCATGCTGCCGGCAGCCATCGCGTACGGCACCGAGGAGCGCGGATCGGTCACGTTGCCCGCTGCCCACACCCCGGGCACGCTCGTGCGCCCCATCGCGTCGACCGCGGCGAACTCGCCGCCCATCGGGTGCGCGGCCCGGTCGGCGCCGAGTTGCCGCAGCACGGGGTCGTTCGGTTCGGGCGCAGGTCCTGCGAAGATCGCGTCGCTCGCGAGCTCGGTGCCGTCGTCGAGGCGGATGCCGCGGAGCGAGCCCCGCTCGTCGGCGAGGATCTCCGCGACGGCGCGCTCCTCGATCTCGATGCCGCGGGCGAGGAGGCCGGCGCGCGCCTCGTCGGGAAGCTCGACGCCGTGCGCGAAGACGGTGACGCGTGCGGTGAGCTGCCGCATGAGCTGGGCCTGGTGCACCTGCGCGGCGCTCGCGGCGAGCACGGCGACGCGCCGATCGCGCGCCTCCCAGCCGTCGCAGTAGGGGCAGGCGAACGCCCCTCGTCCCCACTGCTCGGCGAGCCCGCGAATGGACGGCAACGCGTCTCGGAGGCCGCTCGCGACGAGGAGCCGCCTGGCGTGCAGGCGCTCGCCGTCGGCGAGTTCGATCGTGAAGGCGGGCGCCGAGCCGTGCGCGGCGACCACGACGCCACTGCGTACCGCCACGCCGTCGTAGCGCTCGAGCTCGGCGCGCCCGTCGGCGAGGAGGGCGAGCGGCGAGCTGTGATCGCGGCCGAGCACGCCGTGCATGTGGCCGGCGAATCGGTTGCGCGGGCGGCCTTCGTCGAGCACGAGGACTCGCCGGCGGGAGCGGCCGAGCATGAGCGCGGCGCTGAGTCCGGCGCTGCCGCCGCCGATGATGATGACGTCCCAGGTGGTCTGCTGCATGTCCCGATCCTCGAGGTGCCATGATGGAACGGCAAATGAGTTTGCCGAAACCGCAAAGGATGCCCCATGCCCGACGATCCTGCCGGCCAGCCGCTGGACCGCATGCTCGACGGCGTCGCTCCGCGGCTGCGAGCGCTCCGCACCCGTCGCGGGCTCACGCTCGCCGAACTCTCGGAGGAGACCGGCATCTCGGCGAGCACGCTCTCGCGGCTCGAGTCGGGCGGTCGACGTCCGACGCTCGACCTGCTGATCCGGCTCGCCGCGGTGTACCGGGCGAGCCTCGACGACCTCGTCGGCGCCCCTCAGATCGCCGACCCGAGGGTGCACCCGAAGCCGTTCTACCGCGACGGCACGGCGATCATCCCGCTCACCCGCAGCAACCCCGACGTGCACGCGTTCAAGATGGTGCTGCCGGGGCATCCGCCCGATGCGCCGGTGCCGCAGCGCGCGCACGAGGGCTACGACTGGGTCTACGTGCTGAGCGGACGGGTGCGCCTCGCGCTCGGCGACGACGAGATCCTGCTCGACGCCGGCGAGGCGGCCGAGTTCGACACGCGGGTGCCGCACGGCACCGCAAGCGCGTCGCTCGAGCCCGCCGAGGTGCTGAACCTGTTGAGTGCGCAGGGCGAGCGGGTGCACGTGCGCGCGACGCGCTGATCGCTCGCCGGGGTCGGCCGACCGCAGCGACCGTCCGGCTCTAGGCTGACGCCCATGGCCTTCGTGTTCACCATCCTCACGCTCGCCGCCATGGTGTACGCGCTGGTCGACATCATCATGCGCGACGACTCCGAGGTGAAGCACCTGCCGAAGCTCGGCTGGATCCTCCTCGTCGTGCTGCTGCCGCTCATCGGCACCATCCTGTGGTTCGCGGTGGGCCGCGAGCGCTCCTCGGCGGGCCGCCGCGGCGGGGTCGCCCCGGCCGCTCCGGCCGCCCCGCAGGCGGTCGTGCCGCAGAGAGCGCCCGGCGAGGCACGCTCGACCGAGGAGCAGCTCGCCGACCTCGATCGCGAGATCGAGTACTACGAGAAGCGCGCCGAACTCGAGCGGCGGAGGCGGGAAGTCGGGGGAGAAGCGCCCGGGTAGCCCGACGGCGGATCGGTCGGAAGCGGTTCGATCCGCGCGAAGGCTCAGACTCCGACGATGCCGAGACGCAGCTCGACGGTGTCGCCGATCTCGAGCGACTCGGCCGTGCGCACCCAGCCCTTCACGGGCACGATGTATCCGCCATCCTTCGGCCAGAGCGCGGTCGGCCATTCACTGCGCCCGATCCGCACCGTCGCCGGCACCATGCCCCAGCCGTAGCTGACGAGCGGTGCGACCTCCGCGATGGCCTCGCACTGCGCGTCGGGCACGGAGACGAAGTGCCAGGGCGCCGGCCCGCGCCAGAACCACAGTTCACCGCTGAATGCGAGTTCCATCGGCTCAGGATACGACGGGCCGCACCCATTCACTCCGCGCCGGTCGAGGGTTCGTTCCAGCGCTGCAGCTTCTCGGGGTTGCGCATGATCCAGACCTGCGAGATGCGCCCGGCGCGCACCTCGACGGCCGCGACCGAGTCGACGGTGCCGCGCTCGCCGAACGCGAGCACGAGCCCGTCGGCGGTCTCGTGCACCGCCCACTCGAGGGCCGGTCCGCGCCGCTCGAGGATGCCGGCGACGTAGCGGGCGACGTGATCGGGACCGAGCACCGGCCGACGCGCCGCCGAGACGAGGCCGCCGCCGTCGGCGACGAGCACCACCTCGGGGTCGAGCAGCGCCACGAGCGCCTCGAGCCGGCCGCTTCCCGCGGCGGCGACGAAGGCGCGCACGACCTCGTCGTGGCGCTCGCGGCTGACCGTGCCGGCGCGACCCTCGCGCACGCGGCGTCGCGCCGTGGAGGCCAGCCTGCGGCATGCCTCGGGCGTGCGTCCGAGGGTCTCGGCGATCTCGGCGAACGGCACCGCGAACACCTCGTGCAGCACGAAGGCGACGCGCTCGGCCGGGGTCAGCGTCTCGAGCACGACGAGGAGCGCGGTCGACACCGACTCGTCGAGCATCGCGAGGTCGAGCGGATCGTCGGCGGCGCGCACGGCGAAGCGGGCGACATCGGCGGTCGGCAGCGGTTCGGGCAGCCACTCGCCGACGTACGACTCGCGCCGGGCGCGGGCCGAGCCGAGCAGGTCGAGGCAGACCCGGCTCGTGACCCGCATCAGCCACGCCCCCGGGTTCTCGATCGCCTCGCGCTCGACCGGAGTCATCCGGTACCAGCGCGCGTACCCCTCTTGAACGGCGTCCTCCGCATCGGCGACCGTGCCGAGCAGGCGGTAGCCGAGCCCGAGGAGCCTCGGGCGCTCGGCCTCGAGTGCGGCTGCTTCCGCAGCGTCGTCGCGGGTCATGCGCCAAGCCTCTCATCCCGTGCCGCCCGTCCCGCGTCACATTCCGGCGGGCTGCGTCGTCGTCATGATGAGGGGGCGAGCGGATGCCTCGCCTGCGGCATCCTGCCGCACCCGACGAGAGGAGCAGCACTGTGAGGATCGCCGTCGCCGGAGGCACCGGAACCGTCGGACGTCACGTCGTGGACGTCGCCCGCGAACACGGCCACGTGGTCGTCATCCTGGCCCGCTCGGCCGGCGTCGACCTGATCTCGGGAGACGGGCTCGCCGAGGCCCTCGCGGGCGTCGACGCGGTCGTCGACACCGCCAACATCGCGTCGATCGACCGCGAGGCCGCCGAGCGGTTCTTCACGACGAGCTCGCGCAATCTGCTCGCCGCGGAGGCGCGCGCCGGGGTGCGGCATCACGTGCTGCTCTCGATCGTCGGCATCGACGCGGCGCCGTACGGCTACTACGAGGCGAAGCTCGCCCAGGAGCGCGTCGTCGAGCAGGGCGCGGTGCCGTGGACCATCCTGCGGGCGACCCAGTTCCACGAGTTCGCGGGCCAGATGGCCGGGCGGCTGCGCGTCGCGGGGGTGCAGCTCGCGCCCCGGATGCGCACGCAGCCGGTCGCCGCGCGGGAGGTCGGCGAACGCCTCGTCGAACTCGCCGAGCACCCCGCAACCGGTCGTGCGCGCGAGCTCGCGGGCCCGCGCGAGGAGCAGCTCGCCGAGATGGTGCGCCGCCTGGTCAGGGCGGAGGGGCGCCGCGGGCCCGTGCTGCCGATCGCGCTGCCGTTCAAGGGGATGAGCGAGATGCGTCACGGCGCGGTGCTGCCGGGCCCCGAGGCGATGCTCGGACGCCAGAGCTTCGACGAGTGGCTCGCCTCCGTCCCGCGCTGACGCGTCGCCCCGCCTCGCTAGGGTGGGTGGGCGCGCCCCGAAGGCGTCGGGCGCCTCGAAGGAGCTCACGTGAAGACCATCGACCTCGCCGGCATCGCGGCGCCCAACGTCGTGCTCGGCCTCATGCGCATCGAGCAGCTGAACGACGACGAGGTGCGCACCCTCATCGGAACCGCGCGCGATGCGGGCATCGACTTCTTCGATCACGCCGACATCTACGGCGAGACGTTGCACGCGTGCGAGCGCCGCTTCGCCGAGGCGATGGCGCTCTCCTCGTCGGAGCGCGAGCAGGTCACCCTGCAGACGAAGTGCGGCATCGTGAAGGACGGCCCGTACTTCGACTTCTCGTACGAGCACATCATCACGTCGGTCGATGGGTCGCTCGCGGCGCTGCAGACCGACTACCTCGACATCCTGCTGCTGCATCGCCCCGACGCCCTCGTTGAGCCCGACGAGGTCGCGCGGGCGTTCGACGAGCTCGAGGCCTCCGGAAAGGTGCGCGCCTTCGGGGTCTCGAACCACACGCCGAGCCAGATCGAGCTGCTGCGCCGCTCGGTGCGCCAGCCGATCGTCGCGAACCAGCTGCAGCTGTCGATCACGCATGCGCCGATCATCGCTCAGGGAGTCGCGGCGAACATGCAGGGGCTCTGGCAGTCGACGATGCTCGACGGGGGCGTCGTCGACTACTGCCGCATGAACGGCATCACGATCCAGGCGTGGTCGCCTCTGCAGGCGGGGTTCTTCAGCGGGGTCTTCCTCGGCTCGGCCGACTACCCCGAGCTCAACGCGGCGATCGACCGGCTCGCAGAGAAGTACGGGGTGACGCCGATCGCGATCGCCACCGCGTGGATCACCCGCCACCCCGCGAACATGCAGGTCGTGCTCGGCACGACGAACCCCGAGCGCGTCGCCGGCGCCGCGGCGGGCTCGGACGTGCCGCTCACCCGGCCGGAGTGGTACGAGCTGTTCCGCGCCGCCGGGTACCAGGTGCCCTGAGCACGGCCTCACGTCACGGCTTCTGCAGGAGATTCGTCGCGATGTCCGCGCTCAGCCCATGATGTAGACCATTCTCCTGCAGAAGCCGTCACGCGTCAGCGAGTGGGCACCGGCGCGAACGCGGCATCCAGGATGCTGCCGCGCAGCGCGTTCGCACGTTCGGCGAAGCCGCGCTGCTGCCGCACGTACTCGGCCTTGCCCTCCGGCGTCTCGATGCGCACCGGTTCGCCGCCCCACGGCTCCATGTCGTAGGGCGAGGCCCGCATGTCGAGAACGCGGATGTCGCGGGCGAGCTCGAAGGCGTCGAGCAGCAGCTCGCCCGGGGCGAGCGGGCCGAGCTTCACCGTCCACTTGTAGACGTCCATGCCGGCGTGCAGGCAGCCGGGCTGCTCGAGCTCGGGCTGCGATTCGCGGGTCGGCTCGAAGCGATTGCGCGGGGTCGCCTCGGGGGTGAAGAAGCGGAACGCGTCGATGTGGGTGCAGCGCAGCTCGTGCGCCTCGACGACCTCATCGGTCGCCGCCTGCCCGAGCCGCAGCGGCACCGGGTGCCGGTGCTCGCGCTGCCGGTACACCATGGCCCACTCGTGCAGCCCGAAGCATCCGAACGAACCCGGCCGTGACGCCGTGAGCCGGAGCATGCGCTCGACGACGCCGAGCATCGCCCCCTTCTCGGCGGTCATCGTCGCACGGTCGACGACGAGCGAGTCGGGCTCTCCGCCCGGCGCGTACCAGCGCCACTCGGCGCGCGGGGTGCCTGCTGCGTCGGCGAGCTCGACGCCGGGGCCCGGGTGCCAGCGGCGCAAGAGGCTCGGCGAGTAGGAGTAGTAGGTGAAGAGGAAGTCCTCGATGGGATGCTTCTCGCCGCGCGCCGTCCGCTCGCGATGACCTGCGGTCAGCGCATCGGCCCGCTCTGCGTGCGCCTCGGCGCGGGCGCGCCAGGCGTCGGCGGAGAGGAGCGTGGTCATCGTCCAAGGGTACGTGTCGGCGGCTGGTGCGAGACTGGGCGAGTGCTGATCGACGAGCTCGTCACCACCTCGGCGGCCGTGGCCGCCACCCGCTCGCGCCTCGCGAAGATCGACGCGCTGGCCGAACTGCTGCGCCGGCTCGAACCCGACGAGATCGCACCGGCCGTGGGGTTCCTCGTGGGCAGGCCGCGGCAGGGCCGGGTGGGCGTCGGGTGGCGCGGTCTCTCGGCCGCGGTCGAGACGACCGAGGCGGCCGCGTCGCCGTCGATCACCGTCGCCGAGCTCGACGCCGCGCTCGACCGCATCGCCGGCGCCGCCGGAACCGGCTCCTCGGGCGAGCGGGCGCGTGAACTGCGCGAACTCCTCGCGCGGGCGACCGAGGGCGAGCAGCACCTCATCGCCGGAGTGCTGCTCGGCGAGGTGCGCACCGGCGCGCTCGCGGGCGTGCTCGCCGACGCCGTCGCCCGCGCGGCCGACCGCCCCGCCGAGGTCGTGCGCCGGGCTGCCATGCTCTCGGGCGACCTCGGCGAGACCGCCCGGGTGGCGCTCACCGGCGCCGCAGGCGAGCTCGAGGCGATCGGGCTCGTCGTCGGGCGAGCCGTGCAGCCGATGCTCGCGGCGACCGCGGGCACGCCGAGCGCGGCGATCGAGCAGACGGGCGAGGCATCCGTCGAATTCAAGCTCGACGGCGCGCGCATCCAGGTGCACCGCGCGGGCGACGAGGTGCGGGTCTTCACCCGCAACCTCGCCGACATCACGCACCGGGTGCCCGAGGTCGTCGAGGTGGTGCGCGGGCTGCCGGTCGACCGGGTGATCCTCGACGGTGAGACGCTCTCGCTCGGCGAAGACGGGGCGCCCCGACCGTTTCAAGAGACGATGTCGCGGTTCGGCGCCGAGAACGCCCGCGAGGCGGTGCTGCACCCCTGGTTCTTCGACGTGCTCCACGTCGACGGGCGCGACCTCATCGACGAACCGCTCGCCGCCCGCCTCGCCGAGCTCGAGCGCATCGCCCCCGGCCATTGCATCCCCGGCGAGGTGACCGCCGATGCCGACATCGCAGAACGGGTCTCGCGCGAGGCGCTCGCCGCAGGCCACGAGGGCGTGGTCGTGAAGTCGATCGACTCGCCCTACGCGGCCGGCCGTCGCGGCGCGAGCTGGATCAAGGTGAAGCCGGTGCTCAGCTACGACCTCGTCGTGCTCGCCTGCGAGTGGGGTTCGGGGCGCCGCACCGGGCTGCTCTCGAACCTGCATCTCGGCGCGCTCGACCCGACCGGCGAGTTCGGAGAGCCGGGCGGCTACGTGATGGTCGGCAAGACGTTCAAGGGGCTCACCGACGAGCTGCTGCGTTGGCAGACCGAGCACTTCCCCGAGATCGAGGTGCGGCGTACGGCGAACACCGTCTTCGTCGCGCCCGTCACGGTCGTCGAGATCGCGATCGACGGGGTGCAGCGGTCGAGCCGGTACCCGGGCGGCATCGCCCTGCGCTTCGCGCGCGTCAAGCGCTACCGCGACGACAAGGGGCCGGCCGAGGCCGACACGATCCAGACGCTGCGGGGGCTGCTGCGCGGGTGAGGCCCGGGGGCGCAGAGACGCGAACCTCCGCGTCGGACTTCGGGAGTCCGGCTCAGCGCGGCGTGATCGAATCGACGAAGGCGTAGGCCTCGCGGGCGACCTCGCGCCAACGGCCGACCCCGCCTTCGATGGGCACGACCGCCCACTCCCGCATCGGGCGTCCGCGCATCACCATGTTGTCGAGCCCCGACTCCTCGATGCGGTCGGCGTCGAGCTTCACCACCAGGTCGCCGTGCGACGAGACGAACGCGAAGAGCTTGCCGCGCACCGACAACCCCTCCGACTCGAACATCCGGCCGAACGCCACACCGGGTTCTGCGAGGAGTTCGGGCGCGAACTCCCCGAGGAGTGCGGATCCCGCTTCGCGCGCGCTCATGCGGGCCGGCCGCCCCGTTGCAGGCTGTTCAGCATCGCGTCACTCCATCGAGATTCCGGTCACCGGCACTCCGGCCCGGTCGTAGACCAGCCCGATCGCGCCGCTCGAATAACTGCGGGCGGGCTCCGCCAGCGTGAACGAGGCCGGCTTCACCCCGTCGCGGAACATCCGCTTGCCGGTGCCGAAGGCGATCGGGTAGACGAACAGGTTCAGCCGGTCGACCAGGTCGTCGTCGAGCAGCGTCTGCAGGAGGTCGCCGCTGCCGATCATGTGGATCTCGTCGAATCGCTGCTTCACTCGGGGCAGCTCGGCGGCGGCGTCGCGCAGCACCGTGGTGCCGGCCCAGTCGGCGTCGCCGAGCGTGCGCGAGACGACGAACTTGGGCACGGCGTTGAACTTGTCTGCGATGGGGCCCGACTGCAGCGGCCAGTACGCGGCGAAGATGTCATAGGTCTTGCGCCCGAGCAGCAGCGCGTCGAGCCGGTCGATGCCCGCCATGATGTCGGCGCCGTTCTCGTCGTCGAGATACGGCGCCTGCCAGCCGCCGTAGGGGAAGCCGTGCTCCTCGTCCTCCTCGGGTCCTCCCGGGGCCTGATAGACCCCGTCGATCGTGACGAACAGGTCGGCGGCGATGATGCCCATGGTTCCGCTCCTTCGCATGCCGGGCAGCACGGCCGCCTCGGCACGTCATCGGCGGCGGGTCGCGAACGCGCCCGCACCGTGCCCATTGTTCGCCTCCGGGGCGGTGAACGGAACCCCCATCTCGGATGCCTCGCCGTACCCGGCGTCGACGCCGGTGGAGGATGTCACCGGCCCGGCGTAGCCTGTGCCGCGTGACCGGCTGCGACGCGGCGAGCCGGCGATGAGCGAACGGAGCCATGATGGCGAACCTGGTCGTGCACTTCGAGATCCACGCGAGCGAGCCGCAGCGGCTCGTCGACTTCTACACCGAACTCCTCGGGTGGCAGTTCACGCAATTCGGAGACTATCCCTACTGGATGATCCAGACCGGTGAGGGGTCGATCGGCAACACCGAGGCGTCGCCCGGGCTCGGCATCAACGGCGGGCTCACCCAGCGGGAAGGGCCGGCTCCGGCGCCGGGGGCGCCGGTCAACGGCTGCAACATCGTGGTCGGCGTCGACGACGTCGATGCGACGTTCGCGCGGGCGCTCGATCTCGGGGCGACCGAGGCGGTGCCTCTCGAGGACACCGAGGGCGTGGGCCGCACCGGTGCGCTGACCGACCCCGACGGCAACCTCTTCGGGCTCATCTCGCCGGTCATGAGCGACGGCACCCGCGCGATGTGACGCTCCCGCAGCCCCGAGCGGGCCGGTGGGGGAGTGCGGCTCCCTCGGCGCTCCTCCTCGGCCTGCGCAGGGTGCGGAAGGCGTCACCCGCTCGTGAGGAACTCCGCGATGCGGTCGAGGCCGGCCGGCCACACGGTCGACTCGAAGAAGTCGCGCAGTTCGGTCGCCGGGAACCCGGTCTGCTCCACCGTCACGAGCGTGCCCGTCTCGGTCTGCGAAAAGGTCATCGCGATGCGCGTCTCGAGGGTCGGCATGGTCTCACCGCCGATGCTCGACTCGCCGACGAGGTCGGTGACCACCCGGTTCGGACGGTCGATCTCGCGGTAGGTCTGCACGTCGTGCACGAGGGTCTGCGGGTTCGCGTGGAAGCGCGCCTCCCATCGGCCTCCGACCCGAAGGTCGACCGAGGTCTGCACGGCACCCCGTTCCGGACCGAGCGCCGACAACCAGACCAGCTGCTTGCCTGGGTTCGTGACCGCATCGAACACCTCCTCGGGAGTGCCGGGAAGCTCGCGTTGAACGGTGAGCCCGATGGGTGCGGGGGTGTCCATGACGACTCCTTCGTCGCAAGGTACTACGTTCGTAGTAGAACTATGTTCATAGTAGACCCGAATGAGCGAGGTGTACATGCCCACGACCAGAGTTCGTGCCCTCGACGCGGCGCTCGAACTGCTCGGCACCGAGGGGGTGCGCGCCCTCACGCACGCCCGGGTCGACACTGCCGCCGCGCTGCCCGCCGGCAGCACCTCGAACTGGTTCCGCACCCGCCGGGCCCTCCTCGCCGGGTGCGTCGACCACCTCGCCGAGCAGGAGCGCGCCGAGTTCGACTCGTCGACGGCTTCCGCGGCCGCCCCGCGCAGCTCCGCCGAGTTCATCGAGGGGCTCTGCCGGATCCTCGAACTGCAGACCGGCCCGTTCGCCGCAAGAACCCGTGCCAGGTACTCGCTGTGGCTCGAACTGGGCAGCGACCCCGAACTCGGCGAGCCGCTGCGGCGGCAGCGGCTCGAGTTCGAACGCTGGACGGAATCGCTCCTGGTCGGCATCGGCATGCCCCACCCGGCGACCGCGACGAAGACCGTGATGGCGCTCGGCGACGGACTGGTGCTGCACCGGCTCACGATCGACCCGGTACTCGACCCGCGCCCCCTCCTCGAGCGGGCGGTGCGCGCGCTCATGGCAGAGGCATAGCGGCCGCACAGCCGCCGGCGAGGCATCCGGGCCATGCTCACTGCAGACGTGAGGAGCGAGACATGACCGACCGAACCACCGACCGCACCGGACGACAGCCCGGCGCCGCCCGCGACGTCGATCCCCGCTGGCTCGACGCGCACGGCAACGCGATCGACGAGGACCATCGCGGCCTCGTCTACGACATCCGCACCCTCGTCGACCGTCGGCGTGCACTCGGCATCTTCGGGGGCATCGGGCTCACCTCGCTGCTCGCGGCCTGCTCGGCCGACCCGGTGACGCCGAGCGCGGGCCCGTCGTCGACGTCGTCGGCATCAGCGACGCCGACGCCGACGCCGACGCCGACGCCCTCGTCGAGCGCTGGTGCCGAGGCATCCGGCCCGCTCGACGAGGTGCCCGACGAGACCGGCGGCCCCTACCCGGCCGACGGCTCGAACGGCGTGAACGTGCTCGACGACTCGGGCATCGTCCGCAGCGACATCCGCTCGTCGTTCGGTTCGTCGACTACCGTCGCCGCGGGCGTTCCGCTCACGATCGCGCTCACGGTGCGCGACGCCGCGACCGGCAGCGCCCTCGTCGGGGCCGGCGTGTACCTCTGGCACTGCGATCGCGCCGGCGATTACTCGCTCTACTCGCAGGGCGCCGCGAACGAGAACTACCTGCGCGGCGTACAGGCGACCGATGAAACGGGCACCGTGCGGTTCACGTCGATCTATCCCGCCTGCTACTCGGGACGCTGGCCGCACATCCACTTCGAGGTGTACTCCGACGTCGACAACGCGGTCGCCTCGGGGCCGATCGTGAAGACCTCGCAGATCGCGCTGCCCGAAGAGGCGAACGCGCAGGTCTACGCGACCTCGGGCTACGAGCAGAGCGTGCGCAACCTGTCGCAGACGAGCCTGGCGGGCGACAACGTCTTCGGCGACGACGGCGGCATCCACCAGATCGCGAGCATGTCGGGTTCGGTCGCGGCGGGCTACACCGCGGCCCTCACGATCGGCGTGTGACCGCTCATTCCCGAGAACGAGGATGCCTCGCGCCGACGTGCGGCACGAGGCATCCCCGTTCGGTCAGGGCCGGAACCCCGCTGCTCAGGCCCTGCGGCGGCGAGCGACGAAGAACAGCGCGGCGCCGACGAGCAGCGCGAGGGCTGCGGCGGTCATCGGCACGAGGCCGGAGAAGCCGGTCTCGGCGAGATCGTTGCCCGAGTCATCCGGTTCGGGCGTCGGGGTGGGCGTGGGCGTGGGCGTCGGGGTCACCGGCACAGCGGTGTTCGTGACCGTCACCTCGACCGTCGTGCCGTCGGCGATCGTCACGGTCGACGCGCTGAGCTCTGGCGCGCCCCACTCGACGCCGTCGATCGCGGGCAGCTCGACCTCTTCGAAGCTGACGACCGTTCCGGCCGGCAGGTCCTGCGGGCCGTCGACGACCGTGCCGTCGGCGGGCAGCGAGAGCTCGCCCTCGACGGTCGCGCCGTCGAGCTCGTACGAGTAGGCGAGGGTGAACACCGTGTCGGTCGGCACCTGTCCGGCCGCGTCGCCCTCGACCTGCTTCGACGCAGAGAAGCCGCCCACCGAGTTGATGATCGCGTTGGCGGTGTTCGTCACGGTGATGCGAGTCACCACGTCGTCGCCGATCGTGATCTCAGGCTCGTCGATCTGGGGCTCGCCCCACTCGATGCCGTCGACGTCGGGCAGGTCGATCTCGGTGAAGCTGACGACCGTGCCCACCGGCAGGTCGGACGGGCCGTCGACCGCGGTGCCGTCTGCCGGCAGCAGCAGCTCGCCCGACACGGTCTCGCCGTCGAGCTCGTACGTGTACTGGAGGGTGAAGACGGCGTCATCGGGTACGGCGCTCGCGCCGGAGCCGGTGATGACCTTCACGGCATCGAAGCTCGCGGAGCCGCAGTCGAAGGGGCCGCCGCCGATCCACGGGTAGTTGTGCTGCTCGTTGCCCTGGCCGCTCGTGGTGAGGTCGCCGCCGACGTGCAGGCGGCCGTTCGTCGAAGCCGTCACGGTGGCGTCTGCGGCGGGCGCGAGGATGGAGCCCATGACCTGGCTCGCCCCGCCGATCGTGACGGTGGTCGCGTCGGCGATGTTCCACATGATCTGCGATGCGGCATTGCCGAAGTTCGGCGACGAGAAGGCATCGACGCGCTCGCCGTTCAGGCTGAAGTAGCTCGGCGCGAACGCGAGCGGGCCGCCGGTCACGTTGACGAGGATCGGGGCGTTCTCGGGAATCCCCTCGAAGAAGACCTCGGTGATCGGGGCGAGTGCGGCCGCATCGATCGTGAACACCTGCATGCCGCTGCCGCCGCCCGTGAAGGTCGCGCGGATGCCCGACACCTGCGTGGTGCCGTTCGACGGCGTCGCGGCGAGCGCCGACGAGGCCTCGACGATGACGTCCTGGAAGTCGGCATACGGAGCCATCGCGGTGGGCTGGCCGAGCCCCGTCAGGTATTCGGCGCCGTTGGTCTCGACCTGGCCGGCTCCGCCGCCGGCGGGGCTGCCCGTGCCGCCCACGTGCACGGCGCCACCGCCGTCGACGTTGTGCCCGACGTCGACGCGCGTCGGGGCGACGACGTCGAGCTCGCCGCCGACCGCGAGCATCGTGTCGCCGCCCGCGGGCGTGATGCCCGAGCCGACGCCGACGGCGCCGACGTTGAAGATGCCGCCCTCGATCTTGTCGAACGTGGCGTTGCCGCGCACGAGCAGCAGCCCTTCGCTCTCGGCGGCGGATCCGGCGGCGAGGTAGTCGCCGCCGGCATACACGGCGACGTTCGCGTCGGTGTAGCTCGGAAGATTGTCGATCGGCGGCATGCCGCCGTCGGGCGGGCAGATCGGCAGCGGCTCGGCGGCGTTCGCGGGGGCGGCCGGGGCGGCCGTCGTGATCGCGACGGCGCCCAGCAGGGCGAGTCCGGTGATGGCGAGCAGGCTCGTGAACGAGCGGAGGCGCGGGGGGCGGGCGGCGTGAGAATGCATGAGCGCGGTCTTCGTTTCGGGTGAGCGGGCAGGGGAACGCGGGGTGTCGTCGGAGGCGGCACCTCCACTCAACCAGAGAGACGCCGGAATCGCGCGATCATGATGCGACTTCGGCGCGTTTTTCAGGATTCCTTCCGAATCCCTCGATCGCCTTCGGGCGCTGGCGCTCCCCGACGCCTCCGTCTACGCCTTCGCCGTCGGCGAGTCGAAGCTCGCGACGGGTGCCCGCCGTCTCCTCGTCGACGAGCGCGGCGTTCCGAAGCGCAACGTGACGTTCTGCGGGTACTGGCGCGCCCACTGATCCCGCCTCCCGTCGCGGCGTAGACTGCGGAAATGGAGGCTCCGGCCAGCACCACACTGGTCGTCGTCGGAGATGAGACGACGGAGGCCATCCATGCGCTCGAGGGCTTCGCGAACGTGCGCGCTGCGACGCTTCCCGATGCGAGCGACACCGACGTCGCCCGGTGGTCTGCCGCGGCGGGGGCGCCCTACCTCGTGCACGACCATGATCCGCTCGCGCACGTCGCGGCCGCATGGGTCGAGTTCTTCGACGACCTCTCGACGTACGGGGTGCTCGAGCTCGAGATCGCCCGGGCGCTCGAGGCGGCGGGCCGGCACGACCTGACCGTGCCCGACTACTACGTCGTGATCCACCCCGAGACGCTGCCAGTGACCTGGAAGCACTGGTGGCTCGGGGTGCTCGCGAGCGCGTCGCCGAGCCGGGTCATCCCGTGGCCCGCCGCCGACGCCTCGCTCGCGCAACTGCTGCGCCGGTTGCCTGCCGCGCGGGCGTGGCCCGAGGTCGACGCGTGGCTGCCGTCGGTCGCCGCAGCCGTGCCCGACCGGGTCGGGCTCGGCTGAGGTCGGGAATCCCCTGACCCCGCCCCGGCCCGGGTGCACCGTGCTCGGCGCACGGTCGCCGTACTGGCGGGCTCAGCCGTCCGCTGCCCGGGCGTACCGCTCCGAGTGGGTTCGCAGGACCGCGCGCAGCTCGGGCGGCGACTCGACGGTGAAGTCCATGCCGAGCATGCCGATGTACGCGGCGATCGTCTCGAGGCTGTCGGCCCCCGTCACGAGCACCGATCGATGCTCGTCGACCGGTTCGACGACGCCGACCGCGGGGTTGATCCGCGCGAGCACCTCGTCGGCCGATGCGGCGATGCGGAGGCGCGCATGCACGTTCCAGCCGGTCGCGGCGATCGTGCGCATCGCGAACGCCGTGTGATCGCCGCCCGGCACGGGCTCGGGGTCGAACCGCCGACGGGTCGGCATCCGCGGTTCGATCCAGTCGACGCGGTAGGTGCCCCAGTCGCCGCTGCGAGGGTCGCGCGCGACGAGGTGCCAGCGGCGCTGCCAGCTCAGCAGGCGGTAGGGCTCGACGAGCACGGGCTCGCCCCGGAAGTCGAAGCGCAGCCATTCGACGTCGCGGATCGCTGCGGCCACCGCCTGCAGCACGGCGGCGTCGACCTCGGGATCGGGGGCATCGGTGCCCGTGTTCTCGGGTGCCCGGTCGACCGTTTCGTGCAGCGCCGCGACGGTCGGCCGCAGGCGCGAGGGCAGCACCTGCTCGAGCTTCGCGAGCGCGCGGCTGCTCGATTCCTCGATGCCTGCGATGCCGGTGGCCGCCCGCAGCCCGACGGCGACCGCGACGGCCTCCTCGTCGTCGAGCAGCAGCGGGGGCAGCTTGCCGCCGGCGCCGAGTCGGTACCCTCCGGTGCTGCCGCGGGCGGCGTCGACCGGGTAGCCGAGCTCGCGCAGGCGTTCGATGTCGTTGCGGATCGTGCGCGTGGTGACCGCGAGTCGTCCGGCGAGCTCGGTGCCCGTCCAGTCGGGGCGCGACTGCAGCAGAGAGAGCAGGGCGAGCAGGCGGGAGGCGGTCTCGGACATGTTTCGAGTCTCCCTGCTCATTAGGAACGATCTATTCCGCTATCGACCGTAGCGTCGGAGATATGGACACCACCACCGCTTCCACCGAGATCCGCCCCTTCCGCGTCGAGGTCGCCCAGGCCCAGCTCGACGACCTGCAGGAGCGCCTGGCGCGCACCCGCCTGCCGCAGCCCGCCCCGGTCGACGACTGGGATGCCGGTACCCCGAACGCCTACCTCCGCGAGGCGATCGACCGCTGGCGCACCGGCTACGACTGGCGCGCCGTCGAGGCGCGCATCAATGCCGTGCCGCACTTCGTCACCGAGCTCGACGGCCAGCCCGTGCACTTCATCCACGTGCGCTCCCCGCACCCCGGCGCGACGCCGCTGCTGCTCGCGCACACCTACCCCGGGTCATCCGTCGACTACCTCGACGTCATCGGACCGCTCACCGACCCGGTCGCGTTCGGCGGCAGCGCCGACGACGCCTTCGACGTCGTCATTCCGGATGCACCGGGCTTCGGCTTCTCGAACCCCGTCGCCGAGTCGGGGTGGACGACCGCGCGGGTCGCCCGCGCCTACGACGAGCTCATGCGCCGGCTCGGCTACACGGAGTACGGCATCCACGGCTCCGACAACGGCGCCCTCGTCGCGCGCGAGCTCGGGCTGCTGAACCCCGAGGGCTTCCTCGGCCTGCACGTGCTGCAGCTGTTCTCGTTCCCGTCGGGCGACCCCGCCGAGTTCGAGCGCCTCGAGCCGGCCGACTACGCCGGCCTCGAGCACATGCAGTGGTTCCAATCGGTCGGCGGCTACAACACCATGAACGCGAGCCGCCCGCAGACCGTCGCCGTGGGCCTCAGCGACTCGCCCGTCGGGCTGCTCGCGTACAGCGAGCTGTTCAACTCCTTCGGCAACGGCACCTCCCTCGTGCCGCTCGACGCGATCCTCACCGAGGTGAGCGTCAACTGGTTCGCGAACGCCGCCGCAGGCATGAGCCGGGCGTACCTCGACAACGCACGCGCCGCCGCGGCGGCGGAGGCCGCGGGGGAGCAGCCGCCGGTCAATGCCGCGCCGACCGGCGTCGCGGTCTTCGCCGACGACTTCCAGACCATCAAGGTCTTCGCCGAGCGCGACAACTCGAACATCGTGCACTGGAGCCGCTTCGAGCGGGGCGGGCACTACGCGGCGCTCGAGGTGCCCGAGCTCGTCGTCGGAGACATCCGGGCGTTCTTCGCGGGGCTGCGCAGCGAGGGCTGAGCGCGACGGCGGGTCGGATGCCGCGGGCCTGAGCTCGAGGCATCCGCGCGCGTCAGCGGCGTGGGCGACCGCCTCAGCGCGCTGTCGTGATCGCGATCGCGATGACGAGGAACACCGACACGATCGGGAGCGCGATCATGCAGACCCCGCCGACCACTCCGGTGAGCGCAGCCCCTCGCCCGACTCCACCCAGTGCTCGGGCTCTGCTGAGTCCGATCGATCCGAAGACGATCGCGAGGACGACGAGCACCAGCACGGGGAGGAACCCGACCCAGGCGACGATGGCGCCGATGGCCTGCAGCTGCGCATTCGGGAGCAGTGTGATCAGGATCGGAACGATCCAGAAGACCAGGCCGACCCCCAGCGCCCAGAAGAATGCGGTGCGGGCGCGGGTCGCGTACCGGTTCGTGGTGGGTGAACCTGGCCGATCCAGTTCGACGCGCCGAGCGGCTTGGGGGCGAACTCCGTCTCCGACCACTGCCGTCCGTCCCACCAGCGCAGGACGTCGGGCGCCTCGGGGTCCTCGTACCAGCCGCACGGCGCCTGCGCCGTCGGAACCTCGGTCATCTGTGATCCTCCACGTCGGGTCGACTCTAGCCGGAACCCGAACGCGGCGAAGGCGCGGACCCGAGGGTCCGCGCCTTCCGCGCGTGGTGCGAGCGGCCCGGTCAGGCGGCCTGCGTCGCCTGCGCGCGCTCGGTCGCCCAGGCGAGCGCGTACTCGGCGACCTCTTCCCAGCCGTCCTGGCTGACGATGCGGTGCGTGCGGCCTGCGAACTCGCGCAGCTCGACGATCGCCGGGCTTCCGGTCGAGGTGTACTTCTTGACGATGGCGCGCCCGATGGCCGGCGGCACCACGTGGTCGATCTCGCCGGTGATGACGAGCAGCGGCGCGCGGTCGGCGCGGGCGTAGTCGACGTGGGTGACCCCGCCCTTCTCGTTGATCGTCGAGGCGACGCCCTCGAAGAACACCCGGTTGTACGAGTTCACCGCGTACTCCTCCCAGAGACGGTCGGATGCCTCACGGCCGAGGTCGTTGCCGAAGGTGAAGTGGAAGTGCGCCTTCGAGAGGGGCTTCGCACCGTTCTTGTCGAAGGGGTTGGCGAGGATCGGGAAGCCGGTGCGGAGGGTCGAGGGCGGCAGCGTCGTGATGCCGGCGGTCTGCCCGGGCTCGACGCCGACGTACGCGGCGCCGAGGCCGCGGTCGGCGAGCATCTGGGTGATCACGCCGCCGAAGGAGTGGCCCATGATGATCGGCTTCTCGGGGAGGGCGCGGATGATGCGCTCGTAGTGGTCGGCGATCTGCTCGAGGCCGATGCCCTTGAGGGCCTCGGGGTTCGAGCGGATGTCGGCGACCTCGCGGTCGTCGATGCCGGGCCACCCCGGGACGATGACCTCGTGACCGCGGGCCCGGAAGTACTCGGCCCAGGTGTCCCAGCTCTTCGGGGTCATCCAGAGTCCGTGGACGAGGACGATGGTGGCCTTGCTGTTGTTCGCTCCGGTGGTGTTCATGGTTCCTGCTCCTTCTGGTGGTGCGATCCGGTGAGCGCTTCGTGATCTGAGAAGTAGAACGATCGTTCTATCTCTTTCTATTCCCAGACTGTACGCCCAGGGCGGAACGGATGTCAAGCAAAAAGAGAAAGATCGTTCTATCATCTTTGGTATGGCTGCACGAACCACTTCCACGGGCGCCTCCGCGGCGCGCGAGCGACTGCTCCAGAGCGCGTCCGAGCTCTTCTACCGAGAGGGCATCCACGCCGTCGGCGTGGACCGCATCATCGCCGAGGCAGGGGTCACCCGCGCGACCTTCTACCGGCACTTCCCGAGCAAGGAGGACCTCGTCGAGGCCTACCTCGGAGTCGAAGACGCGAACATCCGCGGGGCGTTCGACGCGGCCGAGGCCTCGGGCGCCGAGCCGCGGCAGCTCGTCGGGCTCGTCATCGAGGGCCTCGCCGACGACGTCGCCCGCAACCACACCCGCGGCTGCCCCTTCATCAACGCGGCCGCCGAGTACCCCGACCCCGACAGCGGCGTGCGCCGGGCGGTTGGCGAGCACCGCGAGTGGTTCCGATCCGAGCTCGAGACGCTGCTCACCGCCGCCGAGGTCGAGGCGCCCGAGCAGGCCGCCGGCCAGCTCGTGCTGCTGCGCGACGCGGCGATGGTCGGGGGCTACCTCGACGGCTGGGAGCGGGTGCGCCCGGCATTCGTCGCCGCCGCGACGCGCACCGCCGGCCTCGAGGCCTGACGGTCACGCGAGGCATCCGCTCGAGGCTCGACCCGGCGACCCGGGTGACAGCAGCGGCCGGGCGCGGTAGCGTGCCGTGGTGGCCCCCGGCGAACTGATCAGCCAGGACGCGGTCGACGAACTCGGCCGCGAGCTGCTCGGGCGCGTGCGCGGCCGGGTGCTCGAGATCGGCGCCGGCGACGGCGAGAACTTCGGCGCCTTCGAACTCGGCGTCGAGTGGATCGGACTCGAGCCCGACGCGAAGCGCCGCGCAGAACTCGCCACCCGCGGGCGGGAATGGGGGCACCCGGCCGAACCGCTCGACGCGGTCGCCGAGCAGATCCCGCTGCCCGACCACTCCGTCGATGCCGTCGTCGGCACCTTCGTGCTCTGCTCGGTCGCCGATCAGGCGGCCGCGCTGGCCGAGGTGCGGCGGGTGCTCGCGCCCGGCGGCCGGGTCATCTTCGTCGACCACGTCGCCGCGCCCCGCGGCACGCTGAAGCGCGCGGTGCAGCGTGTCGCGACCCCCGTGTCGAGACGGTGGTGCCACGGATGCCACTGGGATCGCGAGACCGAGGCGGCCCTCCTCGCGGCGGGGTTCACCGCCGGCGAGGTGCGGCGCGTGCGCGCGAGATCGCTGCCGTTCGGCCCGGTGCCGATCCTGCTCTTCGACGGGCGGGCGCCCTGACCCGACTTCCCCTGCTTCTGCAGGAGAATTGCGCCGAGCGGCGCTCACAGCCGGGGATGGGGCCTATTCTCCTGCAGAAGCAGCGGCGACCGCATCGAGCGCCGAACGGGCGAGCATCGTCGACCCGGCGACCGCGGCCGGCATCGCGATCACGGCACCGAGCGGCACCATGAAGCAGAGCTGGGTCGCCACGCCGAAGCCGAACAGCATCGGGCGCCTGCCGCGGAGCATCCGTCTGCGTGCCTCGCCGTGGAGCCCCCGCGCCGCGAAGGCGCGCGAGCTCAGCTCTGCGGCGAGCAGCCGCCCCGAGAGCACGACGCCGAGCACCGGCCCGACCACCGCGCCGACGAACGGGATGAGCCCGACGATTCCGACCCCGATCGCGATCACCGCGCCCATGCCGATGAGCCCGAGCGAGTCGCCCACCGCACGCCAGAACCCGGGGCCGTGCTCGGGCACCTCGCCGCCGAGCTCGGTCTCGACGGCGCGCCAGATCTGCTCGTAGAAGGGGTCGCCGACGGCGAGCGTCACCGCCGTGAAGGTCACCGCGGCGAGTACGACCGCGGCGGCGAGCAGCACCGCCCCGATGGTGCCGCGCACGAGACCGCGCCACGGCTCGGTCCAGTCGTCGGCGAACGGGGTGAGCCAGTCGGTCAGCGAGGGCAGGCCGAAGCCGAGTCCGACGAGCGCCGCCACGACGAGGAGGAACACGATCGCGGCGGGGATGAGACCGAGCAGCATCACCCGCGGGCGCTTCGCCCAGAACGCGAAGCCGCGCACGAGCATGCGCACGCCCTGCAGGAAGCCCTCGATCACGAGCCCAGCCTAGGCTGGGCGGACCGGCCGCAGGCCGGGTCGACGACGGAGGTTCGCATGGCAGCAGGGCAGGACGTGAGGCTCGGTGACGGTCGCGTGCTGCACGTCTACGACTCCGGCGCGGATGCGACGGCGGCGCTCACCCTCGTCTGGCACCACGGATCGCCGCAGACGGGCGCGCCGCTCCCGCCGGTCGCCGAGGCCGCCGCGGCCAGGGGCATCCGCCTCGTCTCGTACGCCCGACCGGGCTACGGCGGCTCGACGCCGCGCCACGGTCGCGACGTCGTCTCGGCGGCCGACGACGTCGTCGCGGTCGCCGACGCACTGGGCGTCGGGCGCTTCGCCGCGATGGGGGCGTCGGGCGGCGGCCCCCATGCGCTCGCCGGCGCGGCGCGGCATCCCGATCGCGTGATCGGTGCGGTGACGCTCGCGGGGATCGCGCCGTACACCGAGGCGTTCGACTGGTTCGACGGCATGCGCTCGCCGGAGGCGCTGCGGGCCGCCCGGCTGGGACGCGCGGCACGAGCCCGCTTCGCCGAGACCGAGGAGTTCGACCCCGAGCAGTTCCTTCCCGTCGACCTCGCGGCGCTCGAAGGACGGTGGGCGTCGCTCGGGGCCGATGCCGGCCATGCCGCAGATCTCGGCCCTGAGGGGCTCATCGACGACGACGTCGCCTTCGCGAGCCCATGGGGCTTCGAACTCGCCGAGGTCGCCGCGCCCGTGCTGATCGTGCAGGGCGAGGGCGACCGGGTGGTGCCGCGGCGGCACGCGGCCTGGTTGTTGGCGCACCTGCCGAACGCCTCCCTCTGGATGCGCCTCGACGACGGCCACGTCTCGGTGCTCGACACCGTGCCCGACGCCATGGACTGGCTGCTGGCACGACTCGGCTGACGGCTCGCGGAGGTCGGTCAGCCGAGGAGGTCGAGGGAGTCGAGGGCGGTTCGGAGGTCGCGCCAGAGGTCGTCGACCTGCTCGATCCCGACCGACAGCCGCACGAGACCCTCGGGGATCGTGGGCTGCTCGGACGGCCACCGCCGCCGCCGCTCGAAGGTCGACTCGACGCCGCCGAGGCTCGTCGCGTGCACCCACAACCCGGTCCCCCGGGTGAGCGCGTCTGCCGGTGCGGCGCCGCCGCGTACGACGATCGAGACGATCGCGCCGAAGCCCGGATAGCGCACCTCCTCGAGCGCGGGGTGGCCGTCGAGTCGTCGCACGAGCTCCTGCGCGTTCGCCTGCGCCCGGTCGAGCCGGACCGCGAGCGTGCGCATGCCCCGTAGCGCGAGGAACGCCTCGAGGGGCGCCGGAATAGCGCCGGCCAGGGTGCGCCGCTGCACGAGCGCGGCGGCGTGCTGCTCGCTCGCGGCGATCGCGGCACCCATCAGCACGTCGCTGTGGCCGGAGAGGTACTTGGTCGCCGAGTGCACCACGAGGTCGGCGCCGAGCGCGAGCGGTCGCTGGAGCAGCGGCGTGGCGAAGGTGTTGTCGACCGCGACGAGCGCTCCGTGCTCGTGCGCGGCGGCGGAGATCGCCGCGATGTCGGCGAGCTCGAGCGCCGGGTTCGTCGGCGTCTCGAACCACACCATCGCGGCCCCGACGCTGGCCGCGACGACCGCGGACGTGTCGGAGATGTCGACGAACTCGACCCGGAGACGCCCCTGCTGCGCTCGCTCCTCGAGCAGCGCGACCGTGCCGGTGTACGAGTGCCGCGGCGCGACCACGAGCCCGCCGGGTGCGACGAGATCGAGCACCGCCGAGATCGCGGCCATGCCCGAGGCGAACGAGACGCACGAGCCGCCCTCGAGCGCGCCGAGCACCTCCTCGAAGGCGGTCCAGCTCGGATTGCCGTATCGCCCGTACCCGAGTTCGCCGCCGGCCACATAGGTCGAGGTGAGATGGACGGGCACGTTCATCGGCGCGTCGGGCGAGTGGGGCGGGCGGCCGGCCACCACGGCGACGGTCTCGGGGCGGAGGGCGGGGGCGTCGGCGGGGGTGTCGGGCATGCCGACAGGCTAGTGGAGCGCCTCGCGCGCCGCGGCCGCCTCGTCGCGCGCCGACTCCGCCGCCCTGGCCGCCCGGTCGCGCTCGCGCCCCAGGCGCCGCTGCTCGCGGCCGTGCTCGCCGAGGCGATCCTCGACCTCGCGCAGCTCGGCGTCGAGTTCGTCGCGCCGTGCGCTGTCTGCGGCGATCCGTTCGGTGAGGCCCGTGAGTTCGTCCTCGAGTTCGTCGAGGGCGGCGGATGCCTCGGCCGCGCGCTGCTCGGCCTCGGCCGCCGCCTGCTCGCGCTCCGCACGCTCGCGCCGTGCCTGCTCCTCGCGTTCGGCCGCTCCGTCGTCGCCGCTCCGCCGGCGGGCCCTCGCGCTCGGACGTGCGGACCGCGTCGTCGGTGTCGGGCCGCCCGGGCCGCCCGCGACCGCACCGTCGAGGTCGACCTCGAGCCCGACCGCCTCGAGGCTCCGCACGAGCCGTCCGCTGACGATCGCGTCGGCGGCGGAGGCATCCACCATGCCGGCGTTGAGCGTCTGCGCGACCTCGTCGAGCACCGGCTGCCGCACCGGGGAGCCGAGCTCTTCGGCCAGTTCGCCCGCCCCGCGGGCAAGGGCGGCGACGAGCCCGCGGCGCTGCTTGGCGAGCCGTGCCATCGTCGGCGCGTCGAGCTCGTTCTGGGCGGCGCGCAGTTCCGCCCCGAGCGCGAGCAGTCCGTCGAGCTCGTCGCGGCGATGGCGCACGAGCTGGTTCACGATCCACGCCGCCGGTGCGGGGCGACGCAGCGCGAGCACGTCGTCGGCCATCTCGCGATCGTCGCCCCGCAGTGCTCGGCTGCGGTCGTTCCGGGCCGCGGTGAACTCGTCGGGCCGGAGCGCGTACAGCGCCGCCGCCTCGTCGATGAGCGCATCGCCCCCCATAGGGCCATCCTGCAAGATCCCGGGCGATTCCGACAGCCGCCGCGACGTGGTCTCATGGATGCATGCGGGTCGTCGTGCTGACCGGGGCCGGCATCTCGGCCGAGAGCGGGGTGCCGACGTTCCGAGACGCCGACGGGCTGTGGGAGGGGCATCGCGTCGAGGACGTCGCGACGCCCGAGGCGTTCCGGCGAGCCCCCGACACCGTGCAGCGCTTCTACGACGCACGTCGTCGTGCCGTCGCGCTCGTCGCACCGAATCCCGCGCATGCCGCGCTCGCTCGGCTCGAGCGCGAACTCGGCGACGAGCTGCTCGTCGTCACCCAGAACATCGACGCTCTGCACGAGTCGGCCGGCTCGACGCGCGTGCTGCACATGCACGGCGAACTCGGCACGGCCCTCTGCTCGTCGTGCGGCGCGAGGTCGCCCGCCGAGGGCGACCTCATCGGACGCCCGCCCTGCCCGGCCTGCGGCGATCGGATGCTCCGCCCCGACGTCGTCTGGTTCGGCGAGATGCCGTACGGACTCGACCGCATCGACGCCGCGCTCGCCGCCTGCGAGGTGTTCGTCGCGATCGGCACCTCGGGCGCCGTGTATCCGGCGGCGGGCTTCGTCTCGACCGCGAAGGCGAGGGGTGCGCGCACCGTGGAGCTGAATCTCGCCCCGAGTGAGATCACCGGCCTCTTCGACGAGGTTCGGCAGGGCCCGGCGAGCACGGTGGTGCCCGCGTGGTGCGCAGAGGTACGGCGGTCGGCCGGGTAGCCGGCGTCCACGTCGTCTCGATATGCTCCTGCGTCGCTACTCGACCGACGGGGGTCGCTCCTCGACCGACGGGGCGGCGAGCCGCGCCTCGAGCGCGTCGAGCACCTGCCGCTGACCCTTCGTGACGAGCGTGCGCGCCTCGTCGATCGCCACCCAGCGCGCGTCGTCGACCTCGGGGAAGGACTGGAGGCGACCAGATCGTGGAGGCCACTCGAGCTCGAAGGAGTTGCTCTCGACTCGGCCGATCTCGAACCCTGGCGCCTCGGCCGCGTAGACCCGGGTGAGCTTGCCGGTCGAGGAACGGAACTCGCCGAGGTCGGCGTAGTCGAGCTCGGGCGCGGCGACGCCGATCTCCTCGCCGAACTCGCGACGCGCCGCGAGCAGCGGATGCTCGGTGGCGGCGAGGTACTCGCCCTTCGGCACCGTCCAAGCGCCTTCGTGCCGGCGCTCCCAGTACGGGCCGCCCATGTGCGCGATGAACACCTCGAGCACGGGGGTCGTCGGCGCGGCGTCCACCGGCGTCGTCCGGTAGAGCAGGATGCCCGCGCTGGTCACCGCCACGGCGCCGGACCGTGCTCCGGCGACGGGGCCGGGTAGCGTGGGGCAGGAGACGCGAAGGAGTTCCGCATGGCACGCATCGTACTCATCGGCGGGCACGGGAGGGTCGCATTGCGGCTCGAACGTCTGCTCGCGGCGCGCGGCGACGAGGTCGACGCGGTGATCCGCGATCCCGCGCACTCCGACGAGGTCGCCGAGACCGGCGCGCACCCGGTCGTCGCCGACATCGAGACGCTCGACGTCGACGGCTTCGTCGAGCTCGTGCGCGGGCACGACGCCGTCGTGTGGTCGGCGGGCGCGGGCGGCGGCGACCCGCGGCGCACCTACGCCGTCGACCGCGACGCCGCGTTGCGCTCGATGGCCGCCGCGGAGTTGGCGGGGGTGCGACGCTACGTGATGGTCTCCTACTTCCGATCGCCCGATCACACCGTGCCCGAGGCCGACGCGTTCCGCGCCTACGCCGAGGCGAAAGCCGCGGCCGATGAGCACCTCATGACGATGCCGCTCGACTGGACGATCCTCGGCCCGAGCCGCCTCACCGACGGCGAGGGCACGGGGCGCATCGACACCGAGGCATCCGAGAGCCTGACCGTCGACCGCGCGGATGCCGCGGCCGTCGCGGCCGCCGTGCTCGAGGAGCCCGTGACCATCGGCCGCACGATCCGATTCAACGCGGGCGCGACGCCGATCGCCGACGCGATCCGCTGAACCTGCGGGGGAGCTCCCGCCGGATCACTGCCCGCGGGGTCGTCGTATCAGCGCCCAGAGCGAGGCGAGCAGCAGCACCCCGCCCACTGCGCCGATCAGCCCCAGGATCGACCACAACATCGTCTCCGTCGACATCGCCCACCTCCGTGTCCGTGGCTTCATCATGCCCGTGCGGCGACGCGAACTCCAGCATCCGGCCGAGGTCGGTCGCCGCCGGGCCGGGCATGGCAGGATCTGAGGATGTCTGATCCGCGCCCCACCCTGTCGAGCCGGGTGGGCGCCGCGCCGGCGCCCGTCGTGCCCGAGCACCCCGAGGTCGCCCGCTGGCGTCCGGCCGTTCCCGGCGACCTCGACGAACTCCTCGCCTTCCACACCGATGTGGCTCGTGCCGACCACCCCAACTGGGTCGAGTCGCGCGACGAGATCCTCCAGGCCTTCGAGCTTTCGCACGTCGACCCCCGGCGCGACACCCTGCTCGGCTTCGCCGCCGACGGGCGGATCCTCGCGAGCGGATCGGTCGTCGTGCCGCCCGGGCAGGAGACCCTGGTACGCGCGATCGTGCTCGGGGCGGTGCGGCCCGAGGCGCGCGGCCGCGGTATCGGACGACTCCTGCTGGGCTGGGAACTCGCGCGCGCCCGCGAGCAGCTCGCGGCGAGCGAGAAGACGCTGCCGGGCTGGATCATGGCGTACGCCGAGGAGCGGGCACCCGACGCGCAGGCCCTGCTCGCCCGAGCCGGTCTCGAGCTGCGCCGCCACTTCTTCACCCTCGAGCGCGACCTCGCCCTGCCCGACGAAGTGGGCGCGGCCGCCGGGAGGTCCGACGTGCCGGGCGGCGACGTCGGCGCGTTCACGATCCTCCCGTGGTCGGCGGAATGGACCGAGTCGACCAGGCTCGCGCGCAACGCCGCGTTCGTCGACCACTGGGGCAGCCAGTCCGTGGGCACGGAGTCGTGGGCGCGAATCGTCGGCAGCGAGCAGTTCGCACCCTCGCTCTCCTTCGTTGCTGTCGCGCCGCGCGACGGCCGCGACGAGGTGGTGGGCTTCGTGCTCGCGCTCCGCAACGAGCAGGACTGGGCGGGTCAGGGGTTCAGCTCCTCGTACGTGCAGCTCGTCGGCGTGGTGCGGCCCTGGCGCGGTCGGGGCGTCGCCCGGCGCCTGCTCGGCCGGCATCTCGAGGCGTGCCGTGCGCAGGGGCTCGAGAAGGCGACGCTCGACGTCGATGCCGAGAGTCCGACCGGGGCGCTGGGCCTGTACACGGGACTCGGTTTCGGGGTCGCCCACTCGCACCGGAGCTACGTGCGCGAGTACTGAAGAGCGGCTGCAGCATCGGCCGTGCTGTCAAGCGGTTGACGGATGCCACGCGCCCGCGCACGCTCGAAGGATCGAGACGAGGGAGGGCACGATGAGCGACGCGACGCGCGGCGGATCGGCAGCAGGAGGTTCCGAGCGGCCCGACGCGGTGCGCCTGGACCGCGAGGGCGAGCCGGTGGACGGCGGCCCGGAGCGCGGCGAGGACGCGAACGACGTCGAGGCGGACAACGCCGTCGAGGAGGACACGATCGAGACGGTCGACCCCGACAACGCACCGGCCTGATCCTGCTGCGGCTGCCCGGCATCGGTGCCGGAAAGGTAAGGCAATCCTCAGAAGAAAGTCCCACTGATCTGCGGAATTCCGTCCCGGTGATGCTGCGGGATCGCCCCGCGCGGGGTTAGCATCCAGATACCGAGCGGCCGTCTCGACGGAGCCGCAACCGCCAGAGGAGGTCACCATGAGCATGACGCTCGACGAGTTGCCCGCAGTCGCCGAATGCTCGGTGGCCGGATGCTCCTACAACGACCATTCGCACTGCCACGCCGCCGCCGTGACGATCGCCGGTTCGGTCGGCGACGCCGAGTGTGCGACGTTCATCCCGCTGGGCAGCAAGGGCGGCCTCGACAAGGTGATCACCCACGTCGGTGCGTGTCAGCGCTCCGAGTGCGTGCACAACTCGAAGCTCGAGTGCACCGCGGCCTCTGTGCGGATCGGCGCCGGCACGGACGACGCCGACTGCCTCACGTACGAAGTCGCCTGAATCGACGCGAACGGGCCCTGCCGAGTGATCGGCAGGGCCCGTTTCGTCTGCGCCGTTCTGCTGTGAGCGGATCGCCCTGTCGCCCGCGAAGGCCCGCGATTAGCCTCGGGGCATGGGCAAGGTCGTCGAGTTCCCGCGAGCACCCCGCGCTGCGAAGCCGCTCTGGCGCAACGAGCTCGGTGAGGTGCTCCGCGGCGAGCGACTCGCGCAGGAGCGCATCCTGACCGAGGTCGCCGGGGCGGCGGGCGTCTCGCCCCAGTACCTCTCCGAGATCGAGCGCGGTCGCAAGGAGCCCTCGAGCGAGGTGCTCGGCGCCGTGACCGAGGCGCTCGGGCTCGAGCTCGTCGAGGTCGTGCACCGGGTCGCCGAGTCGCTCGGGGCCCGACGCGAGCTCGAACGGCGCGAAGCCGAGCGGCGGGAACGCCTCGAGCGCGAGCGGTCGTTCGCGTTCCGCGCCGACGTGCCGGCGAGGCATCCCGCGCTCGGGGTCGACGGCGTACTCGTGCTCGACCTCGACGCGGCGACGGCCGCGGGCGGCGCGACCGTCGCCGCGCCCCCCGGAGACGTCTATCTGCTCGCCGCGTAGGAGGTGCCCGCGCCGACCGCGACCTGTGCGGTGAGCACGTGGTCGGCGAGCCCGTACTCGACGGCGGCCGCGGCCGACAGGATGCGGTCGCGATCGGTGTCGCGTCGCAGCGTCGCCGCGTCGTGCCCGGTGTCGGCGGCGAGCGCCGTCTCGAGCTCGGCCCGCACGCGCACGACCTCGTCGGCGTGGATGATGAGGTCGGGGATCGAGCCCCGGCCCTGCGTCGAGGGTTGGTGCAGCACGACCCGCCCGTGCGGCAGGATCGCCCGCTGCCCCTTCGCCCCGCCCGCGAGGAGCACCGCGGCCGGCCCGGCGGCCTGGCCGACGCACGTCGTGGCGACATCCGGCCTGATGTGCTGCATCGTGTCGTAGACCGCGAGCGCCGCCCCGGGCGAGCCGCCGGGCGAGTTCAGGTAGAGGCTGATCGGCGTCTCGCTCGACTCGGAGGCGAGGTGGAGGAACTGCGCGATGAGCACGTTCGCGACGCCGTCGTCGATCTCGGTGCCGAGGTAGACGATGCGCTCCGAGAGCAGCCGGCTGTAGACGTCGAGCGAACGCTCGCTGTTGCCCCGCTTCTCGACGACGTAGGGGATGGTGTAGCTGGTCATGCGGTCGCTCGCAATCCGGTCTGGGGGCGCTCGGCCCGGGGGAACATCTCGTCGAAGCCGCCGGCGATGCGGTCGATGAAGCCGTAGTCGACGGCCTGCGCGGCGGTGTACCAGCGGTCGCGCAGGGAGTCCTCGGCGATGCGCTCGAGCGGCTGGCCCGTGTTCGCGGCGGTGATGTCGAGCACGGTGTCGCGCATGTGGCGCAGGTCGTCGGCCTGCAGCTCGACGTCGACGGCGGTGCCGCCGATGCCCGCCGAGCCCTGGTGCATGAGGATGCGCGCGTGCGGGAGGGCGAAGCGCTTGCCGGGCGTGCCGGCGCTCAGCAGGAACTGGCCGGCGCTCGCCGCGATTCCGTACGCGATCGTCGACACGTCGTTCGGGATCGAGCGCATCAGGTCGGCGATGGCGAGCATCGCCGAGACCGAGCCGCCTGGCGAGTTGATCCAGAAGCGGATGTCACGGCGCGGGTCGTCGGCCGCGAGGGTGACCAGCTGCGCGCAGAGGCGGTTGCCGCCCTGCTGGTCGAGCTCGTCGCCGAGCACGATGATGCGTTCGTGGAAGAGCCGGGCGGTGAGCTCGGCGTCGATCGGCTGGATGGCCGGGGTCTGTTCGCTCATGACCTCAGCCTGCGCGGCGGGGGCGAGGCGCGGGCCCGATGCTGCCGAGGGCAGTGCTGCTGTGGGCGGAACCGCCGCCGGTCGAGACGGCGCCGGCGCCCCTCCGCGACCGGCTCAGCTCGCGAGCGTGCGGACGACCGGCCCCTCGCTGAACTGGCACGAGGTGGCCGAGAGCCGCTCGTCGGGGTCGAGCTTCGCGAGCACGGCGCCCGCGATGACGTAGAGCTGCTCGAGCTGCTCGGCGGTCAGCGCGTCGAACACGTTGGCGCGCACCGTGCCGACGTGCCCGGGGGCGGCATCGGCCATGAGCTCGAGCCCGGCCTCGGTGATCGTCGCGTTCGTCGCCCGTCGATCTTCGGGGCACGGGAACCGTCGGATCAGCCCGCGCTCCTCGAGTCGGCGGGCGACGTGCGAGAGGCGCGGCAGCGTCGCGTTGGTGCGCGAGGCGAGCTCGGTCATGCGCATCGTGCGATCGGGGGCGTCCGCGAGGGCCATGAGCGCGACGTACTCGAAATGCGTGAGGCCCGCATCGCGGAGGAGCTGCGCGTCGAGCGCGCCGGGCAGCAGTTCGGCGACGGCGATGAGGCGCACCCAGGCCGCCGACTCCTCGGGGGAGAGCCAATGCGTTTCGTCTGCCATGCCTCGATTCTAGCGCATTGGTTGACGCGACAACTGAATTGGCCTACAGTAATGGTTGTCGAAACAAGTAATCGCGTCGAACGGCGCGGAGAGGAATCGCAGATGACGACCGTCAGCATCATCGGAAACGGCAACATGGGCAGCGCGATCGGCGGCATCGTCGCCGCAGGCGGCAACAGCGTCGAGGTCATCGGCCGCGACCTCTCGCAGCCGATCACGGGCGACATCGTCGTGCTCGCCGTGCCGCACTTCGCACTCGCCGAGATCGCCGAGGCCCGCCGCGCCGAGCTCGCCGGCAAGATCGTCGTCGACATCACCAACCCGCTCGACTTCGAGACCTTCGACTCGCTCGTCCCCGCTTCCGACAGCTCGAAGGCGGCCGAGCTCGCCGAGCTCCTGCCCGAGTCGCGCGTGCTCAAGGCCTTCAACACGAACTTCGCGGCGACCCTCGCCTCGAAGTCGGTCGGCGAAGCAGAGACCACGGTGCTCGTGGCCGGCGACGACACCGTCGCCAAGCAGGCCCTCATCGACGTCGTGCGCGCCGGCGGCGTGAAGGCGATCGACGCGGGTGCGCTCAAGCGGGCCCGCGAGCTCGAGTCGATCGGGTTCCTCCAGCTCACCCTCGCCGTGCAGGAGAAGATCGGCTGGACGGGCGGCTTCGCCGTCGCAGCCTGACCCGTCGGCACCAGGCATCGAATCGCCCGATCTCGTACGAGGTCGGGCGATTCGATGTCTCAGGGAGGCCCGGGCGGGCGGGCCGCCGTCAGGCGGTGCCGCGCAGGTAGCGCAGCTGGGCACGAACGGATGCCTCCGCCGCGCCCCGCACCGAGGCATCCGTGTCGGCGTAGACGAGGTCGGTGACCTCGTCGACCGAGGCATCGGCGCCGAGCCGTCCGAGCGCCGCCCGCATCTGCTCGAGCCGCTCGGCTCGGTGCGCGAGATAGGCGTCGCAGATCGCCGCGAGGTCGGGCAGGGCCTGGCCGTGCCCGGGCAGCACCACGACCGGCCCGCCCGAACCGAGCGCCCTGAGCCGCTCGAGCGAGTCGAGATACGGGCCGAGGGCGCCGTCGGGATCGGCGATGATCGTGGTGCCGCGGCCGAGGATCGTGTCGCCGGTCAGCACCGCGAGCGGCGTACGGGCGGCGTCGCCCGGCCCGTCGAGCCCGCCCGAAGCTCCCGTCTCGCCGAGCAGCGCGAAGCAGACCGAGTCGGCCGTGTGCCCGGGGGTCGCGATCACCTCGAGCTCGACGCCCGCCGCGGCGATCCGCTCACCGTCGACGAGCGGCGCCGCACCGCGGCAGAACGCGGGGTCGATCGCCCGCACCGGGGCCCCGGTCAGCCGTGCGAAGGCATCGATCGCCTCCGTGTGGTCGGCATGGTGGTGCGTGATGAGCACGAGCTCGACCTCGCCGACGCCTGCGAGCAGTTCGAGGTGACCGGCATCGGCGGGCCCCGGGTCGACCACGATGGTCGACCGGGCGCCGGGCGCCTGCAGCACGTACGAGTTGGTGCCGTCGAGGGTCATCGGGCCCGCGTTCGGCGCGAGCACCGTGCGGGCCAGTCGCGACGGCCCGGCCGGGTCGACCCGCTCGTGCGCTGCGGCGTCATCCATCCCGGCAGTGTATCGGCCCGCCCCGTGCGAGGCGGGGCGTGGCGGCCTAGTCTGAGGGCATGGACAGCGCGCCCGAGTCCCCGAGCTCATCCGCCGCCACCCGATCCGCCGCCACCGTCGTGCTGTTGCGCGACGGCGAGCTCGGCCTCGAGGTGCTGCTCGCCGAGCGGCCCAGCGATCGCGGCTCCTTCGCCGGCGCCTGGGTGTTCCCGGGCGGAGCCGTCGACGAGGCCGACGCGCTCGGCGGGCCGACCGACGGTCTCGCGGCGGCCCGACGAGCCGCCGCGCGCGAGGTCGAGGAGGAGGTCGGCCTCGTCGTCGACGAGAAGGAGCTCGTGCCCTTCTCCCTCTGGACCCCGCCGAAGGGCGCGCCCAAGCAGCTGACGACGGCGTTCTTCGCGGTGCGCGTGCCCGACGGCGAACTGCGACTCGCCGCCGACGAGGTCGTCGCCGCCGAGTGGATCCGCCCGGTCGACGCCCTCGACCGTCACGCCGCAGGCGCCATGACGCTGTGGCCGCCGACCTGGGTCACCCTGCACGGGCTGCTCGGCGCCCGGTCGGTCGATGCCGCGCTCGCCGCATTCGCCGAGGGCGGGGTCCGCCCCTACCGGGCACGCCGCGACGACGCCCGCCGCATGGTGCTCTGGCAGGAGGACGGCGAGTACGACGCCGCCCCGGGCGGCGACGGGCGCATCCCCGCCGTGTCCGACGACGCCCCCGACGCGCAGGGCGCCCGCCACCGACTCATGATGGACCGCCTGCCCTGGGTCTATCACCACACCTTCTGAGCATGGTCGACGTCACCGTCGTCGGATCGGGGCCCAACGGGCTCACCGCCGCCGTCGTGGCTGCCCGCGCCGGGCTCACGGTTCGCGTCGTCGAGGCGGCGCCGACGATCGGCGGGGGCCTCCGCACCGCCGAACTGACGCTGCCCGGCTTCCGGCACGACGTCTGCTCCGCGGTGCATCCGGCGGCGCTCGCCTCACCGGTGTTCCGCGAGCTCGGCCTCCTCGACGGCCCGCACGCGCCGGAGTGGATCGTGCCCGAGGCGTCCTACGCGCACCCGCTGCCCGGCGGACGCGCGGGCATCGCCTGGCGCGACCTCGACCGCACCGTCGACGGGCTGGGGGCAGACGGCCGGGCCTGGCGACGGCTCGTCGGCCCGCTGCTCGCCCGCCAGGACGGCGTCGTCGACTTCACGGGTTCGCAACTGCTCCGGGTGCCCCGCGACCCGCTCGCGGCGTTCCGATTCGGCCTGCGCGCGCTCGAGCAGGGCACCCGCGCATGGGATCGGCGCTTCACGGGCGACGTCGCGCCCGCCCTCTTCACCGGCGTCGTCGCGCACGCGGCGGGCGGCCTGCCCTCGCTCGCCTCGGCGGGGGCCGGCCTGCTGATCGCGATGCACGGCCACGGCGTCGGCTGGGGGCTGCCGAGGGGCGGCTCCCAGACCATCGCCGATGCGCTCGTGGCCGAGCTCGCGGAGCACGGCGCCGAGATCGTCACGGATGCCCCGGTGCAGGCGCTCGACGAGGTGCGCGGCTCGCGCGCCGTGCTGCTCGACACCTCGCCCGAGCTGCTCTTCACCGCTGAGCTGCCGCATCGCTACGAGCGGGCACTGCGCAGGTACCGCTACGGATCGGGCATCGCGAAGGTGGATTTCGCGCTCGACGGGCCGGTGCCGTGGGCGAACCCCGCCGTCGGACTCGCCCCGACCGTGCACCTCGGCGGCAGCCGGCGCGAGATCGCCGCGGCCGAGAACGCGGTCGCACGCGGGCTGCAGCCGGGCGTCAACACGCGGGTCGCCGGCGACGGCGGGGCGCCGAGGCATCCGTACGTGCTCGTCTGCCAGCCGAGCGTCGTCGACCCGAGCCGCGCGCCTGCCGGCAAGCAGGTGCTCTGGGCCTACACGCATGTGCCGGCGGGGTCGACGCTCGACGCGACCGAGCTCGTGACGGCCGAGGTCGAGCGCTTCGCGCCCGGATTCCGCGACGTCGTGCTCGCGAGCGCGGCGAGCTCGGCCCGCGAGATCGGCGCCTACAACCGCAACTACGTCGGCGGCGACATCTACTCGGGCGCGCTCGACCTCGCGCAGCTCGTGAAGCGCCCGGTGGTCTCGACGGCGCCGTGGCGCACCCCCGTCGACGGCGTCTACCTGTGCTCGAGCGCGACTCCGCCCGGGCCGGCCGTGCACGGCATGAACGGGTGGTACGCGGCGAAGCTCGCCCTGAAGGAGCGCTTCGGGCTCACCATCTGAGGCGCCTCGGCGGCGGCCTCTGCGGTCCTCGCGCTCCCTGCCCGACCGATTGCGACGGGCGTAGCGTGGAGGCGTGGACTGGACCGTCTGGTTCGACGCGCACGACTACGAGGTCGCCCGCCAGGTGCTGCAGCGCGGCGTCGGCGTGCTCGCCGTCGTCGCGTTCTGGTCGACGCTGAACCAGTTCCGCCCGCTGCTCGGCGAGCACGGACTGCTGCCGGTGCCCGCGCTGCTGCAGCGCGCATCGCGCCTCCGCGGCCCGAGCCTGTTCCGCTGGGGGTACAGCGATCGGCGGCTCGTCGCGGTCGCCGTCGCAGGGATCGTGCTCGGGGCCTCCGTCGTGTTCGGGCTGCCGCAGCTCGGGCCGCCGTGGCTGCCGATGCTCGCCTTCATCGCCCTGTGGCTGCTGTACCTCTCGATCGTGAACGTCGGGCAGACCTTCTACGGCTTCGGCTGGGAGATGCTGCTCTGCGAGGCGCTGTTCACGGTGGCGTTCCTCGGCTCGAACGCGCAGCCCCCGCCGATCACGATCGTCGTCGCGATCTGGTGGCTCGTGTTCCGGCTCGAGTTCGGCGCCGGCATGATCAAGATCCGCGGCGGGCGCGAGTGGCGCGACCTCACCGCGCTCATGTACCACCACGAGACCCAGCCGATGCCGGGCCCGCTCAGCCGGCAGGCGCACCTGCTGCCGCCGTGGTTCCACCGCGGCGAGGTGCTCGGCAACCACGTCGCGCAGCTCGTCGTGCCGTTCCTGCTGTTCGTTCCCGGGCCGGTCGGCTCGGTCGCGGCGGCGATCGTCATCCTCACGCAGCTCTGGCTCATCGTGACCGGCAACTTCGCGTGGCTCAACTGGATCACGGTCGTGCTCGCGGCATCCGCGATCACCGACCCGGTCTGGCACCTGCTGATCCCGGCGATCCCCGAAGACCTCGGCACCGACGCCTCGGGCTCACCGAGCTGGTGGGTCCTCGTCGTGCTCGCGGTGAGCGCGCTCGTCCTCGTGCTCAGCTGGTGGCCGCTGCGCAACCTCTTCGCGCACCGCCAGCTCATGAACGCCGCGTTCAACCGGTGGATGCTCGTCAACGCCTACGGCGCGTTCGGCACCGTGACGAAGCGCCGCATCGAGATCGTCGTCGAGGGCACCCTCGACGAGGTGCCCGACGAGGACGCCGCATGGCGAGAGTACGGCTTCAAGGGCAAGCCCGGCGACGTGCGAGCGCTGCCGCGGCAGTGGGCCCCGTACCACCTGCGGCTCGACTGGCTGATGTGGTTCCTGCCGCTCGGGCGCCTGTGGGAACCCTGGTTCGAGGTGTTCCTCGAACGCCTGCTCGCCGCCGACGGGCCGACGCTCGCGCTGCTCGCCGACGACCCGTTCGACGGCGAGCCGCCTCGCTGGCTGCGCGTGCGGGCCTATCACTACCGCTTCGCGACCCGCCGGGAGTTCCGGGCGACGGGCGATCGTTGGGTACGGACCCTCGAGGGCGAGGTCATGCCGCCCGCGACCTCGGGCCTCGGGTAGCGCTCGGGCGGCATTGGATGCCGCGGCTCAGCTCGCGGCGACGGCCTCGGCCGGGCGGTGCTCGATGTCGTCGACCCGGGCCCGCGGCATCACGAGGGCCGCGGCGATCGTGAGGATCGCCGCCACGGCGACCGCGAAGAACACCGTGGCCGAGGCCGCCTGGATCGCGACGGGGGACTGCGGGCCGAGTCCCGATCGGGTGATCACCCCGTTCGCGACCGCGCCGAAGATCGCGACGCCGACGGCGCTGCCGACCGATCGCAGGAACATGTTCGCCCCCGTCACCACCCCGCGCTCCTCCCACGGCACCGACGACTGGGCCGCGATCAGGGTGGGCGAGGCGACGAGGCCGAGGCCGAGGCCGACGATGAAGCAGGCGATCGCCGTCGTCCACACGTTCGGCACGAACGAGGCCGCGAAGAGCGCGGCGCTGCCGAGCACGGCGATCGCGAGCCCGATGAGGGCGGTGGCGCGGAACCCGATGCGCAGGAACAGGCGCCCCGCGTTCGACGCTGCGATCGGCCAGCCCAGGGTGAGCGCGGCGACCGCGAGGCCCGAGACCAGCGGCGAGGCATCCGCCGTGATCTCGAGGAAGGTGGGCACGTAGGAGGTGAGCCCGATGAGCACGGCGCCGACGCCGAGCGAGATGAGCGAGGTCGTCACGATGAGCCGCCGCGAGAACACCCAGAGCGGCAGTACCGGTTCGGCCGCGCGACGCTCGATGAGCACGAACACGACGAGCAGCAGCCCGCCGACGCCGAAGGCGCCGAGGCTCTGCCACGACAGCCAGTCCCACGCCTGCCCGCCCTCGAGCACGGCGAGGATGACGAGCGTGAGCCCGAGGGTCAGCACCGTCGCACCGGCCACGTCGATGCGGTGCTTCTCGCGGCCGAGCGACTCGTGGTAGCCCCGCCAGAGCATGACGGCGGCGAGGATGCAGAGGGGGATGTTCACGAAGAAGATCCACCGCCACGACAGGAACTCGGCGAACACGCCGCCCAGCGTCGGACCGATGACCGAGGAGGCCGCCCACACGCTCGCGATGTAGCCCTGCACCTTGGCGCGCTCGCGCACCGTGTAGATGTCGCCCGTGATCGTGATCGAGACGGGCAGCACGGCGCCGGCGCCGAGGCCCTGCACGGCGCGGAAGACGATGAGCGAGGTCATGTCCCACGCCACGCCGCAGAGGATCGAGCCGAGGAGGAACAGCCCGATGCCCACGAGCATGATGGGCTTGCGCCCCACGGTGTCGGCGAGCTTCGAGTACACCGGCACCGAGACGGCCTGCGCGAGCAGGTAGATCGAGAACAGCCACGGGAACTGCGAGAACCCGCCGAGATCGTCGACGATCGAGGGCACCGCCGTCGCGAGGATCGTCGAGTCGATGGCGATGAGCCCGGTCGCGAGCATCACCGCGATGAGCACCGGCCCCCGCTCGGATCGGAATCCCACACCCGTCGTGTCCGCCATGCCCGCTCCTCGCCGGGGCGCACGGTGCCGCCCCGCAGTGGTGCAACGCCTCGGGTCTCGAATCATTCCATCCGTCCTCGCCGCGCTCGCCGGCGCCACCGGATCGAACTCGCCGCGTCAAGGGGATGCCTTCGGCGGGGGCGCGCATTACCGTCGAGGCATGCGAATCCGAACGAAGCGGGCGGTCGCCCCGCAGCCGCCGTCGACCCAGGTCACGAGCGACGGCGACGCGCGCGGTCCCGAGGTGAAGATCCGGGCGTTCCGCATCGGCTTCATCGGTGCGCTCGGCGTGCTGCTGGCGCTCATGCTCGGCGGGATCATCGCCGAGCTCGGCACCGTCATCCTCTACGTCGCCCTCGCCCTCTTCCTCGCGCTCGGCCTCGACCCGGTGGTCAGCTGGCTGCAACGCAGGGGGATGCCTCGTTGGGCGGCCATCCTGGGGGTCGTCGTGGTGGTGGTCGGCCTCTTCGTCGGCCTCATCGCGACCATCGTGCCGCTCATCGTCGAGCAGACCACGTACGTCATCGAGAACTGGCCGACGATCGTCGAGAACTTCAAGCACAGCGACCTCGTCGGCTGGCTCAACAGCGTCTCCGGCTCGGGCGATGCGCTCAACGACGCGATCGAGTCGGTCGGCAAGTGGCTCGCCGACCCCGAGAACCTGGGCTCGCTCGGCGGCGGCATCCTCGCGGTCGGCGCGGGCATCGCAGGCGGATTCACGGGTGCGACGATCGTGCTCATCCTCACCCTCTACTTCCTCGCCTCGCTCGACTCGATGAAGCGCTACGCCGCCCGTTTCGTGCCGGCCTCGTCGCGTTCGGGCTACCGGGACGTCTCGGAGGAGATCACGGGCTCGGTCGGCCGCTACGTCATGGGCCAGGTCAGCCTCGCCGCCGTCAACGGCGTGCTGAGCCTCGTCTTCCTGACGATCATCGGGGCGCCCGCCCCCATCCTGCTCGCGTTCATCGCCTTCCTGTTCTCGCTCGTCCCGCTCGTCGGCACGCTCACGGGCGCGGTGATCATCTCGCTCGTCTGCCTCGCCGCCGGCCCGCCGACGGCGCTCGCCGCCGCGATCTACTACCTCATCTACATGCAGGTCGAGGCCTACGTGCTGAGCCCCCGCATCATGAACCGCGCGGTCTCGGTGCCCGGCGCCCTCGTCGTGATCGCCGCGGTCGCCGGCGGCACCCTCGGCGGAGTGCTCGGCGCGCTCGTCGCGATCCCCGTCGCGGCCTCGCTCATCATCATCGTGCAGAAGGTCGTCTTCCCTCGGCAGGATTCGATCTAGGCCGCTCACCCGCGCCGAGCGGCGGCGACCCCGAAGAGGTGCCAGATGAGTCGCATCGTCATCGCCCCCGACTCGTTCAAGGGCACCGCGTCGGCGACCGAGGCCGCCGCCGCGATCGCCCGCGGCTGGGGCGCGGTGCGACCGACAGACGAACTCGTGCTGCGCCCGATGGCCGACGGCGGCGAGGGCACGTTGGACGCGTTCGGGGCGGCGATGCCCGGGGCGATCCGAGTGCCGGTCACCGTGGCGGGACCGCTCGCCGAGCCCGTCGCCACGCACTGGCTGCTGCTGCCGGGCGAACCGGCGACGGGCGTCGTCGAACTCGCCGCGACGAGCGGCATCACCCTGCTCGATCCGCTCGCGCCGCTCGACGCGCACACGCGCGGGTTCGGCGAGGCGATCGCCGCGGCGCTCGACCACGGGGTCGAGCGGCTCCTCCTCGCGCTCGGCGGCAGCGCCTCGACCGACGGGGGAGCGGGCGCGCTCGCCGAGCTCGGCGCGGCGCTGCTCGACGGCGCGGGACGACCGGTCGCGGCCGGAGGCCGCGCACTCGGTCGGCTCGCCGAGGTGCGCCTCGACGGCCTCCGCTGTCTGCCTGCGGCGGGTGCGGGCCTCCTCGTCGACGTGACCAATCCGCTCCTCGGACCCGCCGGGGCCGCCGCGGTGTTCGGCCCGCAGAAGGGGGCGTCGCCGGCCGACGTGGCCGTGCTCGAAGCCGGCCTCGCCCGACTCGCCGAGTTGCTGCCCGGCACCGATCCCGAGACCCCGGGAGCGGGAGCGGCGGGCGGCACCGGCTTCGGCCTGCTCGCCTGGGGCGCGAGCACCGTGCCCGGCGCGCGCACCGTCGCCGAGACGATCGGGCTGCCCGCAGCACTCCGCGGCGCCGCACTCGTGATCACTGGGGAGGGGCGCTTCGACGGGCAGTCGGCTGCGGGCAAGGTGCCCTCCGAGATCGTGCGCCTCGCCGAGTCCGCCGGCGTTCCCGCCGCGCTCGTCGCGGGGCTCGTTGTCGCCGAACCGCGGGCCGCAGGATTCGGCGCGAGCGCCTCGCTCACCGAGCTCGCCGGCAGTGGCGCCGCCGCCGTCGCCGAACCGCTGCGATGGCTCGAACGGGCCGGTGCCGAGCTCGCGGCCGGGTTCTCCGCCTCGGCGGCGTAGCGCCGCTTCGGCGGGGGAGCGCCTCTTCGGCGGGGAGCGCCGCGGTTCAGAACCAGATGCTGAGGTGGGGTGCCCGCGGCGACGCGAAGAGGCGGTCGGCGAGGGCGAGCGATCCCGGCGTCGTCTCGACGACCCGGCCGGCGCGGGCCAGCAGCGACGGCGCGACATCGCCGAGGTAGATCGCCCCGAGTTCGGCGACCCCGAGCCGCAGGCCCTGCACGGGTCGCGACCGGCGGGCGGCGCGAGCCGAGGCATCCGTCGGTGCGGATTCGGAGCGACGCACCTCGGCGTGCCCCTTGGCCGAGAACTCGATCTCGAAGCGGCCCGCCGCGTACCCCTGCGGGTCGTCGATGTCGAGCACGAGCGACCCGCTGCCCGAGTAGCGGCGCGCCTCGAGCGCGGCGACGGGGTCGAGGATGCGCAGCCAGAGGTGGTCGACGACGTCGCGCACCGTGATCGCCCGCCGATCGGCGATGAGCCACGGGAGCGGCTCGTCGACCGAGCGCAGGCGGCCGCGCACCCGCCCGATGAGGTCGTGCTCGGTGAGGAAGCGCCAGAGCGCGCGCTCGGCCTCGTCGGTGGCGGCGGCGAGGAAGTCGAACTCGAGCACGCTCCGGTCGTCGTTGTCGGCCTCGCCCGGGTCGTGCTTCACCCGGAACACCACGAATCCCTGCGGCTGGTCGTGCCGGTCGTCGTAGCGCGCCACGCGGATCGAGCGCGACCGCTCGCTGTCGGGAGCGTGCGTGCCGAGCATGCGGTCGATCAGGCCGGGCCAGCGGTCGATCTCGCCGGGGGTGCGCGCGACGGCCCGACGGGCGATGGATGCCGCGGCGGTGCGCATGACCTCGGGCGCCACGAACTGCACCCGCCCGGGCTCGAGCGGCGCGATCCACTCGACCCGGCGGCGGGCGACCTCGACGGTGGCGGCGCGCGCTGCAGGCGCGAACCCGTACCGGCCGTAGAGCGTCGCCTCCGACGCGGTGAGCATGGCGAGCGCGGCGCCGGCGGCGACCGCGTTCTGCAGCTCGCCCTCCATCAGCGCGCGGGCGACGCCGCGGCGACGGTGCGTCGGAGCGACCGTCACCGAGCTCACGGCCCAGCCGTCGACGCTCCGGCCGCCCGGCACGCTCAGGCCGGTGGGCCAGCTCGCGACGGTCGCGACCGGGATCTCGGGGGCGTCGAGCGTCGGGTCGTGCACGGCGTGCACCCGCCGATCGGCGAACACCGACACCTCCCGGGCGAGTTCGGCCTCGTCGGCGCGGTTCTCGTGGAATCCGCGGCGGTCGGCCGCGACCCACGCTTCGAGCCCGGCGCGGTCATCGGGATCGACGACACGGTACTCGAGACCGCGCGCCGCGAGGGCGGCCTCGGCCTTCTGATCGAGCGGGATGTCTCGGAGATCGAACGGCATCGATCCAGACTAGCGACGCCGCCCGCGTTCGCGCCGGGAGTCGGGGAATCGACGCTCGCACCTCGGTCGACCGTGCGGTAACCTAGTGCCTTCGAATCGATTCGAGTGCGATGTCACGGCTCGGATCCGCACGACGGCACCCACGCGGTGCCGTCGTCGTCGTTCCCGGCGTCCGATGGCGCGCGCCGAGGCCGCCGGTCGCGCCCGGCACCAGACCTCATCCGCCTTCGAGCACGCCAGGATCGCATGTCCGCCACGAGTCCCATCCCCATCATCCGCCCCGACGACACCCGCTCGACCCCCGTCGTGTCGGTGCATCCCGGCGATGCCCTGACGGCGCGCCAGCGCCTCGTCTACGTGCTCGTGCTCGGGGCGCTCACCGCACTCGGGCCGTTCACGGTCGACCTCTACCTGCCCGCCTTCCCGGTGCTGCAGGACGAACTGGGCGTCTCGGCCGCCGCGGTGCAGATCACCCTGACCGGCACCATGATCGGATTCGGTTTCGGGCAGCTCATCGTCGGCCCGTGGAGCGACAAGGTCGGCCGCCGCCTGCCGCTCATCCTCGCGACCACGCTGCACATCGCCGCCTCGATCGGCGCGGCGTTCGCACCCGACATCGTCTGGCTCGCCGCGTTCCGCCTGCTGCAGGGCTTCGGTGCCGCCGCGGGCGGCGTCGTCGCCATGGCGATGGTGCGCGACCTGTTCGGCGGCAAGCCCCTCGTGAAGATGCTCTCCCGCCTCGCGCTCGTGAACGGCCTCGCCCCTGTGCTCGCGCCGGTCATCGGCTCGCAGCTGCTGCAGGTCATGGACTGGCGCGGCATCTTCTGGGTGCTCGCGGCGTACGGCGTGGTCGTCGTGCTCTGCGTCGCCTTCCTCATCGTCGAGACGCTGCCGCCGTCGCGCCGGCACGTGACCGGCCACTCGACGATGCGCGACCGCTACCGGGCGCTCTTCCGCGACCGGGTCTACCTCGGCGCCGCCCTCGTCGGCGGCATGGTGTTCACCGGACTGTTCGGGTACCTGTCGACGTCGTCGTTCCTCTTCCAGGAGGTGTACGAGTTCACCGCCCAGGAGTACGGGCTGCTGTTCGGCGTGAACTCGGTCGGCATCATCATCGGCGTGCAGACGAGCTCGCGCCTCATGCGCGGGCGGGTGGCGCCGCAGTGGATCCTCGCGGTGACCACCGTCGTGCTGCTGGGCTCCGCCATCGCGATCGCGGTGCTCGACGTGACCGGAGCGGGCCTCTGGGGCACGATCGTGCCGCTGTTCCTGTTCATCACGGCGTGCGGGTTCTCGTTCCCCGCGGTGCAGATCCTCGCGCTCGCCTCGCACGGCAGCGAGGCCGGTACGGCCGCGTCGCTCCTCGGGGCGCTGAACTTCGGGCTCGCGGGGCTCATCTCGCCGCTCATCGGCCTCATGGGAGTCGGCAGCGCGCTGCCGATGGCGATCGTGATGTCGGCTGCGGCGGCGATCGCGATCATCGGCCTCTGGGTGCTCGTGCGCCCGAAGACCGTGCCGCCGCTCACGGACTGAACGCGGGCGCCCCGGCGAGCCGGGTGGAGGCCGACGCGTCGTTCGTTAGTTTTGGAGGATGCAGGCGACGCGCACCGTTCAGGCGAAGCAGGCGGATGCCTCGGTGCGGACCGTGCGGCGACGCGCGCCGCTCATCGGCGGCATCGTCGCGATCGTGACGGCGGCCCTGCTCGGCTTCGTGATCATGGGGCGCTTCGGCGGGCTCCCGTTCGAGGTCGACGAGCAGTGGGCCGAAGAGGTCTTCGCGATGCGCGGGCCCGTCGGCGACGTGTTCGCGTACTTCATGAACGCGCTCGGCGGCGGGGTCATCGGTGTCTTCGTCATCCCGGTCGGCACCGCGGTCGTGCTGCTCCTCGTTCGCCGGCCGTGGGCCGCGCTCTATTTCATCGCCGCCTCTGCGGCGAGTGCGGGGGTGGTGCAGGTGCTGAAGTCGGCGTTCGGCCGCGCTCGGCCCGAAGACATGATCGTCGTCTCCGACTTCGGTTCATTCCCCTCGGGGCATGTCGCGAACGCCGCGACCATCGCCGTCGCGGTCGGCGTGATCGTGCCGCGGCTGTGGGTGTGGGTGCTCGGCGCGCTCTACACCGTGCTCATGGCGATCAGCCGCACCTACCTCGGGGCGCACTGGTTCTCCGACACCGTCGGCGGCGCCCTCGTCGGCGTCGGGGTCGCGCTGGTGCTCTGGGCGATCTTCGCCGTGCCGCTCGAACGCGAGCGCCTCCAGTGGATCGACCGCGTCTCGGCGCGCAACGCGGCCAGGGCGCAGGAGCACGTCACCCCGCCGCGTCATCGCCCATCGTCGCTCCGGTAGGCCCTCGCACCGCTCGGTGACCTTTGCCGACGGCGGGTATCTCTCGGACGCGGCGGTCGACGAATCCACTTGTGTCATGGCCGGGACGCCACAAATCCACTTGTGGACTCGTCGGGCGGCCACAAGTTCACTTGTGCACTTGTCGGGCGGCCACAAGTCCACTTGTGCACACCCGCTCCGGAGGGAAGGCCACCTGCGGAGAGAAGGCCACAAGTCCACTTGTGTCCTCGCCGGTACGCGACAAGTCCACTAGTGGACCTGTCGGGCGGCCACAAGTCCACTTGTGCACACCCGCTCCGGAGGGAAGGTCGCCCGTGGCCGACGAAGAACCCGGGACCCAGATGTCGCGCAGAGGTGTGCTCGGGAGCAGGGCCCGCGGTCTCGAGATGGAACTCAGCCTGGTTGCCGGTGGTCGCCGCCCGCGAGCTGGTCGAGCACGTGGTCGAGCACGTCGCCGAGCACGCCGAGGCCGTCGCGCACGCCGCCCGTCGAGCCGGGAAGGTTGACCACGAACGTCGATCCGGCGACCCCGGCGACGCCGCGGGTCAGCAGTGCGGTCGGCGTCGTCGCGGCGCCGCGCCGGCGCAGCTCCTCGGCGAAGCCGGGGAGCTCGCGGTCGAGCAGCGCCGCGGTCGCCTCGGGCGTGAGGTCGCCCGGGGCGAGGCCGGTGCCGCCGGTCGTCACGATGACCGCAGGCGCCGCCGCCACGGCCGCCTGCAGCGCCGTCTCGAACGCCACGCCGTCGGCGGCGACGAGCGGCCCCTGCACCGCGAAGCCGCGCTCGGCGAGCCAGGCGGCGATCACCGGCCCCGTGCGGTCCTCGTAGACCCCGGCCGCGGCGCGCGTCGACGCGACGAGCACCGTGGCGGCGCGAGGCATCCGGTCGCTCATGCCCGCGACCAGTCGCCGCTCTTGCCGCCCGCCTTCGCGAGCACCATGATCTCGCCGATCACGGCGTGGTGGTCGACCGCCTTGATCATGTCGTAGAGGGTGAGCGCGGCGACGCTCGCCGCGGTGAGGGCCTCCATCTCGACGCCCGTGACGCCCTTGGTGGTCACTGTCGCGACGACGCGCACGCGCTCGCCCTCGGCGGTGATGTCGACGTCGAGCTTCGTGAGCGGCAGCGGGTGGCAGAGCGGGATGAGCGTGGAGGTCTGCTTCGCCGCCATGATCCCGGCGATGCGCGCGGTGCCGATCGCCTCGCCCTTCGGCAGGGTGCCGTCGAGGATCGCCGAGACGACCTCGGGGCGGCTCGTGAGGACCGCCTGCGCGCTCGCGGTGCGCTTCGTGACCTGCTTGTCGGTGACGTCGACCATGTGCGCCGAACCGTCGTCGCGCAGGTGGGTGAGACGGGGCGGGGTGTCAGTCATCGATCCTCCAGACGTCGACGGCGGCGCCGGCGGGCAGCGCGTCGACTCCCACCGGCAGGTGCACGAGCACCGTCGCCTGAGCATACGCGTGCAGCAGGTGCGAGCTCGGGGCCCCGACCTCGACGGCGCCGTCGCCGTCGAGGACGCCCCGCCGCACCTGGTGCTTCGCCCGCGGCGAGACGACCTCGTGCGCGAGCGGCAGCCGCGCGCGGTGGCGATCGGGCGCGAGGCCCTCGAGCCGCCGCAGCACCGGCCGCAGGAAGAGCTCGAACGAGACGAGCGCCGACACCGGGTTGCCGGGGAACGCGACCACGGGCACCTCGACGGGGCTGTCGCCGTCCTCGGGCTCGATGCGGGCCGTGCCGAGGCCCTGCGGTCCGCCGGGCTGGATCGCGACCTTCACGAACTCGACGCCGAGCGGCGCGAGCGCCTCGCGCACCACCTCGAAGGCGCCGGCGCTGACGCCGCCGGTGGTCACCACGAGGTCGACGCGGCGAGCGGATGCCTCGAGCGCGGCCCGCACGGAGGCCGCATCGTCGGGGGCGAGGGCCTCGATCACCTCGACGCCGCACCCGCGGAGCGCGGCGCCGAGCATGGTGGTGTTGGCGTCGTGGATCTGCCCGGGGCGGAGCGGCAGCCCGGGCGCCTGCAGCTCGTGGCCGGTCGAGACGAGCAGCACTCGCAACGGGCGACGCACGAGCACCTCGGTGACGCCGGCCGCGGCGAGCGAGCCGAGCTGCGCGGGGCCGAGCCGGGTGCCGGCGGCGAGCAGCAGGGCGCCCTCGGCGATGTCGCTGCCGGCGCGGCGGATGTACGCGCCCGGCGCCACCGGGGCGGTGAACCCGACGACCGAGCCGTCGGGGGAGTCGTGGCGTCCGGCCCCGAGGCCGATGAAGGCGGACGGGTCGGCGACCTCGATCGGCACGACGGCGTCGGCGCCGGCGGGGATCGCGGCACCGGTCATCACGGGGGAGGCGGTGCCGGGGGCGAGTGCGAAGGGCGCGTCGCCCGCGGCGCTCGTCGGCCCGACCGCCAACCGCACCGGCGAACCGGGGCGTGCTCCGGCGAGCTCGGCCGAGCGCACGGCGTAGCCGTCCATCTGCGAGTTGTCGAAGCCGGGCAGCGCGACCGGCGCGTGGACGTCGCGGGCGAGCACCCGCCCATGCGCGTCGGCTCGCCCGACGGAGGCCGAGACCGGCACCGGACGCCCGCCCGCTGCGTCGAGCCGCGCGGCGAGCGGGTCGAGCAGTTCGTGCACGGCCCGTTGGTGTTCGGCGTAGCTGCGCATTCCGGCCTCGTCTCTGCGGTGGGTGCTGCGGGTCCCGAGTTCGGCGAGCGCTCGGGGAGTGCTCGGCCCTATCCGCCGGCGAACGGCGGAAGGATGTCGACGGCCGCGCCGAGTGCGGTCGCGGGGTCGCGCTCGACGGTGCCGTCGACGAGGAACGACCCGTTCTGCAGCACGCGCTGCATGGCGACGCCGTACCGCTCGGCGAGCTCGTCGCGGAGGTGGCCGACGGTGGCGCCGTCGGGGAGCTCGAGCCGCTCCTCCTCGGCGCCGGCCGCGTCGGCGGCCGCCGCGAAGTACCGCACGGTCACGATCGTCATGCCGTCGATGGTACCGGGAGGGGTGGGATCCGGCGCGGCGCGGCTCGTCGTCGAACCGTCGGGGCGCGGACTGGGACTCGGTGGAAGCATGCAGCGACCATGGAGCCGGTTCACAGGATGGATCTCTATCTTCATAAGTGGGACGTTTGACCCACACCCGAGTGGGTGTCCCGCGATCGGCGTTCCGGGGTGGAGCGAACTCGGCCCCCCACGAACGGCTCCCATGCGCCCCGGCGCCGATCACCCCCCTGACAGTGCGGTGCGACGGATCCGGGACCCTATCCGGATCCGCCGTCCCGCCGACCGCCCTCGTGGCGGAACCCGGCGGATACACTGGCCGCATGACCGAGCCGCTCGTCGAGCCCGGGCCGCCGCTGGCTCCCGCCAGGCTCGCACGCTTCAGCCGACAGCTCATGCTGCCGGGCTTCGGCGAACTCGCCCAGCGTCGCCTGCAGGCCGCGCGGGTGCTCGTCATCGGCGCCGGCGGGCTCGGCAGCGCGGTCGTGCCCGCGCTCGCCGGAACGGGCATCGGCACGATCGGCATCGCCGACGCCGACACGGTCGAGCTCAGCAACCTGCCGCGCCAGCTCAGCCATGGGGTCGACGACCTCGGCCGGCCGAAGGTCGACTCGCTCGCCGACACGGTCGCCGCCACCGACCCCGAGTGCCGGGTGGTCCGCCATCGCGAGCGCGTGACCGCGGCGAACCTCCGCGGCATCCTCGACGACTACGACCTCGTCGTCGACGGCAGCGACAACTTCCCGACGCGCTACCTGACGAACGACGCGGCCCATCTCGCCGGCAAGCCGCTCGTCTGGGGCGCGATCCTGCGCTACCACGGGCAGCTCGGCGTCGCCTGGCGCGGTCGCGGCCCCGGGTACCGCGACCTCTTCCCCGTGCCGCCGGCGCCCGGCGAGGTGCCGAGCTGCGAGCTCGGCGGCGTGCTGCCGAGCCTCTGCCTCGTGGTCGGCGCGCTCATGGCGACCGAGGTCGTGAAGCTCGTCACCGGACTCGGCGACCCCCTCCTCGGCCGAGTCCTCAGCTACGACGCGCTCACCGCGCGCACCCGCGAGATCGCCTACACGGCGATCGCCGACGCCGACGAGATCACGGACCTCATCGACTACGAACGGTTCTGCGGCCTCGACGATTCGAGTGAATCGGATGCCTCGGCGACCGCGCCGCCCCCGATCTCGGCGGCCGAACTGCTCATGCGCCTGCGTGCGGCCGAGCCGCTGCGCCTCATCGACGTGCGCGAACCGAGCGAGGCCGAGCTCGTCCGCATCGACGGCAGCACCCTGCTCCCGCTCCGCGAGCTCCTCTCGGGCGCCGAGCTGCCGCCCGGCGACGGCCCGATCGTCGTCTACTGCGAGGTCGGCATCCGCTCGCAGCGCGCGGCCCGCGAGCTCGCACGCCGTGGGCACGCCGAGGTCGCCTCGCTCGACGGCGGCATCCAGCGCTTCGCCGGGGTCGCCGCCGACCTCGTCACCCGCTGAGCGACCTGGGAGCGCGCGCGGGGCCCAGCGCGCTCAGAGCTTCGTGAGCTTCTTCGGGTCGGGCGTCTGAATGCCCTCCCAGCCCGGGCGCGCGGGCCGCGAGCCTGGGCGGCGGGCGTCGTCGCGCGAGCGGTACACGATGTACGGGCGGAACAGGTAGCCGATCGGCGCCGACCACACGTGCACGAGCCGGGTGAACGGCCAGAGCGCGAAGAGCACGTTCGCCGCGATCACGTGGATCTGGAACATGAGCGGCACGTCGACCATGAGCTCGGGCTGCGGCTGGAAGACGATGAGGCTCCGCAGCCACGGGCCGACCGTGCCGCGGTACTCGTAACCGGGCCCGAGCAGCTGGTACATGACGGTCGCGATCGTGCCGAACAGCAGCACCGCGCCGAGCACGACGTACATGAGCTTGTCCATGCGGGTCGTCGCGAGGAACACCGGACCGACAGTGCGCCGACGGTAGATCAGGATCGCGAGCCCGGCGAGGGTGAGCACCGCGGCCGCCGTGCCGAGCGCGGTAGCCCCGAGGTGGTATATGTGCTCGTCGATGCCGATGGCGTACAGCCACTCGCGCGGGATGAGCAGGCCGACGACGTGCCCGGCGAGCACCATGAGGATGCCGAGGTGGAACATCGGCGACCCCCAGCGCAGCAGTCGGTTCTCATAGGTCTGGCTCGACCGGGTCGTCCACCCGAACTTGTCGTAGCGGTAGCGCCAGATGTGCCCGACGACGAACACCGCGAACGCGGCGTACGGCATCGCGACCCACAGCAGGACGTCCCAGGCGGTCATGCGCGTGCCTCCTCGTGTGCGGCTCCGACGGGCTGATACGGCGCCAGGACGGTCGGACCGAGACTGCCGAGGAACGACAGCCCGACGGTCTCGGCGGGCGGGCCCTGGCTGACGAGCTCGAGGTAGCGCTCGCGGGTCGCCTCGTCGAGCTCGGGCAGCGAGCGGCAGACGGCGCGCACGAGGCCCGCCCACGGGCTCCGCTGCTTCTCGAGGGCCTCGCGCAGCACCTCGAGTCCGTCGCGGTGGGCCGAGAGCAGCTCGGAGGCCACGGGCGAGTCGCTGCGCGCCGAGAACTCGAGCACGGCGGGCAGGTAGTCGGGCAGCTCGTCGGCGTCGAACTCCCAACCGGCGGCGCGGTACGCCTGGATGAAGGTCACGAGCGCGGTGCCGCGCCGCCGGGTGTCGCCCGCGGCGTAGTAGCTCAGGTACATGCAGCACTTGCGCTTGAGGTCGAAGGTCGCGACGTACTCGATCGCGAGGGCCTCGCGATCGGTCGCGGCGGCGTGATCGATGAACGCGCGGAGCTCGCTCGCGATCGCGGGCGGCAGTTCGCCGAGGGAGGCCTCGACCGCCGCGAGGCGGGCATCGAAGCCCTCGCCCGGGTAGTCGAGCAGCAGCGAGGTCGCGATGTGCGCGAGCCGCCGTGTGGCGTCGTCGAGCGCGAGCGGCGCCGTCCCCGGTCTGCGCGACGAGCGCGAGGCATCCGAACCGGAGCGTCTGAAGATGAGCGGGAAGTTCGCCATCATTCCTCCCCGGACTTCGGGGGGAACAGGCCGTCGGGCGCGCCGTTGCCGTCCCAATTGAGCAGGTTCACCCGGCCCGACGTCGACGGGCGGTCGGCGGTCTGCCGGTTCTTCAGCGCGTGGAAGTTCTCGACCGCGACGGGCACCTGCTGCCCGCTCGACGAGCCGAACGGCCCCGCGCCGCCCATGCCCGGCCCGCCGTCGTAGTCGAGCGAGCAGGCGAGCTCGTCGAGTTCGCGGGCCTGCTCGGTGTGCGCGGCCGGGATGACGTAGCGCTCCTCGTACTTCGCGATCGCGAGCAGCCGGTACATCTCCTCGAGGGTGTCGCCGGTCATGCCGACGGCGTCGGCGATCCGCTCGTCCTTGCCCTCGCCGAGGTTGATGCCGCGCATGTACGAGCGCATCGCGGCGAGCTTGCGCAGCGACGCTTCGACCGGGCGCGTGTCGCCCGCGGTGAAGAGCCCGGCGAGGTACTCGAGCGGGATGCGGAGCTTCGCGATCGCCGCGAACAGCGTTTTCGCGTCCTCGCCGTCGTTGCCCGAGGAGGCGACGACGTCGACCACGGGGGAGAGCGGCGGGATGTACCAGACCATCGGCATCGTGCGGTACTCGGGGTGCAGCGGCAGCGCCACCTTGTACTCGTTGATGAGCTTGTGGATCGGCGAGCGCTGCGCGGCGTCGATCCAGTCCTCGGGGATGCCGGCCTCCCTGGCCGCCTGCACGACCGCCGGGTCGTGCGGGTCGAGGAAGACGCTGCGCTGCGCGTCGAGGAGCGCGTGCTCGTCTTCGATGGACGCGGCCTCGGCGACCTTGTCGGCGTCATAGAGCACGAGCCCGAGGTACCGCAGCCGGCCGACGCACGTCTCTGAGCAGACCGTCGGCAGCCCGACCTCGAGACGCGGGTAGCAGAGCGTGCACTTCTCGGCCTTGCCGGTCTTGTGGTTGAAGTAGACCTTCTTGTACGGGCAGCCCGACACGCACATGCGCCAGCCCCGGCACTGGTCCTGGTCGACGAGCACGATGCCGTCCTCGACCCGCTTGTACATCGCGCCCGACGGGCACGAGGCCACGCACGAGGGGTTCAGGCAGTGCTCGCAGATGCGGGGCAGGTAGAACATGTAGGTCTGCTCGTACTCGGATGCCACGTGCTCCGACATGTGCTGCAGGATCGGGTCGTCCGCCATCGTCTCGGCCGAGCCGCCGAGGTTGTCGTCCCAGTTCGCCGACCACGAGATCTTCATGTCCTCGCCGGTGAGCAGGCTCTTCGGCTTCGCGACCGGGGTGTGCTCGCCGGCCGGCGCGTTCAGGAGCATGTCGTACTCGTACGTCCACGGCTCGTAGTAGTCGTGGATCTCGGGCAGCTTCGGGTTCGAGAAGATCGTGGCGAGCTTCTTCAGCCGCCCGCCCGAGCGCAGCTTCAGGCGCCCCGACTTCGTGCGGACCCAGCCGCCGCCCCACTTCTCCTGGTCCTCATAGCGGCGGGGGTAGCCGATGCCCGGCCGGGTCTCGACGTTGTTGAACCACACGTACTCGACGCCCGAGCGGTTCGTCCACGCCTGCTTGCACGTGACGCTGCACGTGTGGCAGCCGATGCACTTGTCGAGGTTCATGACCATCGACATCTGCGCCATGACCTTCATCAGTACTCGACCTCCTGGCTGCGGCGGCGGATCACCGTGACTTCGTCTCGCTGGTTGCCGGTCGGCCCCAGGTAGTTGAACGCGAACGCGAGCTGCGCGTAGCCGCCGATGAGGTGGCTGGGTTTCAGGAGCACCCTGGTGAGCGAGTTGTGGATGCCGCCGCGCTGCCCGCTCGTCTCGGTGCGGGGCACGTCGACCGTGCGGTCCTTCGCGTGGTACATGTACACCGTGCCCTCGGGCATGCGGTGCGAGACGATCGCACGGGCCACGACGACGCCGTTGCGGTTGTACGACTCGATCCACTCGTTGTCGCGCACGCCGATCTTCTCGGCGTCCTGCGTCGACATCCAGATGGTGGGGCCGCCGCGCGAGAGCGACAGCATGAAGAGGTTGTCCTGGTACTCGGAGTGGATCGACCACTTCGAGTGCGGCGTCAGGTAGCGCACCGCGACCTCGGCGTGACCGGATGCCGCGGGGTCGCCGCTCGGGGCGGTCGAGCCGACGACCGGCGAATCGCCGAAGAGCCTCGCGAGGTCGAGCGGCGGCCGGTAGATCGGCAGGTTCTCGCCGAGCTCCCGCATCCAGTCGTGGTCGAGGAAGAAGTGCTGGCGACCGGTGAGGGTGTGCCACGGCTTCAGGTGCTCGACGTTGATCGCGAACGCCGTGTAGCGGCGTCCGCCGTGCTCGGAGCCCGACCACTCGGGGCTCGTGATGACCGAGACCGGCCGCGCCTGCACGTCCGCGAAGCGGATGCGCCCGCCCTCATGGTCTTCGGCGAGCTGCGCGATGCGCTGCCCCGTGCGCTTCTCGAGCTGGCGGAAGCCCTGAACCGAGAGCCGGCCGTTCGTCGTGCCCGAGAGGGCGAGGATCGCCTCGCACACCTTCACGTCGGTGTCGAGCAGCGGCTGCCCGGCGCCCGCGCCGGCAGTGGCGACCCCGTTGAGCCGCCCGAGCTCGGCGACCTCGGGCGTCGGGTCGAACACGATGCCCTTCGTCACCATGCCCGCCTTCACCGCGAGCGGCCCGAGCGTCGCAAGCTTGTCGGCGATCGCCGTGTAGTCGCGTTCGACGACGACGAGTTTCGGCATGGTCACGCCCGGCACGAGCGGCAGGTCGTTCTCGACCGTGCCGTGCGGGGTCGCCATCGCGTCGGGGGTGTCGTGCATGAGCGGCGCGGCGACGAGGTCGCTGCGGGTGCCGAGGTGCGTGCGCGCGTACTCGGAGAACCGCTTCGCGATGAGGTGGAAGATCTCGAAGTCGGTCTTCGTCTGCCACGGCGGCGCGATGGCGGGGTTGAACGAGTGCACGAAGGGGTGCATGTCGGTCGACGAGAGGTCGTGCTTCTCGTACCAGGTGGCCGCGGGCAGCACGACGTCGGAGAAGAGCGTCGTCGAGGTCATGCGGAAGTCGGCTGTGACGAGCAGGTCGAGCTTGCCCTCGGGCGCATCGTCGTGCCAGTCGATCGACTCGGGGCGTCGCTCGGGCGGCGCCTCGGCGGCGCGCACCGACGAGTCGGTGCCGAGCAGGTGCTTCAGGAAGTACTCGTTGCCCTTGCCCGAGGAGCCGAGGATGTTCGCGCGCCAGACGTTCAGCACCCGCGGGAAGTTCTCGGGCGAGTCGGGGTCCTCGCAGGCGTAGCGCAGCGAGCCGTCGTTCAGGGAGTCGACGACGTACTCGGCCGGCTCCTTGCCCGCGGCCCGGGCGTCGTCGACGAGGTCGAGCGGGTTGCGGTCGAAGGTCGGGAAGCTCGGCATCCAGCCGCGCTTGGCCGACTCGACGAGGCAGTCGGCCGTGGTGCGGCCGGCGAAGAGCCCCTCGGCGAGCGGGGAGGCGAGCTGGTCTGCAGGCAGACCGTCGTAGCGCCACTGGTCGGTCGCGAGGTACCAGAACGCGGTGCCGATCATCTGGCGGCCGGGCCGCGACCAGTCGCTCGCGGTGCCGTACTGCGAGTAGCCGGTCACGGGTCGCACCTTCTCCTGGCCGACGTAATGCGCCCAGCCGCCGCCGTTGACGCCCTGGCAGCCGGTCATCGTCGTGAGGGCGAGGAAGGTGCGGTAGATCGTGTCGGAGTGGAACCAGTGGTTCGTGCCGGCGCCCATGAGGATCATCGAACGCCCGCCCGAGCGCTCGGCGTTGTCGGCGAACTCGCGGCCGATGCGTTCGGCCTGCTCGGCGGGGACCCCGGTGATCTCCTCCTGCCAGCCGGGCGTGCCCGGCGTCGAGGCATCCGCGTAGCTCGTCGGCCACTCGCCCGGGAGGCCCTCGCGCGCGACGCCGTACTGGGCGAGCAGCAGGTCGAAGACGGTCGTGACGAGCCGGCCGGCGACGCGCGCGACGGGCACGCCGCGACGCACGACGCCGCTGCCGCCCTCGTGCTCGGCGCCGGCCTCGGGGGCGACGTCGAAGCGCGGCAGCTCGAGCTCGGCGACCTCGCCGCCCCACGCGGCGCCGTCGCGGATGGAGAGCTGCGGGTCGACGCCCTCGAGGTCGAGGTTCCACTTGCCCTCGTCGGCGTCGCCGAAGCGGTGGCCGAGCGCGCCGTTCGGCACGACGACCGAGCCGTCCCGGCCGAGCAGCACCGTCTTGAACGCGGCGTTGTCGACGGCGGCCTCGGCGCCGCCGAGGTCGGCGGCCGTCACGAACTTGCCCGGGACGTAGGTGCGACGGCCGTCGCTCGCCTCGCGCTCGTCGAGCGAGACCAGGTACGGGGCGTCCGAGTAGGTCTTGAGGTAGTGCTCGAAGCGCGGCACCCGCCGTTCGACGAGGAACTCGCTGAGGATCACGTGCCCCATCGCCATCGCGAGCGCGGCGTCGGTGCCGGGGTGCGGCGAGAGCCACTCGTCGGCGAACTTCGTGTTGTCGGCGTAGTCGGGCGAGACCGTGATGACCTTCTGGCCGCGGTAGCGGGCCTCGGTCATGAAGTGCGCGTCGGGCGTGCGCGTGACCGGAACGTTCGAGCCCCACATCATGAGGTAGGTCGAGTTCCACCAGTCGGCCGACTCGGGCACGTCGGTCTGGTCGCCGAATACCTGCGGGCTCGCGACCGGAAGGTCGGCGTACCAGTCGTAGAACGACTGCATCGTGCCGCCGATGAGGTTGATGAACCGGGCGCCGACCCCGTGCGAGACCATCGACATCGCCGGGATCGGCGAGAACCCGGCGACCCGGTCGGGCCCGTGCGCCTTGATGGTGTGCACGTGGGCGGCCGCGACGATCTCGAGCGTCTCGTCCCAGCTCGCGCGCACCAGCCCGCCCTTGCCGCGGGCCCGCTTGTACGCCCTGGATGCCACGGGGTCGGTGACGAGCGCCTCCCACGCGAGCACGGGGTCGCCGCCGACGCGCGCCTTCGCCGCCCGGTAGTGCTCGAGCAGCACGCCGCGCAGGTACGGGTAGCGCACCCGGGTCGGCGAGTACGTGTACCAGCTGAACGCGGCGCCGCGCGGGCAGCCGCGGGGCTCGTACTCGGGGGAGTCGGGCCCGACCGAGGGGTAGTCGGTCTCCTGCGTCTCCCACGTGATGATGCCGTCCTTGACGTACACCTTCCACGAGCACGAGCCCGTGCAGTTCACGCCGTGCGTCGAGCGCACCACCTTGTCGTGCGACCAGCGGTCGCGGTAGAAGACGTCGCCTTGGCGACCGCCCTCGAGCGTGACCGTGCGGAGGTCGGGTGAGAACTCGCCGGGTCTCAGGAACCGGCCGAACTTCAGGAGGGAATCGGCGAGCGGGCCGTCGGTGGCCGGACCGCGCGAACTCGGTGGCGTCTGGGTCACAAGAGCCTCCTCGCCTGAGCGACGAACGTCGAGGACGGCGCCCCGCGGGGGTGCCGTTGCAGTGGACACTACCGACCGTAGGCAGGTCGGTCGACCCCTGTCGAGGCGATTCGCCGGGAATAATCGGCGGCGATTTCTCTCGGCCGGAATCACTGGCGAGTGGGGCGTGCGACCGGTACTGTCGGGCGCAAACGGCGGGTCGGCCGCCGGATCGCACGATCGGGGGCAGTCAGTGAGCGACGCAGTGAAGCAACCGGACACGACGGCCGGAGCACCCGCGGGCACCCCGTTGCGCGGGCAGTTGGGCCAGGTCCTGCTGGCCACGGTCGCCTCGACGGTCGGGTTCTGGGCGTGGATGCTCATCGCCCCCCTGCAGAAGACGTACGCCACCGAGATGGGGCTCGACGAGGGGCAGATCTCGCTCATGCTCGCGACGCCCGTGCTCGTCGGCGCACTCGGTCGCATCCTCACCGGCGCGCTCACCGACCGGTTCGGCGGGCGCAGGATGTTCGCCGCGGTACTCCTGCTCTCGGTGCCGGCCGTACTGCTCGTCGCGCTCGCCGGTGAGCTCAAGAGCTTCCCGCTGCTGATCGGCGCGGGCTTCTACCTCGGCGTCGCCGGCACGATCTTCGCCGTCGGCGTGCCGTTCTCGAGCGCCTGGTACGAACCGTCGCGCCGCGGCTTCGCGACCGGCGTGTTCGGCATGGGCATGATCGGCACCGCCGTCTCGGCGTTCCTCACCCCGCGTCTCGCCGAGTCGATCGGCTACCTGCCGACGCACCTGCTCGTCGCCGGCGTCATGGTCGTCATGGCCCTGCTCGTCTGGTTCTTCCTCCGCGACTCGCCCGTGTGGGAGCCCAGCAGGCAGGCGCTCGTGCCGAAGGTCGTCGGGGCGCTGAAGCTCCGCATCACGTGGGAGATGGCGTTCCTCTACGGCATCGTCTTCGGCGGCTTCGTCGCGTTCTCGACGTTCCTGCCGAAGTACCTCACGACGATTTACCCCGACGACGTCGATCCCGTCGGCGCCGGCACTCGCACGGCGCTCTTCGCGGCGGCGGCCGTCGTCGCGCGTCCGATCGGCGGCGCGCTCTCCGACCGGGTGGGGCCGAAGATCATCTCGCTCATCTCGCTCGCGGGCATCGTCTCGCTCGCCTACGTCGTCGGGCAGCAGCCGCCCGAGGGCATCCTCACCGGCATCACGTTCATCGCGATGGCGGCGGCGATGGGCCTCGGCATGGGTGCGGTCTTCGCGTGGGTGGGGCCGTCGACGCCGAAGGACAAGGTCGGCGCGGTCACCGGCGTCGTGGCCGCCGCGGGCGGTCTCGGCGGCTACTTCCCGCCGCTCGTGATGGGGGCCACCTACAACGCCGAGACGAACTCGTACGCACTCGGGCTGTGGCTGCTCGTCATCGTCGGCGCATTCGCGCTCGTCGTCGCGGGTATGCTGCGCGACGCCCGGCCGGCGGGGTCGGCGAAGGCGGCCCCCGACTCGGCGTGAGCGGCGTCAGCCCTCGTCGACGGCGAGCTGCAGCGTGCAGCACCCAGGGGCCGAGAACGGCAGCAGCTCGCGGGCCTCGATGGGCCCGCCCGCGTGCGCGAGCACGGTGCGGATGACGCCGAAGTGCACCGAGCACACGACGTCGCGGTGCTCGTCGACCATCGACTGGAACGGGCATCCGGCGAGCTGCACCCTGAGCTGCTCGGTGTCGATCTCGGGTTCGAACCCGGTTCGATCGAGGTGGTCGTCGAGCGCGTCGATCTGGCGCCGAGCGTCTCGGTCGAAGCCCGCGTCGGCTCGGTCCGCCGTGTTCGGCACAGCTCGGCGCAGCAGGTCCCCGCGCTCCACGGCGTGGCGAAGGCGCTCCTGGGCGGGCGGGTTGCGCTCCTCGACGCTGCCGGTGGCGGCGCTGTAGCGCAGCCGCGGGCGCCCGCGGCTCGGGCGGTGCTCGGGGGTCGCCGTGACGAAGCCGTCGTCGACGAGGCGCTGCAGGTGCTCACGGGTCGTGTTGTGGTGCAGCCCGACGGCGGCGGCGAGCTCGACCACCGTCTGGGCAGGCTGCTGCTGCAGCAGGTGCAGCAGGGCGACGCGGCTGTAGGACGACAGGGTGCGGTACGGATCCGGTTCGGTCGTGCCCGCCACTCGCCACCTCCGTCGCCATGCACCCCCGTGCGATGTGTCGCGTTGCGAGCCAGTCTCGCGCTGCGAGGGTCGAGAAGCAAACCGGCGCTCGGCGCGGCACCGCAACGGGCGTCGAACATAGGATTGCAGCACGAGCGAGAGGCGCGCATGAGTCAGAACCCCGCCGGCGTCACGGCCGACGTGACCGACGAGCCCATCGACGAGGCCGCCGTGCGCGTCGCCGTCGAGTCCGAGACGAGCGGCGCGGTCGTGACGTTCCTCGGGGTCGTGCGCAACCACGACGGCGGGCGCGAGGTGCTCGGGCTCGACTACCAAGGACACCCCGACGCCCGACGCTTCCTCGCCGACTGCGTGCGTCGCATCGCCGACGAGACGGGGCTCGCCGTCGCGGCCGTGCACCGCGTCGGCGAGCTGCGCATCGGCGACGTCGCGCTCGTGGCCGCGGCATCCGCGGCGCATCGGGCCGAGGCCTTCGACGCGTGCGAGCGCCTCGTCGAGCTGATCAAGCGCGAGGTGCCCATCTGGAAGCGCCAGCACTTCAGCGACGGCGTCTCGGAGTGGGTCGGGCTCTGAGCGCGCGGAGCGGGCCGCCGGCAGCGGCATCGCGGCGTCACCCGCCGAGGTAGCTCATCTCGGCCTTCGGGCGCGCGGCCCGCAGCTCGGGCGTGAGGCTCGACCGCACCTCGGAGTAGCGGTCGTCGCGCGCGCCCCAGATCGACGCCATCGCGACGGCGAGGCCCTCGTCGTCGACGCCGCCGCGCAGCAGCGCCCGCAGGTCGTGGCCCTCGCTCGCGAACAGGCACGTGAACAGCTTTCCCTCGGTCGAGATGCGCGCCCGGTTGCAGCTGCCGCAGAAGGTGTTGGTGACGCTCGAGATGAGCCCGATCTCGCCGCCGCCGTCGCGGTAGCGCCAGCGCGTCGCCGTCTCGCCCGGCGCGGTCGCCCCGAGCGGTTGGAGGGGCAATTCGGCGCCGATGAGGTCGACGATCTCGGCCGAGGGCACGACCTCGTCGAGCTGCCAGCCGTTCGAATTGCCGACGTCCATGTACTCGATGAAGCGGAGCGTGAACGGCGAGCCGTGGAAGCGCCTCGCCATCGGCAGGACCTCGTGCTCGTTGAGCCCGCGTTTGACGACCATGTTGATCTTGACCGGGCCGAGGCCGGCCGCCTGCGCCGCCTCGATGCCGTCGAGCACCCGGGCGACGGGGAAGCGCACGTCGTTCATCGCCTGGAACAGCTCGTCGTCGAGCGAGTCGAGCGACACCGTGACCCGGGTGAGGCCCGCGGCCTTCAGGGCCGCGGCCTTCATCGCGAGCGCCGAGCCGTTGGTCGTGAGCGCGATCTCGAGTGGGCGGCCGTCGGGGGTGCGCAGCTCGGCGAGCTGCGCGACGAGCTCTTCGAGTCCGCGTCGCAGCAGCGGCTCACCGCCGGTGAGGCGCAGCTTCTCGACCCCGTGAGCTGCAGCCACACGCGCGATCCGGGTGATCTCCTCGAAGCTCAGCAGCTCGTCGCGGTCGAGGAACGCGTAGTCGCGGCCGAACACCGTCTTCGGCATGCAGTACACGCAGCGGAAGTTGCAGCGATCGGTGATCGAGATGCGGAGGTCGCGCATCGGCCGGTCGCGGCGGTCGAGGAGCGAGGCGTCGGCGCTCTCGAGGCCCGTCGAGGGCAGCCGGCGCACCCCGAGCGCCGCTCCCGCCGAATCGGGGCGGGGCGCTCTGATCGGAATCGCCGTGTCGCTCGTCGGTCACCCCCTGCTCGTGGTGCCACCGTAACACCGGCTCAGTCACGCACCCGCACCGTGACCTCCTCGGCAGCGATCGAGAAGGCGAACCGCGCCCCCGGCTGAAGATCGAGCGCGACGGCCGCGGCGCCCGGCAGGTCGATCGCGAGTTCGGGATGCTCGACCGTCGTGAGCCGCACCCCGCCGGGTGCGGGCTGCAGGAGAGAGACGGTGCCGAACCACCGGTTCGCGACGGGCGCGGCGGATGCCTCCTGGGTGCCCTCGTGCACCGGCGCGACGTGCACCGCACCGGGGCTGAAGACCGCGGAGGCGGCACGCCCGACGGCCGGGCGCGCTGCGGCATCGGCCGCAGTCGAGCCCGACGACAGCACGAGCCGCGCTCCGTCGGTGCCCTCGAGCTGCACCTCGCCGCGCGCGGTCGCGACGCCGAGCGCGAGGTTCACGCCGGCGAGGGCCGCGACGAACGGAGTGGCGGGGTGTCCGAGCACCTCGGCGACCGTGCCGATCTGCGCGATGCGCCCGTCGTGCAGCACGGCCGCGCGCCGAGCCAGGACGATGGCGTCGAGCGGGTCGTGGGTGACGAGCACCGTCGGCGTCGCGGTCTCGGCGCAGAGCTCGCCGAGGAGTCGTCGCATCGCCGCCGCGGTGGGCACGTCGAGCGCCGCGAACGGCTCGTCGAGCAGCAGCAGCTCGGGCCGGGCGGCGAGGGTGCGAGCGATGGCCACCCGCTGCTGCTGGCCGCCCGAGAGCTCGGCCGGCCGGCGGGCGGCGAACTCCGCGGCGCCGACGCGTTCGAGCCAGTGCCGCGCCTCGGTGCGCGCAGGGCCGGCGCGCAGGCCCTGCGACCGCGGCCCGAAGGCGACGTTCTCGAGCACGCTGAGATGGCGGAAGAGCAACGACTCCTGCCCGAGCAACCCGATGCGGCGCCGGTCCACCGCCGTGGCGACGGTGCGCCGCCCGTCGGACCCGCTGCGGGCGAGCTCGCGCTCGCCGAGTCGGACCTCGCCGCGGCTCGGGGCGATGAGGCCCGCGATGGTCGCGAGCAGCGTCGACTTGCCCGAGCCGTTCGGGCCGAGCACCGCGAGCACCTCGCCGCGGTCGACGCGGACCGCCGCCTCGAGGCGGAACGCGCCGCGCTCGCTCACGACCTCGGCCACGAGCGCGCCGGATGTCTCGCCGCCGGTCATCGCGGAGCATCCTCTCGCCAGCCGCGCATGACGAGGAGCACGGCGATCGCGACCCCGATGAGCATGAGCGAGAGCGCGATGGCCGTGTCCTCGCTGACACCCGCCCCGTTGAAGGCGGTGTAGATCGCGAGCGGCATGGTGCGAGTGACCCCGGCGGTGTTGCCGGCGAAGAGTGCGGTGGCGCCGAACTCGCCGAGCGCCCGCGCGAAGCAGAGCACCGTGCCGGCGAGCACACCCGGGAGGACGAGCGGCAGCGTCACCCGGCGGAACACGGTGAAGGGCCGGGCTCCGAGGCTGGCGGCGACCGCCTCGAACCGGGTGCCGACCGCCCGGAGCGATCCCTCGACCGAGATCACGAGGAACGGGAGCGCAACGAACACCTGGGCGATCACGACGGCGGTCGTCGTGAAGGGGATGCGGACGCCGAGGAGGGCGAGGCTCTCGCCGAAGAGCCCCGTGCGGCCGAGCAGCGCGAGCAGGGCGATGCCGCCGACGAGCGGCGGCAGCACGAGCGGCAGCGTGACGAGGGTGCGCAGCACCGCCGCCGTGCGGCGAGAGGCGCGCGCCATGACGAGTGCGAGCGGCACCCCGAGCACGATGCAGCAGCCGGTGGCGATCGCCGCCGTGACGAGCGAGAGCGTGAGCGCCTCGACCGCGGCCGGCGACGTCACGGCGGCCGGCACCGCGCTCCAGTCGAGGCGCAGCAGCAGCGCGGCGAGCGGCAGCGCGAGCACCGCCACGCCGATCGCCGCGGGCGCGAGGAGGGCGCCCGGCACCCCGATCGCCCGGTGGGCGCCGATGCGCTCCCGCGAGGGCGAGGGCGAGCGCGATGACGGGGGTGAGGGCGCAGGGCCCGGGGCGAACGGGGTCTCGGTCATCGGGCCCCCGCGCGCTCCTCGTCGCGATGCGATGGGATCACGGCGACCCGAATCCGAACTCCGCGAGCACCTCGGCACCTTCGGACGACCGCACGAACTCGACGAACGCCGCGGCGGCCGCGGGGTTCGCGGCCCCGGCGAGGGCGGCGATCGGGTAGCGGTTCGTCGCGGCATCCGCGCCGTCGATCTCGATGCCCTCGACCTCGCCGTCGGCCGCACGGACGTCGGTGACGTAGACGAGCCCGGCGTCGGCCTCGCCTGTGCGCACCTTCGTGAGCACCGCGCTCACGTTCTGCTCCTCGCTCGCGGGGGACAGCTCGACGCCGGCGTCGTCGAGCAGGGTCGCGGCGGCCCGCCCGCACGGCACCTCGGCGGCGCAGACCACGACGACGGGTGCGGGGTCCGCGCCGATCGAGAGAGCGTCGAGGCCGTCGATGCTGAGCGGGTTGCCCGGCTGCACGGCGATCTCGAGCACGTTCGTGGCGAAGACCTCGGGCTCGCCCGCGACGAGGCCCTCCTCGGCGACGCGGTCGAGGTTCGGCTCGTCGGCGGAGGCGAACACGTCGGCGGGCGCCCCCTCGACGAGCTGGGTCGCGAGCACCGAGGAGCCGTCGTAGGTCACGGGCAGCACGTCGAGCGAGGGGTTGCGCGCCTCGAACCGGGTCGCGAGTTCGTCGAAGGGCCCGCCGAGCGAGGCGGCGGCGAAGATCGTGAGCTCGCCCGAGAGTTCGGGACCCGTGGTGGTGGCGGGGGCGTCGGTGCCCGAGGCGGCGCCCGAGGAGGCATCCGTCTCGGCCGACGGGGCGCACGCGGCGAGCAGCGCGAGCGCGACCGAAGCGACCGCGAACGCCGTGAGCGCGCGACGGGCGTTCACGCGTCGTCCTGCTCGGTCTCGACGACGACCATCGTCGCCTTCACGACGGCGACGCCGCGGGAGCCCACCTCGAGCCGCAGCTCGCGCGCCGCCTCGGAGGACATGAGCGAGACGACGCGGTGCGGGCCGCACTGCAGCTCGACCTGGGCCATCAGGCCCTCGATCTCGACGCGGGTGACCAGCCCCACGAAGCGGTTGCGCGCACTGCGGCGGACGCCCGTGCGATCGTCGGCGGCGGAGGCGATCGACTGAGCCCGGGCCGCGAGCTCGGCGCCCGGCACGACCTGGCGGCCCGAGGCGTCCTTCTCGACGGGGAGCAGCCCGTCGGCGATCCACCGCCGTACCGTGTCGTCGCTGACCCCGACGAGCTCGGCGGCCTCGCTGATCCGATAATGCGTCATGGAATCGAGAATAGTGCCGCAGATGCGGAAACCGTACGCGAAGCCGCACGACTGCTCCGATGGCCGCAGCGGGCGTGGCTGTTACTGTCGGGACGAAAGAGCAAGGATGCCCGCGATGAACCTCGGCCCGACTCCCGACGCCACAGGCGACGACACCGCTGCGCGCCTCGCGCAGGCCGTCGAGCTCGCGACCGAGAACGTGCGCAACGCGGGCGGGCCGTTCGGCGCGATCGTCGTCACCGCCGACGGCCGCAGCTTCGACGGGGTGAACCGGGTCACCGCGAACCTCGACCCGACCGCGCACGCCGAGATCACGGCGATCCGCGCCGCCTGCCGGGGCATCGGCGACTTCGACCTCAGCGGCGGCACGCTCTACTCGAGCTGCGAGCCCTGCCCCATGTGCCTCGCCGCAGCGCTCTGGGCGCGTCTCGACCGGGTGGTCTTCGCCGCGACCCGCGACGACGCCGCCGACGCCGGCTTCGACGACGCGCGCTTCTACCGCTACTTCGACGACGACGGCGAGGAGGCGCGGTCGATCATGCCCGTCGCCCGGCTCGAGCTCGGCGGCGAACGCCGTCTCGCGCCCTTCGCCGAGTGGAAGCGCACCGCTGACCGCATCGAGTACTGAGGGCGCGGGCTCGCCCGCTGCGGCTCGCTCGCTGCAGCGCGCTCAGCCTTCGTCGCCCCGCTCAGCCCGCGTCGCCGCCGACCCGCGCCTGCTCGACGAGCTCGAGGATGCGCGCGGCCACGCTCACCGCGATCGTCGCAGGCGCCTTGCCCGCGACCTCGGGGATGCCGATCGGCGTCGAGACCCGCGCGAGCGCCGTGTCGTCGTGCCCGAGCTCGGTGAGCTTCACCCGGAACCGCGCCCATTTCGAGTGCGAGCCGATCAGCCCGATCGAGGCGAGCCCCTCGCGCCGGAGGGCCTGGTCGACGATCGCGAGGTCCTCGACGTGGTCGTGCGTCATGACGAGCACGTGGCCGCCCGGCGGCAGCGACTCGAGCGCCGCCTCGGGCACGGGCTCGTGATGCAGGTGCACGACGGCGACGGCATCGCCGAGCACTCCCGATTCGCCCGGCACGCCCAGCCGCTCGGGCGCGAGCATCTCGGCCCGCGAGTCGATGAGGTGAAGCTCGCACTCCTGCCTGGCGAGGATGCGGGCGAGTTCGAGCCCCACGTGTCCGAGACCGAAGACGGCGACGGCCGGCACCACCGGCACAGGTTCGAGCATGAACGTGACCTCTCCTCCGCAGCATTGCACGCCGTACTCGGTCGTCGCCTTGTCGCTCAGTTGCAGCGTGACCAGCTCGGGCTCGGCCGAGCCCGCGGCGAGCAGCGCGCGAGCGCGATCGATCGCGGTGGCCTCGAGGTTGCCGCCCCCGACCGTGCCGACGATCGCGCTCCGCGAGACCACCATCTTGGCGCCGCCGTTGCGCGGCGCGTGCCCGCGCACGATCGCGAGCGTCACGATCACCGCGGGCTCGCGCGCGTCACGCAGCCGCCGCAGCGCCTCCAGCCAGTCCACCGGCGCCTCGTCACCCCTCGGGTCGCGCGGCGACCGGTTCGCGAGCGGCCGGGGCATCCGATGCGATGGATGCCTCGCGCCCGACCGGTGCGCTCGCAACGCGCTCGACGGCGCCCGCCCGCGCCGCCTCGACCGCCCGGAACACGGCCTCGGGCGTGGCCGGCGAGGCGAGCTCGACCGCGCGGCCGGGTGCGCCGAACGCGCCGACGGCGGCGCGCAGCGCCTCGCGGGCGCTGAACGCGAGCATGAGCGGGGGCTCGCCGACCGCCTTCGAGCCGTACACCGCCCCGTCCTCGCGGGCGTTCTCGAAGAGGTGCACGTTGAACACCTCGGGCATCTCCGAGAAGCTCGGCAGCTTGTACGTGGAGGCCGACTGCGTGAGCAGGCGACCCCGGTTCGGGCCGTCGCCCGTGTCCCACAGGAGCTCCTCGAGCGTGAGCCATCCCACGCCCTGGACGTAGCCGCCCTCGATCTGCCCGAGGTCGATGAGCGGCGAGAGCGAGTCGCCGACGTCGTGCACGATGTCGACGCGGCGCAGCCGGTACTCGCCCGTGAACCCGTCGACCTCGACTTCGGCGGCCGCGGCCCCGTAGGCGAAGTACTTGAAGGGCGAGCCCTGCATGCGGTCGAGATCCCACTCCAGGCCCTCGGTGCGGTAGTACCCGGCCGCGAACAGCTGCACGCGCTCGAGGTAGGCGATGGCGACGAGCTCGTCGAACCGCAGTTCGGGGCCGCCGGCGCCGGGACCGCGCACGACGCCGCCGCCGAAGCGCACCTCGCCGGGGTCGATGCCGAGTCGGGGCGCCGCCACCTCGGCCAGCCGATCTCGGATCTGCTCGCACGCGTGCTTCACCGCGCCGCCGTTGAGGTCCGCGCCCGAGGAGGCCGCCGTCGCCGAGGTGTTGGGCACCTTGTCGGTGCGCGTCGGCGCGAGCCGCACGCGGTGCGCCTCGACGCCGAGCGCGGTCGCGGCGACCTGCAGCATCTTCGTGTGCAGGCCCTGCCCCATCTCGGTGCCGCCGTGGTTCACGAGCACCGAGCCGTCCTTGTAGACCTGCACGAGCGCGCCGGCCTGGTTGAAGGCGGTGAAATTGAACGAGATGCCGAACTTGATCGGGGTGATGGCGAGTCCGCGCTTGACCTGGGTGTGCGCCCGGTTGAACGCGTCGATCTCGCCGCGGCGCGCGTCGTGGTCGCACTCCTCCTTCAGGCGGGACCAGATCGCCGGCATGCGCTCGGCGTCCTTCACGAGCTGCCCGTAGGGCGTCGTCTGGCCGGGACGATAGAAGTTCTGCTCGCGCAGCCGTTCGGGCTCGATGCCGAGCAGCGGCGCAGCGCGGCCGAGGACGTCCTCGATGAGGAACACCCCCTGCGGCCCGCCGAACCCGCGGAACGCCGTGTTCGAGGGCAGGTTCGTCTTGGCGACTCGGCCGTGGGCGCGCACGTTCGGGATCCAGTAGGCGTTGTCGATGTGGCAGAGCGCGCGGGTCATCACCGGTTCGGACAGATCGAGGCTCCACCCGCCGTCGCTCGTCAGCGTCGCCTCGAGCGCCAGAAGCCCGCCGTCGCCCGTGAAGCCCGCCCGCCACGCGATGTGGAACGGGTGGCGCTTGCCGGTCATCGTGAGATCGTGCGTGCGGTCGAGCCGCAGTCGCACCGGGCGGCCCGTGAGCTTCGCGCCGAGCGCGGCGATCGCGGCGAAGCCGTGCGGCTGCATCTCCTTTCCGCCGAAACCGCCGCCCATGCGCAGCTGCTGCACGGTGACCTCGTGCGAGGGGATGCCGAGCACGTGCGCGACGATCTCCTGGGTCTCGCTCGGATGCTGCGTCGAGCACTGCACGAGGTACTGCCCGTCGCCGTCGCGCACCGCGAACGAGGCGTGCGTCTCGAGATAGAAGTGCTCCTGCCCGCCGAACTCCGAGACGCCCTCGAGCACGAGTGACGCGGTGCGGAGGGCCTCGACCGCGTCGCCGCGCACGACCGTGCGCGGGATGCCCTGGAAGGACCCCGCCTCGATCGCCTCGCGCAGGGTGACGATCGAGGGCAGCGGCTCGGCCTCGACGCGCACGGCCGCGGCGCCGAGCCGGGCGGCCTCGGGCGTCTCGCCGAGCACCCACGCGAGGGCGTGCCCGTGGAACATGGCCTCGGCGGGGAAGAGCGGTTCGTCGTGCTTCACGCCCGCATCGTTGACGCCCGGCACGTCGTCGGCCGTGAGCACCCTGACGACGCCCGCCACCTCGTAGGCGGGGGCGACGTCGAGCGAGATGCGGGCGTGCGCGTGCGTCGACTGCACGGGCCATGCCGTGAGCACGCCCGAGGTGCGGGCGGCGAGGTCGTCGGTGTACTGCGCGCGACCGGTGACGTGCAGGGCCGCGCTCTCGTGCGGGGCGACGCGACCCACGACGGGGTCGGCCGGACGATCGGCGAGCGACGCGCCCGCGCCGCCCGAGGCTCCGGGCATCGCGCCGGAGATGTTCGGAGGGGTCGCGGGGATCATGCCGGCACCCCCGCCCGATCGGGCGCCGCTTCGGCGTCGCGGTGGAAGAGCTTCACGAGCGCGTTGCCGAGCATGAGCGAGCGGTACTCGCTCGAGGCGCGGTGATCCGACATCGGGGTGCCCTCGCCCGCCAGCACCGCCGCGGCGCGGCGCACCGTCTCGAGGCTCCAGGGCTCGCCGACGAGCGCCGCCTCGGTCGCGTGCGCACGCAGGGGGGTGGCGGCGACGCCGCCGAGGCCGATCCGGGCGGCGGTCACGACGCCGCCGTCGAGGTCGAGCGCGAATCCGAGGGCGACGCTCGAGATGTCGTCGAATCGACGCTTCGCGATCTTGTGGAAGGCCGTCAGCCTCGCGAGCGGCAGCGGGATGCGGACGGCCCGGATGAGCTCGCCCGGCGCGAGCACCGTCTCGCGGTAGCCGGTGAAGTAGTCGGCGACGCCGACCTCGCGTTCGCCGTCGAGCGAGGCGAGCACGAGACGCGCGTCGAGGGCGATGAGCGCGGGAGGCGCATCGCCGATCGGGGAACCGGTGCCGAGGTTGCCGCCGAGGGTCGCGCGGTTGCGGATCAGCCGCGAGGCGAACTGCGGGATGAGCTGCGCGAGGAGCGGCACTCGACCGTCGAGGCGCCGTTCGACCTCGGACAGCGGCAGGGCCGCGCCGAGCTCGACGGCGTCGTCGTCGACGCGGAAGCCGCGCAGCTCGTCGAGGCGGTCGATCGCCACGAGCAGCGGATCGCGGCGACCGCGGAGGTTCACCTCGACGCCGAGGTCGGTCGAGCCCGCGACGGCGACGGCCGACGGCTCGTCGTGGAGCAGTCGCAACGCCGCGTCGAGCGTCGTCGGCCGGACGAAGCGGGCGCCGCCGCCCTCGAAGTCCGTCGCGACCGGTGCAGGTGCCGGCTGCGTGCGGCGCTCCGCGAGCGGATCGCCCTCGTCGGGCCCGCCGAGCGCATAGGCGGCGTCGCGGATGGGGCGGTAGCCGGTGCATCGGCAGAGGTTGCCGCCGAGCGCATGCAGGTCGAAGCCGTTGGGGCCGTGCTCGGCGGTGTCGCCTCCCTCGGTCGCGATGGCCGCGGGCGCGCGGTCGGCGCGGTAGAACTCCGCCGCGATGCTGCAGACGAACCCGGGCGTGCAGTAGCCGCACTGCGAACCGCCCGACTCGGCCAACCCGCGCTGCACCGGGTGCAGGGACTCGGGGTCGCCGAGGCCCTCGGCGGTGACGACCTCCTGGCCGTCGAGCGCCGCGACCGGCACGAGGCACGAGTTCACCGCCGTCCACGTGGTGCCGCCCTCGTCGTCAGGGGTCGCGACGAGCACCGCGCAGGCGCCGCACTCGCCTTCGGCGCAGCCCTCCTTCGCGCCGGTGAGCCCCGTCGAGCGCAGCCAGTCGAGCGCGGTCGTGTGCGCGGTGACGCCCGTCAGCGGGCGCCGTCGTGCGTTGACGGTGAGAACGGGTTCTTCCATGGGCCGGGCTCCTCCGGTGCGACGTTGCACCCCTCCTTCGGAGTCTACGCACCTCCACCGCACCGGGCGCCGTGGAGGGGACGGCAGGTTCCGGGCACCGGGCGCAGCCCCGGGTGTAGCCTCCGAGATACGCCGCCGTCGGTGCCGACGCGCGGCGCGGACGGAGGTGTTCGCATGGCCATCGGGGTCGTCCGCAACGCCCGCCTGCGGAGGTGAGCATGCCCGCCCGTCCGCGCACGGCGCTCACGGCCGCCGAGCGCGCCCGCATCGACGACCGGCTCGACGCCACCGACCGGCTGCTCGAGCGCGCCTACCCCGGCGACGACGGCTCCCGCCAGCCGGTGCACACCATCTACGTGCCGGGCGATCGCTACACGCCCGAGCTCCCCGTCGAGTGGGGCAGGGCTGCGCGCGAGGCCGCCGCCTGGGCGGGCGGCGCCGAGGCGCTCGGCCTCCGGGTGGGCGTCGAGGCAGCGATCGCGAAGGCGGTGGCCCCCCTCGTCGAGCGGAAGCTCGCCACGGAGCCGATCGAGGACCTGCGGATCGACTTCGAGGACGGCTACGGCGTGCGCGACGACGCCGCCGAGGACGCCGACGCCGTGCGCGCCGCCAAACGCGTGGCCGCCGCGACGGGTGCGCATTTCGCGCCGCCGTTCATCGGGATCCGGTGCAAGTCCTTCGAAGCCGCGACGCGTGCGAGGGGCGTGCGCACCCTCGATCTCTTCATCACGGCGCTCGTCGAGCAGGGCGGGCTGCCCGATGGACTCATGCTCACGCTCCCGAAGGTGTCGACGGTCGCGCAGGTCGAGGCGATGGCCGAGGTGCTCGCGGCGCTCGAACGCGCCCACGGGCTGCCCGACGGCCGGCTGCGCTTCGAGGTGCAGGTCGAGACGCCCCAGCTCGTCCTCGGCGCCGACGGCACCGCCCCGGTGGCGCGGCTCGCGCTCGCCGCACCCGGCCGCATCGTCGGCCTCCATTTCGGCACCTACGACTACACCGCGGCCCTCGGCATCGCAGCGCCCTACCAGTCGCTCGAGCACCCGGCGGCCGATCACGCCAAGCACGTCATGCAGCTCGCCGTCGCGGGCACCGGCATCCGGCTCTCCGACGGCTCGTCGAACCTCCTGCCGGTCGACGACCGTGCGCTGGAGGCCTGGCGGGTGCACGCCCGCCTCGTGCGACGGGCGTTCGAGCGAGGCATCCCGCAGGGGTGGGACCTCCACCCGGCGCAGCTCCCGACGCGCTTCGTCGCGGCGTACGCGTACTACCGCGAGGGGTACCCCGAGGCATCCGCCCGCCTTCGTCACGTGCACGACGGCACCGCGGGCGCCGTGCTCGACGAGCCGGCGACGGTGCGCGCGCTCGCCGGGTTCGTGCGACGAGGCGTGCAGTGCGGGGCGCTCACGGGCGACGAGGTCGCCGCCGACACGGGCTTCGACGAGGGCGCGCTCGCCGGGCTCGCGAGCGCGAGGCGCACCGCGAGATGACCGGATGCCGCCGCAGACGCACCGAGGACGACCACGAGGAGGCTCGATGAGCGACTACTTCACCCCCGACGGCGGGCTGCCGGGGCAGCGCGAGCTGCTCAGCGACCGGGCGATCGTGACGACGGCGTACACGGTCATCCCGAAGGGGGTGCTGCGCGACATCGTGACCAGTCGCCTGCCGGGCTTCACCGACGCGCGCGCCTGGATCCTCGCCCGCCCCATCGCCGGCTTCGCGACGACCTTCTCGCAGCTCATCGTCGAGCTGGCGCCCGGCGGCGGGGCCGACCGGCCCGAGGCGGAGCCCGGGGTCGAGGGCGTCGTGTTCGTCACCGCGGGCGCCCTCGCACTGACCCTCGAGGGCCGGCCGCACCGGCTCGAGCCCGGCGGCTACGCGTACCTCGCCGCCGGCGCGAGCTGGTCGATCGCGAACGACGCCGATGAGCGCGTGAGCTTCCAGTGGATCAGGAAGGCCTACGAGCCGGTCGAGGGCGTCGATGCGCCGGCGTCGTTCGTCACGCGCGACCAGGACGTCGCGCCGCAGCCGATGCCGGGCACCGACGGCGCCTGGGCGACGAGCCGCTTCGTCGACCCCGACGACCTCGCGCACGACATGCACGTGAACATCGTGACGTTCCGGCCGGGCGGGTCCATCCCGTTCGCCGAGACGCACGTGATGGAGCACGGGCTGTTCGTGCTCGAGGGCAAGGGCGTGTACCGGCTCAACGACGACTGGGTCGAGGTCGAGGCGGGCGACTTCATGTGGCTGCGGGCGTTCTGCCCGCAGGCCTGCTACGCGGGCGGGCCGGGCCCGTTCCGCTACCTGCTCTACAAGGACGTCAACCGGCAGGTGAGGCTCACCGCGTGAACACCGAGCCCGAGGCATCCGCGCCGTTCGACCTGGTGCTGCGCACACGACGCGCCCTCGTCGACGGTGCGTTCGCGCCCGTCGAGCTGGGCGTCCGCGACGGCGTCGTCGCGGCGATCGCCCCGCTCGGCACGGGGCTCGAGGGCGCGGATGTCGAGACCCTCGCCGACGACGAGGTGCTCCTGCCCGGGCTCGTCGACACCCATGTGCACGTCGACGAGCCGGGCCGAACCGAATGGGAGGGCTTCGCCTCGGCGACGCGGGCGGCCGCGGCCGGGGGTGTCACGACGATCATCGATATGCCGCTCAACAGCATCCCGCCGACTGTCTCGGTCGCGGCGCTCGCGGTCAAGCGCGCCGCGGCGTCCGGGCAGCTCGCCGTCGATGTCGGGTTCTGGGGCGGGATCGTGCCCGGCTCCCTCGACGAGATCGAGCCGCTCGTCGCCGAGGGGGTGTTCGGCTTCAAGTGCTTCCTGCTGCCCTCGGGGGTGCCCGAGTTCCCGCCGCTGAGCGCCGAGGAGATGGAGGCGGCGATGCGACGGATCGCGGCGCTCGACTCGCTGCTCATCGTGCACGCCGAAGACGCGGGGCTGATCGAGGGCGCCCCGCACCGCGGCGGGCCCGCCTACGCGGACTTCCTCGCCTCGCGACCGCGGGCCGCGGAGGACACGGCGATCGCCGAGGTCATCGCCCGCGCGAGCCGCACCGGCGCCCGCGCGCACGTGCTGCACCTGAGCGCCGCCGACTCGCTCGGCCGCATCGCCGAGGCCCGCGCCGCCGGGGTCCGCCTGACCGTCGAGACCTGCCCGCACTACCTGACCCTGAGCGCCGAAGACGTTCCCGCCGGGGCGACCGCGTTCAAGTGCTGTCCGCCGATCCGCGAGCGGGCGAATCGCGACGCCCTCTGGCAGGGGCTCGCCGACGGCGTCATCGACCTCGTCGTCTCCGACCACTCGCCGGCCACGCCCGAGCTGAAGTTCGCGGGCGACGGCGACTTCGAGCTCGCCTGGGGTGGCATCGCGTCGCTGCAGCTCGGGCTGCCGCTCGTCTGGACGGAGGCGCGCCGTCGCGGCATCGGGCTCGAGCAGGTCGTGCGATGGATGTCGGAGCACCCCGCCGAGCTCGTCGGGCTGCCCGCGAAGGGGCGCATCGCGGTCGGCGCCGACGCCGACCTCGTCGTCTTCGCGCCCGAGTCCCGCTTCACCGTCGACGCCACGGCACTGCTGCACCGGCATCCCGTCTCGCCGTACGACGGCCGCGAGCTCTCGGGCGTCGTCCGCCGGACCCTGCTCGCGGGCGAGCCCGTCGATCGCGAGCGGCCTCGCGGGCGGATGCTCCGGCGGGAGCCGCTTCCCCCCGCGAGTGGCCGCCTGCACACTGGGGCGATGACGCAGGCGAGTCGGCTCGAGCGGTTCAACGGCACCGATCGCGAGGACGCGTTCGCGTCGCTCCGGCCGTGCCTCGACGTCGCCCGCTGGTGCCAGGAGCTCGTCGACGCCCGGCCGTACGCCTCGGTCGATGCGCTCGTGCGTGCGGCCGGCGAGGCCGCCTCGCCGTTCACGGCCGCCGAGGTCGCCCGGGCGCTCGGCGACCACCCCCGGATCGGCGAACGCGCGACCGGAGCCGGTGAGGCCGCGACGCTGTCGCGCGGCGAGCAGGCGGGTGTCGACCCCGCCGACGCCGAGCTCGCCCGTGCGCTCGCCGAGGGCAACGCGGCGTACGAGCGGCGGTTCGGGCGGGTGTTCCTCATCCGGGCCGCGGGGCGCTCCGCGCGCGACATCCTCGACGCGCTCACCGACCGCCTCCGCAACGACGACGCCGCGGAGGCGGCGGTCGTCGCCGAGCAGTTGCGCGAGATCGCGGTGCTGCGAGTGAAAGGACGTTTCTCATGAGCCGGTCGCAGATCACGACCCACGTGCTCGACGCCGCCCGCGGCGTGCCCGCCGTCGGCGTGGCCGTCGAGCTCCTCAGGCGCGACGGCGACGGCGACGACGACGGCGCCGGGTGGACGATGCTCGCGCGCGCCGTGACCGACCACGATGGACGGGCGAACGCGCTCGGCCCCGAGCGCGTCGCGCCGGGGGAGTACCGGCTGCGCTTCGACACGGGGGCCTACTTCGCCGCCCGAGGGACCGCGGGCTTCTACCCCGAGGTGCTCATCACCTTCGCGGTCGAGGAGGAGGGGCGGCACCACCACGTGCCGATCCTGCTCAGCCCGTTCGCGTATTCCACCTACCGAGGGAGCTAGACGAGCATGAGCGACGAAGCGAACGGCAACGGCGGCAACAGCGGCGACGGCGGCAACGGCATCGTCCTCGGCCCGAACCGGTACGGCAAGGCCGAGGTGCGGCTCGTGCGGGTGACCCGCGACACCGCGCGGCACGAGGTCGACGACCTCAACGTGACCTCGCAGCTGCGCGGCGACTTCCGGGCGGCGCACCTCGAGGGCGACAACGCCCACGTCGTCGCCACCGACACCCAGAAGAACACGATCTTCGCCTTCGCCCGCGACGGCGTCGGCGCGCCCGAGGAGTTCCTGCAGCGGCTCGCCGACCACTTCACGGGCGAGTTCGACTGGGTCACGGGCGGGCGCTGGCTCGCCGAGCGGTTCGCGTGGGAGCGCATCGCGAGCGACGGCGAGGAGCACGACCACGCCTTCGTGCGCTCCGGCCAGGAGGTGCGCACCGCCGCGGTCGTCGTCGACGGCGGCGTGCGCCACGTGCTCGGCGGGCTGCAGGACCTCACCGTCATGAAGACGACGGACTCGGGCTTCGAGGGGTTCCCGAGAGACCGATACACGACCCTCCAGGAGACGGCCGACCGAATCCTCGCGACGAGCGTCGCCGTGCGCTGGCGGTTCGCCGCCGGCTCCCGCCCCGACTACGACGCGCTGTACGGACGCGTGCGGGCGCACCTGCTCGCGAGCTTCGCCGAAGGGTACTCGCCCGCGCTGCAGGCGACGCTGTACGACATGGGCCGGGCGGTCCTCGAGACCGAGGCCGAGCTCGACGAGATCCGGTTCTCGATGCCGAACCGGCATCACTTCGCGGTCGACCTCGCGCCGTTCGGCCTCGACAACCCGAACGAGGTGTTCTTCGCCGTCGACCGGCCCTACGGCCTGATCGAGGCCTCGGTCATGCGCGCGGGCGTCGAGCCGGCGCCCGCGGCATGGGAGGGCGTCGCGGGCTTCTGCTGACCCGCATCCGGACGGGTGCCGCTCGTCGTGTTCGGCTAGCCTCGGGAGGCATGGACCGTGACGTCGTGAATGCCGCCGAGGCGCTCGCCGAGGCGGCCGATCTGCGCTCGGGCGTCGTCACCCGCGAGGCGGCCGAGCACGAGATCGCCGACGTGCTCGGGCGGTTCGAGGCCACGTGGGGCGGGGGGCGCGGGCCCGACCACGCGATGATCCGCGCGCTCCTGCACGCCGGCGCGACCGTGCTCGTCGCGGTCGCCGACGACGAGGGCGGGGTGGATGCCTCGGCGACGCCGCCGTTCGCGACGCCCGGCGCGCTGCTCGGCGCCACCCTCGGGTTCCTCGGCTGGAACGAGGGCCTCCACGTGCACTCGCACATGAACGCCGTCGCGCCCGAGGCGCGCGGGCACGGCATCGGCCTCGCATTGAAGCTCCGCCAGCGAGCGATCGCGCTCGCGCACGGCGTCGACGAGATCCGCTGGACGTTCGACCCGCTCATCCGCCGCAACGCGCACCTGAACCTCGTGCGGCTCGGCGCCGAGGTCGCCGCCTACCTGCCCGAGTTCTACGGGGTGATCGGCGACGAGATCACCGGCGCCGACCGCAGCGACCGCTTCGAGGTGCGCTGGCGGCTCGACGCCCCGCGCGTCGAACGGGCGCTCGCCGGTGCGCCCGCACCGACGTGGTCGGGCGGTGAGCGGCTGGCGCTCGTCGCCGACTTCGAGGCGCTTCGTCGTACGGACCCCGTCGAGGCCTCGCGCCTGCGCGACGCCTCGGTCGTCGCGTTCACGACGATGGCGCGGCAGGGGCTCCGTGCCGAGCTCGACGCGCACGGCGACTACGTCTTCACCGACGACGACCCCGACCGCCACGACGAGGAGACGAGATGAGCACGACGGCGAGCCGCATCGAGGCGATCGAGCTGCACCGCATCGAGGTGCCGCTCGTGCGGCCCTTCGAGACGAGCTTCGGGCGCGAGACGGTGCGCGAGGTCCTGCTGGTGCACGTCCGCACCGATGCCGGCGACGGTTGGGGCGAATGCGTCGCCGGACGCGACCCGTTCTACTCGGCGGAGTACGTCGACGGCGCGGCATCCGTGATCGAACGCTACCTCGCGCCCGCGCTGCTTGCGGCGCCGTCGACCGCGCCGCCGGACGGCGAGGAGGGGCCCGGCCGGCGTGGGGCCTCGCTGCCGCTCGCCCGCTCGCTCGCCGGCACCCTCGGCTTCGTGGCCGGGCATCGCATGGCGAAGGGCGCACTCGAGGCCGCCGTGCTCGACGCCGAGCTGCGGGCGCAGGGCCGCTCGATGGGCGAGGCGTTCGGCGCCGTGCGCGAGTGGGTCGACTGCGGGGTCTCGGTCGGCATCGCACCGACGCTCGAAGAGCTGCTCGACGAGGTCACGGGCTACCTCGAGGCGGGGTACCGGCGCATCAAGCTGAAGATCAAGCCCGGCTGGGACGTCGTGCCGGTGGCTGCCGTGCGCGAGTTGATGGGCCGCGGCGGGCTGCTCCAGGTCGACGCGAACACCGCCTACACGGCCGATGACATCCCCCTGCTCGCCACGCTCGACGCGTTCGAGCTGCTGCTCATCGAGCAGCCCTTCGCCGAGGAGGACCTCGCCACCCACGCCCGCCTCGCCGCCGCGTGCGAGACCCCGGTGTGCCTCGACGAGTCGATCCTCGACGCCGCGACGGCGGTCGACGCGATCGAGCGCGGTTCGACCTCGGTGGTGAACATCAAGCCCGGGCGCATGGGCGGCTACCTCGAGGCACTGCGGGTGCACGACGCCTGCCGCGAGCTCGACGTGCCCGTCTGGTGCGGCGGCATGCTCGAGACCGGGCTCGGCCGTGCCGCGAACGTCGCGCTCGCGGCCCTGCCCGGGTTCCTCCTGCCCGGCGACACCTCTGCGTCCGACCGCTACTACGCCGACGACCTGACCGAGCCCTTCGTGCTCGGCGAGGGCGAGCATCGCGGCCAGCTGAAGGTGCCGGATCCCCCGGGCACCGGCGTGACCGTGCGCCCCGAGCTCGTGCGCGACTGGGCGTCGCGACGGCCCGTGCAGCTCGCGCGCTGAGACGTGGTCCGCTCAGCCGAGCAGGCCGAGCGCGCGCTCGCCGATGCGGGCGACGCCGTCGGCGTGCACGGGGTCGTCGTCGAGCGCGAACCAGGTCGACGACAGGGCGCACCACGCGACGAGCCAGCGGGCGAAGCGGTCGGGCTCGAGGGGCGCGCCGGCGCCGGCGGTCGCATCGAGCACGACCCCGAACTGGCGCTCGAGCCGGCCCGGCGCGAGGGCGCGCTCGTGCGAGGGGTTGCAGAGCAGGTTGCAGTAGTCGAACCCGGTCTCGCCGACGAGCCCCTTCGGGTCGATCGCGAGCCAGCCGCGTTCGCCGAAGTCGAGCACGTTGCCGTGGTGCAGGTCGCCGTGCAGCACGCGCTCGTCGCGGGGCGCGTCCAACAGCTCTCGTGCGAGCTCGGCGCCGCGCCGGTGCAGCGGGTCGAGCCCGTCGGCGTGGGTGAACAGCTCGCGGAACCAGTCGGTGAGTGGGGCGAGCAGCGGATCACCGGACTCGGTGCGGCCGGTCGTGCCGGTGTCGACGACGAGCGCATTGCGGTCGCCCGGCGGGTCGAGCTCGGCGACCTCGAGGTGCAGCCGGGCGGCGGCGTCGCAGAGCACCCGGGTCGCCTCGTCGTCATGCCCCGCCAGCACGAGCCGCACGAGGTCGTTCGGCCCGGTCGCCCGTTCGAGCAGCACTGCCGAGCCCTCTCGTCGGAGCACCCGCGCGACGCCGCGACCCGCGAGCCGCTCGAGCAGTTCGCCGCCGCGTTCCTCCTCGTCGACGCGGGCGATCTTCAGCATCGCGGCGACGCCGTCGGCGGTGCGCACCGGGATGAGCGTGCTCGACGCGGTCGTCTGCACGTCGCCTTCGGCGCGCAGCCGCCAATGGTGCAGCCATTCGAGGTCGGCCCCGTGGCCGGGGTCGACGGGCCCGAGGTCGCTCACGGGGTCGGGCCGCTCGGAGCGTCGGCGGAGGGCGGCCATGAGAGCGCACCGTCGGCGTCTCGGTACCTCGCCCACGGGTCGTAGTCGACCTCGAGCGGCTCCTGCGGCGGTCGCTCGGCCTCGGGCACGTGCTGCAGGTTCACTCGGATGCGGTACCAGAGCGAGGAGCTGCCGCGCATGCCGTCGACGAGCACGTCGGCCGGCTCGAGGAGCGCGACGACCTCGGGATGCCGCGCCTTCCATCGCTCGAGGCCCTCGAGCGCCTCGTCCTTCGTCTTCGCCCTCGCGATCTCGATGAGCGGCATCGTCGACCGACGGCGTCCCGATCCGTCGGAGCCGCGCGGCGCCTTCTCGGCCGGCCCGAGCTCCTCGGCGCGCCGGAGGAGGCCGTCGAGCCGACCGACGGCATCGTCGATTCCCGCGGCCGGGTCGCCGCGCTCGGCGAAGCGCTCGAGCACGGTCGCGACGGTGAAGCGCTCGGGGCGGCTGCCCGAGACCTCGGACCAGTCGAGCGGCGTCGACACGCGCGCGTCGGGCAGCGCCCTGACCGAGTACGCCGAGGCGACCGTGCGGTCCTTCGCGTTCTGGTTGAAGTCGACGAACACGCTCTCGCCGCGCTCCTCCTTCCACCAGCGCGCGGAGGCGAGCCCCGGTGCCCGGAGCTCCACCTCGCGGGCGAGCGTCTCGGCGGCGAGACGGACCTCGGCGAAGCTCCATTCGCGCTCGATGCGAACCGAGATGTGGATGCCCCGCGAGCCCGACGTCTTCGGCCAGCCGACGAGTCCGTGGTCGTCGAGCACCTCGCGTGCGACGAACGCGACGTCGACGATCTGCGACCAGTCGACGCCCGGCATCGGATCGAGGTCGACCCGCAGCTCGTCGGGGTGGTCGAGGTCGTCGGCCCTGACCGGGTGCGGGTTGAGATCGATGCAGCCGAGGTTCACGACCCAGGCTAGCGCCGCGGCATCCGTCACGACCACCTCTTCCGCGGAGTTGCCCGAGGCGTAGTGCAGGGTCGCGGTCTCGATCCAGTCGGGTCGCTTCTCGGGCGCGCGCTTCTGGAAGAAGGCCTCCTGGTCGATGCCCTTCACGAAGCGCTTCAGCACCATCGGCCGCCCGGCGACTCCGCGCAACGCCCCGTCGGCGACCGCGAGGTAGTACTGCACGAGATCGAGCTTCGTGAGGCCCGGCTCGGGGAAGACGAGCTTGTCGGGGTGCGAGATCCGCACTTCGCGGCCCCCCACGTCGATGACCTCTGCCGCACGCGCTGCCGGGCTCATCCCTTCACCCTAGGGGCGCCTCCGCGCCCGCGGAACCCTGCGGGCCGGACCGCCCCCTCCCGCCCCCTCCTGCCCCCTCCCATCTTCCGCGCCGCGGAGGTTTCCGTTCCGACCCATGGTGACCGACTCGGTGGAAACAGCCGGTCGGATCGGAAACACTCGGCGCAGATCATCCGAGGGGCGCATCAGTAGGATCGGCACATGTCGGACGACGTGGTGAAGCAGGCACAGGAGGCGGCGGCTGCGGCCGCTGCGGCGGCGAAGGCGCTCCAGGCGCAGGCGGAGGCCGCGATCAAGGCGGCCGAGGAGGCGGCTGCGCTCGCGCAGGCCGCCGCCGCTGCGGCATCGGCGCAGGCGACCCCGGCGGAGCCCGCAGTCGAGCCGGCTGACGATACGGTGGCCGAGCCCGCCACGGCCGACGCCGCGGCCGACGCCACGGCCGACGCCGCGGCCGCGGCCCAGTCGTCGCCCGCCGCGACCGGTGGCGCCGCGGCATCCGGGCCGCTCGACCAGGCCGCGATCGACGCCGTGCGCGCCGGGTACGCGTTCGAAGGACCGGCGCTCGAGATGGGGGCGCTCGTCAACGGCGAGGCGATGCCGGATGTCCCGGTGCGCATCCCGCTCGCGATGACCAACCGGCACGGCCTCGTCGCCGGTGCGACGGGCACCGGCAAGACCCGCACCCTGCAGGTGCTCGCCGAGCAGCTCGCCGCGAACGGGGTCGCGGTGTTCGCCGCCGACATCAAAGGCGACCTCTCGGGGGTCGCGACCCCGGGCGAAGGCAGCGAGAAGTTGCTGAAGCGCACCGAGGGCATCGGTCAGGCGTGGAGTGCGGCGAGCTTCCCGACGGAGTTCTTCTCGCTCGGAGGCGTCGGGCGCGGGGTGCCGATCCGCGCGACGATCTCGGGCTTCGGGCCGCTGCTGCTCTCGAAGGTGCTCGGCCTCAACGACACGCAGGAGTCCAGTCTCGGGCTCGTGTTCCACTACGCCAACAAGAACGGGCTCGCCCTCCTCGATCTCGACGACCTGCGCGCCGTGCTCGCCTACCTCGTGAGCGACGACGGCAAGGCCGAACTCGAGGGCCTCGGAGGCCTGTCGAAGGCGACCGTCGGCGTGATCCTGCGCGAACTCATCACCTTCGCCGACCAGGGCGCCGACGTGTTCTTCGGCGAACCCGAGATCGACACCGCCGAGTTCCTGCGCACCGCCGCCGACGGTCGCGGCGTGATCAGCCTGCTCGAGGTGCCCGGGGTCGCCGACAAGCCGGCGCTCTACTCGACGTTCCTGATGTGGCTGCTCGCCGACCTCTACGGCGGTCTGCCCGAGGTCGGCGACCTCGACAAGCCCAAGCTCGTCTTCTTCTTCGACGAGGCGCACCTGCTGTTCAACGGCGCCTCGAAGGACTTCCTCGCGCAGGTCGTGCAGACTGTGCGGCTCATCCGTTCGAAGGGGGTCGGCGTCTTCTTCGTCACGCAGACCCCGAAGGACGTTCCGGGCGACGTGCTCGCCCAGCTCGGTTCGCGCGTGCAGCACCAGCTGCGGGCCTTCACGCCCGACGACGCGAAGGCCCTCAGGGCGACCGTCTCGACCTACCCGACGTCGGGGTACGACCTCGAGGAGACGCTCACCGTGCTCGGCACCGGCGAGGCCGTCGTCACCGTCATGAACGAGAAGGGCGCCCCGTCGCCCGTCGCGTGGACGAGACTGCGGGCGCCTCAGGCCTCGATGTCGCCGAGCGCCGACGCCGCGATCGACGCCGCCGTCGCGGCGTCCCCGCTCATGGCGAAGTACGGCACGGCCATCGACCGCGAATCGGCCCACGAACTGCTCACAAAGCGCATGGCGGACGCGGCGGCGGCGGCCGACGCCGCCGAGGCGGCCGAGGCGAAGGCGAAAGCCGACGCCGAGTACGCGAAGATGCAGGCGAAGATCCAGGCCGACGCGGCGAAGGCCGACAAGAAGGCGCAGGCCGAGTACGACCGGTTGCTGAAGAAGACCTCGGGCTCATCGCGCTCGCGTTCGTCGCAGCGCTCGACCCTCGACCAGGTGCTCGGCTCGAAGACCACGCAGAAGGTCATCACCCAGGTGCTCACCGGCCTCTTCGGCATGGCCAAGCGCCGCTGACGCCCGCCCACGTCGGTCGAGTGGCGAAGCGTCTCGAGACCACGCGCCCTCGTCGGTCGAGGAGCGAAGCGTCTCGAGACCACGCGCCGGATCAGGAAGGATGGACACGTGTTCGAGATCCGCCCGTACCGCCCCGACGACCGCGAGGATGTCGCGCTGATCTGCCTGCGCACCGCGGCGGCCGGCGGCGACGCGACGGGGGTCTATTCCGACGATGCGCTCATGCCCGAGGTGTTCGCACTGCCGTACGTCGAGTTCGCGCCCGAGCTGGCCTTCGTCGTGGCCGACACCGAAACGGGCCGGGCCTTCGGCTACGTGATGGCGGTCGCCGACACGGCCGCCTTCGTCGAGTGGTGGCGGCGCGAGTGGGCGCCCGGCTTCGCGGCGAGGCATCCTGCCGCGGGTGCGCCCACCGAGCACGCGCCCGACTTCACCGAGGCCGAGCTGATCGACGCCGGCGTCCACCCCGAGCGCATGCTCGTTCCCGAACTCGCCGAGTACCCGGCGCACCTGCACATCGACCTGCTGCCCGAGCTGCAGGGGCTGGGTTTCGGTCGCCGTCTCATCGACACCGTGCGCGCCGAACTCGCCGCCCGCGGTGTGCCCGCACTGCACCTCGGCCTCGCCGCAGCGAACACGGGGGCGCGGGCGTTCTACGACCGCCTCGGCTTCCACGAGTTGCCGTCGAGCACCCTGCAGTCGCCGCGACTCGGCATCGCGACGAGCTGACGCGCTCAGCCGAGCAGCGAGCGCCGCTCGAACCAGTAGAGCAACGTCGGATCACTCATGCGCAGCTCGGCGAGCGTCACCGGCTCGACCCGCGTCGTCTCGTCGACCTCGAGCACCTCTGCGACGAGGCCCATCGTGCGTTCGTCCCAGAAACGGCCGCGCATGCGGAACCTGCCGCGCCCGCCGCGGCAGATGACGAACAGCTCGTCGGTCGTGTCGAGGCTGTTCGGTCGGTAGAGCTCCAGGCGCAGCACCCGTGCGACATCGCGCGCCGCGACGACGGTCGTGACGCCGAAGAACCCGCGCTCGACGATCCCGTACTTGCTCACCGACACCCGGGCGCGTCGGTACGCGACCCAGGCGAGCCCGATGAGCACTCCGAGCACCGCTGCCGTCGCCGCGACGATCGGCCATGCGGTCGGCTGATCGAGCAACCACAGTTCGGCCGCGAGCAACGGCACCACGAGCGCGGTGAGCGCGAGTCCGTAGTTCCACCCGAGAGTGCGACGAGGCCTCAGGGTGATCACCCTGAGGCCGTCGCCCCCTGCTGCCGCTGCGCTGGTGGAGGAGCCCCCTGCGTCCCCGCTCCTCGCTTCCACCGGTGCTGCTGACATCTCTCACATGATGCGCTCGTTCGGGGTTCGCCGCTATTCCGCATTAATGAGGACACGGGGTGCGAACGGTGCGGGACCGGGCCTGAACGCGGGAATCCACCGGGCGCGGGGAGGCACCGCTGCGAGAGGGTGGGGGGGAGGCCGGCGCCGGCGTCGTGGGGTCAACGAGGCCGCCGTCGTCTTCGTCGACACCTCGGGCCCTCACGACCCGGCTCAGGACAGCATAGGCGCTTCCGAAGGCCGCGCAATACGCCCTGGGAAGGAGACGCTGAAGCCGCTTCGGATCGTCGGCTCCGACGCCGACGGATCGGGTGCGCAGTGGTGGATTCGAACCCCGTGTGCGGGGTGCTGTGCGCGCACCCGGCGGCGGATCACTTCTGGCGGAGGATAGGGGATTCGAACCCCTGAGGGCTTTCACCCAACACGCTTTCCAAGCGTGCGCCATAGGCCACTAGGCGAATCCTCCAGTGACCCCCCACGCACCCGCCAGAGCCCGGTTACCCTTGCTGCGTTTCCGCCCTGGGGGAGTTGGCCTGGATGGCGCCACGTGGGGAGCCGCAGGCAAGTCTACCCGAGCCGAGCCGGGTCGATGAACCAGCCCCCGATCGAGTGGCCGGGCACTACCGTGAGGGGATGCCCCAGACCGACGTCGATGCCGTGTTCGAACGCGTGATGGCGGCGCGGGCGGCCGCCGAGCGGCCGATCGTCGTGGGCATCTCGGGCTACTGCGGGGCGGGCAAGTCGACACTCGCCCGGGCCCTCGTCGCGCGCGACGGCGGGATCGTGCGGATCCGCGGCGACGACTTCCTCGACCCGGTGCTGTCGCACCGGCGGTCGATCGATTGGAGCGGTGTCGAGCGCGAGCGGCTCGCCGATGAGGTGCTGCGTCCGTTCCGCGCGGGACGTTCGAGTGAGTTCCGCCCGTACGACTGGAGTGCCCGTCGTCTCGGCGAGCCGCGCCCGTTGCCGAGCGCCGAAGTGCTCGTCGTCGACCTGATCGGGCTCTTCCACCCCGACACGGTCGAGTTGCTCGACCTTCGCATCTGGGTCGACCTCGACCTCGAGACCGCCGCACGGCGCGGCAAGGCACGCGACGAGGCGCTCGGCCGGCGGCACGACCGGCTCTGGGACGAGGTCTGGGTGCCCAACGAGCGCGACTTCGCCGAGCGGTTCCGCCCGCGCGAGCGGGCGCACCTCAGTGTCGACGCGCGTTGAATCGCGCACCGGCGCCGACGAGCGCGCACCGGCGGCAGGATGAGCGGTCCAGCGCCCCGTCACCGGGAGGTGCCGGCCGGCTGGTCATGTTCACGAGCCGCGACTCGGTCGCCCGGCACCCGCTCGTGCGGGATTCAGGAGGCTCGGACCACCGAGCCGGGCGGGCGGATGCCTCGTGCGGCGTGCCGCACGAGGCATCCTGAATTCTGCACGTGGAAGAGGCCCGCGAGGCCCCTACCCCCGCGCCACCCGCGCCGCGAGATACGCGTCGAAGGCCTCACGGCTCGTCTTCGCCGGGGTGTAGCCGAGCACCGACTTCAGCCGCTCGTTCGCGAGCACCGGCCGGTACTGCAGGAACCCGACTCGCTCGGGCCCGTGCACGGTGAGCCGCAGGGCGCGCCCGGCGCGCAGCGCGAAGGCGAGGATGCCGGGCGACAGGGTCAGCGTGCGCTTGCCGAGCGTTGCGGCGATCTCGTGCACGCTCACCTTGCCGTCGCCGGCGACGTTGAACGCCCCGGTCGCCTCGCCGGTCGCACCCGCCGCGATCGCGCCGACGACGTCATCGACCCAGACGAACACGAAGGGGCTGTCGGAGCCGCGGATCGCGAGGATCCGCGGGCCGTCCCAGAGGGCGGTGATCTGATTCGCGACGGTCGGACCGAGGATGGTGCCGATGCGCAGCACCACCTGCTCGAGCGCGGGGTGGGCCTCCCGGTAGTCGGCGAGCATCTCTTCGACGAGGCGCTTGTGCCGCGAGTAGCTGAACTCCTCGTTGCCGCGGATCGGGTCGTCTTCGCGGAGCCATTCGGGGTTGTCGGCGTGGTACCCGTATGCGGCGCCCGACGACGAGACGACGATGCGCGAGACCCCGTAGGCGACGGCCGCGTCGAGCACGTTGCGGGTGCCCTCGACGTCGACCCGGTACTCGATCTCCTCGTCGAGGGCGCCGGGGTTCACGATCGCGGCGAGGTGCACGATCGTGTCGATGCGGTGCTCACGCACGACGGCGGCGACCGCCTGGGCGTCGGTCACGTCGCACGGGGCGACGACGACTCCGGCGGGCGTCGAGGCGGGTTCGCGCACGTCGCCCGAGACGACGAGCTCGACGCGTGGATCGCCCGCGAGGGCGCGCACCGCCGCGGAGCCGAGGAATCCGGAGCCGCCGGTGACGAGCACGCGCCTCATGCGACGGGCTCGCTTCCGGACGTCTCGGTGGTCTCGATACGCCCGCTGCGCTCGCTACTCGACCGACGGTCGGCCCGCTTCGCCGTGTGCCGTGCCCACAGCGTCGCGACCGCGAGGCCAGCGATGATGTCCCAGATGCCCCACCAGCCGGCGACGATCGCCATGCCGCCGAGGCCGTCGAAGAACGCGAACACGAGGCCGAGGCCGAGGCCCGCGTTGCGGATGCCGACCTCGAAGGTGATCGCCTTGCGGTCGCGCACGCCGAGTCCGCCGATGCGGGCGCTCGCGTAGCCGAGGCCGAGCGCGACCGCATCGTGCAGGAACACCGCGACCAGCACGACGCCGATGTACGCCATGAAGATCGTCCAGTTGCCGACGAGTGCGATGACGATGAAGCCGACGAGGGCGGCGAGGCTGATCCAGCGCGCGTACGGCTGCACGTGTGCCGCGAAGCGCGGCCACTTCGCGCGGATCAGGAGCCCCGCGAAGAACGGCAGCCCGATGATGAGGAAGATCTCGAGCAGCATCTGCCAGCCGTTGAGGCTCACCGCGCGCACGAGCTCCGACGCCGTCGGGTGCAGGCTGCCCCAGAAGACGACGCTGATCGGCAGCACGAAGATGTAGAGCGCATTCGCGACCGCCGTCATCGAGACCGAGAGCGCGACGTTGCCGCGGGCGCGGTAGGTCAGTACCTGCGAGATGTTGCCCGGCGGGCAGCACGCCACGAGGATCATGCCGAGCGCGATCGAGGCCTGCACGTTCAGCAACAGCGTCAGCCCGAAGGTGACGGCCGGCAGCAGGATGATCTGCGCGAGCATCGCGACGATCATCGCCTTCGGTGCGGTGAGCACGGCCTTGAAGTCGCTCGGCGCGGTGTCGAGCGCGATGCCGAACATGATGAACCCGAGCACCACGTTCAGGGCGAGCATCGAGCCGGGAGTGAAGTTCAAGACGACGTCGTCGATGTTCATGCGCGTACTCCGTCCAGGTCGGTCGAACGGCTCGCATCGGGGGCGGTGCGTGTCGGTGCGGCGGATGCCTCGGGCAGCGTGCGGCGCAGCCGCTTCACCGTGCGCCGGTAGGCGTCCTTGTTCACGTAGTACGACATGCGGTCGAGCCCGAGGTAGTCGTATCCGCCGGTGAGGTCGGGCCACGGGGCATCCGCCCGCGCCCTGAACCGCGCCGCCTGCTCGGGCGCGCTCGCAGCGGCGGCGAGGTAGGCGGCGATGAGCTCAGCCTGCTCGGCGCGGCCCTGCCAGCCGATGCCCGACGCCTCGATCATGCCGAGCACGTACAGGCCGTTGAAGCTCGGCGGGAAGATGTTGAGGAAGAGCGTGGGCGACGCCGTCGCCCAGTTGAGGTGCTCGCGTGCGACGAACGGGTAGTCGAGCGTGTAGCCGGTCGCCAGCACGACGCGGTCGTACTCGGCCGAGCTGCCGTCGGCGAAGTGCACGGTGCGCCCGTCGAAGCGGTCGATGTCGGGCACGATGCGCAGGTCGCCCTGGCCGAGATGGTTCAGCACCATCGTGTTCACGATGGGGTGCGACTCGTAGATCTTGTAGTCGGGCTTCGGGAAGCCGAACCGCACCGGATCGCCCGTGAACGCCTTCAACACCCTGGCGTCGATGAACTGCTTGATCGGCGCCGGCAGCGGGCGGCCCTGGTTGAGGGTGTCCGAGGGCTTGCCGAACAGGTAGCGGGGCACGAAGTAGTACCCGCGGCGTACCGACAGGTCGATGGATGCCGCGTGGTGCACCGCGTCGACGGCGATGTCGCAGCCGGAGTTGCCGGCGCCGATGATGAGCACGCGCTCGCCGTCGAACACCTTCGCCGACTTGTACGCACTCGTGTGCATCAGCTCGCCCGTGAACTCGCCGCGGAACGCCGGCACGTTCGGCTCTGCGAGGGTGCCGTTCGCGAGGATCACCGCGGAGTAGTCGCCGGTGACCGTGTCACCGTCTGCGGTGACGGCCGTGAGTCGCCAGCCGTTCGCGCCGGGCGCCTCGCCGTCGGCCGTGGGCAGCGGCTCGACCGCGGTGACGCGGGTGTCGAAGCGGAAGTGCTCGCGCAGCCCGAACTCGTCGGCGTAGTCGCCGAAGTAGTCGAGCAGTTCGCGGTGACTCGGGTAGTCGGCCGTCGAACGCATCGGGAACTCGGCGAACTCGGTCGTCGTGCGGCTCGAGATGAGGTGCGCCGACTCGTACATGGTCGAGCGGGGGTTGTCGATGTTCCAGAGGCCGCCGACGTCGGCGCCGGCCTCGAAACCGTGGAAGGGGAGCCCGGCGCGGCTGAGTGCGCGTGCGCCGGCAAGGCCCGAGGGGCCCGCTCCGATGAGGGCGATGGGGTTCACGGGTGGTGTCTCTGTTTCGGGTCGTGCCGCAGGGGGACGGCACGGCACGTCGATGTGCCCGATCAGCATAGGCGAATCCCGCTCGGGTTCTGACCGCCACCGGCTGTCCGAGGCGCGCGGCCTCCTCGCGTTCGCGCACGTCATCCTCCCGGCGGACGGCGCCGCGGCGAGGATGGGCCCCGAGTGCCACCCGGACGGCACCGGGCGTCGATGTCACGGCGGCGCCGCGTTCCTAGCGTGGAATGGTGCCCCGATCGAACGTCTCCGCCGTGCCCGTCGCCTCCCCGTCCACCGCCCGATGGCTCTCCGGCCCGACCGCGATGGCGCTGCGCTTCGTCGGCCCCGGCGTCGTGCTGCTCGCGCTCGGCATGATGTGGGCGGCGAGGATCGTCTTCGCCGGCAACACCTACGTGAGCGGGCTCGGCGCCGCCGGCGAGATCACCTCGACCGCGTTCAACCTCTCGCTCGGCCTGGTGGCGCTCGGCGGTGCGGTCTCGGCGATCGGGCTCTGGGGGATTCGCAGCGGGCGCGGACTGTTCGGCGCGTGGGCGGTGAGCACGAGCCTGCTCGGCGCGAGCGCGATGTTCGCCGTCGGCGCGGCGGTGCCGTGCACGACGGGATGCCCGATCCCGTTCACCGCCGCGGCTGCCCCGCAGGACGCCGTGCACACCATCGCCGCGGTCACCGGATTCGCCCTTGCGGGCGTGGCGATCATCCAGACGCTCAGGCTCGGGCGGGCGTACGCGATCCTCGCCGCGCCGAGCATCCTGCTCGTCATCGCGACCTCGGCCGCCGGCGGCATCCTCTCGCTCGCCGGGGTCGCGACCTCGCTGGGCGGCTGGCTCGAACTCGTCGCGACGACGGCGGCGCTGCTCTGGCTCGCCGCCCTGTCCTGGCTGACGCAGCACCGCATCGTGACGGACCCGTCGGCTGACCGGAGACTCCCGGAACCGACGGCGCACACGCCGAATAGGCTGGACGGGTGGCGCACAGCATCTACATCTGCTCGGCCGAGGGCAACACCGGCAAGTCCACCGTGGCGCTCGGCACCCTCGACACCCTCACCCACCGGGCGACCCGCGTCGGCGTCTTCCGCCCGATCGCACGATCGACGGCCGAGCGGGACTACGTCCTCGAACTCCTGATCGCGCACGAGGGCGTCGTGCCGATCGACTACGACGAGGCGATCGGCGTCGCGTACGAAGAAGTGCATGTCGACCCCGATGCGGCACTCGCGACGATCGTGCGCCGGTTCAAGGCGATCGAGGGCCGTTGCGACGTGGTCGTGATCATCGGATCCGACTACACCGATGTGGGCAGCCCGACCGAGCTCGCGTACAACGCGCGCATCGCCGCGAACCTGGGCGCCCCGGTGCTCCTCGTGCTCGGCGGGCGGGTCGGCGAGGGCCAGGGCCGCGGGCGAAGCGAACACCTCGGCGACACCGAGGCGCGCACGGCCGACGAGCTCGCGCAGCTCACCGAGCTCGCCGTCGAGGAGCTCGAGCGCGAGCACGCCTCGCTCCTCGGCATCGTCGTCAACCGCGCCGATCCCGAGCGGCTCCCCGAGATCGTCGGCGCCGTGCGGCACGCGTCGCGATCGGGGCACGGCCGGCCCGTCGCCGCGACGTCGGGCGAGGCATCCGCCGCAGTGTGGGCGATCCCCGAGGACCAGTTCCTCGTCGCGCCGTCGATGCGCTCGATCATGCACGCCGTCGACGGCGAGCTCTACGCGGGCGACGCCGACCTGCTCGACCGCGAGGCGCTCGGCGTCGTGATCGCGGCGATGTCGATGGAGAACGTGCTCTCGCACCTCATCGAGGGCTCCGTCGTGATCGTGCCGGGCGATCGCAGCGAGGTGCTGCTCGGGGTGCTCACGGCGCACGCCTCGGCCACCTTCCCGTCGATCTCGGGCATCGTGCTGAACGGCGGATTCCCGCTCTCGCCGCATATCGAGCGCCTGGTCGAGGGCTTGAAGGCCGGGCTGCCGATCATCCGCACCGAGTTGACGAGCTACGAGACTGCGCTCGCGATCACCCACACCCGGGGCCGCCTCGCGGCCGAGTCGCAGCGCAAGCGCGACACCGCCCTGTCGCTCTTCGAGCAGCACGTCGACGGCCAGGCGCTGCTCGACCGGCTCGAGATCGCGCGCCCCGAGGTCGTCACCCCGCTCATGTTCGAGTACGGGCTGCTCGAGCGGGCGCGCCGCGAGCGCAAGCACATCGTGCTGCCCGAGGGCTACGACGACCGCATCCTCCGGGCCGCCGCCACCCTGCTCGCCCGCGACGTCGCCGATCTCACGATCCTCGGCGAGGAGATCGAGGTGCGCTCGCGGGCGATCGGGCTCGGCCTCGACATCTCGCGCGCGATGGTGCTCTCGAACCACGACTTCGTCTACGTCACGCGCTTCGCCGAGGAGTACCAGAAGCGCCGGGCGCACAAGGGCGTCACGCTCGAGCAGGCGCGCGAACGCGTGCAAGATGTGTCGTACTTCGGCACCATGATGGTCGAGCTCGGCATGGCCGACGGCATGGTGTCGGGCGCCGCGCACACGACGGCGCACACCATCCGCCCCTCCTTCGAGATCATCAAGACGCGGCCCGGCGTCGAGGTCGTCTCGAGCGTGTTCCTGATGGCGCTCGCCGACCGCGTGCTCGTCTACGGCGACTGCGCGATCGTGCCCGACCCGACGGCCGAGCAGCTCGCCGACATCGCGATCTCCTCGGCGCAGACCGCCGCGCAGTTCGGCATCGAACCGCGCATCGCGATGCTCTCCTACTCGACGGGCGAATCCGGTTCGGGGGCCGACGTCGACAAGGTGCGGAGTGCCACCGAGCTCGTGCGGGAGCGAGCCCCGCAGCTCGCGGTCGAGGGTCCGATCCAGTACGACGCCGCCGCCGACGCGGCGGTCGCGCGCACGAAGCTTCCCGACTCGGATGTCGCGGGGCGGGCGACGGTGTTCGTGTTCCCCGACCTGAACACCGGCAACAACACCTACAAGGCGGTGCAGCGTTCGGCCGGGGCCGTCGCGATCGGGCCGGTGCTGCAGGGCATGCGCAAGCCCGTCAACGATCTCTCGAGAGGGGCGCTCGTGCAGGACATCGTGAACACCGTGGCGATCACGGCGATCCAGGCGGCGGATGCCTCGTGAGCCTCGTCCTCGTCGTCAACTCGGGTTCGTCGTCGCTGAAGTACCAGCTCGTCGACGCGGCGAGCGGCGAGGCGCTCGCGAGCGGGCTGGTCGAACGGATCGGGCGTGAGGGCGGGCACGCCAGGCACCGCCACGAGGGGCCCGAGAACGACAGCCTCGGCTCGAACTGGGACGCCGCGGTCGACGTGCCCGACCATTTCGCGGCGTTCGACGTCATGCTCGAGGGATTCGCCGCGCACGGGCCGTCGCTCGAGCAGCACCCGCCGGTCGCGGTCGGGCACCGCGTGGTGCAGGGCGGTGCCCGCTTCTTCGAGCCGACGGTGATCACCCCGCTCGTGAAGATCAACATCGACGAGCTGTCGAGTCTCGCGCCGCTGCACAACCCCGCGAACCTCGAGGGCATCGAGGCGGCGCAGCGGGCGTTCCCCGAGGTGCCGCACGTGGCGGTGTTCGACACGGCGTTCCACCAGACGATGCCGCCGGCGGCCTTCACGTACGCGATCGACCGCGACGTCGCGACGAAGCACCGCATCCGGCGCTACGGCTTCCACGGCACCTCGCACCGCTACGTCTCGCGGGCCGCGGCCGAGTTCGTGGGGCGCCCCGTCGAGGAGCTCGACCAGATCGTGCTGCATCTCGGCAACGGCGCCTCGGCGTGCGCGGTCGCGGGCGGGCGCTCGGTCGACACGAGCATGGGCATGACCCCGCTCGAGGGCCTCGTCATGGGCACCCGCTCGGGCGACCTCGACCCGGCGATCCTGCTGCACCTGCAGCGGCGGGCGGGCCTCGACGTCGACGGCGTCGACGAACTCCTCAACCGGCGCAGCGGCATCCTCGGCCTCGGCGGGCACGCCGACATGCGCGACCTCGTCGACGCGGCCGAGGCGGGGGAGGAGCGCGCCGCCCTCGCCCTCGAGGTGTACGCGCACCGCCTGAAGGCGTACATCGGGGCGTACCTGGCCCAGCTCGGCGGCGTCGACGTGATCTCGTTCACCGCGGGTGTCGGCGAGAACTCGGCGCCGGTGCGGGCCGCCGCGCTCACCGGGCTCGAGCGGCTCGGCATCGAGCTCGATGCGGAGCGCAACGCCACCCGCTCGGGCGGCATCCGCGTGATCTCGACCGATGCGTCGCCGGTCACGGTGCTCGTCGTGCCGACCGACGAAGAGCTCGAGATCGCCCGCCAGACGCTCGAGGCCGTCTCGGCCTGACCGCTACTCGTCGGTCGAGTAGCGAAGCGTATCGAGACCACCGCCGCGGCTCCCCGTCAGTGGTCTCGATACGCTCCTTCGTCGCTACTCGACCGACCGAGCGAGTCTGCAAGAACTATTGCGCAACACTTCTTGCAGAGTTAGCATGATGGCGTGAGCGAGCACCAGAACTCCATCGACCTGCGCGACGCGGGCGCCATGCGCGCCATGGCGCACCCGCTCCGGCTGCGCATCCTCGGTCTCCTGCGCATGCACGGCCCGCACTCGGTGGGCATGCTCGCCGAGGCGACGGGCGCGGCGTCGGGGTCGATCAGCTACCACTTGTCGACCCTCGCGAAGCACGGCTTCGTCGAGCCCGCGCCCGAGCACGAGCGCGACGGTCGCGAGCGCTGGTGGCGTTCGGCGCACGACATGACGAGCCTGAGCGCCGAAGACTACCTCGACGATCCCGAGCGCCGTGAGGCGGCCGAGGCGATGCGCCGCACGGTCATCGACGCGTACCATCGCGAGCTCCTCGACGCGCTCGACGCCGAGCTCGGGCTCGAACCCGAGTGGATCGCCGCCTCCGACTCGAGCGACGGGGGAGCGCAGCTCACCCTCGACGAGTTCCGCGAACTCACCGCCGAACTCGCCGCCGTGCGCGAGAAGTGGTGGGCGGTCGGCCGCGAGCCGCGGCCGGGCACCCGCGCCGTCCGCTGGATCACGCACACCTTCCCGAGGAGCGAGCAATGAGCGAGCTGACGGAGACCGACGGGTCTCGATACGGCGCTGGCGCGCCGACTCGACCGGCTGGGGGTGGCGCCCGACGCCGGTTGCCGCTCGTCGCCAGCCTCGCGGCCGCACTGTTCTCGCTCGGCGGCAACGCGATCGCGCTCGTCGCCCTGCCGATCATCGCCCTCACGCAGACGGGTTCGCCGCTCGCAGCGGGCGTCGTCGGCGTCTTCGCGACCGTGCCGCTCATCATCGGCGGCGCGCTCGGCGGCGTGCTCGTCGACCGATTCGGCTACCGGTCGTCGTCGATCGTCGCCGACCTCGCGAGCGCGGTCACGGTGCTCGCCATCCCGCTGCTCCACGCGACGGTGGGACTGCCGTTCGGAGCGATGCTCGCACTCGTCTTCCTCGGAGGGCTCCTCGACCCGCCGGGCGACACGGCGAAGACCTCGATGACCCCTGACCTCGCGAAGCTCGCGCACTGGCCGATCGAGCGGGCCGCGGGCGCCCAGGCGGCCGTGCAGCGCACTGCGATGATGCTCGGCGCGGGCACGGCGGGCGCGCTCGTCGCGTTCCTCGGGCCGATGCCCGCGCTCGTGGTCGACGCGGGCGGGTTCCTCGTCTCGGCACTGCTCGTGCTGTGCTTCGTGCCGCGCAGGCTCGGCGCCGAGCCTGAGGGCGACGTCGCCGACGCCGCGGAGGCGCCCGCGAAGGGCGGCGGCTTCGTCGAGGGGCTTCGCTTCGTGGCATCCTCGCCGTTGCTTCGCGCGATCGTGCTGCTCGTGACGCTCACGAACGCGATCGACGCGGCCGGCATGACCGTGCTGAAGCCGCTGTATGCGACCGAGGTGCTCGGCGACCCCGCGCAGCTGGGCTTCATGGTCGGATGCTTCGCAGCCGGTGCGCTGACCGGCTCGGTGCTCTTCGGGGCGATCGGTCACCGCTTCTCGGGGCGGCTGATGTTCGCGGTGTGCTTCCTCATCGCCGGCACCGTGCCGTACGTGACGATGGCGCTCGGCGCGCCCGCGCCGGTGCTGCTGCCCGTGCTCGCGCTGTCGGGGCTGGCCGCGGGCGCCATCAACCCGATGATCTCGACCGCCATGTACGGGCTCATCCCCGACGGCATGCGCGCCCGGGTCTTCGGCGTGACCACCGCGGGCGTCGCCGCAACCATGCCGCTCGGCGCCCTCCTCGGCGGTCTCGCGGCCGAGCAGGCGGGGCTCGTGCCGACCCTCGTGGTGTGCGCCGGACTCTATCTCGTGCTCGCGTCGAGCCCGCTCTACCTGCGGGCCTTCTCGGGGCTCCGCGCCGCGTCGGCGACTGCTCGCTAGGAGCATCCGTACCCCCCATTCGGGGGTGATTTTGTACCATCCCCTGTTCGAGGGAGTACCGCCCCAAATAGGTTGTGGCCAGGCGACGCGGGGGCGTCGCAATGTGCACTCTGGGGGGACGTGACATGCAGCTCGAACGCGCGCGCTCGAACACTGACCGGAGGCGCCGAGGGGCGCACAGGGCAACGGATCCGAGAGGGCGCGCGATGCGCTGGCTCGCCGCCGTGGGAGTGATCGCGCTCACCGCCGGCGGCGGGGCGGTCTCGGCTCAGGCTGCGCCCGGCGACGAGTCATATGCCGAGGGCCAGTTCCTCTCGGGTTCGCTCCTCGATCTCATCGACCTCAGCAGCATCATCGGCATCGACGGCGAGACCGCCTCGAGCGACGGGGTGACGCCCGAGACGAACTCGACGAATCTCGATCTCACGGCGCTCGGCCTGCTCAACATCGACATCGGCGGTGGTCTCCAGATCCCGCTGGACTTCGCCGACGCCGGGGTCGTCGGCCAGTACGCGAGCGCCCAGATCGACGGCTCCTCGATCGGCGCCTCGGGTCTCATCTCGGATTCCGGCGCGATCGGAACGGGCGTCACCCCCGCTCCCGGAGTCGCGCCCGGGCCGATGAGCGTCGACCTCGCAGACCTGCTCGGCGCCGAGTTCGCCGGCACCGTCTCCGACCTCGACCTCACGCTCGGGGCGATCAGCGCGAACGCCACGGCGACGTCGGGCGGCACGCCTGCGGGCGACTACGAGATCGCGAGCGCGACCGTCGTGGTCGACAGCCCGATCGTCGAAGGGATCACCGGAACCGTCAACGGCGCGGTCGCCGAACTCGACACGGCGGTCGACGGGCTCGCGGGCCCTGATGGCGCACTCGTGGACGGCGTGCTGTCCGCCGTCAGCAGCGTGCTCGCCGTCGGCGGTCTGGGCGACGCCTCGGCGACGGTCACCGTCGACCTGCAGGCGGCGGCCGACGCGGTGCTCGCGCAACCGCTCGACTCGGGCGGCGGCGTCGTGATCGACCTCGCCCAGGGCACCGTGACGCTCGATCTCGAGCAGCTCGTCGGCGGCCTGAACTCGCTCGACCCGAGCACCGAGCTGCTCTCGTCCGCCGTGCTGACCGAGGTCACGACGCAGGTCGCCGACCTCGTCGACGGACTCACCGAGGATCTCGGGGTGGCGATCACCGACGCCCTCAACAGTGCGGTGGTCTCGGTCGACGTGGACGTCAACGCCGTCGGACTGGTTCCCCTCGTGAACGTCACCGTCACGGGAACTCTTCAGCAGATCGTTGCGGGCACCGCCACCGTCGGCATCACGGCGCTCGGCCTCCTCCCGATCACCGGGCTCACGAGCGCCGTAGTGCTCGGCGTGCTCGGCCCGATCGTCGATGCGGTCATCAACCCGACCACCGGGGCGCTCGGCACCCTGCTCACGACGCTGACGAACGACGTGCTGAACCCGGTGATCGACAGCCTCAACCCCGCCCTGTTGCTGCTCAACACGATCGTGTCGCTGCTCGCGAACGTGCAGGAGCCCGAGCCGGCCGTGCAGGGCGCGGTCTTCGAGGAGACGGCGCTGCGGCTCAGCGTGCTGCCCACCGCCATCGTGCCCGGGCTGCTCGAACTGAACCTCGCCCGCGCGCTCGTCGGCCCCAACCTCGTCGCGCCGGTGCTGACGACGCTGACGCCGGATGCGGGTCCGACCGCCGGCGGCACGCTCGTCACCATCGACGGCACGGCCCTCGGCGGTGCGACCGCGGTGACGGTGGATGGGGTGTCGGTGCCGTTCACGCAGGTGAGCGACACGGAGATCACGTTCGAGACGCCGGCTCACGCGGCGGGGACGGTCGATGTGGTCGTGACGACCGCGGTCGGCTCCTCGGGTGCGTTGCCGTTCACCTATGTTCCGGCTCCGGTCCTGACGGAGCTCGATCCCGATGAGGGACCGACGGCGGGCGGCACGAGCGTCACCGTCACCGGCACCGATCTGGGGGATGCCACGGATGTCACCGTGGATGGGGTGTCGGTGTCGTTCACGCAGGTGAGTGACACCGAGATCACGTTCGTGACGCCGGCGCATGCGGCGGGGCCGGTCGATGTGGTGGTGACGACGCCGGGTGGTGCGAGTGGTGCGTTGCCGTTCACGTATGTGCCGGCGCCGGTGTTGGCGTCGTTGTCGCCGGATGAGGGTCCGGTCGCGGGGGGCACGCTGGTCACGATCCTGGGTTCTGATCTGGCCGGTGCGACGGTGGTGACGGTCGATGGGGTGTCGGTGCCGTTCACCCAGGTGAGTGACACGGAGATCACGTTCGAGTCGCCGGCGCATGTCGCGGGTGTCGTGGATGTGGTCGTGACGACGCCGGGTGGTGCGAGCAACGCGTTGCCGTTCACGTTCTTCGATGTGCCGGTGCTCACGAGTCTGGCGCCGGATGAGGGGCCGGCTGCGGGTGGCACCGCCGTCACGGTGACGGGTACGGCGTTGGGTGGTGCGACGTCGTTGACGGTCGATGGGGTGTCGGTGCCGTTCACGCAGGTGAGTGACACGGAGATCAGCTTCACGACCGAGCCGCATGCGGCGGGTCCGGTCGATGTGGTGGTGACGACGCCGGGTGGTGCGAGTGGACCGCTGGTGTTCACCTATCTGCCGGGGCCGGTGCTCGAGTCCCTCGATCCCGATGCGGGTCCGGTCGCGGGCGGTACGCCGGTGACGATCACGGGCACCGACCTGGCCGGTGCGACGGAGGTCACGGTTGATGGGGTGTCGGTGCCGTTCACGCAGGTGAGTGACACGGAGATCACGTTCGAGTCGCCCGCGCATGCTGCCGGTGTGGTCGATGTCGTGGTCACGACCGGGGGTGGGGTGAGCAACGCGTTGCCGTTCACCTATCGCGATGCGCCGACGATCACGTTGCTCGACCCGGATGAGGGGCCGACGGCCGGTGGCACGATCGTGACGATCACGGGCACCGACCTTGCCGGTGCGACGGAGGTCACGGTCGACGGGGTGTCGGTGCCGTTCACGCAGGTGAGTGACACCGAGGTCGCGTTCACGACGCCGTCGCACGCGGCGGGCACGGTCGATGTGACGGTGTCGACGCCGGGTGGTGCGAGTGGTGCGTTGCCGTTCACGTACGTGCCGGCGCCGGTGCTGACCGGGCTGGATCCTGATGCCGGTCCGGTCGCGGGTGGCACGCCGGTGACGATCACGGGCACCGACCTGGCCGGTGCGACCGAGGTGATCGTGGACGGGGTGTCGGTGCCGTTCACGCAGGTCAGCGACACCGAGATCAGCTTCGAAACCCCGGCGCATGCCGCGGGGCAGGTGCTCGTCGGTGTCGTGACGTCGGGCGGACCGAGCAACACGCTGCCGTTCAGCTATGTGCCTATGCCGGTGCTGACCGCGCTCGATCCCGGTGAGGGGCCGACGGCCGGTGGCACGCTGGTGACCATCACGGGCACGGCGCTCGGCGGTGCGACCGAGGTCACCATCGACGGGGTGTCGGTGCCGTTCACGCAGGTGAGCGACACGGAGATCACCTTCGAGACGCCGGCGCATGCGGCCGGAGCCGTCGACGTGATCGTGTCGACGCCGGGCGGTGACAGTGGTGCGTTGCCGTTCACGTACGTGCCCGCGCCGGTGCTCACGGCGTTGTCGCCGGATGCGGGTCCGGTCGCGGGTGGCACGCCGGTGACGATCACCGGCACCGACCTGGCCGGTGCGACCGCGGTGACGGTGGATGGGGTGTCGGTGGTGTTCACGCAGGTCAGCGACACCGAGATCACGTTCACGACCGAACCGCACGCGGCGGGCGAGGTGGACGTGGTCGTGACGACGCCGGGCGGTGCGAGCAACACGTTGCCGTTCACGTACTTCGATGTGCCGGTCCTGACGGAGCTTGATCCTGATGAGGGGCCGGTTGCGGGTGGCACGTTGGTGTCGGTGACGGGTACCGATTTGGGTGGTGCGACGTCGTTGACGGTGGATGGGGTGTCGGTGCCGTTCACGCAGGTGAGTGACACGGAGATCACGTTCGTGACGCCGGCGCATGCGGCGGGGCCGGTCGATGTGGTGGTGTCGACGCCGGGTGGTGCGAGTGGTGCGTTGCCGTTCACGTATGTGCCGGCGCCGGTGTTGGCGTCGTTGTCGCCGGATGAGGGTCCGGTCGCGGGTGGCACGCTGGTCACGATCCTGGGTTCTGATCTGGCCGGTGCGACGGTGGTGACGGTGGATGGGGTGTCGGTGCCGTTCACCCAGGTGAGTGAGACGGAGATCACGTTCGAGTCGCCGGCGCATGTCGCGGGTGCGGTGGATGTGGTGGTGACGACGCCGGGCGGTGCGAGCAATGCGTTGCCGTTCACGTTCTTCGATGTGCCGGTGCTCACGAGTCTGGCGCCTGATGAGGGGCCGGCTGCGGGTGGCACCGCCGTCACGGTGACGGGTACGGCGTTGGGTGGTGCGACGTCGTTGACGGTCGATGGGGTGTCGGTGCCGTTCACGCAGGTGAGCGACACGGAGATCAGCTTCACGACCGAGCCGCATGCGGCGGGTCCGGTCGATGTGGTGGTGACGACGCCGGGTGGTGCGAGTGGACCGCTGGTGTTCACCTATCTGCCTGGGCCGGTGCTCGAGTCCCTCGATCCCGATGCGGGTCCGGTGGCGGGTGGCACGCCGGTGACGATCACGGGCACCGACCTTGCCGGTGCGACGGAGGTCACGGTTGATGGGGTGTCGGTGCCGTTCACGCAGGTGAGTGACACGGAGATCACGTTCGAGTCGCCCGCGCATGCTGCCGGTGCGGTCGATGTCGTGGTCACGACCGGGGGTGGGGTGAGCAACGCGTTGCCGTTCACCTATCGCGATGCGCCGACGATCACGTTGCTCGACCCGGATGAGGGGCCGACGGCCGGTGGCACGATCGTGACGATCACGGGCACCGACCTTGCCGGTGCGACGGAGGTCACGGTCGACGGGGTGTCGGTGCCGTTCACGCAGGTGAGTGACACCGAGGTCGCGTTCACGACGCCGTCGCACGCGGCGGGCACGGTCGATGTGACGGTGTCGACGCCGGGTGGTGCGAGTGGTGCGTTGCCGTTCACGTACGTGCCGGCGCCGGTGCTGACCGGGCTGGATCCTGATGCCGGTCCGGTCGCGGGTGGCACGCCGGTGACGATCACGGGCACCGACCTGGCCGGTGCGACCGAGGTGATCGTGGACGGGGTGTCGGTGCCGTTCACGCAGGTCAGCGACACCGAGATCAGCTTCGAAACCCCGGCGCATGCCGCGGGGCAGGTGCTCGTCGGTGTCGTGACGTCGGGCGGACCGAGCAACACGCTGCCGTTCAGCTATGTGCCTATGCCGGTGCTGACCGCGCTCGATCCCGGTGAGGGGCCGACGGCCGGTGGCACGCTGGTGACCATCACGGGCACGGCGCTCGGCGGTGCGACCGAGGTCACCATCGACGGGGTGTCGGTGCCGTTCACGCAGGTGAGCGACACGGAGATCACCTTCGAGACGCCGGCGCATGCGGCCGGAGCCGTCGACGTGATCGTGTCGACGCCGGGCGGTGACAGTGGTGCGTTGCCGTTCACGTACGTGCCCGCGCCGGTGCTCACGGCGTTGTCGCCGGATGCGGGTCCGGTCGCGGGTGGCACGCCGGTGACGATCACCGGCACCGACCTGGCCGGTGCGACCGCGGTGACGGTGGATGGGGTGTCGGTGGTGTTCACGCAGGTCAGCGACACCGAGATCACGTTCACGACCGAACCGCACGCGGCGGGGACGGTCGACGTCGTCGTCGTGACCGCGGGCGGCGAGAGCGGGCCGCTGCCCTTCACCTACCTGCCCGCACCCGAGTTGAGCGCGCTCGCGCCGAGCGAGGGGCCGACGGCGGGCGGCACGAGCGTCACCGTCACCGGCACCGACCTGGGGGATGCCACGGAGGTCACCGTTGACGGGGTGTCGGTGCCGTTCACGCAGGTGAGCGACACCGAGATCACCTTCGTGACGCCGCCGCATGCGGCCGGACCCGTCGATGTCGTCGTCACGACGGCGGGGGGCGAGAGCAACGCACTGCCCTTCACCTACCTGGCGGCGGCGATCGACGAGATCGATCCGCCGAGCGGGCCTGCGGCGGGCGGAACCGAGGTGACCATCTCGGGCCGATGCTTCACCGGTGCGACCGAGGTGCTGTTCGGCGAGAACCCGGCCACCTCGTTCGAGGTCGTCGATGACGGCACGATCGTGGCCGTGTCGCCGGCCGGCAGCGGGGTCGTCGACGTGACGGTCATCGGCAGCGAGGCGTGCGGCGAGGCGACCCTCGCCGACGCGTTCGGCTACGAGCCGGGGCCGTCGACGAAGCCCGGTGGCGCCATCGCCACGACCGGAGCGGAGCCGCTCGCGCCGCTCCTGCTGAGCGGTGCAGCCCTCCTCCTCGGCATCGGGTGCGTGCTGTTCACGAGGCGTCGTTCCGGTCGCGCATGACCATGACCCCGTGAGGTGACGGTGCCCGGCACGAGATCGTGCCGGGCACCGTTCTGCACACCCCCTACCGCGGTAGGGGGTGCGAATGGCTCAGCCGTGTGATGCGCCCGGCCGAATCGGCTTCGTACGCTCACTGCACGGTCGGAACCCCCACCGATCGCAACCCCGAAGCGTTCGTCTGAGTCTCATTCGCACTTTCGGATGACGAGAAGAGCGAACATGAGCCTCCAGGTCGTAGAACGCCCCGACAGTGTGCTGGGCACCATGTCGCCCGTCATCCTGACCGCGGGGCGCCGCCGTGACGACGCCGTCGATCCGGCGCAGAGCGGATTCGCGCGACTCTCGCGCCAGATCAAGGCCGAGGGGCTGCTCGATCGCTTCGTCGGCTTCTACGTCCGCAAGGCCGTGTTCTGGGCCGTCGTGCTCGGCGCCGCAGTCGCGGCGTCGGTCATGCTCGGCGACTCGTGGTGGCAGCTCGTCATCGCGGCAGTGCTCGGCGTCGTCTTCACCCAGTTCGCCTTCATGGCGCACGAGGCCTCGCACCGGCAGATCTTCCGATCGGGGCCGGTCAACGACTGGGCCGGGCTCGTTCTCGCCGATCTGGTCGTGGGCATCAGCTACAGCTGGTGGATGAACAAGCACACCCGCCACCACGGCAACCCGAACGTCATCGGCCGCGACCCCGACATCGCGAAGGACACGATCTCGTTCCTCGAAGAGGATGCCGCGCAGAGCCGTGGTCTCGTCAGGCTGATCACGCGCAAGCAGGGCTACCTCTTCTTCCCGCTGCTGCTGCTCGAGGGCCTCAACCTGCACGTGCACGGCATCCGGCACGTGCTCGACCGCCGCAACAACGTGAAGCGTCGCGGCCTCGAGCTCGCCTTCATCGGCGTGCGGCTCGTCGGCGTCACCGCGCTCGTGTTCTGGGCGTTCCCGCCGCTGCTCGCTGCCGCGTTCCTCTTCGTGCAGCTCGCCGTCTTCGGGGTCTACATGGGCGCGTCGTTCGCGCCGAACCACAAGGGCATGCCGCTCATCCCGCGCGGGGTCCGCGTCGACTTCCTCGAGCGCCAGGTGCTCACGAGCCGCAACATCCGCGGCGGGCGATTCATGGATGCGCTCATGGGAGGCCTCAACTATCAGATCGAGCACCACCTCTTCCCGAGCATGGCGCGACCGGCGCTCAAACGCACGCAGCAGATCGTGCGCGAGTACTGCCGCGAGAACGACATCCGCTACACCGAGACCGGACTGATCGAGTCGTACGGCATCGTCATCGCCTACCTCAACCGGGTCGGGCTCGCCGCGCGCGATCCCTTCGACTGCCCGATGATCCAGGGGTACCGCCGGCGCGACTGAGCGTGAGCGGGGCGGCGCCGCCGGTGGCCTCGACCGGACCGTTCAGCGTTCGAGGCGGGCGCAGTCGATGCAGAGCGTGGCCGTCGGGCGCGCATCGAGCCGGGCGACCGTGATGCGCTTGCCGCAGCGGGCGCAGAAGCCGTAGGTGCCGTCGGCGATGCGGGCGAGGGCGCGGTCGATCTCCGCGAGCTCGTGCTGCACGTCGGCGAGCACGGCGGTGCGCTGCGACCACTCCTGGGTCATCGTCGGGCCCTCGGGGTCGTGCTCGTCGTCGGCGCTGGCGCCGGATCTTGCGGCCCGGACCTCGCCCATCACGTCGTCGAACTCGGCCGCGCGTTCGGCGGCCTCCGCACGTTCGGCGAGCAGGCGGGCCTCGAATCGCTCGAGCTGAGCCGGAGTCATCGTCGTCACCGTCATCACGCTCCTTCCGTCCGTGCATCGTACGCCCGAGGCATCCGGATGCCGTGTCGGACGCGGCAACTACGATTGAATCGTGGTCACCGCCCTATATCGCCGCTACCGGCCAGAGACGTTCGCCGAGATGATCGGCCAGTCCCAGGTGACGGAGCCGTTGATGACGGCGCTCCGCACCGATCGGGTCAATCACGCCTACCTGTTCAGCGGCCCCCGCGGCTGCGGCAAGACGACGTCGGCGCGCATCCTCGCGCGCTGCCTCAACTGCGCAGAAGGCCCGACCGACGCTCCGTGCGGCGTGTGCCCCAGCTGCGTCGAGCTGTCACGCGGCGGCGGAGGCTCGCTCGACGTCGTCGAGATCGATGCCGCGAGCCACGGCGGCGTCGATGACGCGCGCGACCTGCGCGAGCGGGCGATCTTCGCCCCCGCGCGCGATCGCTACAAGATCTTCATCATCGACGAGGCGCACATGGTGACCTCGGGCGGGTTCAACGCCCTGCTCAAGATCGTCGAAGAACCGCCCGAGCACATCAAGTTCATCTTCGCCACGACCGAGCCCGACAAGGTGCTCGGCACGATCCGCTCGCGCACGCACCACTACCCGTTCCGGCTGGTGCCGCCCGCGCCCATGCTCGAGTACGTGCAGCAGCTCTGCACCGAAGAGGGCATCTCGGTCGAGCCCGGCGTGCTCGCGCTCGTGGTGCGCGCCGGCGGCGGTTCGCCCCGTGACACGCTGTCGCTCCTCGACCAGCTGATCGCCGGCTCCGAGGGGTCGACGATCGACTACGAGCGGGCCGTGGCGCTGCTCGGTTACACGCACGGCGCCCTGCTCGACGAGGTCATCGACGCGATCGGCACCCACGACGCCGCCGGGGCGTTCGCCGCGGCCGACCGGGTCGTGCAGACCGGGCAGGACCCGCGTCGCTTCGTCGAAGACCTGCTCGAGCGGCTTCGCGACCTCATCGTCGTCGCCGCCTCGACGCCCGAGGCCGCCGCGGCCGTGCTGCGGGGCGTGCCCGAAGACGAGCTGGCCCGCATGGCGACCCAGGCCCGGGCGTTCGGCTCGGCCGAGCTGTCGCGTGTGGCCGACCTCGTCAGCCAGACCCTCACCGAGATGACCGGCGCGACCTCGCCGCGCCTGCACCTCGAACTCATGCTGGCGCGCGTGCTCGTGCCCGCGAGCGACGACTCCGAGCGCGGCGCGCTCGCACGCGTCGAGCGGCTCGAGCGGGCCGTCGAGGGCGGGGCCGTCGCGATCGCATCCGGCGCCTCGTCGGGCGGCGCGGTGCCGACGGCGGCGCGGGCGGTCGAGACGGCGCCGCGCACCCCGGTCGCGGCCCCCGAGGCCCCGGCGCCGACGAGTCAGGCTGCTCCGGCCGTGGCGCCGAAGCGTGACGCCGATCACGTCTCCGATTCCCGCCCCGTCGAACCGACGGCATCGCCCGCAGCCGCAGCCGCAGCCGCAGCCGCACCGGTCGCCGACGCGTCGCCGGCTCCCACGGAACGGCCTCGGCCGAGTGGGCCCATCACCGTGCAGCAGGTGCGCGACGCCTGGCCCGAGGTGCTCAACGTTCTGCAGCGCACCAAGCGCACCGCATGGATGGCGGCGCTCGCCGCGCAGGTGCTCGAGTACCGCACTGAAGAGGCCGTGCTCGTGCTCGGCTTCGCGAGCCCCGGCGACCTCGACGGGCTGCGTGCGGGCAGCGGCTCGCAGACCGCAGCCGACCTGCTGCGCACGGCGATCGCCGAGGTGCTCGGCGTGACCGTCAAGTTCGTGCCCCGCGTGATCGGCGGCGGCGGCGGAGGCCAGACCTCGCCCGCGCCCGCGCCGGCACCCGGTTCGGGCGGTGGCGCGGCCGCCTCGGCACCTGCCTCGACCGATTCCGGCACCGCTCGCCCGAGCGGCGGGGCAGCCGCCCCCGCGCGCACCGATGCCGCAATGAGCGACACGGCCGCCGCAGCGGGCCGACCGGGGGGCGAACCTCCGGCGCCGACCACCTCGACGACGGTACCCGCGCAGGGGCGGGCGGCCGAGTCGCCCGCCGGGCCGCCGGCCGGTCCGGTCGACTCGTGGGCGACCGTCGCGATCCCGCGCGACCCCGAACCCGACACGGCCGCGGTCGAGGCATCCGCGCGCACCGCGACGGCGCTCGCCGAACGGCCGGTTCCCGATGCGGGGCCGCGCGCCGAACCCGCCGCGGCGGCCGAGCCCGCCGCCTCCACGGCGAGGCGCGACGCCGGGCCCGACCACGGCCTTCCCGATCTCCCGCCCGACGACGCCGAGGCGCCGCCGGCCGACGACGAGCCGCCGTTCGATCCGGGCCCGGAACCCGAGCCGTTCGACGCACCTCCGCCGCCGGTCGACCCCGGGCGGTCGTCCGCCCCGAACCGCCCGGCCTCGAACCGCCCGGCCCCGGCGCGACGCGCCCCGTCGCGCCCCGTCGCCTCGACGACCGACGGCGGCATCCAGCGCTACGGCGAGGCCGTCGTGCGCGAAGTGCTCGGCGCGACCTTCCTCGAAGAGGTCGAGGCCCCGGCGCGCGGCTTCGGGGAGCGTGGGTAGCCCGTGTACGAAGGCATCGTCCAAGAACTGATCGACGAGCTCGGCCGGCTGCCCGGCATCGGGCCGAAGTCTGCGCAGCGCATCGCGTTCCACATCGTGCAGACCGAGCACTTCGACGTCTCCCGGCTCGCCGAGATCCTGACGACCGTGCGCGACAAGGTGCGCTTCTGCGAGATCTGCGGCAACGTCTCCGAGCAGTCGACCTGCTCGATCTGCCGCGACCCGCGGCGCGACCCCTCGCTCATCTGCGTCGTCGAAGAGGCGAAAGACGTCGTCGCGATCGAGCGCACCCGTGAGTTCCGCGGGCTGTACCACGTGCTCGGCGGCGCCATCAGCCCGATCGACGGCATCGGCCCCGACGAGCTGCGCATCCGCCAGCTCATGCAGCGGCTCGCCGACGGCACCGTGGTCGAGGTCATCATCGCGACCGACCCCAACCTCGAGGGCGAGGCGACGGCGACCTACCTCAGCCGGCTGCTCACGACCCTCGAGATCAAGGTCACCCGCCTCGCCTCGGGCCTGCCCGTCGGCGGCGACCTCGAATACGCCGACGAGGTCACGCTCGGTCGTGCGTTCGAAGGGCGTCGCGTCGTCGGCTGACGACCCCGGGCCCCGGACCCCGGGCCCGCTCCGTCGCCCACCCCACCCCGGCCGCGACCTCGAGTCCGTCCGACCGGGTTGACGTGCGGGCGGGGCGCGCGTAAACCGGGGTGATGAGCGAAACCGCGAGCGAACGCACCGCGAACTGGATCGCCGGCTACCTCCGAGCCTGGACGAGCAACGCCCCCGACGACATCGGTGCACTCTTCACCGATGACGCCGTCTATCTCACCGCCCCCGACGCCGAACCGCGTCGCGGACGTGCCGCGATCGTCGCCGGCTGGGTGGAGGACGCGGACACCCCGGGGGAGTGGAGCTTCGACTGGCACGTCGTGCACGAGGCATCCGATCTCGCCGTGGTGCAGGGCCGCACCGAGTACCCGGCCGAACGCGACTACCTCAACCTGTGGGTGATCCGTTTCGCCCCCGACGGGCGGGCGGGCGAGTTCACCGAGTGGTACATGCCGCGCGACCACCGCGCCTGAGGGTCGCCGCAGCACGTCGCCGACCCCGGCCGCTCGAGCCCGTCACGACGACGTCACATGGCTGGGCCCGCATGCGGGCCGCCGTATGATGAAGACTCCGACGACGGGCCCGTCGGCCCGCGCGCGCCCAGAACCCCCGGGAGGCCACGTGAGCTTGATCGTGCAGAAGTTCGGCGGCTCGTCAGTCGCCGACGCCGAGAGCATCAAACGGGTCGCGAAGCGCATCGTCGAGACCCGCAAGGCGGGCAACGACGTCGTCGTGGCCGTCTCGGCGATGGGCGACACGACCGACGAGCTGCTCGACCTCGCGAGCGAGGTGTCGCCGATCCCGGCGCCCCGCGAGCTCGACATGCTGCTGTCGGCGGGCGAGCGCATCTCGATGGCGCTGCTCGCGATGGCGATCAAGAGCATGGGGCACGAGGCTCGCAGCTTCACCGGCAGCCAGGCCGGCATGATCACCGACGCCCAGCACGGCGCCGCCCGCATCGTCGACGTCACGCCGGTGCGTCTGCGCGAGGCACTCGACGACGGCGCGATCGTGATCGTCGCCGGCTTCCAGGGCTTCAACCGCGACACTCGCGACATCACGACCCTCGGGCGCGGCGGCAGCGACACGACCGCGGTCGCGCTGGCGGCGGCCCTCGACGCCGACGTCTGCGAGATCTACACCGACGTCGACGGCGTCTTCACCTCCGACCCCCGCGTCGTGAAGAAGGCGCGCAAGCTCGACCGGGTGACGAGCGAGGAGATGCTCGAGCTCGCCGCATCGGGTGCGAAGGTCCTGCACATCCGCGCGGTCGAATACGCGCGCCGTCACGGCGTGACCCTGCACGTCCGTTCGTCGTTCAACAACAGCGAGGGGACGATCGTCTACGACCCCTCGCGTCTTCCCGAAGGAGCAGCTGTGGAAGAGTCCGTCATCGCCGGTGTCGCGATCGACCTGTCCGAGGCGAAGATCACCGTCGTCGGGGTGCCCGACAAGCCGGGGGTCGCCGCGAAGATCTTCAAGATCGTCGCGGGCACGAACGCGAACGTCGACGTCATCGTGCAGAACGTCTCGGCGGCGGCGACCGGTCGCACCGACATCTCGTTCACGCTGCCGAAGGCCGACGGCGAGCGGGCGCTGACCGCGCTCGCGACCGCGCAGGAGGCCATCGGCTTCGAGTCGCTGCAGTACGACGACCAGATCGGCAAGCTCTCGCTCGTCGGCAACGCGATGCGTTCGGCGACGGGCGTCTCGGCGCGACTCTTCGAAGCGCTCTACGAGGCCGGCATCAACATCGAGATGATCTCGACGAGCGAGATCCGCATCTCGGTGGTCACGCGCGCCGACAGCGTGCAGGCCGCTGCGCAGGCGGTGCACACGGCGTTCGAGCTCGACGGCGACGAGGACGCGATCGTCCACGCGGGCACCGGTCGGTAGGCGCCGCGCCAGCCACGAGGCATCCCGCCTGAATTCAGGAGAAAGCTGCCAATTCAGGACGGATTCACCGACTTCGTCCTGAGCAACCTCCGAAGTCCTGCAAACTGAAACGAACTCGACGATCAAGAGGGTGAAATGAGTAACGGTGTGAACATCGGCGTCGTCGGCGCGACCGGTCAGGTCGGCGCGGTCGTACGGAAGCTCCTCGAGGAGCGCGACTTCCCGGTCGCGCAGATCCGCTTCTTCGCCTCGGCGCGTTCGGCCGGCACGACGCTGCCGTTCAAGGGCGAGGACATCGTCGTCGAGGACGCCTCGACGGCCGACCCCACGGGGCTCGATCTCGCGATCTTCTCGGCCGGCGCGACGCTCTCGAAGGCGCAGGCCCCCCGCTTCGCCGCCGCGGGCGTGACCGTCATCGACAACTCCAGCGGATGGCGCATGGACCCCGAGGTTCCGCTCGTGGTGAGCGAAGTCAACCCGCACGCGATCGACGAGGCCGTGAAGGGCATCATCGCGAATCCGAACTGCACGACCATGGCGGCCATGCCGGTGCTGAAGGTGCTGCACGACGAGGCCGGTCTCGAGCGGCTCATCGTGAGCACCTACCAAGCGGTATCGGGCGCCGGCCTCGCGGGCGGCGAGGAGCTGCTCGAGCAGGCCAAGGCGGCCGTCGCTCAGAACACGATCGAGCTCGTGCACGACGGCGCCTCGGTCGAGTTCCCCACGCCGGTGAAGTTCCCGCGGCCGATCGCGTTCGACGTGATCCCGCTCGCGGGCTCGATCGTCGACGACGGCGACCACGAGACCGACGAGGAGAAGAAGCTCCGCAACGAGAGCCGCAAGATCCTCGAGCTGCCGGGCCTGCTCGTCGCGGGCACCTGCGTGCGCGTGCCGGTGTTCACCGGGCACTCGCTCTCGATCCACGCCGAGTTCGCGAACCCGATCACGCCCGAGCGCGCCACCGAGCTGCTCGCGGCGGCTCCGGGCGTGGAGCTCAGCGACGTGCCGACTCCGCTGCAGGCGGCGGGCAACGACCCGAGCTACGTCGGCCGGATCCGCCAGGACCAGTCGGCGCCCGAGGGCAAGGGCCTCGTGCTCTTCGTCTCGAACGACAACCTGCGCAAGGGCGCGGCGCTGAACGCCGTGCAGATCGCCGAGCTCGTCGCCGCGAAGGTGCCCGCGCGCGCGTAGCGCGCCCGTCGCTCAGAATCACACGGATGCCCCGTGGCCGGTCGGCCACGGGGCATCCGTCGTCTCAGCTGCACCGGCGGCGGGTGACCGCCAACCCGGCGGTGCCCGTTGCGCGTTCGTGACCTGTCGCACCTTGACGGAATTGAGTTTTGTATACAGAATAATGGCGAGCATCCCCTCAACGCCGACACCCCCGTCGGCACCTCCTGCAATGACGAAAGAGGTAGCGGAATGGCCCGCGCGAACTCGAAGATGAGGCGTCTCCTGGCGATCGGCGCGGCAAGCGCCCTCGCGATCGGCCTGGCGGCCTGCAGCGGCGGGGGAGGTGCGAAGGACGAGAACACCGTCGTGTGGTCGACGTGGGGCACCGCCGAAGAGCTCACCCGCTACAAGGAGTTCAACGAGGCGTTCATGGAGCGCCACCCCGACATCACCGTCAAGCTGCAGCCCGTCGCCGGCTACGGCGACTACCACTCGAAGCTGCTCGCCCAGCTGACGAGCAACACCGCGCCCGACGTCTTCTACGTCGGCGACGACATGATGGGCCAGTTCGTCGACTCGGGCCGGCTCATGCCGCTGAAGGACCTCATGGAGTCGAAGGACAGCCAGACGAAGCCCGACGACTTCTTCCCCGGTCTCTTCGGCGCGGCCGAGAAGGACGGCGAGTACTACGGCGCCCCGAACGACTCCAACCCCGACGTGCTCTGGTACGACAAGCAGGCCCTCGAGGCCGCGGGCATCACGGAGGACCCGGCCACGCTCGCCGAGAACGGCGAGTGGACGACCGAGAAGTACCTCGAGATGAACGAGAAGCTCACGGCAGCGGGCCTCACCGGCTCGATGTTCTGGAACTACTGGGCCACGCACTGGAGCTGGCTGTCGTCGCAGGGCCTGCCCGCGCCGTACGACGAGTCGGGCGCCTTCGTCGCGAACACCGACCCGGCGAGCGTCGCCGCGATCGAGGAGCTCGGCGAGCAGTTCCAGGACGGTACCTTCGTCGTCGCCGACACGCTGCCCGACGGTGCCGGCGCCGACAGCATCTTCGTGACGCACAAGGCCGGGTTCTTCGTGCAGGGCCGCTACACGATCGGCACGGTCGAGGCGACCGGCGAGCAGGACGGCTACGACATCGTGCGCTGGCCGACGCCCGACGGGCAGGCCGCACCGACCGGCGTCGCCGTCTCGTTCCTCGCGATCAACGGCAAGACCGCCGCGACCGACGCGGCGTTCACCTTCTGGACCGAGTTCCTCTCGGCCGAGGGACAGACCTTCCGACTCGAGGGCGGCGGCAACGCGGTGCCGTCGATCAAGGGTGCCGACGACGTCGTGCTCGACGGCGACTACCCGGCGCACGCCCAGACCTTCCTCGACATGCGCGACGTGGGATTCACGAACTACGCCGCCGAGGCGCGGGTCCCCGGGCTCTCGACCGATATCAGCGAACTCTTCCTGCAGCTCTACGAGGACAAGACCGACGCACAGGGCACGCTCGACGCCGTCGCCGATCTCGTCGCGGAGAAGTCGGGCGAGTAGCGTGACCGACCTCGCCACCGGTGAGCGGATGCCGCAGGCCCAGCCTGCGGCATCCGCCCCGTCCCCCCGTCCGATCCGCAAGGAGTCCGCGTGGCGGCGGCGCGACCGCCTCTGGGGATACGTCTTCGTCGGACCGCAGCTCTTCGGCATGCTGCTCTTCGTCGTGCTGCCCTTCGCCGCGAGCCTCGTGCTCGCCTTCGCCAGCTGGGACGGCCTCGGCGACCTCACCTGGGTGGGTCTCGAGAACTTCAGCGCCCAGCTCCAGGACGAGCTGCTCGGCCGCGCCATCCTGAACACCCTCGTGATCGCCCTCATCACGGTGCCGGTCGGTCTCGGCCTCGCCGTCGTCATCGCGGTGGCGCTCGAGCGGCTGAAGACCCGCACCCTCTACCTGCTGCTCTTCTTCGCCCCCGTGATGACCTCGACGGTCGCGGTCGCGATGATCTGGCAGCAGATGTTCCGCGCCGACGGCGTCATGTCGACCGCGATCTCGAAGATCTTCGGCGTCGCCCCGCCCGACTGGCTGCAGGACCCGAAGCTCGCACTGCTCGCGGTCTGCATCGTCGCGATCTGGGCCTCGCTCGGCCTCAACGTCGTGATCTTCCTCGCCGGCCTCCAGAACATCTCGCCCTCGGTGATCGAGGCCGCTCGCATCGACGGCGCGGGCGCCTGGCGGCTGTTCACGCAGATCCGCCTGCCGCTGCTCTCGCCGATCGTGTTCTTCTCGTCGGTCGTGGCGTTCATCTCCTCGCTGCAGACCTTCGACATCGTCTACGTGCTCGTCTCGAACGGCGGGCCCGACAACGCGACCCGCACGATCGTCTACCACATCTACGATCTCGGCTTCGGCCGCTTCGAGTTCGGCCCGTCGAGTGCGGCGAGCGTGATCCTGCTGATCCTGACGCTCGTGATCACGGCGATCCAGTTCGGCGCCCAGAAGAAGTTCGTGCACTACGAGGACGACGCGGCATGAGTCTCACGAACCCCCGACTGAACGACGGCGTGCAGACGCCGCCCACCGACTCGACGATCGCGATCTCCGCGCCCGGCTACGACTACCGGCCGAGCGCCCAGCGCACCGGTCGGGGCAAGCGGCGCCTCAGTGCGACCCTCCTGCACGCCCTGCTCATCGTGGGCGGCCTCGCGATGGTCTTCCCCTTCATCTGGATGCTGCTGACCTCGTTCAAGACGCTGCCCCAGCTCCTCCAGGACCCGCTCGCGTTCATCCCCGACCCGTGGACCTTCGACAACTACGCCGAGGCGTGGAACGCGGTGCCCTTCGGGCAGGCCTACCTCAACAGCATCTACATCGCGGTGCTCGTCGTCATCGGCACGCTCATCACCGCGTCGATGGCCGGGTACGCGTTCGCGCGAATCCCGTTCAAGGGCAGCAAGGTGCTGTTCATCGTGTTCCTCGCGACGCAGATGATCCCCGCGCAGGTGACGCTCATCCCCTTCTACCTGCTGATGACGCAGCTCGGCTGGGTCGACTCCCACCTCTCGCTCATCGTGCCGGGGCTCCTCGCGAACCCCTTCGCGGTGTTCCTCATGCGGCAGTTCGTGCTGAGCCTGCCGAAGGAACTCGAAGAGGCGGCCCTCGTCGACGGCGCCGGCCGCTGGCGCATCTTCTGGAGCGTCATCCTGCCGAACCTGAAGCCGGGCCTCGCGGCGCTCAGCATCATCGTGTCGCTCGGCGTCTGGAACGCGTTCCTGTTTCCGCTCGTGCTGCTGAACACCCCCGACCTGTTCACGGTGCCGCTGCTGCTCTCGAGCTTCCAGGGGCAGTTCGGCTCGGTGAACTACGGCCTCGTGATGGCGGCCTCGGCGATCTCGACCGTTCCGATGCTCGTCGTGTTCGTCATCGGCCAGCGCCGGATCCTCAACAGCATGGCCGCCTCGGGACTGGGGGGACGATGATCTCGGCCGGTCGAGTAGGCGCGGAGCGACGTATCGAGACCCCGGATGCCGCGGCGCTCGCCGCGCTCGCGGGCCGGCACCTCGACCTCGTGCAGGCCCCGTTCACGCTGCCGCGCTCGCGCGTGCTCGTGTTCCGGGAGGACCGCGCCGAGCGGGCCGAGCGGGGCGGCGCCGAGGGCGCACCCCCGGCCACCGCGCTGCGGGTGCACACCTCCGAGTACGAGCGCTGGCTCGACGAGTGCCGGGTCATCGACGAACTCAGGGTCGTGGATGCCTCGGGGCGGGCGCTGCCCGTCACCTCGGTGCTGCCGCATGCGATCGAGTTCGGCGGGGGAGCGACGACGCTGAGCTTCGCCGGCCCGGGCGCGCTCACGATCGGCCTCTCCGTCGGTCGAGTAGGCGCGCAGCGCCGTATCGAGACCACGGATGCAGGTTTCGACACGCTCGCTGGCGCTCGCTACTCGACCGGCGTCACGGTCGAGTGGACGACCCCCGACGGCGCGACCACGAGGGTCGGGCTCACGGCCGACGCGCCCGCCATGCGCCTGCACGTCGGCGCCGACCGCGGCGTCGCCCACGAGGCATCCGACTCGCACGCCGACGACCTGGCCGCGACCGAGCAGCTCTGGGGCGACTGGTTCGCGAAGTGCCCGATCGTGCGCGACGAACTGCAGCAGATGACCGCATTCTGCTGGTGGGTGCTCGGCGCGAACATCGTCGAGCTGCCCTCGCTCGGGTCGGCGCGCGGCGTCGTGCCCTCGAAGATCGGCTACGTCGGCGTGTGGCAGTGGGACGCGTACTTCATCGCCGTGGGCCTCCGCCACGGCGATCCGGCGCTCGCCCGCGAGCAGCTCGAGATCGCGTTCCGGTTTCCCAGTGCCGACGGGCAGCTGCCCGACGTCGTGCACGAGGAGGGCGTGCTCGCCACGAGCGACGACCTGCCGCAGGCCGACCGCGACCGGCTGCGTCGCGCGGGCTCGCAGATCGCCGACCCCGACGCGCCGGTGCCCCTCACCAAGCCGCCGCTCGCGGCCTGGGCGCTGCGCAAGGTGCTCGAGGTCGAGGACGCCCCCGAGTGGGCGCGCGCACAGCTCGCCGTCGTCCGCCGCTCGCAGGACTGGTGGTTCGCCGGCAGCGACCTCGACGGCGACGGGATGCCCGAGTACGGCCACCCCTACTCGTCCGGCCTCGACGACAGCCCGATCTTCGACGGCCCGCTGCCGACGACCGCGCCCGACCTCGGTGCCTACCTCGTGCTGCAGGACCTCGAGCTCGCCGCGCTCGCCGAACGGTACGGCGCGGATGCCGCGGGCGACCCCCGCGGGCACCGCGAACGCGCGGAGCGCACGCTCGAGCTGCTGCTCGGGATGTGGGACGAGGCATCCGGGCGCTTCCTCGCCCGCGCGGCGGGAGACGAGGTCGCGAGCGACGCGGTCGTCGGATTCATGCCGCTGCTCACCGGGCGTCTGCCGCAGAACGTGGCCGACGCGCTCCTCGCCGCGCTCGGAGATCCCGAGCGGTACGCGCTGCCGTGGGCGGTGCCGACGGTCTCGGCCGCCGACCCCGACTTCTCGGCCGAGCGGATGTGGCGCGGGCCGGTGTGGGTGAACACCAACACCCTGATCGTCGAGGGGCTGCGGGCGTCGGGGCATCCCGAACTCGCCCGCGAACTCGCCGAACGCACCGTCGCGCTCGTCGTGCACGGCGGCGGGCCGCACGAGTACTTCAACCCGCTCACCGGCAGGAAGGCGCGCACGGCGACGACCGCGTTCGGCTGGTCGGCCGCCCTGTTCATCGACCTCGCCGTCGAGCTCTCCGCCTCGCCGGACGCGTAGCGCGAAGCGCGGATCGAGACCCTCCCGGAGGCATCCGTGGTCTCGATGCAGTGCTGCGCGCCTGCCCGACCGCCTCACCGAATGCAGTTCCCAACCAGACAAGGAAGTCCAGATGAGATCACGCACCCTGCTCGCCCCCGTCGTCGCCCTCGCCGGCGCCGCGCTGCTCGCCGGCTGCGCCATGGGCGGCGGCCAACCCGCGGGCGAGGTCGTGCTCGACCCCGACGCCAAGCTCGAGGGCGAGATCACCGTGTGGTCGTGGGACGTCGCCGCGACCGCACTCGATCGCCTCGGCGACGAGTTCGAGGCGGCGCACCCCGGCACGACCGTGAACGTCGTCGACGTCGGCTACGACAACGCGTACGACAAGCTCTCCGTCGGCCTCCAGGCCGGCAGCGGCCTGCCCGACGTCGTCACGATCGAGACCGACCGCGCCCCCGGCTACATCAACGAGTTCCCCGCCGGGCTCGTCGACCTCGACCCCGTGCTCGGTGACGACGAGGCCGACTTCGATCCGTTCAAGTGGCAGGCGCAGTCCGACGCCGACGGCGCGCTGAAGGTCGCCCCGTGGGACTCGGGCACCGTGGGGCTGTTCTACCGCACCGACTACTTCGAGGAGGCGGGCATCGACCCGGCCTCGATCGCGACCTGGGATGACCTCGTCGCCGCGGGCGAGGTCATCAAGGCGAAGACCGGGCACACGCTGCTCTCGCTCGACGTCGCGACCGGCGGCGGATTCCAGATGCTGCTGCAGCAGCAGGGGCAGGGGCTCTTCGACGAGAACGGCGACATCACCGTGAACTCGCCCGAGGCCGTCGAAGCCCTGACCCTGCTGCAGACCCTCAACGAGAAGGGCCTGCTGAAGAACGTCAAGGGATGGGACGGCCGCGTCACGAGCGCCAAGGACGGCGACTCGGCCGTCACCCCCGAGGCCGTGTGGTGGATCGGCACCCTGCTCGGCGATGCCCCCGAGCTCTCGGGCACGTACGGCGTCACCGAGCTGCCCGCCTTCGAGGAGGGCGGCGTGCGCACCTCGAACAGCGGAGGGTCGGGCCTCTCGGTGCCGGCGCAGGCGAAGAACCCGCAGCTCGCGGCGGCCTTCGTCGCCTTCGCGCTCGCCGACGCCGACAACCAGGTGTCGATGATGCAGAACGAGGGGCTCTTCCCGTCGTACCTGCCCGCGCTGCAGGCCGACTACTTCGCCGAGCCCCAGGAGTACTTCGGCGGCCAGCCGGTGTACGAGCTCTTCGCGGAGCAGACCGCGAACATCCCCGCGATCACCTTCACGACCGACAATGCCGAGGCGAGCGACATCGTGGCGAACGCCGTCGTCGCCGCCGTGCTGAACGGCGCCGACCCGCAGCAGACGCTCGACGACGCGGCGCAGCAGATCGCCACCGCCACCGACCGCGAGATCGCCGAGTAGGCGGAGCCGACATGACCGCACCGACGTTCGCCACCGGCGAGCGCGGCGCAGAAGGCGCGACCGCGCGGCGCGGCCGGGCGGGGCGACCGGATGCCCCGCCCCGCCGCCCCCGGGCGCTGGGGCGTCGGCTCCAGCGCCCGGGCGCGTGGTTCGCGCTGCCCGCCGCCGCGCTTCTCGCCCTGTTCTTCGCCTACCCGCTCGTCACCTCGCTCTGGCAGAGCTTCTTCGCCACCTCGGGCGGGGTCTCCACCTGGGTCGGGCTCGAGCAGTACGCCCGGCTCTTCGAGGACCCGCTGATCGGCAAGAGCCTCGTCAACGCGGGGATCATCCTCGTGGTGCAGGTGCCGCTCATGATCGGGCTCGCGCTCGGCCTCGCCTACCTGCTGAACCAGTCGTGGCTCCGGTTCCGTTCGGGGTTCCGGCTGCTGACGTTCCTCCCCGCCGTGACGACGCTCGTCGCCTACGCGGTCGTGTTCCGCGTGATGCTCTCGACCGACGGCGGCGCCGTCAACCAGGTGCTCGGCCTGTTCGGCGCGCAGCCGATCGACTGGCTCAACAACGAGTGGTGGGCGCGCGTCGCCGTGATCGCCGCGATCACGTGGCGGTGGACCGGCTACAACATGGTGATCATCCTGGCTGGGCTGCAGTCGATCCCCGGGGAGCTCTACGAGGCCGCCCGCATCGACGGGGCGGGACGCTGGCAGATCTTCACCAGGATCGTCATCCCGCAGCTGCGTCCGGTGCTGATCTTCACGACCGTGACCTCGACGATCGGGGCGCTGCAGCTCTTCGACGAGAACTACATCCTCACCGAGGGCGGCCCGAACGACGCGACGCTGACCCCGGTGCTCTACCTCTACAAGGTGGGCTTCCGGCAGTTCGACTTCGGTTACGCCTCGGCGATCGCCTGGCTGCTCGTCGTGCTGACGGCCGTGATCGCCTTCATCCAGTTCCGACTCATGCGGGAGAAGCCGTGACCGCGACCAGCGCCCTGAGCTCCGTCGATCCCGCCCGTCGGGGCGGCCCCGACGGGCGGGAACCCCGTGAGGCGCTCGCCCGTCGAACGGCGTTCGCCCGTGGCATCCTGCGCGCCCCCGTGTACCTGCTGCTCGCCGTCGCGAGCGTGCTCTCGGTGCTGCCGTTCCTCTGGATGGTCATCGCGTCGACGCACCAGACCTCCGAGCTGTTCGGCACGCCGCTACCGGTGCTGCCGGGCGGCGAGCTCTGGGTGAACCTCGCCCGGCTGCAGGAGTCGGTGAACTTCAGCCAGGTGATGCTCAACAGCTTGGCGATCGCCGTGATCTACACGGTGTTCTCGTCGATCGTGAGCGTGATGGCCGGGTACGGCCTTGCGACGTACCGTTTCCGTGGGCGCGGGGTGCTGCTCGGGGTCGTGCTCGTGACGATGATGATCCCGATGCAGGTGCTGCTCGTGCCGCTCTTCCAGATGATGGCGAGCGCAGGGTGGATCGACAGCTACCAGGCCGTGATCCTGCCGTTCCTCGCGAACGCATTCGGCATCTTCCTGATGCGCCAGGCGTTCCTCGACTTCCCGTTGACGCTCATCGAGGCCGCGCGCATCGACGGCGCGGGGGAGCTGCGCACCTTCTACCGGATCGTGCTGCCGGTCGCCCGCCCGCAGATCGCGGCGCTCGTCATCTACACCTTCATCAGCCAGTGGAACTCGTTCATCTGGCCGCTGCTCATGCTGAACACCGAGGACAAGTACACCGTGCCGGTGGCGCTCAACACGATGATCGGCATGTCGCGCGTCGACTACTCGGGCCTCATGCTCGGCTCGCTGCTCGCGACACTGCCGCTCATGCTGCTGTTCCTGGTGTTCCAGAAGCAGTTCGTGTCGGGCCTGCTCGGCGGCGCGGTCAAGGGCTGATGCCGGTGATCGGATGCCTCGTGGCGGACGTCGGCCACGAGGCATCCGACCGGCCGGGCTACGCGGTGAAGTAGGGGCTCGACGCGTTGTCGAGGATGCGGCGCATGCCGTGCAGCCAGTTGACCTTGAGTGCGGCGATCGCGCCGGGCACGTCGCCGTCGGCGAGGCGCGAGGCGATCGCGGCGTGCTCGGCGGCGACGCGTTCGACCATGACGTCGTTCGGCACGAGCAGCGACTCGTAGCGGTGGAACGCCCCGCGCACGCTCTCGATGACGTCGAGCAGGCGCCGGTTCGGGCAGGCCGAGAGCATGATGCCGTGCCATTCGTCGTCCTTCGTGACCACGAGGGCGTGCTCGACGACCTCCTGGTCGAACTCGGCGGCGAGCTTCGCGAGACGGGCGCCGATGGCACGAAGCTCGTCGACCGGGCTGAGCTCGAGCGCCAGGCTCTCGAGCGCCGCCATGACGGGGGCGAGGTCTTCGAACTCGCTCGCGCTGAGCGGCACGAACCGGAAGCCCTTGCCGTTCTCGCTCGTGATCTGCCCCTCGCTCTCGAGGGCGATCAGCGCCTCGCGCAGGGGAGTGCGGCTGACGCCGAGCTCGCCGGCGAGCTGCACCTCGTTGATGCCCTCGCCCGGCTGCACCTCACCCGCGCGCATGCGGGCGAGCAACTCCTCACGGACCTGCGAGCGCAGGTTCTTGCGTTCGATCGCCATGAGATCGCCTTTCGGGCCGCGTGCGGCCGTTCGTCCATCGCCGCCAGCCTAGGGCTCCGCCCGGGCTTGACCGGTTCCGGCATCCGGTTTACGGTGTCTGTATACAGAATACATTCTGCATCGCAGACTGTACATCCCCACGCACTCACAGAGGAGCAGATGTGGCCGACGAGTCCCCTCGGGCGATCCGCCTCGACGCGCTCGCCTATGGCGGCGACTACAACCCCGACCAGTGGAGCGAGGAAGTCTGGCGCGAGGACGCCCGGCTCATGCGCGAGGCCGGCGTCAACATCGTGAGCCTTCCGGTCTTCTCGTGGCCGCAGCTCGAGACCGCCCCCGGCGTCTACGAGTGGGGCTGGCTCGACCAGGTCATCGCGATCCTCTGGGACGCTGGAATCCGCATCGACCTCGCGACCGCGACCGCGACTCCGCCGTCGTGGCTCATCCGCAGCCACCCCGAGATGCTGCCGTGGAACGAGGACGGCCAGCGCCTCGAGTTCGGCTCGCGGCAGGCCTACTGCCCGAGCTCGCCCGTCTGGCGAGAGAACGTCGCGCGGATGGCCCGTGCCATGGCCGACCGCTACGGCGAGCACCCCGCGCTCGCCCTCTGGCACGTCTCGAACGAGTACGGCGACCACGTCTCGCGCTGCTGGTGCCCCGAGTCGTCCGCGCACTTCCGCCGGTGGCTCGAGGCGCGCTACGGCGACCTCGACGGCCTCAACGAAGCGTGGGGCGTCAACGTCTGGGGGCAGCGCTACACCGACTGGGCGCACATCGAGGCGCCCCGGCGCTCGACCGGCCCGGTCAACCCGACGCAGCTCCTCGACTTCGAGCGCTTCTCGTCCGACGCGCTGCTCGAGCTCTTCCAGCTCGAGGTCGACATCCTGCGCGAGGTCACGCCCGAGATCGGCGTCACCACGAACTTCATGTCGATCCTCCGCGACCTGGACTACTGGGACTTCGCCGCCGTCGAGGACCTCGTCACCGACGACGCCTACCCCGACCCGGCCGACCCGCTCGCCCACGTGCCCGCGGCCCTCAACTACGGCTACATGCGCTCGCTCAAGGGCGGGCGGCCGTGGCTGCTGCTCGAGCAAGCGCCGAGCGGCGTCAGCTGGCGCGACGTCAACGTGCCGAAGGCGCCCGGGCAATACCGCATCGGCAGCCTGCAGGCCATCGCCCACGGCTCCGACGGCGCGATGGTGTTCCAGTGGCGCCAGGCGAAGTACGGCCAGGAGAAGTTCCATTCGGCGATGGTCGGGCACCGCGGCGAGGCTTCGCGCACCTTCCAGGAGGCGAAGGCGTTCGGCGCCGAGCTGAAGCACCTCGCGCCCGTGCGCGGCACCCGCGTGCGTTCGCGGGTCGCGCTCGTCGTCGACCACGACTCGTGGTGGGGCTCGTCGGCGACCGAGTCGCTGCCCTCGCAGCGCCTGAACTGGCTCGCGCAGGCCCGCGCCTGGCACGCGGCGCTGCACGCGCTCGGCCACCCGGTCGACACGGTGCGCGCGACCGGCCCGTTCGAGGGCTACGACGTCGTGGTCGCGCCGAATCTCTACGTGTCGGATGCCTCGCAGGCCGAAGCGCTCTCCGACTTCGTCGCCCGCGGCGGCCAGCTCGTGGTCGGCCCCTTCTCGGGCGTCGTCGACGCGACCGAGAAGGTGCACGACGGCGGCGCGCCCGGTCCGCTGCGCGGGCTCCTCGGGGTCGAGGTCGACGAGCACTGGCCCGTCGCCGACGGGCTCGCCGAACGCGTCGCGTTCGCCGCGGGCGGGGCGGAGTTCGACGCCCCGACCTGGGGCGAATGGCTCGAGGTGGCGGGCGGCGCCGAAGTGCTCGCGCACTACGCCTCGGGAGAGCTCGACGGGCGGGCCGCGATCACGCGGCGCCCGCACGCCGGCGCCGAGGCATCCGGCGCCGCCTGGTACACGAGCTGCGTGCTGGAGCGCGCCGGGCTCGTCGCGCTCTTCCGCGAGGTGCTCGCCGCGGCCGGCCTGCCGGCCCGCGAACGGATCGACCTCGATCTCGAGGCCGTCACCCGCAGCGACGACACGACCGACTACACCTTCGTGCTCAACCACGGCCGCCGCGAGCTCGTCGTCGACGTGCCCGCAGGGGCGCGCGATCTGCTGGCGGGCGCCGGCGGTGGTCTCGATACGGCGCTGCGCGCCTACTCGACCGACCGAGCCACCCTCACGCTCCCGCGCTTCGGCGCCGCCGTGCTCGCCACCCCGCGGGCCGACGCGCCGCCCTTCATCACCCTGTCCGACTCCACCGACACGAACGACTGAGGCACCATGACCGACTCCTTCGTCCATCCGTACATCCCGAACACCGCGCCCGCGACGAAGCAGGCCATGCTCGACGCCGTCGGCGCGGCCTCGATCGAGGAGTTCTACGCCGACGTGCCCGCCGAGCTGCGGCTCGGGCGCGCGCTCGAGCTGCCGGCCCCGCTCGTCGCCGAGCAGGATCTGGCCCGCCACGTGCGCGGCCTCCTCGCGAAGAACCGCTCGACCGACGAACGACTGAGCTTCCTCGGCCACGGCACGTACCACCACTACGTGCCCGCGGTCGTCGACGAGGTGATCAACCGCAGCGAGTTCCTCACCGCCTACGCGGGCGAGCCCTACGAGGACCACGGCCGTTTCCAGGCCCTGTTCCAGTACCAGTCGCTCATGGCCGAGCTGCTCGCGATGGACGTCGTGAACGTGCCCACCTACGACGGCTACCAGGCGACCGCGACGGGCCTCGCCATGGCCGGCCGCATTACCGGCCGCCGCCGCGTGCTCGTCGTGAGCGACGTGCTGCCCGCGAAGCACTCGAAGGTGCTCGACTTCGTTCGCGTGCACCTCGACCTCGAGATCGTCCCGACGGTGAACGGCACTGCGGATGTCGCGGGGCTCGCCTCGCGGCTCGGCGACGACGTCGCCGCCGTATGGGTCGAGACCCCGAGCGTCACGGGCGCGGTCGAGGCATCCCTCGCGGCGATCGCCGACGCGGCGCACGCGGTCGGCGCGATCCTCGTCGTCGGCACCGATCCGATCGGCTACGGCGTACTGACGCCGCCCGCCGAGCAGGGCGCCGACATCGTGTGCGGCGACATCCAGTCGCTGGGGCTCCACCAGTGGTACGGCGGCGCCCACGGCGGCTTCATCGCCGTCGCCGACGACCCGACGTTCATCATGGAGATGCCCTCGCGCCTCTTCGGCCTGGCCACGACCGACGTGCCCGGCGAGGTCGGTTTCGGCGACGTCGCCTACGAACGCACCTCCTTCGCCCTGCGCGAAGAGGGCAAGGAATGGGTCGGCACGGCCGCCGCGCTCTGGGGCATCGCCGCGGGCGTCTACCTCGCGCTCATGGGCCCGCAGGGCATGCGCGAGCTCGGCGAGCTGCTGCTCGCCCGCACCCGCTACGCGCAGCAGCGGCTCGCCGCGATCCCGGGCGTCGTGCTCGGCGACGACGCGCTGCACCTGCGCGAGTTCACGATCGACGTGTCGGGTGCGGGCCTCACCGCGGCCGGCGTCGTCGAGGCGCTGCGTCGCGACGGCATCGAGCCGGGCGTGCCGCTCGACGCGCACACCCTCGCGGTGTGCGTCACCGAGCTCACGAGCCAGGCCGACATCGACCGGCTCGCCGCCGCGATCGGCGCGCTCGCCGAAGCATCCACCGCCACGACCACCCAGGAGACCCGCGCATGAGCCTGCCCCTCGCACCCAAGCCCGCCGTCCGCCGCTTCCACCAGGCCAGCTGGGACGAACCGGTCATCTTCGAGCTCTCGACCCCGGGTGAGCGCGGCGTGCTCGTGACCCCGATCGAGCCGGGCGTGCGCGACGCCGTCGGCGACGTCGTCGCCCAGCTGCCGGCCGGCCTCCGCCGCGCCGCACCGCCGGCCCTGCCCGAGATGGGTCAGCAGCGCGTGCTGAAGCACTACCTGCGGCTCTCGCAGGAGAACCTCGGCGCCGACTTCAACGTCGACATCGGCCAGGGCACCTGCACGATGAAGTACTCGCCGAAGATCAACGACCAGCTCATCGGCGTGCCGCAGCTCACGGCGATGCACCCCCTGCAGGACCCCGCCGACGCGCAGGGCGTGCTCGAGATCACCTGGAACCTCGAGCGCATGCTCGCCGAGATCTCGGGCATGGCCGAGGTGTCGCTGCACACGCAGGGAGGGTCCGCCGCGATCTGGGCGAACATCGCCATGATCCGTGCGTACCACGAGGCCAACGGCGAGGGCGCCGAGCGTCGCGAGGTCATCACGACGATCTTCAGCCACCCCTCGAACGCGGCGGCGGCGAAGGCGGCCGGGTACGAGATCATCACGATCCACCCCGACGCCGAGGGCTACCCCGACCTCGCCGCCCTGAAGGCGGCGCTCTCGCCGCGCACGGCGGCGATCATGGTCACGAACCCCGAAGACACGGGCATCTACAACCCCGCGATCAAGCAGTGGGTGGATGCCGCGCACGAGGTCGGCGCTCTCGCCTCGTACGACCAGGCGAACGCGAACGGCATCCTCGGCATCACCCGTGCCCGCGACGCCGGCTTCGACGTCTGTCACTTCAACCTGCACAAGACCTTCTCGACGCCGCACGCCTGCGGCGGGCCGGGGGCGGGGGCGAACGCGGTGAGCGAGGCGCTCGCGCCCTTCCTGCCGGGGCCGCGGGTCGTGCGCGACGTCGCCGCCGACGGCTCGGTGTGCTTCGACGTGCAGGAGGCCGGTCCGCTCTCGATCGGCGCGGTCGCGCCCTTCCACGGCGTCGTGCCGAACATCGTGCGCGCGTACTCGTGGATCATGGCACTCGGCGCGGAGGGCCTGCTCGCCGCCGCCGAGATCGCGGTGCTCAACAACAACTACCTGCTGAAGAGGGTGCTCGAGATCCCCGGCGCCTCCGCGCCGTACGCCGAAGGCCGGCGGCGCATCGAGCAGGTGCGCTACTCGTGGCAGGAGCTCTTCGAGGACACCGGCATCTCCTCCGAGGAGATCGGCATCCGCCTCTCCGACTTCGGCATGCACTACTGGACGAGCCACCACCCCTACGTCGTTCCGCAGCCCTTCACGCTCGAGCCGACCGAGTCGTACTCGATGGCCGAGATCGACGAGTACGTCGGCGCGCTCGCCGAGGTCGCCCGCGAGGCGCGCGAGACCCCCGAGGTCGTGCGCACGGCCCCGCACAACCAGACCGTGCACCACACCCACCACGACGACCTCGATGACCCCGAGCGCTGGGCGATCACGTGGCGCGCGTACCGCCGGAAGTACCCTTCGACGGGCTCAGGGCGGCGCTTCGGCGAGGGTGCCTCGGCGGCCGTCGGTCTCGCGGAGTCGGCCGCCTGAGATGCTCGCCCTCGTCGTGAACCCCGTCGCCGGGGTCGGCGGGCCGGCAGGGCTCGCCGGCTCCGACGGCGCCGACGTGCAGCTCGAGGCCGCCGAGCGCGGCTCGCACCCGCGCGCGGCCGAGCGCGCCCGGCTCGCGCTCGAGGTCGTCGCGGCGACGGCGGGTGCCTCGCGGCAGTCCGTGCTCACGGCGGCGGGTCCGATGGGGGAGGACGCGGTGCGCGCCGCGGGCCTCGAGCCTCGCGTGGTCTCCCGTCCGTCGGGCGAGACGACGAGCCCGGCCGACACGACGGCGGCCGTGCGCGCCCTCGTCTCCGCCGGTGCGACGCTCGTGCTCTTCGCCGGCGGCGACGGCACCGCGCGCGACGTCGCCGCCGGCTTGGCGACGGAGCCCGTGCCGTCCGTCGGCACCGCGATGCGGCGCGTGCCGGTCGCGGGTGCCGACGAACGGCACGGCGGCACGGCCGCGCTCGGCATTCCGGCGGGCGTCAAGATGTACTCGCCCGTCTTCGCGGTGAGCCCGCGCGCGGCGGGGGCCCTCGCCGCGGCGTGGGCCGCGGCATCCGAATCAGGAGGAGCGCTGCCCGTGCAGGAGCGCGAGGTGCTCGACCTCGACGAGACCGCGATGCGTCGCGCGCGCGTCGAGCCGCGGCTCTTCGGCACGATGCCGGTGCCGTACATCGTCGGGCGTACGCAGTCTCGCAAGGCGGCGACGCCCGCGAGCGAGCACGCCGCTGTGGCCGCCGCCGCGCGCGGCGCCGCTCGCGCCATGCGCCCGGGCGTCCGCTACCTGCTCGGGCCGGGAGGCACGATGGCCGAACTCGCCCGCGAGCTCGGCGTGGCGAAGACCCCGCTCGGTGTCGACGTCGTGCTCGACGGCCGTGTCGTGCGGGCCGGCGCGAGCGAGCACGACCTCGTCGACGAGATCTCGCGCGGCCCGGCGAAGGCCGTGGTGAGCGTGATCGGCGGGCAGGGGTTCCTGCTCGGCCGCGGCAACCAGCAGTTCTCCGCGAGGGTGCTGCGCCTGCTCGACGACGACCCGCTGGTGGTCGTCGCCCCCGAGCAGAAGCTCATCGACCTCGGCGGGCGCCCCCTGCTCGTCGACACGGGCGACCCGCGCGTCGATGCCCGCCTCGCGGGATTCGCGCGCGTGATCACCGGCCCAGGTGCCTCCAGTTTCTATCCTGTCCACGCACCCGAAATCGAAGGAGAAGGCCATGCGCCTTGAGAACAAGCAGGCCATCGTCACCGGCGGGGCGGGCGGCATCGGCCGCGCCACCTCGCTCGCACTCGCGGCCGAGGGCGCCGCGGTCGCGGTCGTCGACCTGAACCTCGACGCGGCCGAGCAGGTCGCCGCCGAGATCCGTGCGACCGGCGGCACCGCCATCGCGATCGGCGCGGATGTCTCGGCCGAGGCCGACATCGAGCGCGTCGTCGCCGCGACGGTCGCCGAGTTCGGGGGCGTGAACGTCGTCTTCAACAACGCGGGCATCATCCGCCGCACGACCGCGGTCGAGACGACCGTCGAGGAGTGGGACCGCGTGTTCGGCGTGAACGTGCGGTCGATCTTCCTCATGTGCAAGCACGTCGTGCCGATCATGGAAGCCGCGGGCGGCGGCTCGATCGTCAACACCGGCTCTGGCTGGGGGCTCAAGGGCGGCGGCCAGGCGATCTCGTACTGCGCCTCGAAGGGCGCGGTCGTCAACATGACCCGCGCGCTCGCGATCGACCACGGGCCGCAGGGCATCCGGGTGAACTCGGTGAACCCGGGCGACGTCAACACGGGGATGCTCCGCGAGGAGGCCCGCCAGCTCGGCCAGGCCGAGGACGGGTTCCTCGCCGAAGCGGCCGACCGGCCGCTGCGCCGCATGGGCGAGCCCCGCGAGATCGCCGCGGCGGTCGTGTGGCTCGCGAGCGACGAGTCGAGTTATGTGACGGGCTCGGCGCTCGTCGTCGACGGCGGCGGCATCGCGTAGCCCGAGCGCCCGAGCGCGCTGCTTCTGCAGGAAAACTGCACTGAGGCGCCCGGTCAGGCGACCATAGGGCCCAATCTCCTGCAGAAGCAGCAGCGCGGCGGGTCAGGCCTGCGGGATCGCTGCGACGACGTCGATCTCGACGAGGATGTTCGCGAGGCGCGAGCCGACCGTGGTGCGCACCGGGTAGGGCTCGGTGAAGAACTCGGCGTAGGCCTCGTTGTACTCGGCGAAGTCGGCGAGGTCCTCGAGGTGCGCGGTCACCTTCACGACGTCGTCGTGGGTGAGTCCGTACTCGGCGAGCACGGCGCCGATGTTGCGCAGCACCTGGCGGGTCTGCTCCTTCACGCCGCCCTCGACGACGAGGCCCGTCGCCGGGTCCTGCGGGCCGAAGCCCGCGGTGTACAGGAATCCGTTGGCGACGACGCCGTGGCTGTAGGGCCCGGCGGGCTTCGGCGCGTTCGAGAGCGTGACGGCGGTCTTGGACATGGGTTCCTCCAGGGTGTTCGGTTCGGTGGTCGGGATGGTCAGGGATGCGGTGCCGTTCGCGGTCTCCGGATGCCTCGGGCGCGACCCCGAGGCATCCGTTCACCCGAGCTCGCGGGAGATGAGTTCGGCGGTCTCGCGCATGGCGGGCAGCTCGGCCTTCAGCCGGTCGAGGTCGGCGACCATGCGGATCGCGGTGACGGAGAGCGCGCCGACGACGCCCAGCGAACTGCGGATCGGCACGGCGATGCAGTTCACGAAGGCCTCGAACTCGCGGTCGTCGACGGCGTAGCCGCGGGCCGCGGTGAGCGCGAGCTCGCGGTCGAGTCGCTCGCGCGAGTCGATCGTGAGCTCGGTGTAGCGCTGCCAGACGACGCCGTCGAGCACGGCGTCGCGCCGGGCGGGGTCGATCCCCGCGAGGATCGCCTTGCCGACGGCGGAGCAGTAGGGGATCACGGCCCGGCCGATCCGGGAGTACATGCGCACGCCGGCCTCGTCCTCGGCCTTGTCGACGTAGACGATCGAGCGGTCCATGAGGGCGGCGAGGTGCACGGTGTTGCCCGTCCGGCGTTGCAGCCGGCGCACGTGCTCGGCGCCCGCCTCACGCAGGTCGAGCGAGTCGAGTGCCTGCTTGGAGAGCGCGGCGAGCCGGGTGCCGAGGGTGTACCGGCCCGAGCCGCGCTTGCGCACCCAGCCGACCTGCTCGAGGGCCTGCAGCTCGCGGAACATCGTCGACCGGTGCAGGCCGAACTCCTCGGCGAGTTCGGCGACGGTGCGCGGATCGGCCGCGATCGCGTCGATGATGTGCGCGGCGCGCGTCACGCTCTGCGACATGTCAGGCCCGCCCTTCGCTCGTCGGTGCGGCATCGACCGCTCGTCGGGCGCGACGCAGGCCCCGGCCCGGTGTGGCGCCGGTGAGCGCGCCGTCCGCGAGCACGGGCACCCCGGCGACGAACACGTCGTCGATGCCCGCGGCGAGCTCGAGGGGTGCGGCGTAGGAGGCCCCGGCGCGGACGCGCACGGGGTCGACCAGCACGAGATCGGCGACGGCGCCCTCGCGCACGAGCCCCCGTTCGCCCAGCCCGAATCGTCGTGCCGCGCGGCCCGAGACGAGCGCCGAGGCATCCGGCCACCCGAGCGCGCGCTGCTCGCCGACGAGGAGCGAGAGGTATCTCGCGAACGATCCGCGCGCGCGGGGGTGCGGATGCCGGCCGAGGAAGATGCCGTCGGAGCCGCCGATCGCCGCGGGGTGCGAGAGGATCTCCGCGAGCTCGGCGTCGCTGCGCTCGTGCTGCACGGCCATCACGACGTTGACCTCGAGCCGCGAGGCGACGAGCACGTCGAGGGCGAAGTCGATCGCGTCGATCGGCTCGGCAGAGGCGGTCGAGGCGCCCCTCCGAGCGCTCGTCGCGGCCGCCTCGGCGAGGGTGAGCCCGTGCGCCCAGTCGTACTCGGGGGCGGCGATGTGCGCGAGCGTCAGCATCGCGGGCCAGTCGGGTCCGAGGCTCGCGTAGCCCGTGATCGTCGGGAACCAGTCGGCGCGCAGCCTCGCCCGCTCGGCGGGGTCGGCGAGCACCGCGAGCACCTCGGCGGCGGGTCGCACGGTGAGCTCGGCCGGCAGGATCGGCATCGCGAGGATCGAGCAGCCCCGCGTGTACGGGTAGGCGTCGAAGCTCGCGTCGACACCGGCCTCGGCGAGCCGCGCGAGCTCCCCGCGCACGATCGCGGGCGTCGCGTGGAAGTGCGACACGTGCACGCGCACCCCGCTCGCGGTCGCGATCGCGCCGATCTCGTCGATGCCGGCCGCCGAGTTGGCCTCGTACCCGCCGCGCATGTGCGTCACGTAGACGCCGCCGGCCGCGGCGACCGGCCGCGCGAGGGCGGCGAGCTCGGCGGCGTCGGCGAAGACGCCGGGCACGTAGTCGAGTCCGGTCGAGAGGCCGACGGCGCCGTCGGCGAGCCCGGATGCCACGAGCTCGCGCATCTCGTCGAGCTCGGCTGGGCTCGGGGCGGCGGTGGAGCGCCCCATGACGGCGAACCGCACGGTGCCGGCGGGCACGAGGGTCGCGACGTTGAGCGGCGTGGTGCCGTCGTAGCCGGCGAGGAGCGCGCCGATGCCGCCGCCCGCGTAGTTCGGGTGCCGCCCGTTGATCGCGGCGAAGTATTCGGTGCCGTAGGCGCCGTCGCCGGGGGCGTAGCCGACGCCGTCCTGTCCGCCGATGACGGTCGTGACGCCCTGGCGCAGGAGTGCGAGCTGCACCTCGGGGTCGAACACGGCGCCGTCGGCATGGGAGTGCGCGTCGACGAAGCCGGGCATGAGCATCCGCCCCGCGGCGTCGACGACGGTCGCCGGGTGCGCGAGCGTCGCACGCGCATCGCGACCGCCCGCGGCGTCGATCGCTGCGATACGCCCGCCGTCGAGCAGCACGTCGTGCAGCCCGGGGCGCTCGCCCGTCTCGTCGACGATGCGCGCGTTCGTGACGAGCACCGGGCCGCGGGTGGTGTTCTCGGTCATCGCCGTCAGAACCTCGTGTGCACGAGGTCGACGACGAGGTCGCTCCCGGCATGCTCGACGACGGGGATCCAGCGCCACTTGTCGAACGCGGTGCAGGGGTGCGAGAGGCCGAGCGCGACGACGTCGCCGATCGCGACGGGGAGGGCGGCGCCGGCTTCGCCGCGGAGGTAGGCGTGCTGGTCGTTCACGGCGGTGACGGATGCCTCGTCGAGCGGCCGCCCCTCGGCGCCGAGTGCGCTCGCGACCGCGAGCGGCACCGGCAGCCCCTCGTCGTACGGGAGGTCGCGCTTGCCGCCGTCGAGGAGGGCGAGCCCGGGCTCGGGGTGCGAGACGACACGGGCGTAGCCGCGCATCGCCGGGGTCAGCTCGCGATGGATGGGGGAGATGCCGCGGTAGAAGCCGTCGTCGTGCACGAGCGAGGCGCCCGAGCGCAGCACCCACCGGGTGTCGCCGCGCCCGGCGCCGGCCTCGATCTCGGGCGCGAAGACGTCGGCGACGAGGTCGAGGTAGGCGCTGCCGCCCGCTGTCACGATGAGCGGGCCGGCGGCGGGGTCGGCGAGCGTGCGCACGGCGCCGTGCAGCTCGACGAGGTCGGCGAGGTAGTCGCGAACGGCCGCGATCGCGACCGAGGAGCGGTCATGCCCGAGGCTGCCCTCGTACCCGGCGACGCCCGCGAGTCGCAGCACCGGCGAGTCGGCGATGCGGCGGGCGATGACGAGGGCCTCGTCGAGCCCGCGGGCGCCGGTGCGGCCGCCGCCGGCGCCGAGCTCGACGAGCACGGCGAGCGGACGGCCGAGCGCCGGGGCGCCGTTCGCGTCCGAGGCCGCCGCGAGGCCGCGCTCCATCGCCTCGACGGTCTCGAGCGAGTCGGCCCACGACCAGAACTCGAAAGCGGGGTCGGCCAGCTCGGCGGCGACCCACGCCAGCGCGTCGGGAGCGACGAGGGCGTTCGCGAGCATGATGGTGCCCACGCCGAAGCCGCGTGCGGTGCGCACCTGGCCCGGGGTCGCGAGGGTGAGGCCGGTGGCCCCGCCGTCGAGCTGGAGGCGCCAGAGCGCGGGGGCCATGGTCGTCTTGCCGTGCGGCATGAGTTCGAGGCCGCGCTCGTCGCACCACTGCTGGATAGTCCCGGCGTTGTGTTCGAGCGCCGCGCGATCGAGGGCCAGGAGCGGGGTCCAGAACTCGCCGAGCCGGGGCGCGGTGTCGAGGAACTCCCGAACGGTGAGCCCGGCCGCGCGCGGGGGCAGCCCCTTGTCGCCCTCGGTGAGGCGGGTGTCGGCGGTCTCGGCGAGCGGGGCGAGGCGGGGCATCCGATGCTCACTTTCTGCTTGTTGCGTATTCTGCAACGCGTTTGCGCAGCAGTTGCACAACCGCCAGCATAGGGCGTGTGACCACCGCTCCGCTGCCCGAGATCATCGCCATCGGCGAGACGATGGTGCTCGTGGCGCCCGCGCTCGCCGAGCCGCTCGCCGAGGCGCTCGACTTCCACCTCGACGCGGGCGGTGCCGAATCGAACGTCGCGTCGCACCTGGCGGCCCTCGGCCATGCCGCCGCCTGGGCGGGCCGGGTCGGCGACGACGCGCTCGGCCGTCGCCTCGTCGCGCAGCTCGCGGCCCGCGGCGTCGACACGCGCTACGTCGAACGCGATGCCGAGGCGCCGACCGGGCTCTACGTGAAGGACCCCGGCAACGGCGTGCAGTACTTCCGGGCCGGCTCCGCCGCCTCGAGGATGTCGCCCGAGTTCTTCGGCGCGCTCCCGCTCGACGGCGTGCGCCTCGTGCACCTCAGCGGCATCACCGCGGCGCTCTCCGCCTCCTGCGACGCGATGCTCGACGCCGCCGTCGAGCGCGTCCGTTCGAGCGGCGCGCTGCTCAGCTTCGACGTGAACCACCGGGCGGTGCTCTGGCCGGGCGATCCGTCCGACGCCCTCGCCGCGGCCGCGAGCCGCCTCCGCGCACTCGCCGCCGGCACCGACGTCGCCTTCGTCGGGCTCGACGAGGCCGAACGGCTCTGGGGTACGGCGACGCCCGCCGAGGTGCGGGCGCTGCTGCCCGAGCCCGAGCGGCTCGTCGTGAAGGACGGCGATGTCGGGGCCACCGAGTTCGCGCGCGACGCCGACGGCGGCGATGCCGTCGAGCACGTCGCCGCGCACCGGGTCGAGGTCGTCGAGGCCGTCGGCGCCGGCGACGCGTTCGCCGCGGGCTACCTGGGCGCGCTCCTCGACGGTCGCGACTCCGTCGAGCGGCTGCAGGCCGGCCACGACCGGGCGGTGCTCGTGCTCGGCGAGACGAGCGACTTCCCGCGCGAACTCAGTACCCCGTGATCCGACCGCGCACCGCACGACCGCGCACCGCCCCGACCCGCTCCCAGTGAAAGGCCTCGTGATGACCACGATCGACAACGCCGCATTCGACACCCTCCTCGCGGACCGCCCGCTGATGGCGATCTTCCGCGGCTTCGGCGTCGACCGCAGCCTCGCGCTGGCGCGTCAGGCGTGGGAGCTCGGCATCGACGTGGTCGAGCTGCCGATCCAGTCCGACGTCGACGTCGAGGCGCTCGCCGCCGTCGCCGAGGCCGGGCGCGCCGAGGGCCGGATCGTCGGCGCGGGCACCGTGGTGTCGCTGCGGCACGTCGAGCAGGCCGCCGCCGCGGGGGCGGGGTTCACGGTCAGCCCCGGGTTCGACGAGGCCGTCTCGCGCGCCTCGTTCGAGGCGGGCATGCCGCCGCTCCCTGGTGTCGCGACCGCGACCGAGGTGCAGCGGGCGAGGGCGCTCGGCCTCACCTGGCTGAAGGCGTTCCCGGCCTCGCTCCTCGGACCCGGGTGGTTCGGCGCGATGGCCGGGCCCTTCCCCGAGGCGCGCTTCGTCGCCACGGGCGGCATGGATGCCTCGAACGCGGGCGAGTTCCTCGCCCGCGGGGTGCGCACGGTCGCCGTCGGTGCTGCGCTCGAGGATCCGGCCCAGCTGCCGGCGCTCGCCGCGCTGCTCGCGCGCTGAGGCCAGGCCGTCACGACGACGCCCGGTGCGGGGGATTCCCCGCACCGGGCGTCGTCGTTTCGCGTGCACGCCGCGTCGGCCGCCGCGCCGCTCGCCGTGGCATCCGGACTAATTGAATGAATTGTTTCCGGTTACTTCATTTTCTGTTAGGGTCGCTTCCAGTAACGACCGCACCACGATCCTGCACGCGGCGTACTGCTCTTCCCACGCAATGAAGCACGAGAGGAATGACGGAACGATGATTCGATCCAAGCGCTGCATCGCGGTGGCGCTCGCAGCCGGGGCCGCCGCGCTCGCAGTCGGCCTGACCGGGTGCACGCCCTCGACCGGGTCGGGCGGCGACGCCGCGGTCCTCCGGGTCTGGGCCGGCAGCGCCACCCCCATCAACAACAACTTCAACCCGTTCGCGGTCGACACCGCCGTGCACGCCACCTTCGGTGCGATCTACGAGCCGCTGTTCTTCTTCAACCAGCTCTCGGCCGACGCGCCCGTCGGGCTCATCGGCGACGGCTACGAGTACAGCGAGGACGGCCGCACGCTCACGGTGACCATCAAGCCAGACCTGAAGTGGAGCGACGGCGAGGACCTCACGGCCGCCGACGTCGCCTTCACCTTCGGGTACGGCTCGAACAAGTCGGAGCAGTTCGTGTCCGCCGAGGCCACCGACGACACCACGGTCGTGCTCACCTACACCGAACCCCAGTTCACGAGCGCCTCGCTCACGCTCGGATCGACGTACATCATCCCCGAGCACATCTGGGCCTCGATCGACGACTTCATGGCCGAGACGAACCCCGAACCGGTCGGCTCAGGCCCGTACGTGCTGAAGAGCTTCTCCGACGCGGCGTACACCGTCGAGGCGAACGAGCTCTTCCGAGACGGCGCCCCCGCCGTCGAGCAGGTGCAGTACGTCGGGCTCGACTCGAACCAGTCCTCCCAGGACCTGCTCACCACCGGCAAGATCGACTGGGTCGGCCAGTTCATCGCGAACCCCGACGCCGTCACCGGGTCGGGCGAGATCACGACGCTCAACCAGCAGCAGGACCCGACCACGATCACGACGTGCGCCAACGCCGAGCTCGGGTGCGTCGGTCCGCAGACCGACCCCGCCGTGCGCCAGGCGATCAACCTCGCGATCGACCGCGCCACGATCGCCGAGAAGGCGTTCGCCGGCCTCGCGGGCGAGTCCTCGCCGTCGTTCACCCTGCAGCCGCGCGACGAGCAGTGGCTGAGCGATCCCGAGCTCGCCACGAGCCCGCAGCAGGCGGATGCCGCCGAGGCGGGCGCGGTCCTCGAGGCCGCCGGCTACACCAAGGGATCCGACGGGTTCTACGGCAAGGACGGGACCGCGATCGAGATCGACCTGTTCTCGCCCGACGGCTGGACCGACTACAACGACGCGGCGAAGCTCATCTCCGAGCAGGCGGCGGAGGCCGGCATCCGCATCAACGCCCGCACCGTCTCGGACGCCGAGTACTGGACGCCGATTCAGAACGGCGACTTCCAGATGGCGCTCTTCGGTCTCACGCAGAGCCTCGTCGCCGACCCGTACTCGAACTACCACGAGTACTTCGCCGGCACCTCGACCGCGAAGGTCGGCGAGCCCCCGCTCGTCGGGCAGAACTACTCCCGCTACACGAACCCGACGGTCGACGCGGCGGTGCTCGCAGCCGGTGCGACGCAGGACGTCGCGGCGAAGCAGGAGGCCTACGCGACGATCCAGGCCGAGATCGCGCGCGACCTCCCGTACATCCCGGTGGTGCTGAACGCCTCGCAGTCGTTCTTCAACACCGAGAAGTTCAGCGGGTGGCCGACCGAGGACGAGCTGTACGCCGCGCCGCTGCCGTATCTCGCAGTGGCCAACGCGGTCGTGCTCACGCACCTCACGCCGGTCGAGTAGGCCGAGCGGTCCCATGGAACGAACCTCCCCCACCTCGAGGACGGCAGCGGCATGAGCTTCTACCTTCGGCGGGTCGCCTTCTACCTGGTGACCCTCTGGGCGGCGATCTCGCTCAACTTCCTGCTCCCGCGGCTCCTCCCGGGCGACCCCGCGGCGATCATGCTCGGCAAGCTCCGGCGGGCCAGCGGCGGGCGTCCCCTCTCCGAGGAGACGATCGAGGCGATCACCTCGATCCTCGGCGCCGGGAAGGACATGTCCCTCTGGGACCAGTACGTGGCGTACTGGGGCCGGTTGCTGCAGGGAGACCTCGGGGTCTCCTCGACGCGGTACCCGGCCTCGGTCGCCGACCTCATCGCCGCGGCGCTGCCGTGGACGATCATCCTGGTCGGGGTCGCGACCGTCATCTCGTTCCTGCTCGGCATCGTCATCGGCGCCTGGGTGGGGTGGCGGCGCGGCACCTGGCTCGACCATCTCGTGCCGGTGACGACCGTCTTCCAGTCGATCCCGTACTTCTGGCTCGCCCTCGTGCTCGTCGCGGTGTTCTCGGTGCAGCTGGGACTCTTCCCGATCGTCGGCGGGTACGACGTCTTCGAGTTCCCGGCCGGCCCCGAGCTCAGCTGGGCGTTCATCGGCAGCGCGGTCTACCACGCCATCCTCCCGGCGACCACGATCGTGCTCTCCTCCGTCGGCGGCTGGCTGCTCGGCATGCGCAACATGATGGTGTCGACGATGTCGGAGGACTACGTCGTCACCGCCGAGGCGAAGGGGCTGACGCCGCGCCGGGTGCGCACCAAGTACGCCTCGCGCAACGCGGCGATCCCGAGCCTCGCCGGATTCGGCATCGCGCTCGGCTTCGTCGTCGCGGGCTCGATCGTGATGGAGCAGGTGTTCAGCTACCCGGGCATCGGCAAGCTCATGATCCAGGCGGTGCAGGGCCTCGACTACGCGCTCATGCAGGGCGTGTTCCTCGTGATCACGCTCACGGTGCTCGCCGCCAACTTCTTCATGGACCTCATCTACGGCTTCATCGACCCGAGGGTGCGACACAATGGATGACTCCCAGCCCACCCTCGATCGCGCGACCGACGACTCCGGATACGCGACGGGCGACGACGCGCCGTTCCAGTCGCCGGTCTCCGCCGAGGCCGTGCGCGAGACGAACCGGGAGGCGACCGCCACCGCGGCGATCGCGGCGGCCCGCGCGACGCGCGGCGGGCGATTCCGCCACGTCCTGCCGAGCCGCTCGGGCAAGCTCGTCGCGGGGGTCGTGATCGTCGGGCTCATCACGCTCTTCGGCATCTTCGGGCCCATGATCGCCCAGCCGCCCCGCGACTCGAGCAACGAGGCGCTGCAACCGCCCTCGGCCGAGCACTGGCTCGGCACGACGAAGCTCGGCTACGACGTCTTCTCCCAGCTGGCCTGGGGCACGCAGGGCTCGCTCTTCATCGGGCTCGTCGCGGGCATCGTCGCCCTGCTCCTCGCGGTGATCTTCGGCGTCTTCGCCGGCTACTTCGGCGGCGTGCTCGACGAGGTGCTCACCCTCTTCACGAACATCGTGCTCGTGATTCCGGGCCTGCCCGTCGTCATGGTGATCGCCGCCTACGTGCAGAACGCCGAGGGGCTCGGGCCGCTCGCCCGCAGCTCGCTCCTCGTCGCGCTCGTGCTCGGCATCACGGGCTGGGCCGGGTCGGCGGTGGTCCTGCGGGCCCAGGCGCGCTCGCTCCGCACCCGCGAGTACGTCGCCGCGGCCCGCGTCGCGGGCGAGAAGCCCGGGCGCATCATCTTCGTCGAGATCCTGCCGAACCTCGTGCCGCTGCTGGCCGCCCAGTTCATCTTCGGCGTCATCTTCGCCGTGCTCGGCGAGGCCGGGCTCTCCTACCTCGGGCTCGGGCCGACCGGTTCGATCACCCTCGGCACGATGCTGAACGACGCCCAGACCGGCCAGGCCGTCGGCACCGGCGCATGGTGGTGGTTCGTGCCGCCCGGCCTCGTCATCGCCGCCCTCGGCGCCGGGCTCGCCCTCATCAACTTCGCGATCGACGAGGTCGTGAACCCGAAGCTCAGGCTCGCGCCTGAGAACGCGAAGCGCCAGCGCCGGGCCGCCAAGGCCGGCCGGGGCGTCGCCGACACCGGAGCTTTCGCATGAACCCCACGAACAACCCGAACGGCGTGAACGGCGCGGTCGCCCTCGGCGAGCCGGTGCTCACCGCGCGCGACGTCTCGATCGAGTACGAGGTCGACCCGCCGGTGAAGGCCGTGCGGGGCGCGTCGATCACCCTGCACCGCGGCGAGATCCTGGGACTCGCGGGGGAGTCGGGATGCGGCAAGACGACCCTGGCGTACGGCCTCAACCGCCTGCTCAAGGCCCCCGCGCTCATGACCGGGGGCGAGGTCGTGTTCCACGACGCATCCGGTGCCGACATCGACGTCGTCGCCCTCGACGGCGAATCCCTGCGGAAGTACCGCTGGGACAAGGTGTCGATGGTCTTCCAGGGGTCGATGAACTCACTGAACCCCGTCATGAGCGTGCGCAAGCAGCTGGCCGACGTGTTCCTCACGCACCGGCCCGCGATGAAGCGGGCCGAGCGGGAGGCGCGCTGCGCCGAACTCCTGAGCCTCGTGGGCGTCGACCCCGCACGGCTCTCGAGCTTCCCGCACGAGCTGTCGGGCGGCATGCGCCAGCGCGTGATGATCGCGATGGCCCTCGCCCTCGACCCGCAGGTCATGATCATGGACGAGCCGACGACGGCGCTCGACGTCGTCGTGCAGCGCGGCATCATCCGCGAGATCATGCGGCTGCGCGAGCGGCTCGGCTTCGCGGTGATCTTCATCACGCACGATCTGCCGCTCCTCATCGAGATCAGCGACCGCATCGCGATCATGCTCGACGGCGAGATCGTCGAGCAGGGCGCCTCCGAGCAGATCTACCGCGCTCCCGGGCACCCATACACCCGGCGACTGCTGTCGAGCTTCCCGAGCCTCCGCGGCGAGCGGGGCGACTTCATCCGTACGGGTGCCGCGATGGGCGGTGCGGCATGAGCGGGCGCACCACGCCGCTCGAGGCCACGAGCCTCGAGGCGCGCCACCTCGTCAAGGACTTCCGCCTGCGCAGCGGGGTGAAGGTACGAACCCTCAATGCGGTGCGGGACGTCTCGTTCACCCTCGAGCCCGGGCGCACCATCGCCCTGGTCGGCGAGTCCGGTTCGGGCAAGTCGACGATCGCCCGGATGATGGCGAAGCTCGAGACGCCGACCTCGGGCGAGGTGCTGCTCGACGGGCGCGCGAGTGCGACCCGGGGGAGCGGCCTCGCCCGCTACCGACGCGATGTGCAGATGGTCTTCCAGGATCCGTTCAGCTCGCTGAACCCGTTCCATCCGATCCGGCACCACCTCGAGCGGCCGCTGCGCATCCACCACCCGAGCCTCTCGTCGAAGCAGGTCCGCGAACGCGCGGAGGAGCTGCTCGAGCGCGTGCGGCTCTCCCCGGCGTCGACGTTCGCCGACCGCCGGCCGCACGAGCTCTCGGGCGGCCAGCGGCAGCGCGTCGCGATCGCGCGGGCGCTCGCGCCCGGCGCCCGGTTCATCATCGCCGACGAGCCGGTGTCGATGCTCGACGTGTCGATCCGCCTCGGCGTGCTGAACCTGCTCGCCGAGTTGCAGCGGCAGGAGCACCTCGGCGTGCTCTACATCACCCACGACCTCGCGACCGCGCGGCACTTCTCCGATGAGATCCTCGTGATGTATCGCGGGGAGATCGTCGAGCGCGGGCCGAGCGAGCAGGTGATCCTCGATCCGCAGCACGACTACACGAAGACCCTGCTGGAGGCGGCCGCCGATCCCGATCGGCTCGGGCGGCTGCGCGACGAGGTGCGGAGCGGCGGGTGAGGCATGAATCAGTAAACATTGTTATCAGATAGAGTGACCACGAACACGATTCGCGAGAGGCGGACAGCATGAGCCAGATCGATCCGGGTACCCCGACGTGGCTCGCGGCGCGCAACGACCGAACCGCGTTCCGCCTCCTGCTCGAGCACGGGCCGCTGACGCGTTCGCGCCTCGGCGAGCTCACGGGGCTGTCGAAGCCGACGGCGTCGCAGATGCTCGCGCGGCTCGAGCGGGTGGGCCTCATCCACCCGGTCGGCGAGCGCTCGGGAGGACGCGGGCCGAACGCGGTGACCTACGGCGTGCGCACCGACCGCATCACCGGGGTCGCCATCTCGATCCTCGACCGCTCCATCCAGGCGGTCGTCGTCGACGCGGTCGACCACGACCACCCGATGGTCGAGATCGCGACGGCCGACGGAGACCGCACTCCCGAAGGGGACGTCCGCGACGCCGTCCGCGCGGCCTGCGCCAGCGCGGGCATCGACGAGAGCACGGTGAGCCGGGTCGTGATCGGCGTGCAGGCGGCGTTCTTCGTCGAGGGCGACGAGCTCTCGTTCACCGACACGCTGCCCGGCTGGCCGGCGATCGGCGCCCGCGCGCGCATCGAGCAGGCGCTCGGCATCCAGGTGACCATCGACAACGACGTGAACCTCGCGACGATGGCCGAGCGCTCGGCCGGAGCGGCGCAGCAGGCGTCGAGCTTCGCGCTGTTCTGGATCGGCGACGGCCTCGGCGTCGGCGTCGACCTGGGCGGCACCGTCCATCGGGGCGCGTCCGGCGGGGCCGGCGAGATCGGCTACCTCGCGGTGCCGCGCGCGGCCGCGGCGCTCGCACCGACCGCGAACGACTTCACCGATCTGCTCGGCGGCCCGGCGGTCGCGCGGATGCTGGGCGACGGCGACGGCGACGGCGACGGCGACCAGACGCTCGCCGAGGTCCTGCCCCGTCTCGCGGGCGACGAGGCCGCGCTCTCGGCGCTCGCCGACCGGGTCATCCTGGCGGTCGACCCGCTGCTCGCGATCCTCGACCCCTCGATGATCGTCCTCGGCGGCCCCACCGGCACCGCCGGCGGAGCGCGACTGGCCGAGCTCGTCGCCGGACGCGTCGACCCCGCAGCCCATCCGAAGCTCGCGGTGCGCACGAGCGGCGCCGGCGCGCAACCGGTGCTCCTCGGCGCGCGCCAGCAGCTCGTCGACCAGATCCGCGACCAGCTCGAGGCGGACATCTCGCTCGCCACCTGACCCGGCCGACTGCGGCGGATGCCGGGGCATCCGCCGTCAGGCCACGATCTCCGCTCCGCGCCGGTGCGCGCGGTGCGTACCACGCACGGAATGAGGACCAATGAAGCTCGCCATCGTCGGCGGTGGATCCACCTACACGCCCGAACTCATCGACGGGTTCGCCCGTCTCCGCGACACGCTGCCGCTCGAGGAGATCCGACTCGTCGACACCGACGAGCACCGGCTCTCGCTCGTCGCGGGCATGTCGCGGCGCATGCTTCGGCATGCGGGGCACCCGGCCGCCGTGATCGGAACGACCGACCTCGTCGCCGGCGTCGCCGACGCCGACGCCGTGCTGATCCAATTGCGCGTCGGCGGGCAGGATGCCCGTCATGCCGACGAGACCTGGCCCCATGAGGCCGGTTGCATCGGCCAGGAGACGACCGGGCCGGGCGGGCTCGCCAAGGCGCTCCGCACCGTGCCGGTCGTGCTCCGCATCGCCGAGGTGGTGCGCGCCCACGCGAAGCCCGACGCGTGGATCGTCGACTTCACGAACCCGGTCGGCATCGTGACGCGTGCGCTGCTCGAGGCGGGGCACCGCGCCGTCGGCCTCTGCAACGTCGCGATCGGGTTCCAGCGCCGCTTCGCCGCGATGTTCGACGTCGACCACGTCCGGGTGCGTCTCGGCCACGTCGGGCTCAATCACCTGACCTGGGAGCGCAGCGTCGTCGTCGACGGCGAGGACCGCCTGCCCGGCCTGCTGCAGCACCGGCTCGGCGACCTCGCCGAGGAGGTGCACCTCGCCCCGGCCCTGATCAGCCAGCTCGGCGTCGTGCCCTCGTACTACCTGCGCTACTTCTACGCGCACGACGAGGTGCTCCGCGAACAGCTGCGCGAACCCACACGGGCCGAGGCCGTCCGCGCGATCGAGCGCGAGCTGCTCGAACTCTACGCCGACGACGCCCAGCACGAGAAGCCCTCGGCCCTCGAGGGGCGCGGCGGCGCGTTCTACTCGGAGGCGGCGATCGAGCTCCTCGCGGCGATGCGCGACGGCGGGAGCCGCTCCCGCGTGGTCAACCTGCGCAACGACGGCGTGCTTCCGTTCCTGCCCGACGACCACGTCATCGAGGTGCCGGCCGTGTTCCGCGACGGGGGATTCGTCGCGGAGCCGGTCGCGCCCCTGCCCGACGACATCCGGGGCCTCGTCTCGGGGGTCGCCGGATACGAACGGCTCGCGCTCGACGCGGCGCTGCATGGGGGCCGGGAACGTGTGCTCCGCGCCATGCGGGCGCATCCGCTCGTGCTGCAGCACGACCGGGCCGAGCAGCTGACCGACCTGCTGCTGGCCGAGAACGCGCGCTTCTTGGAGTGGGCGTGACCGGGGGCACGGTGGGCGCCGGCGAGGATGCCCCGGCGTCCGGCGTCGTCGTGGCCGTCGACGGCGGCGGGTCGAAGACCGACGCCGTCGCACTCACCCTCGACGGCGAGCTCGTCGCGCACCGACGCGGCCCGGGATCGAGCCCGCACTTCGAGGGGCTCGGAGCCTCCGTCGCGCTCGTCGACGGGCTCGTGCAGCATGTCGCGGGGGAGCACCCCGTCGCGCACGCCGGCCTCTACCTCTCGGGGCTCGACCTGCCGCTCGAGATCGAGCAGTACGCCGGCGCGATCGCCGGCCTCGGGTGGGCGGCGAGGGCGGTCGTCGAGAACGATCTCTACGCGCTGCTCCGCGCCGGCACCGACGCGCCCGACGCGGTCGCGGTGGTCTGCGGCACCGGAGTGAACGCCATCGGCGTCCGCGCCGACGGCGCCGTCGTGCGCTTCCCCGCGCTCGGCCCGCTGTCGGGGGACTGGGGCGGGGGCTCGGGTCTCGGCGAAGCGGTGCTCTGGCATGCTGCGCGCGCCGTCGACGGCCGCGGGCCCGACACGGTGCTCGTCGAGGAGATCGAGCGCCGCCTCGGCGTCGCCTCGGTGCCGCAGCTCATCGAAGAGCTCCATTTCGGACGCCGTGACTCCTCCGAGCTGACCGCCCTCGCCCCGGCGGTGTTCGGTGCGGCGCGAGCCGGCGACGGCGTCGCGATCGCGCTCGTCGACCGTCAGGCCGAGGAGATCGCCGCGTTCGCCAGGGCGAGCCTCACCCGACTCGGCCTCCTCGATCGAGCCGTGCCCGTCGTGCTCGGCGGCGGGATCGCCCAGTCGGGCGACGAACGCCTGCTCGACGGCATCCGTGTGCGACTCGCCGAGGCTGCGCCGCGCGCGCGACTCTCCGTGGTGCTGTCGGCCCCGATCGTCGGCGCTGCGCTGCTCTCCCTCGCCGCTGCCGGGGCCGGCACGGCCGCGCTCGAGCGAGCCCGCGCCGCGGTCGCCGCCGCGGCGGCCGAGGCGGCGGTGCTCGTGCCGTGACGGCTCGCCGCAGGCAGGCGCGACGGGTGACGGCGTCGGCGACAGGGCGTACGCTCTGCCCATGGGCATCCCGCAGCGATTCTCACTCGTGACCCTCGGCGTCGCAGACGTCGAGGCGGCCACCGCGTTCTACCACCGGCTCGGCTGGCATGAGGCGCGCTCCTCGGTCGCCGGGGAGATCACCTTCTTCGCCACGCCGGGCGGCGCCCTCGCCCTCTGGGAGACGGCCGAGCTCGCGAAGGACGCGGCGCTGCCGACCTTCCACGCGAACGCGCCCGGGTTCAGGGCGGTGGCGCTCGCCATCAACCTCGCTTCGCGCGAGGAGGTCGACGACGCCGTCGGCGACTGGGTGCTCGCCGGCGGTTCGATCGCCAAGGCGGCCTCGGAGACCGAGTGGGGCGGGTACAGCGGCTACGTGGCCGACCCCGACGGCAACCTCTGGGAGCTCGCGCACAACCCCGGTTGGCCGCTCGACGAGCGAGGCCTTCCGCAGCTCGGCTGACCGCACAGGGGCGCGTCGTGGCATCCCGGGAAATGGGCCGGTCAAGGGCACCCTCGAAGCCCATCTACACTGGAACCCGTGAATTCAGAGGAAACCGTCGACGTCGTTCTGATCGGCGGGGGCATCATGAGCGCGACGCTCGGCTCCCTCATCTCCCAGTTGCAGCCCGACTGGACGATCCGCGTCTACGAGCGCCTGGGCGAGGTCGCGCAGGAGTCCTCCAACGCCTGGAACAACGCGGGCACCGGCCACGCGGCGCTCTGCGAGCTCAACTACATGCCCGAGAACGCCGACGGCAGCGTGAGCGCGACCAAGGCGGTGTCGATCAACGAGCAGTTCCAGGTGAGCCGCCAGTACTGGGCGTACCTCGTCGCGAAGGGCGCACTGCCCGAGCCGCACAACTTCATCAACTCGGCCCCGCACATGACCTTCGTCCGCGGTGCGGCGAACATCGAGTACCTCAAGAAGCGGGTCGAGGCGCTGAAGGACGAGCCGCTCTTCCCCGACATGGAGTTCACGGAGGACCTCGAGCGCATCGCCGAGTGGACCCCGCTCCTCGCGAAGAAGCGCAATCCGCGCGCCCGCGTCGCGGCCACGCGGATGGAGGCCGGCACCGACGTCGACTACGGCGCGCTCACGAAGTACCTCATGCGCGACATGGAGCAGCGGGGCGCCTCGGTGCAGACGAACCACCAGGTCACCTGGCTCAAGCGGCTGAAGGACGGCCGGTGGAAGCTCCGGCTCCGCCACACCGTCGGCAACACCCCGAAGACCGTGATCGCCCGCTTCGTGTTCGTCGGTGCGGGCGGCGGCGCGCTCGCGCTGCTGCAGCACTCGGGCATCCCCGAGATCAAGGGCTTCGGCGGGTTCCCGATCTCCGGGCAGTTCCTGCGCACGACCAACCCCAAGCTCGTCGCCCAGCACCACGCGAAGGTCTACGGCAAGGCGGCCGTCGGCGCGCCGCCGATGTCGGTGCCGCACCTCGACACCCGCGTCGTCGACGGTGAGACGGCGCTGCTCTTCGGCCCGTACGCCGGCTTCACCCCGAAGTTCCTGAAGACGAGCACCTGGTTCGACCTGCCCTTCTCGATCCGCCTGCACAACCTCGGACCGATGATCCAGGTCGGCCTCAAGAACTTCGACCTGGTGAAGTACCTCGTCGGCGAACTCATGGCCAACCGCGAGAAGAAGATGCGGGCGCTGCGCGAGTTCATGCCGACCGCGAAGACCGAGGACTGGGAGCTCATCACGGCCGGCCAGCGCGTGCAGGTCATGAAGAAAGACCCCGAGAAGGGCGGCATCCTGCAGTTCGGCACCGAGGTCATCACGGGCGCCGACGGCACGATCGCCGGCCTCCTCGGCGCCTCGCCCGGCGCGTCGACCGCGGCGCCGATCATGCTCGACGTGCTCTCGCGCTGCTTCCCCGACCGCATGGCGGAGTGGGAGCCGAAGCTCCGCGAGATGATCCCGAGCTACGGCACCGAGCTCTCGTCCGACCCGGCCGCCGCCGAGGCGTCGCTGAAGGCGACCGCCGAGGTGCTCAAGCTCTCGGCCTGACGATTCGGCTCGTGCCGGCGTGGGCGCCTGTTTGCGCCCGCGCCGGCACGCTGCTACGGTCGTACACGCTATGAAGTGAGCACACCCCCTCGTCCCGCGCCTGAGGCGCCGTTGACGTCGGGTGTGCACACGGTCCTGATCGACCCGTGCTGATCGCGACTGCGGTCTCGTGCACCCACGCCCGGCAATGCCCGGCGGGATCCACTCCGCTCCCGAACGGTCGCCGCGACTGCAGCGAATGCGCGGGCCGAGGTGTCGCAAGCGACGCCCCGGCACCGCCGGTGCACCGGACGGACCGCGTCGTCGCCGTGGCATCCGGCGGCCGTTCGGGGGCTCTCGCGAAGGGCGGACCCCTTGGCTGTACACCTCTCATTCTCCAACCACCTCCGGGCCGACGGACTCTCGGTCGCCTACCCCGACCGGCGCGTCTTCGCCGACCTCGGCTTCGCCGTCGCCCCGGGCGACCGGCTCGGCCTCATCGGCGAGAACGGCGTCGGCAAGTCGACGCTGCTGCGGCTCCTCGCCGCCGACAACGGCCCGGATGCCTCGGCCGCCGGCCCGCTCGCACGCGCCGACGTCTCGGGGCGGATCACACGCCCCCGACGCACCGGCCTGCTCACGCAGGAGCTGCCGTTCGCGCCCGATGAACGCGTCGACCTCGTGCTCGAGGCGGCCCTCGCCCCGGTGCGCGCCATCGAACGGGAGCTCGACGCCGCGGCCGAGGCGCTCGGCGCAGGTGCGGACGCCGACGCCGCGGCGGCCGAGCACCGCTACGCGGCCGCACTCGACGCCGCCGAGCGGGCCGAGGTGTGGACCGCCGAGGCCCGTCGCGACGAGCTGCTCGACGGGCTCGGCGTCGCCGGGCTCGGCCGCGGGCGGCGCATCGACGAGCTCTCGGGCGGGCAGCGCTCGCGCTTCGCCCTCGCGGCGCTGCTGCTGTCGGCGCCCGACGCCCTGCTCCTGGACGAGCCGACGAACCACCTCGACGACACCGCGGCCGACTTCCTCGAGGGGCGCCTGCGCGCCTTCGCGGGGCCGGTCGTGTTCGCGAGCCACGATCGTGCGTTCCTCGATCGTGCGGCGACGGGCCTGCTCGACCTCGACCCGGGGCGCCAGGGCGCCCTCGCGGCGTCCGCCGGCGACGGCGGATCGGGCACCCTCGGCGGCACGGTCTTCGGCGGCGGATTCAGCGAGTTCCTCGACGTGAAGGCCGAGGAGCGGGCGCGCTGGCAGCGGCAGTACGACGACGAGCAGGAGGAGCTCCGACGTCTGCGGTCCTCGATCGGCGGGACGGCGCGCAACGTCTCGCACGGGCGGGCGGCGACCGACAACGACAAGTTCCTCAAGTACTTCAAGGGCGAGAACGTCGAGCGCTCGATCGCACGCCGGGTGCGCAACGCCGAGCAGCGGCTCGCGACCCTCGAACGCGAGCAGCTGCGGAAGCCCCCTGCGCCGCTCGCGTTCGCCGGGATCCCGTCGGGATCGCATGCGCTCGAGGAGTCCGCCGGGTTGCTCGTGCAGCTCGACGACGTGGAGGTCCCGGGCCGGCTGCGGCTCGAGCGGCTCCAGCTGGAGCCGCTCTCGCGACTGCTCGTGACGGGGGCGAACGGGGCGGGCAAGTCGACGCTCCTCGGCGTGCTCGCCGGGTCGATCGCCGCCGACCGGGGAGCTGTGCAGCGCCGCAGGGGACTGCGGGTGCAGCTGCTCGAGCAGGATGTCCGCTTCGCCGATCCCGCGGCGACGCCGCGGGCGACGTACGAGCGGGTGCTCGGCGAACGCCGTGCCGAGCAGGTGCCGCTCTCGGGCCTCGGCCTCCTCGCCCCGCGCGACCTCGAGCGGCCGGTCGGCGCGCTCTCGGTCGGGCAGCAGCGCCGGCTCGCGCTCGCGCTCGTCCTCGCGCGCCCGCCGCACGTGTTCCTCCTCGATGAGCCGACGAACCACCTCTCGCTCGCGCTCGCGACCGAGCTCGAGGAGGCGCTCGGCGGCTACCCCGGCGCGGTCGTCATCGCGAGCCACGACCGCTGGCTGCGCCGGCGCTGGTCGGGGGAGCGGCTCGAGCTGCACCAGGGCAGCGCGGCCCCCGTCGCGGTCGCCGGCTGAGCAGGCGGGATGCCTCGGGGTGCGCCCCGAGGCATCCCTCATGTCCATTCGACCGTCGCGCGCTTGCGCGAGATTCGAATATATGTTCGAATGAACGGGTGCGGTGGAGCGGGCAGGAGTTGGGGGTCGACCAGGTCGACGCCCTGCCCGGCCTCGCCCGGCTCAACAACCTCGTCCGGTCGGTGCAGACGCCCGAGTTCGCCGGCGTCACCTTCCACGAGGTGCTCGCGAAGTCGGCCCTGAACCGCGTGCCGGGCCAGTCGATGATGCCCTTCGGGTGGACCATCAACCCGTACCGCGGCTGCAGCCATGCTTGCGTCTATTGCTTCGCCCGGCCGACCCACAGCTACCTCGATCTCGATGCTGGCGACGACTTCGACCGGCAGATCATCGTGAAGGTGAACGTCGCCGAGGTGCTGCGGCGCGAACTCGCCCGGCCGTCGTGGCGCCACGAGCCGGTCGCGCTCGGCACGAACACCGATCCCTATCAGCGTGCCGAGGGGCGCTACGCGCTCATGCCCGGCATCGTCGAGGCGCTCACGACGAGCGGCACCCCCTTCAGCATCCTCACGAAGGGCACGCTGCTGCGTCGCGACCTGCCGCTCATCGCGGCCGCCGCCGAGCACGTGCCGGTCGATCTCGCGATGTCGATCGCGATCCACGACGACGAGCTGCAGCAGTCGCTCGAACCGGGCACCCCCTCGACGAGGGCGCGGCTGGCGACCGTGTCGGCGGTCCGTGAGGCCGGGCTCGACTGCGCGGTGTTCCTCATGCCCGTGCTCCCGTTGCTCACCGACACGCGGACGCATCTCGACGAGGCGCTGCGGCAGGTGAAGGCGGCCGGGGCGACGAGCGTGCTGTACGCCGCGCTCCATCTCCGAGGCGCGGTCAAGCCCTGGTTCATGCAGTGGCTCGAGCGCGAGCATCCCGAACTGGTGCCGAAGTACCGTTCGATGTACTACGGCAACAACGCCTACGCCCCGAAAGACTACCGCCGCTGGCTCGCCCAGCGCATCCACCCGCTCATCCGGGCGCATGGGCTCGAACGCGGCATCGAAGATCCGGTGACCGGCGGAGTCAAGTCGAAGGCCGAACCGCGCGACCGATGGACCCGGCCGGGCGCGGCCGCGCGCACGAACGCTGCCGGCCCGGGTGCCGGCGCCCGGGCGGGTCCCGAGTCGACGACGTCGGCCCTCGAACTCCCTCCTGGACTCGGGGCGCTCGCCGACCCGGCGGCTCTGTTCTGACCCGTCGTGAGCGCAACGGTGCGCTCATCGTGCGTGGAGATGCGCGAATTCCCGCCGAACTGAGATAATTCGCTGAGTCCGATCGGCTCGCGAAGATCGGGCGTTGCTCGCGAGGTGGAGGTTCACGATGAGCCTGGGATTGCCGGGGCACCTCGCGCGCGACAGCCTGAGTCGATCACTCGCGTTCGCCGGGCACTGCGCGGCGTTCGCCTGCCTGACGGTCACGATCGTCGTGAGTGTCATCGTCGCGACCGTCGGCGAGCGGCCCAACGGCTGGACGGGCGCAGCGCTCGCCGCGGTGATGATGCTCGCGCTCGCCGCCGTCGCCCGGTACCCGTCCGTCACGCTGACGGTCCTCGCGCTCGTCGTCGGCACCGGGGCGACGATCGCCTTCACGATGCTCGTGATGGAGCCCGGAGGCTTCGAATCGACCAACAACGCGGTGCTCGCCCTCCCGAGGATCGCGCTCCTGCTCGTCGGGGGCGCCGGTAGCGGCTCGCTCATCGCGATCGTCTGGGCCTCGCTCGGCTACGCGCTCGGCGAGGCGGCGGCGTTCCTCGGGGTCGCGCTCGTCGGCGGCAGCTACGCTCCGAGCACGGCGGCCGCCGCAGCGTTCGGCATCCTGCTCGTGGTCAGGATCTTCGACGGCGCCTCGCGTCGTTCCGATCCGCGGCAGGAGACGGGGCTGCACCGCGCGAGCCAGCAGACTCGCGAACTCGCCATCCGGCACGACTACGAGCTGCGCGCGACCGCACGCCTGCATGACACGGCGCTGAGCCACCTCATCGCGATCGCCGCGGCCGGATCGGGAACCGTCGACGAACGGCTGCGCGCCGGAATCCGTCAGGATCTCGGGCTCATCGTGGGCCGGGACTGGGCGATCGACCACTCGGGGCAGGCGACGGCGAACGATCGCGGGGGACCCCGCCGCGCTGCTCCCGTCGCCGAGCCCTCGCCGAACGGCAGGGCGGCACGAGGCCGGTTCGCCGGGCGCACTACGGCCGGCGCGGTCACACGCGCGAGAACCGCCCCCCTGCCGGCGGAGCCGCGCCCGGGCGGCACGACGATGCTCGTGCAGTCCTTCGCCGCGGCCGGGAACGCCGGCCTCGATGTGCGCGTCACCGGCGACCCCGAGATCCTGCACGTCCTCGGCCCAGGACGCGCGGAGGCGCTCGATGCGGCCGTCGCGCAGTGCCTCATCAACGTCGCGCGCCACGCGGGCGTCGACGAGGCCGAGCTGGCGCTCGGGCTCGGCGGCGGAGAGGTCACGATCGCGGTGATGGACAGCGGAGTCGGATTCGACGAGCGCGAGGTGCCCGACGACCGGATCGGGCTGCGCACCTCGATCCGCGCCCGCATCGAGCAGCAGGACGGCACCGTTCGCCTGTGGTCGACGAAGGGCATCGGCACCACCATCGTGCTCACGGTGCCGGAGGGCGGAGCATGATGCGCCTGACCCAGCAGGAGGCAGACCCGATCGGCGGCATCACGGCCGCGCCGATCGTGGTGATCGGGGCCGCGCTCGCGGTCGGCAGCGCGGTCGCGCTCACCTGGGTTCATCGAAGCGAGGTCGTCTCGCCCCTCGCGGCGATCGTCGCGATCCTCCTCGTCGCGGCGGCCGGAGCGGTCGCCGCGATCTCGGCAGCGCCGTCGCGGGCGCCGTTCACGGCCGAACGCCTCTGGGTCGTCGTCACGCTCGCCGTCGGCGCTGCGATCGCCGAGTACACCAGCACCGTCGGCTCCAACCGCTACCTCTACGACGACTTCGGTCCGGTCGTGATCGGGATGCTCATCCTCTCGGTGGCGCCCTACTGCACGTGGGTGTCGCTCGCGCTCGCGGGAGTGCTCGCCTCGACCGTGCTGTCGATCCTCGTCGTCGGCGCGTCGAACTCCGTCGCGGTGGATGCGCCGGTCGGCGCACTGGTGGCGGTGAACGCGGCGCCGGTCATCGCGCTCTCCGCGGCTGCGGCCGGGTACGCGTATGCGATCATCGCCGAGACCCTCGGCTGGCAGCGGGAGGCGAATCGCGCAGCCCTCCAGCGCGACAGCGAGCTGCGCGCCGGGATCGCCCGGTCCGTGCAGCAGAGCCGGGTCTCCGTGCTGGGCCGCGAGGTGCTGCCGTTCCTGGCGGGCATCATGACCGCCGAACGGATCACGGTCGCCGAGGCCGACCGAGCCCGCGAGCTCGCAGAAGAGCTGCGCCGCGCCCTGCGGGCCGGGCTCGAGTCGACCTGGCTCGACGACCTGGCGACCAGTCTCAGGCTGGCGCGCGGCATCGAGACCATCGTCGACGACCCCTCCGGTGCGGCCGATCTGCTCGGCGACGACCAGCGGTCGGCGCTCACTGCGCTCATCACCTGGCTCGCAGAACCGACGCGCTCCGAACTGGTCACGGTCTCGCTCGTGACCGATCTCGACGGCGGCCGGATCGTGATTTCGGCCGTTCCGGCGGGGCGCCCGCCGGCCAAACGCGAGATCGATCGGTTCATCGCCGTGGCGCGCGCGGTTTCCTTGGGTGCCGAATCGGCTTCGACGCGAGAGAATGTACGTGTGGAGCTGAGTTATGTCATCGATTGACGAAGGCCCGGCGCATCGGCACCGGCTCGCGATTCTCGACGACCACAGTCTGATCGTCGACAGTCTCGCGCGGTGGTTCGTCGATCGCGCGGCCGATTTCGACGTGGTCGTCACCGCGACCTCGTGGATGGATCTCGTGCGCAGCCCCGAGTTCCCGGTCGACATCGTGCTGATGGACCTCCAGCTCCCCGACGGCGTGTCGATCGAGTCCCGCATCAGGGCGTGCCGCGCAGCGGGCGCCCGGGTGATCGTGGTGACCGCGCTCGACGACGACGATTCGCGCGAGCGAAGCATGGCTGCGGGGGCTGCCGGATTCGTCTCGAAGACGCTCCCCGCCGAGGTGCTCGTCGACTATGCGCGCCGGGTCATGCGCGGCGAGCGACTGCCGCGGCAGGCATCCCGCCTCGGTGCCCGAGGTGTCGGAGAACCCGGCAGGGGCGCCCCAGTCGCGACGATGTCGGGCGTGCATCTCAGCCCCGCCGAAGAGAAGGCGCTGCGCTATTACGCGCAGGGGCTCAGCACTCTCGAGGTGGGTCAGCGCATGGACGTCGGCTACGAGACCGCGAAGACCTACCTCCGCCGTGTGCGCGAGAAGTACGCCAAGGTCGGCCGGCCGGCGAGCCGCAAGGCGGAGCTCATCCGTCGCGCGGCCGAGGACGGATTCCTCGAGTAGATGGCGAAACTGTACTTCCGCTACGGTGCGATGAACTCCGGCAAGTCGACGGCGTTGCTCCAGGCGGCCTTCAACTACGAAGAGCGCGGGCACCGGGTGCTGCTCGCGAAGCCCGCCGTCGACACGAAGGGCGATCGCGACATCGTCTCGCGCCTCGGCGTCGTGCGCGCGGTCGATTTCGTCATCGAACAGGATGCCCCGGTGCTCGACCGCTTCCAGGGGCACCGGACCCGGATCATCGAGGAGTCGGGCCGCGACGTGAGCTGCCTGCTCGTCGACGAGGCGCAGTTCCTCACCTCCGAGCAGGTCGACGATCTCCTCCGCATCGCGCTCATCGACGGCATCCCGGTGCTCGCCTACGGCATCCGCACCGACTTCCAGACGGTGGCCTTCCCCGGCAGCCGCCGTCTCCTCGAGGTGTCGCACTCGCTCGAAGAGCTGAAGACGATCTGCCGCTGCGGACGCAAGGCGATCTTCAACGGCCGCAGCGTCGACGGCCGGTACATCTTCGACGGCGAGCAGGTCGCGATCGACGGCGTCGAGGTCGAGTACGAGTCACTCTGCGGCGTCTGCTATCTGCAGGAGTCGGGCGGCGTGCTCAACGGGCGGCACTGAGCGACGCCGTCGACCGACGCGGTGCTGGTGCCGTCGGCCCATTCGCGTGAAGATGGAGTCGAGGAGGTCGTCGCATGGGCGAGATCGTCGTCGGAGTGAGCGTCGCTGAACGCGCAGGCCTCCTGGCCGTTCGGTGGGCCGCGGAACGTGCCTCCGTCCGTGGATCGAGGCTGCGGCTCCTGCACGTCGTCGATGAGGCGATCGAAGCGAGCGGCGACGCGGACATGCTCCTCGCCGTGCTCGACGCGGCCCGCGAGTCGTTGGCGGTCGCCGAAGACGCCGCCCGCGCCGTCGATGCGTCGCTCGAGATCGTCTCCGACCTCGAGCAGGGCGCGCCGATCACCCAGTTCGAGCGATGCTCGCGAGAGGCCGATCTGCTCGTCGTGGCCAGCGATTCGCACGGCGGCAAGCGTCCGAGCCGGCGCGGCGTGCACAGCCTCCGCATCGCGGCAGCGAGCCACGCGCCCGTCGCGGTCGTGCCCGACATCGACGTGTCCGGTCGATCCGGCGTCGCCGTCGGCATCGACGGTTCGGAGGTCGGGGCCCGGGCGTTGGAGTTCGCCGCGGACGAGGCGTCGCGTCGCGGCTGCCCGCTCATCGCGGTGCACGCCTGGGACCTGGCGCTGATGGCCGGAGGGGAGTACGGCTACGGAGTCTCCTCATTCGCGATGGACGACCTCACGCGGGCGGCGCACGAGGTGCTCGTCGACGCGCTGGCCCCGCTCGATCGATCCCATCCCGGACTCGAGATCGATCGCCGCGTGATCGCCGGCGACCCGGTCATCGCCCTCGCCGAGGCCGCGGCCGAGGCCGAACTCCTCGTCGTCGGGAGCCACGGGCGAAGCGCCCTCGCACGGTTCCTGCTCGGGTCGGTCAGCCACGGCGTGCTCGCGCGCCTCGAGGCCCCCACGGTCGTCGTGCGGTGACGGCACCGGCCGGGTTGGGTGCGCGAGTGCGCGACCTTCCTGCGCCGAGAGTGGACGGCATCGACGCGGCTCGTGGACTCGCCCTCATCGGCATGTTCATCGCGCACGTCGCACCGGTCGCTGCGACCCCCGAGGCCGCCGAGCTCATCGCGATCGCCGACGAGCGCCCGCGCCTGCTGTTCGCCCTCACGGCCGGGTTCGGGCTCGGCTTCCTCACCGGGGGCATCCACCCGGTGACCGAGGGTCGCGGTGTGCTGCGCCGTCAGCTCACCGTGCGAGCCGTCATCCTGATCGCACTCGGACTCGTCATCGCGGCGACGCTCCATCCGCTCGTGTTCATCATCCTCGACGTCTACGGGGTGGCGTTCGTCGTCATGCTGCCGTTGCTCTTCCTGCCGGCCCGAGCCGCCCTGGCCGTCGGCGCAGGGCTCCTCGCAGTGACACCCGGCGTCGCGACGGCCGCGCAGTACAGTCCCGAGCTCATGACGGCGAAGCAGGAGGGCCCGCGCCTGCTCTACGACTGGCTGCTGACCGGAGCGTACCCGGTGATCGTGTGGGTGCCGGTGATGCTCATCGGCCTCGGGCTCGCGCGGCTTGGGGCGGCGAACCCCCGGGTGGTGCCGTGCTACGCACTCGCGGGCGTGCTCACCGCGGTCGTCATGCTGCCGCTCACGCGGCTGCTGCCCGCCGAGGCCGATGCCACGGCCCCGCCCGCCGAGCATGCGGTCGCGGCCTCGGCGCTCGCGCTCGGCAACGTGGGAATCGGGCTCGTCGTCGTCGCGGTGATGGTGACGCTGACGACGCTCGCCCGCCCGGCGGTGACGCGGATCGCGGGGGCCGTGCTGTCGCCCGTGACGGCGATGGGGGCGATGCCGCTCACGGTCTACACGCTGCACCTCGTCGTGATCTCGGGGGCGAAGCGCGTCGAGGACGGTTTCGTGACCGACGACTCCTGGGGGCTGACGATCGGGCTCATCGTCGGCGGGATGGTGTTCGCGTGGCTCTGGCGGCGGTACCTCGGCCGAGGTCCGCTCGAGCGGATGCTCCGTGCGGCGAGCCGTCGTGGCCGGAGAACTCCTGAGGTCCCGGCTGATGGGTATTCGAGATGAACGCACGCACCCGTACTGCGGCCGCGCTCGGCTCGGTGCGTCGAACCCGGCTGGTGCGCATGCGCGTGGGGAAGAATGGAACCCTCGAGTTCGAAAGGGACCACAGATGCGCATCTCGGTGATCGGCTGCGGGTATCTCGGGGCCGTGCACGCCTCGGCGATGGCCGAACTCGGGCACGACGTCGTCGGCATCGACGTCGACCCCGCGAAGATCGCCGCGCTCGCCGCCGGGCGTCCGCCGTTCTTCGAACCCGGGCTCGCCGAGATCCTCGCCTCCGCGACCGCGACAGGGCGCCTCCGCTTCTCGGCCGACATCGCCGACGCGGCCGACGCCGAGGTGCACTTCCTCGCCGTGGGCACGCCGCAGGCGGCGGACAGCAACGCCGCAGATCTCCGCTTCGTGGACGCGGCCTTCGAGGCCGTCGTGCCGCACCTCGCCGAGGGAGCCCTCATCGTCGGCAAGAGCACCGTTCCCGTCGGAACCGCCGGGCGCCTCGCCGGGCGCCTCGCCGAGCTCGCCCCGCACGCCTCGCTCGTCTGGAACCCCGAGTTCCTCCGCGAGGGCTACGCCGTGCGCGACACGCTCGAGCCCGATCGTCTCGTCTACGGCGTCGGCGACGACCACGCGGCATCCGTGCTCGATCAGGTCTATCGCGCGGCGATCGAGGCGGGCACTCCGCGGATCGTCACCGACTACGCGACCGCCGAGCTCGTCAAGGTCGCGGCGAACGCCTTCCTCGCGACGAAGATCAGCTTCATCAACGCGATGAGCGAGATCGCGGATGCCACGGGCGCCGACGTGACGGCCCTCGCCGATGCCATCGGACACGATGCGCGCATCGGGCGGCGTTTCCTCAATGCCGGCGTCGGGTTCGGCGGGGGATGCCTGCCGAAGGACATCCGGGCCTTCACCGCTCGCGCCGAAGAACTCGGCCGCGGCGAGGCGCTCGCCTTCCTCCGCGAGGTTGACGCCATCAACCTGCGCCAGCGCCAGCGCGCCGTCGATCTCGCCGTCGCCGCCCTCGACGGGAGCGTGCACCGCAAGCGCATCGCCGTGCTCGGGGTCACCTTCAAGCCCGAATCCGACGACGTGCGCGACTCGCCGGCGCTCGACGTGGCCGTGCAGCTCAAGGGACTCGGAGCCGACGTCATCGCGACGGATCCCGAGGGCATCGACAACGCGCGGGCGCGTCATCCGCAGCTCGACTACGTGACCTCGACCCGTGAGGCGCTGCGCGGGGCCGACCTCGTCGTGCTCGTCACGGAGTGGCGGGAGTACCGGGCGCTCGACCCGGTGGAGACCGCGCGTCTCGTCGCAGGCCGGCGCATCATCGACGGGCGAAACGTGCTCGACGCCGACGCCTGGCGCGCGGCCGGCTGGGAGTACCGGGGGATTGGGCGCCCCTGAGGCTGCCGGAGAACGACGAAACCCCCTCCGGATCGGAGGGGGTTTCTACCCGGTCGGGGTGACAGGATTTGAACCTGCGACCTCGTCGTCCCGAACGACGCGCGCTACCAAGCTGCGCCACACCCCGGGGTGACCCTTGCGGGCCTCAACAAGAATAGCCGATAAATCGGGCTCCTCCGACCAACCGTGCTCGGCCGCTCTCCTGATCCATCAGGCAGCCGTGGCCGCGGAGTTCCGGACCCTAGTCTGCCGGGACGAGCGTGATGAGCGTCGCCTCGGGCGGGCACGCGAAGCGCACCGGCGCGAAGATCGAGGTTCCGAGCCCGGCCGAGACGTTGAGGAACGCCGAGCGCAAGCCGTGGCGCCAGACGCTGAGTCCCTTCACCTGCTTGCGGGGGATGTCGCAGTTCGTCACGAGTGCCCCGTAGCCGGGCACGCAGACCTGACCGCCGTGGGTGTGACCGGCGAGGATCAGCTGGGCGCCGTGGTTCACGAAGGAGTTGAGCACCCGCTGGTACGGCGCGTGCGCGACACCGATCGTCACGGTCGGACGCGTCGTGCGCTGCGGGGTCTCGTCGAGCCAGCTCTCGTCGCCCAGCGGGTCGTCGGCGCGGAGTTCGTCGACCGCCCCGGCGATGAGGTCGAGCCGGTCGTAGCCCTTGTGCGGGTCGTCGACGCCGAAGAACTCGAAGTGCGTGCCGCGGAGGTCGAGGGCGGCGGCGGTGTTGTCGAGGTCCTGCCAGCCGAGCTGGGCGAAGTACCTGTGCAGCGCCTCGATGTCGAGCCGCTTCGCCGTTCGGCGGAGACGCGATGGGCCGGCGAAGTACGCGAAGGGGTTCTTCGGGGTGGGTCCGAAGTAGTCGTTCGAGCCGTTGACGAAGACACCGGGGATGCCCGCGAACGGCTCGAATGCGCGGCGGATACCCTCGAGGCCGCGCTCATGGCCGAGGTTGTCGCCTGTGTCGACGATGAGGTCGGGCTCGAGCAGGGCGAGCTCGCGCACCCACTCCTGCTTGTCGCGCTGCCACGGCGCCATGTGCAGGTCGGAGAGGTGCAGGACGCGGATCGGCTCGGCGCCCGCCGGCAGCACCGGCACCTCGGCGCGGCGGAGGGTCCAGCGGGTCCGCTCGACGAGCGAACCCCAGGCGAACGCGGCGACGCCCGCCGCGCCGATCGCCAGGGCGATCCGCGCGACGGGCGTCAGGCGGGCGGTCAACCGTTACCCGGAGGGGTCTCGGGGCCGCCGTCGCCGTCGCCGCCACCGCCGCCGGTGAAGCGGCCGATGACGATCGTCACCTTCTGGCCGGGCTTCGCATTCTCACCCGGGCCCGGCGACTGCGAGATGACGAGGCCGTTCTTGCTCTCGTCGTCCGTGTCTTCTTCTTTGCGATCGACGCGGAAGCCGGCGGCTCCGAGGGTCGCCTCAGCTTGGTCGGCCTGCATCCCGCTGACATCAGGCACGCCGCTGAGGTTGCCGCGGCTGGTCTTCAGCGAGATGATCGCGCCGCGACCGGCGGTGCCGGACGGGCTCTGCGCCCCGATGGTGCCCTTCGGCTGCGCCGCGTCGACCTCGCCGTCCATGGTCCAGCCGAAGCCGGCCTGCTGAAGGGCCTTCTGGGCCGCCTCGGGGGCGAGCCCGAGCACGTTCGGCACGGCGACCTGCGGCGCGTTCAGGTACGACGACTGCGGGTCGGGGAAGTCGCCGCCGCCGTACTTCGCGGTTGCGACCGACATGATCCGCGGCCAGATGTTGTGACGCAGCGTTGCCGCCTGACCGGCGTCGAAGTACGTCTCACGGAGATTGACATGGCCGGTGACGTTGTAGACGCCGACCACGGTCGCGACCTTCGTGGTCGCACCGCTCATCCAGGTCGCCTCGTTGTTGTCGCTCGTTCCGGTCTTGCCGATCATCGGGTACCAGGGGTCGACGTACGGCGACGACGAGGTGCCGGTTCCGTCGCTCATCACCTTCTGCATCGCGTACGCCGTCGCGGCGGCGACCTCGGGGGTGAGGCCCTGGGTGCACTCCGACTTCGGCACGGGGATCTCATCGCCGTTGCCGTCGATGATCTTGTCGATCGCGACCGGGGTGCACGCCTTGCCCTGGTTCGCGATGCCGGCGAACGCGGTCGCCATCGAGATCGGGGCGATCTCGTTGGTGCCGAGGATCGTCGAGGGGAACTGCAGCAGCGGGGTGTGGTCGGCGCGGTGCACGCCGAGCGACTCCGCTGTCTTCGCGATGCCGCAGAGATCCAGCTGCTTCGCCATCGCGATGAACCCGGTGTTGTACGAGTTCACGGTGTTCTGCACGGCCGTCCAGTAGCCGCCCTGCTCGCCGCCGTCGTTCTTCGGGTTGCCCCACTCGCCGCTGTCGGTCATGGTGCCCTGGCAGCTGTTCTTGAAGTCGCCCCACGCGTCGCGGCGGCGGGAATCGACGCCTTCGTTGAGCGCGTGTCCCTCCTTCAGCCACTCCGCGAGGGTGAACACCTTGTAGGTCGACCCGGGCTGGAAGCCGCTCGAGCCGCCGTAGTCGATGTCGGCGTTGTAGTTCACGGCGTCGTAACCGTCGCCGGTGACCTCGGGATCGACGTTGTACGTGGTGTTCTGCACCATCGCGAGGATGCGGCCGGTGCCGACCTGGACCGACACCGCCGAGCTGCCGATGTCGATGCCCTCGGCCGACGCGGGGACGTTCTCGTGCACGGCAGCGTACGCCTCCGACTGCATGTCCATGTCGATCGTCGTGTAGATGTCGAGCCCGCCGCGTTCGAGCCGCCGGGCGCCCTCGTTGACGTCTGTCGTCGCGGGGTCGTCGAGCTTGTTCTTGATCTCCCACGTGACGTAGTCGCAGAAGTAGGCGAAGGTCTTCGACGCCTGGCAGCCGCTCGACGGCTCGGTGATCTTCGGCGCCACCGGTTCGGCGACCGCCGCGTCGTGCTCCTCCTGGGTGATCTTCTTCTCCTCGAGCATCTTGCCGAGGATGTAGTCGCGCCGCTCCTTGTTGCGCGCGTACGGCACGGTCTCGCCGTCGACGACGGTCGCCGCGCCGTTGAGCTCGTCGTCGGGGTAGTCGAGCCGGAACTCCTCGGGGCTGTTCACAATCGCGATGAGGCTCGCCGCCTGCGCGAGCGAGAGGTCCTTCGCGTTGGTGCCGAAGTAGTACGAGGCGGCGGTCTGCACGCCGTAGATCTGCCCGCCGAAGCCCGCGATGTTCAGGTAGCCGCCGAGGATCACATCCTTCGAGTACTCCTTCTCGACCGAGATCGCGTACCGCATCTCCTTGAGCTTGCGGTCGACCGAGGTCTTGGTGTGCTTCTCCCAGGCCTCGGTGCGCTCTTCCTCGGTCGTCGCCTTCGACATGTCGTTCGCGACCAGCACGTTCTTGACGTACTGCTGGGTGATCGACGAACCGCCCTGCGTGTCGCCGCCGACCACCGTCTTCAGGGCGCCGCGCACGGTGCCCGCGATGTCGACGCCGCCGTGGTCGTAGAACCGGGGGTCCTCACCGGCGACCGCGGCGTCCTTCAGGTACTGGGAGATGTACTCGAACGCGACCTCTTCGCGGTTGTCGTCGTAGAACCAGGCCATCGGCGAGACCTTGCCGTCGGCCTTGACGGCGTAGATGGTCGACTTCTGCGCCAGCTCGCCGATCTCGAGGTACCCGGGGAGGTTCTCGAACATCGTGATGCTGTTGTTGGCAGCCATACCGGTCACGGCGAGGGCCGGGGTCACCGCGGCGGTCACGAGGACGCCGGCGAGAGCGCTCATGCCGACGAACCCGAGGATCCCGGTGCCGACGTCGCTCATCGTACGTTTTTGGGCAGACATATAGTGGAGCTTAACGGAGAAGGCTGACAAATCCCGATACGTGCGCTGGGCGTCGCATCCGGGTTCGACACGCCGTGAACCGCGATCCCGCACGCATCGTGCACGAGACATCCATCGAGGGAGCCCACATGCCCGCCTGGGAGTACATCACCACTCCGCTGCTCATCCACAACACCGCTGCGATCCTCAACAACTGGGGCTCCGAGGGCTGGGAGCTCGTGCAGATCGTGCAGGGCCCCGAGGGCGGCCTCGTCGCGTACCTGAAGCGGCCCAAGGGCGGCGAGGACTCGGCGGCGGCGTCGGCGGGTGCGGCCGCGGCCGCGCAGGCCGCGAAGCAGTTCGAGGGCGAGGGGCACGCCTGATGGCCGGCTACGAGGCCCGTCTCGCCGAGCTCGGCATCGAGCTCCCCGAGGTCGCACCGCCGGTCGCCGCCTACGTGCCCGCAGTCGTCACCGGCTCGTACGTGCACACCTCTGGCCAGCTGCCGTTCACGGCCGGCGCGCTGCCGGCCACGGGCAAGGTCGGCGACGGGCACGGGCTCGTTCCCGCCGACGACGCCAAGGCCTACGCCCGAACCTGCGTGCTCAACGCGCTCGCGGCGGTGCGCGCCGAGATCGGCTCGCTCGATCGCGTCACCCGCATCGTGAAGCTCGTCGGCTTCGTGGCCAGCGACCCGGCCTTCACCGGCCAGCCCGGCGTCATCAACGGCGCATCCGAGGTGCTCGGCGAGATCTTCGGCGAAGCGGGGCGTCACGCCCGCTCGGCCGTCGGCGTCGCGGTGCTGCCGCTCGACTCGCCGGTCGAGCTCGAGCTCGTCGTCGAGTTCGCATAGCCCAGGCAGACAGCAGGATGCCCCGGCGGGATCGATTCCCGCCGGGGCATCCGTCGTCGTGCGGAGCTTCGTGAAGCGGCTACTTCACCTGCTCGCTGATGATCTGCATGATCGAGGTGTCGGCCAGCGTCGTCGTGTCGCCGATCTGCCGACCCTCGGCGAGGTCGCGCAGCAGCCGCCGCATGATCTTGCCCGAGCGGGTCTTCGGCAGTTCGTTGACGATGAACACCTGACGGGGCCGCGCGATCGCGCCGATCTGCGTCGCGACGTGCTTGCGCAGCTCCTCCGAAGCGGCGGCGACGTCGTCGCCGTGCGCGGCCTGGCTCGCCTTGAGGATCACGAACGCCACGACCGCCTGACCCGTGGTCTCGTCGGAGGCGCCGACGACGGCGGCCTCGGCCGTCCACGGGTGGGCGACGAGCGACGACTCGATCTCGGCCGTCGAAAGACGGTGGCCCGAGACGTTCATGACGTCGTCGACCCGGCCGAGCAGCCAGATGTCGCCGTCTTCATCGCGGCGAGCGCCGTCGCCGGCGAAGTACCGGTCGCCGAACTTCTCCCAGTAGGTCTCCTTGAAACGCTCGGGGTCGCCCCAGATGCCGCGGAGCATCGACGGCCATGGCTCGGTGACGACGAGGAGTCCGCCCTCCTCGCCCTCGACGGGAGTGCCGTCGTCGGTGAGGATGTCGATCGAGACGCCCGGCACCGCCACCTGCGCCGAGCCCGGCTTCAGGTCGGTGACGCCCGGCAGCGCCGAGATCATGATCGCGCCGGTCTCGGTCTGCCACCAGGTGTCGACCACGGGGATCGAGCCGCCGCCGATGACGTGGCGGTACCAGATCCACGCCTCGGGGTTGATCGGTTCGCCGACCGAACCGAGCAGGCGCAGCGAACGCAGGTTGAACTGGTGCGGGATCTGCCGGCCGAGCTTCATGAAGGAGCGGATCGCCGTGGGCGCGGTGTAGAGGATCGAGACCTGGTACTTCTCGACGATCTCCCACCAGCGGCCCGGGTGCGGGGTGTCGGGAGTGCCCTCGTAGACCACCTGGGTGGCGCCGTTGGCGAGCGGACCGTAGACCACGTACGAGTGGCCCGTGATCCAGCCCACATCGGCGGTGCACCAGTAGACGTCGGTCTCGGGGTGCAGGTCGAAGACGTTCTTGTGGGTGAACGCGGCCTGGGTGAGGTAGCCGCCGCTCGAGTGCACGACGCCCTTCGGCTTGCCGGTGGTGCCGCTCGTGTAGAGGATGAAGAGCGGGTGCTCGGCGTTGAAGGGCTTCGCGGCGTGCTCGCCCGAGGCCTCGGCCACGGTGTCGTGCCACCAGTGGTCGCGACCGTCGACGACGTCGACCTCGTTGCCGGTGCGACGCACCACGAGCACGTTCTCGATCGATCCGGCGGACTTGGCGATCGCCTCGTCGACCGTCGGCTTCAGCGGGAAGACGCGCCCCTTGCGGTAGCCGCCGTCGGCGGTGATCACGAGCTTCGCCTCGGCATCGTCGATGCGCGAGGCGAGACTGTCGGAGCTGAATCCGCCGAACACCACCGAGTGGATGGCGCCGATTCGCGCCACGGCGAGCATCGAGACGATCGCCTCGGGGATCATCGGCAGGTAGATGGCGACGCGGTCGCCCTCGCCGATGCCGAGCCCCTCGAGCATGTTCGCGGCGCGCTTGACCTCGTCGGTGAGCTCGGCGTAGGTGATGTCGCGGCTGTCGCCGGGCTCGCCTTCGAAGTGGATGGCGACGCGATCGCCGAGGCCGGCCTCGACGTGCCGGTCGAGGCAGTTCTCGGCGACGTTGAGCTCGCCGTCGTCGAACCACTTCGCGAAGGGCGGGTTCGACCAGTCGAGCGTGCGGGTGAACGGCTTCTGCCAGGTGAGGAGCTCTCGGGCCTGCTCGGCCCAGAAGCCGAGGCGGTCGGCGCGCGCCGACTCGTAGAGCTCTTCACCGGCGACGGCCTGGGCGGCGAACTCGGGGCTCGGACGGAAGCGCCTGATCTCCTCGAGTGCGTGATCGATCTGAACGGTCATGGTTCTCCGGTCGCTCCTTCGCGATCTGTTTCATCGGTTGGGTCGCCTGCCCCAAGCAGCACCCTACCTCTCGCTCGGGCATGCGCTCGACGAGCGAGAAACACATTGCGCGTCTGCACTTCCGTGCACGGCTTCGGAGTATTACTGTGCCTTTGCGCAGAGAAATCTGTGTGTCCGCACAAATGAGGACAAAAATGCTTGCGCATTCATTCTGAGGCCCTACACTGAATACCGCCCGAACACTCGTTTCGAGGCCTGCAGCGCTCGCGATTCCCCCCAATCCTTGCGCTGCCGAGGCGGCACCTGTTCCCCCCAATGGGTGCCGCCCCCTTTCGTTAACAGCACCTTCGCAGGTGCGGGGCGAATCCTCCTCCACAACGGCGTGGAGGGGGATTTCTTCTTCTGCACGGTCGACTGGATGCCTCACGGGCGCCCGGCTTCGTACGCTCGCCGCATGTCCATCCCTTTCGTGGCGACGCCCTCCTGGCAGGCGGCCGAACTCGCAGAGCCGACTGCGCCGCCGATCCCAGGGGCGACGCCGTCTCGGGCGGCCTCGCAACTCGCCACGAACGACCGCTTCGCCGAGATCCTCACCGGTTTCGGTCCCGGCTTCGGGCCCGGCCCCGAGCTCGCCGAGACCGGCGCGGCGCCGCCGAGGATCGACCTCTCGGCGCTCGACGCCCTCGAGCCGTTCGCGTCCGACGGGCCCGTCACCGACCTGTTCGTGAACGGCGGCGCCGGGCTCTGGGTCGACCGGGGCGACGGGGCCCGTCGCGAGCCCGGCTGGTCGGCCGAGGAGTCCGAGGTGCGTGCGCTCGCGGTGAAGCTGATCGCCCGCGGGGGGCGCCACGTCGACGAAGCCACGCCGACGGTCGACGTACGGCTCGGGCTCGGCATCCGCGTGCACGTGGTGCTGCCGCCCGTCTCGACGGGCGGCACGCTCATCTCCGTGCGCATCCCGAGGGCGGCCGGTCGGTCGCTCGCCGAGCTCGCGGGCACCGGCATGCTCGATGACGCGCAGCGCGAACTCCTCGAGCTCGCGGTGCGCGAGCGCCGCAACCTCCTCGTGACCGGCGCAGGCGGCACCGGCAAGACGACGATGCTCGCCGCGATGCTGAGCGGGGCGCCGGCCCATGAGCGCATCGTCGTCATCGAGGACGTCGCAGAACTCCAGCTCGCGCACCCCCACGTCGTCTCGCTCGAAGCGCGCCAGGCGAACCTCGAAGGCAGCGGGCGGATCGGACTCGATGCGCTGCTCAGGGAAGCACTGCGCATGCGCCCAGACCGGCTCGTGGTCGGCGAGTGCCGGGGCGCCGAGCTGCGCGAGCTGCTCGCCGCGCTCAACACCGGTCACGACGGCGGGGCCGGCACCCTGCACGCCAACTCGCTCGCCGACGTGCCCGCCCGGCTCGAAGCGCTCGGTGCGACCGCGGGGCTCTCGCCCGACGCGGTGGCGAGGCAGACGGCGAGCGCGTTCGACCTGGTGCTGCACCTCGAACGCGTCGACGGCTGCCGGCGCCTCGCCCAGATCGGCCGGTTCGCGCTGCGCGACGATCGGCTCGGGGTGGAGCCGCTGTGATCGCGCTGACGAGACTCCTGCGCCGGCGCGCGGCCGACCCGGGCGCGGGCGTCGATGCGATCGCGTCGATCAGCGAGCGGCTCGCGGTGCTCCTCGCCGCCGGGGTGCCCGCCTCGAGCGCCTGGCGCCACCTGTCCGCCCAAGACGACCCCGTTGCGGGCGCCTCGGGCGCCTCGGGCCCGGTCGGTGCCGCGGTCGACTCGGGCGACGCACGGGTGCTCGCCGCGGCCGCCGACGCGGCATCGCAGGGGGAGTCGGTCGCCACGGCGATCGCCGTCGCACGCGCGGACCACCCCGAGGCATCCCTCGCCTGGCCGGTGCTCGCCGCGGCCTGGTCGGTCGCCGCCGACTCGGGTGCACCGCTCGCCGCGAGCCTGCGGAGTCTCGCCGTGGTGCTCCGCGACGAGGCGCAGCTGCGTCGCGACGTCGGTGCCGCGCTCGCCGGCCCCGCGGCGAGCGCTCGGCTCGTCACCGCGCTTCCCCTGATCGCCGTCGTGTTCGGTGCGACGCTCGGCTTCGACACCGTCGGCGTGCTCGTCGGCAACCCGATCGGCCTCGCCTGCCTCGTGCTCGGCGCGCTGCTGCTCTGGGGCGGGGCGCGGTGGAATCGCCGGCTCGCGCGCACCGCCTCGGCGTCGCAGGCCGACGCCGGACTCGAGCTCGAACTGCTCGCGATCGCGATGTCGAGCGGCGCCTCGATCGAGCGTGCCAGGGCGCTCACCCGCGAGACCGTGCGTGCGCACGTGCCGCACTCGGGCGACGGCCGCGCCGTCGACGAGGTCGTCGCGCTCGCGGGCCGGGCGGGCGCCCCGGTCGCCGAGCTCCTCCGCGCTGAGTCGCTCAGGGTGCGCCGCGCCGCCCGCTCGGCGGGTGCCGCACGGGCGGCCGCGCTCGGCGTGCGGCTCATGCTGCCGCTCGGACTCTGCGTGCTGCCGGCGTTCGTGCTGCTCGGCGTCGCGCCGCTCATGATCTCCGTCGTCACGGGCACCCTCGGCGAGGCCCCGTGACGACCAAGGACTCGTGCCGTCGATCCGCCGGACCTCCGGCGCTACTGAAGGGAACCCCATGCAGAATTCCGATGACCACGTCGACGAGCGCATGTCGAGACGGTCCGTCGTCCGGCGCCTGCTCCACCGCTTCGCCGGTGACCGTGGCGCCGCCACCGCCGAGTACGCGGTCGCGACCATGGCCGCGGTCGGCTTCGCGGGCCTGCTCGTCGTCATCCTGCGCGGTGACGAGGTGCGCGGCATCCTCACCGATCTCGTGCGGAATGCGCTCACGGTGGGGTGACCGGGAGCGGGGCAGCGTGACGGCGGAGTTCGCCGTCGCGCTGCCGGCGATCGCGCTCGTGCTCGCCGGATGCCTCGCCGCGGTGCAGCTCGCCGCCCATCAGGTGCGGCTCACCGACGCGGCCGCCGACGCCGCCAGGGCGCTCGGGCGAGGCGAGTCGAACGCCACCGCGCAGGCGATCGCCGCGCGAGTGGCCGGCGCGACGGCGCTCGAAGTGGCGGAGGAGGGGGAGTTCGTGTGCGCTCGGCTCACCGCCTCGGGAGCCGGGCTCCTGGCGGCGGTGCGACTGAGCGCGGAGTCGTGCGCGGTGGGAGGCGGGCGATGAGCCGGCACAGCCGCCCGGGCGCTCGCGCAGGCGGAGCGGACGACCGCGGCGCGGCCTCGGTCGTCGCGCTCGGCCTCGTCGGGGCGATCATCGGGCTCACGGCGCTCGTGGTGCCGGTGCTCGGCGCCTTCGTGGGGTCGCAGCGCGCGGCGAATGCGGCCGACGCCGCCGCGCTCGCCGCCGCCGACGCATCGAGCGGGGCGGTACCGGGGGTGCCCTGCGCACTCGCCTCGGCGATCGCCGAGCGCAACGGCGTCGAACTCGTGTCGTGCGGGCTCGAGGGTCCGGTCTCCACGGTGTCGGTGCGGGTCGGGGTGCTCGGCTTCGACGTCTCGGCGGAGGCGCGCGCCGGACCGCCGGGCTGGCCGGGGTGAACCACGGCGTTCCGAACGCGGTGCGGTGCGCGTGGTCGCACCGAGGCCGATCAGTCGAAGACGGTCTCGATGAACCGGTAGTCGACCGCCGAGGGGCGGGAGTCGCCCGGGGTCTCGAACTCGAGTCCGGACGAGCGCGAATAGACGTAGTGCTTGCCGGCATCGGTGTTGAGCTCGAGACGGGGCCTGGGGTCGCCGGATTCGAGGAAGGCCGTCGCGACGGTCTTGCCTTCGAGCGGCCCGTCGATCAGCTTGGCCGTGTACGAGCCGTGAGATGACGTGTCCATGCCGCCATTCTCCTCCCGGCGTGCGGAAGCGCAAGGGGGTCGCGGCGAGTCGCGCCTCGCCGACTGGACGCGGTGGAGTGGGCGTACTTCCGGCGAGGGTGTGTATCGTGTGGCTGTCGGCGGAGCGTTCCGCCGGCCATGGCACACCGCTCGGGGGCGCGGCATGAATTGTGCGTTCTCGTCTCATTCGAACGGTCAGAAGGAGTCTGGTGTCAGGCGCGAAGAAGTTGGTCATCGTTGAGTCGCCGACCAAGATGAAGTCCATCGCCCAGTACTTGGGCGACGGATACGAGGTGCTGTCCTCGGTCGGTCACATCCGCGATCTCATCGAGCCGAAGAACCTGCCCGCTGAGCTCAAGAAGGGCCCGCTCGGCAAGTTCTCGGTCGACGTCGACAACGGCTTCGAGCCGTACTACGTGGTCTCCGATTCGAAGAAGAAGACGGTCGCCGAACTCAAGCGCGCCCTCAAGAACGCCGACGAACTCCTGCTCGCCACCGATGAGGACCGCGAGGGCGAGGCCATCGCGTGGCACCTCCTGCAGGAGCTGAAGCCCAAGGTCCCCGTGCGCCGCATGGTCTTCCACGAGATCACGAAGGACGCCATCCAGAAGGCGAAGGACAACACTCGCGAACTCGACACCGCGCTCGTCGACGCCCAGGAGACCCGACGCATCCTCGACCGCCTCTACGGCTACGAGGTCTCGCCCGTGCTCTGGCGCAAGGTCGGCCCCGGCCTCTCGGCGGGCCGCGTGCAGTCCGCCGCCACCCGCCTCGTCGTCGACCGCGAGCGCGAGCGGCTCGCCTTCGTCGCCGCCGGCTACTGGGACCTCATCGGCACCTTCGCCACGGATGCCCCGGGCAGCGCGTTCGACGCGAAGCTCGTGCGCGTCGGCGGCGAGCGCATCGCGACCGGTCGCGACTTCGACGACTCGGGAAAGCTCACCTCGAAGGCCGTCGTCATCGACGAGGCGACCGCAGAAGCGCTGGCGTCGGCGCTCCGCGACGACACGGTCGGCCGCCGCGTCTCGAAGCTCGAGACGAAGCCGTACTCGCGTCGCCCGGCGGCGCCGTTCACGACCTCGACCCTGCAGCAGGAGGCCGCGCGCAAGCTCCGTCTCTCGGCGAAGGACACGATGCGCGTGGCGCAGTCGCTCTACGAGAACGGCTACATCACCTATATGCGTACCGACTCGAACTCGTTGTCGCAGCAGGCGATCTCGGCGGCGCGCACGCAGGCGACCTCGCTCTACGGCGCCGACTCCGTGCCCGACAAGCCCCGCGTCTACGCGGGCAAGTCGAAGAACGCGCAGGAGGCTCACGAGGCGATCCGTCCCTCTGGCGAGGTGTTCCGCACCCCCTCGTCCCTCCAGGGCGCACTTCGCGGGCGCGAGTTCGACCTCTACGACCTGATCTGGAAGCGCACGGTCGCCTCGCAGATGGCCGACGCGAAGGGGCAGACGGCCACCGTCACGATCGAGGTCGGTCCGACGAAGGCGGATGCCCCGCCCCCCGCCGCGGCGACGACGAAGGTCGGCGGCACCATCGCCGAGTTCACCGCGAGCGGAACGGTCATCACCTTCCGCGGCTTCCTCGCGGCCTATGAAGAGGGTCGCGACGAGGAGCGCAATCGCGACGACGCCTCGGGCGACGCCAAGCTCCCGCAGCTCGCCGAGGGACAGCAGCTGACGCTCGACCTGCTCGAGGCCAAGGGCCACGAGACGAGCCCGCCGCCGCGCTACACCGAGGCGAGCCTGGTCAAGCGACTCGAAGAACTCGGCATCGGGCGTCCCTCGACGTTCGCCTCGATCATCTCGACGATCATCGACCGGGGCTACGTCACCCAGCGCGGCCAGGCGCTCGTACCGAGCTGGATCGCGTTCTCGGTCGTCCGCCTGCTCGAAGAGCACTTCGGCGACCTCGTCGAGTACGACTTCACGGCCGAGATGGAGGACGACCTCGACCACATCGCCGCGGGCGAGGCCGACCGGGTCGACTGGCTCTCGAGCTTCTACTTCGGCTCGGACAAGCACCGCGGGCTCCGTCAGGTCGTCGACAACCTCGGCGAGATCGACGCGCGCGAGATCAACTCGGTCGTGATCGCGCCCGACATCACGCTGCGCATCGGCAAGTACGGCCCGTACCTCGAGACGGTCGATCCCGACGCCGCGCCCTCCGCGACCGGCGAGCCCACGCCGCGCCGGGTCAACCTGCCCGAGGGGCTCGCCCCCGACGAACTCACCGAGGCGAAGGCCCGAGAGCTCATCGAAGCTCCCGTGCAGGGCGACCGAGTGCTCGGCGCGAACCCCGCGAACGGCAAGCAGATCGTCGCGAAGGACGGCCGCTTCGGGCCGTACGTCACCGAGCTCGAGCCCGAGCCCGAGGCGGCGACGACCGTCGACGCCGCGACCGGTGAGGTCGTCGAAGCGCCGAAGGCCAAGCGCGGCGCGAAGAAGGCCGCCGCTCCGAAGCCGCGCACCGCGTCGCTGTTCAAGAGCATGCACCTCGAGGAGATCGACCTCGAGACGGCGCTCAAGCTGCTCGACCTGCCCCGCGTCGTCGGCGCCGACCCCGAGTCCGGGGTCGAGATCACCGCGCAGAACGGCCGCTACGGCCCCTACCTCAAGAAGGACGCCGACACGCGCACGCTCCCCAGCGAAGACGCGATCTTCGACATCGAACTCGCCGGGGCCCTCGAGCTGTTCGCCCAGCCGAAGTACGGTGCGCGTCGCGCGTCGAGCGCATTGAAGGAGTTCGACAACGACCCGGTGAGCGGCAAGCCGATCAAGGTGAAGGACGGCCGATTCGGGCCGTATGTCACCGACGGCACCACCAACGCGACGATCCCGCGCGCCGAGTCCGTCGAGGACATCACCTTCGAGCGCGCCGTCGAGCTGCTGCAGCTCAAGCGCGACAAGGGGCCCGCCGCGCCGCGCAAGAAGGCGCCCGCCAAGAAGCCCGCGGCCAAGAAGCCGGCGGCGAAGAAGTCGGCGCCGAAGAAGTGAGCGGTTCGGGTCTGTTCATCACCCTCGAGGGGGGCGACGGCTCGGGCAAGACCACGCAGGCCGAACTGCTCGGCGAGTGGCTGGCCGGGCAGGGGCGCACCGTCGTGCGCACCCGCGAACCGGGCGGCACTGAGGTCGGCGTCGAGGTGCGCGAGATCGTGCTGCACCATCGCGGCGACATCGCGCCGCGCGCCGAGGCGCTGCTCTACGCGGCCGACCGCGCGCATCACGTCGCGACCGTCGTGCGGCCCGCGCTCGAGCGCGGCGACGTCGTCCTCCAGGACCGCTACATCGACTCCTCGGTGGCGTATCAGGGCGCCGGTCGCGTGCTCGATCCCGAGGCGGTCCGCGGGCTCTCCGAGTGGGCGACCGAGGGGCTCGTGCCCGATCTCACCGTGCTGCTCGACCTCGATGCGGCGGCCGCCCGAGGGCGGCTCGACGAGGCGCGCACGCGCTTCGACCGGCTCGAGGCCGAGGCATCCGACTTCCACGACCGGGTGCGCACCGCGTACCTCGGGCTCGCCGAGGCCGAACCCGGGCGGTTCCTCGTCGTCGACGCGGCGCAGCCGGTCGAGACGATCGCGCTCGCGATCCGCGAGCGGGTCGGCGCGCTCCTGGGCGACCGCTGAATCCGCCGTCGGCGGCGGAAGGTAGCGTGGAGCCGTGAGCGTGTGGAGCGAGCTGACCGGGCAGAATGCGGCGATCGCCGTGTTCCGTGCCGCGGCCGAGGCCGCGCGCGGCGGCGGCGCCGAGGCATCCGCGGGGGGCTCGCAGCAGATGACCCACTCGTGGCTCGTGACCGGCCCGCCCGGGTCGGGGCGCTCCAATCTCGCGTACGCATTCGCGACGGCGCTCATCTCGGGCGACCCCGACGGCGACGAGGCGACGCGGATCCAGGTCGACGCGCGCAGCCACCCCGACCTGCACGTGCTCGCGACCGAGGGCGTGATCATCAAGCGCGACGACGTGCGCGACATCGTGAAGCGCTCGCACTACGCGCCCTCGATCGGCCGGCATCGGGTGATCATCGTCGAAGACGCCGATCGCATGACCGAGCAGACCTCGAACTTCCTCCTCAAAGAACTCGAGGAGCCGCCCGAGCGCACCGTCTGGATCCTCTGCGCGCCGAGCGAGGCCGACCTCATCCCGACGATCCGTTCGCGGGTGCGCTCGGTGCGCCTGCAGGTGCCGAGCGTCGCCGACGTGGCCGAGCTCCTGGTGCGCCGCGACGGCGTCGACGCCGAACTCGCCGAACGCGCCGCCCGCGAGGCGCAGAGCCACATCGGCATGGCGCACCGGCTCGCCACCAATGCCGAGGCCCGCGACCGCCGGGCCGAGACGCTCCAGCTCGCCCTGCGGGTGCGCTCGACGGCGACCGCGGTGATGACCGCGGCCCGGTACCTCGAGATCGCGGGCGACGACGCGAAGGCGATCACCGAGCTCCGCGACGCGGAGGAGCGCGAGCATGCGCTGCACTCGCTCGGCATCGCACCGGGTCAGGCGGTGCCGCCGGCGCTCCGGCCCCAGATCAAGGCCCTCGAAGACGACCAGAAGCGTCGGGCGACCCGAAGCCTCCGCGACGGCATCGACCGGATCCTCGTCGACCTGGCGTCGCTCTACCGAGACATCCTGCTCGTGCAGCTGGCCGCCGATGTGCCGCTCGTCAACCGCGAACTGCTGCCGGGCATCGAGCAGGCGGCCTCGGCGGCGACGCCGGCGCGGACCCTCGCCACGCTCGACGCCATCCAGACCGCGCGTACCCGCATCGAGGGCAATGTGCAGCCCGCCCTCGCGCTCGAGGCGATGCTCGTCTCCGCCGTCAGAACCAACGACCCCGAACGAGGAGCCGCATGAGCGCACCGAGCACCGTCCGACGATCGCAGGGTCGTGAGCCGATGGGGCGGATGCCGCGGGGTCGCCGCCTCGCGGCGGTCGGCGCCGCACTCGCCGCCGTGCTCGTGCTGAGCGGATGCGTGCCCTCCTTCCTCGAGCAGAAGCCGCCGGTGTCGACGCCGACCGGCGAAGAGGTCTCGCCCGAGCTCGAGCCGTTCTATACGCAGGTGCTCGAGTGGGAGCCGTGCGGTGACGGCATGGGCTGCACCACCGCGAAGGCCCCGCTCGACTGGAACGACCCGTCGGCCGGCGAGATCGACCTCGCCGTTGTGCGCCACGTGGCGAGCGGCGACAAGATCGGTTCGCTGCTCGTGAACCCGGGCGGCCCCGGCGGCTCGGGGTACGACTTCGTGCTCGACTCGCTCGACTATGCAGTCGGAGAGCCCCTGCAGGAGCGGTTCGACGTCGTCGGCTTCGACCCCCGTGGGGTCGGGCGCTCGTCGGCGGTCGCCTGCTACGACGCCGCCGAGATGGACGACTACCTCTACGGCATCGTGCCCGCCGAGCGCGGCAGCGACGAGTGGATCGAGGCGGTCGGCAGCTCCGCCGCCGACTTCGGAGCAGCCTGCGCCGACAACACCGGCGAGCTCCTCCCGAACGTCGACACCGAGAGCGCTGCCCGCGACATGGACCTGCTGCGGGCGATCCTCGGCGACGAGCAGCTGAACTACCTCGGATTCTCGTACGGCACCTTCCTCGGGGCGAGCTATGCCGAGCTCTACCCCGACAAGGTCGGCCGGCTCGTGCTCGACGGCGCGATCGACCCCTCGGCGAGCGACTTCGAGGTCTCGAAGGCGCAGTCCGTCGGTTTCGAACGCGCGCTCGACGCCTACCTCGAGGACTGCCTCGCGACGGAGGGCTGCCCCTTCGACGGCACCGTCGACGAGTCGCGCGACGAGATCGGCCGCCTGCTGGCCTCGGTCGACCAGAGCCCCCTGCGCGGCAGCGACGGCCGCATGGTCGGCGCCGACACGCTCCTGACCGCGATCATCTACCCGCTCTACAGCGCCGATTCGTGGCCGTACCTCAGCGACATGCTCGAGGCGACGATGTTCGGCGACGCCGACCCCGCGCTCGCCTTCGCCGACGGCTACAACGGCCGCAACCCCGACGGCACCTACCTCGACAACTCGACCGAGGCATTCCGGGCGATCAACTGCCTCGACTACACCTATCAGTCCGACGTCGCCGTCATGCGCGAGAAGGCCGAGGCGATCGCCGAGGCCGCCCCGACGATCGGCCCGTACATGGGCTACGGCGACCTCAGCTGCGTCAACTGGCCGTACCAGTCCGATCGCGAGCGGGCCGAGATCCACGCCGAGGGCGCTGCGCCGATCATGGTCGTCGGCACCACCGGTGACCCGGCCACCCCGTACGAGTGGGCGGTCGCCCTCGCCGACCAGCTCGAGAGCGGCGTGCTCGTGAGTTACGAGGGCGAGGGGCACACGGCGTACAACAAGTCGAACTCCTGCGTGAACGGCGCGGTCGAGGGCTACCTCATCGAGGGAACGGTGCCCGCGAGCGATCCCGAGTGCTGATCGAGGTGCGGATGCTGCGGGGCGGGCCCCGCAGCATCCGCACCCGACCGGAGTGGTCATCCGGAGGCTCGAGCATCCGCTACTATTGATTCTCGTGCCAGTCGGCGCGCTTCGCGCGCCGGTCGTCACGCCGCCTTAGCTCAGTCGGCAGAGCGTCTCACTCGTAATGAGAAGGTCGTGGGTTCGATTCCCACAGGCGGCTCCAGTAAGGAGAAGGCCCCGGAGAAATCCGGGGCCTTCGTCGTTCCGGTCGCGGATCGTCAGCCGAGCGCCGGGGTGAGGAGTGTCGCGTAGTTCGCGTACCCGGTGGAGTTCGGGTGGAACGCCGCGGTGGTGTTGAAGATGCTGAACGCGTTGATCCAGGGCGAGGAGCTGCCGATGCCGTGCCCGGCGAAGGCCGCCTCCACATCGACGAAGACCGCGCCGTTGGCGGCCGCTGCGGCTTGCGCCACGTCGTTGAGTGCGCCCGTGTCCTCGTTCACCCGGGGCGCGTATGCGTAGTTCGACGGCTGGTGGAAGAGCTTCGGATACCCGACCACGACGATCTTCGCCTGCGCGCCGACCTTCGCCCTGATCGCCTGCAGTACGGACTCGATGCGGTCGTACATCGTGCCGTCGTTCACCATGGCCTCGGCGTTCGCGAGATCCGCCTCGCAGTTCGTGGTCGAGACGAACACGAAGCAGTTCTGCATGACCGAGGCGAAGCCGACGTCGTTGCCCCCGACCGTCAGGGTCACCCGTTGGGTGCCGACCGGGATCGCGGGCACCTGGGCGAGGGTCTCGACGGTCGAGGCCCCGGAGCACGCAGGGAACGCGGTGAGCTTCAGTGTGCGCGAGGCATCGAGGCGCTTCGGGTAGCTGTTGTTGCTGCGGTAGCAGCTCGTGTCGAGGTAGCTGCCTCCGCCCTGGCCGGCGGCGAAGGAGTCGCCGAGGGCGACGTAGGCGAGCTCCTTGCCCCCGCCGCCGCCGCCGGGCTTCCCTCCGCCCTTCGCGGCGTACGCCGGCGCGGCGCCGGCGAACGCGAGTGCGGCGATCGCGACGGTCGCCACGACCGCGGCGATGCCCTTGCGCGCGCTCACGGCGCAACCGTCAGGTAGGCGTCGTGCACGGCGTCGGTGTAGGCGGCGTAGCCGGCTGCGTTCGGATGCAGGAACGTGACGGGATCGCTCGGGTTCGCGCCGAGCCAGGGGTCGGCGCTGGCCGCGCTGTGGCCGGCGAACGCCGCGGTCACGTCGACGTAGCCCGCCGGCACCCCGCCGAGACCCGCAGCCGCGTCGACCGCGCCGTCGATCTGGGTGTCGAGTGCTGCGACGGCCGTGTCGATCACCGAGGGGAAGCCGGGCGTGGTGCCCCCGAACGGCAGCGGGTATCCGGTGACGAGGATCTGCGCGCGCGGAGCGCGCTCGTGGGCGGCGATGAGCAGCGCGGTCATGCGTTGCGCGATCACGCCGGACTCGAGCGTCTGCAGCGCGGACGCAGTCGCGAGCGCACAGGGCGTCGTCGTCGGGTCGGGGATGCAGGCCGCGTAGACCGTGCCGATGTCGAGGTCGCCCGCGCCCGCCGTGATCGTGACGAGCGTGGTGCCCCGGTTGACCTGGCCGAGTTGGGTGGCGGCGACCTCCTCGATCGTCGCCCCGCTGCAGCCCGCGTTGCGCAGGAGGTTGATGCGGGGGAGTGCGTCGAGGCCGTTCGCGTAGCCCGCGCCGGTGCGGAGGCAGGCGTCGAGCGGGGTGCCCGCACCCTGGCCTGCGGCGATCGAATCGCCGAGGGCGACGTACTTCGCGACGGAGGTCTGCGGGGGTGCTGCCTGGGCGGGCAGTGCGATTCCGATCGGGATCGCGAGGAGGGCGACTGCGGCGGCCGCGGCGACGATGCCGTTGCGAGCCTTTCGGGCTGAAAGTGCGCTCATGGACCAACGCTAGGCCTGAATTGAGGAATCCACAGCAACCCAGATGTGGGGGTGGGGCCACGGGCGGCCGAACTCGCCGTATTCTGGCCGGATGACCGAATCTCTGCGCTGGGGCATCCTCGCGACCGGCGGCATCGCACGGCTCTTCGTCAACGACCTGAAGCTCAACGGATTCGATGTGCGGGCGGTCGGCTCGCGCAACGAGGCCTCCGCCGCGCGCTTCGCCGAGGAGTTCGGCATCCCCCGGGTGCACGGCAGCTACGAGTCGCTCGTGGCCGATCCCGAGGTCGACGTCGTCTACGTCGCGACCCCGCACCCCATGCACGCGGCGAACGCGACGCTCGCGCTCGAGGCGGGCAAGCACGTGCTCGTCGAGAAGGCGTTCACGCTCAACGCCCGCGAGGCCCGGAGGATCGCCGAGGTCGCCGAGGCTCGAGGACTCCTCGCGCTCGAGGCCATGTGGACCCGCTATCTGCCGCACATGGTGCGGATCCGCGAGCTCGTCGCGGCGGGGGCGATCGGCCAGCCGCGCACGCTCATCGCCGATCACACGCAGCTGCTGCCCGAAGACCCGGCCCACCGGCTCAATGCGCTCGAGCTCGGCGGCGGCGCGCTGCTCGATCTCGGCATCTACCCGATCTCGTTCGCCTGGGACCTGTTCGGCGCCCCCGCCGACGTCCGCTCGTCGGCGACGTTCAAGCCGACCGGTGCCGACGCGCAGGTCGCGACGATCTTCACCTACGGCGACGGCCGCATCGCCTCGACCCTCTCCGCGTCGAACACCCGCGGGCCGAACACTGCGATGGTGCTCGGCACCGAGGCGCGCATCGAGATCGACCCCGTCTGGTACTCGCCCACGACCTTCCGCCTGATCCGTGCCGACGGCGAGATCCTCGAGGAGTACGTCTCCGAGGTGCACGGGCGCGGCATGCACTACCAGGCGGCCGCGCTCGAGCGACTCGTCGCCGAGGGACGCACCGACGGCGGGGACATCCTGCCGACCCGGCAGAGCGTCGCCATCATGGAGACGCTCGACCTCATTCGCGAGCAGATCGGCCTGCGCTACCCGGGGGAGTGAACGACGATCAGGGATCGCCCTGATCCGACCCCGAATCATCCTCTGGACGGATGGCGCGGTGCTTCGGTGCGCCGGTAGTCTCACCGGAGCGCCGCCCTGCCGGCGCGTACGAGACCCGCTCGAGCGATCGTCCGATGCGGGTTCATGCGCACCGACCCGAAGGAGTCCCCGTGTCCGTACGTCGCCCTGTTCTCGGCTTCACCGCCCTCGCCGCAGTCGCGGTGCTCGCGCTCGCGGGCTGCGCCGGCGGGCCCGCCGGCGGTGCCGAGAAGCTCAGCTACGAAGACAGCCCGCTGACGAAGTACCTCGAGCCCATCAACGGCTCGTGGGACGAGGAGCGGATGATCGCCGAGCAGAAGAAGGCCGAGGAGCTCAAGGCCGAGTGCATGGCCGAGGAGGGCTTCGAGTACACCCCCGTCGACCAGTCGCAGAACATGGGCTTCATGGACGAGGACGAGATGGCCGAGCGCGACACCGAGGAATGGGTCGCCGCGAACGGCTGGGGCTTCGTGCAGACCCAGGAGGAGATGGACGCCCAGCAGGAGGAGGCCGAGGAGTTCGTCGACCCGAACCAGCCCTACATCGAGTCGCTCTCGCCCACCGAGCAGGAGGCTTACTACGCCACCCTCTACGGCGCGCCGCCGGCCGAGGAGGAGATGAACGAGGACGGCTCGTACGAGTGGAATTGGGAGACCGCGGGCTGCGACGGTGCGGCGCAGCATGAGATCCAGGGTGAGAACTACTGGGAGGACGAGGAGTTCACCGACCTCACCGAGGCGATGGGCGCACTCTGGGAAGGTCTCGCGAAGCAGCCCGACATGCTCGCACTCGACGAGAAGTGGTCGGCGTGCATGGCCGACGCCGAGTACCCCGACCTCAAGACGCGCAGCGACGCCCAGACCTCGATCATGGACGAGCAGAACGCCTTCTACGAGGGTGAGAACGCCGAGGGCCCGAGCGAGGAGCAGCTCGCCGAGCTGAAGCAGAAGGAGATCGACATCGCCGTCGCCGACTTCCGCTGCGCGAAGAAGCTCGACTACCAGAACACGCAGCTGAAGGCGCAGTTCGTGCTCGAGGAGCAGTTCATCGAGGACAACAAGTCCGAGCTCGACGCGCTGCTCGCCGCCTACAGCAAGGGCGACGAGTGATCCGCAGGCGTCGCGCGAGCGAGGCGGGCAGGGCGGGCGAGGCCGGCGAGGCCGGCGAGGCCGGAGCGGCCGGCGAGGCAGGCGCCGCCGGCGAGCCCGGCACCGCCGAGAACGATGCGTCGGATGCCCCGCGCAGCGGGTTCGACGAACTCGTCGCGGCCGAGGCATCCGCACCGGCAGAGCCCGTCGACCCTGCGGTGCAGGGCTGGCGGCGCGTGCTGCGCGGCAACCGGGTGCTCTGGGTGCTCGCGGCGGTCGCGATCGCGTCGCTCGTCGCCGGTGTCGGACTGAGCTTCCTCATCGTCTCGCCGGGGCAGGCCGCCGCCGATGCGGCCGCCCCCGACGCCGGGCCGATCACGGTGCCGGTCGAGCTGCGCTCGCTCTCGAACGACGTCACCATCCGCGGCGACGCGGCGTTCGCCGACTCCGTCGAGGTGAAGCTCGAGACGGGCGACCTCGGCGGCCCCGCGGTGGTCACCGGTCGTGTGCCCGAGGTCGGTGCGACACTCGGGCCCGCGGCGATCGCCCTCGAGGTCACCGGCCGCCCCGTCATCGTGCTGCCGGGCGAGCTGCCGGCCTACCGCACCCTCCGCGCCGGCCTCTCGGGGCCCGATGTGACGCAGCTCAAGCAGGCCCTTCGCGCCGTCGGCATCGACGCGGGAGACGTCGCCTCCGACACCTTCGACTCGGCGACCGCGGCCGGTGTCGCGGCCCTCTACGAGAAGGTGGGTTACCCGCTGCCCGAGGCGCCCGAGGGCACCGCCGACTCGGTGCGCTCGGCGCGGGAGGCGGTGACCGGCGCCGAAGAGGCGGTCGCCTCAGCGGAGCGCGCGCTCGCCGCAGCCGGATCCGGCCCGAGCTCGGTCGAACGGGTGCAGCTCGACAACGCGGTGCGCGCCGCCGAGCGCGCCCTCGCCGCCGCGAAGGCCGCCGGCGACCCCGTCGCGATCGGCGACGCCGAAGACGCCCTGAAGCTCGCGCGCGTCGAACGCGACGCCGGCCTCGCGCCCCGCGATGCGAGTGCCGAGCGGGCGGCGCTCGAGTCGGCCCGTTCGCAGCTCGGCGACGCGTACGAGCTCCTCGAGGAGGCCGAGGCCGGCACACTCGCCTTCCTGCCGGTGAGCGAGGTGCTCTACCTGCAGGACCTGCCGCGCCGGGTCGACGAGGTCATGGTCGAGCGCGGCAGCATCGTGGAGTCCGCGGCGATGCTCGTCTCGGGCGCGACGCTCGCGATCAACGCCTCCGCGGCCGAGAGCGATGCGAAGCTGCTGAAGGTCGGCGACGTCGCCACGCTCGCGATGCCCGACGGCTCCGAGCTCGGGGCCGCGATCACCTCGGTCGAGCCGCGCAAGGCCGAAGGCGGCGAAGCCGCCGAATCGGGGCCGCGCTACGACGTGGTGCTCGCACCCGTCAAGCCCACCGACGCGCAGGTCGAAGCACTGCGCGGCCAGAACGTGCGCGTGAAGATCTCGATCGGGGCGACCGAGGGCGACGTGCTCGCCGTACCGCTCGCCGCGCTCACCGCGGGGCCCGGCGGCGAATCGCGGGTCGAGGTGCAGCAGGGCGACGAGACCCGCCTCGTCGAGGTCGAGACCGGACTCGCGGCCGAGGGCTTCATCGAGATCAGCGGCGAGATCGCCGAGGGCGACCTCGTCGTGGTCGGCCGATGAGCCAGGCCCCCGTGGTCGAGCTCATCGATGTGACCCGATCCTTCCCCGGGCCGCCCGAGGTGCAGGCGTTGAAGGGCGTCAACCTCACGATCGGGCGGGGCGACTACCTCTCGATTGTCGGCCCGAGCGGTTCGGGCAAGTCGACGCTGCTCAACGTGCTGGGCCTCCTCGACCGTCCGACGGTCGGCGAGTACCGGCTCGGCGGCGTGCTCACCGCCGCCCTCGACGAGGAGGCCCGCGCAGGCCTGCGCGCGCAGACCATCGGGTTCGTGTTCCAGGCCTTCCACCTGCTGCCGCGTCGCACCGTGCTCGACAACGTGCTGCTCGCCACCCTGTACAGCGGGGTGCCGCGTCGCGAACGGATGCCCCGTGCGAAGGCCGCGCTCGACCGCGTCGGGCTCGCGCACCGCATGGACTTCCTGCCGACGACGCTCTCGGGCGGCGAGCGCCAGCGCGTCGCCGTGGCCCGGGCGGTGATGGCGTCGCCCGAGCTCATCCTCGCCGACGAGCCGACCGGCAACCTCGACCAGCAGACCTCGGGCGAGGTCATGGACCTCTTCGAGGAGCTCAACGCCGATGGGCTCAGCCTCGTCGTCATCACCCACGACCAGCACGTCGCCGACCGGGCGCGGCGGAGCATCCGCATCGCCGACGGGCGGGTGAGCGAGCTGTGATGCGATCGATCCTCCGACGGTTCCGGCGCGGTACGGCGCCGGACGGCGCAACCGCCGACGGCGCGACCGCCGACGGCGCGACCGCCGACGGTGCGACCCGCGACGGCGCAGCTGCCGATGGTGCGCGCGAGGGCGCCGCCATCCCGCCCATCGCGCGCGCCGACCGCTTCACGAACCAGGACCTGCTCGTCGAGGTGAGCCACGGCATCGGCGGCCACACGGGGCGCCTCGTGATGACCACGCTCGGCACCGTGCTCGGCATCGCCTCGCTCGTCGTCACGATCGGCTTCGCGCAGACGGCCGCCGGTCAGATCAGCCGCCAGTTCGACGCCGTCGCGGCGACGCAGGCGGTGCTCAAACCGGGCACCGCGAACTCCGCGAACGGCGACGAGGTCGCGACCTCGACGCTGCCCTGGGATTCTCCCGCCCGGGTGGAGCGCCTGAACGGCGTCGAACGAGCCGGACTCATCGGCGAGGTGCCGATCGGCGAGCTCGAGATCACCGCGGTGCCGATCAACGACCCCTCGGCGCCCGAGGTGCTGAGCCCGACGCTGCTCGCCACCTCGGCGGGGCTGCTCGAGGCCGTGCGCGGCGAGGTGAGCGCCGGGCGCTACTTCGACGACGGGCACGACGCCCGCGCCGACCGCGTCGCCGTGGTCGGCGCACGGGCCGCAGAGAAGCTCGGCATCAACCGCGTCGACAGCCAGCCCTCGATCTTCATCGGCGAGCGCCCGTACACGGTCATCGGCATCGTCGACGGAATGGAGCGCCGGCCCGACCTGCTCGACTCGGTGATCCTGCCCCTCGGAACGGCGCGCGCCGACTTCGGCCTGCGCAGCGCGAGCGAGCTCCAACTGCGCATCGACGCGGGCGCCGGCCCGCTCGTCGCGAAGCAGGCGCCGATCGCACTCGACCCGAACGCGCCCGAGAACTTCGACGTGCAGGCGCCGCGTGCGGGCTCCGAGCTGCAGGAGAGCGTGCAGGCCGACATCAACGTGGTCTTCCTCATCCTGGGGGTGATCGCGCTGCTCGCGGGCGGCCTCGGCATCGCGAACGTCACCCTGCTCTCGGTGTCGGAGCGCACCGGCGAGATCGGGTTGCGGCGCGCGCTCGGCGCGACCAGACGGCAGATCGCCCGCCAGTTCATGGTGGAGTCGGTCGTGATCGGCCTGCTCGGCGGCCTCATCGGCGCCGCGGTCGGGGTGTTCGCGGTGGTGGTCGTGGCGCTCGTGCAGCAGTGGACCCCGATCATCGACCTGCCGATGGTGTTCGGCGCGGCGATCCTCGGCGCGGTCGTGGGCCTCGGCGCCGGTGCCTACCCGGCGCGCAAGGCCTCGCGCATCGAGCCGATCGCCGCACTGCGCGCCGGCGTCTGATCGCTCCCTCGGCGGGCCCGCTCCGAGTCGGGCACGGTCACCCGCACCGTTCCTGAACGGGGCATCGGGGGAGGGCGCGTACAATTCCCGCGTGATCGATGAGACGGATGCCACGGGCGCCGCGCCGCCCGGGCGCGGCGGCGCCGGGGCATCCGCGCTCGCCTTCATCAGGCGGCACCGGCTGCCGCTCGCGATCGTCGGGGGCGTGCTCGCCTTCGCCCTGCTCGGCGGCGGCGCGGTCGCGCTCGGGGCCGCGCTCGCACCCGAGAAGACCGTCGCGGTCGCCGCGCCGAGCGAGACGCCGACCCCGACCCCCGAGGCCCGCCCGGTGCCCGAGGCCGCGGCGGCGGCGAGCCGCGTGCGCACCTGCTCGGTCGCCGATCGCGCCGCCGACCCGCGCCTTGCGAACCTGCAGGCGCAGGTGATGAAGGCGTCGACCGGCGAGGTGCTCTACGACCGCGGCGGCACGACACCCTCGCGCACCGCGAGCGTCATGAAGGTGCTCACCTCGGCGGCTGCGCTCTCGGTGCTCGGGCCCGATCACCGCGCCGCCACGACCGTCGTCAAGGGCGCCGAGCCCGGCTCGATCGTGCTCGTCGGCGGCGGCGACGTGACGCTCTCGCGCACCCCGTCGGGCGATGAGACGGCCTACCCGGGTGCGGCGCACCTCGACGAGCTGGCCCGACAGGTCGAAGAGGCGTGGGCGGCGGATCCGGCGAATCCGCCGATCACGAAGTTGATCCTCGACGCGAGCTACTTCGGCGGCGAGGAGTGGCAGCCGAGCTGGGACCTCGTCGAGCGCGAGGACGGCTACATGTCGAATATCACGGCGCTCATGGTCGACGGCGACCGCGACGACCCGTACTCGAACACCTCCTGGCGCAGCGACGACCCCATCGGCCGCGCGGGTCAGGCCTTCGCCGACGAGCTCGGCGGCATCGGCACCATCGAGCGCGGCACGGCGCCTGCGGGGGCGACCCAGCTCGGCCAGGTGCTCTCGCCGCCGGTCTCGGCGCTCGTCGACAAGGCGCTCGTCGTCTCGGACAACACCGTCGCCGAGATGCTCGCGCGCCTCGTCGCGATCGAGACCGGTTCGGGCAACGACTTCGCCGCCATCGACGCGGGCGTGCTCGAGGGGCTCGCGCCCTACGGGGTCGACACGGCGGGCATCGTGGTGGTCGACGGCTCGGGCCTCTCCGACGACAACGCGGTGCCTCCCTCGTACCTCACCCGGCTCTTCGTGAAGATCAACGCGCGCGAGGCGAATCTCGGGTACCTGCTCGACTCGCTGCCGGTCTCGGGCGAGCGCGGCTCGCTCGCGTACGACGACCGGTTCTGGGGCGACAACGCGGTGGCCGACGGAAGCGTCATCGCCAAGACGGGGTGGATCAACACGGGCTACACGCTCTCGGGCGTCGTCCGCGCCGAGGACGGCACCGATCTCACCTTCGCGATCTACGCCCTGGGCGACGTGACCGACGAGGCCAAGACCGCGATCGACACGCTCGCGACGGGCTTCTACCTCTGCGGGGACAACCTCTCGAACCAGTGAGCCCGCGGGGCGGCGCCTGCATCCGCCCGGGTTGCCCCTCGCGCCGGCGGGGGGACAATGGAGGCATGACCCGCGCGCTGTTCATCATCGACGTACAGAACGACTTCACCGAGGGGGGTGCGCTCGGCGTCGCCGGCGGCGCCGCCGTCGCCGCCGGCGTGAGCGAGCTGCTCGCCCGCCACCGCGGCGCCTACGAACTCGTCGTGGCCTCACGCGACTGGCACTCGGGCGAGGGCGACAACGGCGGCCACTTCGCCACCGATGCCGAACCCGACTTCGTCGACACCTGGCCGCCGCACTGCGTCGCCGGCACGATGGGCGCCGAGTACCACCCGGCGTTCACGACCGACGAGGTCGACGTGCACATCCGAAAGGGACAGGGCGTGCCGGCGTACTCGATCTACGAGGGCACCGACGACGCGGGCGACACGATCGGCGAGCTGCTCGCGCGTCACGGCATCACCGACGTCGACGTCGTCGGCCTCGCGACCGACTACTGCGTGCGGGCGAGCGCGCTCGACGCGCTCGAGCACGGGCAGCACGTTCGAGTGCTGACCGACCTGGTCGCCGGCGTCGCGGCGGAGTCCTCGGACGCGGCGCTCGCCGAGCTCGGCCACGCCGGGGCGCTCATCGCGACCTCGATCGTCGTCGCCGAGGCATCCGGGTCGGCCGAATGATCGCGACGGATGCCTCGCGCCCCCCGCTGCTGCACGCCGAGAGTGTCGACGGAGTGCTCATCGGCTACCGAGTGCACCGCGCCGCGAACCGCGACGCCGCGCTGCCGCCCGTGCTGCTCGTGCACGGCTTCGCCTCCGACGCGCGCATCACGTGGGAGGGCACCGGCTGGGTGAAAGCCCTCACCGACGCCGGTCGCGAGGTCGTGACCGTCGACCTCCGCGGCCATGGCGACAGCGACAAGCCGGTGGGTGCGGCCGACTACGCTCCGCTCCGGCTCGGCGCCGACCTCGCCGCCGTGCTCGATTCCGCGGGCGTGCCGGTCGCCGACGCGGTCGGCTACTCGATGGGATGCCGCGTCGTCTCGGCGCTCGCGGCGATCGCCCCCGAACGGCTGCGACGGGTCGTGCTCGGCGGCGCGGGCCCGAACGAGTTGTTCGCCTCGTGGGCGATCGACGAGGTGCGTGCGCTGCTTCTCGACGACCGGCCGAGCGAGAACCGGGTGATCGAGCAGGTGCTCCGTCCCGCGATCGAGGCGGGGGCCGACCGAGCGGCGCTGCTCGCCGTCGTCGAGGGGGTGTCGGGCGCTCCGCTCGGGATCCCCGGCACGATCCCGACGCTCTTCGTCGCGGGCGAGAACGACCCGGTGCCCGCAGGGGTGCAGCAGCTCGCCCTCGACTGGGGCGTCGACCTCGTCTCGGTGCCGGGCCGCGATCACGTCTCGACGCTCACCTCGCGGGTGTTCAAGGACGCGGCGATCGGCTTCCTGCGCGACTGAGCTCCGAGCTGCGCCGCACCGAGTGCCAGCAGACGGCTGTACATCTTGTACAGCTCGAATCGGATCGCTCGGTGACGATCGAGCACCTTGTCGGGTGCTCCGTCGTCGCTTTGCCGCCCCGTCGACTTCCTCCCTAGGCTGCCGATCGTCAGCGGCGACGGGCGCCGTGGTGACGACCCACGAGGAAGTAGGGACATGATCCACCAGCGCGACGTCATCGGCCGGCTCCCCGTCTACAAGCCGGGCCGGCCGGCCGCGCCGGGCGCCGTCAAGCTCTCCTCGAACGAGAACCCCTTCCCGCCGCTGCCCTCCGTCGTCGATGCGGTCGTCGCCGGACTCGACGGGATCCAGCGCTATCCCGACCTCGGCGCAGCAGAGCTCACCCGTCGGCTCGCCGAGCACTACGACGTCGACCCGGGCGAGATCGCACTCGGCGCCGGCTCGGTGGAGGTCGCCGGCCAACTCATCCACGCGAGCGCGGGCGACGGCGACGAGGTGATCTTCGCCTGGCGCTCCTTCGAGGCGTACCCGATCCTCGTGCAAGTCGCCGGCGCGACGCCCGTGCCCGTGCCGCTCACGGCCGACGAGCGTCACGACCTCGACGCGATGGCCGCCGCGATCACGCCCCGCACCCGGCTCGTCTTCGTCTGCAACCCGAACAACCCGACCGGCGCGACGGTGACCGCCGAGGAGCTCACCGCGTTCCTCGCGAAGGTGCCAGCCGAGGTGCTCGTCGTCGTCGACGAGGCCTACGTGCACTTCGACGACGACCCCCGCTCGGCGAACGGGCTCGAGTTCTTCCGCAACCACCCGAACGTCGCGGTGCTGCACACCTTCTCGAAGGCGTACGGGCTCGCCGGGCTCCGCGTGGGCTACGCGATCGCCCCGGCCGCGGTCGCCGCGAACCTCCGCCGCGTCGGCGTGCCGTTCGCCGTGAGCGACCTCGCCCAGCGCGCGGCGATCGCCTCGCTCGACGCCGAGTCGGAGCTCGAACTGCGCATCCGGGAGATCGTCGCCGAGCGGCAGCGCGTCACGGCCGCGCTCCGCGACGGCGGATGGCGGCTCGTCGACTCCTTCGGCAACTTCCTGTGGCTGCGCACCGGCGACGACACCGAACGCGTCGACGGCGTGCTGCACGCGCACGGCGTGGTCGCACGCGCCTTCGCCGGGGAGGGCGTCCGCGTGACGATCGGCTCGCCCGAGGCGAACGACCGCTTCCTCGCCGCCGCGGCCGACGCCCTCGCGACCGCGCCGGTCGCGGCACCCGTCGGCTGAGCCGACAGCCCCCGATGCGGGCCGGCCGCACACCGGCCGGGCCCGCCCCAGAGACCTGCGCCCTGCGCGCGGAACCCCCGCACGACCCACCTGAGAGGACCCCAACGATGAGAACCCACTCGAAGCTCACCGGACTCGCACTGCTCGCCTCCGGAGCACTGGCGCTCACCGGCTGCGCATCGGACGGCGGTGCGGCCGGAGCATCCGATGACACCCTCTCGATCGGCATCAGCCAGATCGTGCAGCACCCCGCGCTCGACGCGACGCGCGAGGGCTTCAAGCAGGCCTTCGCCGACGCCGGCTACGTCGAGGGCGAGGACGTCTCGTTCGACGAGCAGAACGCCCAGGGCGAGCAGGCCACCGCCACCACCATCGCCGCGAAGTTCCAGACCGACGGCGTCGACCTCGTGCTCGCGATCGCGACGCCGACCGCGCAGGCTGCGGCCCAGTCGATCGCCGACATCCCCGTGCTCTTCACCGCCGTGACCGAGCCCGCCGAGGCCGGCCTCGTCGACAGCTGGGAGAAGCCGGGCGGCAACGTCACGGGCACGAGCGACCTCAACCCGGTCGAGCAGCAGCTCGAGCTCGTCACCAAGGTCGTGCCCGATGCCAAGACGGTGGGCATCGTGTACAGCTCGGGCGAGGTGAACTCCGAGGTGCAGGTCGAGCTCGCGAAGGAGGCCGCCGACGAGCTCGGGCTCACGATCAAGGAGGCGACCGTCACGAACTCGAGCGAGGTCGCCCAGGCGACCGAGTCGCTCGGCGACGTCGACGCGATCTACATCCCGACCGACAACCGCGTGACCGAGGGCCTCGAGGCCGTCGTGCAGATCGCCGAGCAGAAGCAGATCCCGCTGTTCGGCGCCGAAGGCGGCCAGGTCGAGCGCGGCGCCATCGCCACCTACGGCATCGACTACACCGAGCTCGGCTACCAGACCGGCAAGATGGCGATCGAGATCCTCGAGAACGGCGCCGACCCGGCCGAGATGCCGGTCGAGACCCTCGACGAGCTCTCGCTGATCGTGAACCCCGCCGCCGCCGAGCGCCAGGGCGTCACCCTCCCCGAAGACCTGGTCGCCGACGCCGACCAGACCATCGAATAAGACGCCAACGGGACATCCGGAAGGCCCTGCATGAACGCCGCACTCGAACTCGGCCTGCTCTACGGGATCATGGCACTCGGTGTGTACCTCACATTCCGCGTGCTCAACTTCCCCGACCTCACGGTCGACGGCAGCTTCACCACCGGCGCCGCCGTCGCGGCGTCGCTCATCGTGCAGGGCGTGCCCGCCCCCGTCGCCACCCTCGCGGGTGCGGCGTCGGGGGCGGTCGCCGGCATCGTCACCGGGGTGCTCTACACGAAGGGGCGCATCGACGGCCTCCTCGCCGGCATCCTCACCATGATCGCGCTGTGGTCGATCAACCTCAGGATCATGGGCAAATCGAACCTCCCACTGCTCAGGGAGGACACCGTGATGACGCCCCTGCGCGACAACGGGCTGCTCGGCGGGCCCTGGAGCATCCTCATCTTCGCGATCTTCGCGCTCGTGCTGAAGTTCGCCATCGACTGGTTCCTCTCGACCGACCTCGGCCTCTCGATCCAGGCGACCGGCAACAACGAGCAGATGATCCGCTCATTCGGCGTGAACACGCACTTCACGACGATCCTGACGCTTGCGATCTCGAACGCGCTCGTCGCGCTCTGCGGCGCGCTCGTCGCGCAGTACCAGGGCTTCGCAGATGTCTCGATGGGCATCGGCCTCATCCTCGTCGGCCTCGCCTCGGTCATCATCGGCCAGGCGATCATCGCGGGGCGCTCCGTCTGGGTGGCGACCTTCGCAGTCCTCGTCGGCGCGATCATCTACCGCCTCGTGATCTTCTTCGCACTCGCGGCGGGCCTCAACCCGAACGACATGAAACTCATCTCCGCCGTGCTCGTCGTCGCCGCGCTGCTGCTGCCGCGCTGGGGCTTCCTGAAGCGCGTCCCGAGTTTCCGGCAGCTCAACCGCCGCGCGGTCAGGGCCTGAGAGGAGCGACGACCATGCTCACCATCGATCACGTCACGAAGACCTTCTTCCCGGGCACCGTCAACGAGCGCGTCGCGCTCAACGACGTGTCGCTCCATCTCGACGAGGGCGACTTCGTCACCGTCATCGGTTCGAACGGCGCCGGCAAGTCGACACTCCTGAACATCATCGCGGGCAAGATCGCCGTCGACTCGGGCGACCTGCTCATCGACGAGCGCTCGGTGAAGCGGATGAAGGACTACCAGCGGGCTGCCTACATCGGCCGGGTCTTCCAGGACCCGATGGCCGGGACCGCGCCCGACCTCACCATCGAGCAGAACCTCGCACTCGCGCTCCGGCGAGGCCAGCGGCGCGGCTTCCGCCTCGGAGTGACGCGCGCTCGTCGCGAACGCTTCCAGCAGGAGCTCGTCGCGCTCGAGCTCGGCCTCGAACAACGGCTGAAGGCCCGCGTGGGGCTGCTCTCCGGCGGTCAGCGCCAGGCGCTGTCGCTGCTCATGGCGAGCTTCACCCAGCCGCGCATCCTGCTGCTCGACGAGCACACGGCGGCACTCGACCCGCAGCGGGCCGACCTCGTCACCCGCCTCACCAAGTCGGTCGTCGAGCGCGACAAGCTCACGACCCTCATGGTCACGCACAACATGGAGCAGGCGCTCCGCGTGGGCAACCGGCTCATCATGATGCACGAGGGGCGGATCATCCTCGACCTGCCCGAGGCGGAGAAGCAGAAGATGACCGTCGCAGGTCTCCTCGCTGAGTTCGCGAAGATCAAGGGCGCGGCGCTCGACGACCGCGCGATGCTCGGCTGAGCGGGATCGGAACCGGCACCGGGGCGGGGGGGGGGGGGGGGGGGGGGGGGCCCCCCCCCCCCCGCCCCCCCCCCCGGGGCCCCCCCCCCCCCCCCCCCCGCCCCGATGGCACGCACGGCGGCGTCCCCGGCCCCGCCGGCCCCCGCCTCCCCGCGTCTGCCGGCCCGCGATCGCCCGCGTACGCTGGATGCAGGGGAGGTGCCGATGCCCATCGATCGACTGGATTCGCGACTCATCGCGCTCTTCGCCGACGAGCCGCGGATCGGCGTCTACGAGGCCTCGCGCCGGCTCGGGGTCGCCCGCGGCACCGTGCAGGCCCGCCTCGACCGGCTCCAGCGGATCGGCATCATCACCGGATTCGGACCCGACGTCGACACCGCCGCGCTCGGCTATCCCGTCACGACCTTCGTCGAGATCGAGATCGCCCAGGGCTCGCGCAGCGACCTGATGACCGACGAGCTGCGGGCCATCCCCGAGGTGATCGAGGCGCACACCATCACCGGCCGCAGCGACCTGCTGGTGCGCGTCGTCGCCGCCTCGAACCGCGATCTGCAGCGCGTCGTCGATCAGCTCGTGCGCGTGCCCGGCATCGAGCGGACCTCGACGCTGGTGGTGCTCGACACGCCCATCCCGCACCGCGTCATCCCCCTCGTCGAGGCGACGCCCGCCGACTGACGGCCGTGTTCCGGCGCCCGGCGGTGCGCACGGCGACGGTCGTCGTCCAGAATGGACGCATGAGCGAAACGCCCGAAGTCCCCGCCGTGGCCGGAGCGTCGGGCGGGCGCCGCACCCGTTCGCCCGCGGGAACCGTGCGGCTGGCCGAGGTCGCCGCGATCGCCGGGGTCAGCGAGGCGACGGTGAGCCGGGTGCTGAACCGCAAGTACGGCGTCTCGGCGTCGACGCGCGAGCAGGTCGAGCGCGCGCTGCAGCAGATCGGCTACGAGCGTCCGGTCAAGGGCGAGATCGTGCTCATCCTCGTGCCCGGACTGAAGACGCCGGTGTTCGCCGCCATGGTGACGGCGATCGAGAGCGAGCTCACGCCGCACGGGCTGCGGGCGTTCGTCTGTCCGGTCGTGCCGGGTTCGGTGATCGAACGCGACTACATCGAGCCGATGCTCGACGCCGGCATCGCCGCGGCGGTGTTCCTCTCGGCGAGCAACACGCTGCGCAACGCCGATCCCATGGCGAGGCAGCTGCTCGAGGGCCGCGGCATCCCCTATGTGAGCGTGAACGGCGGGTTCCCCGAGGGGGCGACGCCCGTGGTCTCGACCGACGACTGGCGCGCGGCCGAGCTCGCGGTCTCGCACCTCTACGACCTCGGGCATCGCCGGATCGGGATGTGCGCGGGGCCGGTGGGCAACACGCCGGCCGATCGCCGGGTCGAGGGGTTCCTCGAGGCGATGGACGCCAGGGGCCTCAGCGACGCGGAGGACTTCGTCGTGCGCCACCACTACAGCGTCGACGGCGGGCGCCACGCCGCCGACGAGCTGCTGCCGCTCGGGGTCACCGCCATCGTCGCCTCGAGCGACGACATGGCGCTCGGGGCGATCCGGGCGGCGACCCGTCGCGGCCTCGAGGTGCCGAAGGACCTCTCGGTCATCGGCTACGACGACTCCTACCTGCTCGACTTCACCGACCCCCCGCTCACGACCGTGCGCCAGCCCGTCGAGAGCCTCGCCGAGACCTCGGTCCGCACCCTGGTCACGATGATCCAGAACCGCGGCGTGCAGGCCGGAGAGGTGCTCATCGACCCCGAGCTGCGGCTGCGCCAGTCGACCGGGCCCGCGCCGCGGTAGCCTCCCGGTCCCGATCCGCGGCGTCCGAGACGGTGCGCCGCTCGCCGGGGCGCACCCGCACGAGGTCGCCCTCGCCGGCGGCGACGGCGAGGTGCGGGTCGCGGAATCTCCGGTCGCGCGTGCGGTTCGGGCTCCAGAGGAGCTCGTCGGGGGTCCGGTTCTCGAGCCAGTGCCCCTCGCCCTCGGCCCAGCCGACGTCGATGAGGCCCCGCCCGAACGGCACGCCGATCGCCACGAGCCGGCGGATGCCGGAGGGGAGCGCCGGCCGTGTCGCGATGCGTCGCGACCCAGCGTCGGGTTCGAGCCCGAGCAGCCCGGCGACGATCTGGCCCACGAGCGCGAACGCGAGCTCGGGGTAGTCGCCGTTCGCGACCTGCTGGGGCACCTCGTGGGGGTCGTCGCGGCGCGCGTGGATCTCGCGCATCCACGCGTAGGCGGCGTCTGCCCGTCCGTGACGCAGGAAGACGTCGGGCAGGTAGCTCAGCGCCTCGATGTTGCTCGGGGCCCGTTCGTCGCGGCACGCGGCGTCGATCTCGTCGAGCACGGCTTCGCGCCTGGCGTCGTCCTCGGTGAGCAGCCCCTTCAACGGCAGGAACCAGGTGGCCTCCCGAAGCCATTCGGCGACCGGGCGGCCATCGGCGAGCCAGGCCGAGACGAGTCCGCCGAACGCGACGGCGCCGGCCCGGGCCGTCGTCGCCTCGTCCGGTGCCGCCGGGACGCGCCCCCAACGCGTGGTGAACTCGGCGGCGAGCGATTCGGCGGCGCGGCCGAATTCCCGGGCCGACGCCTTCTCGCCGAGTGCGAGCTCGAGCGCCGCCGCGTGCCGCAGGGCGGCGTACTGCGCGCCGATGCCGTCGCCGGCCTCGAGGAGGTGCTCGCCGGGCCGCTCGTTGTAGCTCGCTGCGCCGTCGAAGATGCCCGGACCGCCGGCCTCGGCGACGCCGTTCGGGCGCAGGACGTCGCGTTCGGCGACGAACTCGCCGAGCGTGCGCCGCCAGTGCTCGCGGTGGCCGCCGAGCGTCCGGTCGCCGGACCACCGGTACAGCACGTGGACGAGCTCGACGAGTTCGAACGCGGCGGGCAGCTCGCGGACGAAGCGCCCCGGCCCGTGGTAGTCGATGGCGAGCGGGGTGACGCCGTCGAAGTTGAGCGCCCAGACCGGCCAGCCGCCGTGCTCGGGGGTGGCGGTGCGGATGAAGGAGTCGAGCATCGCGCGGTTCTCACGGCCGAGGCCGAGCAGCTGCGCCCCGACGGCCTGGTGCGCGAAGTCCCGCAGGTAGTACCCGCTGCGGAAGGCGTATCCCGCGTGGTATCCGGCACGGTAGACCGCCTGCAGGTACGGCGGCGGCGTCGCCTCGGAGACGTCGAGCGGCCCCGTGCTGCCCTCCTCGACGACGAAGCGGCGAGCGGTGCTCGTCGCCCACGCGAACATCTCCGCGAGCGCCGCGTCGTCGGTCTCGATGCGCAGGGCGCTCATCGCCCGTCGCGCCTGACTGCGACGGCGCCGGCGGCCGGGACGTCCGCGACCTCCTCGGCGCCATCGGCGACGAGTTCGACGAGGCCGGCCTCCTGCGGGCGCAGCGCGGGTGTCGGCAGACCCGACGCCATGAGCACGATCCCGGGGACGACCGCGCCGTCGATCCACCACGCGGGCTGGGCCCGCCTGGCGGTCGCATCGACGGCGCCGGCAGGGCGGATGCGACGCACCCGGTAGCTCGAGGCGGGGTCGAGCCCGCGCAGCCGCAGGTGCGGCCCGGGCAGGTGCGTGGGCGTGTCGATCGAGGCGATCGTGACGAGCGCGTGCCGGCGGTCGTCGGAGACCACGCTCTGGGCGACGAGGGCGGGCTGGGTCTCGAGGCGGAAGAGCGCGCCCCGCTCGATGAGCGGACGGAGTCGTACGAACTCGTCGATCCACGCCGCGAGCTCGTCGAGCTCGTCCTCGGCGGCCTCGCGCAGGTCCCATTCGATGCCGAAGCTGCCGACCATCGCGGTGATCGCGCGGTAGGCGAGCGAACTCGTGCGCCCCGAGGTGTGCGCGGTGGCTGGCCCGACGTGCGCGCCGAGCAGCTCGGGCGGCATCAGGAGGCTCGTCCAGCGCTGGATGCGCTGCCGCTCGAGCGGGTCGTTCGAGTCGCTCGTCCAGAACCGGTCGGTGTGCTCGACCACCCCGAGGTCGATCCGGCCGCCGCCGGCCGAGCAGGATTCGATCTCGAGCCAGGGGCAGGCGGCCCGCACCGCATCCATGAGCCGATAGACGGCGAGCGTCTGCGCGTGCACGCCGGCCCGGCCGTCGGTGCGGTCGACCGGTTCGACGAGGTCGCGGTTGTGGTCCCACTTGATGTAGTCGATGCGGTGCTCGGTGACGACGTCCACGATCCGTTCGAGCAGCTCGGCGAACGCATCGGGGTGGCCGACGTTGAGCACCAGCTGCTGGCGGGCGAGCGGGGCGTCACGATGCCGCGGGCCGAGGATCCACTCCGGGTGCTCGCGAGCGAGGTCCGAGTCGGGGTTCACCATCTCGGGCTCGAACCAGATGCCGAACTGCATTCCGAGACCGCGCACGCGATCCACGAGCGGACCGAGCCCGTCGGGCCAGGCCTCTGGCGAGACCGTCCAGTCCCCGAGCCCCGCCCGATCGTGGCGGCGGGCACCGAACCAGCCGTCGTCGAGCACGAAGCGCTCGACCCCGACGCGGGCGGCGAGCCCGGCGAGCTCGACGAGCGGTTCGAGGCGGTGGTCGAAGTAGACGGCCTCCCAGGTGTTGAGGGTGACCGGCCGCCCGATCGGCGGATGCTGGGGCCGCGCGCGCAGCGTGCGGTGGATGCGGGCGGATGCCGCGTCGAGGCCGTCGCCGTAGCTCGCATACAGCCACGGAGCGCGGTACGAGGCGCCGGGCTCGAGGGCGAGCTCGCCCGGGAGGAGCAGCTCGCCGCCGCCGAGGGCGGTGCGCCCGCCGTTGGAGCGGTGGGCCCACATGCGCTGGTTGCCCGACCACGCGACGTGGATCGTCCACACCTCGCCGCGATCGACGTCGAAGCCGGGCGTTCCCGCCGCGAGGAGGGTCGCGGCATCCTGGCCGGTGCGGCCGCGGCGAGCCTCGCGGAGGTGGGTGCCGTCGAAAAGCTCGTGACGCTGCGGTCGGCGTTCGCCGTTGTGGCGGCCGGTGAAGTCGAGCAGTTCGCTCGCCCGACCCGGCACGGGGAGCGCGAGGTCGAGTCCCTCGACGCGATACCGCGCCGTGCCGTCGTTCCGCAGGGTCGCGGCCGCCCGCACGAGCCCCGAGACGAGCATCTCGAGCTCGATCGTGAGCACGAGCTCGCCGTCGACCTCGGCGGCAGTCGAGACGAGTCGCTCGGCGACGACCGGGGAGTCGACCCGCGTGCGCTCGGTGCTCACCCGGCTGAACTCGGGGAACGCGCCGTCGCCGTCCTCGCGATGCACCGAGAGACCCTGCGGCCCCATCCAGGCCTGGCGCGCCTCGGTGACGACGCCGACTCCGGGCGGCGCGTCGAGTTCGTTGCCCACCCTGAGGCCGCGAGCGAGATCGGCGATGGCGGAGAGCCCCCGGTCGTCGAGCTCGCCGAGCGATGCACCCCAGTAGTGCACCACCGGCAGGGTCGAGCTCGTGGTCTCGACGACGAGGCTGACCCCGGCGGCGTGGAGGTGGTGAAGTTCTGCGTTCACTGCGTGCTCCTTTGCAAACTTGCAGACTTATGCTGCATATATACGGATGATATGTTACTGTCGCCTTCGTCGCGGATGACGCGATGCACCGGAGCATCACTGAGAAAGGACTGCGAACAATGAGGTTCACCCCCACGAGGCAGGCGTTGCGCATCGTCGCCGCCGCAGCCGCGGTCACGACCGCCGCGGCGCTCGCCGGCTGCTCGAGCGCCGACGACGCTCAGCCGGCCGCCGAAGGCGAAGTCGGCGGGAAGATCACGATCTGGACCTGGAATGCGCCCGGCGACGGCCTCGAGGCCGCGATCCCGGCGTTCCAGAAGCTCTACCCCGACGTCGAGATCGACGTCCAGGACGTCGGCAACCCGGCGATCTGGGAGAAGATCACGACGGGCATGGCCGCCGGCGGCCAGGGCCTGCCCGATGTCATGAACATCGGCATCGACTACATGGGCAACTACGTCGAGCAGTTCCCGGGTCAGCTCGTCGACCTCCGCGACTTCGGCGCGGAGTCGCTCGAGTCCGAGTTCCCCTCTGGCGCCTGGAAGAGCGGCTCGGGCGCTGACGGCGCCGTCTACGGCATTCCCTACGAGGTCAACGCCACCGGATTCTTCTACCGCAGCGACGTCTTCGAAGAGGCCGGCATCGACATCGACTCGATCGAGACCTGGGACCAGCTCATCGAGGCCGGCGTCACCATCAAGGAGAAGACGGGCGTTCCGCTCTACAACCAGGACAAGGCGGCGACCGAGGCCGACTCCGCCGGGCTCTGGCAGCTGCAGACCGCGCTGCAGGACTCGTTCTACTTCGACGAGAACGGCGACATCACGATGAACGGCGAGGCGGGCGTGCACTCGCTCGAACTCATCAAGAAGGCGAACGACCTCGGCATCGTCGGCGACGTGCAGGGCAGCTGGGACAACCTGCTCGCCCAGCTGCGCGGCGAGAAGCCCACGGCCATCATGCCCGCGGGCGGCTGGATGGCCGGCGTCATCGAGAACGAGGCCCCCGAGATGGCGGGCAAGTGGGGCGTTCGCCTGCCTCCGTCGATCGAGCCGGGCGGCATCACCGCGGCGGTCAACGGCGGCACCTACCTGTCGATCCCGACCGCGAGCAAGAACCAGAAGACCGCATGGGAGTTCGTGAACTTCGCACTCGGTACGCTCGAGGGCCAGAAGCTCGTCTACGAGGGCGGCGGCATGTTCCCCGGCTACAAGCCGATGCTCGAGTCCGAGGGCTTCGCCGCTCCGAGCGAGTTCTTCAACGGGCAGTCGCCGAACGCGATCTTCATCGCGGAGCTCGCACAGGACACCCCAGTCCTGAACTACACGAGCGACTACGCGCGTGCGCTGAAGGCCTACACGGATGCGCAGACGCGGGTGCTGCTCTCGGGGGCCGACCCCCAGGAGGCGCTCGACGAGGCGGCCGACCAGGTCGCCCAGCAGACCGGTCGCAAGCTGGCCGACTGACGGACGGGGTGCGTCGGCCCGCGATGCCAGCGGCGCCGCGGGCCGGCGCACCCTCCCATGGAGCGAACACACATGAACGTCTTGTCCTCGACCGCCGGCTCGACCACCGGCCCCACCGCGGAGGCGCCGCCCCTCGAGGCCGCCCCGCGTCCGCCGCGTCGTCGTCGTCGATCCTCGATCGGCCACCCGCGGCTCACCCCCTACCTCTTCCTGCTGCCGACGATCGTGCTCTTCCTCGGCTTCAAGCTCTACCCCTATCTCTCGGCGCTCTGGACGAGCCTCACCTCGAACATCGGCGGGGTCATCACCTTCGTCGGGCTCGACAACTACGCGCGACTGCTGCAGGACCCGCTCTTCTACACGGCGCTCGGCAACACCGCGCTCATCCTCGTGGTGCAGGTGCCGCTCATGCTCGCGCTCGGCATCGTGCTCTCGGTCGCCTTCAACTCGCTGCTGCTGAAGGGTCGTGCGTTCTTCCGCATGGCCTACTTCGTGCCGATCGTGATGGGCCTCGTCGCCTACGGCATCCTCTTCAGCGCGCTCTTCGACTCCAGTGCCGGAATCGTGAACGAGCTGCTGGGCTACCTCGGCATCGGCCCCATCCCGTGGCTCGTCGATCCGTTCTGGGCGAAGATCTCGATCGTGCTGGCGATGACCTGGCACTACACCGGCCAGAACGCGATCATCTATCTCGCGCAGCTGCAGTCGATCCCCAGCGAGCTCTACGAGGCGGCGCAGGTCGATGGCGCGAACGGGTGGCAGCGCTTCCGCAATATCACCCTGCCCGGGCTCCGCCCGGCGCTGCTGCTGACCGTCATCCTCTCGACGATCGGCACGCTGCAGCTCTTCGACGAGCCCTACGTGCTCACGAACGGCGGGCCCGACAACGCCACGCTCACCGTCGGGATGTACCTCTACCAGAACGGCTTCAAGTACTTCGACTTCGGCTACGCCTCGGCCATCGGCTACGCACTGACGGTCATCATCGCCGTGGTCTCGCTCATCCAGTTCCGCCTCTTCCGCGAACGGACGCCGAAGCCGATCTCCCCGAAGAAGCCGATGTCCTCGAAGGAGAAGACCCGATGACCGAGTCGCTCATCGGCGTGCGCGGACGCCGCACCAAGTCCCTCGTGCTCACGACGGTGATCGCCGCTGGGGCCGTGGTCATGCTGCTGCCCTTCTACTGGCTCATCATCGCCACCACGTACCCGTCGCGCGAGATCTTCGCCTCTCCGCCGAACGTGCTGCCGGGCCCGGCGTTCTTCGACAACCTCTCCGGGCTGCTCGGCGACACGCTCTTCGGTCGCGCGATCGGCAACTCGGTCCTCGTGTCATCCGTGTACACGCTGCTCGGGCTGGTCGTCTGCACCGCGGCGGGCTACGCCTTCGCGAAGTTCGAGTTCCGCGGCCGCAACCTGCTGTTCGGCGCCGTGCTCGTCACCCTGGCGCTGCCGTCGCAGGTCACCCTCGTGCCCCTGTTCCAGATCATGGTGACGCTCGGCTGGCTCGACACCTACCAGGCGCTCATCCTGCCGAGCCTCGCGCTGCCCTTCGGCATCTTCCTGATGCGCCAGACCATGCAGGCCGTGCCCGACGAGCTGCTGCAGGCCGCGCGGGTCGACGGCGCGGGGGAGTTCCGCGTGTTCTCCCGGATCGTGCTGCCGACCGTCCGGCCGGCGCTCGCCGCGCTCGCGATCTTCCTCTTCCTCGCCCAGTGGAACGAGTTCGTCTACCCGCTCGTGGTGCTCCGCACGCCCGAGTCCTTCACCATCCCCGTCTCGCTCGCCTCGTTGCAGGGCATCGGCACGACCGACTACGGCCAGCTCATGACCGGCACGCTGCTGTCGGTGCTGCCGATCCTCGTGCTGTTCCTCTTCCTGCAACGTCACTTCGTCGCCGGCATCCTCGCCGGTGCGGTCAAGCAATAGGAGTCCTTCACCGTGCTACTCGAAGACCACCAACTCTCGCTCGTCGACTGGGTCGACCTGCCGCGAGCCATCCGGCTGGGCACCGGCGGCGGATGCCGCGTGCTCGGCACCGATGACGACGGCGAGGTGATCCGGGTCCGACTGGCGGTCCGCGCCGGCGGCCAGGTGATCCTGCTGTCGCCGCTCGGTGATGCGGCGGGGTACTGGTATCCGGGGCTCGACGGCGTGCGCGGCCTCCCGGCCGACTGGGCTGGTCGCGACCACTACAGCGCGGTCCGCTCGGCGCCGATCGGTGCGCTGTACGATGCCGACGGCACGAGCCGGTTCGCGTTCGGCCTCGACTGGACGACCGGCGAGGGCGAGGTCCAGTTCGGCGTCTCAGAGGAGGAGAAGAACTTCGTCGTGCGCCTGCCGATCGACGAGCGCCTCGCCGCCCGCACGACCGAGGTCGAGCTCGTGATCGCACGCTCGCCCGAACCGTACCCGCGTGCGCTCGCGCGCATCGCCGAGGTGCTCTTCGGCGACGCGCCCGTGCGTCCGGCCTCGGCCGCGGCACTCGAGCCCGTGTACTCGACCTGGTACGCGTACTCGCAGCGGATCTCCGACGAGATCGTCTCGCGCGACCTGCCGGTCGCGGCCGAGCTCGGGTTCCGCTCCGTGTTCCTCGACGACGGCTGGCAGCGATTCGGCGACGGCCGCTGGTACGCGGGCTGCGGCGACTGGGTGCCCGACACCGAGAAGTTCGCCGACCTCGGCGGCTTCGTCGAGCGCGCCCACGGCCACGGGCTCGACGTCGTGCTGTGGCTCGCGCCGCTGCTCATCGGCGAGCAGAGCGAGGCCTTCGAACGACTCGCGCCGTACGCGACCGAGTACTCGACCGGCCTGCGCGCCTGGGTGCTCGACCCGCGCCACCGCGAGGTGCGCGAGCACCTCGTCGAGACGTGCACGCGCCTCGTGCGCGACTACGGGCTCGACGGGCTGAAGATCGACTTCCTGAACAACGCGATGGTCTACGCCGACACGCCGAGCACCGGCGACCTCGACGACATCGGGTTCGCGATGGTCGAGCTCCTGCGCGGGGTCGCCGACGCGGTCGACCTCGTTCGCCCCGGGGCGCTCATCGAGTTCCGCCAGCCGTACGTCTCGCCGACCGTGGCCGCGTTCGCCGATGTCGTGCGGGCGAACGACTGCCCCGCCGACGCCGACCAGAATCGCCTGTCGGTGCTCGACCTCCGCCTGCTCTCGCGCGGACAGGTCGTGCATGCCGATCCCATCATGTGGGCGCCCGAGGCCGAGGTGGACGCGGTGCGCAGGCAGCTGTTCGCCGGGTTCTTCGGCGTGCCGCAGGTCTCGATGCCCCTGGCCGGGCTCGCCGCCGCGCATCGCGCGACGATCACGGAGACGCTCGCCCAGTGGCGCTCGCTGCGCGAGGTCCTGCTCGGCGGCGAGCTCGAGCTCGGCCTGCCGGCCCGCGGATACCCGGCCGCCCAGGCGCGGCTCGACGGCACCCTCGTCGTCGTCGACTACGAGTCGGTGCTCGTCGAGCTCGACCTCACCGGGGTCGGCGAGCTCGTCGTGGTCAACGCCTCCCAGCTCGCCGGCGTGCCCTACCGGGTGACCGCCGGGGTCGGCCCCGCGCTCGCGAAGGAGGGGATCCTCGACGTTCCCGCGTGGGGGATCGCCCACTTCGATCTGGGCTGATTCCCGGCCCGGATGCCCCGGGCGCCGCGTCGCGCGATGTATTGGGTGACGTGCGGCGCGGTGCCCGGGGCATCCGGCCGCCGACGGCTCGCCGGCGCACGACCCCCGCGCCGCCGGATGCGGACGGGGGCCCCGGGCGAATCCGCCCGGGGCCCCCGTCCGTCGCACGCGACGCGTCGCCTGCGACTCAGAGCGTGTTGCCGAGCTTGAAGCCCTGCTCCTCGTCGCCCTTGCGCGTGTACGAGAACCCGTCGGCGCCGATCGTGACCGCCATCTCCGACGAGTCGGTACGGGCCACGACGGGCTTGGGGTTGCCGTCGAGGTCGAGCACGAGCGAGGCCTCGGTGTACCACGACGGCACGACGGGGTTGCCCCACCAGTCGCGGCGCTGGTTGTCGTGCACGTCCCACGTGACGACGGGGTTGTCGGGGTCGCCCGTGTAGTAGTCCTGCGTGTAGATCTCGACGCGGTGGCCGTCGGGGTCGCGCAGGTACAGGTAGAACGCGTTCGAGACGCCGTGGCGGCCCGGACCCCGCTCGATCGCGTCGGAGCGCCGGATCGCGCCGAGCTTGTCGCAGATGGCGAGGATGTTGTGCTTCTCGTGCGTCGCGAAGGCCACGTGGTGCATGCGCGGGCCGTCGCCGCCGGTCATGGCGGTGTCGTGCACGGTGGGCTTCCGGCGCATCCACGCCGCATACACCGTGCCCTCCTCGTCCTGGATGTCCTCGGTCACGCGGAAGCCGAGGTCCTGCATGAACTTCACCGCGCGCGGCACGTCGGGCGTCACCTGGTTGAAGTGGTCGAGACGCACGAGCTCGCCCGGCGTGTGCAGGTCGTAGCGCCACGAGAGCCGCTCGACGTGCTCGGACTGGAAGAAGAACTCGTAGGGGAAGCCGAGCGGGTCCTCGACGCGCACGGAGTCGCCGATGCCCTTGGTGAAGCCCTCCGTGCGGCGCTCGACGCGGCATCCGAGCTCGGTGTAGAACGCGACCGCCTTGTCGAGGTCTTCGCTCGAGCGCACGCGGTACGAGAACGCGGCGACGGCGGCGATCTCGCCCCGGCGCAGCACGAGGTTGTGGTGGATGAACTCCTCGGTCGAACGGAGGTAGATCGCCTCGTCGTCCTCTTCGGTGACGTAGAGGCCCAGCACGTCGACGTAGAACTCGCGCGAGGCGGCGAGGTCGGTCACGACGAGCTCCATGTACGCGCAGCGCAGGATGTCGGGAGCCGGGACCGAGGGGGTCGGCACCGGGTTGTCGGAGTGGATCGGGGCCTCCTGGCTCACGTAGAAGCCTGAGGAGGTGAGGGTCATGCCATCTCGGTGTGATGATGCAGTGCGGTCGGTCATGTCAGCGTCCTTGCTCGGTGGATGTCTCGGCCTCAGGCCTTGCCGAAGGTCGGGTTGTGCGGTGCGCCGAGCGTGATGTGCACGCTCTGCTGGTCGGTGTAGAAGTCGATCGAGCGGTAGCCGCCCTCGTGGCCGAGGCCGGAGGCCTTGACGCCGCCGAACGGGGTGCGCAGGTCGCGCACGTTGTTCGAGTTGAGCCACACCATGCCTGCCTCGACCGACTGGGCGAAGTTGTGGGCGCGCTTGAGGTCGTTCGTCCAGATGTAGGCGGCGAGGCCGTACTTCGTGTCGTTCGCGAGGGCGAGCGCCTCCTCCTCGGTGTCGAACGGCGTGATCGCGACGACGGGCCCGAAGATCTCCTCCTGGAAGATCCGGGCGTCGGGCGCGACATCCGCGAACACCGTGGGGGCGACGTAGTTGCCGGTCGGGAAGCCCTCGGGGCGCCCGCCGCCGGCGACGAGCCGGCCCTCGGTCTTGCCGAGCTCGACGTAGCTCATCACCTTGTCGTAGTGCTCGGGGTGCACGAGCGCGCCGACCTCGGTCGCGGGGTCGTGCGGGTGGCCGACCTTGACCCGCTTCGCCTGGGCGGCGTAGCGCTCGACGAACTCGTCGTAGACCGGGCGCTCGACGAGGATGCGCGAGCCCGCGGTGCAGCGCTCGCCGTTCAGCGAGAACACGCCGAAGATGGTCGCGTCGATCGCCGTGTCGAGGTCGGCGTCGGCGAAGACGACGGCCGGGCTCTTGCCGCCGAGCTCCATCGAGAGGCCCTTGAGGTACGGGGCGGCGTTGCCGAAGATCAGCTGGCCGGTGCTCGACTCGCCCGTGAACGAGATGAGCGGCACGTCGGGGTGCTTCACGAGCGCGTCGCCCGCGTCCTCGCCGAGGCCGTTGACGAGGTTGAAGACGCCCTTCGGCAGGCCCGCCTCCTCGAAGATGCCGGCCCAGAGCGACGCCGAGAGCGGCGTGAACTCGGCGGGCTTCAGCACCACGGTGTTGCCGGTGGCGAGCGCGGGGCCGAGCTTCCACGACTCCAGCATGAACGGGGTGTTCCACGGGGTGATGAGCCCGGCGACGCCGATCGGCTTGCGGTTCACGTAGTTCATCTGCTTGCCGGGCACCTTGAAGGCGTCGTCGGACTGGGCGACGATGAGGTCGGCGAAGAAGCGGAAGTTCTCGGCGGCACGACGGGCCTGGCCGAGCGCCTGCGTGATCGGCAGGCCCGAGTCGAACGACTCGAGCTCGGCGAGGCGCGCGTCGCGCGACTCGACGATGTCGGCGATCTTGTGCAGCACCCGGCTGCGCTCGCGCGGGAGCATGCGCGGCCACCGGCCCTCGGTGAACGCGCGACGGGCGGCGGCGACGGCGCGCTCGATGTCGGCCTTCTTGCCGGCCGCGGCGTGCACGTAGGTCTCGTTGGTGACGGGGTTCAGCACCTCGAAGGTGTCGCCGTCGATCGAGTCGACGAACTCGCCGTCGATGTAGTGGCGGATGCGGTCGGGCAGCCCCTCGGGGGTGTACGCGGTCATCGTGGTTCTTCCGTTCTGCGGTGGTCAGGGGTACTGAGTCGGTCAGGCGGTCGCCGGATGCTTGTGCTCCGCCTGGTAGGCGAGCACGGCGTCGAGCGTGGCGGTGCGGTGGGCGCGGGCGGCGAGCTCGACCTCGAGCGGCGGGGCGCCCGACTCGATGAGCTCGAGGATGCGCTCGTGCTCGGCGACGGATTCGTGCGCCCTTCCGGGCACGAAGCTGAACGACGAGTCGCGGAGCACCTTCATGCGGTTCCAGCCGCGGTGCACGAGGTCGAGGATGTGCGGGTTCGGGCACTCCTCGAAGAGCACGGCGTGGAACTCGAGGTTGAGCTCGGTGAAGCGGTGCGGCTCGAAGTCGTCGAGGGTGCGGCGCATCCGTTCGTTCACCGCGCGGGCGCGCGCGAGCTGCTCGGCGGTGAGCGTCGGCGCCGACAGCGCCGTCGCGGCCCCCTCGACGAGGGCGAGCGTCTGCATCGTGTGCAGGTACTCGGTCTCCTTGATCAGCGCGACCTGCGCGCCCACGTTGCGCTCGAAGGTGACGAGCCCCTCGGCCTCGAGGCGGCGGATCGCCTCGCGCACGGGCACGACGCTGACCTCGAGCTCGCCGGCGATCGAGCCGAGCACGAGCCGGTAGCCGGGCACGTAGCGCCCGTCGTCGATGCGCTCGCGGATGAACCCGTAGGCGCGCTGCGACTTCGATTCGGCGTTCATCGCGACTCGTAGCGTGCGCGCCACGCGGCGTTCATGGGGAACAGCCCGTCGACGGATGACCCGGCGGCGACCTGCTCGGCGACCCAGGCGTCCTCGTCCTCCTGCGCGGCGGCCTCGGCGGCGACCTCGGCGGCGATCGCCGCGGGGATGACGAGCACGCCGTCGCCGTCGCCGACGATCACGTCGCCGGGCTGCACGGCCGCGCCGCCGCACGCGACGGTCACGTCGGTCTCCCACGGCACATGACGCCGGCCGAGCACGCTCGGATGGGGCCCCTGGCTGAACACGGGGATCTCGAACCCGGCGACGGCGTCGAAGTCGCGCACGCCGCCGTCGGTCACGATGCCGGCGGCGCCGCGCACCTGGGCGCGCAGCGCGAGCACGTCGCCCACGGTGCCGGTGCCGCGCTCGCCGCGGGCCTCGACGACGAGCACCTCGCCGGGCTCGACGGTGTCGAAGGCGCGTTTCTGCGCGTTGAATCCGCCGCCGTACTCCTTGAACAGGTCGGGGCGGAACGGGATGAAGCGGAGCGTCTTCGCGGTGCCGACGATTCGGTCGCCGGCGTGGTTCGCGAACACGCCCTCGATGAAGACGTCGTGGTAGCCGCGCTTGCGCAGCGCGGCCGAGATGGTCGCGACGGCCGAGCGGCCGAGCTGCTCGCGCACCTCGTCGGTCAGCACCGGCCCGGATGCCACGGGCTCGGCGCCGGTCGCGGCGGACGCGTCGTTCGCGGCGGGCGGGGCGTCGAGCGGGCTCGCGAGCCCTGCGGCGACCGCGGCGGCGTGCTCGGGTTCGCTGCCCCAGGCCTCGATGCGCTGGGCGTCGTCGATCGCGGGCTTGGTGCCGAAGTCGCCGAAGGGCACGTCGCCCTGGGTCACGGTCGTGACGAGCCGGCCGGTGCTCGGGGCGCCGGGGGCGCCGGGGGCGTCGACCTCGACCTCGACGACGTCGCCCGGCACGACGACCGAGGAGCCGGCGGGGGTGCCGGTGAGGATCACGTCGCCGGGCTCGAGCGTGAGGTGCTGCGAGAGGTCGGCGACGAGCCGGCCGAAGGGGAAGAGCAGGGTGTCGCTGGTGTCCTCCTGCACGAGCGCGCCGTTGACCCAGGTGCGCACGCGCCACCCGTCTTCGCCGGCGATGCTCGCGGGGAGCGCGACGGGGCCGAGCGGGGTGAAGCCGTCGCCGCCCTTGTTGCGCACATTCGAGCCCTTGTCGGCGGCGCGCAGGTCGTAGAGCCCGAAGTCGTTCGCCGCGGTGACCTGGGCGATGTGCGACCAGCCGTCGGCGGGCGAGACGTGGCGGGCGCGCTCGCCGATGACGATCGCGATCTCGCCCTCGAAGGCGAGCAGCTCGGTGCCCGCAGGGCGCTCGATCGTGCCGCCGGTGCCGGCGAGCGAGGAGGCGGGCTTGAAGAAGTAGCTCGGCTGGGCGGGCGTGCGCCCGCGCTGTGCGGCCCTCGACGGGTAGTTGAGGTGCACGGCGATGATCTTGCCGGGAGTGGCGATGCCAGCGATGGTCATTGACGTCCTCGTCTCGTGATATCAGAAATCATATACGATTCAGCAGCCCTTGTGAAGTGCCGGGTCTCAGGAGAAGGGCGTCTGCTCAGGACGATTCCGGCGGAACCGTCCTGAGCGGCCTCCGAATTCCTGAAACGGTGCAGGTGGGATGCCTCGTGGTTCAGTAGCTCGTGCGCGGCGCGGGGCCCGTGGCATCCGGCCCGTCGGTGCGCGAGCCGATGAAGCGCTCGGCGAGCGCCTCGGAGGCGCGGGCGAGCAGCGCGACGTCGGCGCCCACGGCGACGAACGACGCCCCCGCCTCGAGGTATCGTTCGGCGTCGGCCGGCACGAAGGCGTTGACGCCGACGGGCGTGCCGGCGTCGGTCGCGGCACGGATCGCGCTGAGCACCGCGGCGACGACGTCGGGGTGTCCGGGCTGCCCGACGAGCCCCATCGAGGCGGCGAGGTCGGCGGGACCGATGAAGACCGCGTCGACGCCGTCGACTGCGGCGATCTCGCCCGCGGCGTCGACTGCGGCGGCCGACTCGATCTGCACGATGAGGCTGATCGACGACGAGGCGCGGCCGAGGTAGCCCTCGACGCGGTTCCAGCGCGACGAGCGCGCGAGCGCGGCGCCGACCCCTCGGACGCCGCCGTCGACGTCGCCGTCGGGGTAGCGCACCGCCCGCACGAGCTCGACGGCCTGCGCGGCCGAGTGCACCATCGGCACGAGGAGGTTCTGCACCCCGAGGTCGAGGTACTGCTTGATCAGGACGGGGTCGCCGATCGGGGGGCGCACGACCGGCGCGACGGGGTAGGCCGAGACCGCGTAGAGCTGCTGCAGGATCGTCTGCAGGTCGTTGGGGGAGTGCTCGGCGTCGATGAGCACCCAGTCGAGGCCGCTGCCGGCCGCGATCTCGGCGACGAGCGGGCTCGCCGAGCACACCCACATGCCGATCTGCGGGCGGTCGGCCGTCGCGATGCGTTCGGCGAAGGTCGCGGGGAGGTTCATTCGAATCGGCATGAGATCGTCCCGAGCTGTCCGTAGTCGGCGTGCACGGTGTCGCCGCGCTCGACCCACATGGGGCGGGTGAAGGAGCCGGCGAGGATGATCTCGCCGGCGCCGAGCGACTGCCCGTGGTGGGCGAGCTTGTTGGCGAGCCAGGCGACGCCCATCGCGGGGTGGCCGAGCACGGCCGCGGCGACCCCCGACTCCTCGATCGTCTGGTTGCGCGAGAGCAGGGCCGAGACCCAGCGCAGGTCGACGGCATCGGCCTTCACCGGTCGCCCGCCGAGCACCATCGCGCCCATGGCGGCGTTGTCGCTGATGGTGTCGACGATCGTGCGGCCCTGCATCTCGATGTGCGAGTTCAGGATCTCGAGGGCCGGCACCACGTAGGCGGTTGCGTCGAGCACGTCGAAGATCGTGGTGTTCGGCCCCTGCAGGGGTTTCGCGAGCACGAAGGCGAGTTCGACCTCGATGCGCACGTTCGAGAAGCGGTCGAACTCGACGGACGCCCCCGACTCGATCACCATGTCGTCGAGGATCACGCCGTAGTCGGGCTCGGTGATGCCGGTGGCCACCTGCATCACCTTCGAGGTGAGTCCGATCTTGCGACCGACGAGCCGGGCGCCGGCGGCGATGCGGCGATCGGCCCACACGCGCTGCACGGCGTAGGCGTCGTCGACGCTCATGCCGGGGTGCCGAGCGGTGAGCAGGGGCACGGTCGTGCGGTCGCGGTCGGCGGCGACGAGTTCGTCGGCGATCGCGTCGATCACAGGCTGGTCAAGCACAGGCGCTCCACTTCATCGAGGGTCCACTGGAGATCGTAGTCACCGCTTCAGGGAGGGGCGGGACGCCGCTTGCGTGGTATCTGAAATCGTATATGATTCGAGACACGTTCGGGGTGGAGCAGCCGGCCCGGGCGGATCCCCCTGACCGCGGACTCGACAGAGGAGTCGCCGCATGACCGCACAAACCCTCCCCGCCCCGTCGCCCGTCGACGCCGCGAAGCGCCGCGAGCTCAAGCGCGTCGCCTTCGCCACCGTGATCGGCACCACCATCGAGTGGTACGACTTCTTCCTGTACGCCAGCGCCGCCGGACTCGTCTTCGGGTCGCTCTTCTTCGCCCCTGCCGGCGCCGAGTTCGCGACGATCCTCTCGTTCGCGACGGTCGGCGTCAGCTTCCTCTTCCGTCCGCTCGGCGCCTTCCTCGCCGGCCACTTCGGCGACAAGATCGGCCGCAAGGCCATGCTCGTCGTCACGCTGATCCTGATGGGGGCGGCGACGACCCTCATCGGCTTCCTGCCGACCTACGAGCAGGTCGGCATGGCCGCGCCGGTCATGCTCCTGCTCCTGCGCATCCTGCAGGGGCTCTCGACCGGCGGCGAGTGGGGCGGCGCGGTGCTGATGGCCGTCGAGCACGCCCCCGACGGCGAGCGCGGACGGTACGGCGCCTTCCCGCAGATCGGCGTGCCGATCGGCCTCCTCCTCGCCTCGGGCGTGCTCGCGCTCATGACCGGCGTGATCTCTCCCGGTGATGCCTTCCTCGAGTGGGGATGGCGCGTGCCGTTCCTCCTGAGCTTCGTGCTCATCGTCGTCGGCATCATCGTGCGCCGTGCAGTCGACGAAAGCCCCGTCTTCAAGGAGATCGCCGCGAAGAAGGAGGAGGCGAGGACCCCGATCCTCACCCTCTTCCGCAAGCACTGGCTGCTCGTGCTGCTCGCCGCGCTCACCTTCGCCGGCAACAACGCCGCGGGCTACATGACCACCGGCGGCTACCTGCAGAACTACGCCACCACGCCGGTCGAAGACGGGGGACTCGTCGGCATGGAGCGCACCCCGGTGCTGCTCGCGGTCGCCGGCGCCTCGATCGTCTGGCTCGTCTGCACCTTCGCGGCCGGCATCGTCTCCGACCGGATCGGCCGCCGCAACACGTACATCATCGGCTGGATCGCGTTCCTCGCGACCGTGTTCCTGCTCTTCCCGCTCGTGAACACCGGCAACCCGTGGCTGCTCTTCCTCGGCGTCTCGCTCTTCGCCATCGGCAACGGCTTCACCTACGGGCAGCAGGCCGCGTACTTCACCGAGCTCTTCCCCGCCTCGATCCGCTACTCGGGCGTCTCGATCACCTACGCGATCGGCGCCATCCTCGGCGGCGCGTTCGCCCCGATGATCGCGACCTGGCTCGTGCAGGAGACGGGCACCGCGACCTCCGTGGCGTTCTACATCGCGGGCGTCATGGTCGTCGCCTTCGCAGCCACGCTGCTGCTGCGCGACCGCACCGGCATTCCGCTCGGTCCCGACCACGAGGCCGAGCAGTCGCGCGGGGCGATCTACGGCATGCGCTGAGCCCGAACCGCCGAACGGCGCCCCGCCCGTCCGGGCGGGGCGCCGTTCGGCGTCTCCGGCCCCCGGCTCAGCGGGAGTTCACCCGGATGATCTCCTCCTGGTACGGCGCGATCACCGTGCCCGAGATGCGGCAGTCGAGGAGGAGGAAGGGGCGCTCCGTGGCGGGGCGTGCGGCCCAGGCCGCGAGCGCGTCGAGGTCGCCGAGCCTGCGCACGACGATGCCCTCGGCGCCGAACGCGGCCGCAGCCGCGGCGAAGTCGGCCTCGGGAATGAGCATCGGCGCCTCGGCGAGGCCCTTGAGCCCGTAGAGGTTCACCTCGGCGCCGTAGGCCGCGTCGTTCCAGATCACGGCGACGCCGCGCCCGCCCGCGGTGCGCACCGCGGTCTCGAGGTCGGCGAGGGCCATCAGGCCGCCGCCGTCGCCGCTCGTCAGCACGATGGTCGAGTCGGGCTTGGCCGCGGCGGCCCCCGCGACGCTCGGGAACCCCTGGCCGATCGACTGGAACGCCGTGCCGACCATCATCATGCGGTCGGGCGAGGCCACCGGCCAGTACATGTTCGCCCAGCCGATGAAGTGGCCGCCGTCCGAGACGACGACCCGGTCTTCGGGGAGGAGCTCGGCGACCCGCAGCGCGACGGCGCGCGGGTCGAGGCGGCCGTCGTCGGCGAGCCCGTCGGCACGCTCGGGCGCGGGGTAGGCGCGAAGCGCCGCCACGTCGACGCGCTCGCGCCAGCCCGACGGGGTGGCACCGGTCCCGGCGAGCTCGGCGACGAGCGCGCGAGCCACGACCGCGGCGTCGCCACGGAGGTAGCCGCCGACGTGCGGGTGCGTCGCGGCCGGGGCGACGTCGACCTGGAACACCCGGGTGCCCGGCGCGAAGAGGTCGCCGAATCGCATCGTGAACTGGTTGAGCGAGGCGCCGAACACGACCGCGACGTCGGCCTCGCGCACGAGCTCCATCGCGCCCTCGGCGCCGAATCCGCCCGTCACGCCGAGGTCGTGGCGCGAGTCGGGGAAGACGCCCCGGCCGAGCGCCGTCGACGCGGTGATCGCACCGGTCGCCGTGGCGAGCTCGCCGAGCGCCTCGCCCGCGTCGGCGAGCCAGGCGCCGCGGCCCGCGAGCAGGAACGGCCGGCTCGCGCCCGCGAGGGCGGCGACGAGCTCGGTGAGCACGCCCGTCGAGAACTCGCCGGTGGGCGTGAGCGGTGCGGGATGCCGCGGTGCGGGCGCCTCGACGAACGCCCCGGCCTCGGCCGCGGCGACGTCGTAGGGCAGTGCCAGTACGACCGGCACGCGGTAGCTCAGCGCGTGCTCGATCGCGATGACCGTCGTGGCCGAGGCATCCGTGCGCCCGACCGTGTAGGTGCGCGCGCCGACCGCCGACGCGAGGGCGATCTGGTCGACGTCCCACGGGCGACGGCCCGAGGTGGGCTCGTCGCCGACGACGAGCACGAGCGGCACGCGGGCCTGCGCCGCCTCGGCGAGCGAGGTCAGCGTGTTCGTGAAGCCCGCACCGTAGGTCGAGGTGGCGGCCGCGAGCCGCTTCGAGGCGCGATAGTGCGCGTCGGCGGCCACGACGCCGCCCGCCTCGTGCCGCACCGCGGTGAACGCGGCATCCGTCTCGCGTTCGAGCGCGTCGAGGAAGTAGGCGTTGCCGTTGCCCATCACGCCGAAGACGTGGTCGACGTGGGCGGCGAGGGTGCGCGCGACGTGGGCGGCGACGGTGGTGTTCGAGGGTGCGGGCATGGCGAAGCCTTTCGAGACGATGACGGATGAGGTGGATTCCGTATGTGTCTCGCGGCAGGGGCCCGCTTCGTGCCCATTTTTCGAGCACCGGCGCGGTGTCGATCGCTGATCGCTGCACGCCTGGACGAGGTCGAGTATACGACGAGGGCGGGGCCCGTCCGCATCACGCGAACGGGCCCCGCCCCTGCACTCAGATCCGCTCCTGCTTCGGGGCCAGCGGCGTCGGCTCCATCGGCTGGTCGTTCGCGGTGAGGTCGATGCCGAGGTCGCGGGCGTAGACCACGCGGGTGGCGACCGTCACGTCGTCGCCGGCCTCGGTGAGCTCGAAGACGCGGCCGCCGCGCATGCGGTTGCGCGCGGCGCCCGGCAGCCCGTAGGCGCCGAAGCCCGTGCCGGGGGCGTAGCCGAGCAGCACGCCGTAGTAGTCGCCGACGTAGTCGTTCACGTGGTCGTGGCCGACGAAGACGCCCTTGACGTCGCCGCGCTCGAGGATCGCGTTGTACATGCCCGAGTTGATGGGGCCGGGGCACTCGTCCTCGTTGCGCTCGCCGACGATGCCGTGGCGGGCCTTGCCGCGCGCGGCGTCGGCCGCGCCGCGGGTGTCGACGCCGCCCCACCACATGAACCGGTGCTCCCACAGCGCGATGTGGATGAACATGAGACCCGGGAGCTTCCGCCCGAGCTTCTGCTCGAGCTGCTGCGACTCCTCGCGGTACCAGGCGACCTGGTCCATGCGCAGCCAGTCCCAGGTCGGGTAGCCCGCGAAGTCCTGCCCGTTGATCGAGCCCGGTGCGTAGCGGCCCGAGTCGAGCAGCCACAGCGCGAAGGCGTCGCGGTTCTTCTTCGCCGAGGAGGCGACCGGCACGATCGTGTTGCCCGTGCCGGTGACGCCCGCGATGTTCGCGGCGTTCATGTTGTAGTCGTACGAGCGGTAGAACTCGAGCATCCCGGCCTCGTCGACGCCCGACTGCGGCAGCGAGTCCTCGTCGTGGTTGCCGTAGGTGACCGCCCACGGGATCTGCCGGCTCTCCATCGGCCAGACGACGTTGTTGATGGCCTGCTTCACGGCGAGGCGGGTCTCGCAGCCGCCTGTGATGACGTCGCCGTTGATGAGCACGAAGTCGGGCTGCTCCTGGTCGAGCGTCTTCTCGATCAGCTCGACCGTGCGGCGGTCGGTGCGCTCGTCGTCCTGGGTGTCGTTGAACTGCACCACCTTGAAGGTGCCGTCGCCGTGGAAGCGCAGCTTCGGGCCGTTCGCGCGCGGGCTGCCCGCGGGCGAGCGGCGCGGGGTCGCGGGTGCCGCGTTCGCGGCGCCGACGGGCAGCGCGGCGCCGACGGCGCCGAGCGCTCCGGCGGTGATCACGGCACGGCGGCTCACGGGAAGTCGGTCGGGCATGTCAGGTCTCCTCTTCGTCGGGCGACGTTCGCCGGTGCGACGGTAGGGCGGCCGGATGTCTCGGGTGCGACCTGCGGGTGAACGGACGCCCCGTGCCGCCACGGCATGATGGATGCATGAAGACCGTGCAGCTGCGCCGCTACCAGATCGTTCCCGGAGAGTACGAGGCGTTCGTCTCGTGGTTCGAGGAGAAGATGCCCCCGGTGCGCCGCGCGACGGGCTTCGAGGTGGAGTTCGCCTACGGCGTGCCCGAGGCGAACGAGTTCGTGTGGGCGGTCAGCGTGCCCGGTGACCGGGCCGAGTTCGAGCGCGTCGAGGCGGCCTACGTCGTCTCGCCCGAGCGTGCGGCCGTGTTCGAGGGCCTTCCCGAGCGCATCGCGTCGAAGGAGATCTCCTACGTCGAGGGCGTCCGGGTCGGCTGAACGTCGTCGGCGGGAGCCTCGGGCACCCGCGCGCGTGCCTCCATGCCGGCCGCGGCCTGCGCGAGACCGCGGTGGCCCCGACTCGTGAACGCGACGACGAGGCTCGCCACCGCGAGCACATTCGCGAGGAGGCTCCAAGGCTCGGGGAGGAGCTGCAGCAGCCCGTATCCGCCGACCCCGGCGGCGAACCGCACGAGTCGCCAGAGCGCGCGGGGGCGTCGAGTCTCGACGGCGCCGATCAGCACGGCGCGCTCGCCGAGGGTGACCCCGCCGGCGAAGACGGAGACCGCCTGCGCCGCGATCATGAGGAGGGTCGCGGCGAGCGACACCGCATTCGAGGCCTCGAGCACCGTCTCCCGTCCGACGAGCAGGAGGAGCGCGGTGTTCGCGAGCACCGACAGGGTGACCGATCCCACCCAGAGCACGACGAGATCGGCCGTCATCGCCAGCAGCCGGCGTCCGACCGAGACGGCGCCGGTCGTGGCATCCTGCCTCGCCGACCCGCGACCGCGCCTGAGCACGGCGAGGGCCGCGAGCGAGCCCAGCACCGCGCCGATCGTGTTGGTCATGAGGTCGCCCGTGTCGAACAGGCGATATGCGCAGGGATAGAGCCCCCAGACGCCGGTGAGCTGGGTGAGCTCGATCCCGAGCGAGACGAGCGCACCTGCGATCGTCGCGACGACGACGCCGCGGTCGAACAGCGCGCGCACGAAGAAGCCGAGCGGCACGAACAGCACGATGTTCAGCACCAGCTGCTGGAACGCGACGTTGCGCAGCAGCGAGCCGCCGTCCTCCGACTGCAGCCGCACGATGTCGGCGATCTCGGCGAACGGGTCGAGCACGACGCCCGCGCACGCGAAGTCGGAGTCGGGCAGGGGCAGCAGGGTGTAAGCCCAGAGCCCGAGCAGGTAGAAGCCGAGCGCGATCCATGCGAGGAACCGCGCCGTCGAGAAGCCGCCGTGCCGACGGTAGCTCAGGGCCACGAGCGGCACGAACACGACGGTGAGTGCGACGGTGCCGAAGACGACGGCGATGACTCCCGGCATGATGCGATCCACGTGACAGCAGTCTACGGACCCGCGCCGTCGCCGCGCCGTCCCGCTTCGGCGCATCCGTTCGACGTGACGTACAACAACCTCGAATGAATGTCTAGGTATGATCGAGACATCCCCGGAAAGAATGCGGCCAGCGCTGCCCACCGGCAGACGCGGTCGCACGACCCTGGTCGACGACGCCCACGTCCGCTCGGCCGAGAAGGAAGAACGTGAGCCACGAGTTCGACGCCCGCCGTGCCGAATGGATCGCCAAGGAAGAGCTCGCCGAGCGGATGATTCCGCTGATCGGCGGCCTGTACCGAGACCACGGGGTGGTGACGTCGATCCACGGACGACGGCTCATCAACCGTTCAGCGGTCGAACTGCTGAAGGCGCACCGCTTCGCCCGCCAGGCCGGTGACGTCGAGCTCGACCTCGTCGACACCATGCGCGTGCTCGAGGTGCTGCGCGAGATCGCGCCCGGCCCCGCCTCGGTCGACGTCGCCCGCATCGTGAGCCGCTACGCCGACGCCGTCGGCGAGGGCGACGCGCGCGAGCTCGTCGACTTCGTGCGCGCCGAGCTGGCCCCGGTCATCGCCGAGGCGGGAGCCCCCGAGGCATCCGGCACCGACGTGGTGCTCTACGGCTTCGGCCGCATCGGGCGGCTCCTCGCCCGCATCCTCATCGCGCACACGGGCGGCGGCCAGGGCCTGCGGCTGCGTGCCGTCGTCGTGCGCAAGGGTGCCGAGAACGACCTCGTGAAGCGCGCGAGCCTGCTCCGCCGCGACTCGGTGCACGGCCCCTTCGCCGGCACCATCGAGGTCGACGAAGCGGCGAACACGATCCTCGCGAACGGCACGCTGATCCAGGTCATCTACTCCGACGACCCGGCCACGATCGACTACACCGCCTACGGCATCGACAACGCGATCGTCGTCGACAACACGGGCCGCTGGCGCGACGAGGCCGGCCTCAGCCAGCACCTGCAGTCGAAGGGCGTCGCACGGGTGCTCCTCACCGCCCCGGGCAAGGGCGCGATCAAGAACATCGTGCACGGCATCAACACCGACGACATCACGGCCGCCGACCGCATCCTGTCGGCCGCCTCCTGCACCACGAACGCGATCACCCCGGTGCTGAAGGCCGTCGACGACGCGTACGGCGTCGTGCGCGGTCACGTCGAGACGGTGCACTCGTTCACCAACGACCAGAACCTCATCGACAACTTCCACAAGGGCGACCGCCGCGGCCGCTCGGCGGTGCTCAACATGGTCATCGCCGAGACGGGCGCCGCGAAGGCCGTGTCGAAGGCGCTGCCCGCGCTCGAGGGCAAGCTCACCGGTTCCGCGATCCGAGTGCCCACGCCCGACGTGTCGCTCGCGATCCTCAACCTGCAGTTCGAGCGCCCCGCGACGAAGGCCGAACTCAACAAGTTCCTGCGCCAGACCTCGCTCACCTCGCCGCTGCGCCAGCAGATCGACTACATCGAGTCGCCCGAGGTGGTCTCGACCGACTTCGTCGGCTCGAACCGCGCCGGCATCGTCGACGGTCTCGCGACCATCGCCGACGGCACCGACGCCGTGCTCTACGTCTGGTACGACAACGAGTACGGCTACTCATGCCAGGTCGTGCGGGTCATCGAGGCGATGGCGGGCACCCACCCCGTCGTGCTGCCCGAGCGCCAGCCCGTCGTGCTCGCGCGCGAGCCCGAGCCGGTCGCCTGAGCTCGCTTGCAGAACAAGACGGATGCCCCGTGCGCACGCCTGCGCACGGGGCATCCGCCGTACTGAGACCAAGCGAGCGCTTGGCTGGTCGTAGGCTGGAGCCATGAGCACTGAAGCCGTCATCGTCGACGTCGTCCGCACCCCCGTCGGGCGCGGCAAGCCCGGAGGGCTCCTGTCCGCCGTCCACCCCGTCGATCTCCTCGCGGGCGTGCTCGACGCGCTCGTGAACCGCAACGACCTCGACCCGGCCCTGATCGACGACGTGATCGGGGGCTGCGTCAGCCAGATCGGCGAGCAGAGCTACAACCTCACCCGCAACGCGGTGCTCGCCGCGGGCTTCCCCGAGCACGTGCCCGGCACGACGATCGACCGGCAGTGCGGCTCGAGCCAGCAGGCCGCGACGTTCGCCGCGCAGGCGGTGCTCGCGGGCCAGGCCGACATCGTGATCGCCTGCGGGGTCGAGTCGATGAGCCGGGTGCCGCTCGGCTCGAGCGCCGCAGGAGCCGACCCGTACGGCTCGCGCATCCGCGCCCGCTACCCCGAGGGGCTCGTGAACCAGGGCGTCTCCGCCGAGCTCATCGCGGCGAAGTGGGGCTTCGCCCGCGACGAGCTCGACGCCTTCGCCGCGCGCTCGCACGAGCTCGCGGCGGCGGCGCACGCCTCGGGCGCGTTCGCGAGCGAGTTCGTGCCGGTGCCCGGCGTCGAGGCACTCGCCGACGAGACGGTGCGCCCCGGCACCTCGGTCGGGTCGCTCGCGGGCCTGAACCCGGCGTTCCGCACCGACCGGCTCGCCGAGCGGTTTCCCGAGCTCGACTGGCGCATCACGCCCGGCAACTCATCGCCGCTCACCGATGGCGCCTCGGCCGCGCTCATCATGAGCGCGTCGAAGGCCGAGCAGCTCGGGCTCACCCCGCGCGCGCGCTTCCGCTCGTTCTCGGTGGTCGGCAGCGACCCGCTGTACATGCTCACGGGCGTCATCCCGGCGACGGCGAAGGTGCTCGAGCGCGCCGGACTCACGCACGACGACATCGACGCGTACGAGGTCAACGAGGCGTTCGCATCAGTTCCTCTCGCCTGGCTCGCCGACACCGGGGCGGATCCCGCGAAGCTCAACCCGCGCGGCGGGGCGATCGCGCTCGGGCACGCGCTCGGCTCGTCGGGCACGCGCCTGCTCACGACCCTCGTCAACCAGCTCGAGGCGACCGGCGGCCGCTACGGCCTGCAGACGATGTGCGAGGGCGGCGGCATGGCGAACGCCACCGTCATCGAACGGATCTGAACTCCCGCGTCTCACACCATCGAGCGTCGCCGTATCGACCGAGCGTCGCCGCGGCAGCGGAGACCTCGGGTTCCGACGGAAACGCTCGGCGACCACACCAATCGAAAGGACAGCAGATGGAACTCACCGGAGCATCGGCGCTCGTCACCGGAGGCGCCTCGGGACTCGGGCGCGCGACGGCACGCGCGCTCATCGAGGGCGGCGCCGCCGTCGTGCTCGTCGACCTGCCCGGGCCGCGCGGCGAGGAGGCGGCGGCCGAACTCGGCGATCGCGCTCGCTTCGTCGCGGCCGACGTCGCCAACGAGGCCGAGGTGCAGGCCGCGGTCGAGGCCGCCTCTGCGCTCGGGTCGCTGCGCGTCGCGGTGAACTGCGCCGGCATCGCGACCGGCAACCGCACCGTCGGGCGCGAGGGCCCCGCCCCGCTCGACGTGTTCGAGCGTACGATCCGCGTGAATCTCATCGGCACGTTCAACGTGGCCCGTCTCGCGGCGGCCGCGATGGCGGCGACCGAGCCGTCGACGGGCAGCGTGCCTGGTGGACCCGAGACGCCCGAGCGCGGCGTCATCGTCAACACCGCCTCCGTCGCGGCCTTCGACGGGCAGATCGGCCAGGCCGCCTACTCGGCCTCGAAGGGCGGCGTCGCGGCCATGACCCTGCCGCTCGCGCGTGACCTCTCGAAGCTGCTGATCCGCGTCGTCACGATCGCCCCCGGCATCTTCGAGACGCCGATGATGGCCTCGATGGCGCAGGAGGTGCAGGACTCCCTCGCCGCCCAGATCCCGCACCCCTCGCGGTTCGGCTCGCCCGCCGAGTATGCCGCACTCGTGCGTTCGATCATCGCGAACCCGATGCTGAACGGCGAGACGATCCGGCTCGACGGCGCGATCCGGATGGGGCCGAAGTAGGCGCCTCCGACGGTGCGGGCCGTCACGCGCCGACGAGTCGCAGGAGGATTCGCGCGACACGCGGGCGCCCGCACGTCCGAGGCGGTCTCATCCTGCGACCCGTCGTGGGCTCGGCCGCCGGCTGAACGAACGGATGCCTCGGGGCCGACGATCGATCGATCGCCGGCCCCGAGGCATCCACGGTTCGAACGCCGGGCTGCGCTCAGCCCTCGGCCCGGCGCGGGCTGCGGTTGCCCGGGAAGTCGAGCGTGCCGCGTCCGCCGCCTCGCACCGCCTTGATGATCCCGTCGATCGAGTCCCAGGCGCAGATGGCGGCGACGCCCCCGATGAAGAGCACCGACAGCACGCGCTCGGCATCGGCGTCGAGGTACGGGTCGATCGCCGCGAGGAATTCGGGGCTGAGCAGCATCCCCTCGACGAAGAGCCAGATGACCGGGATCGCGAACGCGGCACTCAGGGCGACGTTCACGAGGGCGTTGGCCCAGTTCCAGTCGCTGCGGTAGATCCAGACGGCGAACGCCGCCTCGAGCGCGATGAGCACGAAGAGGTACGGCAGCCAGAACGACCACAGCTCGGGAGCGAGCAGCGGCACTGCGGAGCGTTCGCCACCGATCCAGAGGACGCCGAACTGCTGCCACACGAGCAACCCGGCGGCGATCGCGAGCCAGACGAGGCTCGCGATGAGGTCGCTCCGCCGATGCGGGCGGCGTACCTCGGGCAGCTGCGGGAGCTGGTCGGGCGTCCAGCCGAGCAGCTTGTCGGCGCTGCCGACGGCGCCGGTGTCGTAGCGCTCGATCAGCGCGAAGACGAGCGTCACCCAGAACGCGAGGTGCACGGCGACGGTGAGACCGGTGGTGACCACCGTGCCGACGATCTCCCAGCCGCCGCCCGAGAGCACGAGGCCGAGCGCGGTGGCGGCCGCGACGGTCGCGGGGACGAACGACTCGAGGAAGATCAGAAGGCGCTTCCAGACGAGGAAGTAGCGCGGACCGATCAGCATGAGCGGGCGGTCGCTGTAGCTCGCGGCGAGCACGGCGGGGTGCCCGAGCTCGACGAGTGCGTCGTGCTCGGCGGTCTCGGGCGTCGAGGCACCCGAGTCGACGCGGGCGTCGATCGTGTCGGCGATGCGCTCGGCGAGGTCGCGGGAGAGCTCCTCGCGCTGCGCTGCGGGAAGGCTCCGGGTGGCCGCGAAGAGGTAGCGGTCGGTGAGCTCGGTCATCATTCGTCTCCGGTCGTGAGTCCGGCGAGGGCATCGTCGATGCGTCGCCAGTCGGTCATGAGTGCGTCGGCGAGCAGCTCGCCGCTGGGGCTCGTGCGGTAGAACTTGCGGGGCCGGGCCTCGTCGGTGTTCCACTCGCTCGTGAGGAGCGCCTGCTTCTCGAGCCGACGCAGCAGCGGGTAGAGCGTGTTCGCGTCGACGAGGATGCCGAGGCCGTTCAGCGACTCGAGCAGGGCATAGCCGTAGTCGGGTGTGCGCAGCCGGATCAGGCAGGCGAGCACGACGGTGCCGCGGCGCAGCTCTTGCAGGTGCCCGGCGGTCGTCTCATCGGTGTTCATGGGGCACACGATACTGTGTGTCACACACTAATGCAAGAGGAACTTCATTGTCCCCGACGTTCATTGCTCGGCGTGCGCCTCCAGGAACTCGTAGACCGAGGCGTCGTCGACCCCGGGGAACGTGCCCGACGGCAGCGGCGAGAGCACATGCGCGTGCAGGCGCGCACTCGGCCAGGCGCGGCCGGCCCAGCGCTCGGCGAGCTCGGACGGGGCGCTGCGGCAGCACGACTCGTCGGGGCAGGTCGAGACCGCCCGGAGGGTCGTCTCGCGCCCGCGGAACCACTTCGCCTGCGCGAAGGGCACGCCGACCGTGATCGAGAACTCCGCGGCATCCGTTCGGCCGGTCTGGGTCGCGCACCAGAAGGTGCCGGCCGGGGTGTCGGTGTACTGGTAGTTCTCGGTCGTGCGGTTCGTGTGCGCGAAGGCGGTGCGTGCGCTCCACTTCTTGCACACCCATTGGCCCTCGATCGAGCCCGTGACATCGGTCGGCAGCGGCAGGCCGTCGTTCTCGTAGCCCTTGAGCAGCGCCCCGTCGCCCGCCACCCTGAGGAAGTGCAGGGTCATGTCGAGGTGCGAGGTGGCGAGATTCGTGAAGCGCAGCGCCGCGGCCTCATGGGTGACGCCGAACGCGTCGCGGAAGTCCTCGATCGCGAGCCGCTTCTCCTTCTTCGCCTCCTGGAGGAATGCGACCGAGGCGTCCTGCGGCATGAGGCATGCGGCGGCGAAGTAGTTGATCTCCAGTCGCTGCCAGAGGAACTCGGTGTAGCTGGCCGGGGGAGTGTGGCCGAGCAGGCGGTGCGCCATCGCCTGCAGTGCCATCGAGCGCAGGCCGTGCCCACCGGGGATCGACGCGGGCGGCAGGTAGATGCGGCCGTTCGAGAGGTCGCTGATCGACCGCGTCGAGTCGGGCAGGTCGTCGACGTAGAAGAGCTGGAAGCCGAGCCGCTCGGCCATGACGCTCACCTCGCGGTGGGTCAGCGCGCCCGAGCGGTGACCCGAGGCGCGCACCTGCTCTTCGGCGAGGGTCTCGATCTCGGGCAGGAAGTTGGCGCGCTCGCGCATGCGCTCGCGGAGCTCGGTGTTCGCGCGTCGTGCCTCTTCGGGGGTCGCGATCGCCTCGGTCGCCCGCCGCTGGAGTTCGCGATGGAGGCCCACGACCGCCTCGAGCGTCTCGTCGGTGATGCCGCGCGAGGCCTTGATCTGCGGCAGGCCGAGGCTCGCGTAGAGGTGGCCCGACTGGGCTCGGCCGAGCTCGAGCTCGAGGGCGGCGCGCCGGCTCGGCGCCTCGCGCGAGAGCAGCTCGGCGAGCTCGACGTCGAGCGCGGCGGCGAGGGCGTCGAGGGTCGAGAGCTTCGGCTCGCGCTTGCCGTTCTCGATGAGCGAGAGCTGGCTGCCGGCCATGCCGACGGCCTCGCCGAGTTGGTCGAGTGTGAGCCCGCGCTCGCCGCGGAAGTGGCGGATGCGATGGCCGAGGGTCGCGAGGTCGGAGGAGCCTGCCTTCATGCCTTAAGAATATCGAAAGATCGCTGGTTCTTAACTGGCGATTTGGTCGGTGGGATGCCACGAAACGGCGCATTCTGGAAACACGAACTCCTCCGGCGCCCGCCGGGAACCCACTGGAAGGGACGACGATGACCATCTCCGAGTTCTCGATCGGCACCGAGGCATCCGACTCTGCAGCGCCGGCTCGGCGCGGAACGACCGACGCGGCCCTGCGCGCCTGGGTCGACGAGATCGCAGGGCTCACCAAGCCCGACGAGATCGTCTGGTGCGATGGCTCGCAGCACGAGGCCGACCTGCTCGAGAAGCAGCTCGTCGCCGAGGGCAAGCTCATCAAGCTGAACCCCGAGTGGCGCCCCAACAGCTACCTCGCGCGCACCGACCCCTCCGATGTCGCGCGCGTCGAGGACCGCACCTTCATCTGCTCGACGTACGAAGAGGACGCGGGCCCCACGAACAACTGGCGCGACCCGCGCGAGATGCGCACCGAGCTCACCGAGGTCTTCGACGGCTCGATGAAGGGCCGCACGATGTACGTCGTGCCGTTCTCGATGGGCCCGCTCGGCGGCCCCATCTCGCAGCTCGGCGTCGAGATCACCGATTCGCCCTACGTCGTGCTCTCGATGGGCATCATGACCCGCATGGGCGACGCCGTCTACCGTCTCATCGAGGCCGGCGAGCCGTGGGTGCGCACCGTGCACTCGGTCGGCTACCCGCTGGTCGACGGCGTCGGCCACCGCCGCGCCGAGATCGAGTGGCCCTGCAACGACACCAAGTACATCGTGCAGTTCCCCGACTCGCGCGAGATCTGGTCGTTCGGGTCGGGCTACGGCGGCAACGCGCTCCTCGCGAAGAAGTGCTTCGCGCTGCGCATCGCGAGCGTCATGGCGCGTGACGAGGGCTGGCTCGCCGAGCACATGCTGCTCATCAAGATCACCTCGCCCGAGGGCAAGTCGTACCACGTGGCGGCGGCATTCCCGTCGGCGTGCGGCAAGACGAACCTCGCGATGCTGCGCCCGACGATCCCCGGCTGGACGGTCGAGACGATCGGCGACGACATCGCCTGGATGCGCCCCGGCGAGGACGGCCGCCTCTACGCGATCAACCCCGAGGCCGGCTTCTTCGGCGTCGCACCGGGCACCGGCGAGACCACGAACCCGACGGCCGTGCAGACCCTCTGGGGCAACACGATCTTCACGAACGTGGCGCTCCGCCCCGACGGCGACGTCTGGTGGGAGGGTCTGACCGACGAGATCCCCGAGGAGCTCACGGACTGGCAGGGCAACCCCTGGACGCCCGCGTCCGGACGCCCCGCCGCGCACCCGAACTCGCGCTTCACGGTCGCCGCAGCGCAATGCCCGCAGATCTCCGACGACTGGGACGCCCACGACGGCGTGCCGATCGACGCGATCCTCTTCGGCGGCCGCCGCGCGACGAACGTGCCGCTCGTCGCCGAGGCGCGCTCGTGGAAGCACGGCGTCTTCATGGGTGCGACCATCTCGTCGGAGAAGACGGCGGCCGCCGAGGGCACCGTCGGCGAGCTGCGCCGCGACCCCTTCGCGATGCTGCCCTTCTGCGGCTACAACATGGCCGACTACTGGGGCCACTGGGTGAAGATGGGTCGCATCCTCGGCACCAACGCACCGAAGATCTTCCAGGTCAACTGGTTCCGCAAGGGCGCCGACGGCTCGTTCCTCTGGCCGGGCTTCGGCGAGAACTCGCGCGTGCTCGAGTGGATCGTGGGTCGCGTCGAGGGCACCGCCGACACGGTGGAGACGCCGATCGGCCTGCTCCCCGCTTCCGACTCCCTCGACCTCGACGGCCTCGACATCACCGACGAGGCGCTCGAACAGCTCTTCGACGTCGACCGCGACTCGTGGCTCGCCGAGTGCGAGCTCACCGACGAGTACTTCGAGCAGTTCGGCGACCGGGTGCCCGCGGCGCTCAAGGCCGAGCTCGCGAGCCTGCGCTACCACCTCGAGCACTCCTCGGCGCCGGTCGCCGAGTAGCACGCTCCGGAACCGCCCGCGAAGGGGCGGATGCCTCCCACCCCGCTCCGGCGGGTGGGCCCGGCATCCGCCCCTTCGCCGTGACCGGCTCCGCGCCACGCGGGCGGCATCGGCCCCGAGACGCCGCGTCGGGGCTAGCGTGTGCGGCAGGAGGGCGCCATGGAGTTCGGCCAGATCATCACGCGGGCGGGCGAGGTCATCGACGTCATCGGCGTCATCGCGATCGTCGTCGGCGTGCTCTACGCGATGGTAGACGCCGCGATCCGGCGGATCCGCCACCTCGGGCCGGTCTACGAGCGGTTCCGCCGCGTGCTCGGTCGAGGCATCCTGATCGGCCTCGAGCTGCTCGTCGCAGCCGACATCATCCGCACGGTGGCCGTGACGCCGACGCTCGAGTCGGTCGGCGTGCTCGGGCTCATCGTGCTGATCAGGACCTTCCTCAGCTGGTCGCTCGCGGTCGAGGTCACCGGGCGGTGGCCGTGGCAGCGGCCGCCCACCGCAGCCGACGACGGGGTCGACGTCGACGGTGCCGGGCGGGCGGCCGCCCCGTCGCGATAGCGCGGCCGACGGGAACCTCGCGTGGAAGCTCCAGAAGAGACTCACCGGAAGGCGCGTTTCGTCGTCGTGCTGCCGCTCTCGCCGCTCGTCGCAGGCGACGAGTTCACCGTCGCGCAGTGGCCGCTGCACGTGACCCTCGTCGAGCCGTTCGCCACCGAGCTCGACGCCGAGGTGCTCTGCGGGGCGCTCGCGGTGGTCGCGAGGGAACCCGGCCGGCGGCCGATCTCGGTCGCCGTCGGCGACGATGCGATGTTCGGGCCGCGGCGCGACATCCTCGTCTCGCTCGTGCGCGACGGTGGCGAGATCGCCGCCCTCCGCGGCCGTGCGATCGCGCAGCTCCGCGCCGCCGGGGTCGATCTCGTCCGGCCTCGGCCCGACTTCCGGCCGCACGTGACGGCGAAGCGGCACGGACGGGTGCTGCGCGGCGACCGTCTCGAGCTCGGCACCCTCGCCCTCGTCCGGCTCAGGCCGCCGGAGACCTCGCACCACGGCCGGATCCTCGGATCCTGGCCGCTCGGCGCGCCGCCGACGGTCTGAGCCCGAACGGGCGGTCGACGTCGGAGCTCAGCCGACGGTGTGCGGGTCGTCGAGGTGCCCGAGCAGGCGCAGCAGCGCGGCGGGGGCGTAGCGGAACTCGATCGTGCCGCTCGCGCCGGCCTTGCTCGGGCCGATCCAGGTGCTCGAGCCCTCGTGCATGCGCACCCAGCCGTTCTCGAAGAGGAGGTCGGTGCCGATGACGAACGCCATCGCGGGGGTGTCGCCCTGGCGCACGGCGATCGAGCCCTCGAAGGTCTGCGACGAGGTGGCGTCGACGTCGGCGCGGCACTGCACGCCGACGAGCGGACGCACGAGCGGAGCGGCGAAGCCCGGCGTCTGGAACGGGCTCTGCTTCGCCGCGTCGGCGACGACGCCGAAGTTGACGCTCGTCGATACGAGGCTGAGCTCGGCCTGGCCGTCGAGCACGAGTCGGCTCGCGGCGCTGAACCGGTAGAACAGGCGGCCGGCCTCCCGGGCGGGCGGCAGCACCGCGAGGCTCGCCCAGTTGCGCGACCAGGCGAGGGGGCCGCCGGAGCGGTTCGGACGGTCGTAGACGCTCGCGGTGAGGCGCACCGCGCCGTCGGGGCGGGTCGTGGCGGCGTGCAGCGAGCTGCGACCGCGATCATCGGCCGGCATCACATCGCGCACGGCGGTGAATGCCGGCAGCTGCAGCGGCTCCCAGTGGCGCAGCCACCCCTGGATGCCGGACTGCACCCGGTCGAAGGAGTTGCCGAGGCCGGAGCGACGGGTCGTGGTGGCGTCGCCGGCGTCGGGCAGTTCGTCGATGAGCTCGACGGGCAGTTCGTCGAAGCGGCTGAGGTCGCGCGCGTCCGTCATGGTCGCGATGGTCATGATGGGTCCTCCGTGGGGCATGGGCCTGTGGCATCCATTGCCGGATGCGGGTTCCCACGCTATGGACGACGCATCGCGGATCCATCCGAGCGAGCACTGAGGTTCACTCGGGTCAGCACTGAGTGCCGGATGCCCCGTGGCGGAGACCACGGGGCATCGCGCGTCAGGCTCGGTGGGCCTCAGACCAGCAGCTGGTGCTCGGCGAGCTCGCGGTAGAGCGGCACGGCGTCGACGAGCTCGGCGTGCGTGCCCTCGCCGACGACCCGTCCGTCGTCGAGCACGACGATGCGGTCGGAGTCGATCACGGTGGAGAGCCGGTGCGCGATCACGATCAGCGTGCGGCCGGCTGCGACCGCGTCGATCGCCTCGCGCATCATGCGCTCGTTGACGCCGTCGAGCGAGGAGGTCGACTCGTCGAGCAGCAGGATCGGGGGCGCGGCGAGGAGCGCCCGGGCGATCGCCAGGCGCTGGCGTTCGCCACCCGACAGCATGATGCCGTCGTCGCCGACGGCCGCGCCGAGCCCGGCCGCGTCGCGGTCGAGCACCGCACCGAGGTTGACCGCCCGCAGCACGTGCTCGCACTCGGCGTCGGTCGCGTCGGGAGAGCCGAGCAGCAGGTTGTCGCGCAGGGTGCCGGCGAGCACGGGTGCGTCCTGTTCGACGTAGCCGATCTGGGCCCGCAGCTCGGTGCGGTCGAGCGCACGGAGGTCGAGCCCGCCCATGCGGACCGCGCCGACCGACGGGTCGTAGAACCGCTCGATGAGCGCGAGGATGGTCGACTTGCCGGCACCCGACGGCCCGACGAGCGCGATGCGGCGGCCGCGCGGCACCTCGAACGAGACGCCGCGCAGCACGGGCTGGCGCTCGGTGACGTTCGGCTCGGGCAGGTGCTCGTCGGGGGAGTCGTTCGCGGGGTCGGCCGGGTCCTGCTGGGTCGACGCGTAGGCGAAGTGCACGTCGTCGAAGGCGATGGCCGGTGCGTCGGGCAGGAGGCCCTCGTTGGCGTCGCCGACGATGAGCGCTCGCGGGGCGAGCTCGCGGTCGTGCGCGTCCTCGTCGGGGAGGTCGAGGATCTCCTGGATGCGGCCGAGGGCGCCGAGCGCCTGGTTGACCGAGGTGATCGCGCCGAACGCCTGTCCGAGCGGCAGGATCATCATGAAGAGGAACAGGATGAACGCGACGAGGTTCGCCACGGTGATCGCTCCGGACGCCACGCGGTACCCGCCGACGCCGAGCACCACGAGGAACGACACCTGCATCGCGATGCCCGCGATCGGCACGATGAGTGCCGAGATCTTCGCGACCTGCACGCCCATGCGCCATGCGCCCTCGGCCTCGGCCTCGACGGCGGCGACCTCGCGCTCGGTGGCGCCGGCGGCGCGGATCGTGCGCACCGCCCCGATGGCCCGCTCGACCGAGGCGGCGACGTCGCCGACCTTCGCCTGGGCGGCGTGCGAGGCCTCGCGCACCCGCTGCGAGAGCAGCGTCACGGTCGTGATCGCGATGACGACGACGAGCACGGTGAGGCCGAGCAGCACCGGGTCGATGATGAGCATGGCGATGAGGGCGCCGACGAAGGTGACGGTGCCGCCGACCGCTTCGACGAGGCCCTGAGTGAGCACGGCGCGCAGCATCGTCGTGTCGCTGCCGACGCGCGAGACGAGGTCGCCGGTGCGGCGGGTGTCGAATTCGGCGATCGGCAGGTGCAGCAGCTTGTGGATGAGCCGCTTGCGGCTCGAGAGCACGACGCCCTCGCCGGTGCGCTGCAGCAGGTAGTGCTGGTAGCCCGAGATCACGCCGCTCACGACGACGAGCGCGACGAGCGCCCAGACGATGCCGCCGAGCGGCTCGCTCGCCTCGACGACGTTGATGACCTGGCTGACGAGCAGCGGCTGGGCGAGGCTCGCGAATGCGCCGACGACCGAGAGCACGGCGACCCAGATGAGCACCGGTCGGTGCTCGAAGATGAACGGCAGCAACTGCCGGAAGGTCGCGCGGGGACCGGCCGGCTGCTCGCCGCTGCGGCGGGCGAAGGGGGAGGTGCGACGGCTGGACGGGGTGCGACGCGCGGTGCGCGCGTTGCGTTCGTCGCGGCGGGTTCGGGGCTCGCTGGTGCTCATGCTCACTTTCCTGACGAGAAGGGCGATCGGATGCCTCGCGCCCCCGCCGCTCGCATCATCGCCGCATTGCAGCCTACGCGCCTCAGCTGCGGCCGTACTTCTCGTGCACCGCCTGCTTCGATCAAGGGCCGCGGACGACGAGGGGCGGATGCCACGTGGCATCCGCCCCTCGAACCGGCGAACCGCTACAGCACCGCCGAGGACTCGAGCCCGGCCTCGTCGAAGTCGACGTCGCGGGTCTCCTTCGAGACGAGCAGCGCGATGAGCGTGAGGACGCCCATGACCGAGAGGTAGACGCCCACCCAGAACGGGCTGCCGCCGCCGGCCTGCCACAGGGCGACCGCGATGAAGGGTGCGACCGCGGCGCCGAGGATCGACGAGACGTTGTACGAGATACCCGAGCCCGTGTAGCGCACGTTCGTGGGGAACAGCTCGGGCAGCAGCGCGCCCATCGGGCCGAAGGTCATGCCCATGAGCGAGAAGCCGACGACGAGCCAGGCCATGACGCCGACGAAGCCGGCGCCGAGCAGCGGCACCCAGGCGAGGCCGAACACGATGATGCCGATCGTGACCCAGATGAGCGTCTTGCGACGGCCCCAGCGGTCGGCCCACGGGCCCGACAGCAGGGTGAAGATGCCGAAGAACACGACGCCGCCGATCAGCATGAGCACGAAGGTGTTGTACGAGTAGCCGAGGCCGGGGAGGGCCCCGTCGGCCGGCTCGACCGCCGCGCGACCGTAGCTCAGCGAGAACGTCGTCATCAGGTAGAAGAGCACGTACGTCGCGAGCATGAAGAAGGTGCCGAGGATGAGCTGCTTCCAGTAGTGCTTGAAGACGCTCGCGAGCGGCAGGCGCGTGAGCTTGCCGCGCTTCGAGGCCGACTGGAACGCCGTCGACTCGACGAGGCGCAGGCGCACCCAGAGGCCGACGGCCACCATCACGATGGAGAAGAGGAACGGGATGCGCCAGCCCCAGTCGAGGAACGCCTGCGAGGGCATCGTCGGGTCGTCGGAGGGCAGCAGCGCCGCGATGATGAGGAAGAGGCCGTTCGCGATGATGAAGCCGATCGGCGCGCCGAGCTGCGGGAAGGTGCCGTACCAGGCGCGCTTGCCGGCCGGCGCGTTCTCGGTCGCCACGAGCGCCGCCCCCGACCACTCGCCGCCGAGCGCGAAGCCCTGCGCGATGCGCAGGATCACAAGCAGGAGGGGTGCGAGCCAGCCGACGGCTTCGTAGGTCGGCAGCGCGCCGATGAGGAAGGTCGCGATGCCCATCGTGAGGAGGGCGCCGACGAGCGTCGCCTTGCGGCCGTGCTTATCGCCCAGATGGCCGAACACGATCGCGCCGAGCGGGCGGGCGACCATCGCCGCGCCGAACACGGCGAATGACGAGAGGAGCGCGGTCGTCGGGTCGCCCGTCGGGAAGAACAGGTGAGGGAAGACGAGCACGGCGGCGGTCGCGTAGACGTAGAAGTCGTAGAACTCGATCGTCGTGCCGATGAGGCTCGCGAGGATCACACGGCTGCGCGGATTGGCCGGGGCGGTCGGGGTGATGGAAGCGGCCGGGGCCGCGGGGGAAGCTGACATCGCTGGCGAAGACTCCAGGGTTGCGTACGGCGCTGCGCTCGGGCACGTCGGTCTGGCGTCTGGCCGTGAGGCAGTGGGTGGAATCGTCGCTTGTGGCAACCCACCTACACTACGCTCGCCTCACGCCGCGACCCCGCGAGATGGGGGCGAACGTGCGACGAACGGTACGGATGCTGCGACGAACGGCGGGTGCTCCGAAACAGCGGATGCCCCGAGCCGCTTCGGCTCGGGGCATCCTGCATCGTTCGTGGTCGGACTACCGCCAGATGACCGCGATGGCCGCGTTGAGGGCCGTGAGCAGGCCGATCGACCAGAAGATCGCGGGCGGGACGGTGCCGTGTTTGCGCTGGCGCCCCATGCCGATGCCGATGAGCGCGCCGATCGCGATGAGCACGACCAGCTTGATGCCGATCTTCATGTAGTTCATGTCGTACTCGATGCCCCACGGCGCCGCGAGCGCGAGGCCGGCGACGCCCGCGATGAGGAGCCCGTAGTTCATGAGGCGGGTCACCTGGTAGCGGCGGTTCACCGCCTCGACGACCCAGGCGCCGAAGAGCACGGCGAAACCGATGAGGTGGATGAACACGACGACGTGGCGGAGGGTCTCCATGCTGCCGAGTGTAACCGGTTCTACGCCGCGTCGAAGTCGAATTCAGCGCGGCGGTCGGTCAGAGCGCGCGCAGCACGCGCGCGGTCGCGATCGCCGCTTCGGCGGCCTCGCGGCCCTTGTCCTCCTTCGAGCCCGGCAGGCCGGCGCGGTCGAGGCCCTGCTGCTCGTCGTCGAGGGTGAGCACACCGAACCCGACGGGCTTGCCCGTGTCGAGTGCGACCCGGGTGAGCCCGTCGGTCGCGGCCGCCGACACGTATTCGAAGTGCGGCGTGCCGCCGCGGATGATGACGCCGAGCGCCACGACCGCGTCGGCGCCGGCCTCGAGCGCGGCCTTCGCGACGACCGGCAGTTCGAAGCTGCCGGGCACCCGCACGAGCTCGAACTCGGCGCCCGCCGCCTCGAGGGTGCGGGTCGCGCCCGCGATGAGGCCGTTCGAGATCTCGTCGTGCCAGAGCCCTGCGACGATGACGACGCGGAGGCCGGAGCCGTCGATGTCGAGGGTGGGCGAGCCGTGACCGCTCATGATGCGTGTCCTTCCAGGAGGGTTTCAGCGGCTGCGTCCGCGAGCTGCTGGTCTTCGATGGCGTGCCCCATGCGGCGGCGCTTGGTGTCGAGGTAACCGGTGTTGACGCTGCCGACGCCGACGACGAGCGGCAGCCGCTCGACGACCTCGATGCCGTGCGACTCGAGCTGGCGCACCTTCTCGGGGTTGTTGGTCAGCAGGCGCACGCGCTCGACGTCGAGGTCGGCGAGGATCGCCGACGCCGCGGTGTAGTCGCGCGCGTCGATCGGCAGGCCGAGGGCGACGTTCGCGTCGAGGGTGTCGAGCCCGTCCTCCTGCAGGCGGTACGCCCGCAGCTTGTTGATGAGCCCGATGCCGCGGCCCTCGTGGCCGCGCAGGTAGATCACGACGCCGCCGCGGCGCTGGATCTCTTCGAGGGCGGCGTCGAGCTGCGGCCCGCACTCGCACTTCAGCGACCCGAAGGCCTCGCCGGTGAGGCACTCGGAGTGCACGCGCACGACCGCGCCCTGCTCGTCGGCGCCGGGATCGCCGACGATGATCGCGACGTGGTCGGCGCCCGTGCCGCGGTCGCGGTACGCCCGCACGCGGAAGTCGCCGTGCTCGGTCGGCAGCATCGTCTCGACCTCGAAGGCGACCGGCGACGACTCGGGCACGGTGGCGGCGACGGCGCCGGGGAGCGGCTCGCCGTCGTGCTGCCGGCGCAGCCACTCGACGAGGGCGGCGACCGTCGTCACCGGCAGGCCCTCGCGCTCGCCGAGGGCGATGAGCCCGGGCAGGCGCATCATCTCGCCGTCGTCCTCGACGAGTTCGCCGATGACGCCGACGGGCGAGAGGCCCGCGAGCCGCATGAGGTCGACTGCGGCCTCGGTGTGGCCCGCGCGCTCGCGCACGCCGCCGTCGACCGCGCGCAGCGGGATAACGTGGCCCGGGCGGACGAGCCGTTCGGGGGTCGCGTCGGGGTCTGCCAGCACGCGCAGGGTGTGCGCGCGGTCGGCGGCGCTGATGCCCGTCGAGACGCGGTCGGCCGCGTCGACCGAGATCGTGTACGCCGTGCCGCGGGCGTCTTCGTTGCGTTCGACCATGAGCGGCAGCTCGAGCCGGTCGGCGACGTCGTTCGGCATGGGCGCGCAGAGGTAGCCGCTCGTGCGGCGCACCATCCAGGCGATCCACTCCTGCGTCGCGAACTCGGCGGCCATGATCGCGTCGCCCTCGTTCTCACGGGCTTCGTCGTCGGCGACGATGACCGGCTTGCCCGCACGGAGCGCGTCGAGCACCTCGGGGATCGTGGCGAGGCTCATGCGAGACCTCCGTTCGTCGTGGGCACGGAGGACGGCAGCGTGCGGTGCTCCTCGAAGCGCAGCATCCGCGCCACCTGCCGGGCGAGGATGTCGGTCTCGATGTTCACCAGGTCGCCGACCGCGCGCTCGCCGAGGGTCGTCGCCGCGAGCGTCTCGGGGATGAGTGACACTTCGAACCAGTCGCCGTCGCCGTCGTCGTCGACGCCGACGGCGCTCACCGTGAGCGAGACGCCGTCGACGGCGATCGAGCCCTTGTCGACGACGAGCGGCGCGTGCTCGGGGTCGAGCGAGAAGCGGATGACCCGCCAGGCCTCGCCCGGCCGGATCTCGAGCACGCGGGCGGTGCCGTCGATGTGACCCTGCACGATGTGCCCGCCGATGCGATCTCCGACCTTCGTCGCCCGTTCGAGGTTCACCGCGAGGCCCTCGCCCGCCGCGTCGAGGGTCGACATCGCGAGGGTCTGCGCCATGACGTCGGCGGTGAAGCCCTGCGCGTCGAAGTCGACGACGGTGAGGCAGACGCCCGACACCGCGATCGAGTCGCCGTGCTTCACGCCCTCGACGGCGAGCGGCCCGTGCACCGTCAGCCTCGCGGCGTCGGCGGTGCGCTCGACGCGCGTGATGCGTCCGAGCTCCTCGATGATTCCGGTGAACATGTCAGTCTCTCTCATCTCTGGTGGTCGAGTGCCGGTGCGCGACGAGCAGCACGTCGTCGCCGAGCCGCTCGACGGCGGCGAATTCGAAGCGGAGGGCGTCGGCGATCGTCGGGACACCGAGCTCGCCCAGGGCGAGCATCGGGCCGCCGAGGAGCGCGGGGGCGAGGTAGACGAGCAGCTCGTCGACGAGGCCGGCGGCGATGAAGGCGCTCGCGAGGGTTGGTCCGCCCTCGACGAAGAGCGAGCGGATGCCCCGCCGCTGCAGCTCTTCGAGGTCGCGGGCGAGCTCGGCGCCCGTCACGAACAGGGGTGCGTGCGGGTGTGCGTGCACGGCGGCGTCGGCCGGCACGGGGCGGCGCCCGAAGACGACGGGCACGGGCTGGCGATCGAGCAGTCGGCCCGCGTCGTCGCGCGCGGTGAGCGCGGGGTCGTCGGCGAGCACGGTGCCCGTGCCGACCGCGATCGCGTCGGCCGCGGTGCGGCGGCGATGCACGTCGCTGCGGGCGGCCGCGCCCGTGATCCACCGGCTCGTGCCGTCGGTCGCGGCGGCCCGGCCATCGAGGCTCGACGCCCACTTGACGGTGACGTGCGGGCGGCGGTGGCGGGCGGCGAACAGCCAGTCGTCGAGAAGCGCCTCGACCTCGTCGGCGAGCACGCCGCCCGTGACCTCGACCCCGGAGTCGCGGAGGCGCACGGCGCCGCCCGAGGAGTGGTCGCCCGGGTCGCCGACCGCGTACACGACGCGTGCGATGCCGGCCTCGATGAGGGCGAGCGCGCACGGCCCGGTGCGGCCCGTGTGGTTGCAGGGCTCGAGGGTGACGACGACCGTCGCGCCGGCGGCGGCGCCCCGCGCGAGCTGCGACAGCGCGTCGACCTCGGCGTGCGCGGTGCCCGCGCCACGGTGCCAGCCCTCGGCGAGCACGTCGCCCGCGGGCGAGAGGATGACGCAGCCGACGCGCGGGTTCACCCCGGCGGCAGGGCCCTGCTCGGCGAGTTCGAGCGCGCGGCGCATCGCAGTGGCATCCGCTGCGTGCTGCGCAGCCGCCTGGTGGTCAGCGCTCGCCATTCCTCGTCCTCGTGTCCAAGGCTCCGGGAATGCTCGGCTGGTGCACGGTGTCGCCACCGTGCCGTCGGCGGCGCACGGCGCAGCCGACACGTGCCGCCTCCCATCCGGACTTTCACCGTCGGTACCGGAATTCCACCGGTTCAACCGTGCACATTCGATCTCGCGATCGAACGCGCCCGGCTCGCGGACTGTCACCGCCGGCTCGGAATTACACCGACCCCGGAGCACGTTTCTCGTGTCGATTGTAGGTCAACGCACGGGAGGCCGCCCTATTCCCGCGTCGCGGAGGCCTGGGGGCCGCCGTCGAGCGGTCGAGGGCGCGGTGGCTCGGCGGGTCGCGTCAGTCGGCGGGCGACTCGACGAGCGCCCGTGCCGTGCCCTCGTCGACGATGAGATCGGTGATGAGCCCGGCGGCGAGCGCGCCGCGGAGGCCCGCGAGCTTCGCGCGACCCGAGACGACGCAGATGCGCCGCGGCGCGCGCCGCAGCGTCGCGAAGTCGGGGCCGGTCGCGCGTTCGTTCAGCGCGATGCCGTCGGTCGAGCCGTCGGCGCGATAGAACACGGTCGCGACGTCGCCGACCGCGCCGTCCCTGCTGAGGCCCTCGTAGTCGGCCCGCTCGAGGTAGCCGCCCTGGTAGACGTGGCTCGGCACCTCGGCGAACGGCGAGCCGATGCCGAAGAGGGCGAGGTCGAGCCGGCCCTGCAGGTCGAGCAGGCGCTGCGTCGAGCGTTCGCGCCAGAAGGCCTGCTTCGTGGCCGGGTCGTCGAAGAACGCGGGCACCGGGAACTGCTGCACGCGCGCGCCGAACGCGTCGCCGAAGCGGCGCAGCAGCTCGCTCGCGTACACGATGCCGGTCGTGCGCAGGTTGCCGGCGCCGTTCAGCTGCACGATCTCGGAGTTGTGCGTCGCCTTCGGTACGAGGTGCCGGCTCATCGCGCCCATCGTCGATCCCCAGGCGAGGCCCACGGTGAGGTTGGAGTCGATGAAGCGGCCGAGAATCCGTGCAGCCGAGAGCGCGACGCGGTCGAGCCGGTCGACGTCGCTCGCGTGGTCGGGCACCGGGATGACGTGCGCCTGCACCTCGAAGCGCTCGAGGATCTCGTGCTCGATGCGGCTCGGCAGGTCGAGGGGGGAGTGGATGGAGATCTCGACGAGCCCGCTCGCGCGGGCGTGGCTGAGCAGCCGAGACACCGAGGAACGCGAGGTGTGCAGCTCGTGCGCGATCGCGTCCATCGTGAGGTCCTGCATGTAGTACAGGTGCGCCGCACGCAGCGCGTCGCGGGTCTTGCCCGGCACCGCCTCGTCGACGTCGATCGTCGCGAGGATCTCCTTGTCGATCATGGCTCCCACTCTGCACATATGTTCACGCGGCTTGCAAGTTCGTGCTGGCGTGTTCACGATGTATTCATCCACACCCGGCAGGCTCATGCAAGCCCGTCACTTCCGAGAGGACAGCGATGTCAACGCAATCGACGAACCAGCACCGCCCGGAGCACCACGGCGGCGCTCCGTCGACCCGGGAGGAGATCGCAGCCCTCCGCGCCCGCCCCGAGGCATCCGTGCTCGTGATCGGCGCCGGCATCAACGGCATCGCGACCTTCCGCGACCTCGCCCTGCAGGGCGTCGACGTCGTGCTCGTCGAGCGCGGCGACTTCGTCTCCGGCGCCTCGTCGGCGTCGTCGCACATGATCCACGGCGGCATCCGCTACCTCGAGAACGGCGAGTTCCGCCTCGTCAAGGAATCGGTCGAGGAGCGCAACGGCCTCATCCGCATCGCGCCGCACTACGTGAGGCCGCTCGAGACCACCGTGCCGATCTTCTCGACCTTCTCGGGCATCCTCTCCGCGCCCCTGCGCTTCCTCACCCACAAGTCGGGCAAGCCCACCGAGCGCGGCGCCGCGCTCATCAAGGCCGGCCTCACGATCTACGACTCCTTCTCGCGCGACGGCGGCTCCGTGCCGCGCCACCGCTTCCACGGCCGCAAGCGATCGCTGGCCGAGCTGCCCGACCTGAACCCGGGCGTGAAGTACACCGCCACCTACTACGACGCGAGCATGCACGACCCCGAGCGCCTCGCCCTCGATGTGCTCTTCGACGGGCTCGCGGCAGGCCCGCACGCCCGTGCCGCGAACTACCTCGAGGCGATCGGCCACGACGCCGCCGGGGTGCGGCTGCGCGACACGACCACGGGGGAGGAGTTCTCGATCGCGGCCGAGGTCGTCGTGAACACCTCGGGCCCCTGGACCGACCTCACGAACGCGGGACTCGGCAACGAGACCCGATTCATGGGCGGCACCAAGGGATCGCACATCGTGCTCGACCACCCCGAACTGCACGCCGCCACCGCCGGGCGCGAGATCTTCTTCGAGCACGAGGACGGGCGCATCGTGCTGATCTACCCGCTCAAGGGCAAGGTCATGGTCGGCACGACCGACCTCGAGCACGACATGCGCGAGCCCGCGATCTGCACCGAGCAGGAGGTCGACTACTTCTTCGACCTCATCGCGCACGTTTTCCCAAGCGTCGCCGTCGACCGCTCGCAGATCGTCTACCGCTTCTCGGGCGTTCGCCCGCTGCCGCACCACGACGAGACCCAGCCGGGCTTCGTCTCCCGCGACTACCGCATCGAGCGGGCGGATGCCACGGGCCGCCCCGGCACGACGGTGCTGAGCCTCGTCGGCGGCAAGTGGACCACCTTCCGGGCGCTCGCCGAGCACCTCTCCGACGAGGTGCTCGCGCTCATCGGTGCGTCGCGCACCGTGTCGACGAAGGGCCTCGCGATCGGCGGCGGCGCGGGCTACCCCGCGAACGACGACGCCCGTCGCGTCTGGCTGGTGTCGCACGGCGACGAGGTCGGCCGACTCCGCGCCGACGAGCTGCTCGAACGCTACGGCACCCGCGCCGCCGCCTTCCTCGCCGAGGTCGAGGGCGAGGGCGAGCAGGACGAGCCGCTCGCGCACCACACCGGCTACAGCCGCCAGGAGATCCTCTGGCTCGTGCGGGGCGAGCGCGTCGTGCACCTGCAGGACCTGGTGCTGCGGCGCACGAGCATCGCGTTCACGGGTGCGCTGACCGCCGAACTCCTCGTCGAGCTCGCCGAGCTCGCGGGTGCCGCGCTCGGGTGGAGCGCGGAGCGTCGCGCCGAGGAGATCGCGGCGACCCGCACGCTGATGGCCGAGCGCCACGGCGTCGCGATCGGCGAACTCGTACCCACCGCGTAAGCGCACCGCCCGAGGCGGGCCGTTCCTCCCGAGACGGGCCGCTCCTCGTCTCCGATGGCGAATCTGCACGGATGTGCACCCGGAAACGCCGGGTACCGGCCATTTCGGCGGATACGTTTCATCGGGGCCGATCGGCTCGCTCTCTCAGAAAGAAGGTCAACGTGGACAATCTCGGTCTCGTGTTCCTGTCGGAAGTCGTCGGCACGGCGATGCTCGTCCTGCTCGGCTGCGGTGTCGTCGCGAACGTCGCCCTCGCGAAGAACAAGGGCTTCGGCGGCGGGTTCCTCATGGTCAACATCGGCTGGGGCCTCGCGGTCTTCGCCGGCGTCATCGTGTCGTACGCCTCGGGCGCGCACCTGAACCCGGCCGTCACGCTCGGCCTCGTCGCGAACGGCGCCACCGAGTTCGGCTCGGGAGTCCCGGTCAACGCGCTCTCGGTGCTCACCTACATCGGCGCCCAGATGATCGGTGCGTTCCTCGGCGCGATCTTCTGCTGGCTCGCATACAAGCAGCACTTCGACGCCGAGCCCGAGGCCGCCAACAAGCTCGGTGTGTTCTCGACCGGTCCGGCGATCCGCTCGTACGGCTGGAACCTCGTCACCGAGATCATCGGCACCTTCGTGCTCGTGTTCGTCATCATCGGCTTCACGAACGGCGGCACGCCCGCCGAGCTCGGCGCGATCCCCGTCGCGTTCCTCGTGATCGCGATCGGCGCCTCGCTCGGTGGTCCGACGGGCTACGCGATCAACCCGGCCCGTGACCTCGGTCCGCGCATCGCGCACGCCATCCTGCCGATCAAGGGCAAGGGCGGCAGCGACTGGTCGTACTCGTGGGTGCCGGTCGTCGGACCCATCATCGGCGGCGTGCTCGCCGGCCTCGCGGCAGGCCCGCTGCTCCCGATCCTCGTCTAGCCCGAGGCATCCACGCTCACCCGACACTCACCATTCACTGACAGCAACGGAGTTCTCAGATGGCTGACTACGTACTCGCAATCGACCAGGGCACGACCTCGTCGCGCGCGATCATCTTCGACAAGGCCGGATCGATCGTCTCGACCGGGCAGCTCGAGCACGAGCAGATCTTCCCGAAGGCGGGCTGGGTCGAGCACGATGCCGCCGAGATCTGGCACAACACGGGCGAGGTGATCGGCCAGGCGCTCGGCAAGGCGAAGCTCACCCGCCACGACATCGCCGCGGTCGGCATCACGAACCAGCGCGAGACCACCGTGGTGTGGGACAAGACGACCGGCGAACCGGTCTACAACGCGATCGTCTGGCAGGACACCCGCACCCAGCCCATCGTCGACCGCCTCGCGGCCGACGGCGGCGTGGAGCGCTTCAAGGAGCAGGTCGGTCTGCCGCTCGCGACCTATTTCTCGGGCACCAAGGTCGTCTGGATCCTCGAGAACGTGCCCGGGGCGCGCGAGAAGGCCGAGGCCGGCGACCTGCTGTTCGGCACGACCGACAGCTGGGTGCTCTGGAACCTGACGGGCGGCGTCGACGGCGGTGTGCACGCGACGGATGTCACGAACGCGAGCCGCACGATGTTCATGGACCTCGAGACCCTCGCCTGGGACGACGAGATCCTCGCCGCGTTCGGCGTGCCGCGCTCGATGCTCCCCGAGATCAAGAGCTCGTCCGAGGTGTACGGCACCGCGAACGAGCACTCGCTGCTGCGCGAGACCCCCATCTCGGGCATCCTCGGCGACCAGCAGGCGGCGACCTTCGGCCAGGCCGCGTTCGCGACCGGTGAGGCGAAGAACACCTATGGCACCGGCAACTTCCTGATCTTCAACACGGGCGAGGAGATCGTCCACTCGAAGAACGGACTGCTCACGACCGTCGGCTACAAGCTGGGCGACCAGCCGGTGCACTACGCGCTCGAGGGCTCGATCGCCGTCACCGGTTCGCTGATCCAGTGGCTGCGCGACAACCTGGGGCTCATCTCCTCGGCCGCCGAGGTCGAAGAACTGGCGAAGTCGGTGGAGGACAACGGCGGCGCGTACTTCGTGCCGGCCTTCTCGGGGCTCTTCGCGCCGTACTGGCGACCCGACGCCCGCGGTGCGCTCGTGGGGCTCACCCGCTTCGTGAACAAGGGCCACATCGCCCGCGCGGCACTCGAGGCGATCGCGTTCCAGACGCGCGACGTGATCGAGGCCGTGAACGCCGACGCCGGCGTCGACCTCACCGAGCTGCGCGTCGACGGCGGTGCCACCGCCAACGACACCCTGCTGCAGTTCCAGGCCGACATCCTGGGCGTGCCGGTCGTGCGCCCGGTCGTCGCCGAGACGACGGCACTCGGCGCCGCCTACGCGGCCGGCCTCGCGGTCGGCTTCTGGTCGAGCCTCGACGAGCTCGCCCAGAACTGGCAGGAGGACAAGCGCTGGACCCCCTCGATGGACGAGGCGGAGCGTGCGCGACTCGACCGCAACTGGAAGAAGGCCGTCTCGAAGACCCTCGACTGGGTCGACGAAGACGTCGTCTGACGTCGAGAACCTCCACCGCGGGTTACGGTGGAATCACGGGCCGGGCGCATGGGGGTGCGCTCGGCCCGTCTTCGTTCGGCCGTCGAGGTGCGGCCGGCGGTCGGGCGGCCAGGCGGCCGGCGGTCGGGCGGACCGGCGGGCAGGCGGCCAGGGGGCCGGCGGTCGAGCAGTCAGGGCAGCCGCGGCGCTCGGGGGGTGAGCGCAGCGGGGAGCTGGTCGAGCGAGGTGATCTCGATGACGCCCGCGGCCGCGGCCTCGGCGGCCTCGTCGGAGCCGGGCTCGACGCCGAAGCGGTTCAACCAGACGCCGACGAGTCCGGCACGTGCAGCGCCGATCGCGTCGGTCGCCAGTCGATCGCCGACGTAGGCGACCCGGGAGACCGGATGCTCCGCCTCGAACCGCGCGACCGCGAGTTCGAAGATCTCGGGGTCGGGCTTCGTGACGCCGACCGCGCCGGAGGCGATCACGTGCGCGAAGCGCTCGCGGATGCCGAGCCGGTCGAGCTTCGCGAGCTGGAAGTCGAGCTCGCCGTTCGTGATGATGCCGATGCGCACCTGGGGAGTCTCGGCGGTGAGGCGATCGAGGGCCCGGAGCGCGTCGGCATGCAGGGTCCACGACTCGCGGTACCGCTCGAAATACCGGTCGAACCACGCCCCGGCCGCGAGCTCGTCGAGTTCGTCGCCGTGCGCCAGCGCGAAGTCGCGGGCGCGCGCCCGTCGCTGGCCCTCGAAGCTCAGTCGCCCGGCGAGGTACTCGTGGTAGTGCTGCTCCTCGAGCTCGTGCCAGAGCCGCTGCGCGGGCGCCTCGTCGCCGATGTATGCACGTTCGCGCATGTGCAGCACGATGCCGGCCGCGACCGCCTCGCGGTGCGCCATCAGGGTGTCGTCGAGATCGAACAGCACGAGCGGCGTGGCCGCGCGCCCAGTCGACGACGCGGCTGCCGGCGGGCGGTCGGCGTGGTCGCCCGCCGCAGTCATTCCGCCCCGCCGAGGAGCGGCACCCAGCTCTCGACGGCATCGGCCGCGGGGATGCGGCCGCGCTCGCCCGACCAGCCCTCGAGCTCGGCGCCGTCGCGCCCGGGCACGGTCGTCGTGGCGGTCGTCGTGTTGCGGAACCCGGCCGCCCGCGCGACCATCGCCGAGGCGACGTTGCCCGCGTTCGCTCGCCACGTCACGGTCTCGGTGCCGGGCCAGTGCTCGACGGCCCACGCGCACACCGCTCCGAGGGCCTCGGTCGTGTACGCCGAGCCTCGATGCTCGTCGCCGAGCCAGTAGCCGACCTCGCGGCCCGCGGCGCGCAGACTGATCACGCCGATCAGCCGGCCACCGGATTCGGTGCGGATCGCCCAGGTGAGCTCGCTGCCGGACTGCCACGCCGACGGAACATGCTCGGTGAGGAATCCTCTTGCATGCGCTTCGGTGTACGGCCACGGCGTCGTGAGGAACTGCTCGAACAGCGGGTCCTGGCAGTAGCGCGCGACGCGCTCGACGTCGTCCTCGACCGGGAGGTCGAGGACGAGGCGGGCGGTGCGCAGCTCGACGGGCAGCATGGTCAGCGCGCGCGCCGGAGGAACCCGATGCGGTCGTAGACGGTCGCGAGGGTGGTCTCGGCCACCTCGCTCGCGCGATCGGCGTTGACGGCGAGCAGCCGGTCGAGCTCGGCGGGATCGTCGAGCAGTTCGAGCACCCGCGATCTGATCGGCTCGAACTCACCCACAACGACCTCGGCGAGCGCCTTCTTGAAGTCGCCGTAGCCGCGACCCGCGAACTCGTGCTCGATGTCGGCGATCGAACGGTGTGACAGCACCGAGAAGATCGTGAGGAGGTTCGAGACCCCGGGCTTGTGCTCGCGGTCGAAGCGCACCTCGCCGTCGGTGTCGGTCACCGCGCGCATGATCTTCTTCGCCGTGACGGACGGCTCGTCGAGCAGCCACAGGATGCCGGCCGGTGTCTCGCCCGACTTCGACATCTTCGACGTCGGGTTCTGCAGGTCGTAGATGCGAGCGGTCTCGCGCTGAATGGCGGGCTCGGGCAGCACGAAGGTGTCGGTGCCGAAGCGCGCGTTGAACCGAGTCGCGAGATCGCGCGTGAGCTCGACGTGCTGCTTCTGGTCGTCGCCGACGGGCACGACCTCGGTCTGGTAGAGCAGGATGTCGGCCGCCATCAGCACGGGGTACGCGAAGAGGCCGACGCTCGCGGCATCGGCGCCCTGCTTCTGCGACTTGTCCTTGAACTGCGTCATGCGCCCGGCCTCGCCGAAGCCCGTGATGGTGTTGAGCACCCAGGCGAGCTCGGCGTGCGCGGGCACGTGCGACTGCACGTAGAGCGTCGAGTTCGAGGGGTCGATGCCGGCGGCGATGTACTGTGCCGCCGTGCGGCGAGTCTTCTCGCGGAGTTCGGCGGGGTCTTGCGGCACGGTGATGGCGTGCATGTCGACGACCGAGAAGAAGGCGTCGTGCGTCGACTGCAGCTCCTTCCACTGCAGGAGGGCGCCGATGTAGTTGCCGGCGTGGAGCGAGTCGGCGGAGGGCTGCATGCCCGAGTAGAGACGGGGCTTCTGCGTCATTGGGAGTTCCTTCGAAGTGTGCGGCCGCGGTGCGGCGGGTCAGATGGCGTAGTCGACGACGACGGGGGCGTGGTCGGACCATCGCTCGTCGTAGGCCGCGGCGCGGTCGATCGTGTAGCGCTGCATCGTCTCGGCGAGGGCGGGGGTCGCCAGCTGGTAGTCGATACGCCAGCCTGTGTCGGTGTCGAACGCCTTGCCCCGCTGCGACCACCACGTGTAGGGGCCGGGTACCTCGCCGGCATCGCGGCGGCCGAGATCGACCCAGCCGAGCCCGGCGCCGGCGTTGTACCCCTCGTCGCCCTCTGCGCCGAGGAAGCGGTCGAAGTACGCGCGCTCCTCGGGGAGGAATCCGGCGCGCTTGACGTTGCCCTTCCAGTTCTTGATGTCGAGGGTGCGGTGGCCGACGTTGAGGTCGCCGACGACGACCGCGAGCTCGGAGTGCTCGGCGAGCTTCGGCAGGCGCTCGACCATCGCGTCGAGGAACTTGTACTTCTCGACCTGCTTCGGGGTGCCGACCTCACCCGAGTGCACGTAGGCCGAGACGACGGTGATGACGCGGTCGCCCACCTCGTAGTCGGCCTCGAGCCAGCGCCCGGCGGTGTCGAAGTCGGCGGCGCCGAGCTCGACCCGGTGGATGTGCGCGCGGCGGCGGCTCGCGATGGCGACTCCTGCGCGGCCCTTCGCGGTCGCCGGGTCGTGCAGGATGTCCCACTCGTCGCCGAGGAGCCCCTGCAGGTCTTCGGTCGATGCACGCACCTCTTGGAGGGCGAGGATGTCGACGTCGCGGCCGGTGAGCCACTCGCCCATGCCCTTGCGGAATGCGGCTCGCACTCCGTTGACGTTGACGCTGGCGAGACGGAGGGGCTTCGCGGAGGGCATGCCCTCGATCCTACGGGAGCCCCCCGACGCGCTTCGCCCGGGGACGCTCGGCGCGCTGCTGCGCCTCGAGATCGGCGAGGGCCTGCTCGGCGCGGGTGAGTCGTCTCTTCGCGGGCAGTCGGTCGAACCAGTTCGCCGAGGCGAGGTCGCTGCGCGCGTCGCGCACGCGCACCCTCGCCGCGGTGAGCAGCGCGTCGCGCTCGCGCTGGCGCGCCTCCGCCTCGAGCTGCGCTGGGGTCACGTTCCGCAGCGTCTCGTTCGCGTCGGCGGCTTCGACGGCGATCCAGCTCGCCGCGGTGAGGATCACGATGCTCGTGAGGTGGAACCAGAGCAGCAGTGCGATGAACACCGTGAAGGTCGCGAGCAGCGGGTTGCGGCTCGCGCTCTGCACGAGGAGTCCGCTGAGCATCTGCATGACCGAGATCGCCCCGGAGCCGAGGAGCGAACCGACCCACATGCGCCGCCAGGGCATCGCGGCACCCGAGAGGAACCGGAACATCACCGCGAGGGCGAGCGTGTCGATGACGAAGACCACGAGGATCGAGCCGAACTGCACGAGGAACGATTCCCAGCCGCCTGCATTGGGGATGTCGAGGAGGTCGAAGACCCAGGAGAGGAACGAGGTCGACGCCACCGAGAGCACGGAGGCGAGCAGCAGCACGGCTCCGAAGGCAAGGCCCGCGAGGAAGTCGCGCGCCTTGAGCAGGGCGTAGGCGCGGGTGTCCTTGGGGAGCCCGAAGATGCTGCGCACCGACATCCGCGCGTAGGTGATCCAGCCGATCGCCGTCCAGATCAAGCCGATGAGGGCGATGGCACCCGTCCAGCCGAAGACCCCGGCACTGGACTGGGCGATCTCGGCGAGGTCCTCGTTCGAGATGATGCCGTTCGGCCCGATCAGCCCGGGGGCGTACGAGTTGAGCAGGTTGATGAACGCCTGCAGCGTGTCGTCGTTGCTCGTGAGCCAGATGCCGGCCACGGCGAACACGACGTAGACGGCCGCGAAGATCGCGAAGAGCGCCTGATAGCTGAGACCCGCCGCGAGGATGAAGCCGTTGCGGGCGAGGAAGTGCCGCCAGACCCGCACCGGGAACAGCGCCATGGTCTTCTGGGTGAGCGTGTTGACCTTGCTGATCGGCTCTTCGAAGCGGTCGAGGATCGGCTGGCTCACGGCCTCGAACCTGGCCTTCGCCGAGTGTCCGTCGGCCTCGGGTTCCGCGTCGAGCGGGGGCGCGGGCGTCGCATCCGGGTGATGCCTCCTCCCGGAGGTGGCGCCCGCACGGCCGCGGGGCTCCGGGCTCGTTCGCTCGCTCACGTCCCCACACTATCGATGCAGGCTCGGATGCCGCGGAGGCGCCCGGATGACGGACGGCTGCGGACGGCGCCTGGGGCTCGGTGGTCGCCCTGAGAAGCGCTCAGGGTGTACCCCGAAACGGCCGATCGACGTACCCCGAATTCGGGGGGTATGAACTGAGGAATCCTTGAAAACGGGGGACAGGGCGGCGCAGACTGGCGGCGCTGACCCGAACGTCGAGCCGGCGGATTCACGCGGAAGTGAGAAAGAGCCATGCAACTGCGCACCCGAACACGCCCAGGACCCGGAGTGCGGTCCCGGGGGACGCGCCGCTCGGCGACCGGCGCCCTCGCCGTGCTCCTCGCCGGCGCCCTCGTGCTCGTCGGGTCCCCGACGATCGCCGCCGCCGAGGCGGTCGACCCCGGCGCCCAGGGAACGACCTCGTCTCCGAGCGCAGCACCGGCTGAGATCGAAGCCGAGCCGACCGAGGCGCCGGACCCCGAACCCTCGGCCGTCCCCGAGCCCGCCCCCGAGCCCGCCCTCGAGCCCGAGCCCGCCGAACCCGCCCCCGCGCCGGTGGAACCGGCGCCCGAACCGGCACCCGACTCGGGTGCGCCCGCGGCCGAACCGGAGCCCGAGCCGACGGCCCCGCCGAGTGCGAAGCCCGCCTCCCCGGCGCCCCCGCCCGTGGACTGCGAGAGCATCCCGATCGCGAATGACGATCGCAGTGCTCGAGACGAGTGTCAAGCGACGCAGCAGGCGGGAGCGCGGACCCTCTCGGCCGCACAGGTCGGCAGCGTGACGAACCCCGACCTGCAGCCGAGCTGCGGCATCGACTTCGCCCTCGTGCTCGACAAGTCGGGTTCGATCGGCGACGCGGGCATCGCCGACCTGAAGGCGGCGGCCGACGCGTTCACCGAAGCGCTCGTCGACACCGGGTCCCAGGTCTCCGTCACCGCCTTCGACCAGGATGCCGCAGTGCTGCTCGGCGCGACCGATCTGACGAGCGGAAACCTCGCAGCCGTCCAGAGTTCCTACGCGGGTCTGGCGAGCGAGGGGTGGACGAACTGGAAGCGAGGCCTCGAGCTCGCGCACGGCACCTTCGGCAGCTTCGACGACGCGGTCGAGCTCACCATCATGATCACGGACGGCAACCCCAACACGGTGGATCCGGGCAACGGCGGCGAGTTCCCCGACGGATCGCCCGGGGCGCTCGATCCCGCCGTCACCGAGGCGAACTCGATCAAGCTCTCGCCCTCGCACATGTTCGGAATCGCGGTGGGCGGCGACCTCGACCTCGGTCCGATCCAGGCCGTCTCCGGGGGTGACGCCTACGCGGGCGACCTCTCGAGCGCCGACTACGTCGTCACCGACGACTACGGCACGCTCGGTGCCCAGCTGAAGGAGATCGCCCTCGAGCTCTGCGGAGGGTCGGTGTTCGTGCACAAGGAGATCGCGGGGGAGCCGATCGAAGGCTGGGAGTTCTCGACCGAGGATGCCGACGTCACGCCGGCCTCGCAGCTGACCGACGGCACCGGCGTCACCGGCGCCTTCGACGTGAGCGGGTTCACGAGCGACTCGCGCGAGGTCGTGTTCTCCGAGGAGGATCGTCCCTTCCATTCCATGGACTCGGTGACCTGCGAGGACGGCGACGGGCCGGTTCCGGTGACGATCGTCGACGAGCTGAGCTGGAGGGTCGAGGTCGGCATCGAGGCCGTCGTGCACTGCACCGTCGTGAACGATGTGGCGGCGCCGGTCTGGCGTGTCACGAAGAGCGCCGACCCGCCGAGCGGTACTGCGGTCGAGCCCGGCGACGAGATCGTGTACACGCTCGCGATCGAACACGTCAGCGGGCCTGCGGCGACCGATCTCGAGCTGTTCGACGACATCTCGCAGCTCGCGCCGTACGTCGACTTCGAGGGATTCGTCGGCGCCCCGCCCGTGATCGAGTCGAGTTGGAACGTGCTGCAACCGGGGCGGCTCTTCCTGAAGCTCGCCTCGCTCGATCCCGGAGAGACGCTCGAGATCTCGTACCGGGTGTCCGTCTCCGACGACACCGCACCGGGCACGGTGCTGCGCAATCACGTGCTCACCAACTGCCCGGGCGCGCCGATGCTCGTCGAGCCCGACGAGCCCGAGCCGGTGCCCGAGGAGTGCCTGACGGAGCATCCGACGCCCGGGTTCGTGATGTGGAAGACGAGCGATCCGGCCGACGGGCTCGTCGAGCCCGGCGACACGATCGAGTACACCCTGCACGCGTGGAACTTCTCGCAGGCGGAGGTCGCGGGCGCGATGGCGATCGACGACCTCGCCGACGTGCTCGACGACGCGGAGCTCGTTGAGCCGCTCGACCCCGCCTTGACGCTCGAGGGCACGTCGCTCGAGTGGGCGATCCCGACCCTGCCGGTCGGATCCGCCGAGGCGACGGTGTCGTTCGAGGTCGTGGTCGACGACGACGCCTGGGACGCGGAGCTCGTCAACGTCGTGACCCCGGAGCCGCCGGGCATCTGCCCGTCGGACGAGGCGGAGGAACCGCCGGTCGTCATCGAGCGGCTGGATGCTGCGGCGGCCCCCGTGGCCGAGGTGCCCGAGGTGACCGACTGCACGACCGAGCACCGCACGCCGAACGTCGACCTCGCCGTCGCGAAGACCGCGACGACCGAGGACGACGCACCCGTCGACTCGGGGGCGACCCCGCCCGACGTGATCGGCTACGAGGTGCTCGTCGAGAATCTCGGCGACGACCCTGCGTACGGCGTCGAGGTGACCGACGTGCTCCCCGACGGAGTGACCTTCGTGCCCGGTTCGGAGCTCGTCGCCACGGTGCCCGCGGGGGAGGAGGCGAACTGGACGGTCGACGACTCGGTCGCCGGTGAGCTGACGTTCCGCTACCCGGGACCGTTCTTCCCGGGGGACACGGCGATGATCACCTTCGACGTCGTGGTCGGTGAACTCGATCAGCCCGACCCGACGGTGCCGATCCCCGATCTCGTGAACACGGTGTGCGTGTTCAGCGGACCGGTGCCGGCGCCCGAGCCGCCGTCGCTCGTCGCCGCGCTCGACGTCGTCGGGCCGGGTGCCGAGGGGCCGAGCCGTGACGCGAACGCCGAGAACGACTGCGACGAGGCGGAGACGCCGGTGAAGTCCATCGCGCTCGACGGTGGCGCGCAGTGCATCAACGACACCCCGTGGTTCGAGTACTCGATCACGCCGGTGAACGTCGATCCGCTGCCCGAGGTCGCACTCATCTGGTGGACGGCCGACGCCTTCGCGGCGCACGACCCGTCGATCGACGCGGCCGACGAGGCTGCGATCCTCGCCGACGGAGCGTCGCAGGTCGACTACATCGAGGCACCCGACGGCTGGGTTCCCGGCGATCCGATCGACGGTCGCCAGCTCTGGCCCGGGGCGGCGATCGACGAGGACGGCAACCCGACGGACTGGCCGGGATGGACCCTGCTCCCGGACGGCACCTGGATCCTCGACCCTGGCGCACCCTTCTACGACCTTCGCGAGGAGGCCGTGGTGGAGATTCGCATCAACCCGTCGACCGACGTGATCACGGTGTACCCGCCGCCCACGCCGAACTGCAACGCGGCGCCGCCTGAGAACCCGGGCGCCCCGTCGACGCCCTCGGGCATCGCGAGCACCGGTTTCGAGGCGGGATGGCTCGTGCCGCTTGCGGCGGCGCTGCTCGCGCTCGGCGCGACCGGCCTGGTGCTGCGGTCGCGCAGAGGGTTCGGCGACGTATGACCGCCGCCTGAGTCGAACGTGGGATGCCGCGGTGCGCGACGCGCCGTGGCATCCCCGTCTCACGGGTACCCCGAGTTCAGGGGGCAAACCATGAGGATTCCTTGTTTGCGCCACCGCGGGCGGCGCACACTGGCTGTGCTGACCCGGTCTCCCCGAGCCGGCTCCCACCTCGAGGTCTGGAGCTGTCATGCACCGTCACCCACCCGCCCATCGCGCCGAACGTCCGGCGCACGGCATCCGCGCCGCGCTCGCCGGTCTCACGGTCGGTGCACTCGTGCTCTTCGGGGCGCCCGCGCTCGCCGCGGCCGACGAGCTGCCGCCGAACCCCGAGGTCGCGGCGGCCGAACCGGCGGCCGAACCCGCCGAGGCGCCCGCTGCGGAGCCGCCCGCCGAGCCCGAACCCGAACCCGAGCCCGTGGTCGAGCCCGAGCCGGTCGAGCCGGCGCCGGTCGAAACCGAGCCCGAGCCCGCGCCTGCGCCCGAAGCGGTGGCCGGACCGCCCGCGACCGAGGCGACCGCACCGGCGCCTGAGCCGGCCGCGCGATCGTTGGCGACGACGGGCGGCGACGAGAACGGCGGTCCTCCCGTGACCACCGTTCCCGAGTGGAACGACCATGTGTCGATCTGCCATGCGACGAGCAGCGAGTCGAACCCGTACGTGTTCATCTCGCCGAGCGTGCGTTCGATCATCGACCCGAACGGTGACCCCGACGACGAGTACTCGGGAGGCCACGCGCACTCGGTCCACCAGGACTTCCGCGACATCATCCCGGTGTTCGACTACAAAGACGAGGACGGTGTCCTGCACACCTTCCCGGGTCTCAACACCACGAAGACCGAGATCACCGAGGAGGACTGCAACCCGGCGCCTCCGACGATGCAGCTGACCGCCGCCGTCTGCACCGAGGTCGGCGGGACCCCGCCGCCGGTGAAGGTCGCGCTGCTCGGCCTGCTGCTCGGCTTCGAGTACACGATCAGCGTGTACACGGCCGGCACCGACGAACTCGTCGACTCGGTCACGTTCAGCGACGTCCTCGATCACGACTTCGAGTTGGAGCCCGGCAGCTACGACGTCATCCTCCATCGGACGGGCGAGGATCCCGAGAACGACCTCGAGAAGACGATCACCGTGCAACCGTGCCCGAGGGCGCCCGTGCCGCACTGGTTCCTCCAGAAGTGGTCGGAGCCGGCCGACGGCGCGACCGTCGAGCCCGGTGATCTCATCACCTACACGCTGCAGGCCTACAACGACTCGGACGCCACGGTGACCGGGGCTGAGGCGTTCGACGACGTGAGCGACGTCCTCGACAACGGCAGCATCGTCGACCTCGGTGCGGGCCTCACCGGCCCCGTGGGCGACGTGCTCACCTGGGACGTTCTCGATCTCGGGCCCGGTGACGTCGCGACGGTCTCGTACACCATCGAGGTGGGCGAGGGCGTGTTCGGCGAACTCCTGCACAACGTCGTCACGCCCGGAGCAGGCGGCGAGTGCCCGAGCGAGGAGGAGCCCGTGCTCGCCGAGCGCACCGCGAACGCGGTCGCCGTGGACGACGACCTCTGCGTCGTGGACCACCCGGTGGTCGACATCGACCTCGTGCTCGAGAAGGATGCGGCGACCGAGGGCGGCGAACCCGTCGACTCGGGCGAGGACGACGTCATCACGTATACGCTCACGATCACGAATGTCGGCACCGATCCCGCGTACCGCAGCCTCGTCACCGACACGCTGCCCGACGGGGTGACGTACGTCGACGGTTCGGCGGTCGTCTCGCCGAACCCGGGCGAGTGGGATCCGGTCGAGGTGGCGGACGGCGTGCTCACCGTCCAGCACGACGGCTGGATCTTCCCGGGCGACCAGATCACGATCACGTTCGAGGTCACGGTCGGCGAGCTCGCGCAGCCCGCGCCCGACCAGCCGATCCCCGACCTCGTGAACGGCGCCTGCGTCGCGAGCGAGGCGTACCCCGAGCCCGAGGTGCCGTCGATCGCCGTCGCGGAGGTCGAGGCCTCCGAGCCCGGGTTCGACTCGAACCCCGACGACAACTGCGACGACGCCGAGACCCCGGTGAAGGCGATCGGCCTCGTCGGGCTCGCGCAGTGCGTGAACGACACCCCGTGGTTCACGTACTCGATCACGCCGTTCAACATCAGCGATCCAGGTGCGAACCCGATCTCGCTGATCTGGTGGACGCCCGAGGCCTTCGCGAACCGTGATCCGTCGATCCCGGCCGACGACGTCGCGGCGCTCCTCGCCGACGGCGCCTCGCAGGTCGATCCGATCGCCTACCCGGCCGGGTGGGCGAGCGGTGACACCATCTCGGGACAGCAGCTCTGGCCGGGGGCGGAGGTCGACGCGGACGGAAACCCGACGGACTGGCCGGGCTGGACGCTCCTCGCGGACGGCACGTGGGTCCTCGATCCGAGTGCGCCGTTCTACGACCTGCGGGCCGAGGCGGTCGCCGAGATCCGGATCAACCCGTCGAACGACGCCGATGTGGTCTACCCGCCGCCGACGCCGAACTGCAACGCGGCGCCCGACCAGCCGTCGAAGCCGTCGTCGACGCCGTCGACGCCGTCGGGCCTCGCGGAGAGCGGAGTCGAGACCTCCGCGATGCTGCCGCTCGGCGCGTTGCTGATGCTCCTCGGGGTGGCAGCGGTCGCGCGCGGTCTGCGCCGTCGTCGCGAGGGCTGAGCCGATGATCGGATGCCCCGCCGGGAGCGATCCCGGCGGGGCATCCGTCTGTGCGCGAACCGGGGGACATCGGCCCGATCGCCGCGGGTCGTCGTCGATGCATCCGAACGCATCGAAGTTGTCCCCCGTTTCAGAGGGTTACGGGCCGAAATCTGTACCCCAAAGGTGAGGATCCCCCCGTTTTGGTGCCACGGGCCCCCTGTTCGGTGCAGATTCCCGGTGCGAGGATGAGCGCGGATCCGTACCCGCGGGTCCGCATGCCCGCCTCGGCGGGTGTATCGGGAGTCGTGCCCGCGACGACCGAGGCCCGCTCGCTCGGGCCGGAGCACAGCCGGAAGCTCACCCGCTTCCGAAACCCGAAGGCTGATGATGAACGTCACGCGATCACACCGCATCCGTTCCACCGAACCCCCGACCGGACGCCGGTCGCTGAGGCACCAGGCGAGGCGGGCGAGACAGCGTCTCATCAGTGCGCTCGCGATCACCGGCCTGCTCGCGACGGGCGGTGCCGTGTTCATGGCGGTCGCGCCGGCGACGTCGGCCGCGGCGGCGACGCTCTCGAACGGGATCCAGACCTCCTTCGAGATCGACGGCAACACGGCCGGTGCGAACGACTGGGTGGGCGTCGTCGGATCGACGCCGAAGCCCGCGTACACGACTGCATCGGGCCATCAGTCGACCGGCATCGTCGACGCGCAGAAGAGCTGGGATCTCGGGACGACCGCGGGGACCCCGGGCGTCTGTGGTGCCAACTCCGGTACCGACAACATCGTCGTTCCGAGCACGTCGCTCGACGACCCCACCTGGCCGATCCAGGCGGGTACCGCGAATGACAAGGGCGACGCGTGCACCGGGGGTTCGGCCTTCGAGGTGGTGACGGTCGGCGGTGTTCCGCACACGATCTTCTACGCCTACTGGACCCGCTACTCGGGCAACGGCGACATGAGCTCCTACGAGATCTTCGAAGGACCCGCAGCAGGCCTCGCCGACGACTACCTGATCGAGTTCAACTACAACTCGGGCGGTGGCGGCTCGACCTCGGTGCGGGTGCTCGGCTGGGACGGCAATAGCTGGGAGCCGATCGGCGGAACCGTCGTCTATCAGGCCGCGGTCGGGCTCAACACCGACACGAACACGACCGGCAATGCCGCGACCTTCGGCGAGATGGCCGTTGACCTGACAGCATCCGGGCTGCTGCCGAGCGACGGCTCGTGTCGCACCTTCCTCGACGCGGGCTTCGTCACGAAGACCGGTGAGGGCGGGCCGGCCACCCTGAAAGACAAGCTGGTCTCCACTGACCCGATCACGCTGTCGAACTGCGGCAACCTGGTCGTGAAGAAGGTCGGCGGCGACGGCCCCGATGCGACGTTCAACTACTCGGTCGCGCGCACCGGCGGCGGCCAGGTGCACGACGGCACGCTGACCGGCCCGACCGACACGGTCGCAGGCAACAACGGCCTCGGCGCGGCGATCGAGATCGACGAAACCCACAACTGGGGCAACATCTTCGCCGGCAGCGACTACAAGCTGACCGAGGCGGCACCGCCCTCGCCGTGGGCGTTCAAGCAGACCACGTGCTCGGTGACGAACCCCACGAGCGGGCAGCTCGAGTCGACGACCGACGGCAGCTTCAAGATGTACATCGGTGCGACCACGACCTGCACGATCGAGAACGTCACCTCGGGCGTGAAGATCACGAAGGTCGCGCAGGGCGACCCGGCGACCTTCGACTTCACCGTGACCGGGCAGCAGGGCAACGTGCAGGTGCCCGGCGGGCAGAGCTCGCAGGTCTTCTACTACACCCCCGGCAGCAACGTCGACATCACGGAGATCGCCGAGCCCGGAACGCCCCAGTGGAACCTCACCTCGATCGTCTGCGACGCCGACGGCGACGGTGACGCCGACGTGTTCCTCGCGACCGCGACCGCGAAGCTGAAGACGATCGCCGGCCAGGTGCTCGACTGCACGTTCACGAACCAGCAGGACGGCCAGATCAAGATCATCAAGAACGTCGCCGGCGACAACGGCACGTTCAGCTTCACGACGACGGGCGCCGACCTCTCGGACTTCGATCTCACCACCGTCGGCGGCACCGCGACGAAGCTCTTCGACAGCGTTGCCCCGGGCGCCTACACGGTGACCGAGACGACCCCCGCACCGTTCTACGACCTCACGAACCTCACGTGCGTCGACGACGTCACGGGCGACTCGACCACGTCCCTCGGCGAGGGCAAGGCGACCATCAACGTGCAGCCGGGTGAGCTCGTGACCTGCACGTACACGAACACGCAGCGCGGCAACATCATCGTCACCAAGCAGACGAACCCCGACGGCTCAGCGCAACTGTTCGACTTCACCCTCACCGGGCAGAGCGGCTTCGTGCTCAAGGACGGCCAGTCCAAGGCGTTCGAGAACATCGTTCCCGGCGCGTACACGCTCGCCGAGCTCGCCGAGGACGGCTGGGAGGTCACGAGCATGACCTGCTCGGGCGAGACGCCCACGACCGACTCGCCGATCGGCATCACGCTCTCGCCTGGCGAGACCGTCGAGTGCACCGTGCTCAACACCGCGACGAAGGGCCGCGTGATCGTCGAGAAGAAGGTCGACGGCGTGCCCGACGGCTACGACTGGTCGTTCCCGATCTCGATCAGCCCCGTTCCGGGCGGGCAGCAGGGAACCATCAACGCCACGGACGACGACCCGATCGTCGAGTGGAAGGACCTCGACGTCGGCACCCAGTACACGCTCACCGAGGGGGAGCTCGCCGGCTGGGACGAGGGCACCATCAGCTGCGAGGGCATCGACGACGAGTCGGATGACCCGGGCTTCCAGTTCACCGTCACCCCGGGTCTCTCGCTCGAGTGCGAGGTGACGAACGTCGCCGAACCCGGCGAGGTCAGCGTCACCAAGACCGTGGACGGCGTCGCGGACGACACGGCCTGGGAGTTCGACCTCACGATCGATCCCTCAGAGGGTGTGAAGCCGAGCGCGACGCAGACCGTGTCGGGCACCGGCAACACGAGCGACACGGTCACCTGGACCGACCTCGTCGTCGGTCAGGAGTACACCATCACGGAGGACCTGCCCGCGGGCTGGACGGGCGGCGTCGTCGAGTGCGGCCCCGACTCGAACCCCGACAAGGCGGGCGACCAGTTCGTGGTGAGCCCGGGCTTCTCGCTCGAGTGCACCGTGAGCAACGAGGCTGAGCCCGCATCCGCGAAGGTCACGAAGACCTCGGTGGGTGCGGCCGGCAGCTTCACCTTCGTGCTCACGCCGATCGACCCGGCAGGCGACCCGATCGAGCAGATCGTGACCACGCCCGCAGGCGGCGGCGTCGGCGACACGACGTTCACCGACCTCGTGCCCGGCACCACCTACTCGCTCGCCGAGAAGGACCCGGGTGCAGGGTGGATCGCGGGCGAGCTGGTCTGCGAGGTCACCCACGCCGGAGACGACACCGCGGAGGCCGTCGACGAGACGGGCTTCACCGTCGAGCCGGGCGACGTGTTCGAGTGCGACATCACGAACACGGCCAAGGGCAAGATCATCATCGTCAAGAACATCGACGGCGCCGACGGCACCTTCCAGTTCACGGGCACGTGGCCCTGGGCAGGCAACCCGTCGATCGGCTCGTTCAGCGTGACGACCGACAACGGCACCGGCGCCAACAGCTACGACAACGTCGTGGCCGGCGGCTACAGCGTGACCGAGCTGCTGACGAACACGCACGTGGGTGAACTCGTCGGCTGCGTCGAGTCCCGCGTCGGCGGCGCCGACGACGGCTCGTCGGTCGACCAGGTGAACCCGCTCAAGGGCCTCATCGACCTCGACCCGGGCGAGACGGTGGTCTGCACCTACTCGAACACCGAGCTGTCGACGATCATCGTCGACAAGGTGGTCCCGGGCGTCGGCGAGATCCCCGGCGGCGAGAACCAGGAGTTCCCCTTCACCTTCGCGGGTGACGGCGGCGACCAGGAGTTCTCGCTCACCGACGGCGACGACCCGCAGGCCTTCGGCTCGCTCCTCCCCGGCGACTACACCGTCACCGAAGGAGACACGGCGAACTGGGACCTCACCGGCCTCGAGTGCACGCCGTCCGACGGTGTCGACATCGAGGGCGAGACCGCGAGCATCGATCTCGCCGCAGGGCAGACCGTGGTCTGCACCTACACGAACGCCCCCGAGACCGGTGACGTGACCGTGCGCAAGATCGTCGAGGGTGTGCCGCAGGGCTACCCCTTCGACTTCGAGATCACGATCTCGCCGGCGGTCGGCGCCCAGCCCGCGACGCAGCACGTGACCGAGGCCGACGCCAGCGTGAGCTGGAGCGACCTCGTGGTCGGCGAGACCTACACGCTCACCGAGGGCGACGAGGCCGGCTGGAACGAGGGCGACTTCATCTGCAACGGCGGCGACCTCGAGGATGCGGACGACGCGCTCGCCGGCTTCCAGTTCGAGGTCACGCCCGGTCTGTCGATCAGCTGCACGATCACGAACGAGGCAGTGCCCGGCGAGGTCACCGTGACCAAGTACGTGACCGGTGTCCCCGACGGGTTCGAGTGGTCGTTCCCGCTCACGATCTCGCCGGCCGAAGGCGTGCTGCCCCAGGCCGAGCAGATCGTCTCGGGCGTCGGCAACGAGACCGACAGCGTCACGTGGACCAACCTCGAGATCGGCACGGTCTACACCGTGACCGAGGGCGAACTCCCGCCGGGCTGGTCGGGTGGCACGGTGACGTGCACCGACTCCGACCCGCAGACCAGCGGCAACCAGTTCGTCGCGACGCCGGGTGCCACGCTCAGCTGCGAGGTGACGAACGACGTGGTCCCGCCGACCGGTCTCATCACCAAGGAGCTCGTCTCCATCGGCCAGAACACCGAGGGCACCTGGGACCTCGTCTACGAGGTGGAGGTCGCCAACCAGAGCCCCGTGGCCCCGCTCGTCTACGACCTGCAGGACCAGCCGTTCTTCGGGGTCGGCATCGTGATCAACGAGGCATCGGCCGAGGGCCCGAGCGACGAGGCGGCCGACTGGGATCCGAACGCGTCGAACTACGTGCTCGCCGATGACGAGTCGGTGCCGGCCTCCGGGACGGACACCTACACGATCACGATCAACGCGACTGCGGACGCCGAGGTCTACGAGACCTCGCAGGATCAGTGCCAGGAGGGCGAGACCACCCAGGGTGGCTTCCGCAACACCGCGTTCCTCATCGTCGGCGACGGCGAACCGCAGTCGGACACGGACTGCGACGAGCCCGGACGCACGACGGTCACCAAGGACCTCGTCGGCAGCCCGGTGCGCGATCTCGACGGCGACTGGACGGTGACCTATGAGGTCGTCGTCACCAACCTGAGCGCGACGCAGGACCAGTACTACGACCTCGAGGACGACCTCGGCTTCCCGGCCGGCGTCGAGATCGTGTCGGCGACCGCGACCAACGACGCGGGCTTCGACACCTCTGCCTGGAACGGCGACGCGGAGACGACGCTCGCCGACGACGCGCCGATCCTGAAGTCGGCGGTGCACACCTACACGATCGTGGTGGTGGCCGACGTCGATGAGATCACCTCGATCGACCACGTCGCCTGCGAGGCGACGACCAGCGGTCGCGGCTTCTTCAACGGGGCCGTGCTCGACAACGGCACGATCGTGACCGAGGTCGACGACTGCGAAACGATCCCGGTCGGCCGGCTCACGCTCGCCAAGCACGTGGATCTGTCGGCGTTCGAGGGGATCGACCTGGCCGACCTCGGCCTCGGCGACCTCGAGCAGCTCGCCCCGAAGGACTGGCTGCTCACAGGTGTCGGCGACGTCGAGAGCGTCGCGGTGCTCGGAAACATCGGCACCGTGTTCACTCTCCCCACGGGCGACTACGGTCTCTCCGAGGAGCCGACGGTGGAGGCATCCGCCCACCCGCTGCTGAAGTACTTCTTCAGCCAGGGCTGGATCTGCGACCGCGACGGCGAGGGTGAGAACTCGGCGCTCGTCGAGCTCGGCGAGCTCACGAGCTGCGACCTCACCAACACGGCCCAGCTCGTGGACGTCGGCATCGAGAAGAACTACGACCTCAGCGGTCTGCCCGACGATGCGATCGAGGGCGGTGACGAGTTCGACTTCGTGCTCACGGTGACGAACCACTCGAGCATCGACGTCGAGGAGCTCGACGTCGCCGACCTCGTCGACCCCGAGCTCGAGGTCACCGGCCCCGCGACCTTCGAGGGGGTCGGCACCTGGACCGAGCAGCCGACGGTCGGCGACAACGACTTCGCCGCCCACGGCGTCGGGCCGTTCGAGCCGGGCGACGTGGCCACGATCACGATCCCGGTGCGGCTGCCCGTGACCGAGCCGGTCGAGACCGACATCGTCGGACCCGACGACCCGGTGCCGCCGACCCCCGAGATCGAGCTCGGCGACGTGCCGAACGAGGCGTGCGTCGAGATCACGAGCGGCGAGGGCGTGCTCGATGACCTGATCGAGGCGAACGACTGCGACGACGTCGAGGTGCCGCGCAAGGCGATCGACCCGGCTGCGTTCGTGCGCTGCATCGCGGATGTCCCGTGGCTGTACTTCAACGTCGCGGCGAGTGAGAACGTGGAGCCGGGTGACATCACCGTCACCTGGACGAGCGCCGACGGAACGCTGACCAAGACGCAGACCGTCCCGTGGGACGAGCGCGACGGCCGGCTCCTCTGGCCGGGCGCAGCGGTCGACGAGAACGGCGTGCCGTTCGAGTTCCCGGGCTGGCGTCCGATCACCGAGGAGGACCTCACGAACCCGCCCACCCCGGGCACTCGGTTCGGCGACCTGATCCTCGACGAGACGGTGCCGACCTACCCGTGGCGAGACATGGAGAACCCGGCGACGATCACGTTCTCGGTGAACCCGTCGCAGTCGGTGCTCGCGGTGTATCCGCAGGCGCTGCCGGCCTGTGAGCTCGACCGAGAGCCCGAGGTCGACATCCTGAAGACCGCCAGCGTCGAGGAGGCGAAGCCCGGCACGAACTTCGAGTACACGCTCGAGGTCACCGCGACGGGCATCGGTTCGGCCGATCCGGTGGAGGTCTTCGACGAGATCCCGTCGCACCTCCGGGTGGACGACATCACGACCGCACCCGCACCCGCGTTCCCGCGCTGGGAGGACTGCCAGGTGACCGGTCAGGACGCCGACGGCTACGGCGGACTGCTGCACTGCGACCTGCTCGGAGTGCTCGGACCGAACTACCCCGAAGCCCCGCCCATCGTGCTCGACGTCCACGTCGACCCGGACACGACGGCGACGAGCGTCGAGAACACCGGCGAGGTGTGCTGGCAGAACGCCGACGACGTCTCCGAGGATCCCGAGGTCGTCTGCGACGACTCGACGGTGACCGTGCGGATCCCGCAGCCCATGGCTGTCACCGGGTTCGGCGGCGAGCCGTTGATCTGGGGTGCTGCCGGGCTCGTGCTCCTCGGCGGACTGCTCGTCGCGGCCGGCATCGTGATCCGTCGTCGCAGGCAGGGTGAGCACGTCGTGTGAGCGGGTGATCGCGCACTGACACAGCGCGGACGGGGGTCGGACCGGTCGGGTCCGACCCCCGTCTGCGTGTCCCCCGAATGGGGGAAGTCGAGTGATCGTCGAGTACCCCGCTTTCGGGTGACACATTCTGCAGAATCCCTGATCGCGACTGATAAGTCAGTAGGCACTGCCCCCCGTTTTGGTGTCACTGTCCCCCTATTCTGTCCCCCGAATCCTCTGGTTGACTCGGCGCAATTGCGCGATCTGCACCACCGTGCGCTTCACCCGATCACGAAGGTTCGACAACCATGGACAGCTTGCTCGACCCGTTCCGCTCCGACCGCAAGCCCGACGGACGTCGTGATCGACGCCGCCGTCAGGAACGACGAAGCCGGTCGCTCCGCGCGACGATCGCCGCGATCACGGCAGGGGCGATGTTGGCGATCGGGCTGCCCACGATGGCCTTCGCCGCCGGCGAGGCATCGGACGGCACCGCGCCCGACACGGCGCAGGTGACGAGCGAGTCCGCCGAGCCCGGCACGGCCGAGGGCGAGACCACGGCGCCGAGCGAGCCGCCCGCTGAAGAGGCGCCGCCGGCCGAGGAGCCGCCCGCCGAAGAGGCGCCGCCGGCTGAAGAGCCGCCCGCTGAAGAGGCGCCGCCGGCAGAGGAGCCGCCCGCGAAGCCGGCGCCGGCCGAGCCGGCGCCCGAGCCCGCCGCACCCGAGCAGCTCGTCGCGCCGATGGCGGTCTTCCCGGCCGACACGGCCGATTGTACGAGCAACTGCGGCGAGCTCACCATCACGAACGAGGTCGTGGGCGGCTCCGCCGGTGCCGATGATTGGACGCTGCACGCGATCCGATCGAGCAACAGCGACAACTACGACTTCACGTCAGGGCAGACCCGCGACGTGCCGCGCAGCGCCACCTACACGATCTCCGCAGACAGCGGTCCGGCCGGCTACGCGATGACCGACTTCCAGTGCGATAGTGGCGGCTCGGGTGGCGGCGACCCCACCTACAACGAGTCGAACCGCACCGTCACCTACGGCAGCGGCAATGGCAAGTGGGCCGAGTGCACCTTCACCCACACCTTCGTCGAACCCGCCACCATCACCGTCCAGGTCGGTGGCGACCGCACGGGCATCGCGAGCGTCTCCGGCCTCGCCGGCGTGCAGCTCGAGCTCTACACCGACAACAGCGGCACGATCGGTTCGCCCGTCGGCCAGCCGTGGTCGATCTGCACCTCGATCGCCAGCGGCGTCTGCACCTTCACCGTCCCGACGCCGAACGACAGCCGTTACTGGGTCGTGCAGCGCGCCGCTCCGAACGACGTGCCGGCGGGCTGGTTCTCGAACGACACCCTCGCGATCGGCACCACCCCGAGCTCGCAGGCGTACCGCTTCCGCACGCCCGTGATCGGCAGCGGCGACGATGTGAGCTCGACCGTCGACTTCATGATCGCGTCGGGCAACGACAACAATCAGGCTTCGGGCGGAATCTGGCAGAACTCGCGGGTGAACCCCGTCGCACCGCAGCAGTGCGGCATCGACGTCGCGCTGATCATCGACCTCTCCGGCTCGGTGGCCCCGTACGAGACGCAGCTGAAGAACGCCGCGAAGGGCTTCGTCGACGCGCTCACCGGCACGCCGTCGCAGGTCGGCATCTTCACGTTCAACAACGTCGCGCCCGCGTCGGCGGGCGGCAACCTCGGCGTCACGCCGGTGTCGACCCCGGCAGGCGCCGAGGTCGTGAAGGAGCACATCGACGACTTCGACACCCCGGTCGAGGCGACGAACTGGGATCGCGGCATCAGCCAGGTGGCTGCGAGCGGCGTCGACTACGACCTCGCCGTGATCCTCACCGACGGAAACCCGACGGTGTACTCCAACGACGAGGGCCCCGGCAACCGAACCCGGTTCCGCGAGGTCGAGAACGGCGTCTTCTCCGCGAACACCGTGAAGGCACTCGGCATCCGCATGGTCGCCGTGGGCGTCGGCGACGGCATCGACGGCGCCCCCGACAACCTCGTCGCCATCTCGGGACCGGCCGCCGGCTCCGACTACTTCCAGACCGAGGACTACGAGGCGGCGGGGGAGACCCTGCGGCAGCTCGCCCTCGGCGACTGCGAGGGCTCGGTCTCGATCGTCAAGCAGGTCGTCGACGAGGGCACCACCGGGGAGGACAAGACCGGACAGACGCCGACCGGCGGCTGGGAGTTCACGGTCGACTCGGACAACCCCGCCATCACCCCGGCGACGCAGTCCGGCTCGACGGCCGACGGCACCGGTGCCGTGAACTTCCCGCTCGAGTTCGACACGAGCTCGACCACCGGATCGGTGACCGTCACCGAGACCGTGCAGGCGGGCCACTCGATCGTCACGACGGGTGGCAAGAACGCGGTCTGCACCGAGGTCGAGTCGGGCGACGCGGTCACGGTCACGAACGACGGCGCCAACGGGTTCACGATCGGCGTGGACCCCCAGGTCGCCGTCACCTGCACGGTCTGGAACCGACCGCCCGAGCCGCAGGCCGACGTGCGGGTCGACAAGACGTGGATCGTGAACGGTCAGACCTTCACCAACGGCAACCAGCCCGCCGGGCTCTCGGCCCAGCTGAAGCTCGACGGCGCGAACAAGCCCTTCGGCATCGTGCAGACGGGTTACAGCTCGGGTGACGGGGTCGAGATCTCCGAGACCACGGGGGTCGGCAACCGCGAACTCTGCCGGGTGACGAGCAGCACGGTCACGCTCGCGAACGGTGCGCCGGCGAACGAGGCCCTGCCGTACACGCCGATCCTCGAGCCCGGAAGCAACAGCTACACGATCACCAACGTCGTCGACTGCACCGCCGAACTCGAGCTCGTGAAGAGCGTCGCGAACGGCGACGCGGTGCCGGCCGACTGGGCGCTCGACTCGGTGGCGCCGAACGGCGCCCTCGCAGGTCCGAGCGGGACGAGCGGCGTCTCGGCGCCGGTCACCCCGCTCGTGCGGTACGCGCTCACCGAGGACGGCGACCCGAGGTACGTGCAGACCATCATCCAGGGCGGCGTCCCGGTGCCTCCGTCGACCGGAAGCTGGACCTGTCAGCAGGTCGACGCCGAGGGCGTGGTCATCCCCGGCTTCGCCGACGGCATCAACGGCGGGGTCACGGTGCCGCTCGGATTCAGCGTGCGATGCACCGCGGTCAACCAGACCGCGTCGCTCACACTCATCAAGAACGTCGACAACGACCTCGACATCGACGCCGACCCGAGCGACTGGACGCTCACCGCGACGCCGAACGCGCCCGCGATCCCGGGCCTCGGCACCGAGGAGGCGACGACGGGCGAGACCGTCCACATCCGCCCCGACAAGACGTACACCGTCTCGGAGACCGGCGGGCCCGACGGCTGGACGAAGACCAGCGTCATGTGCCGGACGACGCCGAACGGCCAGTACGTGGAGACCGACCAGATCACGCTGCCCGCCCTCGGTCAGGGCACCTGCGTCATCTCCAACGATCCGATCGCCCCGACGCTGAAGCTCACCAAGATCGTCACCGGCGACGTCGCCCCCGCGAGCGAGTGGACGGTGAGCGCGAGCCGCGCCGACGACGATCAGATCGTCGCGAGCGGCGACGGCACCACCGGCGTCGTTGCGGTTCCCGCCGGCGTCGCCTTCGAGCTCTCGGAGAGCACCGACCTGCCGAACGCCGACCAGTTCGCCCCCGGCGCGTGGCTCTGCTCGCTGAACGGCGGCCCGAACGTGCCCGGTCCGAACGTGGCGGCGCTCGGCGCCGGCGACGCGGTCGAGTGCACGGTCACCAACACGCTGAAGCCGTTCACCCCGTCGATCCTCAAGACGGCGGCCGTGCCCATGCCGAACGCCGACGGCTCGTGGACGATCGCCTACGACATCGTCGTGACGAACCCGAGCGCCTTCCAGTCGCTCGACTACATCCTCTCCGACCAGCTCGAGTTCGGCTCCGAGGTGACGGTGAACAGCGCGAGCTACCAGCGCGTGCAGCCGCTGCCCGCCGGTGCCGTCGAGAACTGGACCGTCGGGTTCGACGCCGTGCAGCCCTTCGACGACGAACCGCAGCTCGCCGCGGGCACCTCGCACACGTGGCGGGTCACGGTGAACGCGACGCTCGATGCCGGCGCCGACTTCGGCGGCACCACGCAGGCCGAGTGCGACGCGCTCGACCCGGGCACCGTCGGCTTCCTCAACACGGCGACGATGTACGTCGGTCAGGTGCCGTACGAGGCATCCGACTGCGAACTGCCGGTGAAGCCGACGATCGCCAAGCAGGGCGGCACCGCCGTCGACAACGGCGACGGAACGTGGACCCTGCCGTACTCGATCACCGTGACGAACCCGTCCGCGGCGACGAGCGTCGTCTACGACCTCGTCGACGAGCTCGACCTGCCGGCGGGCGTCACGCCCACGGGGCCGGCGACGGTGGTCGCGGCGCCCGTGGCGACCGTGCCCGGATGGACCGGTTCCGCGCCGAACTCCCTGCTCGCCGACGACGTGACCCTCGCGGGCACTGCGGGCGTCGACCAGCACGTCTACCAGGTGCAGGTCGTCGTCGAGATCGGTGCCGAGCAGGGCGGCTTCCGCTGCCCGAGCGACGGCGGCCTCAACAACGTCGCGACGCTCGAGTCGGGCAACCAGTCCGAGGACGCCACCGGCTGCGTCACCATCGACCCGCCGGTCATCGTGCACGACAAGACCGTCGTGCCCGGTTCGGTGAGCCAGGGCGCCGACGGACTCTGGACGATCCAGTACCGCATCGACGTCGACAACACGGGCGCCGTCGGCGGCACGTACTCGCTCGACGACGATCTGCACTTCGGTGCGGGCGTCGACCTCTCCGCCGCGAGCTACGCGGTCACCCGTGACGGTTCGCCGGCCGCGGCCGGCTGGGCCGGCACCGGTGGACTCGTCGCCGACGCGTACCTCGCCGGCGGGGCATCCGAGGTCTGGATCATCACCGTCTCGGGGATCGCACTCGACGGAGAGACGCTGACACCCGCGCAGACCGCCTGCCCGCAGGACGACGCAGACGGGGCGTTCAACAACGCGGCGACGATCACCGTCGCAGGCACGCCGAGCACCGACACGGCGTGCGACAGCCCCAGCGCACCCGAGGTGCTGAAGAGCGGCGCCACCGCGACGCAGCAGCCCGACGCCACCTGGGACGTCAGCTACCTGCTGACGGTCTCGAACACGGCGCCGGGTGCGAAGCCGGGCTTCTACTCGCTCGACGACGTGCCGGGCTTCCCGGCCTCGGTGACGCTGAACACGTACACCGTCGAGGAGGTCTCGCCGGTGGCGGGCCCGATCACGACCGACGCGTCGCCGGTTCCGGCGACCATCCCGGTCGTCGCCGACGAGCCGATCGCGGCGGGGGCGACGCACGTCTACCGCATCACCCTCAACGCGACCGTTCCCGCGGGCCTGCCCGAGAACGAGCGGCTCTGCGTCGACGGACAGTCGGGCGTCGGGTTCTTCAACGAGACGCAGCTCACGAGCGGCGAGATCGTCGACACCTCCGACGACTGCACGCCCGTGGAGGAGGGCGGTCGTCCCACGGTCGAGAAGTCCGATCCGACCGTCTCGCAGGACGGCGAGGGCGTCTGGACCGTCGAGTACGACGTGACGGTGACCGGCAACGCCGACTACGTCTCGACGTACACGCTCGAGGACACGCTGCACTTCGGTCCCTCGGTCGACATCCTCACCGCCGAGTGGGCGGGGCAGGGCGAGAGCGGCGAGTGGGAGGACCCCGAGGCGAACCCCACCGAGACGATCGTCGGCACCGCCGAGGTGATCGGCATCGACGAGGTGCACAGCTACACGGTCACGGTGACCGCGACGGTCGATGAGCTCGGGTTCGCCGACCCGACGACGAACACCTGCGACCCGAGCGACGAGGAACCGAACGTCGGCTTCCTCAACACCGCGACGCTCACGAGCGACGGCGTGCTCCAGTCGGACGACGGCTGCGGCCTGCCCGCCGAGCCGGAGGTGACGAAGACCGCCGTCGGGACCGAGGCCGTCGAGGTCGGCGACCACTGGGAGGCCGCCTACGAGATCACGGTCGAGAACCTCAGCCCGGGCCATGCCCTCGTCTACGACCTCGCCGACACCCCCGACTTCGCCGACGGCGTCACGATCACCGATCGTGAGGTCACGAGCGCGGATGTCACGGTGAACCCCGCGTGGAACGGCGCGAGCCCGGCCACCGACGTGATCGTCGAAGACCAGGAGCTCGCCGGCGGCGCGACCCACACCTTCACCGTCACGGTGTCGTTCACGGTCGACGAGATCGACGGATCGCCGGCGCTCCTCTGCGAGGGCGAAGACGGGCAGGGACTCCTGAACGGCGCGGTCGTCACCTCCGGGGGAACCTGGACCGACGACGACTGCATCGACGTGCCGGTCATCGTGATCGTCGACAAGGTATGGGTGATCGACGGCGGCGCGCCGATCGCGTGGGACAGCGACGAACTGCCCGACGGCTTCACGGCGCAGGGCATGCTCGACGGCGAGGCGGTCGACTGGGGTGCAGAGAACGGCCCCTACTCGCTCGGCGATGAGGTCGCCGTCGGTGAGAGCGGCGTGGTCGTGCCCGAGGGCTGCGAGATCATCGACGCCGTCCTGAACGGCACGGGGGAGTACCAGCTCGATGCCACGGTGAACACCTACCTCGTGACCAACGAAGTCGACTGCGAGCAGACGGTCACCCTGGAGAAGGTCGTCGACAACCAGCACGGCGGCGACGCCGTGGCGGACGACTGGACGGTCTCGGCGAGCGGACCCGAGGACGGCTTCGGGGGGCCGGGCACCGCTGCCGGACCCGTGGAACTCGGAGTCGGGTACACGCTCAACGAGGTGTCGCTCGTGTGGGAGAACGGCGTCGAGTACGAGGTCGCCGCGACCTGGAGCTGCACCTCCGAGCAGGGTGCCGATGCGTTCACGCTCGTCAGCACTCCCGGCTCGACGAACGCGACGCTCACCGTCACGAAGCTCGGCGCGACCGTCGACTGCGTGATCGAGAACACCGACATCGCACCGACGCTGACGCTCGTGAAGGACGTCGCCCCCGACTCGGTCGAGGCGGACTTCCCGCCGACCCTCTGGACGGTCTCGGCGACCGAAGAGGGCGAGACCGCCGTCATCAGCGGCGAAGGCACCGCGACCGGTGCGGTCGAGTCGAACGTCGACTACGTGCTCGCCGAGCTCGCGAGCGACTTCGCGGGCGCCGACGAGTTCGAAGCGGGTGCGTGGAGCTGCGACGTCCCCGGTGCGCTCACGGGCGACACCGCGAACCTCGAACCGGGCGACGACGTGACCTGCACCATCGTGAACACGGCGAAGCCGGCGAACTACCTGTTCGACAAGGAGGTCACCGGGGTCGTGCAGGAGGACGACGGCACCTGGACGATCGACTACACCGTGACCGTGACGAACGAGAGCGTCGTCTCGCCCGTCAGTTACGACCTGGTCGACTCGCTCGCCGGGTTCGGCGAGGGCATCGAGATCGACGAGGCCTCGTGGACCGGGCCCGACGGCTCGGGTGACGTCTGGGAGGACCCGGCGACCCAGCCGGTCGAGGAACTCGCGAACGACGTGGTCCTGACGGCCGCCGTCGGCACCCACGAGTACCTCGTCACCGTGAAGGCCACGGTCACCGGCGACGCCGTCTGGGACGACCCGACCACCGAAGACGGTGATGAGGGCGACGGCTCGACGGGCTGCGTGCCCGGAGAGCAGGGCGGCTTCGCGAACTCCGCGACGCTCACCGTCGCCGGCCTTCCGACCGACGCCGAGGCGTGCGACGAACCCGGCCGCACCACCGCGGTCAAGGTCGCGCACCCCGCGACGAACCTCGGTCTCGGCGACTGGGAGGTGACCTACGACATCACCGTCGACACGGTCGGCGACCACGACCTCGTCTACGACCTCAGCGACGCGCTCGTCTTCCCCGACGGCGTGACCGTCGAGGAGGCCACGGCCGCCGATCCCGACGGCGACCCGGTCGCCGGCTGGAACGGCGAGGATGCCACGACGCTCGCCACGGCGCATCCGATCACCGCGGGCGACACCCACGTCTGGACGATCACCGTCCGTGCGAACGTCGCCTCGATCGAGACGATCGACCTCGCGACGTGCGAGGCGACGGAGACGGGCGGCGGGTTCCTCAACACCGCGGAGATGGTGAACGGCACCGTCGTCAGCGAGCTCGAGGGATGCACCGACATCCCGGTCGGCCTGCTGAATCTCACGAAGACCGTCGACAACACGGCGCTGCTCGACCTCGGCTTCACCCCCGAGGAACTGCTCGCCGCGACCGACTGGGATCTCAGCGGAGACTCCGGCACGCACTTCGCCGAGTTCCTGAACGGCGGCGGCATCCATCTCGTCGTGCCGGTCGGCTCGTACCTGCTCGGCGAGAAGCTGCAGACCGAGCAGGAGGAGCACGAGTTCGCCGATTACTACTCGGCCGAGGCGTGGCTCTGCGGTGATGCGGCAGTGACGCACGCGCAGGTGCAGGCCGGCGGGGTCACCGAGTGCTCGCTGAACAACGTCGCCGACTCGCTCGACGTGGGCATCGAGAAGACCTACCTGCTGCCAGACGGCGTGACCGCCGTCGAAGCCGGCGACGCCTTCGAGTACCAGCTCACCGTGACGAACAACGGCACCCTCGACGTGCCGGGCCTCGAGGTGACCGACGTCCTCCCCGACGACCTCGTCGTCACCGGGGCGGCGAGCTTCATCCCCGCGGCCGACCCGGCGCAGCCCGGCACCTGGACGCAGACCTCGGGCGACACCGACAACGCGTTCTCGGCGACGTACTCGGGTTCGTACCCGTCCGGTGCGGTGACCACCATCACTATCCCGGTGCAGGTGGCCGTGCCCGCGCCGTTGCCGCCGGTGCCGCCCGTGGGGCCGAACGACCCGCCGCCCGCGCTGCCGGTCATCGACCTCGACGACATCCACAACGAGGCGTGCGTCGCGATCACGGCGCCCGAGGCGGCTGACATCGCCGCGGCGGCGGAGACCATGCCCGACATGGTGCCCGGCAACGACTGCGACGACGTCGATGTGCCGACGAAGGCGATCGACCCGTCCGCGTACACGCGCTGCGTGGCCGACGTCCCGTACCTCTACCACAACGTCGCGGTGTCCGAGAATGTCGAGCCCGGGCCGATCACGGTGACGTGGACGCCCGACCCGACGGTCTACCCCGACGCCGAGCCGATCGTGATGGAGATCCCGTGGGATGAGCGCGACGGGCGGCTGCTCTGGCCCTACGGCGTCGTGAACGACGACGGCATCTCGATCGGATGGCCCGGATGGCGGCTCATCCAGGAGGGCGACGTCGTCGGCGAGAACGGCATCGTCGACATCTGGGAGAACATGGTCAAGGACTCGAAGCTCGAGAGCTACGCGTTCGCCGACCAGGTGAACCCGATCACGGTGACCTTCTCGGTCAACCCGAGCCAGTCGATCCTCGCGGTGTACCCGCAGGCGACCCCCGCGTGCGAGGTCGTCCGCGACCCGTCGGTCGACATCGTGAAGACCGCGAGCGTCGAGGAGGTGAAGCCCGGCGGCGCGTTCGACTACACGCTGTCGGTCACCAACTCCGGGCTCGGCGCGATCGAGAACATGGAGCTCTTCGACGAGATCCCGGCCGACCTCAAGGTCACGGAGATCACGACCGATGAGGCGCCCGCGTTCCCGCGCTGGGAGGACTGCGAGGTCACCGGTGCCGGCTCCGACGGTTACGGCGGACTGCTCCACTGCGTGCTCAACGGCATGATCGGCGGCACGCAGCCCGATGCGCCCGACGTGGTGCTCTCGGTGGTGCTCGATCCTGCGGCGAAGGTCGACCGGATCGAGAACACCGGCGAGGTCTGCTGGAACGACCCCGACGATGCGCCCGTCGAGCCCCAGGCGGAGCCGGGAACGGTGGCCGCGGCCGCGGTCCTCGATCCCGAGTTGCCCATCCTCTGCGACGACTCGACCGTCACGGTCCGAGTGCCGCAGCCGCCGGCTCCGGGCATCGCCTCGACCGGCTTCGCAGGCGCGCCCCTCCTCTGGGGTGCCGCCGGGCTCCTGTTGATCGGTGCGCTGCTGGTGTCGGTGACGATCGTCCGTCGCCGCCGCCCGGGTGAACGGCACACCGCGTAGGGGTCGCGTGAGCGAGGGGCCGGTGCTTCGGATGCACCGGCCCCTCGTGCGTGCAGCGCTCCCGGCGGCGCGGCCACGTGAACGTTCCGGGGGTGCATTCGCGTCACCGAGACGGTGATCCCGCGTGTCGGGCGACGCGAAAGGACCCCCGGAACGGCACTCCGACGGCGTGACGGCGTGAGGGGGCGTCCACGCAGACGCGAACGGGGCCGGTGCCACCTGGCACCGGCCCCGTTCGGGGTGGATCCGTCTTACGGCTTGCCGCGCATGATCGCCTGCTTGACCTCGGCGATGGCCTTCGTGACCTCGATGCCGCGGGGGCATGCCTCGGTGCAGTTGAAGGTCGTGCGGCAGCGCCACACGCCCTCCTTGTCGTTGAGGATGTCGAGGCGGGTCTGCGCGTTGTCGTCGCGCGAGTCGAAGATGAAGCGGTGCGCGTTCACGATCGCCGCGGGGCCGAAGTACTGGCCGTCGGTCCAGAACACGGGGCACGACGAGGTGCACGCGGCGCAGAGGATGCACTTCGTGGTGTCGTCGAAGATCGCGCGGTTCGCGACCGACTGCACGCGCTCCTTGCCCGGCTCGGGCGTGGAGTTCGCGACGAGGAACGGCTGCACCTCGCGGAAGCTCGCGAAGAACGGCTCCATGTCGACGATGAGGTCCTTCTCGAGGGGCAGGCCCTTGATCGCCTCGACGTAGATCGGCTTCGAGATGTCGAGATCCTTGATGAGGGTCTTGCACGCGAGCCGGTTGCGGCCGTTGATGCGCATCGCGTCCGAGCCGCAGATGCCGTGGGCGCACGATCGGCGGAACGTCAGCGAGCCGTCCTGCTCCCACTTGATCTTGTGCAGCGCGTCGAGCACGCGGTCGGTCGCGTACATCTCGACGTCGAAGTCCTGCCAGCGCGGCTCGGTGTCGACGTCGGGGTCGAAGCGGCGGATCAGGAAGGTGACGGTGAACGACTGGATGGGCGCCTCGGCGGCGGGCGCCTGGTCGAGCGTAGCGGTGCTCACGATCAGTACTTCCTTTCCATCGGCTGGTAGCGCGTGACGGTGACCGGCTTCCAGTCGAGCCGGATGTGGTCGGCCGCGTCGGCGGAGTGCGCGTCGCCCGACAGGTACGCCATGGTGTGCTGCATGTAGTTCTCGTCGTCGCGGTTCGGGAAGTCGTCGCGCATGTGGCCGCCGCGGCTCTCCTTGCGGTTGCGGGCCGAGAAGACGACGACCTCGGCGAGATCGAGCAGGAATCCGAGCTCGACCGCCTCGAGCAGGTCGGTGTTGAACCGCTTGCCCTTGTCTTGCACGGCGATGTTCTTGTACCGCTCGCGGAGGCCGGCGATGACGTTCGTGACGTGGGCGAGCGACTCGTCGGTGCGGAACACCTGCGCACCCTTGTCCATCTCGTCCTGCAGCTCCTTGCGGATGGCGGCGATGCGCTCGGTGCCGTTCGAGTCGCGCAGCTGCACGAGCAGTTCGCGGATGCCGCGTGCCGGGTCTTCGGGCAGCGGGGTGAACTCGACGCCGGAGTTCACGTACTCGACCGCGTTGCGGCCGGCGCGCTTGCCGAAGACGTTGATGTCGAGCAGCGAGTTCGTGCCGAGACGATTCGAGCCGTGCACCGAGACGCAGGCGCACTCGCCGGCGGCGTAGAGGCCGGGCACGACGGTGGTGTTGTCGCGGAGCACCTCGGCCGCGACGTTCGTCGGGATGCCGCCCATCGCGTAGTGCGCGGTCGGCATGACGGGAACCGGCTCGTACACCGGGTCGACGCCGAGGTAGGTGCGGGCGAACTCGGTGATGTCGGGGAGCTTGGTCTCGAGCACCTCGGCGCCGAGGTGCGTGCAGTCGAGCAGCACGTAGTCCTTGTGGGGGCCGGCGCCGCGGCCCTCCGCGACCTCCTGCACCATGCATCGCGCGACGATGTCGCGGGGCGCCAGGTCTTTGATGGTGGGCGCATAGCGCTCCATGAACCGCTCGCCCGAGGCGTTGCGGAGGATCGCGCCCTCACCGCGCGCGCCCTCGGTGAGGAGGATGCCGAGGCCTGCGAGGCCGGTCGGGTGGAACTGGAAGAACTCCATGTCCTCGAGCGGCAGGCCCTTGCGCCAGATGATGCCGACGCCGTCGCCCGTGAGGGTGTGCGCGTTCGACGTCGTCTTGTAGATCTTGCCGAAGCCGCCGGTCGCGAAGATCACGGCCTTCGCCTGGAAGACGTGCAGCTCGCCCGTGGCGAGGTCGTACGCGACGACGCCCGAGGGCTGCTCGACGCCGTCGACCTCGGTCATCACGAGGTCGAGCACGTAGTACTCGTTGAAGAAGTTGATGCCGAGCTTGACGCAGTTCTGGAACAGCGTCTGGAGGATCATGTGACCCGTGCGGTCGGCCGCGTAGCAGGCGCGGCGCACGGGCGCCTTGCCGTGGTCGCGGGTGTGCCCGCCGAAGCGGCGCTGGTCGATCTTGCCCTCGGGCGTGCGGTTGAACGGCAGACCCATGTTCTCGAGGTCGATGACCGCGTCGATCGCCTCTTTCGCGAGGATCTCGGCCGCGTCCTGGTCGACGAGGTAGTCGCCGCCCTTGACGGTGTCGAAGGTGTGCCACTCCCACGAGTCCTCTTCGACGTTCGCGAGCGCCGCGGCCATGCCGCCCTGCGCCGCGCCCGTGTGCGAGCGGGTGGGGTAGAGCTTCGAGATGACGGCGGTCTTCGCACCGGGGCCGGCCTCGATGGCCGCGCGCATGCCGGCGCCGCCCGCGCCCACGATGACGATGTCGAACTGGTGGTAGTGGACGCCGTCGATGACCGTGGTCTCGGCGTCGGAGGTCTGGGTGTTCACGAATCTCCTATGCGGCGCAGAACGAGGGGAGCAGGTCGGCCGGCGCGCCTGCGGGGCACGGCTCGAAGGTGAAGACGACGAGGGTGCCGAGGATGATCAGCACGGCGGCGGCGGCGAACAGGGCGCCCTTGAGCACCTTCTGCACGGTGCCGGGGTTCGTGTAGTCGTTCACGAGGGTGCGCATGCCGTTGGCGCCGTGGATGAGGGCGAGCCAGAGCATCAGCACGTCCCACCACTGCCAGAACGGGTCGGCCCACTTGCCGCCCACGAAGCCGAAGTCGATGGCCTGGATGCCGTCGCCCACCATGAGGTTCATGAAGAGGTGGCCGAAGATCAGCACGAGCAGCACGACGCCGGAGGCGCGCATGTAGATCCAGCCCCACTTCTCGAGGTTGGAGCCGCGTCGGCGGGGTTCGCCGGGGAATTCGATCGCAGTCATGTCGGAGGACCCCTAGTGGCTGAAGACGTTGATGAGGTGACGCGGGGTGAACGCGAGCATCGTGACGACCCAGAGGGCGATGACGACCCAGAAGAGCACCTTCTGGTGACGCGTGGCCCAGGCCCAGAAGTCCACGAGGATGATGCGCAGCCCGTTGAACGCGTGGAACACGATCGCGCCCACGAGGGCGACCTCGCCCAGCCCCATGATCGGGGTCTGATAGGCGCCGATCACCGCGTTGTACGCCTCGGGGCTCACCCGGACCAGCGCCGTGTCGAGGATGTGCACGAGAAGGAAGAAGAAAATCGCGACACCTGTGATGCGGTGCAGCACCCATGACCACATACCCTCGTGGCCGCGATAGAGCGTGCCGCCCGGCTTCTGCTTCGCCGGCTTCTCGGGTGTGGTCAGGGTTCCTGCCGAGGTCTCTGGCATGAACAACCCTCCCTGGCTGTGTGTTTCCGGCCCGGACATGCGGGCGCACGGGCGCGACGGCCCGATCAGAGTCTAGACCCGGCCCGCTCGACGTGCAGGTGAGGTGTGCCTTATCCACTCGCCGCCACGGCGAATACCGCCGGGCCGGAGGTGCGCCGACTATCCTGAGCGGATGACCTCCGCAGCCCTCGATGGCTTCTACAGCATCATTCCCGCCGGTGGTGTGGGTTCGCGGCTCTGGCCGCTCTCACGCGCCGACGCGCCCAAGTTCCTGCACGACCTCACGGGCTCGGGTCAGACGCTCCTGAAGGACACCTGGGATCGGCTCGCGCCGCTCTCGGGCGAACAGCGCATCATGGTGGTCACGGGACGCGCCCACCGTTCAGCGGTCGAACTCCAACTGCCGGGGCTCGCCGACGCGAACATCGTGCTCGAGTCCGAGCCGCGCGACTCTACGGCCGCGATCGGCCTCGCCGCCGCCATCCTCGAGCGCCGCGAACCGGGGGTCGTCATCGGCTCGTTCGCGGCCGACCACGTGATCTCCGGCGACGCGCTGTTCCAGGGCGCCGTCGCCGAGGCGGTCGCGGCGGCACGGGCGGGGTACATCACCACCATCGGCATCACCCCGACCGAGCCCGCGGTCGGATTCGGCTACATCGAGTGCGGCGAGCCGCTCGACCTGCCCGGAGCCGCGCACAGCGAACTCGTCTCGAGCTTCGTGGAGAAGCCCGACCTCGCCACGGCGAAGCGCTATCTCGCCGACGGCCGCCACCTCTGGAACGCGGGCATGTTCATCGCCCGCGCCGACCAGTTGCTCGCCGAGATCGCCCGCAACAAGCCCGAGCTGCACGCGGGCCTCCTCGAGCTCGCCGAGGCGTGGGACGACCCCGCCACCCGCGGCCCGGCGGTCGACCGCATCTGGCCGCGCCTCGAGAAGATCGCGATCGACTACTCGGTCGCCGAGCCCGCGGCCGCGGCCGGCCGGCTCGCCGTGATCCGCGGCCACTTCCAGTGGGACGACGTCGGCGACTTCGCCTCGCTCGCGAAGCTGAACACGGCGGGCCGCTCCGGCGAGCTCGCCATCCTCGGCGAGCACGCCCGCGTGCTCGCCGACGCGTCGAGCGGCATCGTGGTGAGCCGCTCGAAGCGGGTCATCAGCCTGATCGGCGTCCACGATATCGTCGTGGTCGACACGCCCGATGCGCTCCTCGTCACCACGAGCGAGCACGCGCAGCGGGTGAAGGCGGTCGTCGACGCCCTGCGGCTCGGCGGTTCGAGCGACGTGCTCTAGGCACGAGAAGGCAGGTTCAGGATGTCCCGGGCAACGCGCAGTCTCCTCGTCGCCGCGGTGGCCGCGGCATCCCTCGCGCTCGTCTCGTGCGCCTCCGCCCCCGAGGCAGGCGGCTCGGACGCCGCCGGCGAGGGCTGCGTGCGCATGGTCACGAACTCGGGCGGCCTCGAGGACCGCTCATTCAACCAGTCGACCTGGGAGGGCCTGCAGCAGGCCGAGGAGGAGTACGGCATCGAGGCCGAGGCGCTCGTCTCGACCGGAGAGACCGACCTCGCTCCGAACGTGGCGCAGGCCGTCGGCTCGGGCTGCGGGCTCGTCGTCACCGTCGGCTGGGAGCTCGCGGAGTCGACCCTCGAAGAGGCTGAGGCGAACCCCGATGTCGCGTTCGCCATCGTCGACGAGACCGTCGAGGCCGACAACGTGAAGCCCGTCGTGTTCGACACGGCGCAGGCCTCGTTCCTCGCTGGCTACCTCGCGGCGGGCGTCTCGAAGACCGGGGTGGTCGCGACGTTCGGCGGCGGCAACCAGCCTCCCGTCACCCTCTTCATGGACGGCTTCGTCGACGGCGTCGCGAAGTACAACGAGGTGCACGGCACCCAGGTGCGGGCGCTCGGCTGGGACAAGGCGAAGCAGGACGGCTCGTTCACCGGGGACTTCGAGGACGTGAACAAGGGCAAGGTCATGACCGAGGGCTTCATCGACCAGGGGGCCGACGTGATCCTGCCGGTCGCGGGCCAGGTCGGAGAGGGCGCCGCCGCGGCGGCCGTCGAGCGCGGCGTCTCGATCATCTGGGTCGACAGCGACGGCTTCGAGACGCTGCCGAGCGAGTTCCGCCCGGTCGTGCTCACGAGCGTGCTGAAGCGCACGCAGGACGCGATGCTCGAGATCGTCGGCGACGTCGAGTCCGGCGAGTTCACGAACGAGCCGTTCATCGGCACGCTCGAGAACGGCGGCGTCGAGATCGCGCCCTACCACGAGCTCGAGGCGCTGGTCACGCCCGAGCTCGACGCGGAGATCGAGGGTCTGCGGCAGGCGATCATCGCCGGCGACCTCGTCGTCGAGTCGCCGAGCGCGCCGTAGGGCAGGATCGCCCCGTTCGGGGGACGCCGAAGCCTGCTCATATGAGCAGAAGATTGCGTCTAGATAACCATTGACGCCGATTGTGATCGGGGTCGATGGCGTGCCGCGCAACATTGGGTAACGTTTCTGCACGAGCCTCGCGAAGGTCGGGGCGCAGTCTTTGGAGGACACTGTGAAGGTCACGACCAAGAAGGCCGCTCTCGGCGGCCTCGCGATGTTCGGTGCAGCCGCGCTGCTCGCCGGATGCGCCTCGGCTCCTGAAGAGTCGAACGAGTCGGGCGGCGAGACGCTCGACTACCTGCCCTGCATGGTCTCCGACGAGGGCGGCTTCGACGACAAGTCGTTCAACCAGCTCGGCTTCGAAGGCCTCACCAAGGCGGCCGACGAGCTCGGCGTCGACTACACCGAGGTCGAGTCGGCCGCAGAGACCGACTACGCGTCGAACCTGCAGGGCCTCGTCGACCAGGGCTGCAACACGATCGTCACGGTCGGCTTCCTGCTCGCCCCGGCCGCCCTCGAGTCGGCCACCGCGAACCCCGACCTCGAGTACATCTCGATCGACGACACGGTCGACACCGACTTCGACGGCACCACCGACGCCGAGAACATCAAGCCCATCATCTTCGACACGGCGCAGGCCGCGTACCTCGCGGGCTACCTCGCCGCGGGCATGAGCGAGACGGGCGTCGTCGGCACCTACGGCGGCCTCAACATCCCGACCGTCTCGATCTTCATGGACGGCTTCGCCCAGGGCGTCGAGCACTACAACGAGGAGAACGGCACCGCCGTCAAGGTCCTCGGCTGGGACCGCGCCAAGGAGGACGGCTCGTTCACCGGCGGCTTCGCCCCCGATGACAAGGCCAAGCAGGTCGCACAGGGTCTCATCGACCAGAACGTCGACGTGCTGCTGCCCGTCGGCGGCCCGATCTACCAGCCCGGAGCCGCGGCGATCCGCGACTCGGGCCGTGAGATCGCCCTGATCGGCGTCGACGCCGATGTGTACGAGACCGACCCCTCGGTCGGCGACCTCCTCCTCACCTCGATCCGCAAGGGCATCGACGTCGGCGTCTACGACGCGATCATCGAGGCCGGCAACGGCGAGTTCGACCCGACGCCGTTCGTCGGCACGCTCGAGAACGAGGGCGTCGGCCTGGCGCCGTTCCACGACTGGGAGAGCAAGGTCCCGGCCGAGCTCGCCGACAAGGTCGCCGAGCTGCAGGAAGCGATCATCGCGGGCGACATCACCGTCGAGTCCTACCTCGCCGGATAACCGGTCCGCCATCACGAAGTCGGGGAGGTCGGCATTGCCGGCCTCCCCGGCCTCGTTTCCCAGCCGAGCACGCTCGGCAGCATCTGAGCAGCACGCTCCGATGCGCATCAACATTCGCGCAGCATCACCAACGGATGCGGCTCAATCACTAGGATCGGGGTCATGAAGCTCGAACTTCGCGGCATCACGAAGCGATTCGGCAGCTTGGTCGCCAACGACCACATCGACCTCACCGTGGAGGCCGGAGAGATCCACTCCCTCCTCGGTGAGAACGGTGCAGGCAAGTCGACGCTCATGAACGTGCTCTACGGCCTGTACCAGGCCGATGAGGGCGAGATCCTCCTCGACGACGTCGTCCAGCACTTCACCGGGCCGGGCGACGCGATGAAGTCCGGCATCGGCATGGTGCACCAGCACTTCATGCTCATTCCCGTCTTCACCGTCGCCGAGAACGTCATGCTCGGCCACGAGTCGACCAAGGCCGGCGGATTCCTCGACCTGCAGTCGGCCCGTGCGAAGGTGCGCGAGATCTCCGACCGCTTCGGCTTCGACGTCGACCCCGACGCCCTCGTCGACGACCTGCCGGTCGGGGTGCAGCAGCGCGTCGAGATCATCAAGGCGCTCTCGCGCGACGCGAAGGTGCTCGTCTTCGACGAGCCGACCGCCGTGCTCACCCCGCAAGAGACCGACGAACTCATGGCGATCATGCGCCAGCTCCGCGAGTCGGGCACCGCGATCGTGTTCATCACCCACAAGCTGCGCGAGGTGCGCGAGGTCGCCGACCGCATCACGGTCGTCCGGCTCGGCAAGGTCGTCGGCGAGGCCTCGCCGACGGCGTCGAACGCCGAGCTCGCCTCGCTCATGGTCGGACGCGCCGTCGAGCTCACCGTGCAGAAGGACCCGGCGAAGCTCGGCGAACCCGCGCTCGTCGTCGACGGGCTCACGGTCATCGACCACATCGGCCAACTCGTCGTCAACGATGTGAGCTTCGAGGTCCGTCGCGGCGAGATCCTCGCCGTCGCCGGCGTGCAGGGCAACGGGCAGACCGAGCTCACCGAGGCACTCCTCGGACTCCAGCCGCGTGTGCAGGGCTCGATCTCGCTCGACGGCGACGAGCTCACCGGCGCCAGCGTCCGCAAGATCCTCGACGCCGGCGTCGGCTTCGTGCCCGAAGACCGCAACGAAGACGGGCTGGTCGGCGAGTTCTCGATCGCAGAGAACCTCATGCTCGACCGTTCGAACAGCGCCCCCTTCGTGAAGGCGGGCAATGTGCAGCGCGGCGCGCTCGAGCAGTTCGCGACCGAGAAGGTCGCGGAATTCGACGTGCGCACCCCCGGCATCGACACGAAGGTGGGTCGCCTGTCGGGCGGCAACCAGCAGAAGGTCGTGCTGGCCCGCGAACTCAGCCGCGACCTGCGTCTTCTCGTCGCCGCGCAGCCCACCCGCGGCGTCGACGTCGGCTCGATCGAATTCATCCACAAGCGCATCGTGGCGGCGCGCGACGCGGGCGTCCCCGTCGTCGTCGTCTCGACCGAGCTCGACGAGGTCACCGCACTCGCCGACCGGATCATGGTCATGTACCGGGGCCGCATCGTCGGCATCGTTCCCGGCGACACCCCCCGCGACGTCCTCGGCCTCATGATGGCCGGCGAGGTCCCCGCAGAAGGAGCCGCCGCATGAGCGACCCCCAGCAGCCCGCCCAGCCCGAGCCGGGCGCCGAGTCCGACGCCGTGCAGGGTTCGGCGACCGACACGGCCCCGCCGCCCGCGGGGCCGTCGAAGCCGGGGCCGGCCGCGGGCGAGCCGCCTTCGCGCTGGTCGATCGCGTTCCGCGAGATCGTGACCGGCAACGCGATCATCTCGGTGCTCGCCGTCGTGCTCGCCCTGATCGTCGGCGCTGTCATGATCGCCTTCACCGACGAGCGGGTGCAAGAGGCCGCGGTCTACTTCTTCGCCCGCCCCGGCGACACCTTCGTGGCGATCTGGGAGTCGGTCTCGGGCGCGTACGTCGCGTTCTTCCAGGGCTCGATCTACAACTTCCGCCGACCCGACTTCATCTCGGGCATCCGGCCGCTCACCGAGACCCTCACCTTCGCGACGCCGCTCATCGCGGCCGGCCTCGGTGTCGGGCTCGCGTTCCGCGTGGGCATGTTCAACATCGGCGGCCGCGGCCAGATGCTCATCGCGGCGTCGGCCGCCGGCTGGGTCGCCTTCGGCTTCGACCTGCCCTGGGGCATCCACATGGTCGTCGCGGTGCTCGCGGGCATGATCGGCGCGGCCCTCTGGGCCGGCATCGCCGGGCTTCTGAAGGCGCGCACCGGCGCGCACGAGGTGATCGTGACGATCATGCTCAACTACGTCGCGCTCTACCTCGTGCAGTGGATGCTGCGGACCCCGGGCCTCCTGCAGGCCCCGGGCTCCAACAATCCGAAGACACCGGCGATGAAGGACACGGCGATCCTGCCGGATCTGCTCGGACCGCAGTTCAACCTGCACTTCGGCTTCATCCTCTCGATCGGCGCCGTCGTGCTCGTCTGGTGGATCCTCGACCGCTCGAGCCTCGGCTTCAAGTTCCGCGCCGTCGGCGAGAACCCCAACGCGGCGCGGGTCGCCGGCATCAACGTCAAGGCCATGTACGTCTACGCGATGCTCATCTCGGGCGCGCTCGTGGGCCTCGCAGGCGTCAGCCAGGTGCTCGGCACCGTGACGACCGGCTTCTCGAGCGGTATCGACGCCGGCATCGGCTTCGACGCGATCACCGTCGCGCTCCTCGGCCGCTCGACGCCGTGGGGCATCCTCGCCGCCGGCATCCTGTTCGGCGCGTTCAAGGCCGGCGGCTTCTCGATGCAGGCCGCCGAGGGCGTGCCGATCGACATCGTGCTCGTCGTGCAGTCGCTCATCGTGCTGTTCATCGCGGCGCCGCCGCTCGTGCGGGCGATCTTCCGCCTGCCCGCGCCGGGGTCGGCGCCGAAGCGGCAGAGACCCATCGTGACGAAAGAGATGGAGGCGAAGTGATGACCACCGTGACCACGAGCCCTTCCGCGCCGGTGTCGGCCGCCCTCGACAAGACCGTCGTCGTCAGCTGGAAGGCGCCGATCGCGTTCGCGGTCTTCACCGTGCTCGCCGCCGTCCTGTTCCTCGCCGCCGGAAGCCACGGCGAGGCCACGTTCAAGCTCTCGCAGGCGAACGACGTCATCCAGCTGCCCGACGTGACGCTCTCGAGCGAGGTCACCTCGTGGGTCTGCGTCGTGCTCATGGCGGCGATCACCGTCGTCTCGGCCCTCCTCGTCCGGGCGAAGCGCAAGGTCGGCATCTGGCTGGTCGTCCTGTTCGCCGCGATCTTCCTCATCGGGTTCCTCACGTGGGCGGCGGCCGGCTCGCGCACCCCGGTCATCCCGCTGCCCGGCCTCCTCGCGGGAGCGCTGAGCCTCTCGGTCCCGCTCATCTTCGGTTCGCTCTGCGGCGTCATCTCCGAGCGCGTCGGCGTCGTCAACATCGCGATCGAGGGTCAGCTGCTCGCGGGCGCCTTCACCTCGGCGGTCGTCGCCTCCGCGGTCGGCAACGCCATCATGGGCCCCGCGCTCGGCATGATCGCGGCCTCGATCTCGGGCGTGCTCGTGGCCTTCGTGCTCGCCGCGTTCTCGATCAAGTACTACGTCGACCAGGTGATCGTCGGCGTGGTGCTGAACGTCCTCGTCCTCGGCCTCACGAGCTTCCTGTTCTCGCAGGTGCTCGCACCGAACGCGGCCGTGCTCAACTCGCCGCCGCGACTCGAGCGCCTGCCGATCCCGCTGCTCAGCGAGATCCCGCTCATCGGCCCGATGTTCTTCCGCCAGACGATCATCGTGTACCTCATGTACATCGCGGTCGCCGTCGTCTACATCGGGCTCTTCCACACCCGCTGGGGCCTCCGCCTCCGCTCGGTGGGCGAGCACCCGCAGGCCGCCGACACCGTGGGCATCAACGTCACCGGCACCCGGTTCTGGAACGTCTCGCTCGCCGGTGCGATCGCCGGCCTCGGCGGCGCGTTCTTCACCCTGGGCTCGGTCGGCGCCTTCAACAAGGAGATGACCGCCGGTGCGGGCTTCATCGCCCTCGCCGCCGTCATCTTCGGCCAGTGGGACCCGATCAAGGCGACGCTCGCGGCGCTCCTGTTCGGGTTCGCCTCGAACCTGCAGAACACCCTCGGCGTCATCGGCTCGCCCGTGCCGAGCGAGTTCATGCTGATGCTGCCGTACCTCATCACGATCCTCGCGGTGGCCGGCTTCGTCGGCAAGGTGCGCGGCCCCGCTGCGGCCGGCAAGCCCTACATCAAGTCCTGAGCGGATGCCACGGGGCACCGCCCCGTGGCATCCCTCGCCTCATCTGCAACGGGGGAGCAACATGACCGAGACGGATGCGATCGACTGGCAGGGCCTGCGCGAGCGCGCCCGGGAGGCGATGGCGAAGGCCTACGTGCCGTACTCCGAGTTCCCGGTGGGCGCCGCGGCGATCGTCGAGGACGGCCGCATCGTGAGCGGCTGCAACGTCGAGAACGCCTCGTACGGCGTCACGCTCTGCGCGGAGTGCTCGCTCGTGTCGGCGCTCATCATGTCGGGCGGCGGCAAGCTCGTCGCCTTCACGTGCGTCGACGGCCACGGCGCGACGCTCATGCCGTGCGGGCGCTGCCGACAGCTGCTGTACGAGCACTCGGCTGAAGGCATGGTGCTCGACACCGTGTCGGGCCTGAAGACCATCGACGAGGTGCTGCCCGACGCGTTCGGCCCGCGCCAGCTCGCAGAATTCCGAGGAGAAGCATGACCACCGCCATCGAGCCCTTCGACGCCGTCGATCTGATCCGCGCCAAGCGCGACCGTCGCGAGCTCACCTCGCCCGAGATCGCCTGGCTCGTCGATGCCTACACCCGCGGCTACGTGGCCGACGAGCAGATGTCGGCCATGACCATGGCGATCTTCCTCAACGGCATGACCCGCCGCGAGATCCGCGACCTGACGATGGCGATGATCGCCTCGGGCGAGCGCATGGACTTCTCGGGCCTCGGCAAGCCGACGAGCGACAAGCACTCCACGGGCGGCGTGGGCGACAAGATCACCCTGCCGCTGATGCCCCTCGTCGCGACCTTCGGCGTCGCGGTGCCGCAGCTCTCGGGGCGCGGGCTCGGCCACACGGGCGGCACGCTCGACAAGCTCGAGTCGATTCCGGGGTGGCGCGCCGACCTCACGAACGACGAGATGTTCGCGCAGCTGCGCGACGTCGGCGGCGTGATCTGCGCCGCTGGCGCCGGCCTCGCCCCGGCCGACAAGAAGCTCTACGCGCTTCGCGACATCACTGGCACGGTCGAGGCGATCCCGCTGATCGCCTCGTCGATCATGTCGAAGAAGATCGCCGAGGGCACGGGCGCGCTGGTGCTCGACGTGAAGTTCGGATCGGGTGCCTTCCTGCAGGACATCGAGCGCTCGCGCGAGCTCGCCCGCACGATGGTCGAGCTCGGCGAGGACGCCGGGGTCGCGACGAGCGCGCTCATCACCAACATGAACGTGCCGCTCGGTCTCACCATCGGCAACGCCAACGAGGTGCGCGAGTCGGTCGAGGTGCTCGCCGGCGGCGGCCCCGCCGACGTGCGCGAGCTCACGGTCGAGCTCGCCCGCGAGATGCTCGCCCTCGCGGGGCGGCCCGACGTCGATGTCGAGGCCGCGCTCGACGACGGTCGCGCTATGGACACCTGGCGGCGCTCGATCATCGCCCAGGGCGGCGACCCCGACGCGGCCCTGCCCGTCGCGCGCGAGCAGCACGTCGTGACCGCCGAGCGCGACGGCGTGCTCGTCGAGCAGCAGGCGCTGCCCTTCGGCATCGCGGCGTGGCGCCTCGGCGCGGGCCGCGCGCGCAAGCAGGACCCGGTGCAGCACGCGGCCGGCATCGAGCTGCACGCGAAGCCCGGCGACGCCGTGCGTGCGGGCCAGCCGCTGTTCACGCTGCACGCCGACGAACCCGCCCGGTTCGAGCGGGCGCTCGAGGCCGTCGAGGGCGCCTGGCGCATCGGCGACGCCGGCGAGCCGGTCGAGGACGGCGGCCCCCTCATCGCCGACCGCATCGGGCGCTGACGGCCGCGGCACTGGGGGTGCTGCGTCGCGAGACGCGCCAGGCTTCGAGATTGCCGAGACTTCGCGGCAGTCGCGCCGCTATCGTTGTCACGTGAACACCAATTCGACGGAGTACCGGCTCGAGGGCGACGGCGCGAGCATTCAGTCCCTGCCCAAGATCTCGCTGCACGACCACCTCGACGGCGGACTGCGGCCGCAGACGCTCATCGAGCTCGCCGATGAGCAGGGGCTCGAGGTGCCGGCGGCCGACGCCGACGGCCTCGCCGCCTGGTTCACCGAGCAGTCGAACTCGGGCTCGCTCGTCGAGTACCTGAAGACGTTCGACCTCACGACGGCGGTCATGCAGACCCGCGCCGGCCTCGCGCGCATCGCGCGCGAGTTCGTGCACGATCTCGCCGCCGACGGCGTCATCTACGGAGAGATCCGGTGGGCGCCCGAACAGCACCTCGCTCGCGGGCTCACGCTCGACGAGGCGGTCGAGGCCGTGCAGGAGGGCCTCGAACAGGGCGCCGACGACGTGCGGCACCAGGGCGGGGGCATCCGCACCGGGCAGCTGATCACCGCGATGCGCCACGCCGACCGCGGGCTCGAGATCGCCGAGCTCGCCGTGCGCCACCGCGACCGCGGCGTGGTCGGCTTCGACATCGCGGGCGCCGAGGCCGGATTCCCGGCGAGCCGGCACCGCACCGCATTCGACTACCTCGCGAGCCAATTCATGCCGGTCACGGTGCACGCCGGCGAGGCCGACGGCCTCGAGTCCATCCGCAGCGCGCTCTTCGACGGCCGCGCGCTCCGGCTCGGCCACGGCGTCCGCATCGCCGAAGACCTCCTCATCGAACGCCAAGACGACGAGAACACCTACGTCTCACTCGGCCCGGTCGCCCAGTGGGTGCGCGACCGCGAGATCGCCCTCGAGACGAGCCCCTCGTCGAACCTGCAGACCGGGGCGATCACCGCGTGGGGCGACGAACTCGTCGACCACCCCTTCGATCTGCTCTACCAGCTCGGCTTCCGGGTGACGGTGAACACCGACAACCGGCTCCAGTCGGGCACGAGCCTCACGCGCGAGCTCGCGCTCCTCAGCGACGCCTTCGGCTACGACCTCGACGACCTCGAGACGTTCCAGCTCAATGCGGCGGCAGCGGCGTTCCTGCCGCTCGACGACCGCGACGAGCTCGCCGAGCTCATTCAAGACGGCTTCGACGAAGCCTGACGACGCTGCCGACGGCGGATGCCACGTGCCTCCGCCGTCCGCGCCGCCGCCCCTGAACGGACCCGCAATGAACCTCCCTCCCCTTCCCGACGAGGCCGTCGTCATCGGCGCGCACGCCGCCGACTGGCGCAGTGCCGTGCGCGAGGCCGGGCGGGCGCTGACCCGCTCGGGCGCGACCCGATCGGACTACGCCGACCGCATGATCGCGGTCATCGAGGAGTTCGGGGCCTACGTCGTCATCGCGCCCGGGCTCGCGCTCGCGCACGCCCGGCCGGGGCGCGACGTGCTCCGCGAGGGACTCGCGGTCGTGACGCTCGCCGAGCCGGTCGCCTTCGGGCACCCGCACAACGACCCGGTGCGCGTCGTCGTCGGCCTCGCGGTCGCGAACGCGGAGGAGCACGTCGCCTCGGTCGCGAACCTCGCTAACGTCTTCAACGATGCCGGCGCGGTCGGCCGTCTCGCACACGCGCGCGACGCGACGGAGATCCGTGGACTGCTCGGCATCGAAGGAGGCGCGGCATGAAGATCATCGCCGTGTGCGGAGTCGGAATCGGCACCTCGGCCATCCTCAAGGTCAATGCCGAACGCGCCCTCGAACGCCTCGAGCTCACCGCCGACATCGATGCGAGCGACCTCGCCGGCATCGCCGTCGCCGCGGCCGATGCCCAGGTGATCCTCACCTCGAGCGAACTCGCGCCGGCGGTGCGTCAGGCCATCGGGCGGAGCTTCGCCGAGGTGGTCGAGGTGACGAACTACTTCGACGTCGACGAGATCTCGCGGCTTCTCGAGCGCTCGCTCGGCTGACCCGCGCTCGCCGAACGCGCTCGCCCGCGCTGAGCACGCCTCTCCGACCGCGCCACCTGCGCGCCCTCCGCGCCAGTTGACGTGGCGCGGGCGACGCGCAAGTGGCGCGCCCACGGCTGCCGAGCCGGCCGGGTTCGGCGCCTGCGGCGCGCCGCTACGCGACCAGTTCGCGCATGCCCGCCTCGAGCGTGGCGATCGTGGCCGTCGCCAGGGCCCGGCGCTCGGCGACCGTGCCCTGCTCCGAGACGGCGTCGAGGTAGACCTTGAGCTTCGGCTCGGTGCCGCTCGGGCGCACCATCACGCGGGCCCCGCCCTCGAGCACGATGCGCAGCACGTCGGACGGCGGGAGTCCGCCGAATCCGTCGGCGAGGTCCTCGATGCGCTCCACCCGGATGCCGCCGACCGAGGCCGGCGGTTCTGCGCGCAGGCGCGACATGACCGCGCCGATGCGCGAGAGGTCGGTGACGCGGATCGAGACCTGGCCGGAGGCGTGGCATCCGAAGCGCTCGACGAACTCGTCGAGGTGATCGGCGATCGTCTTGCCCTCGGCCTTCAGCTCGGCCGCGAGCGAGAGGAACGCGGCCGCGGCCGAGATCCCGTCCTTGTCGCGAACCACCCCGGGGTTCACGAGATAGCCGAGCGCCTCCTCGAAGCCGAAGACGAGGCCGGGCGCCCGTGAGATCCACTTGAAGCCGGTGAGCGTCGCCTCGAAGTCGAGCCCGTAGGCGCGCGCGACCGCCTCGAGGCCGGGGGAGGAGACGATCGAGCAGGCGAGCGACCCCGACGGGCCGGCGTCGCCCGAGACCTCGGCGGCGCGGCGCGCGGCGAGCCAGCCGAGCGTCAGGCCGACCTCGTTGCCGGTGAGCCTGCGGTAGCCCGCGCCGCCGGGCGCGGCGGCATCGGGGATCGCGACCGCGAGCCGGTCGGCGTCGGGGTCGTTCGCGACGACCAGTTCGGCGTCGACCTCGCGGGCGCGCTCGAACGACAGGTCCATCGCCCCCGGCTCCTCGGGGTTCGGGAAGGAGACCGTCGGGAATGCGGCGTCGGGCGCGATCTGCGCCTCGACGAGCGCGGGGGCGTCGAATCCGGCGGTCTCGAGCACGCGCGCCGCGGTCTCCCAGCCGACGCCGTGCATCGCCGTGTAGACGACGCGGGGCTGCGCCGCTGGGGCGCCGGGTGCGGCGCTCTCGGCGGTCAGGCGCACGTACTCGTCGACGACCTCCTCGCCGGCGGTCTCGAACGAGGCGCGTGGCAGGGCGGGCACGGTCGCGGTCGACGCGACGTGCAGGATGTGCGCGGCGATCTCGGCGTCGGCGGGGGCGACGATCTGCGAACCGTGGTGCTCGCCGCCGAGGTACACCTTGTAGCCGTTGTCGTTCGGCGGGTTGTGCGAGGCGGTCACCATGATGCCCGCAGAAGTGTCGAAGTGGCGCACGGCGAAGGCCAGCACGGGGGTCGGCAGCAGGCGCGGAAGCAGGATGGCGCGGACGCCCGCGCCCGCCATCAGCTCGGCCGAGTCGCGCGCGAAGACCGCCGAGTTCTTGCGCCCGTCGTAGCCGATGACCACCGACGGCGTCGTACCCGGCTCGGCATGCTCGAGCAGGTACGCGGCGAGCCCGGCCGCCGCCTGTGCGACGAGCACCCGGTTCATGCGGTTCGGGCCCGCGGCGATCTCGCCGCGGAGCCCGGCGGTGCCGAAGGCGAGGCGCGAGTCGAAGCGGTCGGCGAGGTCGGCGGATGCCTCGGCGTCGCCGCCGCGCACGGATTCGACGATCGAGGCGAGCTCCTCGCGGGTCTCGGGGTCGGGGTCCTGGGCGATCCAGGCCTCGGCGAGGGCGACGCGCTCGGCGTCGCGGGCATCGGGTTCGTGCGACATCCCTCGGTCCTTCCTGCGGCCGGCGCTCAGAGCGCGGCGACGATCTTCGCGAGCAGTGCGCTGATCACGGGCTCGGCGGCCTGGCCGGCCTCGATCACCTCGGCGTGGCTCAGCGGGGTCTGCTGGATGCCGGCGGCGAGGTTCGTGATGAGCGACATGCCGAGCACCTCCATGCCGGCCTGACGGGCGGCGATCGCCTCGAGCGCGGTCGACATGCCGACGATGTGCCCGCCGATGGTCTTCGCCATCTGCACCTCGGCGGGGGTCTCGTAGTGCGGGCCGCGGAACTGGCAGTACACGCCCTCGTCGAGCCCGGGGTCGATCGAGTGCGCGAGGTCGCGCAGCCGCTGCGAGTACAGGTCGGTGAGGTCGACGAAGGTCGCGCCCTCGAGCGGCGAGTCGGCCGTGAGGTTGATGTGGTCGCTGATCAGCACGGGAGTGCCGGGCGTCCAGTGCTCCTTGATGCCGCCGGCGCCGTTCGTGAGGATCATCGTCGTCGCGCCCGCGGCGGCCGCGGTGCGCACCGAGTGCACGACCCGGCGCACGCCGTGGCCCTCGTAGTAGTGGGTGCGCGCGCCGATCACGAGCGCGCGCTTGCCCGAGGGCAGCAGCACGGAGCGCAGGGTGCCCACGTGGCCCTCGAGCGCGGGCTTCGAGAATCCCGGCACGTCGGTCGCGGCGAGCGTGTGGGTCGTCTCGCCGATGAGCTCGGCGGCGCGGCCCCAGCCGCTGCCGAGCGTCAGTGCGACGTCGTGGCGGGGGACGCCGGTGAGCTCGGCGATCTTCGCGGCGGCGGCGGCCGCCACCTCGAAGGGGTCGGCGGTGGGGTCGTCCAGCGGGTTCGCATCGTGCATGCCACCACTCTAGAACGCGTCGGATGCTTCGGCACGAGGCTGCTCATGTGCTGGCCGCGCCCGTGAAACTGGCAGAATGTGAGCATGTCCTACGAGTTCGAGCGCACGCAACGGATCGCCGTCCTCGGAGGAGGCCCCGGCGGGTACGAGGCCGCCCTCGCCGCCGCGCAGCTCGGCGCCGAGGTCACCCTGATCGAACGTGCCGGCGTCGGCGGTTCGGCGGTGCTCACCGATGTGGTCCCTTCGAAGTCGCTCATCGCGACCGCCGAGGCGTCGAACGCCGTGAAGGAGGCCGCCGATCTCGGCGTGCAGTTCTACGCCAAGGGCGACTCCGAGAAGGCCGTGAAGCCGAACGTCGCGATCAACCTCGCCGCCGTGAACAAGCGGCTCCTCGGCCTCGCGGCGCAGCAGTCCGAGGACATGCGCTCGAACCTCATCGATGCGGGCGTCCACCTCGTGCACGGCGAGGGTCGCCTCGACGGCCCGAACGCCGTCATCGTCGCGACCGCGAAGGGCGGCACTGACTTCGACCGGATCGAGGCCGACACGCTCGTGCTCTCGGTCGGCGCGACCCCCCGCGTGCTGCCGACCGCCGTCCCCGACGGCGAACGCATCCTCACGTGGACCCAGCTGTACTCGCTCCAGCAGGTGCCCGAGCACCTCATCGTCGTCGGCTCGGGCGTCACCGGTGCCGAGTTCGCCTCGGCATACCGCGCGCTCGGCGCCAAGGTCACCCTCATCTCGAGCCGCGACCAGGTGCTTCCGGGCGAAGACGCGGACGCGGCATCCGTGATCGAGAAGGTCTTCAAGCGCAACGGCATGAAGGTGCTCAACAAGTCGCGCGCCGAGTCCGTCGTGCGCGACGGCGACTCCGTCGTCGCGACGCTCAGCGACGGCCGCGAGGTACGGGGCTCGCACTGCCTGATGGCCGTCGGTTCGGTGCCGAACACCCGCGACATCGGCCTCGAGCAGGCCGGTGTGCAGCTGGCGGAGTCGGGCCACATCCGGGTGAACCGGGTCGCACGCACCTCGATCCCGAACATCTACGCGGCGGGCGACTGCACGACCTTCATGCCGCTCGCCTCGGTCGCCTCGATGCAGGGACGCACGGCCGTGTTCCACGCGATGGGCGATATCGTGAACCCGCCCGAGAACCGCAACATCACCTCGAACATCTTCACGCAGCCCGAGATCGCGACGGTCGGGTGGACGCAGAAGGAGATCGAGGAGGGCGTCGTGCCGGGCGTCGTCTACAAGCTCCCGCTCTCGTCGAACCCGCGCGCGAAGATGATGGGCATCCGCGAGGGCTTCGTGAAACTCTTCGCCTCGAGCGGCTCGGGGTCGATCATCGGCGGCGTCATCGTCGCGCCGAAGGCCTCCGAGCTCATCTTCCCGCTCGCGCTCGCGGTCGAGCACCGGCTCACGGTCGACCAGTTCGCCGAGGCGTTCCCGGTGTATCCGTCGCTCAGCGGCTCGCTGACGGATGCCGCGAGGGCCATGCACGTCGTACGCTGAGGTGATCGAGTGCCGCGGGGGCGGTGCCGAACCCAGGGGGTCGCGATGAAGCTGCGAGTGAAATCCGTCGAGGCGTCGATCGCCGACTCCCACGACGAGGAGCGCAGCCTCAAGCGCTCGCTCGGCACGTGGGATCTCGCCCTCATGGGCATCGCGGTCGCCGTCGGCGCCGGCATCTTCTCGGTCGGAGCGCAGGCGGCCGCCAACTTCGCCGGGCCGAGCGTGATCATCTCGTTCGTGCTCGCAGCCGTCACGTGCGGTCTCGCGATCATGTGCTACGCCGAGTTCGCCTCGACCGTGCCGGTCGCCGGCAGCGCGTACACCTTCACCTACGCGACGATGGGCGAGCTCCTCGCCTGGATCATCGGGTGGGATCTGATCCTGGAGCTCTTCACCGCCGCGGCGGTGCTCGCGAAGTACTGGGGCGTCTACCTCGGCGAGGCGCTGCTCGCCTTCGGCCTGCCGTTCCCGTCCACCTTCCAGATCGGCGGGCTCGAGGTCAGCTGGCCCGCCTTCCTGATCGTGGCGGTCTTCACGGCGCTCCTCGTCGCCGGCACGAAGCTCACGGCCCGGGTCGGTGCGGTCTTCACGATCATCAAGGTCGCGATCGTGCTCTTCGTGATCGTCGTCGGCTTCTTCTTCGTGAAGGCGGCGAACTTCACGCCCTTCATCCCCGAGGCGTTGCCGACCGAGGGCGGCGCCACCGACGTGTGGACCCAGTCGCTGTTCTCCTGGGCGACCGGCGCCGCGCCCGCGCAGTACGGCGTGTTCGGCATGCTCGCCGCGGCGGCCCTCGTGTTCTTCGCCTTCATCGGCTTCGACGTCGTCGCCACGAGCGCCGAGGAGGTGCGGGAACCTCAGCGCACCCTGCCCCGCGGCATCTTCATCGGGCTCGGCATCGTGACGCTGCTCTACGTGCTCGTCTCGATCGTGATGACCGGCATGGTGTCGTACCGCGAGCTCGCCGAGGAGGAGACGCCGTCGCTCGCGACCGCCTTCCGCCTCGTCGGGCAGGACTGGGCGTCGGCCGTGATCTCGCTCGGTGCGCTGGCCGGCCTCACGACGGTGATCATGATCATCCTGCTCGGACTCTCCCGCATCGTGTTCGCGCTGAGCCGCGACGGCCTCCTGCCCCGGTGGCTGTCGAAGACGACGGAGCGCACGAAGACCCCCGCCCGCGTCCAGATCATCGCGGGCACCGTGGTGGCGTTCGTCGCCGCGTTCACCGACGTCGGCCTGCTGGAGGAGATGATCAACATCGGCACGCTCTCGGCGTTCGTGCTCGTGTCGATCGGCATCGTGGTGCTGCGGCGCACCCGGCCCGACCTGCCGCGCGGCTTCAAGGTGCCGTTCTCCCCGGTGCTGCCGATCCTCTCGGCGGCGCTCTGCCTCTGGCTGATGTTCAACCTGACGACGCTCACCTGGGTGCGGTTCCTCGTGTGGCTCGCGATCGGCATCGTCATCTACCTCCTCTACGGCCGCCGCCACTCGCGGATGGCCGGAAGCGTCAGCGAGGTCGAGGTTCCGACCGCGCAGGGCACCTGACCGAGCAAGGCTGTCAACAGCGTTGACAACTCCGTTTCCGGATCGATAGTCTCCGAGGAATCGGGTCGGTCGCATCGAGGAGCGCCGTGACCACCCCCACCGGTGACGATGAGGTTCCAGGAGGCGGCGATGTCCCATGCGCGCGAGACCGACACGATGACGGAGACCGAAGGCGGGGGAGTGCGCCCCACGCGGCGCGCAGTGCTCGGCCTGGGTGCGGCGGGCGCCGCGTCGCTCGTGCTGACCGCCGGCGTCCTTCCGCCGGATCCCGTGACCGGGTCCGACCACCGGATGTGGGACGCGATCGTGCTCGGCGCCGGTGCATCCGGCCTGGGCGCGGCGCGCACCCTCGCCGACGCGGGCCGACGCGTGCTCCTGCTCGAGGCGCGCGACCGCATCGGCGGGCGCATGTGGACCGACCGCACGAGCATGTCGATCCCGGTCGAACGCGGCGCCGAACTCGTGCACGGCAGCCGCGCCTCGACGTGGGAGCTCATCGACGCAGAAGGCATCGCGACGCGGCGCCAGCAGTCGATCTGGGGACGGCTCGCACCCGGGACCCCCTGGCTCGACGGGTCGACGTACGCCTCGCTGAAGTTCCCGCTCGGCGCCCCGGCCGCGCCGCTGCCCGACCCCGAGCCCGGCGAGACGGCATCGGCCTGGCTCACGAGGGCGGGGATCCCGCGCGAGAACTACCCGATCCTGCTCGCCGCGATCGAGGTCGACTCCGAGCAGTTCGACGTGCTGCCCGCCGAGTGGGTCGTCGACACGGTCGCGTGGGCGATCGCCGAGCAGGACGTTCCGGCGTCGACGCCGTTCGAGGAGCCCTACGACGACCACCGCGTCATCGGCGGTTACGACCAGGTGCTGCGCCCGCTCGCCGCAGGGCTGCCGATCCGCCTCGGCACGCGGGTGCACACCGTCGAGCACCGCGCGGGCAGGGTCGACGTGCACACGAGCCGGGGCAGCTACCAGGCGAAGACCCTCGTCGTCGCCCTGCCCGGCGGTGTACTGAAGCACGGCGACGTGACCTTCGACCCGCCGCTCCCGGCCGACCGGCGGGACGGCTTCCAGGAGATCGAGTACCTGCCGGTGTTCAAGGGCATCCTCGAGTTCGCCGCGCCGGTGCTGCCGGAGGACCACGCGGTGCCGCGCGCGTGGGACGTGATGACGACCTTCTCGACGCAGCCGCCGAGCCTCTGGAACGCCTCCATCGGCACACCCGGGTACTCCGGCGAGATCGCCGTCGCCTGGGCGACCGGCGGGGTCGCGCAGGAGCTGCTCGACCTGCCTGAGCCCGATCGACTCGCGGCCGCGCTCGACAACGTGCGGACCGCCGTGGGCGACGGCGGCCTCCAGCCCGTCCACGCCTCGACGTACGACTGGTCGGAGGACGAGTTCGCCCGGGGCGCCTACCCGGGCCCGTTCTCGCGTCGCACGGGCCTCAACGGACCGATCGCCGACACGGTCTTCTGGGCCGGCATGGTCACGAGCACGATCCACTCCTCGCGCAACTCGGGCATCACGGCCGCAAGGCAGGCGCTCGCCGCGCTCGCTGCGCGCTGAACGGGCCGAACCCGCGCAGGCCACGGAACGACGGAACGGGGCGACGCGAGCGATGATCGCTCGCGACGCCCCGTTCGGCGGTCGGCGTCAGGCGTCGGCGATCGAGAGCAGCAGGTGCCCGCTCGAGACGGTCGCGCCGGCTTCGGCGTTCACCGCGCCGATCACGCCGTCCTTGTGGGCGACGATCGGCTGCTCCATCTTCATGGCCTCGAGCACGAGCACGAGATCGCCCTTGACGACCTTGTCGCCCTCGGCGACGGCGACCTTCACGACCGTCGCCTGCATCGGCGCCTTCACGGCGTCGCCGGTGCCGGTGTCGACGGCGTGCGATCCGGTGCGCCGGCGCGGCGCGGGGCCGGCGGTGCGCGATGAGGCGGATGCTCCGCCCGCGAGCCGCTTCGGAAGGCTGACCTCGATGCGGCGCCCGGCGACCTCGACGACGACGTTCGTGCGCGCTGCCGGGCCGGTGGTCTCCTCGAGCTCGCCCGACCACGGCTCGAGCCGGTTGTCGTACTCGGTCTCGATCCAGCGCGTGTAGATCGAGAACGGTGCATCGCCCTCGGGCGCGAACGCGGGGTTGTTCACGATGTCGCGATGGAAGGGCAGCACGGTCGGAAGCCCGGCGACCTCGAACTCGTCGAGGGCGCGGCGGGCGCGCGAGAGCGCCTCTTCGCGGTCCTTGCCGGTGACGATGAGCTTCGCGAGCAGCGAGTCGAACGCGCCCGAGATCTCGTCGCCGCTCGTCACGCCCGAATCGACGCGGATGCCGGGGCCGCCCGGGAAGCGGAGCTGGTGGATCGGGCCCGGTGCGGGGAGGAAGCCCCGGCCCGGGTCCTCGCCGTTGATGCGGAACTCGATCGAGTGGCCGACCGTTTCGGGGTCGGCGTAGTCGAGCACGCCGCCCTCGGCGAGACGGAACTGCTCGCGCACGAGGTCGAGGCCGGTGACCTCCTCGGAGACGGGGTGCTCGACCTGGAGGCGCGTGTTCACCTCGAGGAAGGAGACCGTGCCGTCCTGGCCGATGAGGAACTCGCAGGTGCCGGCACCGACGTAGCCGACCTCCTTGAGGATCGCCTTCGACGATTCGTACAGCGCCGAGCGCTGCGCCTCGCTGAGGAACGGCGCCGGCGCCTCCTCGACGAGCTTCTGGTGGCGGCGCTGCAGCGAGCAGTCGCGGGTCGAGACGACGACGACGTTGCCGTGCTGGTCGGCGAGGCACTGGGTCTCGACGTGGCGCGGCTTGTCGAGGTACTTCTCGACGAAGCACTCGCCGCGGCCGAACGCGGCGACCGCCTCGCGGGTGGCCGAGTCGAAGAGTTCGGGCACCTCCTCGCGGGTGCGGGCGACCTTGAGGCCGCGGCCGCCGCCGCCGAAGGCGGCCTTGATCGCCACGGGCAGGCCGTGGACGTCGACGAACTCGAGCACTTCCGAGGCATCCGCGACGGGGTTGAGGGTGCCGGGCGCGAGCGGGGCGCCGACCTTCTCGGCCACGTGCCGTGCGGAGACCTTGTCGCCGAGACGCTCGATCGCCTCGGGCGAGGGGCCGATCCAGATCAGGCCTGCATCGATGACGGCGCGCGCGAAGTCGGGGTTCTCGGCGAGGAAGCCGTAGCCGGGGTGCACGGCGTCGGCGCCCGAGCGGCGGGCGACCGAGAGGATCTTGTCGATGACGAGGTAGGTCTCGGCGCTCGTGGTGCCGTCGAGGGCGTACGCCTCGTCGGCGAGTCGCACGTGGCGGGCGTCGCGGTCCTGGTCGGCGTAGACGGCGACAGAGCCGATGCCGGCGTCGCGAGCGGCGCGGATCACGCGGACGGCGATCTCTCCACGGTTGGCGATGAGGACCTTGGTGATACGCGGCATAGTTCCCAAGCCTATTGCGCACGGCGGCCCTGACTTTGGGCGACCTCCACAAAATGAATGGATGTCTCTTGCGGCAGACGACAATCGCGGGGTCACCCCGCGGCGGCACCGCCCCGGTTCCAGAGCGAGGTCCAGTCGACGCCGAGCTCGCGCACGAGGTCGCGCAGCGTGGAGAGCGACAGCCCGACGACCGTCGATGGGTCGCCCTCGACGCGGCGGATGAACGGACCGCCGAGACTGTCGACGGTGAACGCGCCGGCGACGAGCAGCGGCTCGCCGGTCGCGATGTACGCGTCGATCTCGGCTTCGTCGAGGGCCGCGAAGCGCACCGTCGCCATGTCGGCCCGGCCGACCGCGCCGCGCACCTCGCCGCCGCGGTGGTCGATCAGCCAGTGCCCCGACCAGAGGTCGCCGTGGCCGCCGTTCTGGGCGAGCCAGCGCGTCTTCGCCACGTCGGGCGTGTGCGGCTTGCCGTGGATCGACCCGCCGGTGAGGAACGCCGAATCGCCGCCGAGGATGAGCCCGTCGATCTCGTCGCCGCCGGGTCTGGCGCCGATGAGCGCCTCGGCCTTGGCCCGGGCGAGCAGCTGCACCATCTCAGGGGCCTCGAGCCGGCCCGAGACCGCCTCGTGTGCCGCCACCGCCGCCGCCTCGTCGACGCCCGGTGCAACGGCGATCGGTTCGATGCCGGCTGCACGCAGGGTCTGGAGGCGTGCCGGAGAGGTCGAGGCGAGATAGAGGCGCATCACCCCATCCTGCACGCACCCAGGGCGGCTGTGGAATGCTCGAAGCATGGTGAATCCCGATCGTCGACGCCGCAGCTCCGCGCGCCGTCCCGCCCGTGCGCAGGGCGCCGCACCCCGCCCGGCCCGCCCCGCACCCGCCGAGCCGCGGCTCGACGGCCCCGTGCTCGAACTCGACGTCGAACGGATCGCCCACGGCGGCGTCGCCGTCGCCCGCCACGAGGGGCGGGTCGTCTTCGTCGCCGACGCCATCCCGGGCGAGCGGGTGCGCGCCCGGGTCACCGACACCGGCAAGGCCAAGTTCTGGCGCGCAGAGACCCTCGAGGTGCTCGACGCCTCGCCCGATCGGCGTGAGCACCCCTGGGCCGAGGCCGGGGTCGACCGCGCCCCCGAGCACCGTGCGGGCGGCGCCGAGTTCGGTCACATCGCCATGTCGCGCCAGCGCGCGCTGAAGGCCGAGGTGCTCGTCGACGCGCTCGCTCGCTTCGGCGGCGTCGAGCGGGCCGTCGAGGTCGAGGCCGTCGATCCGGCGCTCGCGCCCGGCGCCGACCCCGAGCTCGGCACCGGATGGCGCACCCGGCTCCGGCTGCAGGTCGACGCCGAGGGCCGCGTCGGCCCGTACGCGGCACGCAGCCACCGGGTCGTGCCCGTGGCATCCGTGCCGCTCGCCGTGCCCGAGCTCGCCCCGCTCGCCCCCGTCGACGAGCGCTTCGCCGGCGCCCGGTCGGTCGACCTCGTCGCCCCCTCGCTCGGCAACCCGTGGGTCGTCGTCGACACCGGCGAGGCGACGCGGGGCGGTCGCACCCAGCGCATCGAGGAGCAGGTCGGCGACCGCGTCTTCCGGCTCGACCGCGGGGGCTTCTGGCAGGTGCACCGCGGTGCGGCCGCGACCCTGAGCGCCGCCGTGCAAGACCTTGTGCACGACGAGCTCTTCGATCCGCGCGCCGCGAACCACGACCTCTACGGCGGCGTGGGCCTGCTCGCCGCCGCGATCGGCGATCGATTCGGCGACACGGTGCGCATCACCTCCGTCGAGTCCGACGCGCGCGCCACCGAGCACGCGGGCACGAACCTCGCCGACTGGGTCGGAGCGCGTGCGGTCACCGGCCGGGTCGATCGCTATCTCGACGAGCTCGCCGCCGCCGCGAGCCCCTCCGAGCGCGAGCGGCTGCGTGCCGCGACCATCGTGCTCGACCCGCCGCGCTCGGGCGCCGGTCGCCAGGTCGTCGAACGTCTGGCCGCCCTCGCCCCGCGGCAACTCGTCTACGTCGCGTGCGACCCGGTCGCACTCGCCCGCGACGTCGGCATCTTCGCCGAGCACGGCTACCGGCTCGACGCCGTCCGGGCCTTCGACCTCTTTCCGAACACCCATCATGTCGAGGCGGTCGCGCGTCTGACCGCTATCGTGTGATTCGGGAAGGGGGGCCTGTGACGGACGACGTGCAGACGACGAAGGCCGTGGCGACAGTCGCGATCGTCGACGACCACGAAGCGGTGCGCCTCGGCCTGCGCGCGGCGTGCGAGGCCGCGGGCTACGAGGTCATGGCCGACGCGGCCGACGTGGCCGAACTGCTGCCGGTGATCGAGGCGCGGCGGTGCGACGTGGTCGTGCTCGACCTCTCGCTCGGCGACGGCACCACCGTGACCGAGAACGTGCGCGCGGTGCTCGCGACCGGCAGTGCGGTGCTCGTGCACAGCATCGCCGACCGCGTCGCGGCGGTGCGCGAATCGCTCGCCGCGGGCGCAGCGGGCGTGATCCCGAAGGCCTCGCCGATGTCCGCCGTGATCGGCGCGATCGCGACGGTCGCAGGCGGCGGGGTGCTCACGAACGTCGAATGGGCGAGCGCGATCGAAGCCGACCGCGAGTTCGCGAAGGCGCAGCTCGGGCGGCGCGAGCGCGACGTCCTGCATCTCTACGCCTCCGGGCTCCCGTTGAAGGCGGTCGCGATGCAGCTCGGCATCGCCCACTCCACGGCGCGCGAGTACCTCGACCGGATCCGGGCGAAGTACGTCGAGATCGGCCGCCCGGCGCCGACGAAGGTCGACCTGCTGCGGCGCGCCGTCGAAGACGGCATCCTCCCGGGTCTCGACGCCGAGAGCGGAGATGGCCGCCGCTGAATGGCGGGTGCCCCGCCTTCCGCAGCGCAAGCCCGCGGTGACGCGTGCGCAGATCGAGACGATCGTCGCACGCGCGCTCGGCGTCGTGGGGCTCGTCTTCGGGGCGCAGTCGCTGCCGCTCGCGCTCGACCAGGCTGACGCCCTCGGCGTCGGCGCGGGCGCGGCGCTCATGGCGGCGCTGTTCGGCGGGATCGCCGCGCTCGCCGTCGCCACGGTCGCGAAGGTCGCCGTGCGCGCCGCGTGTCTCGTCTTCGCCGGGTTCTACGTCGCAGGGCTGGCGATCTGGCCGCTGCTCGTCAGCGACCCCGCTGCGCTCGACGGCGCGGCGCCCTGGCTGTACTACCTGTGCACCGTCGCCACGACCTGCGCCGCAGTGGCGCTCCCGCCGGTCTGGGCGGCCGCCTACACCTTCATCGTGCCCGCCATGTACGGCGTCATCCGCTTGACCCCGTCGGGAGGTCAGGCGCCGCCCCTGCTCGCGGTGCTCGACGCGCTCTACGCGGTCGTGCTCGGCGTCGTCGTGCTCGCGATCATCACGATGCTGCGCGAGGCCGCCTCGGCGGTCGACGCCGCCCAGGAGGCCGCGCTCGAACGCTACGACCTCGTCGCTCGGCAGCACGCGACCGAGACGGAGCGCGTCAAGGTCGACGCGCTCGTGCACGACAGCGTGCTGACGACCCTGCTCTCGGCGGCATCGGCGAGGAGCGAGGGCGAAGAACGGCTCGCGGCCAGGATGGCGAGGGACGCCCTGCACCGGCTCGACGAGGCCGGGGCGAGCGGCCCGCGCGCCTTCGATCGGGTCGGGCTGTCGGTGCTCGTGCGACGCCTCCGCGCCGCCCTGACGACGTTCAACACGAACTTCGCGGTCAGGGTCGTGAACGCCGGTGGCGTCGAACTGCCGGTCGAGGTCGTCGACGCGCTCTACACGGCGTCGGTGCAGGCGATGGTCAACAGCGTGCAGCACGCGGAGGAGCCGGGGCGACGTGCCCGGCGCGAGATCCGGATCAGGGGAGTGCGCGCGGGGGGGCTGCGTCATCGAGATCGCCGACAACGGCGTCGGATTCGATCCGGGCCGTGTGCCGAGCGAGCGGCTGGGGCTCCGCGTCTCGATCGAGGAGCGGATCGCGAACGTCGGCGGCAACTCGGAGATCGCCTCACGGCCCGGCCACGGCACGACCGTGACGCTCGCGTGGCCGGCCGGTGCGCTCGGCGGCGACCCCGGGGCGTTCGGTGGGGCGTCGGGCGTGGCGCCTGCGGCGGGAGGCGACGCATGATCACCATCCCGCGGTGGCTCCTCCTCGTGCTCGGCGCGCTCTTCTCCGCCTACCACGTCGTCCTCGGCGTCTACTCGCTCGAAGTGCCCGATTCGCCGTGGCCGACCGTGGTCGCGCTCGTGCTGTACACCGCGGCGACGGTCGCGAGCCTCTGGCCGGCCCGCCGGGTGCGGATGCCCGATTGGCTCGCCGCCTTCGACCTGGCGGTGAGCATCGTGCTGCCCCTCCTCGTCACGAGCCAGCTCGACCCGTCCGCGGACAACGGCTACGCGACCTGGTACGTCGCGGCGGTCGGCACGCTCATGACGATCGCCGCCGCCCGACGCCGACTGGTCACGGCCTGGGTCGGCGTCATCGCGCTCGCCGTGCAGACCGCGCTGTGGGCGGGTCCGCTCGCGCTCGGCTCGCTCGGGGTCATCGGCAGTCTCGTCTGGGTCGCGATCGCCCATATGCTCACGAGTGCCCTCACGAACGCCGGCCGCGAGACGCGACGGTACGCGCAGGCCGAGCGGGAGGCCGCCGCGTGGCAGGCGGCGCAGGACGCCCACCTCTTCGAGGGGCGGATGCGGCTCGCGCACACGAACCGCGTCGCCGCGCCGATGCTGCGCCGCATCGCCGACCGCGACGGTCGGCTCGACGAGCGGCAGCGGGCGGAGTGCCGGCTGCTCGAGGCGACGATCCGCGACGAGATCCGCGGGCGGATGCTGCTCACCGACGTCGTGCGCGCCGAGGTGCAGCGGGCCCGTCAGCGCGGGGTGATCGTCACCCTGCTCGACGAGGGCGGGATCGACGATCTCGACGAGGCCGCGCGCGACCGGGTGCTCTCCCGGCTCGCCGAGGCCATCGCGGCGTCGACCGCCGACCGCCTGATCGCGCGCACGGCGGCGGAGGGCTCTCCCACCGCGGTCACCGTCGTCGGGCTCGTCGGTGCCGTGGACGACGAGGGCGCGGCGTCCGGCGACACCGAGGACCTCGAGGTCGAGCTGTGGCTCGAGATCCCGCGCGCGCTCGGGGCGTGAGGTTTCGGACGAGGGTCTCGAGCAGCGGGAGCGAACGGCGCGCGGATGCGCGAACGCCGGGCATGAGGAAGGGGGACCGATCCCCGACCGGTCCCCCTTCAAGCCCGAGCCACGGCGACAACCCGAATATCGCCCTGGCTCGCCCCCAACAGTCACCGGTTACCCGACCGATGACAGTGGCGACTCCTGTGGAGCCTGCAAGATCAATACTGCTCGTTCGAGCACGGTCCGCATAGTCAGCATTTCGGGGGACATCCGTGTCCCCCACGTGATCGACCCGCGCCAGTGGCGGCGCGAGCGGCCGTCCCGAGCGTGTTCGTTCTCAGCGAAACGGGGGACAGCGACGCAGCGCACCACAGCGCGCGGCGGTGCCGGGCCGCGGCAGGGCAGCGCACCGCGGTGCCGTGCACCGCAGGGGCAGCACACCTCAGGCGGTGCGCCTCAGGCGGTGCGCCTCAACGGAGCGAGGCGACCCAGCGGCCCGGGCCCACCTCGACGGGCCTGCGGATCGCGCCGCCGCTGCGCACCCACGCGTTGCGGCCAGGCGCGACCTCGTCGGCCTCGGGCACCTCGGCATCGGCGGCGGCGAGGAGGACCGCGGTGACCGCGGCGGTCTCCTCGTCGCTCACCGAACGGGAGAGGATGCGCAGCTCGGCTGCGCGCGGGTCGCCTGAGGCGCCCTCGGCGGCCACCTCGGGAACGCGGGATTCGTCGTGTGCAGACATGGTCGCCGCCCTACAGCGGGATGTTCCCGTGCTTCTTCGCGGGCAGGCTCGCCCGCTTGGTGCGCAGCGCCCGCAGCGCCTTCACGACGGCGACGCGGGTCGCCGCGGGCTCGATGACGCCGTCGAGCTCGCCGCGCTCGGCCGCGAGGAACGGCGAGGCCACGTTGTACGTGTATTCGTTCGCGAGCTTCGTGCGCACGGCCGCGACGTCCTCGCCCGCCTCCTCGGCGCGCTTGATCTCGCCGCGGTAGAGGATGTTCACGGCGCCCTGGCCACCCATCACCGCGATCTCGGCCGTCGGCCACGCGAGGTTGATGTCGGCGCCGAGCTGCTTCGAGCCCATCACGATGTACGCGCCGCCGTAGGCCTTGCGGGTGATGACGGTGACGAGCGGCACCGTCGCCTCGGCGTAGGCGTACAGCAGCTTCGCGCCGCGGCGGATCACGCCCGTCCACTCCTGGTCGGTGCCGGGCAGGTAGCCGGGCACGTCGACGAGGGTGAGGATCGGGATGGAGAACGCGTCGCAGAAGCGCACGAACCGCGACGCCTTCTCGCCTGCGGCGATGTTCAGCGTGCCCGCCATCTGCGAGGGCTGGTTCGCGATGATGCCGACCGTGCGTCCCTCGACGCGGGCGAAGCCGACGACGATGTTCGGGGCGTAGAGCGGCTGCACCTCGAGGAAGTCGCCGTGGTCGACGATGCCCTCGATGACGGTGTGCATGTCGTACGGCTGGTTCGGGGAGTCGGGGATGACCGTGTTCAGACGCTTGTCGTCGTCGGTGATCTCGAGCTCGACCTCGGCGTCGTACACCGGGGCATCCGTCATGTTGTTGTCGGGAAGGAACGAGACGAGCGTGCGCGCGTAGTCGAGCGCATCGGACTCGTCGCTCGCGAGGTAGTGCGCCACTCCCGAGACCGTGTTGTGGGTGAGCGCGCCGCCGAGCTCCTCCATGCCGACGTCCTCGCCGGTGACCGTCTTGATGACGTCGGGGCCGGTGACGAACATCTGGCTCGTCTTGTCGACCATGATCACGAAGTCGGTGAGCGCGGGGGAGTAGACCGCGCCGCCCGCGGCCGGGCCGCAGATGATCGAGATCTGGGGGATCACGCCCGAGGCCTGCGTGTTGCGGCGGAAGATCTCGCCGTACTTGCCGAGCGCGACGACGCCCTCCTGGATGCGGGCGCCGCCCGAGTCGAGGATGCCGATGATCGGCACGCCGGTCTTCAGCGCGAGCTCCATGACCTTGATGATCTTCTCGCCGGCGACCTCGCCGAGCGAGCCGCCGAAGATCGTGAAGTCCTGCGAGTACACGGCGACCTGCCGACCGTGGATCGTGCCGGTGCCCGTGACGACGGCGTCGCCGTAGGGGCGCTTCGCGTCCATGCCGAAGGCGTGCGTGCGGTGGCGCACGAACTCGTCGAGCTCGACGAAGGAGCCCGGGTCGAGCAGCTCGGCGATGCGCTCGCGCGCCGTCATCTTGCCCTTGGCATGCTGCTTCTCGATCGCCGCCTCACCCGATGCGGTCACCGCTTCGTGGTAGCGCAGCTTGAGGTCGGCCAGCTTGCCGGCGGTGGTGGAGAGGTCGGGGCCGTCAGTCGCTTCGGTCACGCCGTTCACTCTACCGGCGAGCATCCGGCCGACTTCGTTGATGGTTTCCTACAAATCCATCCGCGAGTTGGCCGACTTCGTACAAAGCCGTCCGTGGCTAGGGTGGTCGGCATGGAATGGGAGCGATCGCGCGCGGCGGTGCCGCGCTTCGAGTTCCTCGCCGAGGCGGGGTCGACGAACGACGAGCTGCGCGAGGCGGCCACCGGTGCGGATGCCTCGGGCTGGCCCCACGGCGCGGTGATCGCGACCGACAACCAGACGAGGGGCCGCGGCCGGCTCGGCCGCACCTGGCTCGCCCCCACCGGCAAGACCCTCGCGATCTCGATGCTGCTCCGACCCGAGCTGCCGGGCGGCCTGCCGTTCCCCGCGTCGGGCTACGGCTGGATCCCGCTCATCGCCGGCGCCGCGATGACCGAGGCCGTGCGGGGCGCCGTCGACACGGCCGCCGCCGTCCGCGCGGCGGCCGACCCCGAGCACGACGACGACGATCGGAGCGGCGTCGTCGACGTCGAGCTCAAGTGGCCGAACGACGTGCTCGTCTCGGGCTACAAGATCTGCGGCATCCTCTCGGAGCTGCTGCAGGCGCCCGAGGGCGACGCCCCCGGCGCGGTCGTCGTCGGCGCCGGGCTCAACCTCACCCTCGACGAGCACGACCTGCCGACCCTCACCTCGACCTCGCTGCTGCTCGCCACCGGGGTGCGCCCCGACGGCGACGCGGTGCTCGCCGACTACCTCACGCGGTTCCTCGGCATCTTCGACGACTTCTGCGCCGCAGGCGCCGACCCCGTGGCATCCGGGGTCGACCGCCGGGTCGCCGCGCTCTGCGGCACCCTCGGCGGCGAGGTTCGCGTCGAGCTGCCCGGCGACCGCGAACTGCTCGGGCGTGCCGAACGGCTCGACGCCGACGGCCGGCTCGTCGTCATCGATCGGGAGAACGGCGAACCCTGGTCTGTCGCCGCGGGCGACGTGACCCACCTGCGGTATTAATGGGCGTATGACGAGAGCCGACGCGTCTGCCGCCGCGCCGACCGCCCCGCCGGCGGAGCGCGTGGTCGCGCGCCTGCGACGGCACGCTCGCGTGCTGATCCTGCCCGTGATCCTGCTCGTCGCGGTCGCCGCGGGCGCCGGGTACGCGGTGGGGTTCGTGAGCGAGCTCTGGCAACTGCTCGCCCTCCTCGGGGGCGCGCTCCTCGTCGTGGTGCTCGGCTGCCTGCTGCCGTACCTGTCGTGGCTCACCGGCCGCACGACCATCACGACGCGGCGCATCATCATGCGCCGCGGCGTCTTCGTGCGCGTGCGCAACGAGGTCGCCCACGCCCGGATCCGCGAGGTGAGCGTCCGCAAGACGCCGGGGCAGAGCATGTTCGGCTCCGGGGACGTGCGCATCGACGTCGGCCAGGAGCATCCCGTCGTCCTCCGCGACCTTCCCAAGCCGCAGCTCGTGCAGGGCGCGCTCCACGAACTCATGGAGTCCGTGCAGGGGGCCGCGATGCGCGGGCCCGTCGCCGCGACCATGCTCGACGGCGACACGGTCGCGTGGGGCGGACGCTGACCGGAACGGACGCCGAGCCCGACCCGGCCGCGGAACCCCGCCGGAGCGCGTAAAGTTGTCCGTCGGTTCTCGCACGCCCCCGAGTGCGAGCCGCGCGACGAGAGGTTCCCCTTTGGGCGACGAATGCATCCACGGTTTCGATGACGGCCTCTGCGCCACGTGCTTCCCCCCGAAGGAGCCCGAGCAGAAGCCCACGGCGACCGCACCGGTCCGCGGTTCGACTCGCGGCAGCGCCCGGACGGCGACCGCCTCCACGCGCACCGCCTCCTCGGGTGCCGGCCGCGCAGCGCCGACGCTCACGGGCCGGCCGCTGACGGCGCCCCCCGTCGAGGTCGGCACCATCCGCATCTACCACGTCACCCACCTCGACAACCTCGGCCGCATCCTCGGCGCAGGGGCGATCCTCTCCGACGCGGGCGGGGCGAACCCCGTCGTCGACGTCGCGGCCCCCGCCGTCCGCGAGTTCCGCAGGCAGCAGTCGGTCCCCGGTGTCGACGCGACCCTCGCCGACTACGTGCCCTTCCTGCTCACGCCCGATGCGCTCGTCTGGGACGCCGTGCGCACCGCCAGCCCCGACCCGCGCCTCCGCGACGACGCCGTGCTCCGGCCCGCGGCCGACCACGTCATCCTCGTCGGCTCCGTCGCCGCGGCCCGCGGGGCGCTCACCGAGCCCGGCGCCGTCCTCGTCAGCGACACCGACGCCGCGCTCCCCGGCGCCGAGCTCGCGATCGAGTGGGCCGACGTCGAGCGACTGCTGCGCCGCCTCGTGCACGCCGACGAGACCACCCGCCTCCGCACGGCCGAGTTCCTCGCCCGCGGCGAGGTGCCGCTCGAGCGCATCGCGCTCATCGCCGTCGGCAACGACAAGGTGCGCGACCGGGTGCGGGCCGCGCTCGCCGCGGTCGGCGTCCGTGCGAAGGTCGCGGTCTATCCGCCGTGGTTCCAGCCGGCCGAGCTCGAGCTCGACGGCGACTGACCCCTACGGCCGGCCCGCCTTCGTCGAGGGGCCGGGCTCGCGCGACCGCGCGACCGCGTCGGGCTCGGGGGCGGATGCCTCGGGGGTGGGGCCTGCGGCGTCGTCGGGCGCCGGGGCATCCGGCTCTTCGAAGAGGGTGCGCTGGGCCTCCTCCACGCGCGCGAGCGTCGACAGGCCGTCGGAGCGGTGGTGCCCGAACACCCAGTACCGGTACAGCAGGAAGCGGAACGCCGTGCCGAGACCCAGGCCGACGACGTTGGTGGCGATGTTGTCGGCGAGGAGCGTGGTGTAGCCGAGCAGGTGGTGGCTGATCCACAGGCAGGCGAGCGAGATCGCCATGCCGCCGAGCGAGACGACCGCGTACTCGGCGAACTCGCGCACGTAGTTGCGGCGCCGGTGCCTGCGGAAGGTCCAGTACCGGTTGCCGAGCCAGTTGAACACGATCGCGACGCTCGTCGAGATCGTCTTCGCGCCGATCGCCGACTGGGCCCACGTGTCGTCGCCCGCGAGCCCGAGCCGCAGGGCGTTGAAGAGCACGACGTCGATGACGAGGCCGATGAGGCCGACGACACCGAACTTCACCGCGTAGGCGAGGAGCCCGTGCCACAGGCGGGCGACGGCCTCGGTGAGGCGAGCGGGTGCATCGGTGGACACCGACACATCCTATTCCTCGCCGCCTAGACTGGACTGGGCGTCGTTCGGGCGCAGACGACGGCGAATGGAGTGCACGGGGTGCGGGTCGGAGTGATCGGTGGCGGACAGCTGGCCCGGATGATGATTCCTGCGGCGATCGAACTCGGGGTCGACCTCCGGGTGCTCGCCGAGCAGAGCGGCATGTCGGCCGAGATCGCCGCGGAGCGGGTCGGCGACTACACCGACACCGCGACGGTGCTCGAGTTCGCGAAGACCGTCGACGTCGTCACCTTCGACCACGAGCACGTCCCCCAGGACGTGCTCCGCGCCATGGTCGACGCCGGCATCGCGGTGCATCCCGGCCCCGACGCGCTGGCCGTCGCGCAGGACAAGCTTGTCATGCGGCAGCGCCTCTCGGAGCTCGGCCTCCCGGTGCCCGACTGGGCGCGCGTCGAGACCGCCGAAGAACTCGACGCGTTCATCTCCGAGCACGGCGGTGCCGCGGTCGTGAAGACGCCGCGCGGCGGGTACGACGGCAAGGGCGTCCGAGTCGTGCACAGCGCGGCCGAGGTCGCCGAGTGGTTCGCGACGATCGTCGAGGACGGTCGTCAGGGCGCGCTGCTCGTCGAGGAGCTCGTCGACTTCCGCCGTGAGCTGGCGCAGCTCGTCGCCCGCCGCCCGAGCGGTGAGATCGCGGCCTGGCCCGTCGTCGAGACCCTGCAGGTCGGCGGTGTCTGCAGCGAGGTGATCGCGCCCGCACCCCGCTCGGCCGGACGTCTCGCCGACGTCGCCGCCGAGGTCGCGATCACGATCGCAGAGGGGCTCGGCGTCACCGGTGTGCTCGCGGTCGAGCTCTTCGAGACCACCGACGACCGCATCCTCGTGAACGAACTCGCGATGCGCCCGCACAACAGCGGCCACTGGTCGATGGACGGGTCGACGACGGGCCAGTTCGAGCAGCACCTGCGCGCGGTGCTCGACCTGCCGCTCGGCGCCACCGGTAGCCACGGCGACTGGTCGGTCATGGTCAACGTGCTCGGCGGACCGGCCGAGGGCGCGCTGACCGACCGCTACGCCGAGGCGCTCGCCGGCCACCCCACGGTCAAGGTGCACAACTACGGCAAGGCGCCCCGACCGGGGCGCAAGATCGGTCACGTGACGGCGACGGGCGATGATCTCGACTCGGTCGTGTACGAGGCCCGCGCGGCTGCGGCGTTCTTCCAGGACTGAGCCTGCGGGCTCGGCACCGGGCACCGGACGACGCCGGCGTCGCGGTGTCGTTGCGGACATCTCCCAGCACCCGGCCGTACACTCGATCAAGTGACTGAGACGAACACCAGCCCCCTCGTCGGCGTCGTGATGGGTTCCGATTCCGACTGGACCGTCATGAGCGAGGCCTCCGCAGTGCTCGACGAGTTCGGCATCGCCCACGAGGTCGAGGTCGTCTCGGCGCACCGCACGCCCGAGAAGATGATCGCCTACGGCAAGCAGGCGGCCGCTCGCGGCCTCAAGGTCATCATCGCCGGCGCCGGCGGCGCCGCGCACCTGCCCGGCATGCTCGCCTCGGTCACGACCCTGCCCGTCATCGGCGTGCCGGTGCCGCTCGCGAAGCTCGACGGACTCGACTCGCTGCTCTCGATCGTGCAGATGCCCGGCGGCATCCCCGTTGCGACCATGGCGATCGGCGGTGCGAAGAACGCCGGCCTCTACGCCGCGCGCGTGCTCGGGGCATCCGACCCCGCGATCGCCGAAGCCCTCGACCGGTACGCACGCGACCTCGCCGCCCTCGTCGAGGAGAAGAACGAGCGGTTGAAGCAGTCGCGATGAGCCTCGCAGCAAGCCCCATCCGCTACCCGGATGTCGCCTCGCGCACCGTGATGACCCGTCGCGGCTGGTGGCTCGTCGTGCTCAACTTCCTCATCCCCGGTGCGCCGCAGGTGCTCGCGGGCAACCGGCGGCTCGGGCGCTTCGGGCTCGGGGCGACCCTCGTGCTCTGGGTGCTCGCCGTGCTCGCCCTGCTCGCGTGGCTGTTCTGGCGCACCGCGCTGTTCACGATCGCCTCGACGCCCTGGACGCTGTGGCTCGTCGCCCTCGTGCTCGCGTTCTACGCCGTGCTGTGGGTGGTGCTGACGCTCGACACGCTGCGGCTCGTGCGGATCGTGAAGACCGCACCGTCGGCGCGCGGTTGGATCGCGGGGCTCACGACGGTCGTCATGGTGCTGGTCTCGGGCACGGCGGCCTACGGGGCCTACCTCGCCACGACGACCGGCGGCGTGATCTCGTCGATGTTCATCGCCGGCCCGACCGAGCCGCCCGACGAGAACGGGCGCTACAACATCCTGCTGCTCGGCGGCGACTCCGGCCCCGACCGCGAGGGCATGCGCCCCGACAGCATGTCGATCGTCTCGATCGACGCCGACACCGGCGCGGCCGTCACGATCGGCCTGCCGCGCGACCTCGAGTACTTCCCGTTCTCAGAGGGATCGCCGCTCGCCGAGGTCTACCCCGAGGGCTACGGCGCGATCGACGGCTGCGAGGTCGACGTCTGCCAGCTGAACTCGGTGTACACCGAGGTCGAGCTGAAGAGCCCCGAGATGTACCCGAACGCCGTCGCCGAAGGGTCCGAGCCCGGCATCGAGGGCGTGCGCGACGCGGCCGAGGGCATCACGGGCCTCGACATCCAGTACTACGCGCTCATCGACATGCAGGGCTTCGAGGCCCTCATCAACGCGCTCGGCGGGGTCGACATCGACGTCGAGACCCGCATCCCGATCGGTGGCGATGAGGACAACAACGGCGTCGACGGCTGGATCGAGCCCGGCCAGCAGCACCTCAACGGCTACCACGCGCTCTGGTACGGCCGTGCACGCTACGGCGTCGCCGGCGGTGACTACGAGCGGATGGCCCGCCAGCGCGTCCTGCAGGAGGCGATCCTGCGGCAGTTCACGCCCACCAACGTGCTCGCGAAGTTCCAGGAGGTCGCCTCGGCCGGCGCCGAGACCGTGAAGACCGACGTGCCGCAGTCGATGCTCGGCTACTTCGTCGGCCTCGCGATGAAGACGAAGGAGCTGCCGATGGGGCACGTCGAGCTGACGCCCGACAACGGCATCGACCCGACCGACCCCGACTACGAGTACATCCGCCAGCTCGTCGCCGAGGCGATCGCTCCTCCGGCGACGGAGGAACCGGCCGAGTAGCCGCACGCGGCGGCTCATGCGGACGCGGTTGCCGTTGTCGTCGTGGCTGCGGCGTCCGTCGCCGCAGGCGGTCGGCTCAGAGGTCGGCGTGCAGCTGCCAGACGCGCTCGGCCGAGTCCCGCCAGGTGAAGGCCTGCGCGCGGTCGGTGCCGGCGATCGAGAGGCGATCGGCGAGCTCGGAGTCCTCGACGACCGCGGTGATCGCCGCCGCGAGGCGTTCAGCGTAGCCCGTTCCGCCGCCGACGGCGACGGAACGGCCCGCCTCGGCCGCGACCTCGACGTACGCGGGGGCATCGGAATGGATGACGGGGACGCCCAGGCTGAACGCCTCGATGAGCGAGGTGCCCGAGCCCTCGTCGTGGCTCGGCGCGACGAACGCGGTGGCGCCCGAGAGCACCGTCGCGAGGTCGGCGGGGTCGTCGAGCTCGAGCGCCCGCACCCGGCCGCGAGCGATCCCGGCCTCCTCGGCGACCGCGGCCAGATGCAGCTCGCCCCAGTTCTCGGGACCGAGCACGATGATCGGGAGGTCGGGGGAGTCGGCGCGCCCGAGCGCCTCGAGCAGGTCGACGACGCCGTTGCGCGGATCGAGCGTTCCCGCCGTGACGAGGTAGTCGCGGGGGAGCGCGAAGCGCGCCGCGCGGTCGGCGGCGTCGCGCGGGAGCTTCAGGCCGAGACGCGGTGCGGTGCCGATGACCCGCACGCGGTCGCCGAAGTCGGCGACCATCGCGAGCCGCTCGGCGAGGGCGTGGGTCGGCACCACGATGGCGTCGGCGTGCTTGCGCGCGCGCTTCATCATGGCCTTGTTCCACGCGACGGTCGTCGCCGTGAGCGACTCGGGGTGGGTCCACGCGAGGAGGTCGTGCACGGTGGCGACCGTCTGGTCGACCCCGGCCGAGGCGTCGTGACGGCGCAGCGGCGCGAACAGGCTCGGTGCGTGGATCATGCCGCCGCCGGGCGAGGTCGTGAGGCCGAACTGCCACGCGGCGACCAGCTCGCGTCGTGCGAGGCTCGACTTGTAGAGCCCCGACAGGCCCGGAAAGCGTTCGAGCAGCAGCTCGTAGTCGCTCGGCAGCGACGACGAGACCACGCCCTCGACCTCGCACCCCGGAGGGGCCGTGTCGATGAGCGCGGCAGTGATCGCGTTGGTGTAGCGGCCGAGCGCGCCCGGTACGGGTGCGACCACCTGGTCGACGATCATCCGAAGCGTCGTGGGCATGCCCCTCCTTCGAGTGTCGTACGGTCGAATCACCCAATCTATCGCCAGCTCCCCGAGAATCGGGCGTGAGCCCCGGTCTGTGGAAAGCTCGAAGCCGCGGACAGGGCAAGATAGTGGGGAGCCTTCCCGAGAGTCCGGGACGCATTCCCGAGATCAGCGAGAGTCGATGAGTCCGTCACCTGTGCCACCGCGCGTCGTCGCCGTCGTCGTCGCCTACAACCGGGCCGAGCTCCTCGCCGAGGTGCTCGACGCACTCGCCGCCCAGCGCGTCGCACTCGCGAAGGTCGTCGTCGTCGACAACGCCTCCACGGATGCCTCGGCCGAGGTGGCACGTGCCGCGGGCGACCTCGTCGACCTCGTCAGCCTGCCGCGCAACACGGGCGGCGCCGGCGGCTTCGCCGCGGGCATGGCGGTCGCCATCGCCGACCACGAGCCCGACTGGCTCTGGCTCATGGACGACGACACCGTGCCGACGGAGGGCGCACTGGCCGAACTCCTGGCCGCCGTCGAGGGCACCGACCACGTCGTCGCCGGCTCCCGCGTCGTCTGGCACGACGGCACCGAGCACCCGATGAACACCCCCCGCGAGAAGCCCTTCGTCGGCAAGGACGAGCGCGTCGCCGCGGCGCGCCGCGGTGGCATCCCGATTCGCAGCACCTCGTTCGTCTCGATGCTCGTGCGTGCCGACGTGGTGCGCGAGATCGGTCTGCCCATCGCCGACTACTTCATCTGGAACGACGACTTCGAGTACTCGACGCGGGCCCTGCGCGGGCGCCGCGGACTGCACGTGCCCGCCTCCGTCGTCGTGCACAAGACGAAGGTGCTCGGAGCGACCGACGCCGACCCGGGGCCGCGCTTCTACTACGAGGTGCGCAACAAGCTGTGGATGTTCCGGCGCTCGCAGAGCCTCGGCCCGTTCGAGAAGGCGGTGTACGGCGCGTCGAGCGTGCGCCGCTGGATCCGTACCTTCGTTCGCTCCGCCGATCGCACCGTGCTCCGCGACGGCTGGCGCCGCGGCTACCGCGACGGCACCCGCACCCGGCCGCGGCCGAACGCGATGGCCCTCGAGGGTCTCGGCCGTGCGAGCGATGCCGTGGCACAGGTGGAGCCTGCATGAGCGCGGACTTCTCGCTGCTCATGCCCGTCTACCGCGGCGACGACGCCGCGCACTTCGCCAAGGCCTTCACCTCGAGCGTCGGCGAGCAGACCATCAAGCCGTCGCAGGTCGTCCTCGTGCAGGACGGCCCGGTCGACGAGGAGCTCGCCGCGGCGATCGACCGCGTCGTCGACGCGAGCCCCGTGCCCGTCACGCGGCACGTCATCGATGAGAACGTCGGGCTCGCCCGTGCGCTCGACCTCGGGCTCACCCTGTGCGAGCACGAGATCGTCGCGCGCATCGACGCCGACGACATCTCGCTGCCCGAGCGCTTCGCACGTCAGCTCCCGGTCGTCGAGGGCGGCGTCGACCTGCTCGGCACCGGCATGTTCGAGTTCCTCGACGACGGCGGCGCCATCGTCGGCCGACGCACCCCGCGCACCGGGCACGACGAGATCGCCCGCTACGCGCGCTTCCACGACCCGTTCAGCCACCCCACGGTCATGTACCGACGCAGCGCCGTCGAGCGGGCGGGCGGGTACCAGCCGCTCGGGCTGATGGAGGACTACTGGCTGTTCGCGAGGATGATCGACGCCGGGGCATCCGTCGAGAACCTCGTCGAACCGCTCGTGATGTACCGCGTCGGCGCGGGCGCCTACGCCCGCCGCGGTGGGAAGGCGCAGTGGCGCAGCGAGCTGCAGCTGCAGCGGGCGCTGCGCCGGATCCGCTTCACGAGCCGGTGGGAGTACCTGCGCAACGTGACCGTACGCGGGGTGTACCGCTTCGTGCCCGAAGGGGTGCGGAAGGTCGCGTACCGCAAGCTGATCGCAGGCGGCCACTCGAGCTGACCCGTCGTGATGGCCCCTCGGCCGACGCGCGCGAGATCTCCGGATCACCCGTTCCCGGGCTCGGGTCGATAGCATGGGCGCAGCCGGAGTTCGGGGGGGCAGGCGTTCGGATGGTGCGTACAGGGCGGAAGTCGCGGATTCTCGCGGTGATCACGGCGATGGTTCTCGCCGTCGGACTCGCGACAGCCGATGGCATCGCGAATGAGGAGCCGGCGACGGCGGCGGTGGGTTCCGCGTTCAATCCGGGGATGATCATCACCGACGCGGTCTTCTACGACAGTTCGACGATGACGGTGGCGCAGATCCAGTCGTTCCTGAATGCGCGGGTGCCGTCCTGCCGCTCGGGGTACGTGTGTCTGAAGAGCTTCCGGCAGACGACGACGTCGCAGCCGGCGCGGAGCGAAGGCTGCTCTGCGTACGCCGGTCAGGCGAACGAGTCTGCCGCCCTCATCATCTACAAGGTGTCCCGCGCGTGCGGGATCAATCCGCAGAGCCTGCTCGTCCTGCTCGAGAAGGAGCAGGGGCTGGTGACCGACACCTGGCCGACATCACGGCAGTATCGGTCTGCGACCGGCTACGGATGCCCCGACACGGCCGATTGCGACGCCAACTACTACGGCTTCTTCAATCAGGTGTACCACGCGGCATGGCAGTTCAAGAAGTATCGCGCCCGCCCGACGATCCGCGCGTACCAGGCCGGGCGCTACAACACGATCCAGTGGCATCCGAACGCCGCCTGCGGCACCTCGCAGGTGTACATCCAGAACCAGGCGACCGCAGGCCTCTACCTGTACACGCCCTACCGGCCGAACGCCGCGGCGCTGCAGAATCTCTACGGGTCGGGCGACGCCTGCTCGAGCTACGGCAATCGCAACTTCTGGCGGATGTTCACCGACTGGTTCGGGTCGACCGGAGCGTACGCCGTCGATCCCAATCTGGTTTCACTCTTCAACTCGACCGGTGGGGCGACCGGAATACTGGGCCTGGCGACGGACAAGCCCGTACGTTACAGCGACGGCGGCGTGGGGCAGGAGTTCCAGCGCGGGTGGGCCTACTGGCACTCGACGACCGGGGCATTCCGAACGGCGAGCACGATCGGGAAGTCGTACATCACTCTGAAGGGTCCGACCGGTGTCCTCGGGTACCCGCTCGCGAACCCGAAGAGCGAGCCGCTGTCGGGTACGAGCCAGAGGTTCCAGAAAGGTTCGCTCTACTACTCGCGCTCGACGGGGATCCATATCGTCTCCGGCAAGATCCTCACCTCGTACGTCACCCTCAAGGGTCCGGCGGGCGTGCTCGGCTTCCCCGTTTACAGTGCGATCGCCGGTCCGAACGGCGGATTCGGCCAGCAGTTCCAGAAGGGCTGGCTGTACACCTCGCCGACCACGAGCATCCACCGCGTGTCCGGTCCGATCGCGACCTCGTACCAGGCGCTCAAGGGTCCGGCGGGGATCCTCGGCTACCCGATCGCCGCGCAGAAGGGCGCCGGCAACGGGTGGGTCAGCCAGGCCTTCGAGAAGGGCGTGCTGTACTACTCGCCGACCGGCGGCATCCACTATGTCCTGACGAAGATGCAGGCGGGCTACGCGATCGCCGGTGGGATCACAGGAGCCCTCGGCGCGCCCGTGGATAGCACCAAGACCTTTGGCAACGGCCTCGGCCAGCAGTTCCAGAAGGGCTGGCTGTACTGGGGGCCCGAGACGGGCTTCGTGCGCAGCTCGGGCGTGATCGCGAAATCTTACGCCACCCTGAAAGGGCCGTCGGGACTGCTCGGGTTCCCGGTGTCGGCGCCGAAGACGGCGGCGACCGGTTGGACGAGTCAGACCTTCCAACGGGGGCTTCTCTACTACTCCTCCTCGCACGGCATCCACTACGTGCTCAACGCGATGAATACGGCGTACGTCAAGGCGGGCGGACTGACCGGGAAGTACGGCGTTCCGATCGACAGCACGAAGTCCTATGCCGATGGCGGATTCGGCCAACGGTTCAGCAAGGCGACGGTCTTCGTGTCCCCGAACGGGGTCGGGACGACGACCGGGGTGCTCGGAAGATCGCATTGGACGCTCGGCGGTGGCGGGGGTGTACTGGGGTACCCGACCGCGGTGCAGAAAGCGGAGCCCGGCAGCGGCCTCAGCCAGCAGTTCACCGGTGGCGGCCTGTACTACTCGCCGAAGCACAGCATCCACTACGTCCGCAGCGCGCTCAACACCGAGTATCTGCGCCGCGGCGGGGTGAGCGGTTCGCTCGGTCATCCCCTCGGCAGCACCGTCGTGTACAAGGGCGGATTCGGTCAGCGGTTCGTGAACGGTTGGCTCTACTCGTCGAACGCGACAGGGTTCCAGACGACCGCGGGTGCCATCGCGACCTCGTACACCGCCCTCGGCGGGCCCAATGGGGTGCTCGGCTACCCGGTCGGTCCGCAGCGGGGCGAGCCAGGTGGCGGGGTGAGCCAGGAGTTCCAGAACGGATGGCTGATCTGGTCGCCGGCCTCGGGGATCGATCGAATCGCCCGACCGATCGGCGAGTACTACTTCCAGAACGGCGGAACGGACGCCTTCGGGTATCCGAAGGACAGCACCGTCGCCAAGACCGGCGGGGTGCTCGAGCAGGAGTTCACGAAGGTCAGGCTCCGTTGGACGAGCGCCGGCGGTGTCGTGAAATTCTGATGCCGCGGGGCTCGGTCAGGTGCGCCCCGCGCGAGGACTGCGGTCGTGGATGCCCGCCCGCAACTAAGATGTCCTGAGTGTCCAGACCCCGCATCCTCTGCATCTCGTTCTCGCACTTCCTCGCCGATTCGCGAGTGCTGCGACAGCTTCGGGTGCTCGAGCGCTACGGCGATGTGACGACGATCGGGTACGGCGACGCGCCCCCTGGCGTCGTCGAGCACCTCGAGATCCCCGCGGCCCTGCCATCACTGCCGCAGACGGTCGGCGGCGTCGCGAAGCTCGGTCTTCGCGCCTACCGCTCGGTGGAATTCGACGCCCCCGCCGTGAGTCGTGCCATCGAGCTCATCGGCGATCGCCGGTTCGACCTCGTCGTGGCCAACGAGGCACGCGCCCTGCCGCTGGCTCACCGAGTCGCCGCGGGAGCCCCCGTCTGGGGCGACATGCACGAGTGGGCGCCCCAGGAGCGGACGCATGTACTGTCGTGGCGTCTGCTCGTCGCGCCGTTCATGACCTGGGTCTGTCGTGAGTACCTGCCGCGGACCGATGCCGTATCGACGATCAACGGCTCGATCGCCGAGCTCTACGACCGGGAGTTCGGCGTGAGTTCGCGCATCGTGCGGAACGCGATCGATCTGCAGCCGCTCACACCGACTCCGGTCGCCCCCGACCGCATTCGGCTCGTCCACTCGGGCGGCGCCGTCCCCGGCCGAAGCATCGAGACACTCATCGAGGCGACCAAGCGCCTCGATGAGCGGTTCACGCTCGACCTGTACCTCGTCAAGGCGCGCGGCTCGGATGCCTACTGGCAGTCGCTCGTCGACGCGGCGGCGACGAGCGATCGCATCAACGTGCACGACCCCGTCGCCCCGGCTGAGCTCCCTCGTGTGCTCAACGCCTACGACGTGGGGGTGTTCGTGCTGCCGCCCCGCACCACGAACCACCGTCTGATGCTGCCGAACAAGTTCTTCGACATGGTGCAGGCGAGGCTCGCGCTCGTCTTCTCGACGGCGGTCGAGACCGACGCACTCATCGAGCGCTACGAACTCGGCCGCATCTCACCGGGCTTCGGCGTCGAGGAACTCGTCGAAACCCTGCGCTCGCTCACTCCCGAAGCGGTCACGGGCTACAAGGCGAACGCGGATGTCGCGGCCGGGTCCCTCAATTCCGCGCAGGACGAGCGGGTCGAGGCGGAGATCATCGAGTCGCTGCTCGGACGCTGAGCGTCCCAGCGGTGCCTCCACGAACCGCGCTCAGGCGCCGACGTCGTGGTAGTGCGCGGCGAGCTCGTTCGCGCTGACGGCGAGACTGCGCGAGCCGACCACGAATGCACGCGCCGCCTCGCTCATTCGGCGCCGCGCAACGGGCTCGAGGTCGATCAGCGAACGGAGCGCGTCCCCGAGCCCGCGGATGTCTCCGTCGTCGACGAGGAGGCCGGTCGTCCCGTCGACGAGCATCTCGGGCGTTCCACCGTTCCGGTATGCGACGACGGGGGTGCCGCAGGCTTGCGCCTCGAGCAGCACGAGGCCCGCGGCCTCGCGCCAGCCGGGCATGCGCCGCGTCGGGAGGGCGAGCGCGGAGGCTCCGCGCAGGAGGTCTCGAATCTCCGATCGGTCGCGCGGACCGAGGAACTCGATGTGCGGTGCCGAGGTTGCCTGCAGGCCGGGGCGCATGGGCCCATCGCCCACGACGATCAGTCGGTGCTCGCGCGTGCGGCCGAGTTCGGTCGAGGCCTGCACGAGGTGATCGATCCCCTTGTGCTCGGCGACCGCGCCGACGAATACGATCACCGGCTTCGAGTCGGAACCGGGCTCCGATGCCGGCGTGAAGTAGTCGGAATCGATGCCCTGATAGTGCACCTCGGTGCGGGCCGCGGGGAATCCGCCGCGCACCGCCTCGCCGGCGAGGTACTCGCTCACCGCGAGGATGCGCGCGCTCGTCGCACCTGCGCGTGCGCAATTGCGTCGATTCCACCACCCGAGTGCCCCGCCGCCGTTGCGCGAGGCCGCGAAGACGTCGGCGCCGTGGAGCGTCGTGATCATCGGGATGCGGTCGCGGACGGCGGCGCCCACGGCGGGGGTGGACCAGGTCGCGAAGTGCTGGTGGATCACGTTCGGTCGGTACTGTCGGATCCGCCGCGTCATCACCGACTGGAACGCGGGGATCAGGTACTCGCGCGCGCGGAACGAAAGACCGCGGAGCGGGACGGCGTCGACCACCGGGAGGTCGACCGTCTCGTCCACGATCTCCGCGATCATGGTGAAGATCCGGAAATCGAACTCCTGCGCCAGACGCATGGCGTGGTCGACCGCGAAGTAGGTCGGCGGAACCCTCAGCGTGTTCTTCGTAATCGCGATGCGCATGACGGCGGGCGTGCCTTCTTCTCTCTCGATGGGGATGCCGGACGACCGGGTCGGCTCAGCAGCCCGTCACCTCGTACAGTTTCGCGTCGCCGCGTTCGGCGATCAACGTCAGGGTGTCCGAGCCGGACACGTTCGTGATGCCGGGGAACTCCTCGGCGCGCAGGTCTTCGGCGAAGATGTACCGCTCGCCGAAGTCCAGGACGTGCGTGACCCCGAGGTCGTGGGCCGCGGCGCACGCTTCGGGCGTACCGTCGGAGAGTCCCTCCGCCAGTGCCCAGTAGGCGTCGGGATAGGCCCCACCGACGTGCGGGAACAGGGTGCGACGGCCCGTGTAGGCGTACACGAGCGAACTCCCGTTCCAGGGGTTGCCGGCGATGACCGCATTCTCGGGTACCAGCTGGGGGAGTTGTTCGAGGAGGGCGACCTCATCGGCGGAGAGCATCGCGCTGCGGTCGTCGAGGTGGTAGCGCGCCGCGATGAAACGGCCGCTGTCGATGACGGTCGAGGTGAACGGCACGCTGATCGCGAGCAGGCCCACGATGATCATCGTCGCAATCGCGGGCAGGGCGGGGGCTCGCCGCGTCCGGCTGCGGCCGAGGCGGATCCCTCCGGCAAGCCACCGGGCGATGCGCACCGTGCCGAGCGCGGCGAGCGGGATCGCGAGGATGGGGGTGAGCGCGGCGAGCCGGTAGGAGTCGTTGTACCAGACGCCGGTGATCGCCGTGCGAAGCGGGCCCGCGGGCCAGCCGATCGCTACGGCGTACAGGAGGACGCTCAGCAGGTACGCCGCGACAGCCCAGCGCAGTCGCGGCCGCCGGAGGGCGACGACGATTCCGATGACCATGAGGGCGCTCACGACCCACGCATACGAGAGGTCGATCGGGCTGTTCGTGAGTGCCTCGCGGACCGCCGCCGGGAAGCTCCGGCTCGGCAGCCAGGCGTTGTCGGTGGTCGTCGTCCGAGAGAATGCGAACGCCTCGACGGCGAAGAGCGCGATCGCCGCGATCGCCGAGAGCGCCGCGACGCGGATCCTCCGCTGGGGCGAGGCGCGCCGGACGAGACGAACGGCCGCGGAGACGACGAGCGGGATGGTGAGGACGAAGAGGCTGAACAACGCGTTCGGGTGCGCGAGCGTCATGCCGCCGATGACCCAGGCAGCGGTGAGCGCCAGGGCGATCGATCGCATGCCGAGCATCGATCGCTGCTGGACGAGTGCCGCGAGCAGGGCCAGTGCGAGCGGGAGGATGCTCACCGCGAGCAGATTCGGATAGAGCACGCCGAACCACAACAGCATTGCGGGAAATGCCCCGAACACGGCGCTCAGGCCGCCGACGAGTACGGCATGGAACGGCGCACGGCCGAACAGCACCCGCGCGAGGAACACGCAGGCGACGGTCCAGACGACGGACGCCACCACGAGGGCGACGGCGTTCGTCGCCACCGGGACGGAGGCACCGGTCAGTTGGACGACGAGCGCGACGATCGCATGCCACAGCGTCGGATAGAAGGTCGTGGCCCGCCCCGGGGTGGTCATCGTCATCGCCGTCGGCGAGGCGTTGCCGGTGTCGAGGATCCACTCGACGGCGTTCAGATGGAAGACCGTGTCGTAGGTCTGCGCCGGGTGACCGGGATCTCCGATCTGCGGGGCGATGAACAGCAGTGCGAGTGCGGAGCCCAGCAGGACGGCTGACAGCTGGAAGAGGAATGGGCGGCCCCACTCGTTCCGCCCTCGGGGGTCGGGCGGGATCGTCAGTCGACGGCGCAGCGTGAGTACGGCGACGGCCACGATGAGGGAGAGTCCGAGCGGCGCGGCCAGGGTCCACGACAGCCCGACCTTCGGTGCGAGGAACGCCGAGAGGCCGATCGAAGCGATCGACGAACCGATGGCGACGCCGACGAATGCGATGCCACGGAGCCGGAGGGCCGCGGAGATCGGAGCGCCGATCCCGATGAGGAGTGCGACGACGGTCGCGAAGACCGGGACGAATTCGAGCCAGGTCATCCGGGTGATCAAGCTGCGAGGTCGGAATCGGCGAACATACCGCAGGGCGATCGGTCGAGACCTCGATCGCGCGAGGGGTCGAAGGTCACGTGCTCGGCTCCAATTCTGAGGGACGGTCCATCGTACTCGACACGTCGCGGGCGATCCCGGGTGTCAGCCGAGTGGTCGGAGCACCGCGTCGGCTGCGGAATCACCGACGGCTCGAAGCGACGCGTTGCCATCGATCCAGACGGCTCGATCACGCCGCTTCGTCGCCGCGCGGTCGGTCCCGTGCTCGGTCAGCAGTTCGATCATGGCCGCGGCGACGGACTCCGGGGTGAACGAGGAGTGGATGCCGAGCCCGTGCTCTCGTACGAGCGCGCCGCCGCTGCTGCCATCGGATCCCGCGAAGACGACCGGAGTGCCGCACGCCGCTGCGGCGTACGTCTTGGTCGGGCGAGCGAAGTCGTACCCGAGCCCGGGTGCGATGCTCACGAGTGCGCCGACCGCCCCGCGGATCCACTCGGCAGATCGTTCCGGGGCGACGACGCCACCGAATGTGATGGCCTCGGGTGCCGTCGTCGAGGCCAGTTCGCGCAGGTGCGCTTCGGCCGACCCCTGGCCGAAGAAACGGAGCCGAACATCAGGGAAGCGCTCGCGAACGAGGGGGAGGGCGCGGATGAACACCTCGGCTCCCTGCCACTCCGACATCGTTCCGGTGTAGACGAAGTAGGGCGCGTCGTCGTCCGCGACCGGCCCGTCGGGGGTGAAGACGTCGGTGTCGATGCCGTTGCCGACCGTGGCGATGCGCTCGGGAGCGACGCCGAACCGGATGATCCGCTCGGTGACCTCATCGGAGATCGACAGCACCGTCGCAGCGTGTCGCATCGTCAGTCCCTCGAGCCCGCGGATGATCGAGATCACGAACCGCGGTGCACCGATCGCCGCGACTCCGTCCGTCCAGATGTCGGCGGCGTAGTACGCGTAGGGGCGCCGTCGCAGCGCACTGATCGCCGCGACGATGATGCCGGTGGTCGGCGGCGCCTCGGCGATGGCCAGGTCGTACCGCGCCCCGATCAGCCGGAACACCAGCGGAATGTCGAAGCTCAGGTACTGGACGTACCCGCGCACGTTCCCGCCGGAATCGCGAAGGACCGGGAAGCGCGAGACCTCGAGGCCGGGTTCTTCCGCGACGAATTGCGGGGCGGTCTTCGGGGGCGTCGTGGTCAGGACTCGAACCGTCGCCGACCGTGCGAGCAACGACCGGGTCAGCGCGCGCAGCCGGAATGCGCCCGCGCTGACCTCGGGAGCGAAGAGTCTGGTCGCAAGGACGACCCGTGGGGCGGCGCGGTTCTTCGGAGCCCGTGCGGGGCTCACTCGACGGCCTCGCGGAGTTCGCCGTTCGACTCGGAGTAGCGAGCGCCGGTCTGGGGGCACACCCAGATGCCGTCACCGGCCTGCTCGAGCGGGACGCCTGCCCGGCCGACCCAACGGATCCTGCGCGCGGGAACACCCGCGACGAGCGCGAAAGCGGGAACGTCCTTCGTGACGACGGCTCCTGCGGCGACCGTGGCCCACGCCCCGATCGTCACCGGTGCGATGCAGACGGCGCGTGCGCCGATGGATGCGCCGCGCTCGATCGTCACGCCTACGGGCTCCCAGTCGGCCGCGGTCTTGATCGATCCGTCGGGCGCGATCGCCCGAGGATAGGTGTCGTTCGTGAGGACCGCAGCGGGGCCGACGAACACGCCGTCCGCGAGGATCGCAGGTTCGTAGATCAACGCGTAGTTCTGGATCTTGCAGTCGTCGCCGAGGTGAACACCGGAGCCGATGTAGGCGCCGCGCCCGACGATGCACCGCTTGCCGATGTCCGCGCCTTCGCGCACCTGCGCGAGGTGCCAGATCTTCGTGTCTTCGCCGATGCGTGCGTCGACGGAGACGTCTGCGCTCTCCGCGATAGTTGCCACGGTGGACTCCTTCTTGCTCAGGCGGGGATCGGCCCGGGCGCTTCGGTGCCTCAGGCCCGGGCGTCGGGGCGGTCGCGCTTGGGATCGGTCCGCTCCTCGAGCCGCTCCAAGCGTACCTTCTGGAGCGCGGACTCCTCGGCCAGCGTCCGTGTCTTGTCCTCGAGGTCGGTCAGCTCCGCGCTGTGCTGGAGGTTGACCAAGAAGAGCAGGACGATCGAGACGAAGAAGGCGAGGTTGCTCGGGACGCCGACACCGAGGACGGCTGCGAGCCAGGCGACACTGGCGGGGAAGACCGCGCCGATGAGGGCGAGGGTCGCGGCCAGGATCCACCAGATGGCGTGGCGTTCACGGAGGCGTCGGCGTCGGAGGAGTTCGATCACCGACACGAGGGCGATCACTGCGGCCCCGATGGAGAGGAGGTAGGTCATCGTGCTCATTGCGCGACCTCGGTTCTCGGGAGCGCGACCTTCGGGCGGATCATCGCGAAGACGAGCGCCATTCCCGCACGCGCCAGGTATGCGGCGGCCTTCACCGGGTGGTGGGACGGCACGCCGCCTTGACGGTCGCGCATCGCCACCGGCATCTGACGGATCCGCAGGCCCGCCCGTGCCGCGATGACCAGCGCCTCGACGGTGTCCCCGAGGTACTCGGCCGGGTAGGTCGCCGCGAACAGGGCGACCGCCCGGGGGCCGCACGCCTTGAAACCGCTCGTCGCATCGGTGAGCGTCGTGTCGGCGATGCCGCCGATGACCGAGGCGAGCACCTTCATCGCCCATCGCCGGGGTCCGCGGGCGGTGTACGTGCCGACGCCGGCGAATCGGGCACCGATCGCGATGTCGGCCGCCTCGAGTTCGGCGACCAGACGCGGCACGTCTCGAGGATCGTGCTGACCGTCTGCATCGACCTGCACGACCGCCGTGTAGCCGTTCCGCTGCGCGTACCGGAAGCCAGCACGCATGGCTCCGCCGACACCGAGGTTGAACGGGAGGTCGACGACGGCGACTCCACGACCGTGGGCGACTGCGACCGTGGCATCGCTCGAACCGTCGTTCACGACGAGGCAGTCGATCGTCGGCAGCGCCTCCGAGATCTCGTCGAGCACGGGGCCAAGAGCCTGCTCCTCGTTGAATGCTGGCAGCACGATGAGCGGGCGCAGCGGAGTCGAGGGCATGACGGTGATACTAGCAATCGAACCCCGCCGAAGACGCCCGGCGAGTGCTCGTCTACGATCGATGTGTGAAGGTTCTCAGTGTCGTCGGCGCCCGCCCGCAGTTCGTCAAGCTCGCCCCGATCGCCCGGGCGGCCGATGCCGCCGGGGTCGAGCACGTCATCGTCCACACCGGTCAGCACTACGACCCGATGCTGTCGGACGTCTTCTTCGACGACCTCCGCATTCCCGCGCCGGACGTGCACCTCGGGGTCGGGTCCGGCAGCCATGGGGTGCAGACGGGCGCGATGCTCGGTGCGCTCGACGCCGTCCTGAGCGAGCACGACCCCGATTGGGTGCTCGTGTACGGCGACACCAACTCCACACTGGCTGCGGCCGTGAGTGCGGTGAAGCTGCACTATCCGGTCGCGCATCTCGAGGCAGGGTTGCGGTCGTTCAACCGGCGGATGCCCGAGGAGCACAACCGCGTGCTCACCGATCACGCGGCCGATCTCTGCCTCGCGCCGACGCGCGTGGCGCTCGAACACCTCGCAGCTGAGGGCCTCTCCGAGCGATCGGTGGTGGTCGGCGATGTCATGACCGATGTCCTGCTGGGTGTCCGCGACGCGGTCACCGACGAATTCCCGCAACTGCTGCTCGACGCAGGCCTTCGGGAGCATGGGTACTACCTCGCCACCATCCACCGTGCCGAGAACACGGACGACCCGGCCAGGCTGCGCTCGATCGTCGAGAGTCTCTCCGGCCTCGACCGCCCGGTGCTGATCGTGGCGCATCCGCGACTCGTCGCGAAGGCGGCCGAGCACGGCATCGACCTCTCGACGGGCACGCTCGTGCCTCACCGCCCGCTGCGGTACCCCGAACTCGTCTCGGTCGCACTTCGCAGCGCAGGCGTGGTGACCGATTCCGGCGGTCTGCAGAAGGAGGCCTTCCTGCTCGGGGTCCCGTGCACGACTGTGAGGAGCGAGACCGAATGGGTCGAGACGGTCGAACTCGGTTGGAACGTCCTGGCCGAGACGCACGAAGCGATCGCGCGTGCTGTTCAGCGACCGATGCCGGCGCCCACCGACGCACAGCCGTATGGTGACGGTCGAGCCGCCGAGCGGGTGATCGAGGTGCTGCTCGAGGGCGCGCGCGCCTGAGCCGAAGCGGTGGGGCGTCCCTGAGGGCTTGCAGCCGCCGGCGTCGCACTGAGCCGGGAGTCGACCGCAGCAGCAGCGCGGAAGTTCGGAGACGCTAGGATTGGCGGACGTCTCTTGTGCCATCGGGCAGAATCATGAAGTGGAAGGTGGTCGCGTGAGCGGTCCAGAATTCATCCCTGCGGCGAAGCCGATCATCGGCGATGAGGAACGTGCTGCGGTCGATGCGGTGCTCCGTTCCGGCATGGTCGCTCAGGGGCCCGAAGTCGCCGCGTTCGAGCGCGAGTTCTCCGAGGTGCTGCTCGACGGCCGGGCCTCAGTCGCCGTCAACTCCGGCACCTCCGGGCTGCATCTCGGACTGCTCGCCGCCGGCGTCGGCCCGGGCGACGAAGTGATCGTGCCTTCGTTCACGTTCGCCGCGACCGCCAACTCCGTCGCCCTGACCGGAGCGACCCCGGTGTTCGCTGACATCGAGCCCGAGAACTTCGGCCTCGATGTGGCGTCGGTCGAATCGCTCATCACCGAGCGGACCGCCGGCATCATGCCGGTCCACCTCTACGGGCACCCGGCGAACGTCCTCGCGCTCGGTGAACTCGCGGAACGGCGCGGGGTGAAGCTCTTCGAAGACGCCGCCCAGGCTCATGGGGCCTCGGTCGATGGCCGGCGTGTCGGCACCTTCGGCGCTTTCGCCATGTTCAGCCTGTATCCGACGAAGAACATGACATCCGGCGAGGGCGGTATGGTCTCGACCGGCGACGCCGCCGTCGAGCGCCGGCTCCGACTGCTCCGCAACCAGGGCATGGAGCGCCAGTACGAGAACGAGGTCGTCGGATTCAACGCGCGCATGACCGACATCCACGCTGCGATCGGTCGTGTCCAGCTCACGAAGGTGGATGCCTGGACTCGTGCCCGTCAGGAGAACGCGGCGTTCTTCGACGCTCACCTCCGAGGGGTCGTCGTACCGCCGGTGGCGCCCGGCGCCGTGCACGTCTACCACCAGTACACGATCCGCGTGCTCGACGATCGCGACGGCTTCGTGAAGGCGCTGAATGACGAGTACCAGATCGGAAGCGGGGTCTACTACCCGATCCCGAACCACCGCCTTCCCTCCCTCGCGCACTATGCTCCGGGACTCGAACTGCCCGAGACCGAGAAGGCCGCGCTCGAAGTCGTCTCGTTGCCGGTGCACCCATCGCTGACCCAGGACGACCTGGATCGCATCGTCACGGCCGTGAACACGCTCGCGGGGGCGGGCGCCTGATGGGCGAACTGCGCGCAGGCCTGCTCGGAGTCGGCATGATGGGTCGGCACCACGCGCGGGTGATGCGCGAACTCGACGGCGTCGAGCTGGTGGCGATCGCCGATCCCGCTGGGGATCCGCACGGCGTCGCCGGCCCACTCGAGGTGCTGCCGGACATCGACGCGCTCATCGAGGCCGGCATCGACATCGCGGTCGTCGCGGTACCCACGCGGTTCCACGAGGATGCCGCGCTCAAGCTCGCGGCGGCAGGCGTCCATGCCCTCGTGGAGAAGCCCATCGCCGAGTCGGTCGAGGCCGGAGCGCGCATGGTGGAGGCATTCCGACAGGCCGGGCTCGTGGGGGCGGTCGGGCACATCGAGCGTTTCAACCCGGCCCTGCAGGAGCTGCGCCACCGCCTCGAGGCCGGCGAGCTCGGAGCCGTCTATCAGATCCAGACGCGCCGTCAGGGACCGTTCCCCTCGCGGATCGCGGATGTCGGGGTCGCGAAGGACCTCGCCTCGCATGATGTCGATCTCACGGCCTGGGTCGCGCAGAGCGAGTATGAGTCGGTGTTCGCGCAGACCACCTTCAAGAGCGGGCGCGAGCACGAGGACATGATCGCGATCACCGGGCGTCTGACGTCCGGGACGATCGTGAATCATCTCGTGAACTGGCTCAGCCCGATGAAGGAACGAGTCACGGTCGTGACGGGGGAGCGGGGGGCGTTCGTCGCGGACACCTCGACCGGTGACCTCACGTTCTACGCCAACGGCACGATCCCCCTCGAATGGGAGTCGGTCACCGCGTTCCGCGGCGTATCCGAGGGTGATGTGACGCGATATGCCTTCCCCAAGCGCGAACCGCTGAGGATCGAGCACGAGGCGTTCCGCGACGCCGTACTCGGCAAGCCGAGCGACGTCGTGACGATGGAACAGGCGCTTCGGACGCTCGCCGTCGTGGAGGCGGCGCTCGAGAGCGCGCGCGAGGGCAAGGTCCTGCAGCCCTAGCATCATGAAGCAAATCGCTCGCACCCTCCGGCGGCTCCTGCCGTTCCTGCCGCACTCAGCGCGTCGGTTCCTCCTCATCTTCTCGCTGATCTCCGCAGGTCTCGCCGTCATCGACGTCGTGGCGCTGATGCTCCTCGCACTGACCCTCGCCGCGGTGATCTCCGGCGAGCCGCTGTCGCTGCCGATCATCGGCCAGATCGGCGAGGACCAGGTCTTGTGGCTCGTCCTCGTCCTCGCCCTGATCGTCATCGGCAAGTCGGCCGCCAACGTGTGGCTCCAGTGGATCGCGACGCGACGGTTCGCGTCGTACGAACTCGCGATCGGCCAGGAACTCTTCGGCGCGTACATCCGCGCCTCGTGGACCGATCGGCTCTCGCGCAACAGCGCCCAGATCGTGGCGATGACCGACAGCGGCATCGCCAACGTCGTCGCGGGATTCCTCCTCCCGCTCACGACGCTGCTGGGCCTCCTGGTGACATCCGTCGGAGTGGTCGGCGTGATCGTGTTCGCCCAGCCCGTGACGGCGCTCGTCACGGTCGTCTACCTGGGCGGTATCGCGATGCTGCAGTACGTCGTGCTCAGCGGCAAGACGAGACAGGCGGCGCGGGTCGCACGCGACTCGTCCTTGCGCGTTGCCGCGCTCATCTCGGGGATGGTCGCGTCCCTGAAGGAGATCACGCTGCGCGACAAGGCCGACGAGGTCAGCGAGGTCGTACGCAGGAATCGGGCCCAGACCGCCCAGGCCCGCGCGAACGCGAGCTTCCTCTCCGCGGTTCCGCGGTTCATCTTCGACGCGGCGATCATCGGCGGCTTCCTCATCGTGGGCGGCGCCGCCTTCCTCTTCGGCGGACGGGAGGAGGCCATCGCGGCCATCGCGTTGTTCGGTATCGCGGGATTCAGGCTCGTCCCCTCGCTCACCGGGTTCCAGGCCGTCATCACCCGGACGATGACCTCCGTCCCGTATGTCGATGCCGTGGTCGCGGACGTCGAGGCGTCGGCGAAGTTCCGCGCCGATCGCGAGGTGCTCGGCAAGGAGCCGCTGCCCGGACAGCCGAAGGTGCTCGAGCTGACCGACGTGGCCTTCACCTTCCCGGGTAGCGACGTACCCGCCGTTCGCGACGTCGACCTGAGCGTGCCGATGGGGTCGAGCATCGGCATCGCGGGCGCCTCGGGCGCCGGGAAGTCCACGCTCATCGACCTGCTGCTCGGCCTGCTGACGCCGACCGCGGGGCAGATCCGTATCGACGGGCTGCCGCTCGAAGAGGTGATGGACGCGTGGCGCAAGCACGTGGCGTTCGTCCCCCAGGAGGTGACCCTCTTCGACGGCACGATCGCGCAGAACATCGCCCTCACCTGGGGCGACGAGGTCGACCTGGCCAGAGTGGAGCAGGCCGCCCGCCGCGCCCAGCTGTGGAGCGTCATCGAGCAGCGAGCGAACGGACTGAACGAACGGGTCGGAGAACGTGGTCTCGCCCTCTCCGGCGGTCAGCGGCAGCGACTCGGGATCGCACGCGCCCTGTACACGGATCCGCTCGTGCTCGTCCTGGACGAGGCGACGAGCGCCCTCGACACCAAGACCGAATCCGACGTCGCCGCGGCGATCCGCGATCTCCGTGGCGACGTCACCGTGATCGCGGTCGCGCATCGGCTCAGCACGATCCGCGAGTCGGACATCGTCATGTTCATGAAGGACGGGACAGTCGAGGCTCAGGGCGACTTCACCTCGGTCGTGGCGCAGAGCCCGGAGTTCGCGGCTCAGGCGAAGCTGGCCGGGCTCGCATGACCGGCGTGCTGAGAGATCTCACGCGGAAAGCGGGTATCGCCTACCGGCTCGCAGTCGGGTCGCTGCCCGATCGGATCTCCCGGTGGCTCCGGCCGCCATCGCGCCGGTACTCGCTCGCGGAGGTCCCGGCTCCGGTGACCGCGCCCGCGGGCGATGTCCGACTGTACGTCGCGCCGGCGAACTTCGCCGCCCAGGGCTACCAGTGGGCGCGTTCCGCCGAGCGCCTCCAGGGAGTCGGCGCGGTCAACATGCAGTACCGCACGCGCAGCGACTTCGGCTTCCCTGCCGACTACTCCGTCTCCGAGAGAGTGTTCACCTCGTCGGGCGACTGGGGCCGGCGACAGCGGGACGCGGTGGCGGCACAATTCACCCACGTGCTCATCGAAGCGGAACGTCCGCTCTTCGGCCTCGCATTCCAGGGATTCGTCGAACGCGAGGCGAACTGGCTACTCGAGCGCGGCCTCGCGGTCGGCTTGGCGAGCCTCGGAACGGATCTCCGTCTGCCGAGCCGCCACGCTCAGGTCGACGAGTGGTCGCCGTTCCGCGACGCCGACCAGGACTGGATCCGCACACTCGAGGCCCGCGCGCTGAGGAATCGGGAGATCTTCGCCCGACTCGACGTGCCCTCCTTCGTGGCGACGCCGGAGCTCCTCCTGGATTGGCCGGCGGCGTCGTGGCTCCCGATCGTGGTCGACCCGACCGAGTGGAGGACCGATCGCGAGGCGCTGTCCGGCGAGACGCCGGTCGTTCTGCACGCCCCGACGAACCCGGCGGTCAAAGGGACGGCGCTCATCGAGCCGACCGTGAATCGACTCGCGGCGGAGAAGGTGCTGGATTATCAGCGGATCGTCAAGGTTCCTGCCGGCGAGATGCCCGCACGATACTCGAGCGCCGATGTCGTGCTCGACCAGTTCACACTGGGAATCTATGCGACGACCTCCATCGAGGCGATGGCGGCGGGTCGACTGGTCATCGCGCATCTCCATGATCAGGTCCGGGACCACATCCAGCAGGTGAGCGGATGCGAGGTGCCGGTCGTCGAGGCGACCCCGGCCACGCTCGAGGAGGTCCTTCGGGATATCACGGCGCACCCGGAGAAGTATCGGCCGATCGCGAACGCCGGTCCGGCCTACGTCGAGGCGGTCCACAACGGCGCGCTGTCCGCGCGCGTGCTGGCTCCGTTCCTGGGGCGGACGCCGTGAGCGGGCGCCACCTGCTCCTCACCGCATGGGCGTTCGCGCCGGCCAGGACCAGCGGCGTGTATCGCGCCATCGGACTGGCGAACGCATTCGCCTCGCGCGGGTGGGACGTCACGGTCCTCACTGCACCCGAGAAGACTTTCGCCGATGAGGGCGTCATCGACGCTTCCCTGTCCGAGCAGATCCATGACCGAGTGCGCACGGTGCACGTGCCGTTCTCCTCGGGCCTGTACGCGAGCGATGTCGCGGAGTGGTCGCGGACCCAAGCCCGATTCCCTGAACTCTGGGGCGCCGTGCGTGGGCTGCCCTTCCCGGAGGCCGGCTTCGGCGGTTGGCGTCGCGCCCTGGCCCGCGCCGCTGACAGAGTGCACCGCACCACGCGCGTCGACCTCACGCTCGGAACTGCGAGCCCTTCCGTCGACTTCATTCCCGGCTGGCACCTGAAGCGCCGACACGGTGTGCCGAACATCATGGACTACCGCGACGCCTGGACGATCGACGTGTTCACGGGTGGGCGCAACCCACGGGCCACTCGGCGCTCCGAGCAGTGGGAGTCTCGGCTCATCGATTCCGCGGATCAGGTCTGGTTCGTGAACGAGCCGATCCGGGGATGGCACGCGGCCAAGTACCCACTGGCGGCCGACCGGATGCGTGTGGTCTCCAATGGGTTCGACGTGGTCGACGGGCAGTCGCCGGCGGTGCCGATGGTCGATCACGTGCCGGGGCGCCCGCTGACCTTCGGCTACCTCGGAACGATCAACCACGGGCAGTTCCCGACAGAGGCGCTGCTTGCGGGCTGGACGCGCGCACGTGAACGATCGACCGAACTGGCGGGAGCCAGGCTCGTGCTTCGGGGATACCTCGGGCGGACGGGCATCGCCGACGAGCACCTGGAGGACTTCCTGCGCCGCGGCGCCGCGGTCGGCATCGCCTACGAGGGGCCGGTCGCGAAGGCCCAGATCCAAGACGTCTACGCGACGTTCGATGCCCTCGTACTCGCGCTCGCGAGTGGGCCAGGGGTGACCAGCGGCAAGGTCTTCGAGTTCGCGGCGACGGGGCTTCCGGTCGTCTCGGTCCATGATCCCTCGAGCGCGGCCTCGGCCGTCATGGAGGGCTCCCCGGTGTGGTCGCCGACGGCCTCGATGGGCCCCGACGACATCGCCGATGCGCTCATCGTCGGCGCCGAGCGTGCTCGCACGCAGACGGCGCAATCCCGAGCCGAGGCGATCTCGTGGGGTGCGCAGTGGGAACGCGGGCACCAGCTCCAATCCGCGGTGGACGGTGCCGAGCGACTGCTCGCCACGGGAGGCGGGCGCTGATGGACATCGTCGTACTCGCGCCGAGCGGACGCTATTCCGCCGATGCGCTGCCCGGGCTGGCCGAGACCGACCGTGTGACCGTGGTCAGCTGGGTGGGGGCACCTGCGGTCGAAGCGGACGAGGTGCTCGAGCTGAGGCAGTCCCCTCGATCAGCGAGGGTGGTCGCGGTGCTCTCGCGCAGCCTGGCGGGCCGAATGCTCGTCCGGGTGCTGCCGCTCGACGGCGGCGCGCGATTCTGGCGGGCATCGGTCGCAGCGGGAGAAGTGGCACGGAGGATCGGCGAAGCGGACCTGATCATCGCGGCGGAGCGCGACGGCGGATTCGCCGCCTGGAAGTGGATGCGGAACACCTCGCGCACGGGCGCGCCGCCGGCCGTCGTGCGTGGCTACGCCGCGGCGCGGGCGCGGATCTCCCGTCGGTGAACGGAAGCGACCTGCATCGAGCGTCGTTCGCGATCGATCGGGCGCAGGCGTCGGTGCGCCCGTGAAGGCTCGGATAGGATCGGGGAGTGAAAATGCGGTTGGAACGGGTGCGATGAGACGGGTACTGGTCGTCGGGTACGGCACCGCCGGCATCGGCATCGCCGATGATGCCGCGGCCCACGGCGACGAGGTCGTCGGGTTTCTCGACGATGCGAAGCAGGGCCCACGGGTACTCGGGCGGCTTGCCGAGGTCAACCGTGTCGTCCGTGAGCACGCCGTCGACTCGGTGTACTTCGCGATTCCGACGGTCGACGCTGCGAAGCTGCGCGAGTTCCTCGCCGGGCTCGAGCAGACGGGCCTGCAGCTGTCCATGCTCCCTCGGACCTACGAGACGATCAGTCGTGAGACGGTCAGTGTCAACGACCTGACCGACGTGGACGTCCTGCAACTGGTCGGTCGAGAGCCGGTCAAGCACGACATGCTCGACGCGCGACAGATGGTCGAGGGTCGCAGGGTCCTGGTGACCGGGGCGGCCGGTTCGATCGGTTCCCGGCTCGTGGAGCACCTGCTCAACCTCGGTGTCGGAGCCGTGATCGCGCTCGACTGGTGGGAGACCGGCCTGTTCCACCTCGCGAACCGGCTGCACGACGAGCGGCTGAACGTCGTCGTCGCCGACGTCAAGAACGTGCGCCGTCTGGAGCGGATCTTCGACGCGCATCGACCGGAACTCGTCTTTCATGCCGCGGCGTACAAGCACGTGCCGCTCATGGAGGAGAATCCCGCCGAGGCGATCGCCAACAATGCGCTCGGGGCCGAGAACGTCCTGCGTCAGGCGATCGCCTCCGGGGCGAGCCACGCCGTCTACGTCTCCACCGACAAGGCCGTTCGCCCCGCCAACGTCATGGGGTCGACGAAACGGCTGGGTGAACTCCTCCTCGGCGACCTCGCGCGCGACTCCGGCTCGACCAAGCTGACGGCCGTCCGATTCGGGAACGTGCTCCAGAGCAACGGGAGCGTGATGGAGACCTTCCGCCGGCAGATCGAGCAGGGCGGTCCGCTCACGGTCACCCATCCCGAGGTCACGCGCTTCTTCATGACGATCGACGAAGCCGCGCATCTCATCATCCAGTCCGCCCTGTTGGGCTCGAACGGCGACATCTGCGTCCTCGACATGGGTGAGCCCGTACGGGTCATGGATCTCGCGGAGAGCCTGGTGAAGGCGACGGCGCCGCACATCGAGATCAAGGTCACGCAGCTTCGTCCTGGTGAGAAGCTGTACGAGGAGTTGACGTACAACCCCGAACTCGCGACGAGCACGGCCAACAGCAAGGTGTTCATCCTCCAGGTGGAGAACGAGATGGATGTCCCGGTCGCCGAGATCCGCGGCACGCTCGACCGCGTACGAATTGGCGAGCTGTCCGACGACGATGCACGTGCCGCCCTCGTGGACATGGGCTTCAAGATCGATCCTCGGGTATCCCCGGGAAGCTCGTGACTTCGGCTCGCACGATCCTCGTGACGGGAGGGCGAGGTCGTCTCGGGCGGTTGCTCGTCGAGGATCTCCGCGCGGCGGGGCCCGAGGTGGTCTCGCTCGGCCGTTCTCGGCACGACGCAGACCATCCCGACGACGTCGTCGTCGACCTGCGGGACTCGGATGCGGTGGCGGACATCACGCGGCGGTCCGCGCCTGAGGTGATCGTGCATCTGGCATCGGTCTTGCGGGGTGGCGAGCTGGCCGCGGACAACCGGCTCATCGACTCGGCAGTCGCCGGCGCCGCGCGCGAAGCCCGCACACGGCGGATCGTGCACATCTCGTCGGGCGCCGTCTACGGAACGTCCGCCACCGAGGCACGTCGCGAGGACTCGGCGCTCGAGGGCGACGGCCCGTATGCGAAGTCGAAGATCGCTGGAGAAGAGCTGTTTCGAACCCTCGCGGACGATCGCCCCGAAACTGCCGTGATGACGCTCCGGGTCTTCAACGTCGCAGGCCCGGCGTTCCCGGATTCACTCGTGCACAAACTCATGCATGCCACGAGCGCGGAGCCGGTGACGGTCGTCGCTCCCGATCGTTTCGTCCGCGACTACATCCACCAGAGCGACGTGCTCGCGGTGCTCCGCGCGGCAGTCGGTGCCGAGCATGCCGGCCATCGCGTGCTCAACGTGGGTGCAGGGGCGGCGATCTCGACACGGATGCTGCTCGCCGGTCTGCAGATCGATGATGCGCGAGTCGTCGAGAAGGACGGCGGACCGAGCTTCAATTGGGCCGACATCTCGCTGTTGCTCGAGACGCTCGGCGTCGTGCCCGGTCAGGGTCCGACACGCGACTGGGAGTCGGCGACTCGCGCGGACTAGTCTCGTGCGGCGGCCAGCAGCGTCCGCGCGGCGGCGATGCCGTAGACGGCCTTCGCTTCAACGGGCGCCGAGCGTCGAACGCCCTTCCATGCGGCCAGGATGCCGTCGCGCTCGAGAGCGACGATCAGGTCGGCTTCGGCGAGTCGTGCCCGCAGCTCGCGGTCGTGACGCGCGGCGCCTGAGAAGCGCCTGCCCGGGTCGAGCGGACTCAGCCGGAGCAGGTTCCGTCCGGCGGCGGAACCGCCGAGGGCGCGCGCCGCGCGGGCGGTGAGGGCCGACAGCGCCGGCTTCAGCACGATCGCATGCACACCGTCACGGGCATCCGGGACGGACCGGGAGACGACGGTGATCCGGTCGATCGCCGGGTCGGGCGCGAGCTGCTCGAGCGCGGAATCGACGGCACCCGAGGGGACGAAGAGCACGATGTTCACCGAGCCGCCTCCGTCCGACGGCGATCATCGACCATCGTATGAAGCGCAGCGATCTGCGGGTCGAGTTGACGACCTCGCTGAAACTGCGTCGCCCACTCGCGCGCCGTCGCGCGCGCCTCCGGGGTCTGGTCGAGCGCGGCGTCGGCGGCGTCGATCAGGGCGTCGGCGATCGTCGACGGTTCGAGGTCGGCGACCGGGTACCACGCGGCCGCGTCGCGCAGCACGTCGCTGGCCGCGTTGCCGGGGTCGTGCACCGAGACGATGGGGAGACCGGTGGCGGCATACTCGTACACCTTGCCGCTCGTCACGTAGCGCCCGGTTCCGAGGACCAGGAGCAGCGCGTCGAATCGCGTGTACACGGCTCCGACCTCCTTCTTGGCGACGGCCCCGTGGTAGGTGATGCCATTCTCCGCGAAGGTGCTCATCTGCCGCGCGATCGCCTCGTTCGGTATGCCGGCGTGATTCAGGTGGCCCCAGAGCTCGACGCGCGATGCGGCGAGGAGCGGCGACCGGGTCCGAGCGAGGCGCCACCCGGCGACGAGTCGATCGACCGGGACGGCGGCGGACATCGTTCCGACGTAGCCGAACACGAGTCCCTGATCGGACGGCATCCGATCGGTCGGTTCGGGAGGGCTGTCGTAGCCGTTCGCGACGACGTGGAATCGGTCGGCCCGTGCCGGATAGAGATCGGCGTGCCATCGCAGGATCGGCTCGTTGACGAACCAGACTGCGTGGGCGTTCTCGATGAGCTCGCGCTCCCAGCGGGCGACCGCGCTGCCTTCGGGGCTCAGTCGGGCGCCGCTGAAGACATCGAGCTGCCATGCATCGCGGTAATCCATCACGTAGGGGATTCCGAAGCGCTCGTGCAGCACATGACCGGGGATGAAGTCGACGTGGGGATTCGCCGAGCCGAGGACGAGGTCGACGGGATGGCCATCATGGACCTCGAGCGCGGCCGACTCCAGCGCCGAACGCCAGCCCCCGTACGTGCGTTCGGGGAACGACTTCCTCTCCCGACGCGAGCTGAGGACGTTCCACAGCTCGGGCGCCGTAGCGCGCGAACGCGGCCACCGGCGCAGGTCGCTCTCGAACGCCGCGGAGTGGAACGGGACCCGGACGATCTCGATCGAAGGGTCGACGGTGCGTTCGAGGGACTCGTCGATGCCCGTCGACATGGTGAACGTCTCGCGGGGAGCGGCGAGGACCGTGACGTCCCAGCCTGCCGCGGCGAACGCGTTCGCGGTGGCCCAGGTGCGGTAGACGCCACCGCCGCGGCTCGGAGGGAATCCCCATGCGACGTACAGCAGATGGGGCCGGGTCTCGGCCGGAGCCGGAGTCGGCGTCGGAGCAATCACGCTGCGGCGCCTCCCAATCGTCGATGTCCTCGTCAAGTGTACTCGGTCGCCGGAGGCGCTCTGGGCGGGGCGGCGGACGTCGCTCAGCCCAGAGCTCGGTGACGTGGTGCCCCGTTCATCGACTTAGGATGATATCCATGCGCATCGCCGTCATCGCCCTCGGAAAGATCGGGCTTCCCCTCGCCGTCCAGTTCGCCGATTCCGGTCACGAGGTCATCGGCGTCGACGTCAACCAAACGGTCGTCGACCTGGTGAACGCGGGCACCGAGCCCTTCCCGGGCGAGGCGCACCTGCAGGAGAAGCTCGCGGAGCTCGTGCCCGCCGGCCGGCTGCGTGCCACGACGGACTACGCCGAGGCCGTTCCCGGCGCCGACGCGGTCGTCATCGTCGTGCCGCTCTTCGTGAACGACGCCACGTGGGAGCCCGACTTCGGATGGATGGACGCAGCGACGCGTTCGCTGGCCGAGCACCTGACACCCGGCACACTCGTCTCGTACGAGACGACCCTGCCGGTGGGGACCACGCGCGGCCGGTGGAAGCCGATGATCGAAGAGGTCTCCGGCCTCAGCGAGGGCGAGGACTTCCACCTCGTGTTCTCGCCCGAGCGGGTGCTCACGGGGCGCGTGTTCGCCGATCTCCGCAAGTACCCCAAGCTCGTCGGCGGGCTGAGCCCCGAGGGCAGCCGCCGCGCGGTCGAGTTCTACGAGGCGGTGCTCCAGTTCGACGAGCGTCCCGACCTCGCCCGACCCAACGGAGTCTGGGACATGGGTTCCTCCGAGGCATCCGAGATGGCCAAGCTCGCCGAGACGACCTATCGCGACGTGAACATCGGACTCGCGAACCAGTTCGCGCTCTACGCCGACGAGGTCGGCGTCGACGTGTACTCCGTCATCGAGGCGTGCAACTCGCAGCCGTTCAGCCACATCCACCGGCCGGGCATCGCCGTCGGTGGCCACTGCATCCCGGTGTACCCGCGGCTGTACCTCTCGACCGACCGCGATGCCGAGATCGTGCGCACCGCGCGCCTGCTGAATGCCTCGATGCCCGAGCGGCTCGTCGCGCAGGCGGCCGGCATCCTCGGCGACCTCAGCGGGCTCACCGCGGTCGTGCTCGGCGCCGCGTACCGCGGCGGCGTGAAGGAGACGGCGTTCTCGGGTGTCTTCGCGACGGTCGAGGCCCTGGAGTCGCGCGGCGCTAAGGTGCTCGTGCACGACCCGCTCTACACCGACGACGAGCTCGCCCGCTACGGCTGGACGGCGTACCACCTCGGTGAACCGGCCGACCTCGCGGTCGTGCAGGCCGATCACGCCGACTACCGTACCCTCGCCGCGAGCGACCTGCCGGGCGTGCGCCTCGTCGTCGACGGACGCAACGTGACCGCGGCCGACCGCTGGGTCGGCACGCCGCGTCTCGTGATCGGCGCGGGAGGAGCCCGATGACTGACCTCGTCGTCGTCGGGTCGGGATTCTTCGGCCTCACCATCGCCGAGCGTGCCGCGAACGAGCTCGGCCTCACCGTGCAGGTCATCGACCGGCGCGACCACATCGGCGGCAACGCCTACAGCGAGGACGACCCGACCACGGGCATCGAGGTGCACAAGTACGGCGCCCACCTCTTCCACACCTCGAATGAGAAGGTGTGGGAGTACGTCAACCGCTTCACGAGCTTCACGAGCTACCAGCACAAGGTGTACACGAACCACAACGGCGTCGTGTACCCGTTGCCGGTGAACCTCGGCACGATCAACCAGTTCTTCGGTGCGGCCTGCTCGCCCGATGAGGCTCGCGCCCTCATCGCCTCGCAGGCCGACGAGTTCGACACGAAGTCGGCGGCGAACCTCGAGCAGAAGGCGATCTCGCTGATCGGCCGCCCGCTCTACGAGGCGTTCATCCGCGACTACACCGCGAAGCAGTGGCAGACCGACCCGACCGAGCTGCCCGCCGAGGTCATCAGCCGCCTGCCAGTGCGCTACAACTACGACAACCGCTACTTCAACGACACCCACGAGGGCCTGCCGGTCGACGGCTACACGGCGTGGATCGAGCGCATGGCCGACCACCCGAAGATCGACGTCAAGCTCTCGACCGACTTCTTCGACGCCTCGCAGCCGATCAACAAGTCGGCCGTCGTCGGCAACGTGCCCGTGATCTACACGGGCCCCGTCGACCGCTACTTCGACTCGTCGGCCGGCCACCTGAGCTGGCGCACCCTCGACTTCGAGCGCGAGGTCATGTCGGTGGGCGACTACCAGGGCACGTCGGTCATGAACTACGCGGACGCCTCGGTGCCGTACACCCGCATCCACGAGTTCCGCCACTTCCACCCCGAACGCGAGTACCCGGCCGACAAGACCATCATCATGCGCGAGTTCTCGCGCTTCGCCGAGCAGGGCGACGAGCCGTACTACCCGGTGAACACGCCCGAGGACCGCGCGGCGCTCCTCGCGTACCGCGAACTGCAGGACGGCGAGTCCGACGTCTACTTCGGCGGGCGGCTCGGCACCTACCAGTACCTCGACATGCACATGGCGATCGGTTCGGCGCTCAGCATGTTCCAGAACAAGCTGGTCGAGCGCTTCGCGCGCTGACCCGCGTCACGAGAACGGCCCCGGGGCGGATGCCTCGGGGCCGTTCTCGTCTCGTCGGTGGGCTACTTCTTGGTCGTGAAGTGGGGCGCCCACTGCTCGGGGGCGGTGATCTCGGGCAGCGCGGCACGGTACTCGCGGGCGAGTTCGGGCCAGCGTCGCTTGAGCTCGCGGTGCAGGCGCCGGCTCTCGCCCAGGAGGCGGCGGAACGTCTTCGGGTCGCGGGTGTAGCGCACCTTGCCCGAGCCGTCGGCGGTGGAGACGAGGGCACTGTCGAAATGCGGCAGGCGGAACCACGTGCCGTCGCGCTTGGAGAGCTCGACCTGTGGTTCGGCGACGTTCTTCGACGCGGGGCTCGTGAACCACTGCCGAGCGGTCATCTGCAGCGTGAACAGGATGAGCGACACCCCTCGCGGTCCCTTGGGACCGATCGTGCCGGTCGGCACCGGGTAGACCCGCTTGCCCTCGACGGTCCTCGGGATCTCCGATTCGTGGCGCAGCACGGTCTTCTCGGGGAAGTCGGCCGCAGCGGCCCGGAGCTCGCTCAGGATGGTCGGCATGCCCTGCTGCATGTGCGCGGGGCCGGAGAGGATGTCGCGCAGCGCGCGGTGGCGGAGCGTCACGGGGTAGTACTGCATCGAGAGGAGGTGCTTGAGGTCCCAGCGTTCGCTGTCGCGCGCGAGGAGTCCGCCGTTCGGGAACGGTGAATGCAGCAGCGCGGCGACGATGCGGTTGCGGGCGTGGAAGTACGCCTGCCAGTCGATCGAGTCGTCTTTGTCGAGCCAGGAGACGTGCCAGAGCGCCATGCCGGGCAGGCTCACCGTCTGGTAGCCGGCATCGCGGGCGCGGAGGCAGTACTCCGCGTCGTCCCACTTGATGAACGCCGGCAGCGAGAGTCCGATCGCGCGAATGATCTCGGTGGGGATGAGGCAGAACCACCAGCCGTTGTAGTCGGCGTCCATGCGGGAGTGCATCCAGCTGGTCTGGCGAAGGTTCGAGAAACGGAAGTCGTGCGGCACCTCGTCGTGCGGCTGCTGGTGCCAGACGAACGGCTTGAGGTCGACCGTCTCGGCGAAGGCGTGCAGCACCGGTCGGTTGAGCAGGTCGAACATGTGGCCGCCGACGATGACCGGGCGGGTCGCGTGGCGCGAGAACCGCACCGCCCGCGCGATGCTCTCGGGCTCGATGGTGACGTCGTCGTCGAGCAGGATGAGGAAGTCGCTCGACCCGGCGTCGAGCGTCTCCGACATCGATCGGGCGAACCCGCCGGAGCCGCCGAGGTTCGGCTGCTCGATCATGGTGAGCGCATCGCCCAGCCGTTCGGCGACGGCGGCGAAGCCGGGCTCGTCGACCACGCGCTGGTTGCCCTGATCGACGATGTAGATGCGGTCGATGATCTCGCGCACCGCGTCGTCGCCCGCGAGCGCTTCGAGGGTGCCGACGCAGTAGTCGGGCTTGTTGAAGGTGGTGGTGCCGATGGAGGCGCCACCCGAACGCAACTCGGGGGCATCGGTCAGCCACCGTCCGTCGGCGACGACGACGTCGGTGTCGCTGGCGACGATGTCGAACCAGTACCAGCCACCGTCGCCGAAGGTGGTGACGGGCAGGTCGATCTCGTGCCGGACCGTGCCGGAGAACGGTTCGGCGGCGACCCGCTGAGGGACGCCCTGCGCGGTCGAGCGGTAGACGAGCAGGTTGCCCTCACCGCTCGTCTCGACCGAGAGCCGGACTCGCTCGACGTTGGTCCACTGCTGCCAGTACGAGGCGGGGAAGGCGTTGAAGTAGCTCGCGAAAGAGACGCGCTCGCCCGCGCCGACGCGGAACCGGTCACGATCGAGGATGTCGTCGAGGTGGCTGCGATCGCTCACCCTGACCTCGCGGTCGCCCACCTTCGCCCAGACATCGGCGTCGACGTACAGTGAGATGACATCGGGGTCGGCATCCTGAGGGAAGACGACGCGCTGGATCTCGTTCCAGGTCAGGCTCACGCTGCAATACTCCGGGGTTCGTGGTGATTCGCGCCGAGGCCTCTGCGCGCGCGACTACGAGCCTACTGGCTCGGATCTGCGAATTCTGGGAAAGAGCGTTGCGAGCTGGACCCCGAGCACGCACAGTTCGGCGGTCGCTAGACCCCAGGCGACGCCGGGGGCGCCGATCCAGAGCAGGAGCGGGTACATCAGCAGCGTTCCGACGATCGCGCCGACGACCGTCGACGTCGCGAGCGCCTTCGTGAGACCGAACGCCGTCAGGCAGGCGAACCCGGTGAGCTGCGAGGCGAGGATGGCGGCGAGGTTCACCGCCATGGGCACGGCCAGCGCGACGGGGATGGTGAGCGTCGCGCCCGAGAGGATCTCGCCGATCCACGGCCCTGCCACGCCGTACACGATTCCGCCGAGTGCGCCGAGTGCGAGCGCGATGAGCGTGACTCGGCGCGCTCGTGCTGCCTGCACCTCGGGCAGCGGGCTCGGCACCCAGCCCTGGGCGACCTGCACGACCGGGCGGGTGGAGTACAGTGCCAGCCGCACGATGCGTTCGGCGAGTGCGTAGACGGCCGTCGCCTGGGGCAGGAAGAGATCGATGAGCACGATCGGCACGTTGACGTAGACCGACGCGGTCGCGGACATCACGACCGGGCTGGCCTGGCCTGCCAGATTCCGCGTGGCACGGATGGGGGAGAGCCCGAAGCGCCAGCCGGGGTAGCGGGCGAGGATGTTCCAGCTGGCATAGACCGCGGAGACCACGACACCCGCCAGCTGCAGCACGGCGAACGCGATCACATCGCCGGTCGCGATCAGTACGGCAGCGCCGACGACCGTGCCGGCGATCCGCGGGAGCGTGTCGATGAGCAGGAATCGGATGGGGCTCGACTCGCCGACGTAGAACCAGCCGGCGCCGAGGGCGACGAGCACGCCGCTCGCGACGGTGAGGGCGGTGAGCAGAGCGTCGTGACCCACGACGAGCAGCGCGATCGCGATGGCGACGGGGAGGATCACGAGACAGAGCCAGACTCTGCTGAGGAGCGAGTCGAAGAAGTAGGCACCACGATCCTCGGCCGGGCGGCTCGCGATCTCGGTCGGGCCGATGACGCCCCAGCCGTACACCGCGAACACGTAGGCGAATCCGGAGACCGCCTGGGCGACCGCGATCGTCGCCCAGGCATCCGAACCGGCCGCCACGATGATGGCCGGAATGATCGCGAGGCTCACGATGCCGCTGATCGCGACGGAGAGTCCGTAGCCGCCCGCGAAGCGCATCGCAGTCTTGGTCTTCACGCGCCGACGACCTCCATCGGGTTCGGGTTCAGGGTGTGGGCGCTCGCCGGTCGGGTGGGCGTTCCCGACATTCTCCCCTAGTTCCGGGCGCCGGCGGTACCCGATTGATCGGGAGCGAGCCCCGTCCTTCGCATAGACTCGTGGAATCCCCTGAGCAACCATCCGCCGACCCGAAGGATTTCCGCTTCGTGACTGTACTCCGGCGCCGTGTGTCGCGTGCAGCGATACGGGCAGGGCGACGAGGCCTGTATGTCCGCTTCGATGCTCCGGCGATCGGTCGATCGGTCGACGTGGAGATCGAGGGCCGTCGGATGTGGACGACGAGCATCCCCGAGGCGAACGGCCGCACTGCGTTCGTGCCGTGGCCGAACGCATTGCAGATGCATCTTTCCGGCGCCGGCGCGATCGTGCTGCGAGCCCCGCACAACGGGATCGCGCTCGCGGAGGGCCGCTTCGAGTGGCCGACCCGACCGGCGGTCGTCGGTCTGGACGAGCTCGCCCAGTCGGGGCAGGTCGTCGACAAGTGGGGCAAGCTGACCGACGCTCCGTCGGATGAACTGCATCGCCGGCTCATCGAGGGCATGCGGGCGGTCTTCGACGACCTCGCCGCGCTCGGCTACACCGCTGCGGTCACGGGGGGAACGCTGCTGGGTGCAGTCCGCGAGGGGCGCATCCTCGCGCACGACGACGACATCGACCTGCTCGTCTACCTCGGCGAGCTCGCCCCGCCCGATGTATCGATCGCTTCGTACGCACTCGAGCGGAGCATCCGCGAGCGTGGGCACGAGGTCATCCGCCACAGCGATGCGCACCTCCAGATCATGTTCGAGGAGCCGGTCGACCAAGGGCTTCCCGCACCTGACGTGCACGTCGACCTCTTCCTCGGGTTCCACGACCGAGGCGTGTACAGCCAACCCATCGCGGTGCGCGGAACGTTCGACACGGCGTTGCTGCTGCCGCTCACCGAGGTGCACCTCGAGGGGGTGGCAGTGCCGTCGGTCGCCGATGGAGATGCCTGGCTCGCGCTCTGCTACGGCGAGAACTGGCGCACCCCCGATCCGAACTTCCGCTTCCGAACGCCGTCGGCGACACGGCGGCGGTTCGAGAACTGGTTCGGCGTGTACGACCTCAACCGAGACTTCTGGGAGCGGCACATCCGGCTCGGCCGCACCCGGCACTGGTATCGCGATGCGACCAGGATGCTTGCCGAGACCGAACAGGGCGATCGGGTGATCGACCTGGGCTGTGGAGACGGCGCGCTCGCCCAGGCGCTCGCTGCGGAGGGGCGGGAGGTCCTCGCCGTCGACTTCTCGCGGACCGCGGTCGCCGCCGCGTCCGCACGCGCAGGAGTCACGGCGTTCAGGCTGAACCTCGCCGATCGACGCGCGGTGCTCGGCTTCATCGCCGATGAACTGCGACACGGCGGGCGACGCCACTTCCTGCTCTCGGATGTGCTGGCCTCCCTGACGCATGAGACCCGTGCGAACACCTTCCTGCTGCTCCGGGCGCTGCTCGACGACCGCTCGGTCGCGCTCGCCTCGTTCGCCCAGAACCCGTCGTTGGTCTACGACCATCACCGGCCCGATACCTGGCATCTCCCGCTGAAATGGCTGCGTGACGAGGCGGCGAAGGAGGGGCTTTCGATCGAGCTGGTCGCCCGAGCGATACGCCCGTCGTCGTCGGGGCCGAGGTCGGTCGCGACCGTGAGGATCCACACTATGAAGGGACCGCGATGACGGTCCGGGAGGAGGCGTCGTGAACCGGTTCGAGGCGGCACTGCGCAAGTTGAGGCGCCGCGGAGCGGGGATCCCCGAATCCGTGGAGATCACGCGGCTGAAGTCCGAGATCGAGCGGCTCCGTGCTGAGGTGGACGAACTGCGCACCGACTCGCGACGCATCGCCGAGCTCTATGATCTCGTGTTCGAGCGGCTGGCCGACCCCTCGACGAAGCCCGGACGTCCCGGCGGTCGAGGAACGAAGTCGCCGCCGAAGGCGGAGTAGCGCGAGTGTCCTGACGCACCTCAGCGTTTCGCCGCGGCCACCTGCACATCGACGATCTGACCAGTCAGGTCGGAGTCGAGCACACGCAGCGCCACCGCCGCCACGTGATCGGGATCGAGCAGGGTATGCGTCGGCTCGTCGCCGAATGCCTTCGTGCGCATCGGGGTGCGGGTGCGCTGCGGGTTCAGGCAGTTGACCCGCACGCCCGCCTCGGACCACTCGTCGGCGAGGGCCTGCGTGAGGTTGACCACGCCCGCCTTCGTCGCGGAGTACATGCTGTAGCCCGCTCGACCGCGAGTGTAGGAGCTCGAGGTGAAGAGCAGGAGCTGGCCGCGTGACTGCTCGAGGTGCGGGTAGGCCTCCTGGGCGATCTTCGCCGGGGCGAGCAGGTTCGTCTCCAGTGTGTTGCGAAGACGCTTCTTCGACGTGTCGGTCAGATTCGCGATCGAGAGCACCCCTGCGGTGATGACGACGTAGTCGATCGGGCCTTCTGCGGAGGCCTCGGCGAGCGCCCGGCGGACCTGCTTGCGGGAGGTGACGTCGGTGCCCGTCTCCGAGCGGCTGAACGCGTGCACGCGCGCACCGGCTCGTTCCGCCTGCTCGACGATGCTCGCACCGATCCCGTAGCTCGCACCGAAGACGACGATCGACTTGCCCGCCAGGTCGAGCTGCACCGCGCCGTCGGCACTGTGCGCGGTCAGCGACGTCGTCTGCAGCTGGAAGATCTTGTCGGCGATGTGGATGTCGAGCGGTTCGGTGATCTTCATGTTCTCGGCCGTGCCGGGAACGACCTTGATCGGCACCTCGGGCAGGTACTTGAAGATCACGCCGCAGTCGTCGGTCGCGGCAAACTCGGAGTCGTCCGCGGCGAGCTCGTAGGCCCGACGAATGACCGAGAGCCGGAAGGCTTGAGGGGTCTGGCCGCGGCGCAGCCGAGAGCGCGGCGGGATGCCGGTGATGATCGAACGCTCATCGACCTCGATGATGGTGTCGGCCGAGGGGATGGCGGTGTCGACGGCGTCGTACTCGTCGAGTGCCGCGACGCAGTCCTCGATGATGCGGTCGTCGAGGAACGGGCGCACCGCGTCGTGGAAGAGCACCTTTGGGTCGGCATCGTCGGGGAGAGCGGCGAGGGCGAGCCGCGTGGTGGCGTTGCGGGTCTCACCGCCCGGCAGCACGGCGGTGAGCTTGGTGAACCGTGGGTCGAGCTTGAGATGATCGAGTTCGTGGATCGAGCCGGCGTTCATCATGACGAGCACCTCGTCGATGAGCGGGCTCGCCTCGAGCGCCTCGAGGGTGTGCTCGACGATTGCCTTACCGGCGATTCGAATGAGCTGCTTGGGCATGCCGAGCCCGACGCGGACGCCGATGCCGCCGGCGAGGATGACCGCAACGGTCTGGGAGGACGGGGTCATCGGGTGGAGGCCTTCAGCGTCGTGATCGCATCGCCGATCGCCCCGTCGAACACCATCTCGCCCCGCCGGAGCACGATGCCCCTGCTGCAGAGATCGGACACCATCCCGAGGTCGTGACTCACGATGAAGAGCGTTTTGCCGGCTGCGACGATCTCACGGATCTTCGTCTTGCACTTCTCGCGGAACGGCGCATCGCCGACCGCGAGCACTTCGTCGACGAGGAGGATGTCGAGTTCGGTATGAATGGCGACCGAGAACGCGAGGCGCACGAACATGCCGGACGAGTAGTGCTTCACCTCCGTGTCGATGAACTCGCCGATCTCGCTGAACTCCACGATCTCGTCGAAGCGGGCGTCGATCTCGTCCTTCGACATGCCCAGGATGGCCGCGTTCAGGTAGACGTTCTCACGTCCCGAGAGGTCGGGATGGAAACCGGCCCCGACTTCGATGAGTCCCGCGACGCGTCCGCGAGTCAGGATTCGACCCGCGTCGGGGCGGAGTACGCCCGAGACGAGCTTGAGGAGGGTCGATTTTCCAGAACCGTTGTAGCCGAGCAGGGCGATCGCCTCGGAGTCGCCGACCGTGATGTCGATGCCGTTGAGCGCCTGGAATGACGTCGAGGTCTTCTTGCGCCTGATCCAGGCGACGAAGGTCTCCTTGAACGACTGCGTGTGCCGCAGGGTGTAGGTCTTCCGAACACCCTCGACGATGATTCGCGGCGGATTGAGCTCAGAGGTCTTGGGCAAAGCGACCCTCCAACTTTCGGAAGACGAACTGGCCGATGAGCAGCACGACGAGTGCGACGACGACCGAGATGCCGGCGAAGAACCAGAGATGCTCGGGTCGTTCGGCCGCCTCACTCGTCGTGGGGAACCAGAACGCCGAGTGGAAGAGTTCCACCGCCGAGGTGAGCGGGTTGAGCATGTACAGGTCGAAGGCCCAGGTCGGCAGCTTGTCCCGCACCATCGTGAACGAGTACAGCACCGGGGAGGTCCAGGTCGCGAACATGAGGATGAGCTCGACCAGGTTCTGCGAGTCGCGGTAGGAGACGTTGATGGAGCCGAAGAGCAGCCCGAGTCCGGTGGCGATCAGGAGGACGATGAAGATGGCGAGCAACGCTCCGGCGAGCTGCACGAAGGTCGGCACCCAGCCGAAGATCAGGCACACCACGATCAGGATGCTGAGCTGCGGAAGGAAGTGGACGAACGCGATGAAGACGTCGGCGATGGGGAACAACTCGCGCGGAAGATAGATCTTCTTCACCAGCGCCTTGTTGTTGACGATCGACTTCGTTGCATTGCCGAACGCCTCGTTGAAGAGGTTGACGACCACGATCCCCGAGAACAGGTAGATCGGGAACGCCTCGATCCCTCGCGAGAGATCGAGGAAGACTCCCATCACGACGTAGTAGATGAAGAATTGCGCCGTCGGCTTGACGTACGACCAAGCCCAGCCCAGCACGGAGCCGTGGTAGCGCGTCAGGATCCCCTTACGCACGAGGAGGCGCAGGAGGTATCCGTAGCTGAACACGTCGAGGATCCCACGTCCGGATCCGGGTACGGAGAACGCCGAGAGGTCGACGGAATCGGGCTTGGACATCCTCACGATTGTATGCGCCCGTGCGGCGGCCGGAAGCGCGGATACGCAGCACGCGCTCAGCTTCGCTTGAGCGCGTCCCGCCAACTCATGTCACGGGCCGCCTTCACTGCGCAGATCACCACGAGCATCCACCCGCCCTCGTAGAGGGCGAAGCTCTCGGCCGCGCTCGTCACCGCGACCGCGACCAGCACGAGGGCGGGCCACAGGTAGACGACGCTGCGCCGGTTCGACGCGAGGAGCCACGCGCGTACGAGCGCGACGCCGATGAGGGCCGCGAAGGCGAAAGCCCCGATCACGCCGACCTGGAAGTACGCGTCGAGGTACGCGTTGAGCGCCGACTCGTGCGGCCGGCCGGCGCCGGCCTCGAGCCAGGTGTAGGGCGGGGCGTCGGGCCACCGGCCCACCCAGCCCCAGCCCTGCAGCGGGTTGAGGCTCAGGTAGCGCGAGAGCTCGCGCCAGAGGTCGAGGCGCACGTCGAACTCGCCACGGGCGTCGAGCAGTTCGATGATGCGGATCCGCAGGATCCATCCGGTGATGAGCGCCGCCGCCCCGGTGACGAGCAGTGCGAGCTGCCATCGCCAACGGCTCACCCCGGGCACCCGCCGCAGACCGTAGAGCGCCGCGAGCGCCACGAGGGCCGCGCCGAGCGCGATCCAGGCCGTCGGCGAGCCGGACAGCACGATGGAACCGAGTGCGAGGGCGACCGAGCCGATCGCGCGGCCGCGCGAGATGATGTGCATCCGCCACTCGACGATGAAGGTGATGAACCCGATGAGTGCGACGAAGCCGAGCATGTTGCGCGAGCCGAAGATGCCTTGGATCGGGCCGAGCGCGGCAAGGTCGCCCTGGATGCCGAGGAACGGGATCGGCGAGTCGATGAGGATGCCGGCGAGCAGTTCGAGCGCGAGCGAGACGCCGAGGAGCAGCCGGAAGGTGTCACCGAAGGCGCGCACGATCTGGATGGTGTCGCGCATGAGCGCGACGTAGATGCCGAGGACCGCGAAGGCGACGAGGTACACGACCCGCGCCGCCGAGGCGCCGGGCGTCGTGCTCCAGAGCACCGAGGCGGCGCACCACCCGACGAAGACGAGGATCGTCAACGGCAGGATGCCGTACCACTCGATCGCGCGCCAGCGCGTGACGAGCGACGCCGCGCAGAGCACGAGCAGCCCGGCGAGCGCCGCGAGCAGCCCGGGCCAGCCGATGAGGGCGCGGATCGCGTGCGTGCTGAACGCCAACCCGATGGCGATGAGCGAGATCGCCTGCGCGAATCGTGCCGAACCCACGAACTCGCGGATCATCTCGGCGCGCGCCGGCGCCCCGCCCGACGTCATCGCGCCCCGTCGCGCACGCTCTGCGCGTCGAGTCCGCCGAAACGCTTCGCCCGCGGTGCGGCGGGCAGGGGCTCGTGCTCCCACTGGCGCCGCTTCGTCGCCCAGGCGATCGCGATCAGCAGCACCCAGCCGCTCTCGACGAGGATGCGGCTCTCGGCGAGGCTCTGGCCGATGAGCGCCACGAGCACGAGCAGGGGGAGGAGCGCGGCGGGGGAGTACGGGATCGGTCGGCCCGAGACATCCATGGGTCGGTCGACGGCGAGGAACCACGAGCGCCACAGCGCCCCGATCACGATGGCGGCGAAGGCGATGAGCCCGATGAGCCCGAGCTGCATCCACACGTCGAGCCATGCGTTGTGCGCCTGCAGGTAGACGACGCCCTTGCGGACGGCGAGATCGCTGAACGGCTCGACGAAGGGGTTCCAGTAGCCGACCCATCCCCAGCCCGCGATCGGGCGTTCGCCGATCATGCCGATCACGGACTCCCAGATGTCGAGACGGCCGGTCAGGTCTTCACCTTTGCCGAAGAGCTCGAGCAACCGGTTCCAGAACACGGCGAGCAGGGTGACGGATGCCACGAGCGCGCCGCCGGCCGCCCAGTACACCCCGCGACGGCGCTCGGGGCCCATTCGGCGCGCCCAGAGCGCGAAGCCGAGGGCGACGAGCACGACGACGGCCACGAGGATGACGGTGGCCGACCGGGTGAGGGCGAAGACCGCACCGGCGACGACGAGCCAGAAGATGCCGCTCACCCGTCGCATCGTGCCCGCCGCGAGCATCGTTCCGAAGACGATGAGGCCGAAGAGCGCGGTCATCGCGAGGAGGTTGCGGCTGGCCACGATGCCCTCGATCGGGCCGCCGTCGAAGAGCAGCGCCCGCGACCAGTAGAAGGCCATCGGGATCTTTTCGGCGTTCGGATCGAAGTCGGGGAAGTTCGGCAGCAGCGGTTCGCGGAGGAACGCCGCGACCCAGAATTCGAAGAGCAGCGAGAGCGCGAGCACCCACTTGATCGCGGCGCCCAGCGAGCGGACGATTTCGGACCAGGACAGGCTCAGCGCGAGGGAGACGGCGACGAAGGTCGTGACGAGCGTCAGCGCGACCCCGAGCGCCGAAGCGCCGGGGTACAACGACCACGCGATCGACAGCGTCGCGAACACGAGGAACACGAGCGTCGACTTCGGCACCCGGCGCCAGGTCCACCTCGGTCTCGTCGCGACGACGAGCCAGATCGCGCCGACGAGCACGAGACCGGCGACGATGCCGAACCCCCACCAGCCGAGGAGGTTGCGCCAGAACTGGCCCGCGAGCAACGTGAACAGCGCGAACGTCGCGTACGCGCCGATGAGCGCGTTGCGCCGTGCGGGACTCATGGGGTAAAGCGTAGCGCCGCACCCCGGTCGCCAAGTACCCGTCGCGAAACACCCTGCTGTATCGGGGGCCTTCCGGTGTTCTGCACTCCCGATCGCACCTCTGGTTCGTCCGCACGATGCGACAGCGGTAACGCAGGGGTGACGCATATGCTGTGGAGATGCCCATCGATTGTCCGCGCGAATGACGGTCGTCGGGAGGATCGGTCGGATCATTCGCGCCAGCGGATCTCGCCTGGCCCGGTGTATCCGGCCGACGGAACCGCTCGTCAGCGTCGTCGTCCCGGTGTACAACGTCGAGGCGTACCTTGCGAGCACGATCGACTCCGTGCTCGATCAGCGACTCGTCGACTTCGAGTTGATTCTGGTCGACGACGGTTCGACTGATCGCTCGAGGCGGATCGCATTGAGGAAGGCTCTCGGAGACCCGCGCGTTCGACGGATCAGCCAGCGGAACGCCGGCCCGGGCCCGGCTCGTGAACTTGGCATCCGAATTGCACGAGGGAAGTATCTCGCCTTTCTCGACTCGGACGACCTGTTGCCGCCCGACGCGTTGGGAGCGCTCGTCGACAGCGCGGAGAAGACCGGATCGGAGATTGCGGTCGGTGCCTTCCGCCGGTTCGACGGCGCACGAGTGTGGGTTCCTGAGTGGGTCGGCGAGCTGCACGGTGGGCCCACGCTCCGAACCACGCTTGATGCGACACCGAAGCTGCTGAGAAACAACTACCCGTGTGGGAAGCTCTTCCGGCGGGACTTCTGGTCGGCCCAGCGCCTCGGGTTTCTCGACGGCGTCATCTACGAAGACCAACCATTGATCGCACTGATGTTCGCGCGGGCCTCGTCGATCGACGTCCTCGACACGATCACTTACGACTACCGTGCCCGCCAGGATCGGTCGTCGATCAGTCAAAGGCCCGAGGAACTGCGGGATCTTCGAGATCGCGTGGCGGCGTGGCGTCGCTCATTGGACTCGCTGCGCCGCGAGGGGGTCGGAGAGGCCGTGCTCGCCGCGTGGTACTGGACGCTCTACGCCACCCACTTCCATTGGTATCTCGACAACGATGCGATCGACGATGACGAGTACTGGTCGATCCTCCGAGCAGCGCTGCTCACGGTCGAGGAGCACGAGCCCGACGACGCCCGCGCAGAGGTCGCCGCGGAGCGTCGCGCGGCACTCTCGCTTCTCGCCTCAGGGCGGCAGGAAGAGCTGCTCCAGTTCCGGGCATCTGGCGCATACCGCTGTCCGTCCGATTACTTCGTCGGCGCCGATGCGTCGGGGGTCGAATACGGATTCGTCGTCGATGTGCCGCTGACCGAGCGGACCACGGCTCCTCCCGCGGCGCGTGTCCAGCACCTCGTCGAGCGAGGGGAGTTCGACAACGAGGCATCAGCGACCGAGCTTCGACTCAGTGGGTTCGCACGGATCCGCGGCGTACCCGACACCGTGGGCGTCTCCGTGCGAATCGAGTTGATCGGTCGCCGCACCGGAGCAGCTGCAACGGTTTTCGAACAGCCCGCCGAAGGCGGAAGATTCGACTTCACCGTCGGCCTGGGCCCGTTGGCCGATGACACGTACGAGTTCTCGGCCACGGTCGAGGTGAATCACCTGCGGAGTCAGGTGAGTCTCGGGCATCCTGCCGAGTGGCTCGCGGCCGACGGAATGGTCGCACACGGCGCGGATCGCCAGTACAGACTTGAGCGCGACCCAAACCCGCACGTACCGCTCCGACTCACGGTCGTTGGGCTCATGCCTCCGGAACGAAGGGTTCGGAGGCCACCTGGAACGGAACCGCGCGACCCGCAGCGATGATCGCCTCGTAGACCCGTTCACTGTTCCGCCCGTCGCGATGTGGGAACGCCGCTCGCGTCCGTTCGACGTACTTCGCATCGTTTCCTTCGAGCAGTTCGCGAAGATGCTCGATCGTCGATGCAGCCTCGAACGTCACTGGCCCGAATCCGTCGCGGGAGTAGTCGAAGTACCCGCGCCGCTCGGTGTGCTCCGCCCAGTAGCGCTCATCGTCGAACTGGAAGTACACGCTCGGTCGCCCGAGGAGGGCGAGGTTGAAGGCGATCGACGAGTAGTCGGTGATCATCGCGCACGAACGCGCGACAACCTCCTGGATGTCGAGCCCGCCGTACTGAAGGACCTCGATTTCGTTCGGGAGGTCGAATTCGGGAAGGTAGTGGCTGAGGTTCGGATGCGGGAGGAACACCAGCCGGCGATCGTGCTGTCGAGCGAGCTCGAGGAGCGTGGGGTCGGTGAGCAATGAACGCCACGCGCGCGCGAATTCGCTGTCCATGAATCCCGAGAAATGCCCGTGCCGCTGCGAACGGACCTCGAGCGACCCAGCGAGGTACTTCCGCCACGTCGGGGCGATCAGGATGTCCCGAACCGTGTCCGGGCGGACTTCGGCGCTCTTGCGGAGGAGGGCATCGAACCGTGGCATCCCGGTGAGACGAACCTCACGGGTCGAGAAACGGTACGGTCCCTCTCCGCTGAGGTAGCGGTACTCGGCAGGAGTCGAGGCCACGATGGTATCGATCGGTTTGGGGTTCAGCCACGTCGAGAGGTCGCCCTTGATGACGCCGTGCTGCAGGAAGGTGAAGCGCCAGCGCGGGCGTCCGTACCGCCTGCCGAACGGATTGACGATCGGGGCATCTGCGTGGCTCGATACGAGCTCGGCGGCCATGATCATCAACAGGCGATACTGGCGGCTGCCGTACGCCACCAATCTGAACCCGTCTGCGCGAAGGCGTTGCCAGTCAGGGGAGTCCTTGCTGAGCATGAACCACGCATTGACCTCGGGTCGATTCGCGCGAAGCCAACGATAGAACTCTTCGGCGCTGTCGTTCGCGTCCCATTCGCGATCGATGAGCGCCCAAGCATCGAAGTACTTCTTGCGGTTCCACGGCGCGCGGAGCTCGAGGGAGACGGCAGTATCGCTGAGGCTCGATTTCTTCATCGATCGGATGATGGCTCGTCTCGCTCGTCCGAGCGATCGACGCACGAGAGTGACGATGCCGAAGTCAACACGGAACTTCGGCGGTGTCAGTTCATCGCGCTCTTCGACGAGCGAACGCTCCTGGGCCGGTCGGAACTTGTACGGCGACCACATCGTCTCCTCTGTCGAGATGGTGCGCTGGGTCCCGTCGAGGTCGATCCGGGTCGTCCCGTGGGCCGGCACCCATGCGGTGCGTTCGTGCGCCAGGACACGGCCGAAGTAGCTCAGCGTCCGATCGGTCGCGTGGTGCGGGGTGACCTCGACGCCGCGGGAGAGGATTCGTTCGATGGGCCGGGCCCCGGTGTATCGGTACCTCAGCCGCACGAGATCCCGGTCGTCGTCGACGGCATCCGCGATGACGCCGGACGCGGTGGGACCCTCGCGAAAGGCATGGGCGAGCGCCCATCGGTCGTCGAGCGGGAACCCCACGATGTCGGAACCCAGGACCGACTCGGGTTCGAGGTACTCCATCGTTGCTGCCACATCATCGAGGAACGCGTCCAGTACGTCTCGAGGCAGCGAACGTCCCGCAGCTCCATCGCGCCCCTCGACCTTGAACAACCAGAGAAGGTCGTAGGCGATCAGTGCCTGCAGCCAGCGGGGAACTCGGCCGAAGCGGTCGCCCGCAGCACCGAGCAGGGGCAGGTAGCCGTGTTTGGCGACCTGCTCATAGGTCCGGGCATCGCTTCGTGCACCTTGAACGGACGAACTTCCGTCGGCCCGCTGACGGTAGTAGTAGTACGCATCCGCGACGAGGCCGACCACCGGCCTCGATGCGGTGAGCAGATACTCCGAGACGAACTTCCCATCCTCGAATCGGGTGCGCAGACGATCGTCGAATTCGACGTCGTGCTCCCGTATCCGGTCGAGCCTGAAGAAGGTCAGCGGCGCTTGCCCGTGGACGAAGTTCGGTTTGCCTTCGAGGTCGACGACGCTGCTGCCGTTGCGGAAGCGGAATGCGTTCGGGTGCCGATCAGTCCGGGCGTCCGTCGCCTCGTCCCACATGATCGTGTGTCCCGCGAACAGGACGGCGTCCGCGGCATCGGGTCTGTCCATGACCGCGGAGACGCGCTGGAAGTATTGCTCGTCGAGCACATCGTCGGGGTCGACGAACGTGATCCATTCGCCGGATGCGGCGGCGATCCCGGCGTTTCGCGCCGCCCCCTGCCCCTGGTTCTCCTGGGTCAGGACACGCACATTGTCATGATCTGCTGCGAATGCACGGCAGGTATCCAACGAGCCGTCAGTCGACCCGTCGTCGACGAGGATCACTTCGAGATTCCGAAAGCCGAAGCTCTGCGACACGAGCGAGGCGAAGAAGTCGCTGAGATAGCGGTCGACGTTGTAGACGGCGGAAGCGATGGTGAACTGAGGCTGCATGGGACTCCGTGGTACGTCGAGATAAGTCGGGTCGGGCGCGGCCGGCTAGGCCCTCTTCGGCAGGTCGAGCACGCTTCTGGCCGCTGACCGGAACGCCGCGACCGATTCAGCCGGGTCGTCGAAGCCGAGGAAGTACCGGCGCACCTCGGCTCGGTTCGCCGAGGCAGGGTCGGTCCCGAGCAGTGCGGCGACCCCGTTTCGGATGGAATCGTCCGAGTCACGGATCGTGTAGCCGGCGGATTCGATTGCCGGTCCCTTCACCGACGGCGTCGCGGGAAGTCCGGTCTCGGTGACCGCGAACGGCTTGCCGGAGGCGAGGAAGTCGGCGATCACGCTCGAGACGTCGGCGACCACCGCATCGACCTCATTGAAGGTCAGGTAGAGGTCGCTGGTTCCGAAAGACCTGCTGAACCGGTGGTTCCGGCCGGTGCGTGCACGATCCTGTTCCAGGCATCGGCGAATCCGAGCGGCGGCGTGCCGGGTCCAACGGACATGGTCGGTGTGGGGGTGCGGGCGGAAATCGACCTCGATGTCGTCGTGACGGAGAAGTTCCGCGACGATCCGCTCACCAAAGAGGAGTGAGCTATGCGCAGTGTCCGCGTTGAAACCTGCCCAGGTCGGTGCGTACAGCACGCGTCGTGGTCCGGGATGCGGGGCCGACTGGCTGATGGGGGCGAGCTGGGGTCGTCCGACGATTCGGAAGAAGTCGGCCGTCGTCGTGACCGCCCGGTCGGTGAACCGGGCGACCGCGGCCGGGCCTGCGACGAAATCGTGGTCGTACATGCGCATGGACGGACTGTAGCTCGGTGCTTTGTCGCTCTCCCCGTGATTGAGCTGCACATGCCTGAGCTGGGCGAAGCGGGTGAAGTTCGCATTCCGAGTCGCGTTGTTGACGTAGAAGGCGACCCGCAATGACGGAACCAGCAAGGCGTCGAGGTCGGAGTGGCTCAATCGGAGCAGCACAGGTCTCGAGGTGATCTCGAGCGCATCCTCGAAGCTGCCGCGTTCGCGAAGGACGATGATGAACGGTGCGCCGAGTTCCTCGAGCTGCGCGATCCACATCCGGAGCTGATAGCCGGTGCCGCGCGCTGCGTCCCAGTACACGACGAACTCGGGACCATACGCAGCGAGCGCGCGGGGCAGTCCGGCCTCAACGATCGCAGAGCGCTTTCGCCGCGCGGTGGAGTCACCCAGAAGCACGAGAGCACCGACGATCGTGATTGCGCCCAGCGCGCTGGCTGCGTAGGCCGCCGACTCGAATCCGAGCAATATCGCGGTAGCAGCGGCGAGTGCGGCGAGATTCGAGAAGTACAGCCACCGTGGTGGGAACGGCGCCGTGTTGCGCAGCTCGACGCCCGGGAGATTGGCGCAGAGCGGTGGGGCGGCGATCAACGACAGCCGGGTCGGTTCTTCGATGAGGATTCCTAGGAGGATCAACACACAGGCCAGGGCGGCCGACCTCGGCTCGAACGCGAGAATGCTCGCGGCGGCGATCGCCCGGAGCATCCGGAAACGGGCGAGCGGCGCGAAGTCGTCGAGCTGTCGTCGGGATTGCGACGCGCCGAGCGCGGTCGCAATCGATACCGCGCTGATCAGGGCGATCACAAGGACTAGCGCGCGCTGTCCAGGCCACAGCGCGAACGCGAGGACCGCGATGCTCAGGACAGTCTCGACACCGCCGATGGAGACGAATCCGCGAACGGATCGGACGAGTCGATCAGCCAAGCGCGGGACTCCGGTCTCGCTCGGTCGGCGCACCCAACCGGGGTATGGCCTCAGCGGTCCTGGTGTTCGGCGGGACGCCACGCACGATGATTCACCTCGCGGTCGCGTCGAGGATCGAGAGCGCATGGAGATCGACGGCCCCCCACTGGCCGCGGGTGTCGATAACGGTGGCGTCGGCGGTGACGTAGGTGTGCGCGGACTGGAACTGGTCGTGATCAACGAGCAGGAGGACGATATCGGCGGAGCCGATCGCCGCCGTGCTCTCGAGGGTGACGTTCGGCAACCGGAGCTCGGCCGGAAGTTCGGCGATATGCGGCTCGATGACGTGCAGGGCCACAGTGGGGAACCGGTCCGCGATTTTCCGGGTGATGTCGATCGCGGGGCTCCCTCGCAGGTCATCGACGTTCTTCTTGAAGGCGAGTCCGAGCACGGCGATCGAGCTGGTCGACGGACCCGCGGCGTCAGCGACCTGCTGAACGACGTAGTCGGGTTTCGCGTCGTTGACCTCGCGGGCGAGGCGGATCAGCTTGGCCGTGCTGGGCGCCGCCTCGACGATGAACCACGGGTCGACGGCGATGCAGTGCCCACCGACGCCGGGCCCAGGGTTCAGGATGTTCACGCGCGGGTGTTGATTGGCGAGCTCGATGACCTCCCAGGTGTTCACGCTGAGCTGGTCGGAGATCAGCGAGATCTCGTTCGCGAATGCGATGTTCACATCGCGGTAGGCGTTCTCGACGAGCTTGACCAGTTCGGCGGTGCGTGCGTCGGTCGTGAGAATCGTGCCCCGGCAGAACGACTCGTAGAGGGCCTTCGCACGAAGCGACGCGGCCAGCGTGAGTCCTCCGACGATGCGGCCGTTCTCCACGAGCTCGCGCATCATCTGGCCCGGCAGCACTCGCTCCGGGCAGTGGGCGAAATCCACCTCGCCCATGAGGTCCGGGCGCTCTTCAGCCACCCAGTCCACCATTCGTTCGGTGGTGCCGGGCGGGCTCGTGCTCTCGAGGATGACGAGTTCACCGCCGTGGAGCACCTTCGAGAGGCTCCGAGTGGCCGCCTCGACGGCGCGGAGGTCTGCCGTCCGGTCCCCATTGAACGGCGTGGGCACCGCCACGACGAACACATCAGCGGACTCCGGAGCAGTGCCGGCGGTGAGCAGGCCGGCGTCGACGACGTTCGCCAGCTGCTCCGCGAGGCCTGGTTCCACGAACGAGAGAATCCCGTCGTTCACGTTGCGGACGACGGCCTCATTGAGATCAACACCGCGCACCTTCACGCCCGCGTTCGCCAGCGCGACTGCGGTGGGTAGGCCGATGTACCCGAGGCCGATGATGCTGACATGCATGTGTGCTGACTCCAGATCGTGAAGACGGTACGCTCAAGGGTCGGGAACCGTCCGAGTGAGAATACAGCATGACGGGCCGCTCGATCCCGACGCGAGTGCGTCCCGATCGCGGTCGAATCAGCTCAACGAAGGTAGTCAGATGCGGGTAATGGTCGTCTATGGAACACGTCCCGAGGCGATCAAGGTGGCACCGCTCATTCGTGCGCTCGAGGCCGATCCCCGATTCGAGACCTCGGTCGTCGTCACGGGCCAGCACCGCGCGATGCTGGATCAAGTGAATCGGCTCTTCGGGATCACTCCGCACCACGATCTCGACATCCTTCGTCAGGGGCAGACGCTGAGCGAGATCACCGTGCGGGTTGTGAGCGGCCTCGCGCCGCTCTTGGCGAGTGAACGACCGGACTACGTGGTCGTCCAGGGCGACACGACGACGAGTACCGCCGCTGCGTTGGCGGCCGCATTCGCCGAGGTGCCGGTTGCGCACCTCGAGGCCGGCCTCCGCAGCTTCGATCGGCGATCGCCGTTTCCCGAGGAGCTGAACCGAAAGGTCACCACCCAGCTCGCCGACATTCATCTCGCCCCGACGCAGACGAGTCGGTCGAATCTCATCGCCGAGGGTGTTCCCGCGAGGGACATCGTGGTGACCGGGAACACAGTCATCGATGCGCTCCTGCAAGCCGTCGACGTCCACGTCATGCTCGACGGGCCCCTCGAGGCCCTCGTGGAGAGCACGCGACGCCTCGTCGTCGTGACTACGCACCGGAGGGAGAATCAGGCGGGCGGTATGGACGCGATCGGGCGCGCTGTCTCGCGCCTCGCCCGTGCGTACCCCGACGTCGACTTCCTCTACCCAGCGCACCTCAACCCGACGGTTCGAGCAGCGATGTACCCCCGGCTCGTGGGGCTGCCGAATGTGCACATCACCGAGCCGCTCGAGTACGCGCCGTTCGTCAAGGCGCTCGCAGCTTCCGCCTTTGTGCTCACGGATTCGGGCGGGGTCCAGGAGGAGGCGCCGTCGCTCGGCAAGCCGGTCCTGGTCATGCGCGACACGACCGAGCGCCCCGAGGCCGTCGAGGCGGGAACTGTGCGGCTTGTCGGTGCCTCTGAGAATCGTATCTTCGACGAGGCGAGCGCCCTGCTCGACGACAGCACGGCCTATTCAGCCATGGCGAATGCCGTCAATCCTTATGGAGACGGGCTGGCCTCGGCGCGCACCGTCGCGGCGCTCGCGGAGCGACTCGGGATTGGCGAACGCATTGCGGACTTCGAACCCGAGGCGATGGCACGGAGCACAGCCGTGATCGACGCCGCGTCCCCGACCGACGACCGGTAGTCGACCGGAATCGCGCTGAGCGGCGATCCGGGCTCGCAGATTCCCCAGATGGGGCGCCCGGTTCCCAGGTAGTCGGCGACCTTCGACGGCAGATACGGATTGAGTCCGTGGTGCTTCGTTGCCTCAGTGTCGTTCACGAGGAGCACGTCGAGCACTCGCGCCGTTGCGAGGTACTTCAGGTAGGGAAGCGCGGGGTGCACGCTGACGACGTCGTCGAGTCCGTACTCGCGCACGCGCGCGATGAGCTCAGCGCCATTCGTCGTAAACACCTCGAGCGAGAGCGCGTCGCGATTGGAGCCATCGAGTTCGGCGAACGAGGCGAGGACCTCGTCGAGGCCCCGATTCGCGTAGAAGGTCCCGAAGTAGCCGATCCGCTTCCTCTCGGTGGCGGCGAGGAGCTGTGGGGGTTCGACATCGAACCACTCCTCCGCAGGCACCGGGTGACCGTCGACCACGGCCTTCGAACGAACGAGTTCGTGCATGCCGGCGGCGGGCGCGTGCTCCAGCATGTACTCGAGTTGGTTGGCATTCGTGAAGACGACCTCGTCCGCCAGCGAATACGTGAGGTGTTCGATCCACCGGGCGAGGTTATCGTCGTCGAGGACCGGGAGATCTCGAGCGCGCAGCTCATCGATGAACTCCATTGCGAGATCGTCGCGCTGGAGGTCGCCGACGCGGAGCTCGCCGACGGTGTTGTAGGCGAGCGGATCGGACATTTCCGCGACCCAGCGCGTCGCCGGCCGTTTGATCTTCACGAGGGCTGCGAGGAGGTGCGACGCTGGCCACATCGCTCGGCTGTACATTCGCTCGTACGGCCAACCGTCCTCGGTGTGATCCTCGAGCTTCGACCAGCCTTCGATGACGAACTGACGAACTCCGCCCGACCAATTCAGCGTCGTCACTGGGGTGTTGAGGCGCCAATGCTCGCCGACGAACGGTGCGAGCACCGTCGCCACCGCAGGATCCGTCGAACGGACACGGGGCATGCTGTGCGAGACGACATCCACGCAACGCCCTTCCTTGTAGACGCGGCGGGCGGCCACGACGGCACTTGAATCGGCCGTCGGGGGGAAGCAGTACGACACGACCAGATCACGCGCCCGACCCCGGTTGAGCTCGGGCCAGGAGACGAGATCCCTGACCGAGCTGGCCGTCACGGCCTCGATCGCGCTTCGATGGAGGCTCGGGTTTTCGTGCAGGTAGTTCGCGATATGGCGGACCTGTCCGGAGACATGTCGGCGCGCGACGTCGGACGCCCAGGCATCGGGGTTTCGGGAGATCTCGGCGAGTCTTTCGATGACCGTGAGCTTCGCGAGCACGCCGTATTCGAACGGTCGGTCGAGAGGCCGCGAGTGGGAACCGCTCCGAACGTGACGGTAGTAGACCGCGCGAGCCGCCGGCTCCAGGATCTTCAGATTCAGGCTCTCGCCGTTGACTAGTTCGGTCCAGAAAAGGACGTCCATGCCGCTCAGGAGCGAGGTGTCCCACCTGTACTGGTGGGTGTGGTTCCGTGCGACGAGCTTGCACACGTTAAGCGCGAGCGCCTGCGGCACCACACTCGGGTGAACAGTCTCGCCTGCGACGCGGCTCAAGGCTCGACTCACGTAGTTGCCGTAGCGGGCGACCCCCTCGGCAGGGTCGATGTCCGCGATCCAGGAGACTGTGACGGCGTCGGGGGTCGCCTCCTGCAGGAGCGCCTCGAGGTAGCTCGGTGCGAGGTCGTCGTCGTCGTCGACGAACGTGATGTATTCGTATGTGGCGAGGTCGAGGGCGCGATTGACCGCGGCTGAGACGTTCGCCTCCGGAAGCCAGTCGTAGATGATCCGCATCCCGGGGTGTTGTGCGCTGAACCATTGGACGAGTTCGCTCGTCCCGTCGGGCGTTCCGTTCTCGACGACAACGAGCTCCACGCGGTCTGATGCGATGCTCTGGCGGGCCAGCGCGGCCAGCATCTGGTTGATCCGCGACCCGCCCCTGTGGGTCGGAAGAATCACTGATACGGTCGGAAGGGCGCTGTCCACGCGCTCGATTGTATGCGCGTCATGCGCACTGTCCGTCCACCCTGCGGGAAGTGGCGATTCCATGAGGATGCGATGACGAAGATGCAGAGATTGCGCACGGTTATGCCGCGGACGCGAACGGGCCGAGCGATCGCCGGGTTGATCATCGGCGCGATCGTCGTCGCCGCGAGTGCGCTGGCGTACGAGCTGTTCGGAGGCATCGCCTTGGCGGTGGCGATCGGGGCGATCGGCGCTCTGCTCGTCATCGTCGCCGCGCGCGTGGAGGTGCAGGCCCGGCGTGTGCTCGCCAAGCAGGACGTGCAGACGCTCAAGCAGCTCCGGCGGATCCAGCAGGACGGGCAGGCCGTCCAGCATGAGCTGGGCCGGCTCCGAGCCACGCTCGTGGAGTCCGAACTCGCCGTTCTCGAAGCGCAGGCTGGCGTGAGCGAAATGCGTGGCACTGTGGCCACGAAGGCCGACTTGCAGTTTCACTACGCCCAGGTTCAAGCAGCCATCAATCTCTTCGGCCAATTCGAGGTAGGCGCCTCGGTGCCTCAGATGCGAGGGTGGGCCGCTTCGCCAGACGTGTTGCTGCGACTTGTCGACCTCGTCCGTGCTCGTCAGCCTCGTCTGATTCTCGAGTGCGGGAGCGGGGTTTCGACATTCTGGTTGGCGATGGCCGCGCGCAAGTACTCGCCCGGTTCGAAAGTGATCGCGCTCGAGAGCAGTGAGAAGTACGCGCTCCGCACCGAGGCGCTCATCGAAGCGCATGGGCTCGGTGCGTTCGCCGAGGTACGCCGGGCGCCGCTTGAGGAATGGGACGGCGTGGGCACTTGGTACTCCAGGGACGCGCTTCGCGGAGTCAGCGACATCGATCTCCTCTTCGTCGACGGGCCGCCCGAATCGACTGGTCCGCTTGCCAGACGGCCGGCGATGCGCGTGCTCCACGACCTGCTGTCGTCGGACGCGGTGATCATCATGGACGACATGAAACGTCCGGATGAGCAGGCGACCGTCGCCTCCTGGCAGCGCGAGTTCGGTCCCCTGATCGAATCCGAGTTCGATGTGGAGAAGGGCGCCTCACTGCTCACCCGGGCATCAGAAGGCTGAGTTGGCGTCATCGGGCCGCCCGGTGGACTCGGGAGCACCCCGTCTTGCGTTGCTGCCGATCGTGCGGCATGCGGTGTGCGGCTGGGTGGAGCCCGAGGTCTCGGATGAACGTTCCGCGGTCGACGAGGTCTTGCACGAGGGAGCCTCCGAACGCGTGGAGTTCTGTCCGACACCCATGGTCATGAGGCCGGGCGCACATTGGCTCCCTCGAACGCCGTAGCCCGCTGGAGTTGAACTCCGTCGACCGCTGGACTGGACGGTGATCGTCGGTATGAGGCAGCCGTCGGTATCGGGTTCGTCGGGGGCACGCATTTCGAGCCCGGCTCGGCGACTCACTCGCGGAACAGGTAACCGGCCGATGCCTTGAGTTCGTCCTCGAGCAACGGTACAAGGGTGGTCGAGTACGACGCCGTCATGTGGTCGTCATCTCGGTACGCGGTTACGTTCCCCACCACCGGTTCGCATCGTCCATCGCAGAATCCGTCAGCGACGTCGAGCTCGATGAAGGAGTCGGGCAACCGGTCGACGGACAGGATAGGGGATGTCTCGGCGTAGACCCGCGCGCGGTCGAGGCCGCACTCCGCTGGGGCATCGGGTCGCTCCTCGAGGCATTCGGGGATGCGCCAGGGGAAGCGCGGAGTGTCCCGTACACCGATCACCGGGACATCCGCTTCATCGAGAGTCTGCCAGGCCGTCAACTGGCCCGGGATCACGAGCTCCGGCTTGTCGAGGTAGGTCTTGGTCGAGACGGTGAAGACGGCGTCGGGGCGGATCCTGATGAGCTCATCCATCGCCGCCTTGTTCCACGCGACGCAACTCGCATTGGGGTTGTGCTCATCGAGGCTCAGGCGGCAACCGTCCTTGTCGATGATCGTGAGTCGCCAATGGTGGCGTTCAGCGAGAATCGTCATCGCGTCCGCCCATTGCTGAGTGTGCGACCCTCCGGACATCACGATCTCGATGTCGGAGTCGGCATCGCCCCGGGGCTCGCATGTCTGGACGACGGCGTACTGGGGCTGATCGCGGTAGTTCTGGATACACTTCTCCGAGTAGACGGCGGGAAGATCATCGAACGCGATCGAGGCGTCAGGAGCGGGTTCCACTCCCTTGGGAGCGACACTGCCCTCCGTGAGAACCAGTGCGCCCGGGTACTGCGACGCCTCGTCGGCGACGCTGCTGAGGGTCTCGCTCCGGGACTGCTCGGCAGCGGTTGCGCCACTCGAGACGACCACGGTCAGTGCAGCGGCCGCCGCGACGGCCAGGATCGGGTGGTGCTTTCGCGGAGCTCGGCTCGCACGCTCGAGTATCGGCTCGGAGACGAAACGCTGGGTCAACCAGGCGAGCACAACTGCCGCGACAAGAACGAAGGCCCCGCCCAGAACGCCGACGTGATCGTAGTCGCGGACGGCGAGGTAGCCGATGAGGATGGGCCAATGCCAGAGGTACAGGGGATAGGAGATTCTAGCGAGCCACCGCATCGGCGGTGTCGCGAGCGCCCGATCGACGCCGAGACGAGTCGGTTCCCCGGAGCAGAGGATGATGAGCGCTGCACCGACGACGGGAACGAGCGCGGCCGGACCGGGGAACTGCTTCGCGCCGTCGAGTACGAACCCTGAAGCGATGATCAGGGTAGCCCCCATCCATCCGAGCACGACGCGCCACGCATCGCCCACCCGGTTGACGCGGTTGAAGACGACGGCGAGGAGTGCCCCGGCCCCGATCTCCCAGAATCTCGTGAAGGAGTCGAAGTACGCGACGGCCGGTTCAGTCGCATTCAGGGAGATCGCGTAGATGAACGATGCGACTGTGGCCGATGCGACGACGACGGCGACGAGGTGCTTGGTCCTGGCACGCCGCCCGCCCACGGCGAACAACGCCACCATGATGAGCGGCCACACGAGGAAGAACTGGCCTTGAACCGACAGCGACCAGAAATGCTGGACCGGGCTGGTCGAGGGGCCCGCCGCTCCATACGCGAGCTGCGATCCGATTAGCTCCCAGTTCTCGTAGTAGAAAGCTGCGGCCGTGATCTCGCGCGCGGTCTGCGACCACGTCGACGGGGGGAGGATGGCCAGCGTGAGCACTGCCGTCGCGGCGAGCACGAGCAACGCTGCAGGAGTCAACCGCAGGATGATCCGGGTGTAACGCCGGCGGAGGTTCTGAGGCCGGCCTGTCGACCAGCTCCTGAGCATCGTCAGCGTGAGGAGGAACCCTGACACGAACAGGAACACATCGACACCGCCCGACACCCTGCCCATGCCGAAGAGGTGGAACAGCACGACGAGCGTGAGCGCGAGGCCGCGGAGCCCTTCGATCTCGTCGATCCGGCGGGCGGTGGGACTGGGCATCTCGGCGTGACTCTCCTGACTCTCGAGAAGGGGCAATCGAGTCTAGGGGCCGGTGGAGCCCCGGCTGACCACTCGGCAGGAGTGACGCGACGAGGCGCGACGGCACCCCTCATTCGGACGTACGCGTCCGTTGGTAGTTTGGAGCCACGCCGAGGAAAGGGACCAGCACGGATGTTCGTGACGATCGACAACACCCCCCGCGACTACGCCTGGGGATCGAGGAGCGCGATCGCCGACTACCGCGGCAGGCCAGCATCGGGCGGCCCCGAGGCCGAGCTCTGGCTCGGCGCGCACGCAGGGTCGCCCGCGCGGATCGTCGACGCCGCATCGGTCGGCCACGCCGACCTCGCCGCGTGGATCGCGGCCGACCCGGTCGCGGCGCTCGGTCCCGAACTGGCCTCCAAGGGGGCGCGCCTGCCGTTTCTCATGAAGGTGCTCGCCGCGGGCGCACCGCTCTCGCTGCAGGCGCACCCGACCCCCGAGCAGGCACGAGCGGGCTTCGCGCGCGAGGAGGCCGACGGGGTGCCGATCGACGCGTACGACCGCAATTACAAGGACGAGTTCCACAAGCCCGAGCTCATCGTGGCGGTGAGCGAGACCTTCGACGCGTTGTCGGGGTTCCGGCCGCTCGAGGAGGTGCGCGGCGTGCTCTCCGTGCTGCGCGGGGCCGACGAGGCATCCGACTCGCCCGAACCGGGGGCGCTCGAGTTGCTCGAATCCCGCCTCTCGGGGCCCGACCCGCTGCGCGCCGCCGTCGAGTGGCTGCTGACCGACGGCCGGGGCGGCGATACCGGCGAGGCGAGCTGGGTGATCGAACGGGTGACCGCGCTCGCCGCGAGCGACGAGGCCGCGGCCTCGCCGTACGCCGAGTCGTTCGCGACGGTGGGCTCGCTCGCCGAGGTGTATCCCGGCGACCCGGGCATCGTGATCTCGCTGCTGCTCAACCGGGTGCGGCTCGTCGCGGGGGAGTCGCTGTACCTCGCGGCCGGCAATATCCACGCCTACCTCGACGGACTCGGTATCGAGCTCATGGCGGCGAGCGACAACGTGCTGCGGGGCGGACTCACCCCCAAGCACATCGACGTCGCGGAACTCGCCGGTGTGCTCGACTTCACGCCGATGCCGCCGCCGCGGCTGGCGCCTGACGAGCTCGGGCCGGGGCTCCGCGTGTTCCGGCCGGGCGTGCCCGACTTCGAGCTCTACCGCGTCGAGCCGTCCGCGGCCGCGGGTGCCGCCCGCGTCGCGCTCGCGGGGCCGGCGATCGTCCTCGCCGAAGGGTCGTCGATCGAGCTGCGCGGCGCGGTCTCGACCGAGCCGATGCGGATGGCCCGCGGGGAGGCCGTGTACGTCACCCCCGACGAGCGGGTCGTCGAGGTCGGGGGCGAGGGGCGGGCGTGGATCGCGACCGTCGGTTCGCCCGTCGACTGATCAGCTCGCGACGCGGAGCCCGAACAGCCGCCGGTAGGCCGTCGGCGTCGTCTGCAGCACCTTGACGAAGTGGTGCCGCATCACGGCGGCGGCGCCGAACCCCGTGTCTCGCGCGATCTGCTCGAGGTTGAGGTCGGTCTCCTCGAGGAGTTGCTGTGCGCGCAGCAGCCGCTGGCGGTTGAGCCAGGCGTTCGGCGTGGTGCCCGTCTCCGCGCGGAATCGGCGGGCGAAGGTACGCGGCGACATGAGCGCGGTGCGGGCGAGCCGGTCGACGGTGAGGTCTTCGTCGAGGTGCTCGAGCATCCACGTGGTGATGGTCGCGAAGGAGTCGCTCGCGCATTCACCGACGGGGGTCTGGATGAACTGCGACTGGCCGCCGTCGCGCTGCGGGGGCACGACCATGCGGCGGGCGATGATGTTCGCGGCGCTCGCACCGAGTTCCGAGCGCACGATGTGGAGTGCCGCGTCGATGCCTGCGGCGGTACCTGCACCGGTGACGACCTTGTCGTCCTGCACGAAGAGCACGTCGGGGTCGACGTCGGTGGTCGGGAACTCGGCGGCGAGGCGGTCGGTGTACATCCAGTGGGTGGTGGCGCGCCGCCCGTCGAGCACGCCGGCGCGGCCGAGTGTGAAGGCTCCAGAGCAGACGCTGAGCACCCAGGCGCCGCGCGCGACCGCGTCGCGGATCACCTCGGCGACGCGCTCGTCGAGCGGTTCGTCGATGAGCGCGGCCGGCACCGCGACGAGGTCTGCGGTGCGGGCGAACTCGAGGCCCTCGTGCACGACGATGTCGAAGCCGAGCTTCGTCGAGATCGGACCGGGCTCGGCGGTGACGACGTGGAAGTCGAAGTTCGGACCGCCCTGCTCTGAGCGGTCGATGCCGAAGACCTCGCAGATCACGCCGAATTCGAACGGCGCCATCTGGGGGATGGCGAGACAGGCGATGGAGTGGAGCACGGTGCCCTCCGCGTGGCAGAAATCGATCGATTAGTGTCCACTCTGCCACTTTCGGCAGTTTGTGGCAATACGTAGATTAACTGCCATGACCACCATCATCCTCCTCGTGCTCGCGGGGCTCGCCGTCTGGGGAGTCCTCGCCACCGTGCTCCGCCTCGACGACGACGGCTACGGGCGTCCCGAGATCCGCGACCGCACGCGCCACATCGAACGACTCGGCTGACCGCCGACGCCGATCGAGCCCGCCGTCGCCGTTCTTCGGGGCCGCCGGCGGGCTCGGCCTCGCCCGGTTCGTTACGATCGGGTGGGCGCCGGAGAGACCGCCGCCTGGAGAGGGTCGAACATGAGCTGGCTGGTCACCGGGGGAGCGGGTTACATCGGTTCGCACGTCGTGCGGGCATTCGCGGCGAAGGGCATCGACACCGTCGTCGTCGACGATCTCTCCTCGGGGCGGCGCGGATTCGTGTCCGACGGCATTCCGTTCGTGCAGGGCTCCATCCTCGACGGGCGCGTGCTCGAATCGGCGTTCGAGCGGTACGGCATCCGCGGCGTCGTGCACCTCGCCGGCTACAAGTACGCCGGCGTCTCGGTGCAGCGGCCGCTGCACACCTACCAGCAGAACGTCACGGGCACCGCGACGCTCCTCGCCGCGATGGAGGCCAAGGGCGTCTCGAACATCGTGTTCTCGTCGAGCGCGGCCGTGTACGGCACGCCCGACGTCGACCTCGTCACCGAGGCGACCGCGAAGCATCCCGAATCGCCCTACGGCGAGTCGAAGCTCATCGGCGAGTGGCTCCTCGCCGACCAGGCGCGGGCGACGGAGCTCTCCCACACGAGCCTGCGCTACTTCAACGTCGTCGGATCGGGCACGCCCGAGGTGTTCGACCCGAGCCCGCACAACCTCTTCCCGCTCGTCTTCGACGCGCTGCTCGACGGGCGCACGCCGCGCATCAACGGCGACGACTACGCGACCCCCGACGGCACGTGCGTGCGCGACTACATCCACGTCGCCGATCTCGCCGAGGCGCACGTCGTCGCGGCGCAGCGTCTCGAGGCCGGCGAGCCGGTCGAGCCCGTCTACAACCTCGGATCGGGCGAGGGCGTCTCGGTCGGCGAGATCATGAAGGCCGTCGCCGAGGTCACCGGCATCGCGTTCGACCCCGAGGTCGCCCCCCGCCGTGCCGGCGACCCCGCCCGCATCGTCGCCTCCGGCGAGCTCGCCGCGCGCGACCTCGACTGGCGCATGCGCCACTCGCTCACCGACATGGTGCGGAGCGCCTGGGAGGCGCGTCGCGCCGCGAGCTGAGCGCGAGGCATCCGCGTTCGATTCATAACGTCTGCTCAACACCCGGCGTGTCGTGACCCTCGTGAAGCCTCGACGGCGGATTGAGGGTTTACGATCTACGACTTGACTCTCACGAACTACACCGGTGTAATTGGTCGTGACACACCCTCTGGGTGGTCGGTACAACTGGGTGGGAGACGATATGGGAAGTCCTGAATATCGTTCTGGAGTACCTGACGATTGGTTCATCGATCCGGTCAGGCTGGGAGTTCCCGGCGTGCGGCCCACGATCGACGACGACAATCCGTTGGCGTGGCAGAGCGACGCATTGTGCGCGCAGACCGATCCCGAGGCGTTCTTCCCTGAAAAGGGCGGATCGACGCGGGACGCGAAGAAGATCTGCACCGGTTGCGAGGTTCGGGGCGAATGCCTCGAATACGCGCTCGGCAACGACGAGCGCTTCGGCATCTGGGGCGGGCTCTCCGAACGCGAGCGGCGCAAACTCCGCAAGCGGGCGGTGTGAGGCGCGGAGCCTGCTTCGGCAGGCTCCGCGCACGGCTTTCCGGCCGCCGTTTTCGAGGCGCGCCCGCCTCGCTTGCGGATGCCACGGGGCGCGCCGCTTAGGCTGACCCCGATGTTCCCCAGAGTCACCGCCGTCCTCGTCGTGCACCACGGCGGCGACCACCTCCGTCAGACGCTCGATGCCATCCGCTCGCAGGAGCGGGCGCCCGACGAGCTCGTCGTCGTCCTCACCGAGGCCGACGACGTCGCACGCGAGCAGGTCACCGCGGCGTCGCCCACCCGCCTCATCGACCTCTCGCAGCGTCTCTCCTTCGGCGAAGCCGTCCGAGCCGCCGACCGCGTGCTCGAAGCGCCCGGTGGCGACGCCGACGCGCTCTGGCTGCTCGCCGAGGACAGCGCCCCCGCGCCCGACGCGCTCGCGCAGCTCGTCGCCGCCTTCGAGACCGGGAGATCGGTCGCCATCGCCGGCCCGAAGCTCGTCGACTGGGACGAACCCGAGCGCATCGCCCGATTCGGCCGCTCGATCACCCGGCTCGGGCGGAGCGTCGCGATCGTCACCGACGAACTCGACCAGGGCCAGCACGACGGGCTCAGCGACGTCCTCGGACTCGATCCCGCGGCGATCCTCGTGCGGCACACCGTCTGGCGGGCGCTCGGCGGGTTCGACCCGGGGCTCCCCACCGTCGACGACGCGCTCGACCTCTCGATCCGCGCCCGCCTGGCCGGACATCGGGTCGCGGTCGTCCCCGAGGCGAAGGTGCGCTTCGCCGGGGTCGGCGTGGCCGGACCCGAGGCCGGGCCGCGGGCGCGCACGACGCGCCGCCGTGTGCGGGCGACCCGTGCGGCGCAGCTCCACCGCAGACTCGTCTACGCACCGCTCCCGTTCGTGCCGCTGCACTGGCTCAGCTTCCTGCTGCTCGCCGTCGTCCGCTCCGTGCGGCTGCTGCTCGTCAAGGCGCCCGGGGCCATCCCCGGCGAGTTCGCCGCGGCATTCACGACGATGTTCTCGGGCACACGCGTGCCGCGAGCCCGGCGCGCGCTGAAATCGGCGCGCACGGTCGGATGGTCGGCGATCGCCCCGCTGCGCATGCAGCCCGACGAGATGCGGCGCCGGAGACAGCACTCCGCCGAGGCCCGCCGGGAGCGGGCGCGAGGGCGCAAGCACGAGCTCCAGTTCATCGGCACGGGCGGGGGATGGATCCTCCTCGTCGCGGCGGCCGCCTCCGTGGGGCTCTTCTCGTGGCTCCTCGGTTCGGGCGGGGTCGGCGGCGGGGCGCTCCAGCCGCTCTCGAACGACGTCGCCGAGCTCTGGCGCAACGCCGCGTACGGCTGGCGCGACCTCGGCACCGGTTTCGTCGGCGCGGCCGACCCGTTCGCGGGGGTCCTCGCCGTGCTCGGTTCGGCGGCGTTCTGGGCGCCGTCGTTCGCGCTCCTCCTGCTCTGGCTGCTCGCGATCCCCGCCGCCGCAGTCGGCGCCTGGTTCGCCGCCTCGCGACTGACCGAGCGTGCCTCGGTTCGCGCCGTCGCCGCGCTCCTCTGGGCCTTCGCGCCGCCGTTCCTCGTGGCGCTCGGCGATGGCCGCCCCGGGGCCGTGCTCGCCCACGTGCTGCTGGGCTGGTTCGCGTTCGCCGCATTCGGCGCCGCCACGTCGTGGGCGGCGGCGGCGACCGCCTCGCTGCTCCTCGCCGCCCTCGTCGGCGCCGCCCCGAGCCTCGCACCCGCGCTGCTGGTCGCGTGGCTCGTCGCGCTCGCGGTGAGCGGGCGCGCATGGGTGCGCCTCGTCGGCCTGCCGATCCCCGCGCTCGTGCTCGCGCTGCCGCTCGTCGTCGATCAGCTCCGCCGCGGCACTCCGCTCGGCCTCGTCGCCGATCCGGGGCTCCCGACGGGCAGCGGGATCCCGTCGACCTGGCAGCTCGCCCTCGGGCTCCCCGACGGTACCTGGGGCGGGTGGGAGGACTTCTTCTCCTCCGCCGGCTCGGTCGACTTCCGCATCGCGCTCAGCGCGCTCGTGCTCCCGCTGGTGCTCGTCGCGCTCACCGCGGTACTCACCCGCTCGCTCAGGGCGGCGGCGCTCTCGCTCGGGATCGCGCTCCTCGGCTTCGCCACCGCCGTCGCCGCGGCCCACCTCTCGGTCGCCTCGGCCGGCTCGCACGCCATCCCGGTCTGGACGGGCGCGGGCCTCAGCCTCGCCTGGCTCGGTCTCGTGCTCGCCGCGGTGCTCGCGCTCGACGCGATGCGACGCGGCCGCGCGCTCCTCGGGTGGGTGGTGTTCGCCGCCATGGCTGCCGCGATGCTGCCGACCGGCATCTCGCTCGCGACGGGTTCCGTCGCCGTGCAGCCCGCCGCCGCTCGGACCCTGCCCGCGTTCGTGGGAGCTGAGGCCGAGGCCGACCCGCGGGTCACGACGCTCCGTCTCACGCCCGACGCCGACGGAAGCCTGCGGGCGACCCTGGAGCGCGGCACCGGGACCACGCTCGACGAGCAGTCGACGCTCGCCGCGACCGAGCGGACGCTGTCGGCCGACGAGGAGGAGCTCGCGCTCGTCGCCGGCAACCTCGCCTCGCGCAGCGGATCGGGCGCCGAGGCCGCCGTCAGCGAGTTCGGCGCCTCCTTCGTGCTGCTCGACGAACCTGGCGACCCCGACGACAGCGCCGCGGTCGCGGTGGCCGATCGCGCGCGCACCGCGCTCGACGCCAACTCGGCGCTCGTCGCCGTCGGCGAGACGGACTTCGGCACGCTCTGGCGGTTCACTGCCGCAGAGCCCGACGCCCCGGCCGCGCAGATCCCGGCCGACACCGGGGGATGGATGGCGGGAGTCATCACCGCCGTGCAACTGCTCGTGCTGGGTGCGACACTGCTGCTCTCGATTCCCACGGGCGCCGGGAGGGAGGCGGATCGCCGCCCCGAGCGGCGTCGACCGGTGACGCCGCGCCGGAAGGGTCGTGCCGTCGCGGCGGCCGCCGGTGCCGCGGTCGCGGAGCCGGAGGTCGACGCGCAGCAGGTTGAGGCTGTCGGCGACGCAGCCGATGCCGACGAGAGCGGTCCCGCCGACGGCGCCGTCGACGCGGGGGATGCCACGGTGCAGGACGCGCACTCGGATGCAGGCCCGGAGCCCGACGCGGGCCCAGAAACCGACGCCGGCACCGAGCCCGACGCGGGCCCCGCCCCCGATGCCGGAACCGACTCGGGCGAGTCGGGCCCCGAGGCATCCGAACCCGAACCCGAACCCGCGCCCGAGCCCGAGGGCCCGGACCAACCCGCCCCCGCGAGCGAAGGAGACGACGATGGCCGATAAGCGCGAACTCGCTCGCAACCTCGCCCGCGCGGGCGGCCGCGGCCTCGCCCTCGTCGTCGCCGGCGGCATCGCGGCGGCCGCCATCGCTGCTGCCGCGATCGTGCCGTGGCCCGAGTTCCGCGTCGAACCGCCCTCGACGGTCGTGGAGCCCGCGGAGACCGGGCAGTTGCGCGTCTGCCCCGGACCGCTGCTCTCGCTCGGCGACGACGCTGCCGATGCGACGACCGCGGTGTCGGTCGGCTCGACCTCGGTGACGACGGGCGTCTCGCCCGACGACGTCGAGATCACCGAGACGCCGCTCGGCGCGCCCGAGAACCCGAACGCCGACCGCGACGGCACTCCGCTCGCCATCGCCACCGAGGCCGGTGCCGCCGGTCCCGGTGAGCTGGCAGGAGCGCAGGGGCAGCGCAGCGAGCGCGAGACGATCGCCGGATACGCCGCAGCTGCGTGCGACGAGGCGGTCGCCGAGGCCTGGCTCGTGGGCGGTGCGACCGATGTCGGGCGGAGCGGCATCGTGCTGCTCTCGAACCCGAGCGAGGTCGCCGCGACCGTCGACGTGCGCGTCAGCGGGGAGAATGGGCCGGTCGAGGCCCCGTCGGCACTCGGCATCACGGTGCCGGCCGGTGAGCAGCGGGCACTCTCGCTCGCGGGACTGGCACCGAACCTCCGCTCACCGGTGGTGCATGTGACCAGCACGGGCGGCGCGATCGCGGCGACGCTCGAGCACTCGGTCATCGAGGGGCTGACGCCCGCGGGCGTCGAGCTCGTCGGCCCGACGGCGATGCCCGCGACGACCCAGTCGATCCCCGGCTTCGTGGTGCCGACCGCCGGCGGCGTCGATCCCACCGACGATCACGCCGAGGGCGACGACCACCCCGCCGTGCGCCTCTTCGCCCCGGGCGACGAGCCCGTCGAGGTCTCGATCGGCGTCGCGTCCGAGTCGGGCGGCGGCGGTGCGAGCATCGACGTTTCGCTCGAACCCGGCCAGGTGACCGATGTGCCGCTCGGCGAGCTCGACGAAGGCGACTACACGATCACGCTCGAGGCGGACGCGCCGATCGTCGCCGCGGCCCGTGCGACCACCGGCACGCCCGAGGCGCAAACGGCTCCCGGCGGCGACGACGAGGACGCCTCCGTCGACCTCGCCTGGACGGTCGCCACGGCACCGCTGCTCGAGACCGCGGTCGTGGCGGTGCCGGCCGGGCCCGGCCCGGTGCTGCACCTGCTGAACCCGGGCGACGACGAGCTCGAGGTGCTGGCCGTCGTCGACGGCGAGGAGCGCTCCGTTCGGCTCGCCCCCGAGGAGGCGGCGTCGATCGAGCTCCAGCAGCGCAGTGTCGTCGAACTCGGCGGCGCCGCCGGTGTGCACGCCACCGTCTCGTTCTCGGGCGAGCGCGCCCTGTCGTCGTTCCCGGTGCGGCCGCCCGGTCCGCTCGACTCGCCGATCGTGGTCACCCCGCGCTGAGCTGGGCGCCGCGTCGCCTCAGCGAGGCGCGGGCGGCGGGGCCGCCGTGTCAGAGGTGCCGGTAGCGTCCGGGCGCGAGCTCCCACGGGTCGCGGCCGAGGAAGTCGGCGACGGCCCGGAAGACGCAGCTCTCGACGAGCAGCTTCTCGTCGCGATCCTCGCCCTCCTGCAGCCGGAGGAAGCGCACGATCGGGAGCCGGAAGAAGACGATGCGTCGCTCGTCGTGGTAGACCTTCCACCGGTCGATGTGGTCGTCGTGGATCGCCTCGGCCGGGGCTTGCGCGACCTCGAACACGACCCCCTCGAGCTCGGGCCAGAGCCCCCGCAGGTACGAGACGGTCGTGCCGATCGTGAGCTCGAAATCGTCGAGCCGGGTCGAGAGCAGCGGCAGGTGCGGCCCCGTCACGGGCGAGCGCATGCCTCGGCCATGGCGGTCACGGGCGAGCCGTCTCGGAGAGCGGGGCGCGACACGACGGGAGCGGGGCATGTATTCCATCCTATTGTCGGCACCGATCGCTACTCTTGATCTGCCATGAGACGTTGTTCGCGAACCGCATGCGCCGCCGAGGCGGTTGCGACGTTGACCTTCGACTACGCCGAGTCCACGGCGGTGCTGGGCCCGCTCGCCGTCGTGCGCGAGCCCCACGGCTACGATCTCTGCGCCCGGCACGCCGAGCGCACCTCCGCCCCGGTCGGCTGGCAGGTCGTGCGGCACACCGCACTCGGTGGGGTAGGTTTCAAGGCATGACTTCCGCTGCATCATCCGACGTTCGCGCGCGCCTCGACGCAGTGGTCAAGGCGTACGACGTGCGCGGAATCGTGGGCGAGGGGCTCACCGCCGAGACGGTCGAGGCGCTCGGCGCCGCTTTCGTCGACGAGGTCGGCGCGGCCGGCGGCCGGGTCGTCGTCGGGCACGACATGCGCGACTCCTCGCCGTCGTTCGCGGCCGCGTTCGGGGCCGGTGCGGCCGCGCGCGGCGCCGTCGTCGTGTCGATCGGGCTGTGCTCCACCGACGAGAGCTACTTCGCGTCGGGTTCGATGGATGCCCCGGCGGCGATGTTCACCGCGAGCCACAACCCGGCCGCCTACAACGGCATCAAGTTCTCGCGTGCGGGTGCCCAGGGCATCTCGCTCGACACCGGTCTCGCAGCGATCCGCGACCGCGCCGCCGACTACCTCGAACAGGGCATCACTCCCGTCGAGGCGCGCGGGGCGATCCTCGAGGCCGACGTCCTCGCCGATTACGCGGCGTACCTCCGCACGCTCGTCGACCTCCGAGGCATCCGCCCCCTGAAGATCGTCGTCGACGCGGGCAACGGCATGGGCGGCCTCACCGTTCCCGCCGTGCTCGGCGAGGCCGCGGGCCTGCCCGCCCTGCCGCTCGAGATCGTGCCGCTCTACTTCGAACTCGACGGCACCTTCCCGAACCACGAGGCCAACCCGCTCGAGCCGGCGAACCTCGTCGACCTGCAGCGCGCGGTCGTCGAGCACGGCGCCGACCTCGGCCTCGCGTTCGACGGCGACGCCGACCGCTGCTTCGTCGTCGACGAGCGTGGCGGTGCCGTCACGCCCTCGGCGGTCGCCGCGATCGTCGCCCTCCGCGAGATCGCCCGCGTCGGCGCGGCGGGCGAGACGAACGTCAACGTGATCCACAACCTCATCACCTCGCGCTTCGTGCCCGAGACCATCGAGGCGGCCGGCGCCGTGCCGGTGCGCACCCGCGTCGGGCACTCCCTCATCAAAGACCAGATGAAGGCGACGGGCGCGGTCTTCGGCGGCGAGCACTCGGCCCACTACTACTTCCGCGACTTCTGGGGCGCCGACAACGGCATGCTCGCGGCGATGCACGTGCTCGCCGAGTTCGGCGGCCAGGAGGCGCCGCTCTCCGAGTTCGCCGCGCGGTTCGACCCGTACGCGCTGTCGGGCGAGATCAACTCGGTCGTCGACGATGTTCCGGCCGCGTACACGCGCATCGTCGAGGCGTTCACGGGTCGCGGCGAGTTCGACGAACTCGACGGCCTCACCGTGCTCGGCCAGACCGCCGGCGACGAGCCGTTCTGGTGGTTCAACGTGCGCCCGTCGAACACCGAGCCGCTGCTGCGCCTGAACGTCGAGGGCGGCGACGAGCCCACGATGGCCGTCATCCGCGATGAGGTCCTCGCCCTCATCCGCGCCGAATAGGCGGTCGCTCTCCGCGTCGTCGCACGGCCGACAGGCCTGCGAGAATGGACGGCATGACGACGCTGCCCGCCACCACCGCACTCCCGTACAAGGTCGCCGACCTCTCGCTCGCCGAGGCGGGTCGTCACCAGCTGCGGCTCGCCGAGAACGAGATGCCGGGCCTCATGGCGCTGCGGGCCGAGTTCGGGGCGACGCAGCCGCTCGCGGGTGCGCGCATCGCGGGCAGCCTCCACATGACGGTGCAGACGGCCGTGCTCATCGAGACCCTCGTCGCGCTCGGCGCGCAGGTGCGCTGGGCGAGCTGCAACATCTTCTCCACGCAGGACGAAGCGGCCGCGGCGATCGTCGTCGGCCCCGAGGGCACCGTCGACGCGCCCGCCGGCGTGCCGGTGTTCGCGTGGAAGGGCGAGACTCTCGACGAGTACTGGTGGTGCACCGACCGCATCTTCGACTGGTCGGCCGAAGCCGCCGAGGCCGGTGCCGACTGGATCGGCCCGAACCTGATCCTCGACGACGGCGGCGACGCCACGCTGCTCGTGCACCGCGGGCGCGACTTCGAGGCTGCAGGCGTCGTGCCCGAGGCATCCGACGCCGACAGCGGCGAGTATCGCGTGATCCTCGACACGCTGCGCCGCTCGCTCGAGACGAGCCCCGACCGCTGGACCCGCATCGCCGAGGAGCTCACGGGCGTGACCGAGGAGACCACGACCGGCGTGCACCGCCTCTACGAGCTGCACGCCGAGGGCGAGCTGCTCTTCCCGGCGATCAACGTCAACGACTCGGTGACGAAGTCGAAGTTCGACAACAAGTACGGCATCCGCCACTCGCTGCCCGACGGGCTGAACCGCGCCACCGACGTGCTCATGGGCGGCAAGGTCGCGTTCGTCGTCGGTTACGGCGACGTGGGCAAGGGCGCCGCAGAGGCGCTGCGCGGCCAGGGCGCCCGGGTCATCGTCAGCGAGGTCGATCCCATCTGCGCGCTCCAGGCCGCGATGGACGGGTACCAGGTCGCCCGCGTCGAGGACGTGGTGGGCGAGGTCGACATCTTCGTCACCTGCACGGGCAACAAGGACGTGCTGCGACTCGAGCACATGCTCGAGATGAAGCACCTCGCGATCGTCTCGAACGTCGGCCACTTCGACAACGAGATCGACATGGCCGCGCTCGAGGCGCTCGAGGGTGCGGAGAAGGTCGAGATCAAGCCGCAGGTGCACGAGTGGCGCCTGCCGACGGGCCGCTCGATCCTGGTGCTGAGCGAGGGCCGGCTCATGAACCTCGGCAACGCGACGGGCCACCCGTCCTTCGTCATGTCGAACTCCTTCACCAACCAGGTGCTCGCGCAGATCGAGCTCTGGACCCGTCCCGACGAGTACCCGGTCGGCGTCTACGTGCTGCCCAAGCACCTCGACGAGAAGGTCGCGCGCCTCCACCTCGATTCGCTCGGCGTGCAGCTCACCGAGCTGAGCCCCGAGCAGGCCGCATACATCGGCGTGCCCGTCGAGGGGCCCTACAAGGTCGACCACTACCGCTACTGAGCGGGCGGATGCCTCGGCGCCCCGCGTCAGCGCTGCGGGAAGCCGGGCGGGGTCGCGGTGAGCACCGGGGCCAGCGCGGCCATGCGCTCGGCCTCGAGGGTGAGCGCGGCGAGGTCGCGTTCGCGCCGGAGCGCGGCGACCCCGGCGAGGAACCGCTCGGCCGGGGCGTCGGGGACCGGTGAGACGTAGGGGACGACCTCGGCCGCGAGCGAGGCCGCGACCCGGTCGCGGCTCGCCGGTGCGAGATGCGGGGCGTTCTGCAGGAACGACGCCACCCGGCGCGCGAGCGGGTCGGGAAGTCGGCCGATGTCGGCGATCGCCGCCCATGCGCCGAGCTCGACCGGCACCCCGAACGCGGTCGACGGCGGCACCGGCACCCGCTCGACCTGCCCGTGCGTGCCGGCCAGCAGGTCGCCGAGGCGCTTCGACGACGGGTTCAGGAAGCCGACGAGCACCGCGAGGCCGCCGAACGTCATGTAGATCTCGACGACGCCGACGAGCGCCCGGATGAAGGCGTGCCTGAAGCCGATCGCACCGCCGTCGTCGCGCACGACGCGGAGCCCGAGGGCGAGCTTGCCGAGCGAACGACCCCGCGACGCCGTCTCGACGGTCGTCGGCAGCACCACGAGCACTGCGACGAGGCCGGTGATGAGCACCGCGCGGAAGGCCGCCTCGTCGACGCCGAGCCCCGCGAGCAGGAAGACGAGGCCGACGAGGAGCACGATGCTCACGAGCACGTCGATCGCGGCGCCGCCCGCACGGATGAGCGCGCTCGCGGGCCGCAGGTCGAGGCTGACCGCCTCGCCGGTGAGCACGCCGTCGTCGTCGAAGCGGGCGAGCCGGATGGGCTCGGCGGTCGATTCGGCCATGGGTAGTATTCAAGCAGATGGACCTCGAAGCGCTCGCCTCAGCCCGCCGTGACGACTGGCAGCGGCTCGACGCGCTCGCGCGCAGTTCGCGCCTCAGCGGGCCCGAGACCGACGAGCTCATCGAGCGGTATCAGGCCGGGGCATCCGACCTCTCGCTCGTGAAGTCGACGGCCGGGTCGACCGCCCTCGGCGACCGGCTCTCGCTCTCGCTCGCGCGTGCGAGGCTGCGCTTCACGGGCGCCCCCGAGAACCCGCTGCGCCAGCTCGCGAGATTCACTGCGGTCGACCTTCCCGCGGCGCTCCACCGCCTCCGCTGGCTCACGCTCGCGGTCGCCGTGGCCACGTTCGTCATCGCGGCGCTCTACGCGTGGTGGATCGCCGGCGACCCGAGGGCGCTCGCCTCGATCGGCTCGGAGCGGGAGCTCCGCCAGATCGCCGAGGAGGGGTTCGCCGCCTACTACTCGGAGCACCCGGCCGGCTCCTTCGCCGGTTCCGTCTGGACGAACAACGCGTGGGTCGCCGCCCAGTGCGTCGCCTTCGGCGTGCTCGGCGTCTGGGTGCCGTGGGTGATCATGCAGAACGCGCAGAACCTCGGCGTGAACGCCGCGATCATGTTCGCCTACGACGAGGCCGACACCTTCTTCCTCTACATCGCCCCCCACGGCCTGCTCGAGCTCACCTGCGTGTTCGTGGCCGCCGCGGCGGGGCTGCGCATCTTCTGGGCGTGGGTCGCTCCAGGGCCGAGGCCGCGCGGGGTCGCCCTCGCCGCCGACGCCCGGGCGCTCTTCACGGTCGCCATCGGGCTCGTCTTCTTCCTCTTCGTCGCGGGCCTCATCGAGGGCTTCGTGACGCCCGCACCGTGGCCGTGGGCCGTCAAGATCGGCATCGGAGCGCTTGCGCTCGGCGGGTTCCTCTTCTACATGCTGGTGATCGGCGGTCGAGCGCGGCGTGCGGGGGCGACCGGCGACCTCGCGGCGTTCGACGCCGGCGCCACGCGGGTCGTCTCGGGCTGAGGCGCCGAGCGGCCCAGGCGTGCGTCCCGCATCTCCCGCGGGTTGAGCGCGGCGGGCGTTCGGGAGGAGCTCGCCCGCTTCGGAGGTCGATCCGAGGCATCGCCTCCTCCCGAGCGGTCGATCTCCTCCGCATCCCGCGTGCGTGCCGTGAGACGACGAAAGGCGGATGCCCCGTGGGGCATCCGCCTTCGTCAGCTGCGGCGACTACGCGGTGAGCTTCGCCGGACGGTCGAAGACCGCCTTGTAGATCACGCCGGCGAGCAGCGCACCGGCGATCGGGGCGACGATCGAGGCCCAGAGCTGGGTGAGTGCGAGCTCGCCGCCGAAGATCGCGGTCGCGATCGAACGCGCCGGGTTGAACGAGCCGTTCGAGACCGGGCCGGCGACGAGCACGAGGACGGTGAGCGTGAGACCGATGGCGAGCGGGGCCAGGTTCGACGCCGCGCGGCCGGCCGAGGTCACGCCGAGGATCACGAAGAGGAAGACCGCGGTGGCGACGATCTCGGCGATGAGGAAGGAGCCGAGGCCGAACCCGCCGGGCGAGAGCTCGTCGTACCCGGTCGACGCGCCGCGGAAGATCGCGATGTCGAACATGGGGCCGGTCGAGAGGATGCCGAGCAGCACCACCGAACCGAGGATGCCGCCGACGACCTGGGCCGCAAGGTAGCCGAGCACGTCCTTCCAGGCGAAGCGTCCGGCGACGGCGAGACCGAGGGTGACGGCCGGGTTGAAGTGGCCGCCCGAGATCGGGCCGAAGGCGTAGACGCCGACGACGACCGAGAGGCCGAGCGCGACGGCCACGGCGAGCAGGCCGGCGGTCGGTGCGGCGAAGATCGCCGCACCGATGACGCCGAAGACGAGGATGAAGGTGCCGAGGAGTTCGGCGGTGAGCTTCTGGGCGGTCGACGGAACGGCGACGGCAGGTGCGGTGTCAGACATTGAGTCCCTTTCGTAGGGTGGACGGACGCGGACGTCGTCCGTTCGTGTGGCGCTGCCTCATCGGCGCCTTCCAGAGCGTAGCGAGTCCGCCGTTCTCGAGCGGTGAACCCCGCGCGAATGTTCGAAAACTGCGCCGTGCGACCCCGGGCGTCGCAGCCCGCCGTCTCAGAGCCGCCCGGCGGCCTTGAGCTCGAGGTAGCGATCGGCGAGGGCCGGGGGCAGTTCATGCGGCGCAGCGGTGACCGTCTGGGCGCCGAGCCGGCGGATCGCCGCGCCGACCCGTTCGCCGTCGAGCAGGCCGCGCTCCGCGGCCGCAGCGCCGTACACCTCGTCGAGGTCGCCGCGCAGCCGACTCGCCTCGAGCAGCGCGGGGTCGGCGACGGAGGCGACGACGACCGTGTGGCGCGCGGTGAGCTGCGGCAGCACCGACAGCAGGCCGCGCGCGGAGCCGGGGGAGTCGGCAGCGGTCAGCAGGACGACGAAGGCGTGCCGACTCGTGACCGCGCGCACCTGACCGGGCACGAGCGCCCAGTCGGCCTCGACGAGTTCGGCGTCGATGCCCGCCATCGCGTCGACCATGCGGGCGAGGAGGTCGGCTCCGCTCGCGCCGTGCACGCGCCCCCGCAGGCGGCGATCGGTCGCGAGGAAGTCGACGCGGTCGCCCGCGTGCGATGCGAGCGCCGCGAGCAGCAGCGCGGCCTCGTAGCTCGTGTCGAGGCGCGGTTCGTCGGCGATGCGCGCCGCAGCGGTGCGCGAGGTGTCCGCGACGATGACGATGCGGCGGTCGCGTTCGGGGCGCCAGGTGCGGACCATGAGCCTCGTGTTGCCGGGCACCTCGGGGTCGATGTGGCGCGCGGTCGCCCGCCAGTCGATGGAGCGCACGTCGTCGCCCCGGACGTACTCGCGGATCGAGTCGAACTCGGTGCCCTGCCCGCGGATGAGGAGCGGCGTCCGGCCGTCGAGCTCGCGCAGCCGGGTCAGCCGGGAGGGCAGGTGCACCCGCGAATGGAACGGCGGCAGTACCCGCACCCGCCCCGGCGCCGCGAGGGTCGCCTGCCGCGCCCACAGGCCGAGCGGGCCGGCCGAGCGGATCGTCACCTGCTGCGTGCGCCGATCGCCGCGACGGGTCGGCACGAGCTGCAGCGTCATGCGGCGACGCTCGCCCGGCGGGATCGCGAGCCGGGTGCGGTTGGTGCCGGCGACCCCGGCCGAGGGCTCCCACCCGTCGCGGACGGTGGCGCGGAGCATCCGGCCGCCGAGGTTCTGCACCGTGAGCTGCGAGGCGACGGGCTCGCCCAGCCGCACTCGATCGGGCAGCTCACGGCCGAAGGCGACCGTTCGGGGCGAGGCGGCGAGCGAGAGGTCGACGATGCCGGCACCGGTGACGACGAGGAGCCACCCGACGAGCGCGAGCCAGGCCAGGGGCGCGCTCGAGATGCCCGCCACCACGACGGGGACGACCCCGAGGGCGACGAGCAGCGCGAATCGACCGGTCAGCGCCATCTCAGAGCGGAACCTGCACCTGCTGCGCGATGCCGCGCAGCACCTGGTCGACCGAGACGCCCTCGAGCTCGGCCTCGGGGCGCAGCTGCACCCGGTGGCGCCAGACCGGCAGCAGCATCGCCTGCACGTGGTCGGGGGTGAGGGACTCGAAGCCCGTGAGCCACGCCCAGGCCTTCGCCGCGGCGAGGAGCCCGGTCGTGCCGCGTGGGCTCACGCCGAGTCGCATCGAGGGGCTGCGGCGGGTCGCACGGGCGAGGTCGACGAGGTAGCCGAGCACGTCGTCCTCGACGCGCACCGCGGCGGCCGCCCGACGCGCGGCCGCGAGCTCGTCGGCGCCGAGCACCGGCGTGACGCCCGCGGCGGCGAGATCGTGCGGGTCGAAGCCGTCGGCGTGGCGACGCAGCAGCGAGACCTCGGCCTCGCGCTCGGGCACGTCGAGCACGAGCTTCAGGAGGAAGCGGTCGAGCTGCGCCTCGGGAAGGGCGTAGGTGCCCTCGTACTCGATCGGGTTCTGGGTCGCCGCGACCATGAACGGGTCGGGCAGCGGCCGGGTCACGCCGTCGGCCGAGACCTGGCGCTCCTCCATCGCCTCGAGGAGCGCGGACTGGGTCTTCGGCGGCGTGCGGTTGATCTCGTCGGCCAGCAGGATGTTGGTGAACACCGGCCCCTCGCGGAAGGCGAACTCGCCGGAGCGGGGGTCGTAGGCGAGCGAGCCGGTCACGTCGCCGGGCATGAGGTCGGGCGTGAACTGCAGGCGTCGTGTGTCGAGCTGCAGGGTTCGGCTGAGCGTGCGCACGAGCAGGGTCTTCGCCACTCCGGGCACACCCTCGAGCAGCACGTGCCCGCGGGTGAGCAGGGCGATGATGAGGCCCGTCACCGCGCCGTCCTGGCCGACGACGGCCTTGCCGACCTCGGTGCGGACGCGGTTCAGCGCGGCGCGCAGTTCGTCGTCGGGCGTGGCGGGCGCCGGTGCAGGGGTCGCCGCAGCGGTCGTCGCCGGGGCTTCCGCCGCCTGGGCGGTCGTCTCGTTCGCGATCGGGTCGGTCATGGTCGCCTTCCTGGATGATCCGCAGGCTGCGGGGTGGAGGTCTCTGGTGCGAGTGTCGCACGCACGGCGTGTTCGAGATCGTCGAGCCCGGCCGCGAGCCGCACGAACTCCTGGTCGCCGGTGGGCACCGCATCGATCAGCACGGCGCGCACCTGCCCCGGGTCTCGTCGGGTCGCGGCCGCCGCCGCCGCGGCGATCTCGGCGACGTCGGCGGTGCGCGGCAGCCGCAGTGCCGAGGCGATGCGGGCGAGCGTGCCGAGGCGCAGCTGGTCGAGCGCGTGCCGGCGCGCCGCGCTGCGCGCGTACAACCGGGCGCGGCCCACGGCGGTCTCGCCCGCAGGCACGTGCACGGGGAGGTTCTCGACGACCAGGGGGCCGAAGCGCCGCCCGCGCCAGACGCCGGCGACGATGGTGACGACGACCGCGAGGGCGAGCACCGGGCTGACCCAGCCCGGGGTGAGTTCGCCGAGCGTGGGTGCCTGGTCGGGGTCGGCATCGAGGGGGCCGGGCAGGTACCACACGAGTTCATCGGATGCCCCGGCGAGCCCGATGGCGAGCGCCGCGTTGCCGCGCTCGGTGATGCGGCCATTCTCGAACGGGGTCGATGCCCCGACGAGTGCGATCCGTCCGTCGCCCGACGAGGGTCCCTCGGCGACGGCGTAGCCGTACTCGCCGTCGCGGAAGCACCCCTGCCAGCCGCCAGAGGCCGCCTCGTCGTCGATGGTGAAGAGGCGCTGGTCGGTCGAGAGCGCCCCGGCGTTCTCGGCGGCGGGGAGCTCGCACGCGACCTCGTCGAGGGCGCCCGATGCGGCCCCGGCCAACCGTATGCCGGGGGCGAGCGCCTCGAGCGCGGCGAACCCGGGCTCGACGACGACGACGCGGTCGGCGAACATCGCCAGCCGGCTGAGTCGCTGCTCGTCGAGCAGGCCGAACTCGTCGAAGACGAGCACCGTGGCACCGGACTTCGCCGCGGTGAGTGCCGTGTCGAAGTCGTCGGCGGTCTCGACCTCGACGCCGTGGGAGCCGAGGACCTCGACGAGCGCCTTCGCCCCGAACGGGGCCGGATTGTCGGCGCCGAGACGCTGGCCGGCGCCCGCGGCGCCGCCGCGGAGCACGAGCAGCGCGATCGCACCGAGCACGAGGACGATCGCGAACCAGATCCAGATGCGTCGGCGGCGGACACCCGCGCGGAACGTCGGCGTGATCGCGGCGGCGGGCGTCACGTCGGCGGGTGCGGAGGCGACCGCCGCAGCGGGCGGCGCCGCCGTCATCGGACGGCCCCCGCTGCGTCGGCGGCCGCCTCGGGGGCGCCGGCGGGCCGGCTCCGGGCGAGTTCGGTCTCGAGCTCGCTCATCCGCTCGTACCCCGCGGCGCTGCCGAGCCCACCCAGGTAGCGCACCCCGTCGAACTCCGCGGCGGCCGCCGCGAGCTCGCGCTCGCGATCCGGGAAGGGCGCTGCGGCCGCCAGTGCGAAGGCGTGCGCGGTGGTACCCGGGTGCACCTGCACGAGATCGCGGTCGACCGTGCCCCGGACGAGCGCGCGGAAGCGCTCCTCGATGGCGAGCGGCCAGTCCCAGCTCGCCGCGGCGAGCTCTGCGGCCCGCCGCAGCGCCGCGAGGTCGCGGAGGTCGCCGTCGTCGAAGAGCGGGACGGCGGCCTGCTGACGCCGACGGAGACGGGGCGCGCCGAAGACCAGGAAGGCGACGACGACGAGCGCGGCGACGGCGACGACGACGATGAGCGTCACGACCGGCGCGGGCACGCCCCCGGCGCCGCCGAGGAGCTCGGCGAACCAGTCGCGGACGGCCTGCATCGCGAGGTCGAAGGCGGTCGGCTTGGAGTTCTGGTACTCGGGCTTGGCGAGTTCGTCCTCGAGCCACCGACGCGCCTCGGGCGCGTCGGGGTCGAGCGGGGTCAGGACGAGCACCGTCAGTGCCGGGGCTGCTCGGGTCCGCCGGCCTCGGGCGTCGTCGGCCAGGTCGTGGCGGGCGGTGCCGCCGCCGGCGCGTACGGCGCCCATGCGGGGGCGGGTGCGCTCGACGGCGGCGGTGCGTACGGGTCGCCCGTCGCGGCCGCGCCCGCGTCGCGCTGCTCGACGTGGCGCGCGAGCTCGAGGTCGAGCCCCTCGGTGCGCATGCGCAGGTCGATGTAGATGACGGCGACGAGGGCGGCCTGCACGACGGCGGTGATCGCGCCGATGAGCAGCGACAGCACGAGCGTGACGACGCTCGTCGCGATGGTGATGCCGAGCGCGGCCCCGGTGCCGGTCGGGTCGATGATCGCGGCGAGGACGGTACCGATGAGCGACACCGGCTGCACCACGACCTGGGCGGCCACGTTCAGGATGAGCCCCACCAGCAGCAGGGTGCCGAAGGTGCGCCAGAAGTACCCGTTCGTGAGTCGCCACGACCGTCGTACGGCCTGCCCGATCCCGGTGTTCTCGAGCACGATGATGCTCGGCACGATCGCGAGCTTGGTGCCGAGCCAGGCGCCGACCACCGCGAGGCCGAGGGCGCCGAATAGCGTGACGAGCACCGCGCCGATCAGGGCGCCGGGCGAGGTGAGCGCGGCGACGACGATGATGCCGGTGAACACGGCCACGACGAGGAGCACCGCGAGGGTGACGAGCGCCGTCCACCCGAGCAGCGGCCAGATGCGGCGCGCGGCGCGCCGCCAGAGCGCTCCGAACCCGAGCCGCTCGCCGAGGGTGCCGGTCGCGACCTCGACGACCATGACCCCCTGCAGGAAGGCGCCGGCGACGAGTGTGAGCGCGACCGGGACGAGCATGAGGAGGAGGAAGGCGCCGACGCCGCCCGACATCACCGCGTCCATGTCCTCGGAGGCGGCGTTCTCGACCCTGGTGAAGATGAACACCATGAACGGCACGACGACGGCGAGCGTCGCGAACGCGGAGACGAGCTGCACGACGAGCCCGCTGCCGAAGGTCGCGCCGGGGTTGCGGCGCAGGGCCTGGAACGGCGCCCAGAGCAGCGTGCCGAAGCTCAGCGGACGCAGCGGCAGCAGCCCGGGCTTCGGCGGCGGCGCCCACGCGCCGGGCGCGGGCGGGAGCCACGGCTGCTGCGGCGAACCGTAGCCCGGCGCGGGCGGCACCGGGGGCGCGCCGTACGGCGGCGGCACCGGGGCATCCGGAGCCGAACCGCTCGCCGGAGTACCGGGCGCCTGCCAGTCGTGATCCGACACCTGTACGCACTCCTTCCGGCGGGGTGCCCCCATGCTCGCACATTCGGCCGAGCCGCACGCCGACCGGCTACGCTGGAGCGCACCAGACCGCGCCGCGTCGCACGGCACCGAGACGGAGACCGGGCCGCGCCGCACGGCACCGACACGGGACTGCGCCGGAAAGCTCGGCGCCGACAGGAATGAACGGGATGACTTCACGCGTACTCGTCGTCGACGACGACACGGCCCTCGCCGAGATGATCGGCATCGTGCTGCGCACCGAGGGCTTCGAGCCGGTCTTCTGCGCCGACGGCGCCGGCGCGCTCGCCGCGTTCCGCGAGTCGAAGCCCGACCTCGTGCTCCTCGACCTGATGCTCCCCGGCATGGACGGCATCGAGGTGTGCGGTCGAATCCGCGCCGAGTCGGGCACGCCGATCATCATGCTGACCGCGAAGTCCGACACGGCCGACGTCGTGAAGGGCCTCGAGTCCGGCGCCGACGACTACATGGTCAAGCCCTTCAACCCGAAGGAGCTGGTCGCCCGCATCCGCACCCGGCTGCGGCCGACCCCCGACCCGGTCGTCGCGACGCTCGGCATCGGCGACCTCGTGATCGACGCGGCCGGGCACGAGGTGCGTCGCGGCGAGACCCGCATCAACCTCACGCCGCTCGAGTTCGACCTGCTGCTCACCCTCGCTTCGAAGCCGCAGCAGGTGTTCACCCGCGAGATGCTGCTCGAACAGGTCTGGGGCTACCACTACAAGGCCGACACGCGGCTCGTGAACGTGCACGTGCAGCGGCTGCGGGCGAAGGTCGAGCACGACCCCGACAACCCGCGCATCGTCATGACGGTGCGCGGCGTCGGCTACCGCGCCGGCGCGACGACCTAGGCGACGGGCCGGATGTCCGAGACGGCCGCCACGGCGATCCCCCTCGCGGGTTCGTGGCGCGAACTGCCGAGGAGGATGGCCGCGCTCTGGCGCCGGTCGCTGCAGTTCCGCACGGTCGTCATCACGATCGCCCTCTCCTCGCTCGCGATCTTCGTGATCGGCCTGTACATCTCGTTCAGCGTGGCGTCGAACCTGTTCCAGAGCCAGCTCGACCAATCGCTCGCCGCTGCGAACAACGCCACGGTGGCCGCCCAGCGCATCCTGAACTCCTCCGACGCGGCGGATCGCGGTGCGCTGCAGAGCCTCATGTCCTCGACCGTGCGCACGGTGGGGGCGAGTTCGGGCTCGACCTCGATCGCCTACTTCCGGGTGCCGACCGATGCGCCGGTGAGCGACGCGCCGCCCGACCGCGGCGATCCGCAGCTGAGCGCGGTCATCACCGACGAGCTGCGCGAACGGGTGCAGGCCAATCCCGACGGGCAGTTCTGGCAGTCGGTCGCGCTCGAGAACGCCGACGGCGGCACCGACCCCGGCGTGGTGGTCGGCAGCACCCTCGAGGTGCCGAGGGCGGGCGACTACGAGCTCTACATCGGCTACGACTTCGCCGATGCGCAGCAGACGCTCGGGTTCATGCAGGCGGTCGGCGTGCTCGGCGCGATCGCGCTGATCGTGCTGCTCAGCGCGATCACGCTGCTCGTCGTGCGCTGGGTGATCGAGCCGATCCGCTCGGCGGCCACGACGAGCCGGCGGCTGGCCGCGGGGGACCTCGGGGTGCGCATGCCGTCGAAGGGAGAAGACGAGCTGGCGACCCTCGCCGCGTCCTTCAACGGCATGGCCGACAGCCTGCAGGCCCGCATCCGCGAGCTCGCCGAGCTGTCGGTGATGCAGCAGCGATTCGTCTCCGACGTCTCGCACGAGCTGCGCACGCCGCTCACCACCATCCGGCTCGCGGGCGACGTGCTGTACGGTCAGCGCGAGGACTTCCCCGGGCCGACCTCGCGCACCGTCGAGCTCCTGCACACGCAGACCGAGCGCTTCGAGCGGTTGCTGGCCGACCTCCTCGAGATCAGCCGCTATGACGCCGGTTCGGTCGAGCTCACCACTGAGCCCACGAACCTCGTGCACCTCGCCGGTGATGCGATCGAGTCGATGCACGAGCTCGCGCGCGAGCGAGGCAGCGAGCTGCGTCTCGTCGCCCCCGGCGGCCATGTCGACGCCGAGGTCGACCCGCGCCGCATCCGCCGCATCGTGCGCAATCTGCTCGGCAACGCGATCGAGCACGGCGAAGGGCGCCCGATCGTCGTGGCGGTCGACAGCAACCAGTCGGCGATCGCCCTGTCGGTGCGCGACTACGGCCTCGGCATGACCGAAGAGGAGAGCGCACGCGTGTTCGACCGATTCTGGCGGGCCGATCCGAGCCGCACACGGACCATCGGCGGCACCGGGCTCGGCCTCGCCATCTCGTTGGAGGACGCGGTCGCGCATCGGGGCACGCTCGACGTCTGGTCGAGGCCCGGCTCGGGCACCGTGTTCCGGCTCACCCTGCCGCGCGGCGACGACGCCGAGTCGGTCGTCTCGCCGTTGCCGCTCGAGCCCGACGACGCCCTGGCGAGCGGACCGCCGCCGACGGGCATCATCGCCGCGGTCGACCTCGACGCGGTCGCCGACGGCGGCGCGGCCGGTACCTCCACGGATGCCACGGGGCAGGGGGTGCGCGATGCGTAGACGTGTGCTCGGGGCATCCCTCGCGCTCGCGGTGGCGGCCCTGCTCAGCGGCTGCGTCGCGCTGCCGACCTCGGGGCCCGTCGGCGTCGGGAATCCGGATCCGGTGGAGGAGTCGGCGGAGCTCGACACCTTCGTGCGCCCGCCGCAGGCCGGGGCGACGCCCGACCAGATCGTGCAGGGGTTCATCGAGGCCGCCGCGAGTCCGCGCGGCAACTACGACGCGGCCAGGGACTTCCTCACCCCGGAGTTCTCGGCGGAGTGGCAGCCGGGTGCGGGCGCGACGATCGACGTGCTCGCCGACCGCTCGATCGAGGAGCCCGAGGTCGCCGACGACGCCACCGAGACCCAGCTCTCGGTCGGCGCGACGCCGGCGGCCGCGCTGACGTCGAACGGCCAGTACGAACTGCCCGCGTCGGCCGCCGAGGTCACCCTGCCGTATCGTCTCGAGCGCGTCGACGGCGAGTGGCGCATCGCCGAGGCCCCGAAGGGAATCCTCATCGACGAGCTGACCTTCGGCGACGTGTTCCGGCCGTACGAGCTCGCTTTCTTCGATCCGACCTTCCAGTACCTCGTGCCCGACCTGCGCTGGTTCGCGGGGCGCGACTCGGCCCAGACGAGCATCGTGCGGGCCCTGCTCGCCGGGCCGGCCGAATGGCTCGCGCCCGGCGTCGAGACGGCCTTCCCCGAGGGCGTCTCGCTCGAGACGAGCTCGGTGCCGATCGCCAACGGCATCGCGAGCGTCGAGCTCTCGGGCGCCTCCTTCGACGACGTCCTGACCGTGCAACGCATGCAGGAGCAGCTCGACGAGAGCCTCGTGGGCGTCGTGCGCAACGTCGACGAGGTCGCGCTCGCGATCGACGGGGCGGCGCAGGACGTGCCTCCGCTCGACGACCCGCCGGTGCACGATCCGCCGGTCGATCCGCGGCCGGTCGTCTTCGACGGCGCCGCCTTCGGCCACCTCGCCGCCTCGGGCGACGAGATCGAGCCGATCGAGGACATCTCGCCGCAGGTCGAGGGACTCGCGGTGTCGGCCGCCGCGGTCGGCCCGCGTGGTGAATCGGTCGCCGTGCGCACGCCGGCGGGGGTCTCGGTCGTGCTGCCCGGCGAGCCCGCCGAGGTGCGTGATCCGCGACCGGGGCTCATCACGCCCGCCGTCGACCCCGAGGGTGTCGTCTGGTCGGTGCCCGCGACGGCGCCCGGGGAGCTCGTGGCGTACCTGCCGAGCGGCGAGGAACGGGAGCGTCCCATCCCGGTTCCGTGGTCGGGATCGACGATCGCGGCGCTCGAGGTCTCGCGCGACGGCACGCGCATCATCGCCCTCCTCGGCGACGGGGTGCGCACCCGCTTCGTCGCAGCGTCGATCGAGCGTGACGCCGACGGCATGCCGATCGCGCTCGGCCCCGTCGTGCTCAGCCTGTCGGGGCTGGCAGGAACGCCGCGCGACGTGGCCTGGCTCGACGCGAACACGGTCGCATCGCTCACTTCGCTGCCCGGCGGCGATACGCGGGTCGTCGTCGAGGAGCTCGGGGGAGTGCCCGAGACCATCGCCGGCCCGGAGGGCGGCATCCAGCTCGACGCCGGCAACGGGGAGCGCGATCTCCGGGTGCTCACCTCCTCGGGCGATCTCGATGTGCAGAGCGGCGTGGGCTGGCAGATCCGGGCGAGGGGCATCGACTTCGTCGCCTCGCAGATGCCCGACTGACCCGTCGACCCGGTCGCCGACCTCTCGACCGCTCCTCCCCAGCACGGACGGGCGCGCACGCGGGCCACCGTCCGCGGTCACCCCGATCGGCGCTCGAGCCCGCGCGGCAGACTCCGTGACGTGACCGCGTCTCCGGCCCTGCGCCTCGCCGGCGCCGCGCAGGCCGCCCGTGAGGCCGTCCTCGACGGCCTCGCGGTGCTCGCACCCGTCGCCTGCGCGGGTTGCGGAACCGTCGACCGCGCCGTCTGCGCCGTCTGCCTCGGCGTGCTCGCCCCGGTGCCGCGCACGGTGACCCGGCCCGTTCCGAGCCCCGAGGCGCCGATCGTCGTGCACGCCTCGCTGGAGTACGCGGGAGTGGTCGCCACGACCCTCGCCGCGTTCAAGGACGGCGGGCGCACGGACGCCGTGCGGCCGCTCGCCCTCGCGTTGCGCGCTGCCGTCGTCGCCGCGCTCACCGACGCGGGGCCGGGCGCCCCCGTCGAGCTGTGCACGGTGCCGTCGACTCGGCGCGCGCTCCGCGAACGCGGCTACGCCCCGGTCGAGCTGCTGCTCGCGCGCAGCGGCATCCGTTCCGCGCGCGTGCTCCGCCTCGCACGGGACCGCGTCGACCAGGCCGGGCTCGACCACGCGGCGCGACGGGCGAACGCCGCGGGCGGGCTCGTCGCCGCGCGTCGCCTCGACGGACGCCGCTTCCTGCTGGTCGACGACATCCTCACGACCGGGTCGACCCTCGCCGAGTCGGCACGCGCCGTGCGGTCGGCGGGTGGTTCGGTCGCCGGTTGTGCGGTGCTCGCCGAGACGCCGCTGCGGCGCATTCGGCTCTCGGCGAACTCTCTGGAAGCCGCCCGTGACAATGGCGTGCAAGCGGACTACGGTGGCAGGACAGGCGTGGTCGATCCACCCTTCAGAACCGGGTGACACGCCGGTGAACGGAGGTCGTCATGGAACTGAACATCGTCGGACGAAACCTGGGGATCACGGACCGTTTCCGCGCCTATGCGACGGAGAAGTCCGAGAAGGTCACGCACTTGAACGACCGGGCCATCTCCCTCGACGTGAAGCTCAGCCGTCACAACGAGAAGAACGGCAACCCTGGTCTCGATCGCGTCGAGCTGACCCTGTTCGGAAAAGGGCCGGTGGTGCGGGCTGAGGCCGACGGCACCGACAAGTACGCGGCGTTCGACGTCGCGCTCGGGCGATTGCTCGAACGCATCAGGAGGGCGAAGGACCGGCGGAAGGTCCATCGAGGCGGCAATCACCGCCACACCTCCCTCCGCGAGGCCACCGATGCCGGTTTCGCCGATGTCGGCGTGCAGGCCGCGGCACCCGAGGTGCTCGAGCGGGTGCGCACCGGGGCGATCCCCGTCGTGGCCGAGCCCGACGGGATCGAGGAGGACGAGGTCTACAGTCCCGTCGTGATCAGGCGCAAGGTCTTCGCGTCGACGCCCATGACCGTCGACGACGCGCTCTACTTCATGGAACTCGTGGGGCACGACTTCTACCTCTTCGTCGACGCCGAGTCGAACCGCCCCAGCGTCGTCTACCGCCGAAAGGGCTGGGATTACGGCCTGATCGGCCTCGACGAGAACTCCGACGCCGTGCTCGACAGCCCCGTGACGAAGGGGCGCGAGCCTGTGGCATCCTGACCGACGTCATGCTCTGAACCGGCGACCCCGCCCGGCATCGCACGATGCCGAGCGGGGTCGCTCAGGCTGCGGCCCACTAGCATGGCTATGATGACCGCTGGACAGGCGGCAGTGGGCGCCGCCGCCACCCGAGGCGGGCACCGACGACGCAGCGCCCGATGAAACACAGGAGAACATTCGTGGCTTCGATTCTTGAAAAGGTCCTCCGCGTCGGCGAGGGCCGAACCCTCAAGCGGCTCGAGAACTACGCGGCGGCGATCAACGCCCTCGAAGACGGCTTCCAGGCCCTCAGCGACGAGGAGCTCAAGCACGAGACCGTCGAGCTGCGCGAGCGCTACGCGAGCGGCGAGTCGCTCGACGACCTGCTGCCCGAGGCGTTCGCCGCCGTGCGCGAGGCGTCGCGCCGCACCCTCGGCCTCCGTCACTTCGACGTGCAGCTCATGGGCGGCGCCGCCCTTCACCTCGGCAACATCGCCGAGATGAAGACCGGTGAGGGCAAGACCCTCGTCGCGACGACGGCCGCCTACCTCAACGCGCTCACGAGCCGCGGCGTGCACGTGATCACGGTGAACGACTTCCTCGCGAGCTACCAGTCCGAGCTGATGGGCCGCGTCTTCCGCGCCCTCGGCATGACGACCGGATGCATCGTGGCCGGCCAGACGCCGCAGGTGCGCCGCGAGCAGTACGCGGCCGACATCACCTACGGCACGAACAACGAGTTCGGCTTCGACTACCTGCGCGACAACATGGCGTGGCAGGCCTCCGACATGGTGCAGCGCGGCCACTACTTCGCGATCGTCGACGAGGTCGACTCGATCCTCATCGACGAGGCGCGCACCCCGCTCATCATCTCGGGGCCCGCCTCGGGCGAGGCGAACCGCTGGTTCGCCGAGTTCGCGCGGCTCGCCGACCGGCTCGTGCCCGGCGAGGACTTCGAGGTCGACGAGAAGAAGCGCACGGTCGGCGTGCTCGAGCCCGGCATCGAGAAGGTCGAAGACTACCTGGGCATCGACAACCTCTACGAGTCGGCGAACACCCCGCTCATCTCGTTCCTCAACAACTCGATCAAGGCCAACGCACTCTTCAAGCGAGACAAGGACTACGTCGTCATGAACGGCGAGGTGCTGATCGTCGACGAGCACACGGGTCGCATCCTCGTGGGTCGCCGCTACAACGAGGGCATCCACCAGGCGATCGAGGCGAAGGAGGGGGTGCAGGTCAAGGCCGAGAACCAGACCCTCGCCACCGTCACGCTGCAGAACTACTTCCGCCTCTACTCGAAGCTCTCCGGCATGACGGGTACCGCCGAGACCGAGGCGGCCGAGTTCATGTCGACCTACAAGCTCGGCGTCGTGCCCATTCCGACGAACAAGCCGATGGTCCGCATCGACCAGTCCGACCTCGTCTACAAGAACGAAGAGGTCAAGTTCGCCCAGGTCGTCGAAGACATCGTCGAGCGGCACAAGAAGGGCCAGCCCGTGCTCGTCGGCACGACGAGCGTCGAGAAGAGCGAGTACCTCTCGCGCCTGCTCGCGAAGAAGGGCGTGCGGCACGAGGTGCTGAACGCGAAGAACCACGCCCGTGAGGCCGCGATCGTCTCGCAGGCGGGGCGCCTCGGCGCGGTCACCGTCGCCACGAACATGGCCGGCCGCGGCACCGACATCATGCTCGGCGGCAACGCCGAGTTCATCGCCGTGCAGCAGATGCACGAGAAGGGCCTCTCGCCCGCCGAGACGCCCGATGAGTACGAGGCCGCGTGGGACGGCGTGTTCGAGGCCGTCAAGGCCGCGGTCGACGTCGAGGCCGAGAAGGTGCTCGCCGCGGGCGGGCTCTACGTGCTCGGCACCGAGCGCCACGAGTCGCGACGCATCGACAACCAGCTGCGCGGTCGATCGGGCCGTCAGGGCGACCCGGGCGAGAGCCGCTTCTACCTGTCGCTCACCGACGACCTGATGCGCCTCTTCAACGCCGGCGCGGCCGAGAACCTGATGGCGCGCGGCGTGCCCGACGACGTGGCCATCGAGTCGAAGGTCGTCTCGCGCGCGATCCGCTCGGCGCAGTCGCAGGTCGAGGCCCGCAACGCCGAGATCCGCAAGAACGTGCTGAAGTACGACGACGTGCTCAACCGTCAGCGCGAGGCGATCTACGGCGACCGCCGTCACATCCTCGAGGGCGACGACCTGCACGAGCGCACGCAGAAGTTCCTCGAAGACGTGATCGACGAGGTGCTCGCGCAGCACACCGCCGAGGGCAACCCCGACGAGTGGGACTTCGACGCCCTCTGGACCGAGCTGAAGACCCTCTACCCGGTCGACATCACGATCGACGAGGTCGTCGCCGAGGCGGGCGAGAAGGGCCGCGTCAACCGCGAGTTCGTGCGCCGCGAGATCCTCTCCGACGCGAAGCTCGCCTACCAGCGCCGTGAGGAGCAGCTCGGCAGTCCCGCGATGCGCGAGCTCGAGCGCCGTGTCGTGCTCTCGGTCATCGACCGCCGCTGGCGCGACCACCTCTACGAGATGGACTACCTGAAGGACGGCATCGGCCTGCGCGCGATGGCGCAGCGCGACCCGCTGGTCGAGTACCAGCGCGAGGGCTTCGCGATGTTCCAGCAGATGATGGGCTCGATCCGCGAGGAGACCGTCGGGTTCCTGTTCAACCTCGAGGTCGAGGTCGCGCCGCAGGGCGGCACCGGGCCGACGATCGAGGCGAAGGGCCTCGGCCGTCAGGGCGCCGCCGACGACAAGCTGAGCTACACGGCACCGAGCGACTCGGGCGGCGTCGAGGTGCGCAACCAGCGCGGCCAGGTGCAGCAGGCCGCGACCCAGCGCGCGCGTCGCGCGGTCGCCGAGAGCCAGGCGCCCGCGACGGAGCCCGAGCGCGGAGCCTTCGGCCAGCGTGCCGGCAGCGGCGAGGTCGCCCCGCAGAACCGCTCGGAGCGTCGCGCCCAGGAGCGCAAGGGGCGCTGAGCCCCGTCGACGGCCGCGGCCCGCGTGTTCCTCCGAACACGCTGGCCGCGGCCGTTTCCGCGCCCCGCTGCGCGGGCGCGCCGGCGACCCGTACGATCGGAGGATCGCCCACTCGAGGAGGAGCCATGGCGTCACGACCCGAAGATGCGTCCGCGCTGCGTTCAGACACGATCGACGAGCCCCGCGAGGCGGTGAGCGTACGGGTCGGGGGCGGGATGCTCCGCGGCTCGCGCTCGGGCGGCATCGCCCGCTTCCTCGGCGTGCCCTACGCCGCGGCGCCGTTCGGGCCACTGCGCTTCGCGCCACCTGCGCCGCATCCGGGATGGCCGGGGGAGCGCGATGCCACGCAGCCGGGCGCCACCGCCCCGCAGGCGCCGTACGGCGGCGGCCTCGAGCAGGTGCTGCCGAGCGTCGAGGTCGCGGGCGACGAGATCCTGAACGTGAACGTCTGGGCGCCCGGCATCGGTGCGGCCGAGGAGATGCGCGAATCCGACGGCGCGCCGGAGGCCACGGCTACCGGGCGGGCGTCGCTCCCCGTGCTCGTCTGGGTGCACGGCGGCGCGCTGTCGCGCGGCGCGAACGCGCTCGAGAGCTACGACGGCACCACGTTCGCCCGCGACGGCGTCGTGTTCGTGGCGATCAACTACCGTCTCGGATCCGAGGGGTTCTCGGTGCTCGACGGCGCCCCGCTGAACCTCGGGCTCCTCGACGTCATCGCGGCCCTCCGCTGGGTGCGCCAGGAGATCGGCGCCTTCGGCGGCGACCCCGCACGGGTCACCGTCGCGGGGCAGTCCGCGGGCGCCTCGCTCATCGCGGCCGCGCTCGCGCACCCCGACGGGGCCGGGCTCGCCGACCGGGTCATCCTGCAGAGCGGGCCGCTCGCCGCCCGGCCCCGCGAGCGGGCGGGGCGCATCACCCGCCTCATCGCGAAGGACCTCGGCATCGCCGCCGAGCGAGACGCCTTCGCCGCGATCGCGCCCGACGGCCTCGTCGCCGCGCAGTTGCGGGTCACGGCGGGCACCACACCCGTCACGGGTGGCCCGGGCTTCGCCCTCGCCGTCGGCGACGGCCTGCCCGATCCCGAGGTCGCACTCGGCGGGGGAGCGGCCGACGCCGTGCCCGTGCTGATCGGCTCGACCCGCGAGGAGGCCCGGCTCTGGCTCGAACCGACCGGGCTCACGGCGCGCATCAGCGCCCTGCACCTCGCCGCGGCCCGGCTCAGCTTCAAGATCCGCGGCGCGACGATGCGCGCCTATCGGCGCAACCGGCCCGGCGCGAGCCGCGGCGAGCTGTTCGGCGCACTCGCCTCCGACATCCTGCTCCGGCTTCCGATCAACCGTCTGGCCGACGCCCGTCTGGCGCGCGGCGTGCCGACGTGGGTGTACGAGTTCGCCTGGTCGAGCCCCCGCCTCGGCCTCGGCGCCGCCCACTGCATGGAGCTGCCTGCGGTCTTCGATCGGCTCGACGCGGCCGACGCGCTCGCGCTCACCGGGGGAGCGGCGCCCGAGTCGCTCGCCGACGAGATGCACGGCGCGTGGGTCGCATTCGCCACGCACGGCGACCCGGGCTGGGAGAGCTGGACGGCAGACCGGCCGGTGCGGACCTTCGACACGGAGACGCGCACCGTGCTCGCACCCCGGGAGGACGAGCGGGCGAGCTGGGAATGAACGCCTGGGCGCTCAGAGCACACTGACGGCGCTCGCGCGCCAGCGGCGGTCGAAGCCCTCGAGGCGGATCGCCACCGCACGCGAGCGCACGCGCTGATGCACCATCACGACGGCCTCGACGACGCCCTCGGCAGGTTCGTGGAGGTGCACCCGACCGATCGCGAAGGTCGGGCGCTGCGCCTGCTGCCCCTTGACCCGGCGCGCCCTGGCCGCGAGCACGACCCGCTTGGACAGCGCGCGGTACACCTCGTCGGTGACCCAGCGGGCGAGCTGCTCGAGGTCGCGCGCCCCGGCGAGGGACTCGAGGACGCAGTGAGTGAGATTGCGCAGCAGCGGCTCGGGATCGGGGAGCTCGGAGCTCCGCGTCGGCTGGCGTGCGAAGTAGTCGTCGTCGAGATCGAGGTGGCGGGCGGCACTGCCCTGCACCGCAGCCGTTCGGGCGGCTGCGGCATCGCGTACGGTCATCATTGCTCCAGTAGGGCTGGGAGTCGCCGGCCGTTCGGGTCGGCGACGAGGCTCACCCCCCGAGAGGGGGACAGAAGTGACTCACTGCAGTGAATTTAGGCAGGGCGTCGAAGCGTGTCAAGAGATTTCTCGGGCTGTGGAGAACTCGGGCGTCGCGGAGCGTCACCCGGGTAGCGTCGCTGCATGCGCTGGGACCTGCTGTTCGACGACCTCGAGTCGCAGCTCGATCGCGAGCAGCACGACGAGCAGCGGGCCCTCGCGCTCGAGGAGGAGCGGCTGCGGCTCGGTCGGCTGACGCTGCGCGACCGGCTGGCCGCCATCGCCCGTGCGGGCGAACACGGCACAGCGGGCGACGAGCTCGTGCGCATCGAGCTGCAGGGCGGCACCGTGCTGGGCGTCCGCCCGCTCGGCTTCGGCCGCGATTGGATGAGCGCCGAGATCCGCCACCACGGGCGACCGGTCGAGCAGTGCATCGTGCCGCTCTCGGCGGTCGCCGCGATCCTGCCCGGCCGCGGGCAGCTCGACCCGAGCCTCGTGGTGCTGCCCGAGGCATCCGTTCGACTCGCCGAACGCATCGGCCTGCCGTTCGTGCTGCGCGATCTCTGCCGGCGGCGCACCGCCGTGCAGCTCACGACGATCGACGGCACCGCGCACGGCACGATCGACCGCGTCGCACGCGATCACCTCGACCTCGCCCTCCATGAGCGCGGCAGTGCCCGTCGCGAACGCGAGGTGTTCGGCTACCGCATCGTGCCGCTCGCGCGGCTGCTGCTGGTGCGCTTCGACTGAGCCGGTTCGGTCACTCGACGGGGCGGATGCGGCCGCTGCGGACCCCCGAGAGCTCGGCGACGTTCGCGAACTCGCCCTCGTTCCACGCCACGCCGACGCGGGTCTCCTCGTACTGCATCTCGATCCAGACCTCGAGCTGGGCGCGCTCGATGCGCCACGGGCCCGACGTGCCGACCCGGATCGCCGGGAGCTCGCCGCTGCGGATCAGCTCATCGACGGTCGCCACATCGACGGCGAGGATCTCGGCCGCGTCGGCGATCGTGAGGAAGCGGCCGATCTCGCCGCCCGAACCTGCTGAGGTCATGTCTCGATTATCGACCCGATGGCGGTGCGCGCGGGCGAGCCGGAGCCGCTGTGGATAACTTCGGGACGTTCGTCGCGGTTCGGGTGACGATGGGTGGCGACGCGTCCGCGTCGACGACAGGAGGCAGGACCGATGACCGCTCGCAGCCGAGGCGAACGCGGAGCCGTGCGGCTCGATCCCAGGCTCCTCATCGGCCTCGTCCTCGTCGCGGGTTCGACGCTCGGCGTCTGGGCGCTCGTCTCGGGCCTCGACGACACGGTCGAGGTCTACGTCGCCCGCGACACGCTCACGCCGGGCGCGCCGCTCGAGCTCGACGCGCTCGACGTCGCCTCGGTGCGACTCGGTGCGAGCGAGCAGCACTACCTCCTCGTCGACGGAGCGCCAGAGTCGTCCCTCGTGGTGGCGCGCACCGTGCGGGCCGGCGAGCTCGTGCCGGTCGCGGCCGTCGACGACGCCGACCGCACCGGGCTGTCGACCGTGGTGGTGCCGAGCCGGGGCGCGCTCCCGAGCGGACTCGAGGCCGGGGCGCTGGTCGACGTCTGGTCGGCGAAGGCGACCGAGCGCAGCGGCTTCGAAGCCCCCAAGGTGCTCGTCGGCGGGGCGGAGATCGCCGCACTCGTCGAGGAGAGCGGCATGATGGCTTCCGAAGGCACCTCGGTCGAACTCCTGATCCCGCGCGAGAAGGTCGCCGCCCTGCTCGAGGCGCTCGCCGCGGGCGACGCCGTCGATCTCGTCGCGACGCGATCGGCGGGCGACTGAGATGGCCCGCCTCGCGCTCGCCCTCGACGCCTCCACCGAGGATCGCCTGCTGCCCGACCTCGTCGAACACGGCCACACGGTGGTCGCCCGGCTGGTCGGCTGGCGCGACGTCGTCGAGAGCCTCGAGATGCTGGCGCCCGACGTCGTGGTCGTCGGGGCCGGCCGCGGCACGTTGAGTGCCGAGCTGCTCGCCGCGTGCGACGATCGCGGGATCCGTCTCGTGGGGGTCGCGGCGAACGACGCCGAGCGCGCTCACGCCGGCGCGCTCGGGGTGCACGAACTCGTCGATGCCGAAGCCGAATGGGCCGAGTTCGAGGCCCTCGTACACGGCGGGGTCGCCGTGCCCTCACGGGTCGGCGGCGCAGGCGACGGTGCGGCCCCGCAGGCCGGGGTCATCGCCGTGTGGGGCGCGGCCGGTGCGCCCGGCCGCACCACGATGGCGGTCAACATCGCGGCCGAGCTCGCCGGGGCGGGCCACCGCGTCGCACTCGTCGACGCCGACCCGTACGGCGGCAGCATCGCCCCGGTGCTCGGACTGCTCGACGAGGCGCCCGGGTTCGCCTCGGCATGCCGGCTCGCCGGTGCCGGTGCGCTCGACCGCGCCGAACTCGAACGCATCGCGCAGCGCTACTCGGCGCCGCGCGCCTCCTTCGACGTCTTCACCGGCCTCGTCGGGCCGAGCCGGTGGCCCGAACTCTCGCACGAGCGGGTGACGAGCGTGCTCGCGACGATGCGCGAGCACTTCGAGTACCTCGTGATCGACACCGGATTCAGCCTCGAACGCGACGAGGAGCTCACGAGCGACCAGTTCGCGCCACGACGCAACGCGGCGACCTTCGCCGCGCTCGAATCCGCCGATCGGGTGGTCGCGGTCGGCCTCGCCGACCCGGTCGGACTCTCGCGGCTGCTGCGCGGGTACGACGAGCTCGGGTCGCTCGTCGACGCCGAGCGCATCGACGTGGTCGTCAACCGAGTCCGGCAGAGCGCGCTCGGCATCGATGCGCACGCGCAGGTGCGCCAGACGCTGCGCCGATTCGCCGGGATCACCGACGCCGTGCTGCTGCCTCACGACGGACGGGCGGCCGACGCCGCGATCCTCGGCGCGCGAACCCTGCGCGACGCAGCGGGACGCGCTCCGCTCCGCGCGGCGCTGCGCGCGTACGTGCTCGGCTCGATCCTGCCCGAACCCGCGCCGGCCCCTCGCCGCACGCTCGCGCTGCCGCTGCTCCGCCGTGCTGCGGCAGGCTGAGGCATCCGCGCACTACGCTGGATCTGTGTCGACCCTCAGTGAACTCGTCCTCGCCCAGGGCCGCAGCAGTCAGGCCGACGTCGACTGGCTGCACATGCTCGTCGGCGACCTCCAACTGCTCGCCGATCTCGCCTTCGCCGACATCGTGCTGTGGGTGCCGTCCGGCGACGACGACTTCGTCGCGGTCGCGCACTCGCGCCCGTCGAGCGCGGCGACGCTCTTCTACCGCGACTTCGTCGGGCAGGGCATCAAGCCCCAGTGGCGCGACCTCGTGACCGAGGCCTTCGGCACCGCCCGTATCGCCGATTCCTCGGCCCCCGACTGGTACGAGGAGATGCCGACGCGCGTGCGGGCGGTGCCGGTGATGCGTCGCATCACCGCGACCGGCACGGCGATCGCGGCCGAACCCGTCGCCGTGATCACCCGGCACACGAACCTCGGTGCCACCCGCACGCCGAGTCGGCAGGAGCTCACGTTCAACGAGTGCGCCGAAGAGCTCTTCGAGATGATCGCCTCGGGCGACTTCCCCGACCTGGGGGCGCCCACCGGGCCGCGCCGCGGCGCACCACGCGCGTCCGACGGCCTGATCCGACTCGATGTCGACGGCATCACGACCTTCGCGAGCCCCAACGCCCTCTCGGCGTTCAACCGGATGGGCTTCGACGACGAGCTCGAGGGTCAGTCGCTCGCCGAGGTGACGACCGCGCTCCTCGGCGGCAAGCTCGTCGTCGACGAGTCGCTGCCGCTCGTCGTGACCGGGCGGGCGCCGTGGCGCACCGACGTCGAGTCGCGCGGCGTGACGGTGTCGCTGCGGGCGATCCCGATCCGCCGGCGCGGTGACCGCACCGGCGCGATCGTGCTGACCCGCGACGTCACCGAGCTCCGTCACCAGGAGCAGGAGCTCATCACCAAGGACGCGACGATCCGCGAGATCCACCACCGGGTGAAGAACAACCTGCAGACCGTCGCATCGCTGCTGCGCATCCAGGCGCGCCGCACGCACTCCGACGAGGCGCGCGATGCGCTGACGCAGGCGATGCGACGGGTCGGCGCGATCGCCGTCGTGCACGACACGCTCTCGACCGGGCTCTCGCAGAACGTCGATTTCGACGAGGTGTTCGACCGGGCGCTGCTGCTCGTCGCCGAGGTCGCCTCGGCGCACAACACGACGGCGCACCCGAAGCGCACGGGGTCGTTCGGCGTGCTGCCGAGCGAGTACGCGACACCGCTCGCCCTCGCGCTCACCGAGCTCGTGACGAACGCGGTCGAGCACGGCCTCGCCGGTCAGGAGGGCGACGTCGAGATCAGCGCCGACCGTTCGCAGACCGAGCTCACGGTGCAGGTGCGCGACACGGGAGCCGGCCTGCCCGAGGGCAAGGTCGGCGAAGGACTCGGCACGCAGATCGTGCGCACGCTCATCCAGGGCGAGCTCGGCGGCACGATCGACTGGCACACGGTGGTCGGTCGTGGCACCGAGGTCACGATCGAGATCCCGCTGCGCTGGATCACCCAGGCCTAGCAGCGAAAGATGCTCCGGTGCCCGCCTGACGCGGGCCCCGGAGCATCCGAAGCGATGGGGCTCAGCCCGCGCGGCGGGCGCGAGCGGCGCGGCGCTTGAGGGCGCGGCGCTCGTCCTCCGAGAGGCCTCCCCAGACGCCCGAGTCCTGGCCGGTCTCGAGGGCGTACTGCAGGCAGATCTCGGTGACGGTGCAGCGAGCGCAGACCGTCTTCGCCTTCTCGATCTGATCGACGGCGGGGCCGGTGTTGCCGACCGGGAAGAAGAGTTCCGGGTCTGCGGTGAGGCAGGCGGCCTTGTCGCGCCAATCCATGGAGATGCTCCTTGCGTGTACTTCGTTCGCAGACGCGCACGATTGCGCTTGCCCGTGAGGGCTGCTGCAGGGGGAAAGTCGAATCTCGGGAAGTAGGATCATGACTGATCGGCTCACGTCCCTGTGAGCATCAATTCGACCTCATAAATGGTCGCATAGTGGAGAGATCGAATCAATAGCCATGTATGGGACAACGCTGTGAATCGACGCGACGAGACCCGGCCCGAGGCATCCGACCAGGGCGCGAGCGAGCCGTCGGGCGCTGACCGGCCGGTCGAGGCGGCGCAGGACGGCGGCGTGCGCACGGCGCTCGTGGTCGTGAGCGTCGTGCTCTTCGCCGAGGCGCTGCTCATGGTGGGGCTCGTGGTCTGGCTCATCGTCGACCTGTTCGCGCTCGAGCCCTCGTCGATGGCGACGGCGATCGCGCTCCTCGTGCTCGTGGTGATCGGCGCCGTCTGGGTCTCCGCCGTCGCATTCGCCTCGTTGCGGCGAGCCCCGTGGTCGCGTGCCGCGGCGATCGTCTGGCAGATCCTGCAGGTGTCGGTCGCCGTCGGCGCATTCCAGGGGCTCTTCGCGCGCCCCGACCTCGGCTGGGCGCTGCTCGTGCCCGCCATCACCGTCATCGGCCTCCTGCTCTGGACGCCCGTGCGGATCGCGTACTCGCGCCCCGAGGATCACCCCGCCGCCTGACGCGGCGCCGCAGACGGACGCGAACGGGCCCGGCCGCAGGTGCGGCCGGGCCCGTTCGGGGAGGCGGTCGGGTCGTTCCGACCCGACGGTCGGCTCAGGCGTCGAGACCGAGCTCGCGTCGCACCCGCGCGACGTGCCCGGTGGCCTTCACGTTGTACATCGCCCGCGAGATGCGGCCCTCCTCGTCGATGATGAACGTCGAGCGGATCGAGCCGACCACGATCTTGCCGTAGAGCGACTTCTCGCCCCACACGCCGTACTGCTGCTGCACCGCGAGGTCGGGGTCGGAGAGCAGGGTGAAGTTCAGGCGGTCGCGCTCGGCGAAGCGGGCGAGCTTGTCGACCTCGTCCTTCGAGACGCCGAGCACGCGGATGCCCGCGCTCTGGAAGGAGTTGAGGCTGTCGCGGAAGTCGCAGGCCTCGGTGGTGCAGCCCGGGGTCATCGCCTCGGGGTAGAAGTAGAGGACGACCTTCGTTCCGCGCAACGACGAGAGCGTGACGGAGTCGCCGTTCTGGTCGTCGAGCGTGAAGTCGGGGGCGAGGTCGCCTTGGCCAAGTCGTGCATCGGTCATGTCACCCATCGTAGGCACGCTTCGATGTGCGGATGCTCCGTGCCGGGCGATGTGCGGCGAGGCGGGGCCGGGCCGGCCCGGTCCGGGCCGGGCGGCGCTGCAGCCGGGCGGCGTCCGCCTCAGGCGAAGGTGGTGAGCAGTCGCTGCAGCGAGTCGAGGCGGGCGCGGCCCGTCTCGCCGAGCTCGCCCGCGTCGACCGCTTCGATGATCGCGCAGTCGGGCGAATCGGGCAGGTGCGTGCAGCCGCGCGGGCAGTCGTCGGCGATGCGGGCGAGATCGGTGAAGGCGCCGAGGATGTTCGCCGGGTCGACGTGGCCGAGCCCGAACGAGCGCACACCCGGGGTGTCGATCACCCAGCCCGTGCGGCCGTCGTGCTCGATGCGCAGCGACACCGTCGACGAGGAGGTGTGCCGGCCGCGGCCGGTCACGACGTTGACGTGCCCGGTCGCCCGGTGGGCGCTCGGCACGAGGGCGTTGACGAGCGTCGACTTGCCGACGCCCGAGTGCCCGACGAACACCGTGCGATGCCCGATGAGCGACTCGGTGATCTCGGCGAGCGGCATCTCGTCGCTGCGCGAGCGGAAGACGGGCAGCTCGAGGCCGGGGAAGTTGTGGAGGAACTCGTCGGGGTCGGCGAGGTCGGTCTTCGTCATGCAGAGCAGCGGGCGGATGCCGGCGTCGAACGCCGCCACGAGGTAGCGGTCGATGAGCCGCACCCGCGGCTCGGGGTTCGCCGCCGCCACGACGATGAGCATCTGGTCGGCGTTCGCGACGATGACCCGCTCGACCTCATCGGTGTCGTCGGCGCTGCGGCGGAGGAGCGTCGTGCGCTCCTGCACCCGCACGATGCGCGCGAGGCTGCCCTCATCGCCCGAGACGTCGCCCACGAGGTCGACCCGGTCGCCCGTCACGACCGACTTGCGACGCAGCTCGCTCGCCCGGGCGGCCGTCAGCACGTGCTCATCGGCTCCGCCCTCGTCGATGAGCACGTGGTAGCGGCCCCGGTCGACGCCCAGCACGATGCCCGCGATCGCATCGGCGTGCTCGGGGCGCGTCTTCGTGCGGGGTCGGGAGCCGCGCCGGTTGGGACGCACCCGGACGGCGGACTCGTCGAACTCGGGCTCGTCGTCCTCGTCGTCGTCGGTGCTCCACCAGGTCATGCGAGCAGCCGCTCCCAGAGCGCGGTGAACTGCGGCAGCGTCTTGCCCGTCGAGGCGATGTCGTCGACGATCACGTCGGGCACCGCGAGGCCGATGATCGCCCCGCTGGTCGCCATGCGGTGGTCGGCGTATGCACGCCACGGGCCGCCGTGGAGGGGCGCGGGCTCGATGCGCAGCCCGTCGGGCAGTTCGGCGACCCGACCGCCCAGGCCGTTGAGCTCGGTCGCGAGCGCGGCGAGCCGGTCGGTCTCGTGGTGGCGGATGTGCCCGATGCCGGTGATCGTCGACGGCTCGTCGGCGAGGGCCGCGAGGGCGACGAGGTTCGGCGCGAGTTCGCCGGCCTCCGAGAGGTCGAGCTCGACGCCCCGGATGCCGCGCCCGCCGCCGGGCGCGGGGGTCGGCGCGTGCACCGTGAGCCGGTCGCCGTCGCGCTCGACGCGGGCGCCGAAGCGGGGAAGGAGCTCGGCGAGCTGCGCACCGACCTGCGTGGTGGCGCCCGGCCATCCGACGATCGTGACCGAGCCGCCGGCGACGAGCGCCGCGACGAGGAACGGCGCCGCATTCGAGAGGTCGGGTTCGAGTTCGACGTCGATCGCGCGGATCGGCCCCGGCGCCACGACCCAGCGGCCGGTCTCAGGGGTCTCGACCGCGACGCCGCGAGCGGCGAGGGTCTCGATCGTCATCTCGATGTGGGGCAGGCTCGGCAGCCGTTCGCCCACGTGGCGGAGGTCGAGCCCCTGCTCGAAGCGGGGTGCCGAGAGCAGCAGGCCCGAGACGAACTGGCTCGAGGCCGAGGCGTCGATCTCGAGGGCGCCGCCTGCGACGCGGCCGGTGCCGTGCACCGTGAATGGCAGCGTGCCGCGGCGGTCGTCGTCGAGGTCGACGCCGAGCCCCTTGAGGCCCTCGATGACGCCCGACATCGGACGCTTGCGTGCGTACTCGTCGCCATCGAAGGTCGTCGGGCCGAGCGCCAGTGCGGCGACCGCGGGCATGAAGCGCATGACGGTGCCCGCGAGTCCGCAGTCGATCGTCGTCGACCCGAGCAGCTCGTCGGCCGGGGTGACCCGCAGGTCGTCGCCGAACTCGCCGCGGCCGGGCACGCGCTCGAACCCGGTGCCGAGGGCGCGCAGCGCCTCGACCATCAGCTCGCTGTCGCGCGACCAGAGCGGTGCGTGCAGGGTCGACGGGCCGTCGGCGAGTGCGGCGAGCACGAGCTCGCGATTGGTCAGCGATTTCGACCCCGGAAGGGACACCACCGCGGACAGCGGCGACGTCGCGAGCGGCGCGCGCCACCCGGCATCCGTCTCGGTCGTCTTGTTGTCGCCGTACGGATCGAACTCGGGCTCGGAATACCTCGAAATCTGCATCGGTTATCAACAGTAGCGTCAGGGACGCGGAAGGAGATGGTGCGGATGTCGCTTGCGGTACTCGAACGGCCGGCTGAGCAGCTCGGAGCACGGCGCGGGGACCTCGGAGGAACCGACGATCTAAGCTTGACGGTGATGACTGCCGACGAGATCGACCAGGCGCCGACCGAAGCCGAGACCTCCGAAGAGGCCCGGCCTCTCGGCGAACTCTTCGAGGAGCAGGCGCTGCCGTTCCTCGACCAGCTCTACGCCGCCGCGCTCCGCATGACGAAGAATCCGGCCGATGCGCAGGACCTCGTTCAAGAGACCTTCGTGAAGGCGTTCGCCGCGTTCGGGCAGTTCACGCAGGGCACGAACCTGAAGGCGTGGCTCTACCGCATCCTGACGAACACCTTCATCAACAGCTACCGCAAGAAGCAGCGCGAGCCGTACCAGGGCACGATCGACGAGCTCGAGGACTGGCAGCTCGGCGGCGCCGAGTCGACGACCGCCCGGTCGAGCCGCTCGGCCGAGGCCGAGGCGATCGACCACCTGCCCGACAGCGCCGTGAAGGACGCACTGCAGGCGCTGCCCGAGGACTTCCGGCTCGCCGTGTACTTCGCCGACGTCGAGGGCTTCTCCTACCAGGAGATCGCCGACATGATGAACACCCCCATCGGGACCGTGATGAGCCGTCTGCACCGTGGCCGGCGTCTGCTTCGCGAGTCCCTCGCCGACTACGCCCGCGAACAGGGGTTCGCCGCGGCCGAGAAGGCGCCCAAACCCGCGAGGAGCAAGAAATGACCGACTGCGGCTGCGAGAAGGCGAGAGCCGAGCTCGAGGAGTACCTGCACAACGAGCTGCAGGCCGTCGACGCGACCGACATCCGCGAGCACGTCGAGAACTGCGTCGACTGCCAGGCCGAGCTGCGCGTCGGCGTCGCGATCACGGAGGTCGTGCAGCGGGCCTGCCGCGAGAGCGCGCCCGAGCAGCTGCGCGTGCAGGTGCTCACGCAGATCCGTCTCTACCAGTCGACGCACACCATCGCCTGACGCCGGCCGCGCGCGACGTGCGACGAGCGATGAGCGACGAGCGATTCAATCGTTCGTTCGATGCGGCGGCGACGGGGCGCCCGTAGCGTCGACGATGTGATCGACACCCCTGCTCCGAAGCGCCCACGCGTCCCCACGTGGCTCCGCGTGCTCATCCCCGCGGTCCTCATCCTCATCTGGTTCGGCGCCTTCGGCGCGGGCGGTGCCGCGTTCGGCTCGCTGAGCGACGTCTCGACGAACGACCAGGCGCAGTTCCTGCCCGCCTCGGCCGAAGCCACCGAGGTCGCGGGCCTCGCGGACGAGTTCCGCGACAGCGAGGCGATCCCCGCGATCGTCGTCATCGCGAGCGACGACGGCTCGGAGCTCAGCACGGCGCAGCTGGACGCGGCCGACGAGCTGCGCACGGCGCTCACCGAGGTCGACGGGGTGCTCGGCGACGAGGCGTCGCCCGTGATCGCCTCGGACGACGGCGAGGCCGTCGAGATCGTGCTGCCGGTCGACACCTCGGAGGGGGCCGAGCGCCCCGCCGACGTCGTCGCGGAGATGCGCACGGTGGTCGACGAGCACGCCGTCGACGGCACGACGTCGGCCGTCACCGGTCCGGCGGGCTTCACCGCCGACCTCAGCGCCGCATTCGCGGGCATCGACGGGCTTCTGCTCGCGGTCGCGCTCGCCGCGGTGTTCCTCATCCTCATCGTCGTCTACCGCTCGCCGCTGCTGCCGTTCATCGTGCTGTTCACGAGCATGTCGGCGCTCTGCGCCTCGGTGTTCACGGTCGTGGCACTGGCCCGAGCCGACATCCTGCTCCTCTCGGGGCAGACCCAGGGCATCCTCTTCATCCTCGTGATCGGCGCCGCGACCGACTACGCGCTGCTCTACATCTCGCGGTATCGCGAGACGCTCGCACGGTACGAACGGCGGTGGGATGCCACGTGGGCGGCCCTGCGCGGATCGTGGGAGCCGATCGTGGCCTCGGGCGGCACCGTGATCGTGGCGCTCCTCATCCTGCTCGCGAGCGAGCTGACCTCGAACAAGATCCTCGGGCCGGTCGCCGCGATCGGCATCGTCTTCGCCCTGCTCTCGGCGCTCACCCTCCTGCCGGCGCTGCTGCTCTGGGCGGGACGCGCGGCGTTCTGGCCGCGACGCATCGCCCACCGCGGCGACGAGGCCGAGCCCGCGCACGGCGCCCACGCGGCCGGGGTGCTGCACGAGGCATCCGCGCCCGACGAGCACGACCTGCCCGACCGCGGCCTCTGGGCCGGCGTCGGCCGCCTCGTCTCGCGGCGGCCCCGCACCGTGTGGATCGTCTCGGTGCTCGCGCTCGCCGGCATGTCGCTCGGCCTCGCACAGCTCGACTCCGACGGGGTGCCCTCGAGCGAGTTCGTGCTCGGCGAGTCGCAGGCACGCGACGGGCAGGCGCTGCTCGGCGAGCACTTCCCGGCCGGATCGGGGACGCCGGCACTGATCGTCGGACCCGAGGACGAGCTGCAGCAGATGGCCGACACGGCCCTCGCGGTCGACGGCGTCGACTCGGTCGCGGTCGTCTCGGCCGACTCGCCGGCCGGCACGGCCCCGGTGACCGCCGACGGCGTGCAGGCCTTCGGCCCGCCCGGAACCCCGGCCCCCGAGCCGACCGTCGTCGATGGGCAGGTGATGCTGCAGGCGACGCTCGCCGATCCGTCCGACTCGATGGAGGCCGAGGCGACCGTCGCCGAGCTCCGCACCGTGCTCGACGAGGTCGGCACCGAGGTGCTCGTCGGCGGGCAGACCGCGGTCGCCCTCGACACGAACGACGCCGCGATCGCGGACCGCACCCTCGTGATCCCGCTCGTGCTCGCCGCGATCCTCCTGATCCTCATGCTGCTGCTGCGCTCGATCGTGGCCCCGCTCATCCTCATCGGCAGCGTGGTGGTCTCGTTCGCGGCGGCACTCGGGGTCTCGGCGCTCGTCTTCGAGCACGTCTTCGGGTTCCCGGGCGCCGACCCCTCGGTGCCGCTGTTCGGCTTCGTGTTCCTCGTCGCGCTCGGCGTCGACTACAACATCTTCCTCATGACCCGCGTGCGCGAGGAGTCGTTGCAGTTCGGCACGCGGCCGGGCATCGTCCGCGGACTCAGGCTCACGGGTGGTGTGATCACCTCCGCGGGGCTCGTGCTCGCGGCGACCTTCGCGGCGCTCGGCGTGCTGCCGATCCTCTTCCTCGTGCAGATCTCGTTCATCGTCGCGTTCGGCGTGCTGCTCGACACCTTCCTCGTGCGCACGCTGCTCGTGCCGGCGCTCGCGTACGACCTCGGCCGGGTCATCTGGTGGCCGAGCAAGCTGGCCCGCCGCGCGGACTGACCCGCCCGCCGGGGCCTCGCCGCGGCGGTGGCTCGCCGCCGCGGGGCCCCGCCGCCGCGGGGCCCCTCCTAGCGAGTCGCCAAAAACCGCCCTTCGTTCCTCTCGGAAGGGCGGTTTTCGGCGACTCAGTGGAGAAGAGTGCGGGAGTGCGGGAGTGCGGGAGTGCGGGAGTGCGGGAGTGCGGGAGTGCGGGAGTACGGGAGTGCGGGATGCGCTCGCGGGCGCGGGCGCGGGCGGCCCGGAACGACGAAGCGAGCGGATGCCACTCCCCACGCCACTCCGTCCATCGTTTCGCGATGAACGGAGCCTCGGGCGTGTGGGCCCAGGCATCCGCTCGCTTCGTCTCGTTCTGCGGTCGCTACAGCGTCGTCGCGCGTCGGACCAGCTCTGCCTGCTCGGTCGCGTGGCGCTTGGCCGAACCCGTCGCGGGCGACGCCGCCGCCTGGCGGGCGACGACCGAGACCGTGCGCGGCCCGAGCTTGTTCGTCTCGATGATGAAGTACGGCCAGGCGCCCTGGTTCTCGGGCTCGTCCTGGGCCCACATCAGCTCGGCCTCGGGGTAGGCGTCGACGACGGCCTTGAGCTCGGTCGCGGGCAGCGGGTAGAGCTGCTCGAGACGCACCACCGCGACCTCGGTGTTCTGCTGCTTGTCGAGCTCGGCGATCAGGTCGTAGTAGATCTTGCCCGACACGAACACCACGCGCTTGACGGCGGACCGGTCGCTGATGCGCGGGTCGTCGAGCACGGGCTCGAACTTGCCCTCGGTGAAGTCGGCCAGCTCGCTCGTCGCTCCGCGCAGGCGCAGCATCGCCTTCGGCGTGAACACCACGAGCGGACGACGCGGGCGGGCGTAGGCCTGGCGGCGCAGCAGGTGGAAGTACGACGCGGGCGTCGAAGGACGGGCGACGGTCATGTTGTTCTCGGCGCAGAGCTGCAGGTAGCGCTCGATGCGGGCGCTCGAGTGGTCGGGGCCCTGACCCTCGTAGCCGTGGGGGAGCAGCAGCACGACGCTCGAGCGCTGGCCCCACTTCTGCTCGGCCGAGGAGATGAACTCGTCGATGATGGTCTGCGCACCGTTGGCGAAGTCGCCGAACTGGGCCTCCCACATGACGAGCGCATCGGCGCGCTCGACCGAGTAGCCGTACTCGAAGCCCATCGCCGCGTACTCGCTGAGGAGCGAGTCGTAGATCCAGAACTTGGCCTGGTTCTCCGACAGGTTCTGCAGCGGCAGCCACTCCTGGCCGTTCGCGCGGTCGTGGAGCACCGCGTGGCGCTGCACGAAGGTGCCGCGGCGCGCGTCCTGGCCGGCGAGGCGCACCGGGGTGCCCTCGAGAAGCAGCGAGCCGAGCGCGAGCAGCTCGCCGAAACCCCAGTCGATCTTGCCGTTGCGGCTCATGTCGAGGCGCTTCGTGAGCAGCTGCTGGATCTTCGGGTGCACCGTGAAGCCGGCGGGCTTGTTGTTGAAGGCGTCGCCGATGGCGTGCACGACCTCGGCGCCGACGCCCGTCGTCTCGAGCTCGCCCGTGGGCTGCTCGGGAGCGTGGGTCTGCTCGGTCGCCCCGATCACCGCGATCGCGCCGGTCTGCACGGCGTGGGTCTCGGCGAAGGCGCGCTCGAGGCGGTCCTGGAAGTCGCGGTGCGCCTCTTCGTACTCGGCCTCGGTGATGTCGCCGCGGCCGACGAGGGCCTCGGTGTAGAGCTTGCGCACGCTGCGCTTCTGCTCGATCAGGTTGTACATGAGCGGCTGCGTCATCGAGGGGTCGTCGCCCTCGTTGTGGCCTCGGCGGCGGTAGCAGACGAGGTCGATGACCACGTCGCGCTTGAACTCCTGGCGGTAGCGGAACGCGAGTTCGGCCACCCGCACGACGGCCTCGGGGTCGTCGCCGTTCACATGGAAGATCGGCGCCTGGATCGTCTTCGCGACATCGGTCGAGTAGATCGAGGAGCGGGCGTCGCCCGGCACCGTCGTGAAGCCGACCTGGTTGTTGATGTTCACGTGGATCGTGCCGCCCGTGCGGTACGCGCGCAGCTGCGACATCTGCATCGTCTCGACGACGATGCCCTGCCCGGCCATGGCAGCGTCGCCGTGCACGAGGATCGGCAGGGTCGAGAAGGTGCCGATGGGCTTGCGGTCCTGCTTGGCGCGGACGATGCCCTCGAGCACGCCGTCGACGGCCTCGAGGTGCGAGGGGTTCGCGGCGAGCGAGACGGGCACCTGGTGGCCGTCGTCGGCGGTGAAGGTGCCCTCGGTGCCGAGGTGGTACTTCACGTCGCCCGAGCCCTGCCCGGCGGTGGCGCCCTCGAACTCGCGGAACACCTGGCCGTAGGTCTTGCCGGCGATGTTCGTCAGCACGTTCAGGCGGCCGCGGTGCGCCATGCCGATCGCGACCTCGTCGAGGCCCTCCTTCGCGGCGCCCTGCAGGATCTCGTCGAGGAGCGCGATGACGGATTCGCCGCCCTCGAGGCTGAAGCGCTTCTGCCCGACGTACTTCGTCTGCAGGAAGGTCTCGAACGCCTCGGCCTCGTTGAGCTTGCCGAGGATGCGCATCTGCTCGTCGTGGGTCGGCTTCTCGTAGGGGCGCTCGACCTCGTTCTGGATCCACTGGCGCTGCACCGGGTCCTGGATGTGCATGTACTCGATGCCGATGGTGCGGCAGTAGGAGTCGCGGAGGACGCCGAGGATGTCGCGGAGGAGCGCCGTGCGCTTGTTGCCGAAGCCGCCCGTGACGAACTCGCGGTCGAGGTCCCAGAAGGTGAGCCCGTGGCTCGCGATGTCGAGGTCGGGGTGCGAGCGCTGCACGTACTCGAGCGGGTCGGTGTCGGCCATCATGTGGCCGCGCACGCGGAAGGAGTTGATGAGCTCCTGCACGCGCGCCGTTTTGTCGATCGCGCTCGCGATGTCGACGGCGATGTCGGGCGCCCAGCGGATCGGCTCGTACGGCAGGCGCAGGGCGGCGAAGATGGCCTCGTAGAAGCCGCGCTGGCCGATGAGGAGCTCGTGCACCTTCTTCAGGAACTCGCCCGAGCCGGCGCCCTGGATGACGCGGTGGTCGTAGGTCGAGGTCAGCGTGATCGTCTTGCCGATCGCGAGGTTCGCGAGGGTCTTGTCGCTCGCACCCTGGAACTCGGCCGGGTACTCGAGGGCGCCGGCGCCGATGATGCAGCCCTGGCCCTTCATGAGTCGCGGCACCGAGTGCACGGTGCCGATGCCGCCCGGGTTCGTCAGCGAGATCGTGGCGCCCGAGAAGTCGTCGGCCTTGAGCTTGTTCTGGCGGGCCCGCGAGACGAGGTCTTCGTAGGCGCTCAGGTACTCGTTGAACGACATCGTCTCGGCGCGCTTGATCGCGGGCACGAGGAGGGCGCGGGTGCCGTCGGGCTTCGGGATGTCGATCGCGATGCCGAGGCCGATGTGCGCGGGCTTCACGAGGCTCGGCTTGCCGTCGACCTCGGAGTAGAAGACGTTCTGGCTCGGGAACTCCTTGAGCGCCTGGATGAGCGCCCACCCGATCAGGTGGGTGAAGCTGATCTTGCCGCCGCGGGTGCGCCGCAGGTGGTTGTTGATCACGATGCGGTTGTCGATCATGAGCTTCGCCGGCACGGTGCGCACGCTCGTCGCGGTCGGCACGGTGAGCGAGGCGTCCATGTTCGCGGCGAGCGCCTTCGGCATGCCCTTGAGCGCCACGACCTCGTCTTCGGCGGGCGCGTCGGCCACGACCGGCTGCGGGCTCGTGACGGGCACGTCGGCAGGCACCGGCTGGGTGCGCGGCGCCACCGAGGTCGTGCGGGCGGCCGGGGTCTGCCCGATCACGGGCGTCGGCGCGGTCGCGGGGGAGGCGGGAGCGCCGGCGTCGGCGGCCGGTGCGGCCTGCTGCGGGGCGGCGGATGCCTCGGCCGGCGTCTCGGCGGCCGGTGGGGCCGCGGGCGCCTGGCCCTGCGGGGCGGCGCCGTTCGTCGCGGGGGCCGCTGCACCCTGTTCGCTCTGCGCGCGGCGCCGCTCGAGCACCGGCCTCCAGGTCTGGTCGACCGAGTCGGGATCGGCGAGGAACTTCTCGTACATCTCGTCGACGAGCCATTCGTTGGCTCCGTATTCGCCCGACGCCGTTTCGTCGGATCCCGCTCCGGTCAATTGGCTCGACACAGCCGCTCGCCCACTCTCTCCGTTGATGCTGGATTCTCGGAGATCGACCCGGCCGCGAACGCGTCGTGGCCGATCACCCACACAAGCCTAAACCCCGCGCGAGGCGCCTCGTGCACGCCGCAGGGGCGCGGCCTACGCTGGGGGCATGGAGTTCTACCGGACGGCCCCGACCCACGATCTGACCTACTCCGATGTGTTCCTCGTTCCGAGTCGTTCGGGCGTGACGAGCCGGCTCGACGTGTCGCTCGCCCCCGACGACGGCTCAGGCGCCTCCGTGCCGATCGTCTCGGCCAACATGAACTCCATCACGGGGCCGCGACTGGCTGCGACGCTCGCCCGCCGCGGCGGCATCGGCGTGCTCCCTCAAGACCTGCACCTGCAAGACCTGGCCGAGTCGATCCGCTCGGTGAAGGCGCAGTCGCCCCGCTTCGACACCCCGCATGCGTTCCACCCCGACGCGACGGTCGCCGACGCGCTCGAATCGCTGCCGCCGTTCGAGGGGCACGGCATCGTGCTGCACGACACGACGGGGCGCTATGTCGGATGCCTCGCCGCGACGCGGCTCGCGAGCGCGCTGCCCGACGCCCGGCTCGGCGATCTCGTGCACGGGGGCATCGCCTCGCTCGACGCCGAAGACGTCGACAGCCCGCGGCGCGCGTTCGACCTCATGGTCGAGGCGGAGCTCGACTTCGCGCCGGTGCTCGAGCACGGCCGCGTCGTCGGAACCCTGAGTCGGCGCAGCGCCCTCCGCGGCACGATCTACGAACCGAACGTCGACCGCGACGGACGGCTCCGCGTGGCGGCGGCGGTCGGCATCAACGGCGATGTGGCCGCGAAGGCGCGTGCGCTCGCGGCGGCGGGCGTCGACATGCTCGTCCTCGACACGGCGCACGGGCACCAGGAGGGCATGATCCGAGCGGTGTCGATCGTGCGCGACCTCGACCTCGGCATCCCGATCGTGGCGGGCAACATCGTGACCGCGGCTGCCGTCGGCGACCTCGTCGACGCGGGCGCCGACGTGCTCAAGGTCGGGGTCGGTCCCGGTGCGATGTGCACGACGCGCATGATGACGGCCGTCGGCCGGCCCCAGTTCTCTGCGGTGCTCGAGACGGCCGAGGCCGCGCGCGAGCTCGGCGCGCGGGTGTGGGCCGACGGCGGGGTGCGTCACCCCCGCGACGTGGCGCTCGCACTCGCCGCCGGCGCCGCCTCGGTCATGATCGGCTCCTGGTTCGCCGGCACGATCGAGGCGCCCGGAGCACTGCGGCGCGATGCATCCGGCCGCCTCTTCAAGGAGAGCTGGGGCATGGCCTCGACGAAGGCCGTGCGCGAACGGTTCGACCGCCTCTCGCCGTACGAGCTCGCCCGCAAGGAACTCTTCGCGGAGGGAATCTCCTCGTCGTCGATCACCCTCGACCCGATGCGCCCCTCGCTCGAGGACTTGCTCGACATGATCACCTCGGGGGTGCGCAGCGCGTTCACCTACGCCGGCGCGCGCACGCTCGCCGAGTTCCGGGAGCGCGCGCTCGTCGGCATCCAGTCCGCCGCGGGCTACGAGGAGGGCAAGGCGCTCCCGGTCAGCTGGTGACGCCCCGCGTCGCGGGCGGTCGCGTCGATATACTGGCAGGACCATGGACGATCCTCCCTCTGCGAACAACCCCGGCCATAGACCCTCGCCCGTGACCGTTCGGGGAGGCAGCGTTGTCTGAGTGGATACTGCTCGGCATCGGACTCCTCCTCACGATCGGCACGGGCTTGTTCGTTGCGAGCGAGTTCGCGCTCGTCAACCTCGATCGCGCCGATCTCGAGGCGCGCCGCGAGCGGGGTGAGACCCGCCTCGGCATGACGATCGCGGCGCTGAAGATCACCTCGACGCATCTCTCGAGCGCGCAGCTCGGCATCACGCTGACCACGCTGCTCACCGGATACACGATGGAGCCGGCGATCTCCTCGCTCCTCGCGGGTCCCCTCGCCGCGATCGGCGTGCCCGCGTCGCTCGTGCGCCCGGTCGGCGCCACGACCGCGATCATCGTGGCGACCCTGCTCTCGATGATCATCGGCGAGCTGGTGCCGAAGAACTTCGCGCTCGCCCTGCCGCTCGCGACGGCGAAGCTCGTGATCCCGTTCCAGACGGCGTTCACCTGGGTGTTCCGGCCCGCGATCAGCCTGCTCAACGGCAGCGCGAACGCCATTCTGCGCGCCGTCGGCATCGAGCCGAAGGAGGAGCTCTCCGGCGCGCGTTCGGCCGAGGAGCTCTCCTCGCTCGTGCGTCGCTCGGCGAGCGCCGGGCTGCTCGAGAAGGACACGGCGACCCTCCTCGGTCGGACGCTGCGCTTCTCCGACCACGACGCCTCCGACGTGATGACCCCGCGCCCGCGCGTCGCCGCCGTGCAGCGGCTCGAGCCGGCCGAGGCGGTGCTCGAGCTCGCGCGCCAGACCGGACTCTCGCGGTTCCCCGTCTACGACGAGAACCTCGATGACGTCGTCGGCGTCGTGCACGTGAAGCAGGCCGTCGCCGTGCCGCGCGAGCGCCGGGCGGAGGTACCGGCGTCGGCGCTCCAGTCGGATGCGCTGCGCGTGCCCGAGACGATCAAGCTCGATGCGCTGCTCGGCGAGCTGCGCGGCCGCGGGTTCCAGATGGCGGTCGTCGTCGACGAGTACGGCGGCACCGCTGGCGTCGCGACGCTCGAGGACCTCGTCGAGGAGCTCGTCGGCGAGGTCGCCGACGAGCACGACCGCACGCGGGCGGGGATCGTCCGCCGCGGCGACAACGTGAGCTTCCCCGGAATACTGCGACCCGACGAACTCGTCGAGCGCACCGGCATCCGGGTGCCCGAGAACGGCGACTACGAGACGGTGGCGGGCTACGTGATGGCCGAACTCGGCCGGCTGCCCGCCGTCGGCGACGAAGTCGCGATCGACGGGGGCATGCTCCGCGTGCAGCGCCTCGACGGCCGCCGCATCGATCGGCTGCGCTTCGTGCCGAGACCCATGCCGGCCGACGAGGCCGCCGATGACGAGGAGGCGGGCCGATGAGCGACTGGGCCGGCATCGCCTGGCTGTTCGTGCTGCTCGCCGCGAACGCCTTCTTCGTGGGCGCCGAGTTCGCCGTCATCTCGGCCAGGCGCTCGCAGATCGAACCGCTCGCCGAGCAGGGCCGGCGCAGCGCCAAGACCGCGCTCTGGGCGATGGAGCACGCGACGCTCATGCTGGCGACGAGCCAGCTCGGCATCACGGTGTGCTCGCTGCTCATCCTGAACGTGTCCGAACCGGCGATCCATCACCTGCTCGAGGTGCCGCTGCACCTCACCGGCTGGTCGGTCGAGGTCGTCTCGACGATCGCATTCATCGTGACCCTCGTGCTCGTCTCGTACCTGCACGTCGTGTTCGGCGAGATGGTGCCGAAGAACCTCTCGTTCTCGGTGCCCGACCGGGCGGTGCTGCTGCTCGCACCCCCGCTCGTGTTCGTCGCGCGCGTCTTCAAGCCGATCATCGTCGCGCTGAACGCGACGGCGAACGGCGTGCTGCGCCTGTTCGGCGTCGAGCCGAAGAACGAGGCGACCTCGACGTTCACGCTCGAGGAGGTGCAGACGATCGTCGACCAGTCGCGCCGCGAGGGCGTGCTCGACGATGCGAGCGGCACGCTCACGGCGGCCTTCGAGTTCACCACGAAGCGCGTGAAGGATGTCGCAGTGCCGATGTCGGGCCTCGTGAGCCTGCCGCCGGGGGCGACGCCGGGCGATGTCGAGCGGGCGGTCGCCCGTCGGGGCTTCTCGCGCTACCCGATCCTCGGCGAGGACGGCGAGCCCGACGGCTACGTGCACCTGAAAGACGTGATCGACCTCGACGACGACGAGTTCGACGACCCGATCCCGGCCAAGCGCGTGCGGCGGCTGGTCTCGATCTTCGACGGCACCGACCTCGAGGACGCGCTCGCCACGATGCGTCGCCTCGGCACGCACGTCGCCCGCACCTTCGAGGAGGACGGCTCGACGAGCGGGGTGATCTTCCTCGAGGACATCATCGAGGAGCTCGTCGGCGAGGTGCAGGACGCGACCCGCCGGGGGTAGCACCGCGGAGGGGGAGGCGGCGTAGACTTTCCTCGACCCGAGAAACTCGAGGGAAAATCATGTTCGAGAAGCTCATGGCGGGCGCCGTCCTCCCCGCCGCCGACATCGCACGCGCGCGCAAGTGGTGGCACGACGTGCTCGCCCGCGACCCGATCGCCGACGACATGGAGGGCGAGGCGCTCTTCTACGACGTCGGTGGCACCGTCGTCTTGGTCTACCGCACCGACTACGCCGGCACCGCGCAGAACACCGCTCTGGGCCTGTACACCGACGACCTCGACCGAGACATGACGGCGATGCGCACGCTCGGGGTCGTCTTCCACGACTACGACCTGCCCGGGCTCACGACCGTCGACGGCGTCGCCGAACTCGGTGACGAGCGCAGCGCGTGGTTCAGCGACAGCGAGGGCAACATCATCGCGCTGGGCGAGACCAGCCCCGAGCGCATGGCGCAGATGTCGAAGCTGCGGTCGGGCTCGATGGGCTAGCGACACCGACCGGGGCGGAGGCTCACCACTCGCCGTCGTTGTACTCGGGCCCGGCACGGAGGTACTGCGGCGGCCACATCGAGGTGCCCGCGCCGAGTTCGTGCGCGGCGCGCATCGCGAAATGCGGGTCGCGCATCATCGCCTTGCCGAACATGACGGCGTCGGCGCGGCCCTCGGAGACGAGCTCCTCGGCGTGCCGGGCGTCGGTGATGCGGCCGACCGCGGACACGGGTGCATCTGCATGCTCGCCGACGTACTCGGCGAAGTGCGCCTGATACCCCGGCGCGACCGGGATGTCGGCGGCGGCGACGAGCCCGCCCGTCGAGATGTCGAAGAAGTCGGCGCCCGCGTCGACCGCCCAGGCCGTCACGGTCGCGGTCTGCTCCTCGTCCCACCCGCCGGGCGACCAGTCGGTCGCTGAGAAGCGCACGAACACCGGCATCTGCGCGCCGACCTCGGCCCGCACGGCGCGCACGATCTCGAGGAGGAGCCGAGCCCGGTTCTCGAGGCTTCCGCCCCACCGGTCGTCGCGCGCGTTCGAGAGCGGTGAGAGGAACTGGTGCACGAGGTAGCCGTGCGCGGCGTGGACCTCGACGAGGTCGAATCCCGCGGTGACCGCGCGGCGGGCCGCCGCACGGAAGTCGTCGACGACCCGGGCGATGCCCGACTCGTCGAGGGCGAGCGGCTCGCGGTAGCCGTCGAAGGCGAGCGCCGACGCCGACACGGTCGGCCATCCGCCCTCCTCGATCGGCTGCGACCCGCGACGCCGCATCGGTTCGGGCCAGATCGAGGCCTTGCGGCCGGCGTGCGCGAGCTGGATGCCCGACGCCGCGCCCTGCGACCGGATGAATCGGGTGATGCGGGACCAGGCCGCGGCCTGCTCGTCGTTCCAGAGACCGGTGTCGTGATCGGAGATGCGCCCCTCGGGGTTCACCGCGGTCGCCTCGGCGATCACGAGGCCCGCGCCGCCGGCGGCCATCGCGCCGAGGTGCACGAGATGCCAGTCGTGCGGCACGCCGTCTCGCGCCGTCACCGAGTACTGGCAGAGCGGCGGAACCCAGACGCGGTTGCGGATCTCGAGCCCGCGGATCGTGAGCGGGCGGAACAGTGCGGGACCGTCGTGCGCCGCGCCGCTCACGCGAGGCCCCGGAGCCAGCGCTCGAGCCCGGCGGCATCCGTGAACACGTGCCCGTCGCCGCCGATGGCGCGCGCGCCCTCGACGTTCTCGGCGCGGTTGTCGACGAAGAGGAACTGCGCCGGCTCGATGTCGAGCTCGTCGATGACGTGCTCGTAGATCGCGGCCTCGGGCTTCACGAGGCGGAGTTCGCCGCTCACGAACACCCGCTCGAAGAGCGGCGCGAACGATCCGTGGCGGAGCCAGCCCGAGAAGTCGGCGCCGGCATTCGAGAGCAGCGCGAGCCGCGTGCCGCCGTCGACCAGCGCGTGCAGCACGCCGAGGGTGTCGTGGTCGACCGAGAGCCAGCCGCGATGGTCGATCGCCCAGAGCTCGTGCACGTCGAGTGCGCCCCACACTGCCCCGGTGTCGCGGGCGACCGCCTGCCAGTACGCGGCGATCGAGGTCGTGCCGCGGTCGAGCCCCTCGCGGTGGGCCCAGTACGCGGCCCAGAACGCCTCGGCGGGCACGCCCGCGCGCGCGAGCAGTGCGGCCCGGTCGGCCTCGCTCGGCTCGCGCGAGATGACCTCGCCGTAGTCGAAGACGACGACCGAGGGCGAGAGACTGATCGGGGCGAGGGCTGTCGGAGTCATCCCACTCAACCTATCGTTGGTACATGGGCGAACCGTGGCAGGAATGGACCGTCGATGACGCGGCCGGCTGGGTGAGGGCTCCCCATGCCGGAGACGACAAGTACTCGCGCGGCGTGCTCGGCATGATCACAGGATCGCCCGACTACCCCGGGGCCGCCGTACTGGGGGTCGACGCCGCGACGCGGACCGGCGTCGGCATGGTGCGCTACATCGGTCCGCGCGGGGTGCGCGCCGCCGTGCTGCTGCGACGGCCCGAGACGGTGACGGTGTCGGGGCGCGTGCAGGCCTGGCTCATCGGTTCGGGCATCGACCCTGGACGGCGCTCCTTCATGCTCCAGGGTGACCTGCAGCACGCGCTCGCCTCCCGCGTGCCGGTCGTGCTGGACGCCGGGGCGCTCGATCTCGTCGGCACGCACACGGCGCCGACCGTGATCACCCCGCACGCCCGCGAACTCGCGAATCTGCTCGTGACCCGCGAGGTCGAGGTGACCGTCGCCGAGGTGCGGGCCGACCCCGGCGGGTGGGCCGATCGCGCCGCACGAGAGCTCGGGGTCGCCGTGCTGCTGAAGGGGGCGGTGACCCACATCGCCGATCCCGACGGCGACCGCTACACCGTCACCGCCGACACGCACTGGCTCGCGAGCGCGGGCACCGGCGACGTGCTCGGCGGCATCCTCGGCGCGCTCGTCGCCACCCACCACGAGGAGCTCGCGCTCAACGCAGAGGTGCTGACGCGGCTCGCCGCGACCGCCGCGTGGATCCACAGCGAGGCCGCGCGTCGTGCCAGCGCCGCGGTCGACGGCGGACCCGTGGCCGCGCTCGACATCGCCGAAGCGGTGCCTCAGGTGATCGGCGGGCTGCTGCAGCGCTGACGTTCCGGCCGCCCCAGAGCACCGAAGCCGCCCGACTGCGTCGGTGCTTCCGTCGATCTCCAGCATCTCCGATCCCTCGGGCACGGCGGGTGCGCGTGGCGGAATATGACGCTCGGATAGGCTCGTCGCGTGAACGGGGGAGGCGAGCGCGAGACATCCGCTGCTCGGCTGCGACGCGCCCTCGGCGGCCGCGGCGCGCTCTGGACGGCGTTCGCCGCCGTGCACCTGCTGCTCGCCTGGCTGAACCTCTCGGCGCCCGGGTACCCGATGGGCGACGTCACCGGGGTCTACCGGCTGTGGGCCGAGAACGCCTCGCACGGCTGGCTGCGCATGGGCATCGACGCGCCCTGGGTGTATCCGATCCTCGCGTTCGCCCCGATGGCGGCGGCCTTCGCATTCGGCGAGGCCTACATCGCCCAGTCGTGGCTCGCCATCGTCATCGTCCTCGACGCGCTCGCGTTCTCGATCCTGCTCGGTCGGGCTTCGCTCTCCCGCCCGCGGCGGCTGGCGGCCTGGTGGTGGCTCGGATTCCTCGCACTCCTCGGACCGATCGCGCTCGGCCGCATCGACGCGGTGACCGTGCCGTTCGCGATCGCCGGTCTGCTGTGGGCGGGGGGCCGCCCCAGGGTCGCGGCGACGCTGCTCACGATCGGGGCCTGGATCAAGGTGTGGCCCGCAGCGCTCGTGGCCGCCATCGTCATCGCCTCGCGTCGGCGCGGCGAGGTCGTGACGATCGCGCTCTCGCTGAGCGCCGCGATCATCGGGGTGAGCCTGCTCGCCGGCGCAGGGACGAACGCGTTCGGGTTCATCGCCGAGCAGGCCGGCCGCGGCCTGCAGATCGAGGCCCCCGCCGCGGTGTTCTGGCTCTGGCAGATCGTCGCGGGAGCGAAGGACGTCACGATCGAGTACTCGCAGGACATCCTCACCTTCCAGATCGTCGGGCCGGGCGCCGACGCCGCGGCCGCGCTCACGACGCCGCTCATGCTCGTCTCCGCGCTCGCCGTCACCGCCCTCGGCGTGCGCGCGGCACGTCGCGGGGCGTCGTTCGTCGTGCTCATGGCGCCGCTCTCGCTCGCCTTCGTCGTCGTGCTCATGCTCGCCAACAAGGTCGGATCGCCGCAGTTCGCGACCTGGCTCGCGGCGCCCGTCATCCTCGGGCTCGTGCTGCGCCCCGCGCGATTCGCCGTACCGGCCCTCATCGCCGCGGCCGTGGCGCTGCTCACGCAGATCATCTACCCGTACTGGTACGGGTGGCTCCTCGTCGCGAACCCCGCGTTCGTGTTCCTGCTCACGATGAAGGTCGCGCTGCTGGGCGCGCTCCTCGTCTGGTCGCTCGTCGTCGTGTGGCAGGCTGGCAGCAGGCGGGATGCCGCGTTCGCGACGAGTTGAGCGGCGACACCGACCCCACCCGCCGAGGAGGCAGCATGCTGGTGGCGTTCTCCGTTGCGCCGAGCGGCACCGGCCGCGCCGACGGCTCCGTGCACGACGCCGTCGCGGCGGCCGTGAAGATCGTCCGCGAGTCCGGGCTCCCGAATCGCACGACGTCGATGTTCACCGAGATCGAAGGCGACTGGGACGAGGTGTTCGACGTGGTGCGGCGCGCGACGGAGGCCGTCGGCGAGTACGGTTCGCGGGTCTCGCTCGTGCTGAAGGCCGACATCCGCCCCGGCTATTCGGGCGAGCTCGATGCGAAGATCGACCGGCTCGAGTCGGCGATCGACGATGCGGGCGAGGGCGCCGGAGCGCCACGGGACTGAGCCTGCCGCTCGGATCCGACGATGACGCCGTCGGGTCGCCGCGTTCGTCGGCGGGTTCTCGAATCGATTCGATTCGTGAGAGAATCGCTCGGTGACCCACGCCTCCGATGAACCGACGACCTTGTCGCCGGCCCGCACCAGACTCGCGCTCCTCGCGCTCGCCCTCGGCGGCTTCGGCATCGGCTCGACCGAGTTCGTGGCCATGGGCCTCCTGCCGAACATCGCGGCCGACCTGCTGCCCGGCACCTACGCAGCCTCGCCCGACGCCGCCAACGCGACCGCCGGATGGGTGATCTCGGCCTACGCGCTCGGCGTCGTGGTCGGCGCTCCGACGATCGCCGCCGTCGCCGCGCGCTGGCCCCGCAAACGGCTTCTGCTCGTGCTCGTCGCGGCGTTCACGGTCGGCACGATCGCCTCGGCGCTGCTCCCGAGCTTCGAACTCGTGCTCGTCGCGCGGTTCCTCTCCGCGCTGCCGCACGGGGCGTACTTCGGCATCGCCTCGCTCGTCGCCGCGAGCCTCATGGGTCCGGGCAAGCGCGCTCGCGGCGTCGCCCTGGTGCTCTCCGGCCTCACCATCGCGAACGTCATCGGCGTGCCCGCGATCACCTGGCTCGGCCAGGCGGCCGGATGGCGCGTCGCCTACCTCGCGGTCGCCGCGATCTTCGCCCTCACCTTCGTCGCAGTCCTCGCCGCGGTGCCCTGGCAGGCGGGGGATGCGAACGCGAGCGTCCGACGCGAACTCGGGGCGTTCGCCCGCCCGCAGGTGTGGTTCGCGATCGCGATCGGGGCGATCGGCTTCGGCGGGTTCTTCGCGATGTACAGCTACATCGCGCCGCTCGCGACCGAGGTCACCGGACTCGAGGCCGCCGCGGTGCCGCTCGTGCTGGTCGCCACCGGACTCGGCATGACCGTCGGCAACCTCGTCGGCGGCCGCCTCGCCGACTGGAGCGTGCGGCGCACGATGTACGCCGCATTCGGGGCGCTCGCCCTCTCGCTCGCCCTGCTCGCGCTCACCGCGCAGTTCGCCGCGGGTCTCTTCGTCGGCGCGTTCCTCATCGGCGCCACCTCCTCCGCCCTCGCGCCGACCATCCAGACCCGCCTGATGGACGTCGCGCGCGACAGCCAGTCGATCGCCGCGGCGCTGAACCATTCGGCGCTGAACATCGGCAACAGCCTCGGCGCGCTCCTCGGCGGCGCCGTGATCGCCGCGGGGCTCGGCTACGTCGCTCCGATCTGGGTCGGCCTGCTGCTGACCTTCGCCGGGATCGGGCTCGCCCTGGCGAGCTTCGCCCTCGACCGTTCGCGCCGTCGGCGCGGTCACGCGGTGCCGTACGCGACGGGTGCGACGCCGGCGATCGACTGACCCGAGAGACGGTGACGGGGCGTACCTGCCGCCGGCCGAGCCGTGCGCGCGCCGTCAGTCGGACTGCAGCAGGATGCCGTCGGCGATCGCCCGCTTGCGCAGCGCGACCTTGGTGCCGACGTCGTAGCCGGACGCCCGGTACTTCTCACGGATGCGCTTGAGGTAGCTCTTCGCCGTCTCTTCGGAGATGCCGAGCTGGAAGGCGACGGCCTTCACCGGCTGACCGGCGCCGTAGAGCGCCATGACCCGGCGCTCCTGCGCGGAGAGCTTCGGCAGCGTGCCGTCGTCGAGCAGCGTCGCCTCGAGTTCGGGGGTCAGGTACGACACGCCCTGCTGGGCGGAGCGGATCGCCTCGATGATCGACTCGACCGGCTCGCTCTTCACGAGGTACCCCATCGCACCGGCGCTCAGCGCCTCGCGAACCACGGCGGGCTCGGAGTAGTTGCTCATGAGCATCGTCTGCACCTCGGCCGACTTCAGCATCGACAGCTTGAGCGAGATGGGGATGTTGTCGCGGAGGTCGAGGTCGAGCAGCACCACGTCGACCGGGAAGTCGGGATGGGCGAGCAGTTCGGACCAGGACGGGACGGCGGCGACGAGTTCGATCTCGGACGATGCACCGCGCAGCCACTCGGTCAGGGCGCCGAGCAGCATTCGGTGATCGTCGACGATCGCCAGGCGGATCGGTGGAGCTTTGTCGGGCATTCAGCTTCTCCTCGGACGGGCCGACTCGGCGGCCGACGCACTCACCGGAACGGTCGGGTCCGTCCGGCATTCGATTTCGATGCGGAAGGAATCGGACCCCGCGACGACGCCGTGTGATCCGACACTACCGACAGCATCCCACGTCGCGGGGTCCAAGCGTCGTCCGACGACGCCGGGGACCTCGATCGTGAGATGCACGGCGGGGGAGTGGTGCTCCCCGTCGTCGTCGCCGTCGGGCGAGGAGACGGCGACCTCGATCGGGCGGGTCTGCCCCTTGCGGAGTTCGCCGACGAGCAGCCACAGTGCGAGCAGCAGGTTGTCGCGCTGCTCCTGCGCGAGCAGGCCGGCCGACCCCTCGGGGTCGTCGACCACGACCCGGTCGTTGAGATAGGCCGATTCGGTCACCGCATGGCGGAGCCACGTGTCCGTCCGCCCCGCGATGAGCCTCAGGCGCAGTGCGGCGGCCAGACGACCGGCGCGCTCGGCGTCGGCCGCGGGCAGCGGAATGGCGATGCGCCCAGAGCCGACGTCGTCGAGCAGCGTCTCGGCGTCGAAGTCGAGCTGCGCGAGCTCTTCGGAGGCGCGCATCCCGAAGGCCGAACGCGGGGTGTACACCGTGCTCTGCACGATCGAGAGGTCGAGCTCGCGCCCGACGAGCCGCCGGAATCCGCGGGTCGCGACGACGGCGAGGACGAGCGGCAGCACCGCGGAGGCCGCGACCGAGATGCCCGTCGCCGTGTACGGACCGGCCGACGCCGTCTGCAGGAGCGTCGTGACGAGGAGCACCAGGCCGATCACGGAGGCGACGACCAGCGAGATGCGGGTGCCGCGGATCGCGGCGACCGGCATGAGCACGGCACCCGTGGCTGCGGCGGCGGTCGGCGTGACGCCGAGGTGGAGCAGTCCCCAGCTCGCCGAGACGTCGAGCCACACGGGCACCGCGAGGGCGATGAGCAGCACTGCGTACAGCAGGTCGGGCAGCGGCTGGGCGCGCGAGAGGATGCGCGAGACGACGCCGACCGCGAGGATCACGAGGACCGCCAACCACGCGGCCCAGGGGCCGGCGCCGGGCGGGAACACGGGCGCGAGGAGCACCGCACGCGCCAGGTGCCAGAGGATGATGATGGCCGCGGCGATCGTGATGCCCGTCGCCAGCCGGCGACCGCCGTGGCGTTCCCGCACGTCGCCGACGGCGCGCGCCGTGCGCCTCGGGCGGCGGAAGCCCGAGCGGCCGCTGGTCTCGATCGATCCCGTGCTCACGGCTTCGGCACCTCGAGCATCACAGTGGTGCCCGAGCCGGGCGATGAGAAGATGCGGGCGCGCCCGCCGACGGTGTTCAGGCGCCCCACGACCGACTCGGCGTAGCCGAGGCGGGCGGCGCCGATCGTCTCGGGCTCGAACCCGTGCCCCGCGTCGGTCACCATGGCGCGAACCGTCCGGTCGTCGTCGCTCACCGTGACATCCGCCTCATTGACGCCCGAGTGGCGCCGGACGTTCTCGAGGCACTCGCCGAGCGCACCGAGCAGTGCGTCGAGGGTCTCGCGCGGCAGCGCGAGCTGCCCGACGCCGTGCCAGTTCACGTCGAGCCCCATTCGGGCGAAGCGCTGCCTGACCGACTCGAAGGTCGTGCTGAGGATGTCTTCGTCGGAGTCGGGCGAGAAGATCGCGTTCGAGGCGTTGTCGAGGGGGGCGCCGAGCCGGAGCTGCTTGAGCAGGCGCGCGTCGTCGCCCGCCTGCTGGCGCAGCGCGACCGAACCGACGCCGACGCCCGAGTGCGCGAGCAGGCTGAGCGTGGCGAGCACCGTGTCGTGCAGCACGCGGGCGTCCTGCCGCTGGCGCGCCTCGAACTCACTCGCGTGGCGCTCCGCCTCGTGCGCGCGCCCGACCTCGTCGATGCGCTCGGCGGCGCCGGCGATCGCATGGTCCACGACCGATCCGAGTGTGGCGCCGACCGCCCAGCCCGCGACGGTCGCGAGGATGACCGTGGTCATCGGATGCCCGGCGGCGGCGATCAGGCCGATGGCGACCACGAAGAGCGCGGCGAGTCCGCCGACGAGCGGTATCCCGTCGCGGCGGACGACGAGGGTGATCGCGATGGAAGGGGCGGTGACCGCCGATGCGAGCGAGATCGCGGCGATCGAGACCGGGTCGATGACCGGTGCGTTGCCGAGCACGGCCACGGTGCCGAGCGCAGCGGCGACCACCCCGAGGGCGGCCGGCATGCTTCCGTGCAGCGAATGCACGACGACGAGCACGGTGGCGGCGAGCGAGAGCAGCACGACGAGCGCGAACTCGAGCGTCGACGAGGCGCCAGGGAAGAACATGAAGGCGCAGGTGCCGAGCGCGCCGGTGAGGCCCGCGATACGTGCGAGCCTGCGCAGCAGCCGGTCGCGCTCCTTGTGGATGCGCTTCATGTCACCCCCTCGGCGACGACGGCGCCCGTCTCGGGGTGCCCGTCATCTCGAACTGTAGCCGAGTCGGGCCCGGTCGGCGCGGATCACGTCGATTCGGGACGCCCGCGATCACGCGGCAAGCAGCCGAGCGAGCTCTGCACCGACCGCCGCGTCTTCGATGAGGAAGGCGTCGTGGCCGAACTCGCTGGCGATGACGACCGGCTCGGCCCCGTGCACGCTGCGGGGCAGGAGCGCGGCGATCTCGCGCTGCCCGGCGAGCGGGAAGTAGCGGTCGCTGTCGATGCCGAGCACGAGGCTCTTCGCCCGGACCCCGGCGAGCGCCGCCGCCACGCCGCCGCGCCCGCGCCCGACGTCGTGCGAGTTCATCGACTCGGTGAGCACGATGTAGCTGTTCGCATCGAACCGCCGGGTGAACTTGTTGCCGTGGAAGTCGAGGTAGGACTCGACCGCGAAGCGGCCGTCGCCGCCGAGCGGGTCGAGCTCGGACTGCCAGCTGCGCTCGAACCGCTCGTTGAGCTCGGCGGCCGTGCGGTAGTTGAGCATCGCCATGCGACGGGCCAGTGCCAGGCCGCGCGTGGGCCCCTCGCCGTCGGGCGCATCGTAGAACGCGCCCGCGGCGAACGCCGGATCGGTGCGGATCGCCTCGATCTGCACCGAGTTCAGGGCGATCTGGTCGGCGGTGGTCGCGGCCGGCGCGGCGAGCACCGCGATGCGCTCGACCGCCTCGGGGGCCTCGATGGCCCACTCGAGCACGTGCATGGCGCCCATCGAGCCGCCGACGACCGCGGCGAAGCGCTCGATGCCGATCGCCCGGGCGAACGCGATCTGCGCCCGCACCTGGTCGCGGATCGTGAGGAACGGGAACCGGGCCCCCCATTCGCTGCGGTCGGGGGCGAGCGAGGCCGGACCGGTCGAGCCCTGGCATCCGCCGAGCACGTTCGGGGCCACCACGAAGTAGCGCTCGGTGTCGATCGCGAGGCCGGGGCCGACGACGCCGCGCCACCAGCCCGCACTCGGATGCCCGGGGCCGGCCTGGCCGATCACATGGCTGTCGCCGGTGAGGGCGTGCAGCACGAGCACCGCGTTGTCGCGCTGGGGCGAGAGCGCGCCCCACTGCTCGTAGGCGATGCGCGCGCCCGGCAGTACGCGGCCCGACTCGAGGGCGAGGTCGCCGATGCCGACGAAACGGCGGTCGCCGACCTCGTCGCCCTCGCGCCACGCACCCGTCGCCGGCGCCCGCCCGAGCAGTGCGAGCGCACCCGCCGCGGGCACGATGCTCGCGGGAACCGCGTCGGCCGTCGTCTGCCAATCCATGTGTCGATTCTCCCGTGTCCGCGCGGCGCCCCGCCCGATTGTTACGCGCACCGCGGGACGGCGCGGCCGGAAGACGGCGGATGCCGCGAGCCGGTTCGGCTCGCGGCATCCGCCGTGCGATCGGGCGCGTCAGACGCGCGCCGCCTCCGTGGCCGCGCGGGCGGCGGCGAAACCGGCCTCGAGGTCGGCCTTCAGGTCGTCGATGTTCTCGATGCCGACCGAGAGGCGCACGAGACCGGGCGTGACGCCGGTCGTGAGCTGCTGCTCGGGGGTCAGCTGCGAGTGCGTCGTCGACGCGGGGTGGATGACGAGCGAGCGCACGTCGCCGATGTTCGCGAGGTGGCTGAACAGCGAGAGGTTGTCGACGAGCGCGCGACCGGCGTCGACGCCGCCCTTGAGCTCGAACGAGAGCACCGCGCCGACGCCCTTCGGGGCGTAGGCGTTCGCGGCCGCGTACCAGGGGCTCGAGGGCAGCCCCGAGTAGTTGACGCTCGCGACGTCGGCGTGGTCGTCGAGCCACTCCGCGATCTCCTGCGCGTTCTGCACATGGCGCTCGATGCGCAGCGAGAGGGTCTCGATGCCCTGGATGAGCTGCCAGGCGTTGTTCGGCGCGATCGCGGCGCCGAGATCGCGCAGGAGCTGCACCCGCGCCTTGATGATGTACGCCAGCCCGTCGCCGACCGCGGCCGTGTAGCTCGCGCCGTGGTACGAGGGGTCGGGCTCGGTGAGGCCCGGGAACTTCTCGACGTTCTTCGACCACTCGAATCGCCCGCCGTCGACGATGACGCCGCCGACCACGGTGCCGTGGCCGCCGAGGAACTTGGTCGCCGAGTGCACGACGATGTCGGCCCCGTGCTCGAAGGGGCGGATGAGGTAGGGCGTCGCGATCGTGTTGTCGACGATGAGCGGCAGCCCCGCCTCGTGGGCGATGCCCGAGACGAGCTCGATGTCGAGCACGTTGATCTTCGGGTTGCCGATCGTCTCGGCGAAGAAGAGCTTCGTGTTCGGGCGCACCGCGCGGCGCCACTCGTCGGCGTCGTCCTGGTTCTCGACGAAGGTCGTCTCGATGCCGAGCTTCGCGAGCGTGTACTTGAACAGGTTGTAGGTGCCGCCGTAGATCGACGACGAGGAGACGATGTGGTCGCCCGCCTGCGCGATGTTCAGCACGGCGAAGGTCTCGGCGGCCTGGCCGGAGGCGACGAGCAGCGCGCCGGTGCCGCCTTCGAGCGCCGCGATGCGCTCTTCGGCGACCGCCTGGGTCGGGTTCTGGATGCGGGTGTAGATGTTGCCGAACTCGGCGAGCGCGAAGAGGTTCTGCGCGTGCTCGGCGCTGTCGAAGACGTACGAGGTGGTCTGGTAGATCGGGGTCGCCCGCGCCTTCGTCACGGGGTCGGGGGCGGCGCCCGAGTGGACCTGCTTGGTCTCGAAACGCCAGGCGGCGGTGTCGCTCATGGGTGGCTCCTCAGAAGTCGGGTGGCGGCGGGGCCGCGGGTGTTGCAGTCACGTTAGGCGGGCGCGGAGGCGCGGGCAACGGAACCCGCAACACGGCGTCACGGGGGAGGAGCGCGTGGTCAGTGCCGTTCGGGATCGGGCGGCAGCACGAGCGTGCCGGTCGCGGTCGACGGCTCGGGGCGGAACAGCCACCGCGCCCGAGGCTCGACGAGCGGCCGGAACACCCGGCGCACGGGTTTCAGCGAGAGCACGATCGAGATGCCGATGCAGAACAGGATCATCGCGGGCAGCACCCAGAACGGCTGGTCGCCCGCGAGCAGCTCGGTCTCGCGGAATGGGTAGAGCACGAAGGTGTGGAGCAGGTAGATGTACATCGTCGCGCCGCCGAACGAGGTGAACCAGTGCGCGCCGCGCGGCATCAGCACGAGGAACGCGACGGCCAGCACCATGGCGGTGACGAGCAGTACGAGCCGGATGCCTCCGGACCAGGGCTCGTCGTAGCCGATCGCCTCGTACGACTCGTCGTAGAGCATGAAGCGGCGCAGCTTCAGGTCGCGCAGTGTCTCGATCGTCATCGGCATGAACGCGAGCACGAGCGCGAAGAGCACGATCGCACCCGCCCGCCAGCGCCAGGCGACGGCGGTCCGCAGTTCGAGCCAGCGACCCGTGAGCTGCCACTGCCTGAGCTTCCACCCGAAGACGAAGAAGGGCAGCATTCCGAAGGTGCGCGTGAGGGCGAAGGTCGAGTCGATCGTCTCGGTGTACCCGGCGCCGATCGAGATGGCGATCGCGATGAGCAGCGGGAATCGCAGCAGCACGAGATAGGGCAGCACGATGCGCCAGATCGCGAGGGCGATGAGGAACCAGAGCGTCCACGAGGCGGTCGTGTAGTCGATCGCGAACTCGCCGCCGAGAACCCAGCGGATCACGGTCCAGATGGTCTCGAAGATCAGGAACGGGAAGACGATGTCGGTGAGGACCTGCTTGAGGGCCCGGGCGTTGGGCGGGCCCGACTTCGCGAAGTAGCCGCTCACGGTCACGAACACGGCCACGTGGAACGAGTAGATGAACAGGTAGACGCTGTACGCCGAATTCGACTCGCCGATGAGCGGGAGGATGCCGTGGCCGATCACGACGAGCGTGATCGCGATCCATCTGGCGTTGTCCCAGAGGGGAACGCGCCTGCGCGTCGGCTTGCGGGGTTCGAGCCTCGTGTGCATCACTCCATTCAACCGCACCGCGTCGCGGGCGCCGCGGCGCGGCGGTCGATCGGTCGCCCGCGTTCCCGCCGGACCACCCCGGAGTTCGGCAGAATGGGCGCATGGCGAATCTGCGGGCGGTCGTGACGGGTGCGAGTTCGGGGATCGGTCGCGCGACCGTCGTGGCACTGCGCGCGGCCGGATGGGACGTGGTGGGCGTCGCGCGCCGCGAGGACCGGCTGCGTGCCCTCGAGGCCGAGACCGGGGCATCCGTGTTCGTCGCCGACCTGACGAAGCAGGGCGACGTCGACGCGCTGCGCGACCACCTCGCCGCGACGGGCCCCGTGCACGCGCTCGTGAACAACGCGGGCGGGGCGAAGGGACTCGACTCGGTCGAGGCATCGTCGATCGACGACTGGGCGTGGATGCTCGAGGTCAACGTGCTCGCGCTCAAGCGGGTGACGAGTGCGCTGCTGCCGCTGCTGCGCCGAGGTGCGGCCGTGCGCGGCGTCGCCGACATCGTCAACATCACCTCGATCGCGGGCCACGTCGCCTACGTCGGGGGCGGCGGCTACAACGCGGCGAAGTTCGCCGCCCACGCGCTCACCGAGGTGCTGCGGCTCGAGCTGAACGGCGAACCGCTGCGGGTGATCGAGGTGGCGCCCGGCATGGTCAAGACCGACGAGTTCGCCCTCGTGCGGTTCGGCGGCGACCGGGCCCGCGCCGACGCGGTGTACGACGACGTGCCCGAGCCGCTCACCGCCGAGGACATCGCGGGGGTCGTCGTCGACGCGGTGCAGAAGCCCCGTCACGTCGACCTCGACCTCATCGTCGTGAAACCCGTCGCGCAGGCGGCGCCCCACCGGCTCGCGCGGGGGCCGCTGGCCGTTCGCCGCGAAGGAGACTGACATGGCCGGCCAACCGGCACCGGCACCGGCACCGCGACGCCTCGCATGGGAGCGGCGCACGACGACGCCGCTCTTCGTGCTCGGCATCGCCTTCATCGTCGCGTACTCGGTGCTCGTGCTGGTCGAGCAGCTGACGCCGGAGGCCAGACTCCTGATCGGCGTCGTCCTGGTCGTCACCTGGGCCGTGTTCATCGTCGACCTCGTGGTGCGCGTCGCGCTCACCCCGCACGGCCGGCGGTGGCGGTTCGTGTGGACGCACCCGATCGACGTGCTCTCGGCGTTCCTGCCGGTGTTCCGGGCGTTCCGAGTGCTCGTGCTCGTGCGCCAGGTGCCGTACCTGCAGCGGCGCACCGGCGCCGCCGTGCGCACCAACCTCGTCGTCACCGCGATCTGCTATTCGGGGCTCTTCATCTACTTCGTCTCGCTCGCGACGCTCTCGGCCGAGCGCGACGCCCCCGGTGCGTCGATCACCGACTTCGGCGAGGCGCTCTGGTGGGCGGTCGTCACGATCGCGACCGTCGGCTACGGCGACGCGTACCCGGTCACGGTGATCGGTCGGCTCTACGCCGTGCTGCTGATGGCCGGCGGCGTCGCGATCGTGGGCACCGCGTCGGCCACGATCATCTCGCTCATCAACGAGCGAATCGCGACGGTGCGGCACGAGCACCCGGCCGTCGCACCCGCCCCGGGCGAGTCGGAGCCGTTGCACGAGCTCAGCTCGCCCGCGCACGGCATCTCAGAGATCCTCGCGGAGGCGCCCGACGACCCGCTCCCCGAACGCGACGACTGAGGCGCACGGCCGGCGCACCCCGGCGCACTCGGCGAGCACGACCGCCCCGAGCATCCGGGTACGCTTTCCAGATGACGTTCGATGCGAATGACGCGGCGACCGGAGACCCCGGCATCCGTCGCGAGATCCTCGATTGGGACCAGTTCGGCGAGGCCGCGCGCTCGCTCGCGGGGGAGGTGCTCGCCTCGGGCTTCCGGCCCGACGTGGTCATCGCGATCGCCCGCGGCGGCCTGCTGCTCGCGGGAGCGATCTCGTACGCGCTCGGCACGAAGCAGTGCGGTTCGATCAACGTCGAGTTCTACACCGACATCGAGAAGGTGCTGCCCGAGCCGATCGTGCACCCGCCGATGCTCGACGCGCCCGCGCTCGCCGGCAAGCGGGTGCTGCTCGTCGACGACGTCTCGGACTCGGGGCGCACGCTCGCGAAGGTGCTCGACCTCCTCACCGAGGTCGGTGCCGAGGTGCGCACGGCGACCCTCTACACGAAGTCGCGCACGATCCTCGTTCCCGACTTCAGCTATCGCGCCACCGACGACTGGATCGTGTTCCCCTGGTCGTCGAAGCCGCCGGTGCGGGTCGACGCATGAGCGTCCACCTCGTCGGGGGCGGCGCCCTCGCGGCCTCGGATGCCCCGCTGTACGCGCCGTTCCTCGGCGAAGCCGCCGCCCGGGCGCGAGCCGCCGGGCGCACGGTCCCGCGCATCGCGGTGATCTCGATCCACCCCGAGGCCGATGAGCGAGCGGGCATGCTCGTCGCGGTGCTCGCCGCGGCCGGCGAGTTCGAGCCGCGGGTGACGGCGCTGCCGGGCCGCGAGCCCGTCGCGCAGGCCGCGCTCGCCGAGGTCGACGGCATCGCCGTGGGCGGCGGCATCGTCGAGCACGTGCGGGCGGGGCTCGAGCCGGTCTTCGGTGAGCTGCGCCGACAGGTCGCCGGCGGAGTGCCGTACCTCGGCGTCTCGGCGGGTGCGATGGTCGCGGCCGAGGGCGCCCTCGGCGGCGGCACGCGCATCGACGGGGTGCAGCTCGCCCCCGAAGATGCGGGGGAGCCGGCGACCGAGTTCGAGATCGAACCGGGCATCGGGCTCGTCGACGTGGCGATCGACGCCCACGTCGCCCAGCGCGGCAACCTCTCGCGCCTCGTCGCCGCCGTCGAGTCGGGTCTCGTCGAGGGTGCGCTCGGCATCGACGAGCGCACCGCGCTCATCGTCGGCGAAGGCGGGCTGCGGGTCGAGGGCTTCGGCAGCGTGTGGCGGGTGCTGCCGGCCGACGGCGGGGTGCTGGTCTCGACGATCGGCGCCTGATGACGGCGACGGGGCCGAGCGGGCCCGACGCCGCACGTCGCATCGACACGGCGTGGGCGGAGGCCCTCGCCCCCGTGGCCCCGCAGCTCGCCCGCATGGGCGAGTTCGTGCGCGCCGAGCGGGCGGCGGGCCGGGAGGTCCTGCCGGCCGACGAGCATGTGCTGCGCGCCTTCGCCGCACCGCTCGCCGACGTCAGGGTGCTCATCGTCGGGCAGGATCCGTACCCCACCCCGGGACATCCGATCGGCCTCTCGTTCGCCGTCGACCCGCACGTTCGGCCGCTGCCGCGGAGCCTCGGGAACATCTACCGCGAACTGCGCGACGACCTCGGCATCGAGCCGCCCGCGCACGGCGATCTGAGCCACTGGAGTCGAAGCGGTGTGCTGCTGCTGAATCGGGTGCTCACGGTGCGCCCCGGCGAGGCGGGCTCGCATCGCCGCAAGGGCTGGGAACCGGTCACCGATCACGCGATCCGCGCGCTCGCCGGACGCGGCACGCCGCTCGTCGCGATCCTGTGGGGGCGCGACGCCCAGCAGTTGCGCCCGCTCCTCGGGGAGACGCCCGTGATCGAGTCGGCGCACCCGAGCCCGTTGTCCGCGTCGCGCGGCTTCTTCGGATCGCGCCCGTTCAGCCGCGCGAACGCGCTGCTCGCGGAGCAGGGCGCCGCCCCGGTCGACTGGAGCCTGCCGGGCTGATGCCGGCCTCGAGACATCCGGCTCGCGAAACACGCGTGTGATCTGGGCGACGTAGGCTGACGGAATGCTCGAAGAGGAATACCAGGAACGGCGGGTGCTGCCGCGGCACCTGCGGCCGCAGCCCCCGGCCGAGGCGCCGTTCGAGTACACGATCCGCGACGCGACCGCGGCCGATCTGCCCTCGGTGCGCGAGATCTACAACTACTACGTCGCGAACTCGACGGTCACCTTCGACGAGGACGCGATGACCCTCGCCGAGTGGCGGGCGAAGTACGCCCAGCTCACCGAGTTCGGCATGCCGTTCCTCGTCGCCGAGTCGCCGTCGGGGCAGTTGCTCGGCTACGCGCTCGTCACGCCGTGGAAGCCGAAGCGGGCGTACCGGTTCACCGTCGAGAACTCGATCTACCTCGGCCCGGCCGCGTCGGGCAAGGGCCTTGGCCGGGTGCTGCTCGGCGAGCTCATCGAGCGCTCGAAGGCCGCCGGGCTGAAGGAGATGATCGCGGTGATCGCCGACCAGGGCGCCGAGGCGTCGATCGCCCTGCACGAGAAGTTCGGGTTCACCGAGATCGGGCGCATGGGCCGGGTCGGGTTCAAGTTCGACCGCTGGCTCGGCACGGTGCTGCTGCAGCGCTCGCTGAAATAGGGCGGATGCCACGGGCGGCCGCCTGCCGAGCGTCCTCGTCGCCGTAGGCTCGAGCACATGAGCGAGCTGCACGATCACACCGCCCTCGAGCTCCACCAGTTGCTGCAGCGGGGCGAGGTGTCGCCGGTCGAGCTCGCGACGCACTACCTCGACCGCGTCGAGCGGCTCAACCCTGAGGTCGGCGCGTTCGCGACGGTCACCGGCGAGGCCGCCCTCGGGCGCGCCGTGCTGGTCGAGCGCGAGGTACCGCGTTCGCGGCCCCTCTGGGGCCTGCCGCTCGCCGACAAGGACCTGCAGGAGCGGGCCGGGGTGCCGGCCGGATTCGGGTCGCGCGCCTTCGCCGAGTACGTGCCCGAGGAGTCGGACCAGCTCGTGCAGGCGGTCGACGCGGCCGGCGCGGTGAGCCTCGGCAAGACCGCGACGCCCGAGTTCGGGCTGCCCTCGTACACCGAGGGGCTCGCCGGTCCGCCTGCGCGCAACCCGTGGGATCTCGAGCTCGGCGCCGGCGGATCGAGCGGGGGAGCCGCGGCGGCCGTCGCCGCCGGCATGCTGCCGTTCGCGCCCGGCTCCGACGGGGGCGGCTCGATCCGGATCCCCGCCGCGGCGTGCGGGCTCGTCGGGGTGAAGCCCTCGCGCGGACGCGTTCCGGGCGGTTCGGGGCTCGCGAGCCTCGCCGGTCTCGCCGTCGCCGGGCCGATCGCCCGCACCGTCGCCGACGCGGCGCTGCTCCTCGACGGACTCATCGCACCCGAGGGGTACCCGGCGCGTCACCGCTCCGCGGTACGGGCGCCCGGCGACGACGGGCCGTATCTCGGGGCGGCCGTGCGCGGGGAGGGGCGATTCCAGCTCGGGGTCATGCTCGACAGCCCGTGGGACGAGGCGTACGAGATCACGATCGACGACCCGTCGCGGGGGGCGCTCGAGCTCGCCGTCGGCGTGCTCGACGGGCTCGGCCACGGGGTCGAACAGCTGGCGCCGGCCCCCGAACCCGGCTACGCCGACGCGTTCCGCACGATCTGGCAGGCGGGCGCCGCGACGATCCCGGTCGACGGCGAGCGCGAGGCGCTGCTCGAGCCGCTCACGCAGTGGCTGCTCGGACGGGGGCGCGCCGTGCCGGCCCGGCGGCTCGCCGAGGCGCTCGCGTGGCTCGCGGCCTTCGAGCAGCGGGTGATCCAGCGCTTCGCCTCGTTCGACGTGGTGCTCACCCCGGCCCTCGCCCTCACGCCGCGACCGGTCGGCTGGTACGACGCGGAGGACGGGGAGCGCAACTTCGCCCAGCAGGTGCAGTTCACCCCGTTCACCTCCTTCGTGAACGTCTCGGGGCTGCCGGCCATCACGGTGCCGGTCTCGTTCACGGACGCGGGCGTGCCGGTGGGAGTCCAGCTGATCGGGCGGCCCGGCGGGGAGTCGACGCTGTTCTCGCTCGCCGCGCAGCTCGAGCGTCGCGTGCGGCGGTCGCCGAGGCATCCGGCGGTTTGGTGACCCTGTGCGACCGAGCCGAGTTGACGCACTTAGGTAAGCCTCACCTATAGTGGAGGCATGCTCGGTCTCGACCTCACGATCTCCTACAACGGCACGCCCGTCGTGCACGGCGCGGAGCTCCACCTCGAACCGGGCAAGGTCACCGCGCTCGTCGGCCCGAACGGCAGTGGCAAGTCGACGCTGCTGCGCGCGCTCGCGCGGCTCCACCAGCCCGACTCCGGCCGAGTGCTGCTCGCCGGCGGCGACGTGCACACCGTCTCGGAGGGCGCCGCCGCAGGCGCCAGTGCCCTCGTCGAGCACGGCGTCGACGCGGCCGAGCTGAGCGCGCGCGAGTTCGCCCGCCGCGTCACGCTCCTCGCGCAGAGCCGGCCGACCCCCGGCGGACTGACTGTGCGCGAGCTCGTGGAGTTCGGCCGGCACCCGCATCGCGGCCGCTTCATCGCGGGCGACGCGGGCGGCGCCGCGATCGTCGAGCGCGCCATGGAGCTGACCGGGGTCGCGAACCTCGCCGGCAACGCGGTCGACGAGCTCTCCGGCGGGCAGCTGCAGCGCGTCTGGCTCGCCGCCTGCCTCGCGCAGGATACGGGCGTCCTCCTGCTCGACGAGCCGACCACCTACCTCGACCTGCGCTACCAGGTCGAACTGCTCGATCTCATCCGCGAACTCGCCGACGACCACGGCGTGACGATCGGCGTCGTGCTGCACGACCTCGATCAGGCCGCCGCGATCGCCGACCGTATCGTGCTGCTCGAGTCGGGCCGCGTTCGCGCCGTCGGCACCCCCGCAGAAGTGCTCGTCAGCGACGTGCTGAGCTCGGCCTACGGCATCCGCGTCGATGTCGACGTCGACGAGCGCGGCTGCATCACCACCTGCCCCATCGGTCGCTACAACACGAGGCAGCGCGCCGAACGACTCGTCGTCGCGTAGCGACGTCGTCCCCCACCACCCCCTCGCGCGGGTCAGTCATGCCTGCGCGCCGATCCGTGAGGAAACCTCCCCCATGAGAACACCCGTCATCACCCTGGGCGCGGTCGCCGCGGCGTCGCTCCTGCTGCTGACCGGCTGCGGCACGACCGAGGCCCCTGAGGCCGCGGCAGGCGACGAGGTCGCGATCACCGTGACTGACGACCGAGGCGAGGAGATCTCGCTCGACGCACCGGCCGAGAAGGTCGTCGCGCTCGAGTGGAACACCGCCGAGAACCTCGTCGCGCTCGGCGTCATGCCGGCCGGGGTGGCCGACGTCGCGGGGTACACCGCCTGGGTGCAGTCGGAGCCGCTCGATGAGAGCGTCACCGACGTCGGCATGCGCGGCGAGCCCTCCGTCGACGCGATCGCGGGCCTCGCACCCGACCTCGTCGTGACCACCACCGACCTGCCCGAGACCGTGATCTCGCAGATCGAGGAGTTCGCCCCGGTGCTCGTGGTGCGCGGCGCCGACGCCTCGAACCCCATCGGACAGATGGAGTCGAACCTCGAGCGCATCGCCACCGCCACCGGCACCGAGGCGGAGGGGGAGACGCTCCTCGACGGCTTCCACGCGAAGGTCGACGAGGGCAAGGCCGCGCTCGACGCGGCGGGCCTCGCCGGAACCCCGTTCATGATGAGCGACTCCTGGGCGAGCGGCGGCCAGGTCTCCATCCGTCCGTTCACCGAGGGGGCGCTGCTCACCGCGGTCACCGAGGAGCTCGGTCTCGAGAACGCCTGGACGGGTGAAGGCGACGCCGACTACGGCCTCGGCTCGACCGACGTCGAGGGCCTGACCGCGCTCGACGACCTCGAGTTCCTGTACATCACGAACGGCGAGGCCGACGCCTACGCCGTCGACCTGGCCGACAACGCGGTCTGGAAGTCGCTGCCGTTCGTCGCGAACGGCAACGTGCACCGCCTGCCCGACGGCATCTGGATGTTCGGCGGCCCGTCGTCGATGAACGACTACATCGATGCGGTCGTCAGCACCCTCGCGGGCTGAGACGGCGGCGACGCCGACCGGGGGCGACCGCCGCCCCCGGCTCGGCGCCGTGCTGCTCATCGCCCTGGGGCTCGTGGTCGCGACGCTGCTCGCCGCGGTCCACGTCACCCAGGGATCGGCCGACGTGGGGCTCCCCGAGCTCATCGGCCTCCTCACCGGCACCGGCGGAGACGAGCAGTCGGCCGCGGTCTTCCTCGCCTCGCGCATGCCGCGCCTGGTCGCGGGCGTCGTCGTCGGCATCGCGCTCGGCGTCGCGGGACTCGTGCTGCAGTCGGTGTCGCGCAATGTGCTCGCCTCGCCCGACACCCTCGCGGTGAATGCCGGCTCGTACCTGGCCGTCGTCGTGGTCGCGGCGTTCGGCATCTCGCTGCCCGTGCTCGGCGGCGGCGCGGTGGCGTTCCTCGGCGGTCTCGCGGCCGCCGGTCTCGTACTCGCCCTGTCCGCGGGCGGTTCGCGCTCGTCGGGCTCGGGCGGCGGCACGGTCCGGCTCGTGCTCGCCGGCTCGGCCATCGCGCTCGCCCTCACCGCGCTCACGACCATGCTCCTGCTGCTCTTCCCCGAGCGCACCAACGGGCTCTACGCCTGGAGCCAGGGCACCCTCGCGCAGACCGGCATCGGACCGGCCGCGCAGCTCGCGCCCGTCGTGCTCGTCGCCGTCGCGGCACTCCTCGTCTTCGCCCGACAGTTCGATCTCGTCGCCCTCGGCGACGACACGGCCACCGTGCTCGGCGTCGACGTGCGGCGAACGCGCCTCATCGGCATCCTGATCGCCGTGCTGCTCTCGGCGGCGGCCGTCGCGCTGGTCGGCCCGATCGGGTTCGTCGGCCTCTCGGCCCCTGCGATCGTGCGGCTCATCGCGGTGCGGGTGCCGGGCATGCAGAAGCACGTGCTCCTCATCCCGGCCGCCGCGGTGATGGGCGTCATCGTGGTGCTCGGCGCCGACGTGCTGCTCAGGCTCGCGTTCGGCGGCCAGGCCGGTGTCGAAGTGCCGACCGGCATCGTCACCACGATCTTCGGTGCGGTGTTCCTCGTCGCGCTCGCACTCCGATCGCGGGCGACCTCCGAGGCGGCGAGCGGCTTCGTGATCGGTGCCGGGCTCTCGCGGCGCGGGCGCCGCCTCGTCATCGGGGCGTCGATCCTGCTCCTCGTGGTGCTCGCCTTCGTCTCCCTCCTGCTCGGCGACGCGAAGCTGCTCGGCGGCGACGTGCTGAACTGGATCACCGGGCAGGCGGGCCCGCTCGTCGAGTTCGTCATGAACACCCGAGCGCCGCGCGTGGCGGCCGCCATCCTCGCCGGCGCCGCACTCGCCGTCGCCGGCACCGTCGTGCAGGCGGTCTCGCGCAACCCGCTCGCCGAACCGGCCATCCTCGGCGTGACCGGCGGTGCCGGCGTCGGGGCCGTACTCGTCATCACCTTCTGGCCGCTCGCGAGCTTCGTCGCCGTCACGACCGGCGGGTTCGCGGGCGCGGCGGTCGCGGCGCTGATCGTCTTCGGACTCTCGCTGCGCGGCGGGCTCGCCTCGAGCCGCCTGATCCTCGTCGGCCTCGGCGTCTCGGCGGCAGCCTCGGCGATCGTCGCGATGCTCATCATCGCGACCGACCCGTACAACGCGGCGAAGGCGCTCACCTGGATGTCGGGATCGACGTACGGTCGCACCTTCCCGCAGCTGATCCCGCTCCTCATCGTGCTCGCGGTCTCGCTGCCCGTGCTCGCCGGCATGCGTCGGGAGCTCGACCTCCTCGCCTTCGACGACGACACCCCGAGGGTGCTCGGCGTCCGGCTCGGGAACGCGCGCCTCGGGCTGCTCGCGATCGCCGTCGCGCTCACGGCGACCGCGGTGTCGGCCGTCGGCGTCGTCGGATTCGTGGGCCTCGTGGCGCCGCACGCCGCGCGTGCGCTCGTCGGGGCGCGGCACGGACTCGTGCTGCCGCTCGCCGCCCTGCTCGGTGCGCTGCTCGTCACCGTCGCCGACACCATCGGCCGCACCGTGATCGCGCCGGGCCAGCTGCCGGCCGGCCTCGTCACCGCGGTCGTCGGCGCACCGTACTTCGTCTGGCTGCTGTGGCGTTCGCGCCGCACGGCCTGATCCGCACACCCCTCGACCGATCCCTACGACAGGAGCCCAGCATGGCCAAGCCCGGATACCGCGTCTTCGAGACCGCCGTCGGGGGGATCCGCCGGCTCAGCCCGCACTTCGTGCGCGTGACCTTCCGCGGCGACGAGCTGCGGGACCTCGGATGGGACGGGCCCGACCAGCGGATCAAGGTCATCCTTCCGCTGGGCGGCGACGGTGACGGTGACGGTGACGGTGACGGCTTCGGCCACTTCCCGATGAGCGACGACTGGTTCGGCGCCTGGCGCGCGCTCCCCGACGAACTGCGCAATCCCATCCGCACCTACACGATCCGCGATGCGCGACCCGAGCACGGCGAGCTCGACGTCGACTTCGTCGCGCACGGTGACAGCGGGCCGGCGTCACGGTGGATCGGGCGCGCCGCCGTGGGCGAGCGGATGCTCCTCATCGCCCCCGACGCGACGAGCGACGAGCCGTCCGGCGGCTGGGAGTGGCATCCCGGCGACGCGAGCACGCTCTTGATCGCCGGCGACGAGACCGCGGTTCCCGCGGTCTCGGTGATCCTCGAGCAGCTGCCCGCCGACGCTCGCGGCGCGGTCTTCCTCGAGGTGCCCGACGCCGCCGACGCACTCGAGCTGCGGGCGCCGGCGGGCGTCTCGGTGCAGTGGTTCGACCGCGGCGGCGACGCGCTGCCCGGGCAGGGCTACGGCGGCTGCCTCGTCGAGGCCGTGCGCACGTGGGCCGATGCCTGGGCCGAGGAGGCCGTGCGCGACGGGGCGGAGGCGGTCGTGCTCGCCGCCGGCGAACCGGGCGAGGCCGGTGCCGAGCTTCCGACGCTCGCCGAGGACGAGATCCTCTGGGAGGTTCCCGAGCCCGCGCGCGACGGCGGCTTCTACGCCTGGCTCGCCGGCGAGGCCACGGCGATCACGACGCTGCGCCGCCACCTCGTGAAGGGGCTCGGCGTCGACCGCAAGCGGGTGGCGTTCATGGGGTACTGGAAGCTCGGCCGCGCCGAGGGGTAGCGCGGCGCGGCAGGTAACCGCCCGCCTCGAGCCCCGCCTCGATCTCGAAGCGGTTCCGCAGGGGATCGCGCCCTGCGGCGAAGTACAGCAGCGGGAAGAGCATGCCGTACCGGCGCCACTGCTCGCGGTGCACGACCTCGTGCCCGAGCACTCGGTCGCCGTCGTTCGCGCCGGTGAGGTAGCAGCCGCCGACGCACGATCCGCCTCGTCCGTAGGTCCAACCCGGCATGCCGGTGAACACGATGAGGCCGTGGCGGCGGCGGATCGGCCCGGTGCTCCAGATGAACCCCCAGGTGAAGCCGACGGCGGTCGCCCACCAGTAGCCGAGCCGGCTGATCGGCGAATCCGTGAGGCGGATGCGCAGGGCGGTGTTCGGCTTCGCGTCGCTCACGCTGCGGGCTCCTCGTCGTCGTCATCGGTGGTGCCGGTCGAGGGGGAGGCGGCCTGATCGCCCGCCGCGGCGCCCTCGGCGGCGCCCGGCCGGCCGAGCGCCTCGAGCAGGCGCAGCCACACCTCGCTCATGGTCGGGAAGGCGGGCACCGCGTGCCAGAGTCGGTCCACCGGCACCTCGCCGACGATCGCGATGGTCGCCGCATGCACGAGCTCCGAGACGTCCGGTCCGACGAAGGTGGCGCCGATCACCGTTCCGAGCTCGGCGTCGACGACGAGCCGCGCCCGGCCGGCGAAGCCGTCGGCGTGGATGCCCGCTCCGCTCACCGAGCCGAAGTCGACGTCGGCGACGCGCACCGTGCGCCCCGAACGTCGTGCCGACTCGGCCGTCCGGCCTACGGCGCCGCACTCGGGTTCGGCGAACACGATCTCGGGAACGGCCGAGTGGTCGGCCGTCGCCGTGTGCGCGCCCCACGGCGCGAGCTCGAGCGGGCGCCCGGTCGCGCGGGCCCCGATGAGGTCGCCGGCTGCGCGCGCCTGGTACTTGCCCTGGTGGGTGAGGAGCGCGCGGCGGTTGACGTCTCCGACGGCGTAGAGCCACGGCGCCTCCTCGTTCGTCGACGCGCGCACGAGCAGGCTGTCGTCGACGTCGAGCCATTCGCCAGGTTCGAGTCCGACGGTCTCGAGGCCGAGCCCGTCGGTGCGGGGACGTCGCCCGGTTGCGACGAGCACCTCGTCGGCGACGAGCACCTCGCCGTCGGCGAGCTCGAGGCGCACCTCGTCGTCCGGCCGGCGCTCGACGCGCACCACGTCGACGCCGAGGCGGACGGACGCCCCGAGCCCGCGCAGTCCGTCGGCGACGGCTTCGCCCGCGAAGGGCTCCATGCCGCCGAGCAGACCGTGACGGGCGAGCACGGTGACCTCGGTGCCGAAGCCGGCGAAGACGGTCGCCATCTCGAGGGCGACCGCACCGCCGCCGATCACCGCGAGGCGGCGTGGCGGCGCCGTGACGCTCGTGGCCTCGCGGCTCGCCCACGGCCGGGACAGGGCGAGTCCGTCGATCGGTGGGATCACCGGGTCTGATCCGGTCGAGAGGACGACGGCGTGGCGCGCGACGAGCGTCGTCGTCTCGCCGTCGGATCGCTCGACGACGACGCGGCGCGGTCCGTCGAGCCGGCCGTGTCCGCGCTCGAGCGCGATGCCGACGCTGTCGAGCCAGTCCACCGCGCCCCGGTCGCTCCAGTCGGAGACCCAGAAGTCGCGGCGACGCAGCACTGCGTCGACGTCGAGCTCGCCCGTCGCCGCCTCGGCGGCGCCGGGGACGCGTCGCGCCGCACGCAGCGCGGCGGCGCTCCGCAGCAGCGTCTTCGACGGCACGCAGGCCCAGTAGGAGCACTCGCCCCCGACGAGCTCGTGCTCGACGATGACGACGTCGAGCCCGGCCGCCCGCGCTCGGTCGGCGACGTTCTCGCCCACCGGCCCGGCCCCGATCACGACCACATCGGTCTCGCGCTGCATCGCTGCCCCCTGTCGTGACGTTCGGTGAGTCCCGACGAGCCCGTGCCGTGCCGCGAAGGCCCGGCCGCGCCCGATTGCACCAGCCTAGGGGCGGGCGCCGCCACGGGCGTCAGCCGCGCGCGCGGGCACTCGACGTGAGTGCCCCGACGAGCCGGAGGATCGTGGGCAGGTCGTCGACGGCGGACTCGGGGTTCGACGGTGTGAAGCCCGTGATCGCCGCACCCGCCACCGCGAAGCGCGCCACCACTTCGCGGACGAGGGTCACCAGTTCGCCCGCCCCGATGCCGAACGGCATCGGGTACGACAGCCCGGCGAGGGCCGAGGGGTCGAGCACGTCGAGGTCGATGTGCACGAAGACGTTCGACGCCCCGGTCGCTTCGAGTTCGGCGATGACCGCAGCCGGGTCGGAGAGGTCCTCGACGGTGAGCACCGAGATGCCGTGCTCGTCGATGAAGCGGTGCTCCTCCGCGTCGATCGCCCGGATGCCGCCGAGCACGAGCCGTGCCGGTGCGACCCGGGTCGCCTCGTCGAGGGCGAGGCCGTCGGCCCCATCGCCCGTGATCGCCCGGAGCGTCATGCCGCCGAACCCGCCCGACGGCGAGCTCTCGGGGGTGTTGAGGTCGGGGTGGGCGTCGAGCCAGAGCACCGCCAGATCGCCCTGGGTGCGCTCGGCCGCATGCGCCACCGCGGCGAGCGAGCTGCCGCAGTCGCCGCCGATCGTGAGCGCCCAGTCGGGCACTTGCGCGAGCGCGAGCGCGGTCGACTCCCGCACTCGCCGGATCGTGCTGTACCGGCGGACGCCCGTACCGAGCGACTCCCCGGCCTCGACCGGCACCTCGACGACCACGGTCGATGAGGACGGCAGGTCGCCCCGGATGGCCTCGGCCCCGTCGGCGAGGCTCATGGCGCGCGAGGAGACCGATCCCTGCCAGAGCGGTACGACGACGAAGGTGGCTGGCATGACTCCAGTATCGCGCCACCGTCGTCGGTCGACCACCGAAGACGGCGGATGCCGCGACCGACGTGCGGTCGCGGCATCCGATTCGTGCCCGGGAGGCGGCGCTCAGCCGCCGATCGCGCCCTGCGAGCCGCCCGCCTTGAGCGCGGCGAGCCGGGCGTCGACCTCGGTCAGCTCGCCGAGGTCGTCGAGCTCGTTGAACTGGGCGTCGAGGCTCGACGCGGCGAGCTCGGCCTGGCCGCGCACGACGGCCTCCTCGCGGCGGATCTTCTCTTCGAAGCGGCCGATGTCGCTCGTCGGGTCGAGGATGTCGATCGACTTGACCGCGTCCTGCACCTGCTTCTGCGCCTGCGCGGTCTTCGCGCGCGCGACGAGCTCGGAGCGCTTGTTCTGCAGCTGGACGAGCTTCTCCTTCATGCCGTTGAGGCCGGCCTTCAGCTTGTCGACGACCTCGGTCTGCGCGGCGATCTGCGGCTCGGCCGCCTTCGCCTCGTTCTCGGCCGAGATCTGGCGGCTCAGCGCGACCTTCGCGAGGTTGTCGAACTTGTCGCCGCCCGGGGCGTCGCCCGCCGAGCGCAGCTCGTCGCCCTTGCGGCTCGCCGCGACCGCCTTCTCGCCCCATTCGCGCGCCGCCTCGACGTCCTCGCGGTGGTCGTCCTCGAGGAGGCGCAGGTTGCCGATCGTCTCGGCGATGGCGGCCTCGGCATCGGCGATCGAGTTGGTGTAGTCGCGCACCATCTGGTCGAGCATGAGCTGCGGATCCTCGGCCTGGTCGATGAGGGCGTTGATGTTGGCTCGGACGAGCTGCGAGATCCGCCCGAAGATGGACTGCTTGGTCATGATTGCTCCCTGTTCGTGGTTCTGAGGTCGGTCGATGGTCGATGGAGTCGAAGTCTCGTGCGGTCGTGGTCGTGGTCGTGGTCGTGGTCGTGGTCGTTCAGAATCGGCCCCCGCTTCCGCGTCGCGAGCGCGTCGCCGAGCCGCCGAAGCTGCCGGGGGAGCGCCGACCGCCGCCGCCGAAGCCACCGCCACCGCCGCCGAAGCCGCCGGCACCGCCGCCGAGCACCGAGTTGATGAGGATGCCGCCGAGCACGGCGCCGAAGAGGTCTCCTCCTGAGCCGCCGGCCGTGCCGCCGCGTCCTGGGACCGCGCCGCCGCCGTAGCCGCCGAATCCGCCGACGTCCTGCTGGGCGAGTTCCATCGCCGACCGCGCGAGCTGCTCGGCGCGCTGGGCTGCGGGGAGGGCGGCCGCGGCATCGTTGGCGGCGGCCTGCTCGGCCTGCACCAGCAGTCGCCCGGCCTCGGCGAGTCGGGTTCTGGCCTCGGGGCCGACGGCGCCGCGTCGCGCGACGAGGTAGTCTTCGGCCGCCTGGACCTGGCTGCGCGCCGCCTGCAGGCTCCGCCCGAGCTGGGCCTGCGTGCGCGCCGCCTGCTCGGCGGCGTCGCGGGCGCCCTGGATCGCCGCGTCGATCTCGCCGTCGACCTGTTCGAGGCGGGCCTGCAGGGCGAGCGGGTCGCGGCCGGCTGCGGCGATCGCACCGCGCAGTTCGGATGCCTCGGCGGCGACCCGATCCGCGAGGGCGCCCGTGCCGTCGCCCCCGAGGTTGCGCGCGGTCTGCACATCGCGATCGAGTTCGTCGGCTCCGGCGGCGACGGCGCGGTCGGCCGCTGCGAGCTCGGCGGCGAGCCGCTCGATCGAGACCGAGAGCAGCTGCGCCTGGTCGACCGCCTCCTCGGCGGCACGGATCTCGACGGCGGCAGCGCCCCCTTCGCCGCGGCCGACCGCCGCGGCGGCTTCGTTCAGCGCCTCACGGGCGAAGCCCATGCGGGCCTGGGCCTGGGCCGGGTTGTCGGCGATCGGGGCGAGCGCCGTGGCGGCGTACTGGGACTGCAGCGCGGCGAGGCGCTGGGCCGCGGGGGCGATGCCCCGCTCGACGGTCGCGGCGACCGCCTCGACGCGGGCGAGCGCCTCGGGGGCGTTCCGCTCGAGGTCGCGGAGGGCGTCGAATCGCGCCGCCTGTTCGTCGAGCAGCGCATCGGCCTCGCCCGTGAGCGAGATGATGCCGCCGTACCAGGCGCGGCGCTCCTCGTCGGTGTCGGGCTCGGCGTCGTCGAGCCGCTGCTGCAGCGCGAAGGCCTCGGCGATCTTCGCCTTCGCACCCTCGAGGGCGGCGCGGAAATCGGCCGTGGCCTCGTCTCCGTAGGAGGCGACCGCGAACCCGAGTTCCTCCTCGCTCGTCTTCAGCGCGTCGTCGGCCTGCACGAGCGCGCTGCCGGCCTGACGACGGAGCTCGTCGATCGACTGCAGCGGGGCGCCGCCGCCGGCCGGGCTCCGCTTCTTGCGTCGGGCGAGGACGATCCAGACGATCACGACGACGACCGCGGCGATCACGAGGAACCAGATGAAGCCGGCCCCCCAGCCGCCGCTGCTGCCGCGGTCGCCCGCGATCGCCGCGGAACCGGCGATCGCGGCGCCCGCCCAGTCCTCGTCGCGCAGCTCGGGCTCGATCACCTCGAGGCTGATGCGGTCGAGCTCCTCGTCGGAGAGTGCGGCGTCGCTCGACGCGGAGAGGAAGTACTGCCGCCCCTCGACGGCGACCGCGAGCAGGTAGTCCTCGCTGCCGAGGCCGTTGTCGATCGCGGTCTGCTCGGCCCAGGCATCGGCCGCCGACGGGTTCTCGAACTCGTCGACGTAGGCGACGAAGAGCTGGCGACCGCTGCGATCCGCGTCGGCGGCGAGTGCGGATTCGACTTCGGCCGTGCGGGCGCCGAGCGCGCCCGCCGTGTCGACGACGGGGGAGGAGCCGAAGGAGACCGGGTCGTCAGCCCATGCGGCGCCGGCCGCTCCGACGCCGACCAACCCCGCGACCATCGCGACCGTCGCGAGCCATCTGCGTCCTGCGTGCATGCACCAGTGCCTTTCCCCCGTCCGGACGGACGTTCCCGAGTCTAGGACGGCTCCGACTCCCACGTCCATGACGCGCCATTGCGCGGCGGGAGAGGCGCGTCGGCGCGGGCCGCGGGCGTTCGAGTCGAAAGCGAAAAGCCCCGGCCATCGGCCGAGGCTTCCCTCTTCTTCGCGGTGATCGACACTGGCGTCGACATCACCACCTGCGAACGTGCCCCCGGAGGGATTCGAACCCCCGACCTACGGTACCGGAAACCGGCGCTCTATCCCCTGAGCTACGGAGGCGCACAGTTGAAAACCTTAGCATCCCCGGACGTGCCCGAGTGCCGAGGACGAGCCGCATCGGGGCCCGGCCGAGCGGGTGCGGTGGGGCTAGGGCATGGCGAGCCGGGCGACCCGGCCGAGCAGCTCCTCGCGCACCTTCGCCGTGAGGAACGCGTGCGCGCCCTGCAGCACCGCGTCGCCGACGATGTGCGTCGCGACGACCTCGGGGTACCAGCGGCTCAGCCGTCGGATGTCGCGTTCGACGGCCTCGGCGAGCCGGGAGCCGCCGACCGCCGCGGTCGGGCCCGCGAGCACGAGCAGCCCCGGGTCGAGGGTCGCGAGCAGCGGCAGCGAGATGTGGGCGATGCGCAGTCCGATCTCGTCGATGATCTCGTCGCGGGCCTCGCTCGCGGTGATCGACTCGAGCACGCCCGCGAAGTCGGCGCCGCCGATCCCTCGGGCCTCGGCGATCCGCCGGACGGCGGCCGCGCCGACGAGGTCGGTGCTCGTGCGGGCGTGCTCATCGAGCGCGTGCGCCTCGACCGAGAGCGGGAGGAAGCCGATCTCGCCAGCGCCGCCGAAGGTGCCGCGGTGCAGGTCTCCGGCGACGTCGAAGGAGGTGCCGACGCCGTTGCCGAGCCAGAGCAGGGCGAACACGTCGCGCCCGGCGCCTGCACCGCTCTCGCGCTCGGCGAGTGCCGCGAGGTTCACGTCGTTCTCGATGAAGACGGTGATGCCGAGCGCCCGCTCGAGCACCTCGCGCAGCCCCGTGGTCGGCCAACCGGGCAGGGTCTCGCTGAACAGCGCGCCTTCGCCGCCCGGGTCGACGTACCCGGCGGTGCCGATGCAGACCGTGTGGACCATCGCCGGGTCGGTTCCGGCTGCGGCACTCGCCTCCCGGATCGCGGCCGACACCTCGTCGACGGCGGAACGCGCTGCGGCGTCGCGGGGCAGGGCGATGGTCACGGCAGGACGATCCCCGCCCGCGGCGTCGACGATGCGCGCCCGCATCCGGAACGCGTCGATCGCGATCGCGACGCCGAGGGGGCGGTCGGTCCGCGCCGAGTAGAGCACGGCATTGCGTCCGGGGCTGCCCGCGAGCTGCCCGCTCTCCTCGACGACGCCCGCGGCGATGAGCCGGCTCATCATCATCGAGGCGGTCGGCTTCGAGACGCCGACGAGTTCGCAGATGCGGTTGCGGGTGAGCGGCCCGTGGTCGAGGAGGGCCGAGAGCCCGACCCGGTCGTTGACCGCGCCGAGCCAGGACGGCGTCCCCTGCGAGTGCCGCGTCGTCGGAGCGTTCATCAGCCGGCCAGGTTCTCGAGGATCGACGAGACGAGCACCTGCGCGTCGCCGGGTTCGACGAAGTCGACCGAGTCCACGACGATCCAGTACGGGCCGGAGAAGACCTGCGCCTCGCCGTGCTCGCCCGCGACGGTGAAGTACCCCTCGACCTCGGGCGGCGTGCCGTAGGTCGGGACGGGCTTCGATGCGAGCGCGGCATCGTTCTTGCGCTGCTCGAGCGCACCCTCGGGCGGCGTCGCGACGCCGAACTCGATGAGTGCGCCGCTCGTCTGGTTGAGGAGGCCGCACGCGGTGCCCGCCTCCTCGTCGATGCCGAGGGCGCCGTCGGCGGCCGGTTCGTAACCGGGGGCGGCGCCGAAGTTCGGATTGAAGGCGTAGACGTCGTCGGCGGAGAGCAGCTCGTCGCAGGCGATCTCGAACGGCACGGGCGGTTCGGCCGGGGCTTCGCTCGCGCCGGGTTCGCCCGCAGGATCGGTCGCCGAGGCCGACGGCTCGTCGGTCGGGGAAGCGGGTGCGGCGCACCCGGCGAGGACGAGGGCGGATGCCGCGACGGCGAGCGCGAGGCCGGTCGATCGCAGTCGAGGCAGACGGTGGAGGCGCGGCATGTGACGAACCTTACCAATCGCCACCCGGTAGGATTTGCGGGTGACTCCCACCGACCTCTCACTCGCCCTGTACGACCTCGTCCTCGCCCTCGCCGAGCGACGTCGGGCCGCGGGCGCGGAGGTCGAACTGGTGCTGGCGCCGGGTGATGTGGCGCTCGAGCGTCCGAAGCTGCGCGAGCACGGCGACTGGGCCTCGAACATCGCCATGCGCATCGCGAAGCCGTTCGGCCAGAACCCGCGCGAGCTCGCCGGCGAGCTGGCCGAGGCGATCGCCGCGGTCGACGGCGTCGCGAGCGCCGAGGTCGCAGGGCCCGGCTTCATCAACATCCGCCTCGAGGCGGCCGCGGCCGGTGCGCTCGCGAAGACGATCGTCGAGGCGGGTGCCGAGTACGGTCGCAGCGACTCGCTGGCGGGCAGCGTGATCAATCTCGAGTTCGTCTCGGCGAACCCGACCGGTCCGCTGCACATCGGGCACACCCGCTGGGCCGCGCTCGGCGACTCGATCAGCCGCGTGCTGCGTGCTGCGGGCGCCGACGTCGCCAACGAGTACTACATCAACGACGCCGGCAACCAGATGGAGATCTTCGGCGCCTCCGTGCTCGCCGCGGCGAAGGGCGAGCCGACCCCCGAGGGCGGCTACCCCGGCAGCTACATCGCCGATCTCGCGGCCCGCGTGCTCGAACGCGAGCCGAAGCTCGCCGAGCTCGACCGAGACGTCGCGCTGCACACGGCCACCGAGATCGCCTACGAGCTGCAGCTCGCCGAGATCCGCGCCTCGCTCGAGCGCTTCAACGTGCACTTCGACGTGTGGACGAGCGAGCGCCGCCTGCACGCCCGCGGCGACGACGGCCTCAACGACATCGACACGGCGCTCGCCCGGCTGCGCGCGCAGGGCCACGTCTACGACGCCGACGACGCCGTGTGGGTGAAGACGACCGACTTCGGCGACGACAAAGACCGGGTGTTCGTGCGCGGCAACGGCGTGCCGACCTACTTCGCCGCCGACGCCGCCCTGTACCTCGACAAGGGCGATCGCGGCTTCAAGCACAAGATCTACCTGCTCGGCGCCGATCACCACGGGTACGTCCACCGCCTCAAGGCGCTCGCCGGCGCGGCCGGCGACGATCCCGAGCGCGACATCGAGGTGCTCATCGGTCAGCTCGTGAGCGTGAACGGCGCGAAGCTCTCGAAGCGCGCCGGCAACATCATCGAGCTCGACGACCTGCAGGCCTGGCTCGGCACCGACGCGCTCCGCTACACGCTCGGCCGCTACCCGGCCGACTCGCCGCTCACGATCGACCCCGAGATCCTGCAGCGCCGCACCAACGACAACCCGGTCTTCTACGTGCAGTACGCGCACGCCCGCACCTCCGCGGTCGCGCGCAATGCCGCGGCATCCGGGGTCGACCGCTCGTCGTTCGCCCCTGAACTGCTCACCCACGAGACCGAGTCGGCGCTCCTCGGCGCGCTGCAGGAGTTCCCGCGCATCGTGGCGCAGTCGGCCGAGCTGCGCGAGCCGCACCGCGTCGCGCGCTACGTCGAAGAGCTCGCGGGCCTCTACCATCGCTGGTACGACAATTGCCGCGTGCTGCCGCTCGGCGACGAGCCGGTCGGCGAGCTCCAGCGCACGCGACTCTGGCTGAACGACGCCACGGGCCAGGTCATCCGCAACGGACTGGGGCTCATCGGCGTCTCGGCGCCCGAGCGCATGTAGTCCGCCCGAAACGATCCCGAGGGAGCAGCGATGTCCGACGAGCACGCGACGGTCGAGTTGGATGTCACGGGGCCCGAGCCGGAGCCCCGGCGTCGACTCGGTCGGGGCGCCCGCATCGGGCTCATCGTCGCGGGCTCCGTGGTCGGTATCGCGGCGCTCCTCGTGGTCGCCGACGTGGTCGCCCGCGGCATCGCCGAGCAGCGCGTCGCCGACGAGGTGCGTGCGAGCCTGCCCGCCGGGGTCGAGGGCGACGTCGACGTGACGATCGGCGGCCTCTCGGTGATCGCCCAATACCTCTCGGGCACCATGGAGCAGGTCTCGCTGAGCGCGCCCGAGCTCGTCGTCGACGGAGCGCCGCTCGACGTCGAGGTCGAGCTCCGCGGGGTCCCGGTCGATCTCGGCAGCCCGGTCGACCGGCTCGACGCGACGGTCTCGGCCGAACAGGACGCGGTGAACCAGCTCGTCCAGGTGCCGAACTCGACCGGCTCGATCACGCTCGGCGACGCGACCGTCGGCTACGAGGGCGAGCTCGAACTCTTCGGGCAGTCGATCGCCTACCAGGTGACCGCGACCCCCACGGCGGCGGGCACCGAGGTGCTGCTCCAGCCGGTCGGGGTCGAGATCGGCGCGGGCGGCGGCTCGCTCGATCTCTCGGGCATCGTCGAACGCGTCCTCGGCAGCGACCCGATCGCGGTCTGCGTCGCCGAGCACCTGCCCGAGGGCATCGAGGTGACCGACATCGCTGCGGCGCCCGGCGTCGTGCGGGTCGAGCTCGAGGGCTCTGAGATCACGCTCGACGAGGCGCATCTGCGGCAGACCGGCAGCTGCGACTGACGCGTCGATTCGGCCTCGCCGTGCGGCCTCGGTAGACTCGCCGTACGCCGACCCACAAGGTCGGCACGCATCAGGCTTCAGGAACCGATCCGGGTTCGCTCGCCGCGAGCGACCGTCGATTCGTCCCCTCCGTGAGGTTTCTCCGTGGCATCCGTCTCCATCGCCGTCCCCTCGGGCCCCGCCGTGCCCGACGACGTCAACGGGCTCGTGCCGCAGGTCTGGCCCGAGTCGGCGCATCGCGACGAAGCGGGCCGGCTCGTGCTCGCCGGACTCGACGCGGCGTCGCTCGCCGCGCGCTTCGGCACTCCGCTGTACGTCGTCGACGAGGCCGAGGCGCGCGGGCGAGCCCGCCGCACCCGCGAGGCGTTCGACGCCGCAGCGCGCGCCGCGGGCACCGATGTGACGGTCTATTACGCGGGCAAGGCGTTCCTCTCCGGTGCCGTCGTGCGCTGGGTCCTCGACGAGGGGCTCGCGGTCGACGTCTGCACCGGCGGTGAACTCGCGGTCGCGCTCGGGGCGGGGGCGGACCCCGGCCGGCTCGGCTTCCACGGCAACAACAAGTCGATCGCCGAGATCGACGCCGCGGTCGCCGCGGGCGTGGGCGCGATCGTCATCGACAGCGAGGTCGAGATCGAGCGGGTCGCGGCCGCGGCCGCCCGTGCCGGGCGACGCCAGCGTGTGCGCCTCCGGGTGAACAGCGGCGTGCACGCCTCGACGCACGAGTTCCTCGCGACCGCCCACGAAGACCAGAAGTTCGGGGTCCCGCTCGAGCGCGCGGCCGAGCTGGGCGCCCGCATCCGCAGCCACGAGGCCCTCGACTTCCTCGGCCTGCACTGCCACATCGGCTCGCAGATCTTCGACGCCGACGGCTTCGCCGAATCGGCGTCGCGACTGCTCGAGGCCCACGCCGAGCTCTCGGAGGCCGGCCCCGTGCCCGAGCTCAACCTCGGCGGCGGCTTCGGCATCGCCTACACCGCGGCCGATTCGCCGCAGCCGATCGAGGAGATCGCCCGGGGCATCCTCGACGCCGTCGTCGCCGGCTGTCGCGAACGCGGCCTGCTGCTGCCCAGGCTCGCGTTCGAGCCCGGGCGCTCGATCATCGGTCCGGCGGGCGTCACGATCTACACGGTCGGCACGATCAAGTCGGTGCCGATCGACGGCGGCGAGCGCCGTTACGTGAGCGTCGACGGCGGCATGAGCGACAACGCCCGCACCGCGCTCTACGGCGCCGAGTACTCGGCCCGTCTCGCCTCGCGCGTCTCAGCGGCGCCGCCCGCGCTCTCGCGCGTCGTCGGCAAGCACTGCGAGTCGGGCGACATCGTCGTCGACGCCGAGTACCTGCCTGCCGACACCGCCCCGGGCGACCTGCTCGCCGTGCCCGCCACCGGGGCCTACTGCTGGTCGCTCGCCTCGAACTACAACCACGTGCCCCGCCCGCCCGTCGTCGCGGTGCGCGGGGGCGAGGCCCGCCTCATCGTGCGGGGCGAGACGATCGACGACCTGCTCGGCCGCGACCTCGGGCTCGAGCCATCCGCTATCGAAGGGACCCCCGCATGATCGAGTACCGCTCCATCCGAGTCGGACTGCTCGGAGCCGGATCGGTGGGATCGCAGGTGGCGAGGCTCCTCCTCGAGCACGCCGACGAGCTCGAGCAGCGTGTCGGCGCCCGACTCGAACTCGTGGGCATCGCCGTGCGCGACACGAGCGCGAAGCGCGACGTCGAGCTTCCCGCCGAGCTCCTCACGACCGACGCCGAGTCGCTCATCCTCGGCTCCGACATCGTGATCGAGCTCGTCGGCGGCATCGAACCAGCCCGGAGCCTCGTGCTGCAGGCGATCGGCTCGGGCGCCGACGTCGTGACGGGCAACAAGGCGCTCCTCGCCTCGCACGGACCCGAGCTGTTCGCCGCGGCCGAGCAGGTCGGCGCGCAGCTCTCGTACGAGGCCGCGGTCGCCGGGGCCATCCCGATCATCCGTCCGCTCCGCGAGAGCCTCGCCGGCGACCGGGTCGACCGCATCCTCGGCATCGTCAACGGCACCACGAACTTCATCCTCGACCGCATGGACACGACCGGGGCATCCCTGGAAGACGCACTCGCGACCGCGACCGAGCTCGGGTACGCCGAGGCCGACCCGACCGCCGACATCGGCGGCTACGACGCAGCGCAGAAGGCCGCGATCCTCGCGAGCCTCGCCTTCCACACGAGCGTGCCCGTCGAGGCCGTGCACCGCGAGGGGATCACCGAGGTCTCCGCCGACCAGGTCGAATCGGCCCGCCGCGCCGGCTACGTCGTGAAGCTCCTCGCGATCTGCGAGCGTCTCACCGACCCCGAGACGGGCGACGAGGGTGTCTCTGCGCGCGTCTACCCGGCGCTCGTGCCGCGGAGCCACCCGCTCGCCGCCGTGCACGGCGCGAACAACGCCGTCTTCGTCGAGGCATCCGCCGCAGGCCCGCTCATGTTCTACGGCGCCGGCGCCGGGGGAGTGCAGACCGCCTCCGCCGTGCTCGGCGACCTCGTCGCCATCGCCCGCCGCCGCGTCTCCGGCGGCCCCGGCACCGCCGAATCCACGCAGGCCGAAGTGCCCGTGCTCGAGATCGGCCGCATCACCACGCGCTACGCGATCACGCTCGAGGTCACCGATGAACCCGGCGTGCTCGAGCAGATCGCCCGCATCTTCGCCCTGCACGGCGTCTCGGTCGAGCAACTCCAGCAGAGCGTCAGCGAAGGGAGCCAGCGGGCTACGCTGGTCATCGGGACGCATGAGGCGAAGGAGTCCGCGCTCGCCGAGACCGTCGCCGCCCTCGCCCAGAGCCCCGTCGTCGCATCCGTCGCGTCCGTCCTCCGAGTCGAAGGAGCACTGTGAACTCCCAGCCCACCCCCAAGGCCAACTCCCGCCAGTGGCGCGGAGTCATCCGCGAGTACGCGGACCGCCTCGACGTCACCGACGCCACCCCGGTCGTCACCCTCGGCGAGGGCGGCACGCCGCTGCTGCCCGCCCCGGCGCTCTCGGCCCGCACCGGCGCCGACGTCTGGGTGAAGTTCGAGGGCATGAACCCGACCGGCTCCTTCAAGGACCGCGGCATGACGATGGCGGTCACGAAGGCCGTCGAGCACGGGGCGAAGGTCGTCATCTGCGCCTCGACCGGCAACACCTCGGCCTCGGCGGCCGCCTACGCCACGCACGCCGGCATCAAGGCCGCCGTGCTCGTGCCCGAGGGCAAGATCGCGATGGGCAAGCTCAGCCAGGCCATCGCGCACAACGCCGAACTGCTGCAGGTGCAGGGCAACTTCGACGACTGCCTCGACATCGCCCGCGACCTCGCGGCGAACTACCCGGTGCACCTCGTGAACTCGGTCAACAACGACCGAATCGAGGGGCAGAAGACCGCCGCGTTCGAGGTCGTCGAGGTGCTCGGCGACGCCCCCGACTTCCACTTCATCCCCGTCGGCAACGCCGGCAACTACACCGCGTACACGCGCGGCTACCGCGAGGACATCGCGGCGGGCAACGCCACGCGACTGCCCCGGATGTTCGGTTTCCAGGCCGCGGGCTCCGCACCGATCGTGCGCGGCGAGCCGGTGAAGGACCCCGACACCATCGCGAGCGCCATCCGAATCGGCAACCCCGCATCGTGGGATCTCGCCCTGCAGGCGCGCGACGAGTCCGACGGCTACTTCGGCGCCATCGACGACGACAAGATCCTCGAGGCGCAGCGCATCCTCTCTGCCGAGGTCGGCATCTTCGTCGAGCCCGCCTCGGCGATCTCGGTCGCGGGCCTGCTCGAGCGAGCCGAGGCCGGTGTCGTGCCGAAGGGCGCCCGCGTCGTGCTCACCGTCACCGGCCACGGCCTGAAGGACCCGCAGTGGGCCCTGCGCACCGCCGACGGTTCCGACGTGCAGCCGACCATCGTGCCGGTCGACACCGCGCAGATCGCGTCGGTGCTCGGACTCTCCTCGTGACCGGCACCCTCGTCGCTCCGGTCGACACCGCGCTCGCGGGTCGCGCCGTGCAGGTGAAGGTGCCGGCCACCTCCGCGAACCTCGGCCCCGGCTTCGACACGCTCGGGCTCGCGCTCGCGCGCTACGACGAGCTCGAGATCCGGGCGACCGCGACGGCGGGCGTCGTCGTCGAGGTGCACGGCGTCGGCGAGGGCGAGGTGCCGCTGGATGCCTCGCACCTCGTCGTGCGCTCGATCGCGCACACCTTCGAACGTGCCGGGGTCGCGCTGCCGGGCCTGGAGCTCGTCGCGCACAACACGATCCCGCACGGCCGCGGGCTCGGCTCCTCGGGTGCGGCGATCGTCGCCGGCGTGGTCGCCGCGAAGGGGCTGCTCGAGGGCGTCGTCGACTTCACCGCCGACGAGCTGCTCGAGCTCGCGACCGAGCTCGAGGGGCACCCCGACAACGTCGCGCCGGCGCTGTTCGGCGGGCTCACGATCGCGTGGGTGACCCCCGAGGGGCCCCGCCACAAGAAGCTCATCGTGCACCGCGGCGTCTCGCCGCTCGTGCTCGTGCCCGAGCACGAGATGTCGACGGCGCTCGCGCGGTCGCTGCAGCCCGAGTCGGTGCCGCACGAAGACGCGGTCTTCAACGTCTCGCGTTCGGCGCTGCTCGTCGCGGCGCTCATCCAGAGCCCCGAGCTGCTCTTCCAGGCCACCGAGGACAAGCTGCACCAGCACTACCGTGCCGCGGCCATGCCCGAGACCGATCGGCTCATCCAGGCGCTCCGCGAGGCGGGGCATCCCGCCGTCGTCTCGGGTGCGGGGCCGTCGATCCTGGTGCTCGCGAGCGACCCGAGCGAGCGCGCCGCCGCGACCGCACTCGTCGAGCGCGTCGCCGATACGGTCTGGCAGGCGCTGCCGCTCGCCGTCGACTTCAAGGGCGCGACAGTCGTCAACGCGGAGCGTTGACGACTGTCGCGCAAGGCGGCAGCCCCAGCGCCCGCGGCGCCCAGCGCCGCGACGCGTCTCCGGCAGACCTCCCGAGGTGACGCCGCCCGGTGCGGGAGACCGTGTCGCGATAGGCGGCAGGCCCAGCGCCCGCGGCAGACCGCATGCGCTCCCGCGCATGCGACGACACCATCGGTCGGAGGCCCCGAGCGGCCGCTCCGTCGATGACGGTGCACCCGGTCGGGGAATCTCCTTCTCCACAGGGCGCGTCGCGTGGCGGATCGGTGCGGTGCGGAGTGTTAGACTGACACCGCACCCGGCAGGCGACGTACTGCAGACATATGCACTGTTCGTACTCCCGGCCGCATCGTGCAATTCCCGGCAATCTCTTGCTTTCGCTCTCGCGCATGTCTGCGCCACCGCGCGCCGACCTCGCTCGAGGACGCGATCAGCTCTCCTGCCGCGCAACTCTTGCGCCAGGGGAAAGGAAAACACCCAGTGACCAACGCATCCGACCACGCTGCAGGCGTGGCGAACAGCGCCCCTCTGACCGGCCTCAAGGTCGCCGAGCTCCAGGAGCTCGCCGTCTCGCTCGGCATCGTGGGCGCATCCAAGCTCCGCAAGGGCGAACTCGTCGAGGCGATCACCGCCCGTCAGGCCGAGCAGGCGGGCGACGTCGCCCCGACGCTCGACTTCGACGGCGCGGCGGCCGCCGCCGACCCGGCGCCCGCCGAGACCGCCGCAGTCGAGGCGCCCGCCGCCCCGGCGGCGGAGTCGGCGCCGATCGAGGCTCCTGCTGCAGAGCAGGCCGCCTCCGAGGCATCCGCCCCCGAGCCGGCAGCGCCCCGTCGCGGTCGCCAGCCGCGTCGCGCGACGAGCGCGACCACGGCCGCCGCGCAGCACGTCAACGGCGGCGGCGCGGGCGTCGGCCTCGTGCCGGCGAACGACGACGAGGCCCGCGAGGCCGCGCGCGCCGCAGTGCGCGAGGAGCTCGCCGCCGCGACCGGCGAGGGCGCGCGCCCCGCAACGGCCGAGGGCGAGGGCGAGCAGGCCCAGACCGACGAGCCCCGTCAGGGCCGCGGCCGCAACCGCGGTCGCCGTGGCGGCGAGCGCGGCGAGCGCGGCGGCAACGAGCGCGGCGAGCGCGGCGACGACGCCCAGAAGCAGGGCGGCGACCGCCGCCAGAACGGCCAGAACGGCCAGGGCGACGCCGCCCAGGGCGGCGAGCAGCGCAGCAAGCGCGACGAGGGCGGCAAGTCCGCCGAGCGCCAGGGCGACGCCGAGAAGGGCAAGCAGGGTCGCGACGGTCAGGGCCGCGACGGCCAGGGCCGTGAGGGTCAGGGCCGCGACGGCCAGGGCCGCGACGGCCAGGGCCGCGAGGGTCAGAACCAGGGCCAGAACCGCGACGCCCAGCAGCAGCTCGAGGGCGAGGGCGGCCGTCGCAGCCGCTACCGCGACCGCAAGCGCCGCGGTCAGGGCGCGGCCGGCGACGAGCTCGAGCCCGAGATCCTCGACGACGATGTGCTGATCCCGATCGCGGGCATCCTCGACGTGCTCGACAACTACGCCTTCGTGCGCACGACGGGGTACCTCCCCGGCCCGAGCGACGTCTACGTCTCGCTCGGTCAGGTCAAGAAGTACAACCTGCGCAAGGGCGACGCGGTCGTCGGCTCGATCAAGCAGCCGCGCGACAACGAGGCGAACAGCCGGCAGAAGTACAACGCGCTCGTCAAGGTCGACTCGGTCAACGGCCAGTCGATCGACGAGGCCGCCGCGCGCGTCGAGTTCCAGAAGCTGACCCCGCTCTACCCGCAGGAGCGCCTGCGTCTCGAGACCGAGCCGACGAAGCTCACGCAGCGCATCATCGACCTCGTCGCGCCCATCGGCAAGGGCCAGCGCGGCCTCATCGTCGCGCCCCCGAAGGCGGGCAAGACGATCGTGCTGCAGCAGATCGCGAACGCCATCTCGATCAACAACCCCGAGGTCCACCTCATGGTCGTGCTCGTCGACGAGCGCCCCGAAGAGGTCACCGACATGCAGCGCACGGTGAAGGGCGAGGTCATCGCCTCGACCTTCGACCGTCCGGCCGAAGACCACACGACGGTCGCCGAGCTCGCCATCGAGCGTGCCAAGCGCCTCGTCGAGCTCGGCCACGACGTCGTCGTGCTGCTCGACTCGATCACCCGCCTCGGCCGCGCCTACAACCTGGCCGCACCCGCTTCGGGCCGCATCCTCTCGGGCGGTGTCGACGCCTCGGCGCTGTACCCGCCGAAGCGCTTCTTCGGCGCCGCGCGCAACATCGAGAACGGCGGCTCGCTGACCATCCTCGCGACCGCGCTCGTCGAGACCGGTTCGAAGATGGACGAGGTGATCTTCGAGGAGTTCAAGGGCACCGGCAACAGCGAGCTGCGCCTCTCGCGTCAGCTCGCCGACAAGCGCATCTTCCCGGCCGTCGATGTCAACGCCTCGTCGACGCGTCGCGAGGAGATGCTGCTGAGCCCCGACGAGGTGAAGATCACCTGGAAGCTGCGTCGTGCCCTCGCCGGCCTCGACCAGCAGCCCGCCCTCGAGGCCGTGCTCGGTCGTCTGAAGGAGACGCAGTCGAACGTCGAGTTCCTCATGCTCATGCAGAAGTCGATGCCGGTCGCCGGCCACGGCAACTCGCACGGGCACGAGACCGACCACCGCTGAGGCTCACGTGTTCGAATCGGTCCAGCCGCTGCTCGCCGAGCACGCGCAGCTCCAGGAGGAGCTCGCGGACCCGGCGCTGCACGCCGACGCGGCGCGCGCGAAGAAGGTCAACCGGCGCTACGCCGAGCTGAGCCGGATCGTCGCTGCGAACACGGCCTGGCACGAGGCGCAGGACGACCTCGCGGCGGCCCGTGAGCTCGCCAAGGAGGACGACGCCTTCGCCGAGGAGGTGCCGGCCCTCGAGGAGGGACTCGCGCAGGCGCAGGAGAGGCTCCGGCGGCTCCTGATCCCGCGCGACCCCGATGACGGCCGCGACGTGATCATGGAGATCAAGGGCGGCGAGGGCGGCGCGGAGAGCGCCCTCTTCGCCGCCGACCTCCTGCGCATGTACATCCAGTACGCGCAGTCGAAGGGTTGGAAGACCGAGCTCCTCGAGCGCAACGAGTCCGACCTCGGCGGGTACAAAGACGTGCAGGTCGCGATCAAGTCGAACGCGAGCGACCCGTCGCAGGGCGTGTGGGCGCACCTCAAGTACGAGGGCGGCGTGCACCGCGTGCAGCGGGTGCCCGTCACCGAGACGCAGGGCCGCATCCACACGTCGACGACGGGCGTGCTCGTCTTCCCCGAGGTCGACGAGCCCGAAGAGGTCGAGATCAACCAGAACGACCTCAAGATCGACGTCTACCGCTCCTCCGGTCCCGGCGGGCAGTCGGTGAACACGACCGACTCGGCCGTGCGCATCACCCACCTGCCCACCGGCATCGTGGTCTCGATGCAGAACGAGAAGTCGCAGCTGCAGAACCGCGAGGCGGCGATGCGCGTGCTCCGCGCACGCATCCTCGCGCGCCAGCAGGAGGAGCTCGACGCCGCGGCCTCGGACGCCCGCAAGTCGCAGATCCGGTCCATGGACCGCTCGGAGCGCATCCGCACGTACAACTTCCCCGAGAACCGCATCGCCGACCACCGCACCGGCTACAAGGCGTACAACCTCGACCAGGTGATGAACGGGGCGCTCGACCCGCTCATCGAGTCGGCCATCCAGGCCGACGAGGAGGCGCAGCTCGCCGGTCGCGAGGACTGAGCTCGCGGCACTCGCCGAGAACGAACGAGGGGCGGATGCCCCGGGGCGACCCCGGGGCATCCGCACCTCGTCGTTCGACGCCTCAGATGTGCCAGTCGTGCACGCCGCGCGCGGCGTCGGCGGTCTGGTGCGACAGCGGTCGCACGGTCGCGGGCACGCCGACGACGAGCGAGTGCGGGGGAGCGCTGCGCGTCACGACCGCGTTGGCGCCGACGGCGCTCCACGCGCCGATCGTGATGTCGCCGAGGATCTTCGCGCCGGCGCCGACCGTGACGCCGTCGTCGAGGGTCGGGTGGCGCTTGGTGCCCGGCGGGGTGTTGCGCGGCGCCTTCCCGCCGAGGGTGACGCCGTGGTAGAGCATGACGTCGTCGCCGATGACGGCCGTCTCGCCGATCACGACGCCCATGCCGTGGTCGATGAAGAAGCGGCGGCCGATGGTCGCGCCGGGGTGGATCTCGATGCCGGTGAGGAACCGGGTCAGCTGCGAGATCACCCGCGCCGGGAACCGCCATCGGGCTCGCCAGAGCCGGTGGGCGACGCGGTACGCCCAGATGGCGTGGAGGCCCGAATACACGAGGAAGACCTCGAGACCGCTCCGTGCTGCGGGGTCGTGCGCACGGGCTGTCGCGAGGTCTTCCCTCAGGCGTCTGAAGATCGGCACCTGATCAGTCAAGCAGACCCTCGTACAGGACGGTCGACAGGTACCGCTCGCCGTAGCTCGCGACGATGACGACGATGGTCTTTCCGTCGTTCTCGGGGCGCTTGGCGAGCTCGAGGGCGGCGTACACGGTCGCGCCCGAGGAGATGCCGCCGAGGATGCCCTCTTCGGTGCCGAGCCGGCGCGCGGTGGCGACGGCCTGGTCGATGTTCACGTCGATGATCTCGTCGTAGACGTCGCGGTCGAGGATGTCGGGCACGAAGTTCGCGCCGATGCCCTGGATCTTGTGCGGGCCGGGTGCGCCCCCGTTGAGGATGGGCGACTCGGCGGGCTCGACGCCCACGACCTTCACGCCCGGCTTGCGCTCCTTCAGCACCTGGCCGGTGCCCGAGAGGGTGCCGCCGGTGCCGATTCCCGAGACGAAGATGTCGACGCCGCCGTCGGTGTCGTTCCACACCTCTTCGGCGGTGGTGCGGCGGTGGATGTCGACGTTCGCCTCGTTCTCGAACTGGCGGGCGAGGATCGCGCCGGGGGTGGCGGCGGCGATCTCCTCGGCCTTCGCGACGGCGCCCTTCATGCCCTCGGAGCCGGGCGTCAGCACGAGCTCGGCGCCGTAGGCCTTCAGCAGCGACTTGCGCTCCTTCGACATGGTCTCGGGCATCGCGAGGATGACCTTGTAGCCGCGCGCCGCGCCGATGAGGGCGAGGGCGATGCCCGTGTTGCCGCTCGTGCCCTCGACGATGGTGCCGCCGGGCTGGAGTGCGCCCGAGGCCTCGGCCGCGTCGACGATGCCCACGCCGAGGCGGTCCTTCACGCTCGCGGAGGGGTTGTAGAACTCGAGCTTCGCGAGCACGGTCGCGCCGGCCCCCTCGGTGAGGCGGTTCAGGCGCACGAGCGGGGTGCGGCCGAAGGCCTGCGTGATGTTGTCGTAGATCTGAGCCATGGGCAGGCCTTTCTGGAGGGGCGGTGCGGGCGTCATCAGCCTATTGGGGCGTTCGGGGCGGTGGGGGTGCGTTACATTCCATTGCGTGGATGCACCAGAGGACCAGGCCGCCCGACCGCTGCGCGAGGTGCGCGACGAACTCGTCAGGATGCTCGCCGCGGCGGGGGTCCCAGACCCCGAGGTCGACGCCGAACTCCTCATCGGGCACGTGCTGGGACTCAGCCGCGGCGGCGTGCAGGCGCGCCTCGTGATCGGCGGCGCGTTCTCGGCCGAGGATGCCGCGGAGCTGGCCTCGCTCGCCGAGCGTCGCGCACGGCGCGAGCCGTTGCAGCACCTCACGGGGCGGGCCGCGTTCCGTTCGCTCGAGCTGGCCGTGGGGCCCGGGGTCTTCGTGCCCCGCCCCGAGACCGAGGGCGTCGCCCAGATCGGCATCGACGCGCTGCGCGCCGTCGCGGAGGCCGAGCCGATCGGCATCGACCTCGGTTCGGGCAGCGGCGCGATCGCGCTGGCCCTCGCTACCGAGGTGCCGCACGCGAGGGTATGGGCGGTCGAGAACTCGCCCGAGGCCTTCCCGTGGACGCGGCGCAACGTCGAGGAGGTCGGGGCGCCGAACCTCGAGCTCGTCTTCGGCGATCTCGCGACGGCGCTGCCCGAACTCGACGGGCGGGTGTCGGTCGTCGTCTCGAACCCGCCGTACATCCCGTTGGGGGCGATCCCGCGCGACCCCGAGGTGCGGCTCTACGATCCCGAGCGCGCCCTCTACGGCGGGGCCGACGGCCTCGACGTCGTGCGCGTGCTCTCGCAGCGTGCGCGGGCGCTGCTCGTGCCGGGCGGTCTGCTCGTGATCGAGCACGGCGAGGCGCAGTCGGCCGAGATCGCAGCGCTCCTCGCGGCCGACGGCTGGCGCGCGATCTCGCATCACCGCGATCTCACGGGGCGCGACCGGGCGACCACCGCGCTGCGCTGACGCCGGCTCGGCCGGGCGAGGCCACGCCCGGCTGCTCGCTACTTCTTCTTCTCGTGCTTCTCGCGTTCGAGCGCGTGCTTGATCGCCTCGCGCTCGCGCTTCTGCGCTTCGCGCAGCGTCTTCTGCGCCTCTCGCACGGCCTTCTCGGCCTCGCGCCTCGCCTTCGCGGCCTCGCGGACCCGCGGGTCGCGCGGGAGATCGAGCTGCGCCGGGAGTTCGGGGAGCGGTTCGGGCGTCGCGGGCGATGAGGCGCCGCCCTGGCGATCGACGTGGTGCCCGATGCCGTCGAGGATGCGAAGAAGCCCGAAGGTGAAGTCGTCGTCGGTGTCGCCCGGGTGCGTGCCGGGTTCGGCGACGTAGCCGCCGGCGGCGAGCAGCGGGCTGAGGTGGGGGAAGCGCTCGGGGGTGACGAGCTCGGTCAACGCGGCGAAGGCGCTCTCACCGGTGACGTCGGCCGGGTCGTCGGCGGCCAGGGCGGCGGCTCGCAGGTCGCGGTCCTGCGCGCTGGTGGCGCGGGCGTAGCTCGTGAGCAGCAGGAGCGCCGACATCTTCTCGCCGTCGCTCAGCGGGAGATCGCGCACTTCGCGGAGGAACCAGTCGACGATGAGCAGGCTGTTCGGCGTGATCGGGGCGCCCGAGATCGGGATGTCGACGAGCCACGGGTGTTCCTGGTACGCCGCGCGCATGGCGAGCACCCAGGCCGTGACCCCCGCGCGCCAGCCCCGGTCGACCGAATCGTCGGGCACGGGCGGCTCGACCGCGCCCTCCTGCATGAGCAGGATCAGGTCGTCCTTGCTCGTCACGTACCGGTAGAGCGACATCGTCGTGAATCCGAGGGATGCCGCGACCCGACTCATCGAGACGGCGCCGAGTCCTTCTGCGTCGGCGATCTCGATCGCGGCGTCGACGATGCGTTCGATCGAGAGTTCGCGCTTGGGTCCGCGCTGCGGGTGGGCGGCGACGCCCCAGGCCAGTGCGACCGCCCGGGGGAGTTCGGGGTCGGCTCGCAGTTCGTCGCTCATCGGGCTCCAGTTCTTCGGTGCGCTTGACCACAGTCTAGAACTGTGTATTACTTAAACAACAGTGCATCACATAAACAGTTTGCGTCGTACACGGTCGATGGGCCGACGGCGCAGACCCGACACGAACGGAGTACGAGCGATGGAACTCGCCATCGACGTCCGCGGCCTCCGCAAGCAGTTCGGCCGAACCGAGGTGCTCGCGGGGCTCGACCTCGCGGTGCCGAAGGGGAGCGTCTTCGCCCTCCTCGGGCCGAACGGTGCGGGCAAGACCACGACGATCAACATCCTCACGACCCTCGTCGCGCCCGACGCAGGCACGGCCATCGTCGCCGGGTGCGACGTCGCCCGGGCCCCGGGCGAGGTGCAGCAGCGCATCGCGCTCACGGGCCAGTCGGCCGCCGTCGACGAGGTGCTCACCGGCACCGAGAACCTCGTCATGATGGGCCGGCTCTCGGGGCTCACCCGGCGTGCGGCGAAGGCGCGTGCCGCCGAGCTCGTGCACCGCTTCGACCTCGAGGCGGCGGCCGACCGCCGCGTGGGCACCTACTCGGGCGGAATGCGCCGTCGTCTCGACCTGGCGCTGAGCCTCGTCGTGGACGTGCCCGTGCTCTTCCTCGACGAACCGACGACGGGCCTCGACACCCGCAGCCGGCAGGAGCTCTGGGCCGTCATCCGCACCCTCGCCGACGCCGGCACCACCGTGTTCCTCACGACCCAGTACCTCGAGGAGGCCGACCGGCTCGCCGACCGCATCGCCGTACTCGACCGCGGGCGCATCGCCGCCGAGGGCACGGCCGACGAGCTCAAGGCGCGAGTGGGCGGCGACGTCGTCGAGCTGCGCGACGCCGACGGCGTGCTCGTCCGCGAGATCCCGACCGACGGCAGCGTGCACGGCCTGCGCGCCGCAATCGATGAGCTCGACCGGGCCTCGGTCGGCGGCGCCGGCGTCGACGGCGTACAGGTCTCCATCCGTCGTCCGAGTCTCGACGACGTGTTCCTCGCCATCACCTCCGGTGCCGAGGCATCCACCCCCGAACTCGTGGAGGCGAAATGACCACCGCAACCGTGCCGGCGTCGGCGCGCGCAACAGCAACCGCACCCGCATCCGCCCGTCGTCCGCGCCTGCGCGGCGTCGCCGCCGAACGCGTCTTCATCGGCAGGAGCCTCATCCACTCCGTCCGCGACGTCGAGGCGCTGCTCATGGCGGTCGTCCTGCCGACGATGCTCATGCTGATGTTCACCTTCATCTTCGGCAACGCGATCGATCCCTCGGGCGGCTACGTCGACTACGTCGTGCCCGGCATCATCCTGCTGTGCGCAGGCTTCGGCGCCGCGGGCACCGCGATCTCGGTGTCGCGCGACATGACGACGGGCATCATCGACCGGATCCGCACGATGCCGCTGCGCAGCGGCGCCGTGCTGACGGGGCACGTGGTCGAGAGCCTCGTGCGCAACCTCGTCGCCACGGCCGTCGTGATCGGCGTCGCCCTCCTCGTCGGATTCAGCCCGAATGCGACACCCCTCGAGTGGCTCGCCGTCGTCGGCGTCGTGGCCCTGTACATCCTCGCGATCACCTACCTGTTCGCGGCGATCGGCCTCGCCGCAGCCTCGCCCGAGGCGGCGAGCGGCTACGGCTTCATCCTGCTGTTCCTGCCCTACCTGTCGAGCGCCTTCGTGCCGGTCGACACCATGCCCGAGTGGCTGCAGTGGATCGCGGAGAACCAGCCCATCACCCCCGTGATCGAGACCATCCGCTCGCTCCTGCTCGGCACGCCGATGGGCGACTCGGCGTGGTGGGCCGTCGGCTGGTGCGTGCTCATCATCGTCGTCGCAGCGGTCTGGGGCGCATGGCTGTTCCGTCGCAAGGCGGGTCGCCGCTGAGCGAGCCGTCATCACTTCGGATGCCTCGGGCCGAGCGCGGCCCGAGGCATCCGTCCGCCCTGCCGTGCTGGTCTAGAATCGGCAGGTCATGACTGCCATCTACGACTGCTCGGTCGACTCCCAGTTGCTCACCGGCATGCGACTCGCCCGCGGCGCGATCGGACGCGGCGAACTCGTCGTCATCCCGACCGACACGGTCTACGGCGTCGCGGCCGACGCCTTCGACGCCAAGGCCGTCGCGCGCCTCCTCGAGGCGAAGGGCCGCGAGCGCACCTCGCCGCCGCCCGTGCTGATCCCCGGGCTGCCGACGCTCGACGCCCTCGCGAGCGAGGTGCCGCCCGCCGTGCGCGACCTCGTCGGCGAGTTCTGGCCGGGCGGGCTGACGGTCATCCTCCGTGCGCAGCCCTCGCTCCAGTGGGACCTCGGCGAGACCCGCGGCACGGTCGCCCTGCGCATGCCCGCGAACCCGATCGCGCTCGAGCTGCTCTCCGAGACGGGGCCGCTCGCGGTCTCCTCGGCGAACCTCTCGGGCCTGCCCTCGGCGACGACCGCCGCCGGTGCCGAGCAGATGCTCGGCGAGTCGGTCGCCGTCTACCTCGACGGCGGCGAGGCCGGTTCGGGCTACGAGGCGATCGGCGAGCGCCCGGGCGACACCTCCTCGACGATCGTGGATGCCACGGGGCTCGGCGAGCACGGGGGAGTGCTCCGCATCGTGCGTGCCGGAGTCATCTCGCGCGAGCGCATCGCCGCGGTCGTCGGCGAAGAGCTGCTGGCGCCCGAGGCCTCCGCCTCCGAGGCATCCGCCCCCGTCGACGATGCGGTCGACGCAGCCGGGCCCGAGGCCTCCGCCTCCGAGGCATCCGCCCCCGTCGACGAGGCCGATGAGGCGGGCGCCGCCGCCTCATGACCCTCTTCCTCTCGCTCGCGCTGCTGGCCGCGCTCGTCACCTTCGGCGGCTCGATCGTCGTCTGGAAGCTCAGCCTGAAGTACCGCTTGTATCCGAAGATCCGCGAGCGCGACGTGCACACCCGGCCGACGCCGCGGCTCGGCGGCATCGCGATGTTCGTCGGCATCGTCGTCGCGATCGGCGCGGCGGCCTTCGTGTCGAGCCTCGGGGTGTCGCGGTTCTCGAACGTCTCGATCATCTTCGAGAACCCCGGCCAGATCCTCGCGATCCTCGGCGCGGCGCTGCTCATCGTGGCGATGGGCGTCGCCGACGACATCTGGGACCTCGACTGGACGACGAAGCTCGCGGGCCAGTTCATCGCCGGCGGGCTCATCGCCTGGCAGGGCGTCACGATCGTGTCGCTGCCGATCGCGGGCATCACGCTCATCCCGTCGTGGCTGAGCGCGACGCTCACGGTCTTCGTCATCGTGCTCGTGATGAACGCGGTGAACTTCATCGACGGGCTCGACGGGCTCGTCGCGGGCGTCTCGCTCATCGCCAACGGCGTGTTCTTCCTCTACACCTACCTGCTCGTGCAGCAGACCTCGCCGCTCAACTACTTCAACTTGGCGTCGCTGCTCGCGGTCATCGTGGTCGGCGCGTGCGCGGGCTTCCTGCCGCTCAACTGGCACCCCGCGAAGCTCTTCATGGGCGATGCGGGCGCCCTCCTCATCGGCCTCCTGACGGCGACGGCGGCGATCGCGGTGACGGGCACGATCAACCCGGGCAGCGTCGGGTTCGAGAACCTCTTCGCCGCCTTCATCCCGATCCTCCTGCCGTTCGTGGTGCTCGTGATCCCGCTGCTCGACTTCGGCCTCGCGGTCGTGCGCCGGCTGAGCGCGGGCAAGTCGCCCTTCGCGGCCGACCGCAAGCACCTGCACCACCGCCTGCTCGACATGGGGCACTCGCACCTGAACGCCGTGCTCATCCTCTACGGGTGGACGGCAGTCGCTTCCGTCGGGTGCCTCCTCACCTACGTGCTGCCGACCTACTTCGGCGTCGACAGCGCCTGGGCCTTCGTCTTCCTCGGCGTCGGCTTCCTCGTCTGCGCCGTGATCACCCTCGCTCCGCTCGGCCGCCGCAAGCGCCTCACGATCGCCGCGGAGGAGCGCCCGAGCACGCCTCCGGCGGGGGCCGACGAACTCGAAGGTCCGGCTCGGTAGAATCGGGCGACCCCCGACTGGAGCATGATGACCGACGCACGTCCCGCACAGCCCGCCGACCGCACGCCGACCTCGAACCCGGTGCTGCGCCGCGCCCTCATCTGGGGCGGTGTGCTCGCCGCCGTGATCCTCGTGGTGAGCGCCGTGCTCGGCCTCGTCTTCGCCGGGCTCCCCGGCCTCTGGGGCGCCCTCATCGGCACCACCATGGCGGTGGTGTTCATGGGCATCACCGCGGCGAGCATCCTCGTCGCCAACCGCTTCTCGGGCAGCGACCTCTTCGTGGGCGCGTTCTTCGGCATCGTGCTCGGCGGCTGGCTCGTGAAGTTCATCGTCTTCATCGTGCTCGTCGTGCTCCTCAGGGATGCCTCGTGGCTCGACACGACCGTGCTGTTCCTCAGCCTCGTGGCCGGTGTTCTGGCCTCGCTCGTGGTCGACGTGCTCGTCGTCGCGAAGTCGCGCCTGCCCTACGCGAGCGACGTCGAACTGCCGAAAGCACCCGAAGACGACTGAACTCGGTTCTGAATTCGTCTGCTCGTAGAAGTCTTGCTAGAGTATTCCCGATCCCCCCACGGTTCTGCCCTCATCACGCATGGGCGAACCGAGGTCCATGTTCGTCGTCGCGAGAGCCGAGCTCCACGCCCCGAAACAGGAGAAAGCGCTGCTAGCACACGCTCTGAACCTGCTGGTTCCGACTGCCACCGAAGACGGTGAGTTCCACGGTCCGTCGATCGACGAATTCTTCCCGGGAGCGTTGCTCTTCGAAGGCACCGCCTTCGAGATCAACCGCATCATGCTCGTCCGCTTCGTCGCGGTCATCGCACTGTTCCTGGTCTTCTGGCTCGGCACGCGCAACATGCGCGTCGTGCCCGGCCGATTCCAGAGCCTCGTCGAGATGGGCCTCGACGTCGTGCGCGTCAACATCGCCGACGACCTGCTCGGCAAGAAGGACGGCAAGCGGTTCCTGCCGATCCTCACGACGATGTTCTTCATGATCCTGTTCATGAACCTGACGGGTGTCATCCCCTTCCTGAACATCGCCGGCACCTCCGTCATCGGCGTGCCGCTCGTGCTCGCGATCGTCGCGTACATCACCTTCATCTACGCGGGCGTCAAGAAGAGCCCCAAGAACTTCTTCAAGAACTCGCTCTTCCCCTCGGGCGTGCCGTGGCCGGTGTACATCATCGTCACGCCGATCGAGCTCATCTCGACGTTCGTGATCCGCCCGATCACGCTGACCCTGCGACTCATGATGAACATGATCGTCGGTCACCTCCTGCTCGTGCTCTTCTTTGCAGCCACGCAGTTCTTCGTCTTCCAGCTCAGCGGCTGGTGGACCATCGTCGGTGCCGGCACCCTGGCCTTCGGACTCGCGTTCACGCTGTTCGAGGTCCTCGTCGCCGTCCTGCAGGCCTACGTCTTCGCACTTCTCACCGCGGTCTACATCCAGCTCGCGGTCGCAGAAGAGCACTGAGCCCGGGCGCCCGCCCGAAGCATCCCTAAGAAAGGAAACCCAACGTGGACGCAACCACCGTTCTCGCTGCCCTTGATGGAAACATCGCGACCGTCGGCTACGGCCTCGCGGCGATCGGCCCGGCCATCGGCGTGGGCATCGTCGTCGGCAAGACGATCGAGGGCGTCGCCCGCCAGCCCGAGCTGGCCGGCCGTCTCCAGGTCCTGATGTGGATCGGTATCGCCTTCACCGAGGCGCTCGCCTTCATCGGTATCGCGACCTACTTCATCTTCGTCTGATCCACCCGCCGCAACTGAGGAGGCCAACGTGCTTCATGCAGTACTGAGCGCTGCAACCGAGGGTGGCGAGACGCACAGCCCGGTGATTCCGGAGCTGTACGACATTCTCTGGTCGTCGGTCTGCTTCGTCATCATCCTCGTCTTCTTCTGGAAGTACGTGCTCCCGCGCGTCCAGAAGCTGCTCGACGAGCGTGCTGAGGCGATCGAGGGCAACATCGCGAAGGCCGACGAGGCCCAGCGCAAGGCCGAGGCCGCTCTCGAGGAGTACACGGCGCAGCTCGCCGACGCCCGCACCGAGGCCGGTCGCATCCGCGAGACGGCTCGTGAGGACGGCAAGAAGATCGTCGCCGAGGCGAAGGACACCGCCACCGTCGAGGCCGCTCGCGTCACCGCGAGCGCCCAGGCGCAGATCGAGGCGGAGCGCCAGACCGCGCTCGTCTCGCTCCGCTCCGAGGTGGGTACCCTCGCCATCGATCTCGCCTCCGGCGTGATCGGCGAGTCGCTCTCCGACGACGCGAAGGCGACTGCGGTCGTCGACCGTTTCCTCGCCGACCTGGAGGCCTCCGAGGCCACCGCCGGAGGGAAGAAGTAACCCATGGGTAGCGCTACGAGAGAGGCCCTGGCCGGGTCGCGGGCTGCGCTCGCCGAGCTCGGCCGGGTCGAGCTTGACGTCGCCGAGGGCCTCCTCGCCGCCGGCCGCGTGATCGGCTCGTCGACGCAGCTGCGCTCGGCGCTCACCGACCCCGAGGCGGATGCCACGCAGAAGCGCGCGCTCGTCGAGCGCGTCTTCGGTGCGCAGCTGCCCTCGGTCGCGGTGACGCTGATCGTGACCGCTGCGTCGAGCCGCTGGTCGAGCGGCGGGGACTTCCTCGCCGGGATCGAGGAGCTGGGTTACCGCATCGCGGCCGACTCGGCAGCGGAGGGCGTCGACATCGACGCCGAGCTCTTCGCCTTCGACCGTGCGGTCGCGACCGACTCCGAACTCGAGCTCGCGCTCGGTTCGAAGCTCAGCGCGGTCGACGCCAAGTCGAAGATCGTCGATCGTCTGCTCGGCGGCAAGGCCTCCCCGCAGACTGTGGCGATCGTGCAGAACCTCGTGCAGCAGCCCCGCGGCCGCCGCATCGGCGAAGCCCTGCGGCACGCGGCCACCGTCGTCGCCGACCAGCGCGGCTTCGACATCGCGACCGTCACCTCGGCAGCACCGCTCTCGTCCGAGCAGCTCGCCCGGCTCGAGCAGGGCCTCCAGGCCCAGTCCGGCCGACCCATCCGATTCGACACGATCGTCGATCCCGCCCTCCTCGGCGGGGTCCGCGTTCAGATCGGCGACGACGTCATCGACGGCAGCGTCGCCAGCCGCCTCAGCTCGCTGCGGCAGAAGCTTGCCGGCTGACGCCGGTTGACCCCACGACCGGCGTCCAGCGCCGCCAGACAAACACACTGCATCCGGCGCCCATGAGGCTCGGCCCAGAAAAGGAAATGGCAATGGCAGAACTCTCCATCAGCCCCGACGAGATCCGTTCGGCTCTCTCGGAGTTCGTCTCGTCGTACGAGCCGGGCCAGGCGCAGAAGACCGAAGTCGGGTACGTCACCGACGCCGGCGACGGCATCGCCCACGTCGGGGGCCTCCCCTCGGTGATGGCGAACGAGCTCGTCCGCTTCGCGGACGGCACGCTCGGCCTCGCGCAGAACCTCGACGAAGACGAGATCGGCGTCGTCGTGCTCGGCGAGTTCACCGGCATCGAAGAGGGCATGGAGGTGACCCGCACCGGCGAGGTTCTCTCCGTACCCGTCGGCGAGGGCTACCTCGGCCGCGTCGTCGACCCGCTCGGCAACCCGATCGACGGTCTCGGCGAGATCACCGGCATCGAGGGCCGTCGCGCCCTCGAGCTGCAGGCGCCCGGCGTCATGCAGCGAAAGTCGGTGCACGAGCCGCTCCAGACCGGCATCAAGGCCATCGACGCGATGATCCCCGTCGGCCGCGGCCAGCGTCAGCTCATCATCGGTGACCGCCAGACCGGCAAGACGGCCATCGCGATCGACACGATCATCAACCAGAAGGCCAACTGGGAGTCGGGCGACATCAACAAGCAGGTGCGCTGCATCTACGTCGCGATCGGCCAGAAGGGCTCGACCATCGCTTCGGTGAAGGGCGCCCTCGAAGACGCCGGCGCGATGGAGTACACCACCATCGTCGCCGCTCCGGCCTCCGACCCGGCCGGCTTCAAGTACCTCGCGCCGTACACCGGCTCGGCCATCGGCCAGCACTGGATGTACGACTCCAAGCACGTCCTCATCATCTTCGACGACCTGTCGAAGCAGGCCGAGGCCTACCGCGCCGTGTCGCTGCTCCTCCGCCGTCCGCCGGGACGCGAGGCGTACCCCGGTGACGTCTTCTACCTGCACTCGCGTCTGCTCGAGCGTTGCGCGAAGCTCTCCGACGAGCTCGGCGCCGGCTCGATGACCGGTCTTCCGATCATCGAGACGAAGGCGAACGACGTCTCGGCGTACATCCCGACCAACGTGATCTCGATCACCGACGGCCAGATCTTCCTCCAGTCCGACCTCTTCAACGCGAACCAGCGCCCGGCCGTCGACGTCGGCATCTCGGTCTCGCGTGTCGGCGGCGACGCGCAGGTCAAGTCGATCAAGTCGGTCTCGGGCACGCTGAAGCTCGAGCTCGCCCAGTACCGCTCGCTCGAGGCCTTCGCGATGTTCGCGTCCGACCTCGATGCCGCGAGCCGCCGTCAGCTGGCACGTGGTGCGCGTCTGACCGAGCTGCTCAAGCAGCCGCAGTACTCGCCCTTCCCCGTCGAAGACCAGGTCGTCTCGATCTGGGCCGGCACGAAGGGCCACCTCGACGAGGTGCCCGTCGAAGACATCCTGCGCTTCGAGAGCGAGTTCCTCGACTACCTGCGTCGCAACACCGACGTGTTCGAGGTGCTGCGTTCGACGAACAAGCTCGAGGACGAGACGATCCAGAAGCTCGAGTCGTCGGTCGCGACGTTCAAGACCGAGTTCCAGACCGGTGAGGGCAAGCCGCTCGCCTCGGTGGGTTCGGAGCAGTTCGAGGCCATCGCCGCCGAAGACGTCAACCAGGAAAAGATCGTCAAGGGTCGCCGCTAAGGCGGACCCGGCGAACTGAACCGCTGACGTTAGGGATACAGGAGAGACATGGGAGCGCAACTTCGGGTCTACCGGCAGAAGATCAAGTCTGCCCAGACGACGAAGAAGATCACCAAGGCGATGGAGCTCATCGCCGCCTCGCGCATCCAGAAGGCGCAGGCACGGGTGTCGGCTTCGACGCCGTACTCGCGGGCGATCACCCGTGCCGTCTCGGCGGTGGCGACGTACTCCAACGTCGACCACGTGCTGACGACCGAGCCCGAGAAGATCGAGCGCGCGGCGATCGTGATCCTCACGAGCGACCGCGGCCTCGCCGGCGCGTTCAACTCGCAGGTCCTGCGTGAGGCCGAAGAGCTCGCAGAGCTTCTCCGCTCGCAGGGCAAGGAGGTCGTGTACTTCCTCGTCGGGCGCAAGGCGGTCGGGTACTTCCAGTTCCGCCACCGCGAGTCGGAGCGGCAGTGGACGGGCAGCTCCGAGAACCCCGAGTTCGAGCTGGCGAAGGAGATCGCCGACGCGGTGCTCGAGTCCTTCCTGCGCGACGCGTCCGACGGCGGTGTCGACGAGATCCACGTGGTCTACAACACCTTCGTGAGCATGATGACGCAGACCCCCACGGTCGTGCGCCTGCTGCCGCTCGAGGTCGTCGAGGGCGTCGCAGAGCCCGACGCGACGGTCCAGCCGTTGTACGAGTTCGAGCCCGACGTCGAAACCGTGCTCGACGGGCTGCTGCCGGTGTACATCGAGAGCCGCATCTTCAACGCCCTCCTGCAGTCGGCCGCTGCCAAGCACGCCGCCACGCAGAAGGCGATGAAGTCGGCCTCCGACAACGCCGACAAGCTCATCACCGACTACACCCGCCTGGCGAACAACGCTCGACAGGCCGAGATCACGCAGCAGATCTCCGAGATCGTGGGCGGCGCGGACGCGCTCGTCGCCGCCAAGTAGCAACTCAGAAAAGAGAGAGCAGAATGACTGACACCGCAACCGCGCCGGTCGCCGAGCGTGCCGCCGGCGCTGTCGGACGCATCGCCCGCGTCACCGGCCCCGTCGTCGACATCGAGTTCCCGCACGACTCGATCCCCGAGATCTACAACGCGCTGAAGACCGAGATCACCCTCGGCGACCAGACGTCGGTGCTGACCCTCGAGGTCGCCCAGCACCTCGGCGACGACCTCGTTCGTGCCATCGCCCTGAAGCCCACCGACGGCCTCGTCCGCGGCCAGGAGGTCACCGACACCGGCGAGGCGATCTCGGTCCCGGTCGGCGACGTCACCAAGGGCAAGGTCTTCAACGTCATCGGCGAGGTGCTGAACGGCGAGCCCGGCGAGCAGATCGAGATCACCGAGCGCTGGCCGATCCACCGCAAGCCCCCGGCATTCGACCAGCTCGAGTCGAAGACGCAGCTCTTCGAGACCGGCATCAAGTCGATCGACCTCCTCACCCCGTACGTGCAGGGTGGAAAGATCGGCCTCTTCGGTGGTGCGGGCGTCGGCAAGACCGTCCTCATCCAGGAGATGATCCAGCGCGTCGCGCAGGACCACGGTGGTGTGTCGGTGTTCGCCGGTGTCGGCGAGCGCACCCGTGAGGGCAACGACCTCATCCACGAGATGGAGGAGGCGGGCGTCTTCGACAAGACGGCCCTCGTCTTCGGCCAGATGGACGAGCCGCCGGGGACGCGTCTTCGCGTCGCCCTCTCGGCCCTCACCATGGCCGAGTACTTCCGCGACGTGCAGAAGCAGGACGTCCTCCTCTTCATCGACAACATCTTCCGCTTCACGCAGGCGGGTTCCGAGGTGTCGACGCTGCTCGGCCGCATGCCCTCCGCGGTGGGCTACCAGCCGAACCTCGCCGACGAGATGGGCATCCTCCAGGAGCGCATCACCTCGACCCGTGGTCACTCGATCACCTCGCTGCAGGCGATCTACGTCCCCGCCGACGACTACACCGACCCGGCGCCGGCAACCACCTTCGCCCACCTCGATGCGACGACCGAGCTCTCGCGCGAGATCGCGTCGAAGGGCCTCTACCCCGCGATCGACCCGCTGACCTCGACGTCGCGCATCATGGACCCCCGCTACCTGGGCGAGGACCACTACCGCGTCGCGACCACGGTCAAGCAGATCCTCCAGAAGAACAAGGAGCTCCAGGAGATCATCGCGATCCTCGGTGTCGACGAGCTCTCCGAAGAGGACAAGATCACGGTGTCGCGTGCGCGCCGCATCCAGCAGTTCCTCTCGCAGAACACCTACATGGCGAAGAAGTTCACCGGTGTCGAGGGCTCGACCGTGCCCCTGAAGGACACCATCGAGTCGTTCGACGCCATCGCCCGCGGTGACTTCGACCACGTGGCCGAGCAGGCGTTCTTCAACGTCGGCCCGATCTCGGACGTCGAGGAGAACTGGGCCCGCATCCAGAAGGAGAACGGCTGAACATGGCCGCCCTCAACGTGAGCGTCGTCTCGGCCGACCAGGAAGTCTGGTCGGGCGAGGCGGCCATGGTGGTCGCGAAGACCGTCGAAGGCGAGATCGGCATCCTGCCGGGTCACGAGCCGATGCTCGCGATCCTCGCCGGCGGCGAGGTCCGCGTCACGCTGCCCGGCGGTGAGAAGATCACCGCGCGCGCCGAGGACGGTTTCCTCTCGGTGCAGTCCAACTCGGTGCAGGTCGTCGCATCTCGCGCCGAACTCTCCTGAGGGGAAGCGGATGCAGGGGGAGCAGCCGTTCGACCGCCAGTTCGGTGACCTGAGCGTCACCCAACTCATCGTCATGGCCGGGTTGCCGGGTGCGGGAAAGTCGACGATCGCCCAGATCGTCGGCGCCCGCCTCGGCGCCACGGTCGTGTCGGTCGACCCGATCGAGTCGGCCATCCTGCGCGCCGGCATCGATGCCGACCAGCCGACGGGCCTCGCGGCCTACCTCGTCGCCGAGGAGATCGCCGAGAAGGAGCTCGACTCCGGACGCACGGTGATCGTCGACGCGGTGAACGCCGCAGAGGCGGCTCGGCTGCAGTGGCGCGATCTGGCGGAACGAGCCGATGTGCGCCTGCGCGTCATCGAGGTCGTCTGCTCCGACGAGGAGCTGCACCGCGCGCGTCTCGAGAAGCGCGAGCGCGGGCTGCCGCATCTCGAGGAGACGACTTGGCGTGCCGTCGAGCAGAGCCTCGAGGGGTACGCCGCGTGGACCGGCCCCTCCTCGGCGCTGCCGCGCGTCACGATCGACAGCATCGAGACGCTCGGCACGAACGTCGACGCGGCGCTCGCCTTCATCGGCTCGTAGTGCGCATCCTCCTCCCGCCGTCCGAGACGAAACGCGACGGCGGCGCCGACGCGCCCCTCGCACTCGATGCGCTGTCATTCCCGACGCTGTCGGGCTCGCGCGAGCAGACGATCGCTGCGCTCGGCGCGCTCTCGACCGACGGCGATGCGATGATGCGCGCGCTGAAGCTCGGCCCGCGACAGGTCCCGGAGGTCGAGCGCAACCGCCGGCTTGCGGTCGCGCCGACGATGGCGGCGATCGACCGGTACACGGGGGTGCTGTTCGACGCACTCGATGCCCCGTCGCTCGACGCAGCGGCTCGTAGGTTCGCAGGCCGCACGGTCGTCGTGCATTCGGCGCTGCTCGGGCTCGTCGGTGCGCTCGATCCCATTCCCGCATACCGGCTCTCGCACGACTCGAAACTGCCGGGGTTGCGGCTGAAGAGCCATTGGCGGTCGCCGATCGCCGAGGTGCTCGACAGCGAGTCGGGACTCATCGTCGACCTCCGGTCGGAGGGCTACGCCGAGCTCGGACCCGCCCCGGTGCGCCCGGGCAGCGTGTACGTGCGGGTCGTCTCGCTCGACGGCGCCGGACGCAAGCGCGCCCTCAACCACTTCAACAAGCAGGCCAAGGGCCGTTTCACTCGGGCCGTGCTCGAGGGGCGCCCCGAGCTCGAGAGCATCGACGATCTGCTCGGATGGGCCGACTCCGCGGGCTTCTCGATGCACCTCGGGGAAGATCGCGGCGAGGCGCTGCCGCGCGAGATCGAACTCGTCGCCTGAATCGCCGCTCTCGCGATTCGAGGGCTGAGCGGCGGGGCTTGCAATCGGTCGGAGCGCGGCGACAGCGATGTGCAGCAGGGCGTGCCTGCCGCTGACCTGCGCACTGAACGGGAGCGGGAGGGGAGTGCGGCCGAATCGGCCCGCTGCACGACACACCGCTGGGCCCGGTCGCGCACGACCGAGCCCAGCGGACGCTGACATCGCTCTGAAGAGAGCGCGGTGTCTCAGTTGCCGTAGAGTGCGACGGCTCCCGCGCGGTCGGAGTTCGTCATCGACAGGTCGTCGGACGAACCGTTGCACTGCGGGTAGTGCATGATCGAGGCCGAGTCGTACGGCGTCAGCGGACGCCAGTTGTTGTCTTCGAAGCACGTGCCCGCTTCGGGACGCGTGTGCTCGTGACGGAACCCGAGGGTGTGGCCGAGTTCGTGACCGAGGATGTTGGTCGGCGTCCAGGAGCCCGAGCTCCAGATCGAGTCGTCGATGAGCACGTTCTGCTGACGGTCGGGCGAGCTCGGGAAGAACGCGCGGGCGATGTACTGCGAGGTCTGCACTGGCTCGACCGAGAACAGGACCGACTTGTTGCGCGTCGTGCACTGGCCGTCGGCGCTGCTCACGTACACGAAGTCGATCTTCGACGACGCGGACTCCCAGAGCGCCGCGCCGCTCGCCATCGCGTTGACGACGTCGGCGTGACGCGAGCCGAACTTCGTGCTGACGCAATAGGTGAGGTTGCCGACCTGCGAGGCCGACCACTTGTCGTCGGCGCCGTTGACCGTGTTGACGATGAGGCCGTCGGTCGGCGTCTCGGGGCCGACGAGCAGGTCGTAGAACTTCCGCAGCTCGCCCTTGTCCGAGATCACCTCGTCACCGTTGACGATGTAGCCGCCGTCGACGTCTCGATAGGTCGATGCCGCGAACTCCTGGTAGGAGGGAACGGAGTCATCGAGCGTGGTTGCGCCGGCGGCCGGGATTACCGTGCCGACGGCGAGCGCGGCCGCCGCGGTGGCGGCGAGCGCGAGTGTTCTGGTGATTCGCATGCAGTGCTCCTTCTGAACTGTGCGATTCCGTTCGCCTGGTCGGCGATCGGCTTCGGATCCATCGGACGGGCGTCGTTGCCTGTCCCCCGAAGTAGGCACAAAGTAGCGTGCCCGATTCGACGGTGTCAAGGATTTCGCAGTGTGCCGCATGCACGGCGCGACCGGCGTCAGGTGCCGCTGGGGTGCTGCGCTCGGAAGCAACCGGCGACGTGGTCGTCGACCATTCCCGCCGCCTGCATCAGGGCGTACATCGTCGTCGGTCCGACGAAGACGAACCCTCGGCGACGCAGCTCTCGACTCATCGCGGTCGACTCGGCCGTGGTGGCGGGCACCTCGGCGAACGAGGCCGGGGGTGCGATGCGCGCGGGCGGGGCGAAGCCCCAGAGCAGTTCGTCGAGCGGGCTGTCGAGCGCGAGTGTCGCCCTGGCGTTCGTGATGGTCGCCCGGATCTTGCCGCCGTGACGGATGATGCGCGCGTCGCCGAGCAGGCGCTCGACGTCGGCGTCGGTCATCTCGGCGACGAGGGTGGGATCGAATTCACGGAAGACCTCGCGGAAGGCGGGACGACGGCGGAGGATCGTGATCCACGACAGCCCCGCCTGGAAGCCCTCGAGACAGACCTTCTCGAAGAGTCGCTGCGGGTCGTGCTGCGGCGTGCCCCACTCTTCATCGTGATAGCGGCGGTACTCGACGTCGGCGGCGCCCCACGAGCAGCGCGCGAGCCCGTCGTCGCCGATGATGACGTCGGGTCGCGGAATGACGCTCACGCGGCGAAGCCGATCTGCTCGTGGCCGAGGAGCCAGAGCTTCGTGGGGATGCCCTCGCCGCCCGAATAGCCGGTGATGCGGCCGTCGGAGGCGAGCACCCGGTGGCAGCCGACGATGATCGGCACCGGATTCGCGCCGACCGCCCCGCCGATCGCGCGCGCCGCTCCGGGGCGGCCGACGGCGGCAGCGAGCGAGCCGTACGAGACGGCCTCGCCCCAGCCGAGGCGGGCGAGTTCGCCCCAGACGGCCTGCTGGAAGGCGGTGCCGTCGAGGCGCACCGGCACGTCGAACTCGGTGCGAGAGCCGGCGAAGTACTCGGCGAGCTCGACCCGGGCGCGTTCGAGGACGGCATTGGGCCGCTCGGGGCTGTCGTCATGGGGGAGGCTGCCGTCGTGCTCGATCGAGAGACCGATGACGGCGTCGTCGTCGGCGACGACCTCGATGCGCCCGATCGGGCTGTCGAGTCGGATGAGGTACACGTTCGTCATGTTTCGAGCGTAGCCGCGGCATCCGACATGCACTCGCGAGAATCGGACATCGCGACGACCGGCCCGGACGCACGCCTGTTGAGGAGGAGTCGGCGCCACGACGCGGCGAATCCTCCTCAACAGGGCACCTCGATCGGAGAGCGACCCCTGCGGCGACGACGCGGGCGGCGCGGCCCGGCCACGACGGCATCCTCGGGGCATGACCACGATAATCCGCGCCGGATCGGCGCACGAACTCCTCGCCCTCGTGCCGAGCCTCGCGGGCTTCCAGCCCTCGCGATCCCTCGTCTGCGTCGCCTTCGAGGGCGGCCGCAGCGTCGGCGTGCTCCGACACGACCTGCCTCGTCGAGCGCGCGACCGCGCGGCGCTCGTGGCGGTCGTGGTGGCGACCATGTGCCGCATGCCCGGGATCGACGGGGTGGTGCCCATCGCATACACCGACGGCCGATTCGACGCGCAGCAGGGGGCGCCCGAGCGCCGCCTCGTCGAACTCCTCGCGCAACGGGCCGCCGAGGCGGGATTCACCGTGCGAGACGCGCTCTGCGTCGCGTCGGACGGGTGGGGGTCGTACCTCGACCCCGCACTCCCGGCCACGGGGCATCCGCTCGCCCTCATCGACGAGTGCGCCGCGGTCGCGGCGGTGCCAGAGGGGGAGCGACCCGGCGACGGGCCGGCGATCCACGCTGCGCTGCCCGAGCCCGACCGCACCCGCGCGCGGGCGATCGCCCGAGAGCTCGAGGGGCTCGCCACGGCGGGCCCGGGGGCCGAGGTGTTCGGGCGGCTCGGCGACGACGTCGATCCCGTCGAGCTCGTCGAGCACCTGCTCGAGCCCGGCAGCGCGCCGGCGGTCGCCTCGGCCTGGTTCCTGCACCTCGCGGCGCGACCGGCCTTTCGCGACGGCATGATGCTGCAGTTCGCGTTCGGCCCGGTCATCGGCGCGGCCGCGCATGAGGATGCCGTCGAGAGCGTGGACCGTGCGGAGGCTCACGGCATCTCGATCGACGAGCTCGTGCGACGCGAGCTCGCCGACGGCGACCTCGGCGAGGTGCACGAGCTGCTCGCCCGACTGATCGTGGGCCAGACGACCCTGCGGCCCGAGCGGGCGCGCGTCGAGCGGGCGATCGAGGTGGTGCGCCGCATGATCGCGGAGGCACCCGCATCGTTCCGCGTCGGGCCGCTGTGCATCGGGGCGTGGCTCTGCTGGGCGCTCGGGCGCGGTTCGGCAGCCGGCGCGCTCCTCGACGCCGCCCTCGAGCTCGACCCCGCGCATGGCATGGCGGGGCTGCTCGAGCAGCACCTCTGCAGCGGCGCCCTGCCGGACTGGGCGTTCGCGCGCCCTGCGCGGTTCGGCGGCGAATGAGGTCGGGCCCGCTCGCCCGCCCGGACACGGAGACGCCCACCCGCCGGCGGCTCCGAGAAGACTCGAAGCCGGCCGGCGGGTGGGCGGCACGCGGCGGGTCAGAGGCGGTTCGAGGCCTCGGTGAGCACGCTCCGAAGGATCTGCTCGATCTCCTGGAACTCGGGCACGCCGATCGTGAGCGGCGGCGAGAGCTGGATCACGGGGTCGCCGCGGTCGTCGGCGCGGCAGTACAGGCCCGCATCGAACAGCGCGGTCGAGAGGAAGCCGCGGAGGAGCCGCTCCGACTCGTCCTCGTTGAAGGTCTCGCGCGTGGCCTTGTCCTTCACGAGCTCGACGGCGAAGAAGTAGCCTGCGCCGCGCACGTCGCCGACGATCGGCAGGTCGCTGAGCTTCTCGAGTTCGGCGCGGAACAGCGGCGAGTTGTCACGGACGTGCTCGAGGAGGTTCTCCTCCTCGAAGATGTCGAGGTTCTCGAGCGCGACGGCCGCCGAGACGGGGTGGCCCGCCCAGGTGTAGCCGTGGTAGAAGGTCGTGTCGCCCTTCGAGAACGGCTCGTAGATGCGCTCGTTGATGATCGTCGCGCCCATGGGCGCGTAGCCCGAGGTCATCGCCTTCGCACAGGTGATCATGTCGGGCACGTAGCCGTACTCGTCGCACGCGAACATGTGGCCGATGCGGCCGAACGCGCAGATGACCTCGTCGGAGACGAGCAGCACGTCGTACTTGTCGCAGATCTCGCGCACGCGCTGGAAGTAGCCGGGGGGAGGCGGGAAGCAGCCGCCCGAGTTCTGCACGGGCTCGAGGAAGACGGCCGCGACGGTGTCGGGGTCCTCCATGAGGATCTGCTCCTCGATGCGGTTCGCCGCCCAGATGCCGAACTCCTCTTCGCTGCCCGTGGGGGCGCCCATGTCGGCTGCGCGGTAGAAGTTGGTGTTCGGCACGCGCAGGCCGCCGGGGGTGATCGGCTCGAACGGAGCCTTGATCGGCAGGCCCGTGACGGCGAGCGCACCCTGGGGGGTGCCGTGGTAGGCGAGGGCGCGCGAGATCACCTTGTACTTGCTCGGCTTGCCCATGAGCTTCCAGTAGTTCTTCGCCAGCTTGTAGGCGGTCTCGACGGCTTCGCCGCCGCCGGTCGAGAAGAACACGTGGTTGAGGTCGCCGGGGGCGTACTCGGCGAGACGGTCGGCGAGCTCGATCGCCTTCGGGTGGGCGTACGACCAGATCGGGAAGAAGGCGAGCTCCTCGGCCTGCTTCGCGCCGGCCTGTGCGAGGCGCTTGCGGCCGTGACCGGCGTTGACGACGAAGAGGCCGGCGAGTCCGTCGATGTAGCCCTTGCCGTTGATGTCGAAGACGCGGTGCCCCTCGCCGCGGGTGATGATCGGCACGCCCGAGGTCTCCATCGTGGACTGCCGGGCGAAGTGCATCCAGAGATGGTCCTTCGCCTTCTGCTGCAGTGCGGCGTTGTCGTAGACCGTGTCGGTCATGATCTTCCCTTCTTAGCGAGTGCCCCAGTTGTAGAACTGCTTCTGGAGCTTGAGGTAGACGAACGTCTCGGTCGAGTTCACGCCGTCGAGGTTGCGGATGCGCGAATTGAGCAGGGAGATGAGCTCCTCGTCGTTCTCGCACACCACCTCGGCGAGCAGGTCGAAGCTGCCCGCGGTGAGCACGACGTAGTCGATCTCGGGGATCTCGGACAGCTGTTCGGCGAGGACGCGGGTGTCGCCGGATGCGCGGATGCCGATCATCGCCTGGCGGGTGAATCCGAGTTGCATCGGATCGGTCACCGCGACGATCTGCATCACCCCCGACTCCGTCAGGCGCTGCACGCGCTGCCTGACGGCAGCCTCGGAGAGGCCGACCGCCTTGCCGATGTCGGCATACGAGCGTCGGCCGTCGGCCTGCAGCTGTTCGATGATCGCCTTCGAGACCTCATCGAGCTGCACCGGCCGATGCCCGTTGGAACGACTTGCGTTCGTCATGGACTCGATTGTGACAGTGAAGGATGCCTCTGGCAAGTGATTCCGTCGAATTCTGAGCGTTCGACGACGGATTCCATGCAATTCGCTCCTGAGTGCTGTCCGGATCGGGCTCGCTGGCCGGCACCCTGCGGTGCCAGACTGAACGACATGCTTCTGGGGTCGGTCACGAGTCTCGCGACCGCCGGCGCCCCGGCGTGGGATTCGATCGTCGGCGAACGCTTCATCGCGATCCTCGGCGCGCCCGCCGACGCGCGCGTGGTCGACGCGCTCGCCGGGGCCGCCGGCGACCCGCAGCCGAGCCTGGAGCGGCTCGTCTCGCTCATTCCGGCGCCGCTCGACGACGCGAGCGGCTCCTTCGCCCTCGTGTGGTGGGGCGGCCCCGACCCCGGAGAAGTGACCGCGGTCGCGCGGGGCGACGCGGTCGTCGACCTCGACTCGCCCGGGGGCAGTCGCCGTTTCGACGCCCGGGGGATTCGGCCGTGGCATCTCGCGGAGTTCCACGAGGTGTCGGGGATCCGCCTCACCGCGGCGGTCGCACCGCTGGCGCGACTCGGCGGCGGCGCGGTCGTCGCCCACGCACGGGCGAGCCTGCGCGCCTCGGCGATCGAGTGGCGTCGCGCCGACGAGGCCGAGGGGGAGCGCCTCGCGCGCGGGGCCGACAAGGTCCGGCCGAGTCATCCCGCCGTCGACGTCGACACCGTGCTCACCGCGGGGGTCGCCTCGTCGGCGGGCCCGCCGAGCGGACCGAGCGCGGTCGTCGAGGGCGACCCGGCGCACGCGGTCCCGAGCGTGCGCATCGCGGGAGGGGCGTCGTTCACCCCCGTCGGCCCGGTTTTCGTCGGCCGGAGACCCGCCGCGCCGCGCATCGCCTCGCCAGAGGGGCTCGTTCCGCAGCTCGTGCGGGTCGACTCGCCCGGGCGGGTCGTGTCCTCAACGCACCTCGAACTGCGCGTCGAGGGCGAACGCCTCGTCGCGAGCGATCTCCGCTCGACGAACGGCACCACCGTGCACGGCCCGAACGGCACTCGCAGGCTGCGTGCAGGCGAATCGATCGTGGTGGTCCCGGGCATGAGGCTCGACCTCGGAGACGATACGATCATCGAGATCCTCCGACCCCCGGGAGTCGATCCGACGCTCAGAGCAGACAGCAGGCCGAACACGTGACGCAGATAGGCAACGGCAACGCCCGCCATCGGGTCACCCTGCCCGACGGCACCGAGATCACCCTCGCCTGGGCCGCGATCACCGACACCGGACTGCGCCGCGAGGTCAACGAGGACAGCTATGTCGCCCAGGCGCCCGTGTTCGCGGTCGCCGACGGGATGGGCGGCCACGCCGCCGGCGACTTCGCGAGCGCCGCGGTCGTCACCCGGCTCGCCGAGCACGGCGGCAAGGCGGCGATCGGCACGCCCGAGATCGACGCCTCGCTGCATCACGCCGTACAGGACATGGGCCGCGGAGCCGGGGTCACCGACGAGGGCAGCGGCACCACCGTCACGGGTGCCGCGCTCGGCACCATCTCGGACGAACCGGCCTGGATCGTGTTCAACATCGGCGACTCCCGCGTGTACCGGCTCGTCGGCGGGGTGCTCGAGCAGCTCACCGTCGATCACTCGATCGTGCAGGAACTGGTCGATGCGGGCCAGATCACCCGCGAGGAGGCCGACACCCACCCGCATTCGAACGTGATCACGCGGGCCGTCGGATTCCACGAGGCGCCGATCCCCGACTATCGCGCGATCGCCGTCGAGACCGGCATGCGGCTGCTGATCTGCTCGGACGGGCTCACGAAGGAGCTGACCTCGTACGGCATCCGCCACTTCCTCCTCGCCAACCCGAACGCCGAGAAGGCCGCGGCGCAGCTCGTCGACGCCGCGCTGGGCAACGGCGGACGCGACAACGTCACCGTCGTCGTCGTCGATGTGCTGAAGGTCGTGCGTCCCGAGCCGAGCGTCGACCCCGAGCTCCACGGCGAGGGCGGCGAGTCGGCGCGGGCCTGACCGGCGGCATCCGCGTCGCGAACCTGCGGTCCGGCGGCGGCGGAAGCCTACAATGGTGGGCACCGGGCACCCGTCTCCACCGACCCCGTCGATGACGACCCGAGGAGCGCTGGGAGGAACGTGACGCGACGTCTCCCTTCCACCCCGCCCACGCTTCCGGGATTCGAGTTCATCCGAGTGCTCGGCTCCGGCGGGTTCGCCGACGTGTTCCTCTACGAGCAGAACATGCCGCGCCGCCTCGTCGCGGTGAAGGTGCTGCTCGCGGGGGTCGTGAACGACGACCTGCGCCAGATGTTCCAGGCCGAGGCGAACCTCATGGCGCAGCTGAGTTCGCACCCCTCGATCCTCACCGTGTACCAGGCGAGCGTGGCCGCCGACGGGCGGCCGTACCTCGTCATGGAGTACTGCTCGGCCTCGATCGGCCAGCGCTATCGCGCGGTCCAGCTGCCGCTCGGCGAGGTGCTGTCGATCGGCGTGCGCATCGCGAGCGCCATCGAGACGGCCCACCGCTCCGGTGTGCTGCACCGCGACATCAAGCCCTCGAACATCCTGACCACGGCGTACGGGCACCCGGTGCTCTCCGACTTCGGGATCGCGGCCACCCTCGGGCAGGCCGAGACCACGGACCCGGTCGGACTCTCGATTCCCTGGTCGGCGCCCGAGGTGCTCCGTGATGAGATCTCGGGCACCGTGGCGAGCGAGGTGTGGTCCCTCGGCGCCACCGTGTACTCGCTGCTCGCGGGCCGCAGCCCGTTCGAGGTGATCGGCGGCGACAACCAGGCGCAGGCCCTCATCACCCGCATCTCGAAGGGCAAGCTGCCGCCGACGGGGCGGGTCGACGTACCCGCCAGCCTCGAGTCGGTGCTCGCCCGCGCGATGTCGAAGCAGCCGAAGGCCAGGCAGAGCGGCGCGCTCGAGTTCATCCGCGACCTCCAGGCGGTCGAGGAGGAGCTCGGGCTCCCGCAGACGCCGATCGAGGTGGCGATGGACGACTGGGCCCTCGCCACGGCCGTCGACCTCGACGAACGCACCCGGGTGAGTCCGGCGCGCCCGACCGCCGATCTCGCGCGGCGCCGCCGTCGCGCCGCGGCGCAGCGGTCGACGCCGTCGTCTCGAACCGGGCTTGCAGAGACCACCGGTTCGCGCGGGCGCAGCGCTCCGCCGACCGCCGGACGACTCGCCTGGGGCATCTCGATCGTGGCGGTGCTCCTGCTCGGGCTCGTCGGCGCCGGCGTGGTGACGGTCATCCAGAACACCCGATCGATCCCCGTCGTCACCGAGGTCAGGGGCAGCGCCGTCGGCGCCGAGGTCACCTTCGAATGGGTCGATCCGGGTCTCGAGTCGGGCGATGCCTACATCGTCAGGGTCGACGGCGACGCCTCGCCGATGCAGCGGGAGACCAGCTACTCGATCGACGCGGGCGAGCGCGATCGCGTCTGCGCGAGCGTGACGGTCACGCGCGACGGCAAGTCGGGAGCACCGAGCACCGAGCGCTGCGTCGAGGTCGAAGGCGTCGGCTGATGCGGCTCGCGATCCCGCGTCGTCATCGCTCGGCGGTCATCACCGGAGTCGCGGTGGCCGCGGTGGTCGGCCTCGTGGGCACGATCGCGGTCACGAGCGGAGGCTACGCCTCGCAGCGGGTCGATCTCGGTGACGCGGCGGTCTGGGTCGCGAACGAGGGAGCCCAGTCGGTCGGTCGTGCGAGCACCGCGGCGCTCGAGCTCAACTCGGTCGTCGAGACGGGGGGTCGCGCGACCATCGTGCAGCGCGGCTCGACCGTGCTCGTCCTGGACGTCGATCGCTCGAGCGTCGGCATCGTCGATGCGGCGACGAGCGAGCTGACCCAGCCGGTCGCGGTGCCGCCCGAGGTCACGACGCTCGCGCTCGCCGGCTCCCAGGTCGTGCTCGCCGCCGATGGCGATGTGTGGCGCACGCCGCTCGCCGAGTTCGCCGAGTTCGACGCGGGCACCGACGCGGCGCTGAGCTTCGGCGCCGACGCGGTGATCTCGGTCGACCCCGCCGGCCTGATGTTCGCGGTCACGCCCTCGACGGGCGAGGTGGTGGAGGTCGACGCCGCCGGCGGCGCAACGGTGTCGTCCGAGTGGCGGATCGAACGGTCCACCGACCACGAGGTGCAGATCACCTCCGCCGGCGGTCGTTGGGCCGTGCTCGACGTCGAGACCGGCATGCTCGCGCTCGACGGCCGGCGGATCGATCTCTCGCGTGAGATCGGGTCCGGCGGCGAAGTCCGGTTGCAGGCCGCCTCGTCGACCGCCGGTGAGATCTGGATCTCGACCGACCGGGCGCTGCTCGCCGTCGACTCCGACACCGGAGCGGTGCGGCGCGCGAGCGCCGAACGTTCGGGCAGCCCCGTCGCGCCCGTGGTGGTGGGCGGATGCGTCCATGCGGCGTGGTCCGGCGACGGCGCATGGCGCTCGTGCGACGGTGCGCCCGGTGAGCTGTTCCCGCTCGAGGGCGCCACGGGCGACGACCTCGACTACCTCGCGAACGGCACCGCCCTGGTGCTCAACGACCGCGGCAACGGGCGCACCTGGGCGGCGAGCCGGGAGTACCAGCGCATCGACAATTGGAGGGAACTGCTCGAGGTCGAACTCGACGATCAGCAGCTCGAGCGCAACGATCCCGAGGACCGGCCGACCATCGAGAAGCGCAGCGTCGACCCGGTCGCCGAGGACGACGTCTTCGGGGCCCGCCCGGGACGGTCGACGCTGCTGCCGGTGCTGCTGAACGACTACGACGCGAACGGCGACGTGCTGATGATCGAGCAGCCAGAGGAACAGCTCCCCGAGTGGGCCACGCTCGACCTCGTCTCCGAGAACCAACAGCTGCAGCTCACGCTCGCCGCTGAGGCGACCGGGGTGCTGCGATTCTCCTACCGGATCGGCGACGGGCGCGGGGGCAGCGCCACGGCCGACGTCGAGGTGACCGTGCGCGGCATCGACGAGAACACGGCACCCGAGCAACGCCGACCCATCCAAGCCGACGTGGCGGTCGACGGTCGCCTCACCACCCCGGTGCTCGGCGACTGGGTCGATCCCGACGGCGACCCGGTGTTCCTCGCCGAATCCTCGGTCGACGCGCCCGACCGGGTCTCGTGGTCGGCCGAGGGGGCGGTGGTCTTCCACGAGGCCACCGGCTCGACGGGCGAGCGGGTCGTCGCGCTCGTCGTCTCCGACGGCCGCGCCGAGGCGTCCGGAACGCTCGAGGTCACGGTGCACCCCGCCGGCGAGGTGCCGATCGTCGCCGAGCCGTTCGTCGCGCTGGCGACCGCGGGCGAGGAGATCCGGATCGATCCGCTCCGCCACGTCCACGGCGGCACCGGGCAGGTCGCGCTGACGGCGGTCCCGGCCAAGCCCGAGGTCGAGATCACGCCCGACTACGACGGCGGCACCTTCCGCTTCTCGAGCACCGCGGTGGGCACCCACCACCTCGAGTACACGGTGAGCGACGGCGGGGCCCCGGTGACGGGCGTCGTGCGCGTCGACGTGCAGCCCCCGCCCGACCGCGACCCGACCCCGATCACCGTGCCGCACACGGCCTTCCTCCGCGTCGGCGACCCGGCCGACGTCGATGTGCTCGCCACCGACATCGACCCGACGGGCGGCGTGCTCGTCATCACCGACGCCGCCCGCGACCTGGAGGGCGTGCAGATCGAGATCATCGAGCACCGACTGCTGCGGGTGACCCTCACGGGCCCGCTCGGGTCGGGCTCGACGAGCTTCGCCTACCGGGTGAGCAACGGTCTTGCGGAGGCCGAGGGCGAGGTCACGCTCGTGCAGATGCCCGAGCCGGCACTCGCACAGCCGCCCGTCGCCGCCGACGACACCGTCTCGGTGCGTACCGGAGACGTCATCGACATCCCCGTGCTCGAGAACGACGAGCATCCCGACGGCATCCCGCTGCTGCTCTCGCCCGAGCTCGCATCGCCGCCCGAGGACGGGCTGCTCTTCGTCTCGGGGGACCGCTTGCGCTACTTCGCCCCCGAGACCCCGGGAACGTACACGGCCACCTATCGGGTCGAGGACGAGCGGGGCCAGTTCGCGAACGCCGCGGTGTCGATCTCGGTGCGGGAGTCCGATCCCGAGACGAACGCCGTGCCCGTGCCCGAGGCGGTCGACGCCCGGGTGATCGCCGGAGCGACGGTGCGCATCCGGATCCCGCTCGGCGGCATCGACCCCGACGGCGACTCGGTGCAGCTGCTCGGGCAGCAGTCGAACACCGAGCTCGGCACGGTCGAGGCGAGCGGTCCCGACTGGCTCGACTATCGCGCGGCCGACTACTCCGCGGGCACCGACACCTTCGCCTACGCCGTCATCGACGCGCTGGGCGCCCGGGCCGAGGGCACGGTCCGCATCGGCATCGCCCCGCGCAACGAGCGACCGGCGGCACCGGTCGCCGTCGAGGACGTCATCACGGTGCGGCCCGAACGCACGATCACGGTGCCGGTGCTCGACAACGACTTCGATCCAGCGGGCGGCGCGCTCGAGATCGTCGGCGTCGACCCGCAGGGAGCGGGCGCGGCACGCGTCGTCGGCGACCGGGTCGAGGTCGACGTGCCGGCGGAGGAGGACGAGTTCGGGTTCAGCTACATCATCGAGAACGAGACGCTCGGCCGTTCGTCGAGCTTCCTCACCGTCATCGCGAGCGAGGACGCGCCCCTCGCCCGCCCCGAGGCATCCGACACCGTGCTCACGTTGACCGACATCGTCGATGCGGAGTCAGTCGTCGTTCCGGTGCTGCGCGGGGTCTTCCTCGCCGACGGCGACGAGCGGCGACTCGGCGTCGACCTGGTCGACGGCTACCGGCGCGGTGCGGAGGTCCTCGACGACGGCTCGATCCGAGTCGCGGTCGAGGACCGCCGGCGCATCATCCCCTTCGTGGTGTCGCATCCCGAAGACCCCGAGATCACCGCGTACGCCTTCGTGTGGGTGCCGGGCCGCGACGACGCGCTGCCGCAGCTGCGCGCCGACGCCCCCGACGTCGAGGTGCGCAGCGGCGAGGCGATCGAGCTCGAACTCGCCGACTTCGTCATCGCCGCCTCCGGCCACCCCGTGCGCATCGCAGACGAGGCGAGCGTGCTCGCCTCGCACAGCGACGGCTCCTCGCTCGTCGTCGACCGCGACACGCTCCGGTTCCGGAGCGAGCCGGGCTATTCCGGGCCGGCGTCGATCTCGTTCACGGCGACCGACGGAGAGTCGGCCGACGACCCCGACGGGCGCACCGGCACCGTCGTCATCCCGATCGACGTCACCTCGAACGAGGACGAGCCGCCGGCGTTCATCGGCGGCGTGATCGACTTCGAACCGGGCGAACGGAAGACGATCGACCTGGGTCGCCTCACCCGCTCGCCCGGCTCCACCGAGCCCGACGACCTCGACTACGAGGTGCTGCCGCCGCAAGCCGAGGGCTTCGACGTCGAGCTCGACGGGACCGACCTCACGATCACCGCCCGATCGGAGACCGAGTTCGGCACCGAGTCGTTCATCACGATCGGCGTCTCGGACGACACGGGCGAGGGCAGCGGCGGGCGGATCGTGCTGCAGGTGGTGCCGTCCACCCAGCCCGTTGCGCGCCCGGCCGACGACACCGCGATCGCCGCGAGAGGGCGCACGACGTCGATCGACGTGCTGGCGAACGACGAGGCCACCAACCCCTTTCCTGACGTGCCGCTGCGCGTCGTCGCCGTCGAACTGGGCGACCTCCCGGCGGGCGTCACGATCTCGCCGAGCGAGGACCGATCGACGCTCACGGTCGCCGTCTCCCAGACAGCGGCGGCGATCAACACCACGATCCGGTACCAGGTCGAGGATGCCACGGGCGAGCCGTCGCGCCGGGCATGGGCCGCCGTGACGGTGTCGGTGCAGGACCGCCCCGAGCCCGTCGTCTCGCCGCTGCTCAGCGGGTTCGGTGACGGCACCCTCGACATCGCCTTCGGTGCCGGTGCGTTCAACAACTCTCCGATCTCCGGCTACGAGCTCGTGCAGATCGACCCGACGTCGCGCGACGTGCTCGGGCGGACCGTCTGCGAGACGACGAGCTGCACGATCGCGACGCCCGGCAACGGCCAGGCCAACGCGGTGATCGTCGAGATCCGGGCGCGCAACGGGATCGGGTTCTCGGATCCGGTGACCGTCCCTGGTACAGTCTGGTCGGACGTCGTCCCTCCGCCCGCCGACGGGCTTCGCGCACTCCCGCGCGACGGGCGCCTCCGCCTCGAGTGGAGTCCGGTCTCCGCCGGATCGGGCAGCCCGGTCGGGTCGTACGTCGTGACGGTCGCCGGGGTCGCGACCGAGGTCTCCGCGGCGTCGGCGTGCACCGCATCGCTCTGCAGCGTCGACTCGCAGTCGATCCCGAACGGCAGTCGGGTCCCGGTCGCGGTCAGCGCCCGCAACCAGGCCTACCCGGCGCTCGCGACATGGACCGAGGCGACGACCGCCGGCACGCCGTTCGGTGCACCGATCGCGGGTGGGATCGACGTGGTCGGGGACGCCGTGGCCGGCACCGTCACCGTGACGTGGGCGCCGTTCTCGGGCAACGGCGACGCCATCGCCGGATACTTCGTGCAACGACTCGTCGCGGGGGAGACCGCGGTGCCCGGAGGTGCGCAGGCCTGCTCGGTGACCACCCCGGCGCCCGGCTCGGTGGTGCCGCCCTCGACGGGCGGCACGGTCGCCGAGACGATCGGCGTCGGCCCCGACACCTCCAGCGTCCGCTTCACCGGGACGGCCACGGAGTCGACCCGGTACTCCTTCATCGTCTGGGGCTACAACCGGGCCGGATGCGCGCACACCGGGGTCGCCGGCACGGTCGTGCGGCCGGCTCCGGGAGGCGTCGGCGGCGTCGACAGCCGGATGGGATGGAACGGTGCGGAGACCTGGGACCGCTACATCGACGGCGTCGATTCGGATGCGTCCCGCCTCGAGATCGTCGCCGTCGACGAGAACGGCATCCAGCTGCCCGGTTCGACGCGCGAGTTCCGCGGCTCCGGCTGGCTGCGCGACCTGCTGAACGGGCGGTTCGACTTCGGCGAGACCGGCCGATTCCAGGTACGGGGCTGCAGCGCGTGGGGCAGTTGCGGCCCCTGGTCGGACGTGCTGCCCGCGGGCAGTTCTCCGTCGCTCACCTTCGCGCTGCCGAGTCGGCTCTGGGACGATCGCGCTGCCGCCTGGTCGTGGACGAGCCCGCCCGACAACTCGGGTCTGCCCGCGACGTTCAGCTGCGGAATCGAGGGAGACCGGGGTCGTCGCGCCCAGACGCCGACGAGCTGCCAGATCGCAGGCGTCAGCGCCGGCGACCGGGTCTGGTTGGATGTTGAGGTCGCCGGCGTGACAGCCCGGTACGTGGCGACGAGTAAGGAGCCGTCATGACGATGTCCGCAGATGATGCCGCGCGGTTCGCGGCGACCCTCGATCGCCTGGTCGGCGCGGTCGAGGAGGTGCTGCTCGGCAAGAACCGAGTGGTGCGGCTCGCGTTCACCGCACTGCTCAGCGAGGGGCATCTCCTGCTCGACGATGTGCCGGGCACGGGCAAGACCTCGCTCGCGCGTGCGATGGCGCAGTCCGTCTCGGGATCGAGCAACCGGGTGCAGTTCACGCCCGACATCCTGCCGGGCGACATCACCGGCGTGACGGTCTACGACCAGCGCACCGGACTGTTCGAGTTCCACGCCGGGCCGGTGTTCGCGAACGTCGTGCTCGCCGACGAGATCAACCGGGCGAGCCCGAAGACCCAGTCGGCGCTGCTCGAGGTGATGGAGGAGGGGCAGGTCACCGTCGACGGGCAGTCGCACCCGGTGGGGCATCCGTTCATGGTGATCGCGACCCAGAACCCTGTCGAACAGGCCGGCACCTACCGGCTGCCCGAGGCGCAGCTCGACCGGTTCCTCATGCGCACCTCGATCGGCTACCCCGATCACGCGTCGACCATCAGGATCCTCGAGGGCGCCGACCAGCGGGCGCACGACCAGCGGGTCGATCCGCAGGTCGACGCCGCCGAGGTGATCGAGCTCGCCGCGCTCGCGCGCACGGTCTTCGTCGATCCCACCATCCACGACTACGTGTCGAGGCTCGTCGACGCGACCCGCACGGCCCGCGAGGTGCGTCTCGGCGTGAGCGTGCGAGGCGCGCTCGCCCTCATCCGCACGGCGAAGACGCATGCCGCAGGTCGCGGGCGGCACTACGTGGTGCCCGACGACGTCAAGGCGCTCGCCGAGCCCGTGCTCGCGCACCGGCTCATCCTCGACCCCGAAGCCGAGTTCGACGGCGTCACCGCCTCGAACATGATCGCGCAGGTGCTCATCGAGACGCCGCCACCCTCGACGAGGCAGGCGATGTGACCCTCGGTCCGACCCGTACGACGATCCCGGAGGAGGCCCGCAAGGAGGGCGTGCTCGCGGTGGTCATCGGGCGCGCCGTGGGCGCGGCCGCGGCCGCGTCGGCATACCTCGGCGGTGCGGTGCGGGCGGTGCAGGGCGTCGTGACCCCGCTCGGCTGGTGCGTGCTCGCCTCGGGCCTGGTCGCGCTCGTGGTCGGCTACGCGTTCGGCTTGCTCGAGGTGGTCGCGCTCGGTTGGGCGCTCGTCGTGCTGATCGCGGCCGCCGCGCTCTGGCTCGTCGGACGCGGTGCGGGCCAGGTGCGGCTCGTCGTGCCGATCCCCAGGGTCGTCGTCGGCGAGCAAGCGGAGGCGCGCCTCGTCGCGGTCAACCCCGGCCGCCGCCGGTTCGGAGGAGTGCAGCTCGAACTGCCCGTCGGCGACGCGGTCGTCGAGCGGGTGCTGCCGGGCCTGGCCCGCGGAGGCGAGTACGAGGTGCAGTTCCGCATCCCGACCGACCGACGCGGCATCGTGCCGATCGGCCCCGCCCGCACGGTGCGCGCCGACCCGATCGGCCTGATGCGCCGGGAGATCGTCTGGTCCGAGACCGCCGAGCTCAAGGTGCACCCGCGCACGGTCCCGATCGCGGCGCTCAGCAGCGGGTTCATCCGCGATCTCGAGGGTTCGCCGACCCGTGATCTCACCTCGAGCGACATCGCCTTCCATGCGCTGCGCGAGTACGTTCCCGGCGACGACCGCCGCTACATCCACTGGAAGAGCTCGGCGAAGACGGGCACCTTCATGGTGCGCCAGTTCGAGGAGTCCCGGCGCAGCAGGCTGATGGTCGTGCTCGACCTCGAGACCGGGGCCTATGCGAGCGATGCCGAGTTCGAGCTCGCGGTGAGTGCCGCGGCATCCGTCGGCGCCCGCGCGATCCGCGACGCGCGCAGTGTCTCCTTCGTCGTCTCGGGCCGCCAGTCAGGGCGCACCGGCTCGATGCGCGAACTCCCGACCGTGTCGCGCGACCGGCTCGTCGACGCGCTCTGCGTCGTCGAGCGCGAGGAGCGCGTCGCACTCCTGCCCGACGTCGCGCGAAGCGCCGCCGAATCGCTCCACGGCCTCTCGCTCGCGGTGCTCGTCACCGGCACGGCGCGCGGCACCGGCCCGTTGCGCTCGGCCGCGAGCCGGGTGCCCGCCGGGGTCGACGTGGTCGCCGTGCAGTGCTCGCCCGAGGGTGAGCCGACCGCCCGTGCCGTCTCCGGCCTCACGGTGTTCGGCATCGGCTACCTCGAGGACCTTCGGGCGATGCTCGCGAGATCGGCGTCGGTCGCATGAACGCCCGCGAGCGGAGTGCCACTGCCGCCGGCGGCGGATGGTCGACCGCGCTCAGCGTCGCGCTCGTGCTGGCGATGCTCGCAGCCGCGATGATCCCCTGGTGGCCGACGTACGAGAGCGCGGCGTTCTTCACGGCGGCGGGCACCGCGATCGTCGCCGGAGCGGCGATCGGGGTGGCCGGGGCGAGGCTCCGGGCTCCCGCCTGGGTCGTGGTGCTCGCCGTCCTCGCCGCATATCTCGTGCTGGGCGTCGCCGTCGCCGTGCCCGACCGCGCGCTGTTCGGGCTGCTGCCGACCCCTGAGGGCCTCGCCGAGCTCGTGTCCGGGGCCGCGCTCTCCTGGAAGCAGCTCGTCACGATCGCCGTGCCGGTCGGCTCGTACCAGGCCCTCCTCGTGCCGCCCTTCCTCCTCGGACTCGTCGCGTCGACCTGCGCCGTGACGATCGCGCTCCGGTCCCGTCATCCGGCATTCGCGGTGCTGCCGCCCGCGGCTCTCCTCCTCGCCGGCATCGCGCTCGGCGTCGTGCACTCCACCTTCGCGCTCGAGGCCGGGCTCGCGTTCTTCGTGGCCGCCGTCGCGTGGCTCGCCCGGGTCAGGATCGCACAGCGCCGGCGGGTCCCGGGCGGGCGGCAGGTCGAGGCGACGCTCGCCGATGCGCGGCGCGTGGTCGGGACATCCGCCCTCATCGCCGTCGCCCTCGTCGGGGCGACCGCGGCCGCGGTCGTGCTGCCGATGCCGCCGCGCACCGTGGTGCGCTCCGAACTGCAGCCGCCGTTCGAGCCCCGGGAGCACGACAGTCCGCTCGCCGGGTTCCGGACCGCCTTCGGAGACGAAGTGGCCGAGCAGCCGATGCTCGAGGTGCATGGGCTCCCGGCTCGGGCGGGCCTCAGGATCGCCGTGCTCGACACGTACGACGGCATCGTCTATTCGGTGGGCGGCGACGACGGCAACGGCCTCTCGGGCAGGTTCAGCCGGGTGCCCTATCGGCTCGACCAGCCCGAGGGCTACGGCGAACCGGAGCGGATCGACGTCTCTGTCCTGGGCTACGACGACGTGTGGGTCCCCGGGATCGGGCGGCTCGAACGCATCGACTTCGCGGGGCCGCGCAGCGACGAGCTCGCCGAGGGGTTCTTCTACAACGACGTGACGGGCACCGCGGCCGTGCAGCAGGGGCTCCGCGAGGGCGACCGGTACACCGCGGTCTCGATGGTGCCGGCTCCGCCGCGAGACCTCTCGGTGCTTCGACCCGGAACGAGCGTGCTGCCGCCGATGCCCGAACTGCCCGACGAGCTCGAGGACCTCCTCGACGAGTGGGCGCCGCCCGCGGACGCGGAGGGGCAGCGGCTGGCCGCGATCATCGAGGGCTTCCATCGGGACGGTTACGTGAGCCACGGGCTGAACGGGGAGCGGAGCCGTTCGGGGCATGCGCTCGACCGGATCGCCGAGCTCGCCTCGGAACGGCCGATGGTGGGCGACGGCGAGCAGTACGCGGTCGCCGCCGCGCTCATGGCTCGACGGATCGGGTTCCCGGCACGCGTGGTCGTCGGGTATCTCCGTCAGCCCGGCACCGAGTACGACGTCGAGGCCGATCTCGTACGATTCAGGAGCAAGGACCGGCAGGCCTGGATCGAGGTGCAGACCTCCGAAGGGGAGTGGGTCGCGGTCGATCCCAATCCGCCGCTGCGCCCCATCCCCGACAAGGTGCCCGACCAGCCGCAGAGCGTCTCGCGACCGCAGTCCGCGCTGCCGCCGCCCGCGGAGTTCACGCCCGTCGACGACGACGCGACGAAGCCGGATGCCTCGGCCGATGACCCGACGGACGGCTCGGCCGGGTGGCTCGACGCGCTGTTCGCGGTGCTCGAGGTCTCCGGGATGGTGCTCCTCGGCCTCGCCGCGATCCTCAGCCCGTTCCTCGCCGTGATGGTCGCGAAGCTGCGGCGACGTCGACTCCGCCGTCGCGCCGGCACCGCCGTCGAACGCATCGAGGGCGGGTGGCGGGAGTTCGCCGATTCCGCGAGCGACTACGGCTATGCGATCGTGCCCAACGCGACGCGTGCCGAGCAGGCGGCGATGGTCGGCGGGTTCGGCCCGCTCGTGCTCGCCTCGGTGGTCGACCGGGCCGTGTACGCGCCCGGCGGCCCGGCCGACGGCGATGATCGACGGGTCTGGGAGACGGTCGACGAGCTGCAGCGGCGCCTCGGCGAGACGCGCCGGCCGATCGACCGGCTCCGGGCGGCGATCTCGCTGCGCTCGCTCGGCGGGTACGCTGTGACCCGGAGAGGAGCACGTTCGTGAGGTGTCGGATCTGCGGTGCCGAACTGCCCGCCGAGGCGATGTTCTGCGGCGAATGCGGCAGTTCGACGAGCGCGACGCCCGAGTCGCGGCGGCGCGCCGACCCGCGGCCGGGCGACACGACGGTCGTCGATCGGCTACGCACCTCCCAGCGCAACAGCGGCGTGGTCAGCGTGCCCGTCGAAGGGTTCGCCGCGCCCGTGCCGATCCCCGAAGCGGGCCACGTCGCAACGTCGGCCGAACGGCCGGCACCGCCTGCGGCCGAGCGGCCCGCCGCACCGCGCTTCACCCTGCGATTCAGCACCGGTGAGACGCTGATGGTCTTCGGCACGGGCCTCATCGGCCGGCGGCCGCTGCCGCAGCCCGGCGAGGAGTTCGATCATCTCGTGCAGATCGCCGACCGCACCCTCTCGGTCTCGAAGACCCACCTCGAGTTCGGCGAGCACGAGGGCGTGCTGTGGGTCGCCGACCGCTTCTCCGGCAACGGCACCGTCGTGCGGCGACCCGACGACGGCGCGCTCCGCTGCGAGCCGGGGCGGCGCTACCTCGTGCCGCGCGGCAGCCGGGTCGAGCTGGCCGAGCAGTCCTTCGTCGTCGCCTGACGTCCGCTCCTCCACAGCCGGGGCGCGGGGCACGTCGTCCACCGCCTGAGCGGCTCCGCGCAACGCGCGTGCGCCGGGTGATCGGATGTCCCGGTGCACCCCCTCCACGACGAAGACCCGAGCGCCCTGCTGCTGCCGCTGACGCTGCCGCAGGCGTCTCCCCGACCCGAACGACCGGGCTTCCCGGTGCTCGCGACCCTCGCCCCCGTCGGCGGTGCGCTCGCCCTCTGGGCGATCACGGGTTCGCCGTTCTCGCTCGTCTTCGCCGTGCTCGGGCCGATCGTCGCGGTCGCGTCGCTGCTCGACGCCCGCCGTCAGGCGAGACGCCGGCTGCGTCGCGCCGAGACCGACCGCGAGGCGCGCCTCGACGAGCTCCGTGCGGAGATCTCGGCACGCCACGACGAGGAGCGCCGGGCGGCGTGGCGGCAGACGCCGTCGCCCTCGTCGATCGTCGCGGGCGCGGCGCGGCCCGCGTGGACCGATCGGACACCGTCGCCGTTCGTGGTCGGCGTCGGAGTCAGGCGCAGTGGCGTGCGCGTCGACGGTGTTCCGTCCGATGCGCGCGACCGTGCCGTGCTCGAGGCAGCCGCCCGACTCGACGGGGCACCCGTGCTCGCCGAGCCCTCGACCGGGGTCGGCTACGTCGGGCCGATCGCGCTGGCACGCTCCGCCGCGCGGGCCGCGCTCGTCCAGCTCGCCGGCCGCGTCGATCCGCGTGCGGTCTCCGTGGCCGCTCCGCACGGCGTCGAATGGGAGTGGGTGCGGCGGTTGCCGCACGGTCGGCGCGACGCGTCGGGGCCCGGCGGCGACGACGCACCGTGCATCGTCGTCATCGACCCGGCATCCGAGCAGGAGCCCGCCGCGAACACGGCGGGCACGGTCGAGGCGACGGGGGTCGTGGGCACGGCAGCGACTGGCCGTCCGCGCCGGGCGTCCCGCGGCAGATCCGCTGAGCCGTTCCGTCTCGTCGTCGCCGAGGAGGTGCGGCTCCTGCCGCCGGGGCTCGCCACCGTCGTCCGCCTCGCCGGCCCACGGGCGGCGGTGGTGCACCGCGACGGCGTCTCGGCACAGGCTGCGATCGAGCCGGCGCTCGTCGGCCTCGTGGAGGCGAATCGATGGGGCGACGCCGTCGCGGGCGTCGCCGAGCTGCTCGACCTCGCGGGCGACGCCGGGATCCCGCGCAGGGTCGCGCTCGCCGAGCTTCCCGCCGCGATCGACGGCGCGCACGCGCGTACCTCGCTCGCCGTGGCCGTCGGCACCGCGGCCGGCGGCCCCCTCGTGCTCGATCTCGTCGCGCACGGCCCGCATGCACTCGTCGCCGGCACCACCGGCAGCGGCAAGAGCGAGTTCCTCCTCGCGTGGCTCACGGCGCTCGCCCGGGCGTACCCGCCGGCGCTCGTCTCGTTCCTGCTCGTCGACTTCAAGGGCGGCGCGGCCTTCGAGCCGATCCGCTCGCTTCCGCACGTCGTGGGCGTCGTGACCGATCTCGACGAGGGCGAGGCGCTGCGGGCGGTCGAGAGTCTGCGGGCCGAGCTCCGGCAGCGCGAGGCCATCCTCGCCGACGTCGGTGCGCGCGACCTCCGCGAGCTCGGCGAAGAGGTTCCGCTCGCCCGACTCGTGATCGTGGTCGACGAGTTCCAGGCGATGATCGAGCGGTTCCCCGAACTCGGCGCGGTCATCGCCGACATCGCGGCCCGCGGCCGTTCCCTCGGGGTGCATCTCGTGCTCGCCTCGCAACGTCCGAACGGCGTCGTGCGCGAGCAGGTCTCCGCCAACTGCGCGCTCCGCGTCTCGCTCCGCGTCATGCAACGGGTCGACAGCCTCGCGATCGTCGGCACCGAGGAGGCGGCGGAGATTCCCCCGGATGCGCCCGGGCGTGCGGTCGTCGATCGTGGAGACGGTCGGCCGGTGCGGTTCCAGTCGGCGATCGCCGACGAGGCGGCCGTGCTCGGCGCCCGTGTGGCGAGCGCGTCGCTGGCACGGGCTCGCCGCCCGTGGGTCGACCCGCTTCCCCATCGCATCGCGCCCGACGAGCTCCCCGGGCTCCTGGGGTCCGATGACCCGGCGGCGGGCGCGACGGGCGGTGCGGCGAAATCGGGCCGCGCGGAGGCACCGGGCGTCGTCGATGCTCGCACCGACCGGGTGGTCCCGAGCGCCTTCGGACTCGTCGACGAGCCCGAGCTGCAGCGACGATCGGCCGCCGTGTGGGATCCGGCGGTCGACGGTCACCTGCTCGTCGCCGGGGTGCAGGGCAGCGGCCGTTCGACCGCGCTCGAGGCGGTCGCCGCCGTGGTGCGAGCCCGGCACGGCGATTCGGCGCTCGTGCGGCTCGAGGGCCCGCGCAGCGCGGTCTGGGACACCATCGAACAGCTCGCCCACGGTGCACGCGGGAGTGCTCCCGCTCCTCGGCTGCTGGTCATCGACGAGCTCGACACCCGTTTCCGGGCGTGGCCCGATGACTACCGGGCACTCGCGCTCGAGCGGCTCGAGGCGCTGATGCGTGAAGGACGGTCCCGCGGGCTCTGGGTGGCCGCCTCGACGACCCAATGGCTCGGCGTCCCGCACGGTCTCCGCGACGCCTTCGGCGCTCGCCTCCTGCTGCACCACGCGACGCGCGCCGAACTCATGCAGGCCGGGGGAGCAGGCGAGCTCTGGAAGGGTGTCGAGGCGCCGGGCTCGGGACAATGGCGGGGGCGGCGCGTGCAGGTCGTCGACGCACCCGGCGCACAGCTGCCGAGCCCGGCACGACTCGCGACGCGCATTCCGCCGCTCGAGCTCGAGCCCGGTGCACGCATCGCGCTCGTGACGACGAGCCCGATGGCCGACGCCGAACTGCTCGGCAGTGCCGGACAGGCGGCGGTCGTGCTCGGCTCGCACGCCGACGCCGCGACGCTCGGGGCCCTCGGCCGCCGCGATGCGCCGGTCGTCGCGGTCGGCAGCGCCGAGGCGTGGACGGCGCACTGGTCCCTCCTCCCGACGATCAGGGAGACCGCGACGATCCTCGTGCGCGGCGGGGCATCCGAGTATCGCGCGCTCATCGCGGATCGCACGCTGCCGCCCCTCCTCGACGAGGGGGCCGCGCAGCTGTGGGTGAGGCCGCCCGGCGGTGCGACCGTGCGCCGCACGTGGCCGGCCGTCGGATCGACAACCGATTCCGCCGTGTGAGGCGCGATCCGTGACGGAATCCGTACAGAACGTTCCAAGAAATTAACGATTCGGACATCAAGTACTGCGTGATCGCCCTGCAGTGTGTCAGTATCTTCCCACCCCGCATGCGCTTGCAACCGAAATGGAGTCCCTCGTGAGCACTCGCCCCCTGCCCCAAGACCCGATGATCCGCTCGCTGATCGCACAGGCGCGCCAGTCGCAGCTGAATCGTCGCACCCTTCTCGCCGGCGCAGGCGCCGGTGCGACCGCACTCGCCCTCGCCGCCTGCTCGACCGGCGGCGGCCAGGCGAAGCCGACCGCCGCGGCCGACAAGTCCGAGACCGACAAGACCCTCAACTGGGCCAACTGGGCCGCCTACATCGACGAGGATGAGGACGGCAACTACCCGACGCTGGTCCGCTTCACGGAGGAGACCGGCATCGAGGTCAACTACGAGGTCGCGGTCGACGACAACAACACCTACTACGGCAAGGTCAAGGACCAGCTCGCCCTCGGCAAGGACATCGGCGCCGACACCGTCTGCCTCACCGACTGGATGGTCGGCCGCTGGATCCGCTTCGGCTACACGCAGGAGCTGAACCACGACAACATCCCGAACCTGGCGAACCTCACCCCGGCGCTCGCCGACCCCGATTTCGACCCCGGCCGCAAGTTCTCGGTCCCGTGGCAGGGCGGCTTCGCCGGCATCGCCTGGAACAAGGAGGCCATCCCCGGCGGGCTCGCGAGCGTGTCCGACCTGTGGGACTCCTCGCTCAAGGGACGCGTCGGCGTGCTCTCCGAGATGCGCGACACGATGGGCTGCATCATGCTCGACATGGGCGTCGACATCGCCGGCGACTGGGGCGACGAGGAGTACACCGCCGCCATCGAGGTCCTGCGTCAGCAGGTCGAGGACGGCCAGGTGCGCAACATCAAGGGCAACTCGTACCTCGAAGACCTGAAGAGCGAAGACACGCTGGCCGCGATCGTCTGGTCGGGCGACATCACCGTGCTCAACGCCGAAGCCGGCGACAAGTGGGAGTTCGCCCTGCCCTCCGCCGGCGGCACGCTCTGGAACGACAACTTCCTCGTGCCCGTCGGCTCGCCCCGCAAGACGAACGCCGAGACGCTCATCAACTACTACTACGAGCCCGAGGTCGCCGCAGAGGTCGCAGCCTGGGTGAACTACATCACCCCGGTGGTCGGCGCGAAGGAGGCGGCTGTCGCGATCGACCCCGAGCTCGCCGAGAACCAGCTCATCTTCCCCAACGAGGAGACGCTGTCGCAGGCCCACATCTTCCGCACGCTCTCGGGCGCGGAGGAGCAGAAGTACCAGGCCGAGTTCCAGTCGATCCTGTTGGGGTCGTGACGGTGTCGATCCGAGAATTCGCCGAACGCGGCGCAGACCTCGAGCTCGTCGGCATCCAGAAGCGCTTCCCGGGCTTCACCGCGATCGAGGAGCTCGACCTCACGATCCCCGCCGGATCGTTCTTCGCGCTGCTCGGCCCCTCCGGCTGCGGCAAGACGACGACGCTGCGACTCGTCGCCGGCCTCGAGGAGCCGACGCAGGGCCGCATCCTCATCGGCGGCACCGACGTGACCTCGACGAAGGCGCACCAGCGGCCCGTCAACACGGTGTTCCAGAGCTACGCGCTCTTCCCGCACATGTCGATCCTCGAGAACGTGGGCTTCGGGCTGAAGCGCAGGCGCATCGCCGACGCCGAGGCGCGTGCGCACGAGGCGCTCCGTCTCGTCGAGCTCGACCACCTCGCGCAGCGCCGCCCCGCCCAGCTCTCGGGCGGCCAGCAGCAGCGCGTCGCCCTCGCCCGCGCGATCGTGAACCGACCGGCCCTGCTGCTCCTCGACGAGCCGCTCGGCGCGCTCGACCTGAAGCTGCGCCGGCAGATGCAGCTCGAACTGAAGTCGATCCAGGAGGAGGTCGGCCTGACCTTCCTCCATGTCACCCACGACCAGGAGGAGGCCATGACCATGGCCGACACCGTCGCGGTGATGAACAAGGGCGCGATCGAGCAGATGGGCGCGCCCGAAGAGCTCTACGAGCTGCCGCGCACGGCGTTCGTGGCGAACTTCCTCGGGCAGTCGAACCTCTTCACGGGCACGGTCGTCGGCACGACCGACACCGCGATCACGGTCGACGTGCAGGGCACCCCGGTGATCGTGCCGACGGCCCGCGCGGCCCGTCACCAGGGCGAGGTCACGATCGGCGTGCGCCCCGAGAAGGTCGCGCTGCACCGGGAGGCGCCAGCCGCCTCCTCCGAGCGCAACCTCATCGGCCCCGGCCGCGTGATCGACGTCTCGTTCTCGGGCGTGAGCACGCAGTACCTCGTCGCGGTGCCCGGGCTCGGCACGCTCACGGTGTTCGCGCAGAACATCGGCTTCGGGCCGGTCGCCGCCGAGGGCGCCGAGGCGTGGATCAGCTGGGAGGTCGAGCACGGCTTCGGCCTCGAGGACGAGCCGGGCGAGACGACTCGATTCCCGGCCGACACCGACACCCGGTCGATCGCCGCGCAGCGGCGCGATGCGCTCGTCGCGGAGCTCGAGGAGCACTGACCATGGCCTTCGCAGCGTTCGCGACGGCGGAGGTGCAGCCGCAGGCACCCAGGAAGAAGAGCCGCATCGCGCTCTTCCTCCTGCTGCCCGGCATCCTCTACCTCGTGCTCTTCTTCCTGACGCCGCTGGTGTCGCTCGTGCTGACCTCGCTGCAGGCGCCGAGCGAGTTCGGCGACATCGGCCAGTACGACTACGCGTTCAACTGGCAGAACTACGTCGACGTCGTCGAGGCGTACTGGCCGCACATCCTGCGGTCGTTCGGCTACGCCCTGGCCGCCACGGTGCTCGCGCTGGCGTTCAGCTACCCGCTGGCGTACTTCATCGGCGTGAAGGCCAGGCGCTGGCCGCTCCTCCAGAGCCTCATGCTCGTGCTCGTGATCGCCCCGTTCTTCATCAGCTTCCTGCTGCGCACCCTCGCGTGGAAGCAGATCCTCTCGGACGAGTCGTTCATCATCACCTCGTTGAAGGCGCTCTCGCTGATGGCGCCCGACGCGCACTTCACGGGCACGCCGTTCGCGGTCATCTTCGGTCTGACGTACAACTTCATCCCGTTCATGACCCTGCCCCTCTACACGACGCTCGAGCGCCTCGACCTGCGCTACCTCGAGGCGGGCAGCGACCTCTACGCGAACCCGTTCACGGTGTTCCGCAAGGTCACGATCCCGCTGTCGATGCCGGGCATCGTCGCCGGCACGCTGCTCACGTTCATCCCCGCCGCGGGCGACTACGTGAACGCGAGCCGCGACTTCCTCGGCGGGCCCGACACCCAGATGATGGGCAACGTGATCGAGGCGAACTTCCTCGTGCTGCTGAACTACCCGGCGGCAGCGGCACTGTCGATCATCCTGATGTCCGCGATCCTCGTGCTCGTCGGCGTCTACGTGAAGCGCTCCGGAACGGAGGACCTGCTGTGAGCGGAGAAGTCCAGGCGGCCGCCGTGCTCGGCGGCCTCAGCGAGAGCGAACAGCTCGACGAGCAGCGCCCGGGGCGCAGGGTCCGGCCGCGCCGGCTCGGTCTCGGCGACTGGCTGCTGCCGGTCTACACCGTGATCGCGTTCGTGTTCCTCCTCATCCCGATCGTCTACACCTTCGTGTTCTCGTTCAACGACTCGATCAAGTCGAACATCGCCTGGCGCGGGTTCACCTTCGACAAGTGGCTGAACGTCTGCAACGTCGAGGGCGGAGCGGTCTGCGAGGCGTTCGGCAACAGCATCGTGATCGGCCTCGTCGCGACGGTCATCGCGACGACCCTCGGCACGATGATCGCGCTCGCGCTCGTGCGCTACCGGTTCCGGGCGCGTTCGGCGATCAGCCTGCTGCTGTTCCTGCCGATGGCGACCCCCGAGGTCGTGCTCGGTGCGGGTCTCGCCGCGCAGTTCCTCGCGGTGGGCGTCGCGAAGGACATGACGACGATCATCCTGGCGCACACGATGTTCTGCATCAGCTTCGTCGTGGTGACGGTGAAGGCCCGCGTCGCGAGCCTCGACCCGGCGCTCGAGGAGGCGGGTCGCGACCTCTACGGCTCGCCGGCGCAGGTGTTCTGGCGGGTCACGTTCCCGCTGCTCATGCCCGGCATCCTCGCCGCGGCCCTCCTGTCGTTCGCGCTCAGCTTCGACGACTTCATCATCACGAACTTCAACTCGGGCGCCGTCTCGACGTTCCCGAAGTACATCTACATCTCGGCGTCGCGCGGCATCCCGGCCGAGGCGAACGTCATCGCCTCCGCGGTGTTCCTCTTCGCGCTCGTGCTCGTCGTCGCCGCCCAGGTGTCGCGCGCGGCACGGGCGAAACGACTCGCGAAGCTGAGCTGACCCGAACCGGTTCGCACCGAGACGGATGCCTCGGCGGGAGTGATCCCGCCGAGGCATCCGTCGTTTCGCTGCGAGCTGCTCAGACCGTCGCGCGGATCTCGCCGACGCGGCGCTCGCCGCCCATGACCCAGAGATCGAGCTCGGTCTGCACCGCGTCGATCGCGGCGTCGTCGAGGGCGCCCGCCGCGGCGAGCAGGCGCAGCCCGATGATGGTCGACGCGCGCGAGGAGCCGTCGAGCACCTTCAGCGCGGTCGTCGTGCCGTCGGGTGCCGACATGACCATGACGCCCTCGGCCCCGAACTTCGCGAAGACGCCGAGGCGGTCGATGGCGACGGTGTCGGGCTGGCCCGGCCCGGCGACCGCCCAGGCGTGCTCGCGGGCCGCGGCGGTGAGCGCCGCCGACTCGCGGTACAGGGCGAAGGGCGAACCGGCCTGCGCGGTCGTGATCTTGTGGATGCCCCGCGCGAGCGCCGTGAGCGTGATCGCGTGCACCGGGGCGCCGCAGCCGTCGATCGCCGAGGCCGCGGGCCGCTCGCCGGTGAGCCGCTCGAGCACATCGAGGATGCGCTTCTGCAGCGGGTGCTCGGGGTCGAGGTAGCCCTCGACCGGCCACTCGTTCGCGACGCACGCGTTGAGCATCGCGGCGTGCTTGCCGGAGCAGGTCATGTAGCCGCGGCGCTTGGCGCCCCCGCGGCGGACGAGCTCGTCGCGGGCGACCCGATCGCCCGGGGCGGAGCTCGGGCAGCCGAGCGCCGCGTCGGTGAGGCCGACCCGGCCGAGCAGGCCGTCGACGAGCGCGACGTGGGCGGCCGTGCCCGAGTGGCTCGCCATCGCGATCGCCGCGTCTTCGCCGCGGAGGGTGACCCCGCTCGTCATCACCGCGACGGCCTGGAACGGCTTCAGGGCCGAGCGCGGGAAGACGGGCGTCGCGACGTCGCCGAGGGCGCGCACGACCTCGCCGTCGGGGGAGAGCACGACGGCGGAACCGGCGTGCCTGGACTCGATGAAACCACTTCGTTCGACCACTGCGAGCTGGACGGAGTCTTGGACGGAGAACGTCTCGGCCACGGCTCAGCCGAGGGCCGCGAGGCCGTCGTCGAGTACGCGCAGGCCGTCGTCGATCAGCGCGTCGCTCATCGCGAGACTCGGCAGGAATCGCAGCACGTTGCCGTAGGTGCCCGCGCTGAGGAACAGCACGCCCTGCTGAGCCGCGGAGGCGACGAGCTGGGAGACCGCCTCGGGGTTCGGCGCCTTCGTGGTGGCACCGGTGCCGGGCTGCACGAGCTCGATCGCGATCATCGCGCCCTTGCCACGGATCTCGCCGATGACGTCGTAGCGCTGGGCGAGCCGTTCGAGGCCGGCGAGCAGCGCGGCCTCGATGCGACGCCCCTCGGCGAGCAGGTCGTGCTCCTCGATGGACTCGAACACGGCGATCGCCGCGGCGCACGCGACCGGGTTGCCGCCGAAGGTGCCGCCGAGGCCGCCGGCGTGGGCGGCGTCCATGATCTCGGCGCGGCCGGTGACGGCCGCGAGCGGCAGGCCGCCGGCGATGCCCTTGGCGCTGAGCACGAGGTCGGGCTCCCAGCCGAAGTGCTCGCTCGCGAAGTAGCGCCCGGTGCGGGCGAAGCCCGACTGGATCTCGTCGGCGATCATGACGACGCCCTGCGCCGTGCACCAGGCCTGCAGCGTCGGCAGGAAGCCGTCGGCGGGCACCATGAATCCGCCCTCGCCCTGGATGGGCTCGACGACCAGGCAGGCGAGGTCGCTCGCGCCGACGACCTTCTCGAGGTAGGCGATCGTGCGGGCCGCGGCATCGACGCCGGAGAGGCCGTCGCGGTAGGGGTAGGAGCTCGGTGCGTGGTACACGTCGCCGGCGAAGGGGCCGAAGCCGGTGCCATAGGGCATCGCCTTGTAGTTCATCGCCATGGTCAGATTCGTGCGGCCGTGGTAGGCGTGGTCGAGCACGGCGACGGCGCGGCGGCCGGTGTGCTTGCGCGCGATCTTCACGCCGTTCTCGACCGCCTCGGCGCCCGAGTTCACGAGCACCGACTTCTTCGCCCAGTTGCCCGGCGTGTGCTCGGCGAGGAGCTCGGCGACGCGCACGTACTCCTCGTACGGCGTGACGGTGAACAGCGTGTGGATGACGTCGCCGAGCTGCTCGGTCGCGGCGGCGACGACGCGCGCGTCGGTGTGGCCGATCGTGGTGACGCCGATGCCGGCGCCGAAGTCGATGAACTGGTTGCCGTCGACGTCGACGAGGATGGCGCCGTTCGCGCGCTCGATGAACACGGGCAGGGCGCTCGAGACGCCGGCCGAGACGACCTCGAGGCGTCGGGCCTGGAGCGCCTGCGACTTGGGGCCGGGAACGGCGGTGACGATCTTGCGCTCCTGGGGCACGGAGTACGCGGGCGCGGCGGCCCGGGTTGAAATCTGGGAGTCAGTCATGGTGCCTCCACCCTATCGCCGCAGGCGTCGTCGGCGCCGGGCCGCGGGCGGGCGCGAAGGGGGCAGAATCGGAGGGTGCACGGTGCTGCGACCAGGACGCGCCGGCACGGACGAGGAGGCGGCGGAATGCTCGGAACGCACCACTACGAGGTCGCGATCGACTGGCAGGGCGACGAGGGCACCGGCACGAGCGGCTACCGCGACTACCGTCGCAGGCACGTCGTGCGCGCGGCGGGCAAGGAGCACGACATCGCGGGGTCGAGCGATCGGACCTTCCACGGCGACCGCGAACGGTGGAACCCCGAGGAGATGCTCCTCGCGGCCGTCGCGCAGTGCCACATGCTCTCGTACCTGCACGTCGCCACGAATCACGGCGTGATCGTCCGCGGCTACACCGATGCGCCGAGCGGCACGATGGTCGAGGACGGCCGCGGGGGCGGCGCCTTCACCGAGGTGGTGCTGCGCCCGAGGGTCGTGGTCGCGGACGCCTCGATGGTCGAGCTCGCCGAGCGGCTGCACGCCGAGGCATCCGAGAAGTGCTTCATCGCCGCTTCGGTGGCGTTCCCGGTGCGCCACGCGGCGACCGTCGTGGTGCGCGGCGACTGAGTCAGGCGCCGGGGCGAGCCGGGAGGGTCGGCCCGGGCGGGCAGGTGTGCCCGCCGACCAGTCGACTGCACTCGGGCAGGAACCCGGGGTAGCGCTCGGCCTGCGGGTCGCCGAACCATCGGTGCCACAGACGCCAGAAGTTGAGGTTGCCGAAGGCCGAGCAGCCGTCGCCGGTCTCGGGGGCGGCGAGCGTGGCCGCGCTCGGCTGGTACGGCGTGTAGTTGTAGAGGTTCGCCGTCGCCTGGTTGCGGATCGCCACCTTCGTCGCCCCGCACGCCGCATCGGGGTGGTACTGCACCCGCACCTCGCCGATGCGGTACTGCCGCGCGGGCTCCTCGGTGTACTGCCGGAACTGCCAGGCCGCGTTGTACACCTGGTTGAAGAAGCCGAAGTACTTCGTGTCGCAGTCGGCCGTGTCGGGACAGGCGTAGCCGGTCGCCCGCAGGTAGCCCGACTCGCTCGGCCGGGTCAGCAGCGACTGCTCCTTCTGCAGCAGCACGAGCAGGGTGCGCGGGCTGATGCCGCAGGCCTCCGAGACCTTCTGGATGATCCGGCTCGCCCGCTCGCGGGTGGCGCCCTCGTAGGCGGCGCAGTGCCGGCCGCCGACGACGGGCTGCGACTCGGTCGTCTGGCGGTAGTCGGCCAGGCACGGCACGTCGTCGGCCGGCCGGCAGTCGAGGCCCTCGAGGAAGTCCTGGATCTCGGCCGCGTTCATCGCGCTCGCGTCGTAGAAGGCGTCGTCGCTGACGATGAGCCCCGGGTCGAACTCCGCGCTCGCCGAGGGGATCTCGAACTCGGGCGTCGGCACGGCGCGCACCGCGGCACCGCCCTGCCACTGTGCGCCCTGGGATGCGGCATCGGGGGAGGCGTGAGCGCAGGAGGCGAGGCCGAGGAGCGCGGCCGTCGCGAGTGCGACGGCGGCGGCGAGCTTCGCGGGAGTCATCGAAGCGACCATACCGGGTGCACGTCGGGGCCCGCTGGGAACCGGGTCAGACCCGCTCGCGCGGCACGACCCGATCGGCGAGTCGGGCCCTGGGACGTTCAGACCCGCTCGCGCGGCACGACCCGATCGGCGAGTCGGGCCCTGGGACGTTCAGACGCGCTCGCGCGGCACGACCCGGTCGGCGAGTCGGGCCCTGGGACGTTCAGACCCGCTCGCGCGGCACGACCCGGTCGGCGAGTCGGGCGAGGGCGCTCTGCGGCGGCACCTCGTTGTACTGGCCGGCGAGCTCCTGCCCGGTGAGGTCGTGGATCGCCGCCATGATCTCGTCGGTCGCGGCGCGGCGGGCGCGTCCGCTCGTCGCCGGGCCGTGGTGGCTGAGGTCGAGCGGCTTGCCGAAGCGGACCGTGACGGGCCGCACGCGGGGCATCTTCGCACCGATCGGCTGGATCTCCTGGGTGCCGACGAGCCCGACCGGCACGACCGTCGCACCGGTCGTGAGGGCGAGCCACGCCACCCCGGTGCGGCCCCGGTAGAGGCGTCCGTCGGTGGAGCGGGTGCCCTCGGGGTAGAGGGCGAAGGCCTCGGACTGCTCGAGGATGCGTCGTCCGGCGTCGAGGGCCTCCTGCGCCGCAGCGCCCGCGCCGCGTTCGACGGGCACTGCGCCGATCGCGCCGAAGAAGGTGCGCGAGAGCCAGCCCGAGAAGCCGGTGCCGGTGAAGTAGCTCGACTTCGCGAGGAACTGCACGGGCCGCGGCGAGGCGAGCGGGATCACGACGCTGTCGACGAACGACAGGTGGTTCGAGGCGAGGATGACGGGCCCGTGCTTCGGCACGTTCTCACGGCCGGTGATCGTGGGCCGGTACACGAGGAGGGCGATCGGCTTCAGCATGCCGCGGAAGATGCGGTAGGCGGGACCCCGCTTGACCGCGGGGGCGGGAACGGCGTCGGCCTCGATCTCACTCACCTTCCGACCCTACGAGTGCGGGTATGCGATGGGCGGAATATCCGCGGCATGCCGCGCGTGAGTCGGATGGGGGAGGATGGACGGCATGGACGCGGCCGCCGACGGTGAGATCGTCGAGTTGCCGGGCGGGGACGCCCGGGTGGTCACGGCCGCGCGCGGGCGGCGTGGCGGCCTCGGGCCCGAGCTGCTGCTGCGGCGACTCCTCGCCGCCGGGGCGGGGGTGCCCGCCGACGACGTCGAGCTCGTGCACTCCTGCGAGACGTGCGGCGGCAACCATGGCCGACCGACCGTCGGGTATCCGACGACCCCCTCCGGGGCGCCGTGGTTCGTCGACGCGGGCGCCGCAGGCGAACTCGTCGTTGCTGCGGCGGCGACGAGGCGACGGGTGGGCGTCGGACTCGAGCTCGTGAGCGCCGCAGCCCTCGAGGGCGTCGACGAGGCGGCGCTCCACGCGAGCGAGCGTGCCGCGCTCGCCGCGCTCGACCCGCCCGAGCAGGCTCGCGCACGGGCGATCCTGTGGGCCCGCAAGTCGGCACTCCTGCGCGCGATCGGCCACACCGGGTTCACCGAGCCCTCGACCCTCGCCGTGAGCATGCCGGGCAACGACGAGGGCATCGGGCGCATCGAGCGCACCGTGCCCGAGCTCGGACCGGGGTGGCGGGGCGTGCGCTTCCACGACCTCGCCGTGCCGGGCGCGGTGGTCGCCTCGGTCGCGGTGCTCGTCTGACCGGATGCCTCGGCGCTCCGCGCCATACAGTGGTCTCGTGCGCAAGATCATCATCCTCGGCTCATCCGGTTCGATCGGCGTCCAGGCGCTCGACGTCATCCGGGCCAATCCGCGCAGGTTCGAGCTCGTCGGCCTCGGCGTCGGCTCGAACCGTGTTCTGCTCGCCGAGCAGGCGGCCGAGTTCGGCGTCGAGCACACGGCCGTCGGCATCGACGAGGCCGTGCAGCTCGTGCAGGACGTCGACGCCGACGTCGTGCTGAACGGCATCACCGGCTCGATCGGGCTCGGGCCGACGCTCGCGACGCTCGAGCGCGGAACGACGCTCGCGCTGGCCAACAAGGAGTCGCTCATCGTCGGCGGCGACCTCGTGACGCGCCTGGCGAAGCCCGGGCAGATCGTGCCCGTCGACTCCGAGCACTCGGCGATCGCGCAGGCGCTGCGCTCGGGCACCGACGACGAGGTGCGCCGGCTCGTGCTGACCGCCTCGGGCGGTCCGTTCCGCGGGCGCAGCCGCGAGTCGCTCGTCGACGTGACGCCCGGCGATGCGCTCGCCCACCCCACGTGGGACATGGGTCTCGTCATCACCACCAACTCGGCGACGCTCGTGAACAAGGGGCTCGAGGTGATCGAGGCGCACCTGCTGTTCGACGTCGACTACGACCGCATCGACGTCGTCGTGCACCCGCAGTCGATGATCCACTCCATGGTCGAGTTCGTCGACGGATCGACGATCGCGCAGGCCTCGCCGCCCGACATGCGCCTGCCGATCTCGCTCGGCCTCGACTGGCCGAACCGCGTCGCGGCGGCGGGCCGACCGATCGACTGGACCGCGGCGCAGACGTGGACCTTCGAGCCGCTCGACGAGCAGGCGTTCCCGGCGATCCGGCTCGCGAAGCAGGTCGGCCGTGCGGGCGGCGAGTACCCCGCGGTCTTCAACGCCGCGAACGAGCAGGCGGTGGCCGCGTTCCACGCGGGGCGCATCGGGTTCCTCGACATCGTCGACACGGTGCGCGAGGTGGTCGAGCAGCACGAGGCATCCGGCCCCGTGACCCTCGAATCGCTCGCGGCGGCCGAACAGGCCGCCCGTCGCGCCGCCGACGCGCGCATCGAGCGCCGCTCAGCGGATCGATAGCCAGCACCCAGCGGGCACCGAGCGAGCGGCAGTACGCTGTCGACCGTGGATTCCGTGCTCGCATTCGTGATCGGTGTCGCCATCATCGTGATCGGCCTCGCCGTGTCGATCGGCCTGCACGAGATCGGCCATCTCGTTCCGGCGAAGCTCTTCGGCGTCAAGGTCACCCAGTACATGATCGGCTTCGGCCCGACGATCTGGTCGCGCCGCAAGGGCGAGACCGAGTACGGCCTGAAGGCGATCCCGCTCGGCGGGTACATCTCGATGATCGGCATGTTCCCGCCGGCCAAGGGCGAGCGCGTGCACGCGGACTCGACGGGATTCTTCCGCGGCCTCGTGCAGGATGCGCGGGACTCGAGCGCCGAGTCGATCGGCGCGGGCGATGAGGACCGCGCCTTCTACCGCCTGCCGGTGTGGAAGCGCATCATCGTCATGTTCGGCGGGCCGTTCATGAACCTGCTGCTCGCGGTCGTGCTCTTCGGGGTGCTGCTCATGGGCTTCGGCACGGCGCAGGCCTCGACGACCGTCGGCTCGGTCTCGGCGTGCGCGCTGCCGGCGACGAGCGAGCGCCAGGCATGCGAGCCCGGCGACCCGGCGGCGCCGGGGGCCGCCGCCGGCATCGAACCGGGCGACCGCATCGTCTCGGTCGCGGGCGAGCCCATCGACAGCTGGGCCGAGTCGACCGAGATCATCCGCGAGCACGCCGACGAGCCCGTGGCGTTCGTCGTCGAACGCGACGGCGAGACGGTCTCGCTCACGGTCACGCCGATGCTCAGCGAGCGGTACGTGCTCGACGAGAACGGCCAGGTCGTCACGGATGCCTCGGGCGATCCCCGCACCGTGCAGGCGGGCTTCGTCGGCATCGCCGCCGCCACTGAGACCGTGCCGCAGCCCGTGACTGCCGTGCTGCCGGCGGTCGGTCAGCAGATCAGCGGTGTCGCCGGCATCATCTTCAACCTGCCGCAGCGCATGGTCGACGTCGCGAATGCGGCGTTCGGCCCCGAGGAGCGCGACCCGAACGGGCCGATGTCGGTCGTCGGTGTCGGCCGCGTCGCGGGCGAGATCGCGAGCCTCGACGAGATCCCGCTGGCGTCGAAGGCGGCGAGCATGGTCGGCCTGCTCGCAGCGCTCAACGTGGCACTGTTCGTGTTCAACCTGATCCCCCTGCTGCCGCTCGACGGCGGTCACATCGCGGGCGCCCTGTGGGAGGCCATCCGTCGCGGTTTCGCGAAGCTCTTCCGCCGCCCCGACCCGGGCCCCGTCGACCTCGCGAAGCTCATGCCCATCACGCTCGGCGTGGTCGTCATCTTCGGCGCGATGAGCGCGCTGCTCATCTACGCCGACATCGTGAAGCCGGTGTCGCTGCTCTGATGCACCTGGCCGTTCCGTACTCCACGGGGAGTAGGCGATGAGTCGCCGCCGGGTCGATGGCCGCGGGCGGCCACGGGGCTACGATCGGGCCGTGTCGGATTCGCGCAGCCCCGAGCAGAACTGGGGCGGACCGCCGCCGTGGGCGGGACGCCCGCCGTGGAACGGGCGCGAGCGCCAGGCTCCGCCCGCCGCGTTCGTGCTGCTCGCACCCGTCGTGATCAGTCTGCTCGTGCAGGTGCCGGCGGCGATCGGCATCGCCGTGTGGCAGCACCTCGACTGGGCCGCGGGGCTCCTGCAGATCTCGCTCGCCGTCGCGGGCCCGCTCGCGCTGGTCGCCTCGCGACGGTATCCCGGCCCGACGGTGGCGGTCGTCTCGCTCCTGGCGCTCGCCGATCTCGTGCTCACCTCGGATGCCGGCCCACCGTATCTCGCACTCGCCTTCGCGATCGTGCTCGCCGTCGCGCGCGGCGCCGTCATCTGGGCCGCGGCCTCGGTGGTCGCCGTGTGGGCGGCGGCGCTCGTCGTCGGCTCGATGCTCGGACTGACGTGGCATCCGTTCCGCATCGCGATCACGACCCTCGCGCTCGCCGCGTGCTTCGGCATCGGCTGGTTCGTGCGCACGCGCCGCACCCGGGCGGCGGCGTACCGGGCCGAGGCGATGCGCCGCAGGCAGACGGCCGAGGAGCGCGAGCGGGTGCGCATCGCACGCGAACTCCACGACGTCATCGGGCACGCGCTCTCGCAGATCAACGTGCAGGCGAGCGTCGGCCTCCACCTCATGGATCGCGATGCCGAGCAGGCACGCACCGCCCTCGCGCACATCAAGGAGACGTCGAAGACCGCCCTCGAGGAGGTGCGGAGCGTGCTCGGCGTGATCCGCGACGGCGAGGCGCCGCTCGTGCCGCAGGCCGAGCTCGCCGAACTCCCGAGGCTCGTCGGCGGGCTCGCCGCCCCCGGGTTCGCGGTCGAGCTCGACGACCGGCTCGCGGCGCCGCCCGGCCGTGCCGTGCAGTTCGCCGCCTACCGCATCGTGCAGGAGGCGCTCACGAACGTCGTGCGGCACGCGGAGGCGAGCCGCGCCGTCGTGTCGCTCGAGCGCTCCGCCGACGAGCTCCTCGTCGTGATCGACGACGACGGCGACGGCTTCGCGGGCGACGGCGCCGATGCTGCGACGGAGGGCCGCGGCATCCTCGGCATGCGCGAGCGCGCCGCCCTGCTCGGCGGCTCCGTCGAGCTCGGCGCATCGCCGATCGGCGGCACCCGCGTGACGGCGCGGCTCCCGTGGAGCGACGCCGTATGATCCGCGTGGCGCTCGCCGACGACCAGCTGCTCGTACGGGCGGGGTTCCGTGCGCTCCTCGACGCCGAGGACGACCTCGAGGTCGTCGGCGAGGCATCCACCGGGGAGCAGCTGCTCGCCCTCGTGCGCGATCGCCCGGTCGACGTCGTGCTGATGGACATCCGCATGCCGGGCGGCGATGGGCTGTGGGCGACCGAGCAGATCGCCGCCGACCCGGCGCTCGCGGGCGTTCACGTCGTCATCGTCACGACCTTCGAACTCGACGAGTACGTCGCGAGGGCGGTTCGCGCCGGCGCCGCCGGATTCCTCGTGAAGGACACCGAGCCCGTCGACCTGCTGCGGGCCGTGCGCGTGGTCGCGGCCGGCGAGGCGCTGCTCTCGCCGGGAGTCACCAAGCGGCTGCTCGAGCGGATGGCGAGCGGGCTCCGCGACGCCCCCGACGAGGCCTCGCTCGCCACGCTCACCGAGCGCGAACGCGAGGTGCTGCGACTCGTCGGACTGGGGCTCACGAACGACGAGATCGCGGGGCGCCTCGTACTGAGTCCGCTCACCGCCAAGACCCACGTCTCGCGCATCATGCAGAAGCTGCACGCCCGCGACCGGGTGCACCTGGTCGTCGTGGCCTACGAGTCGGGCCTCGTGGCGCCCGGCTGGCAGGAGTAGGCGCACGCTGCGCCGCCCACTCGCCGCCCGCTTCGCCGAGCCTGCTCCCGGGGGAGCAGGCGAAGTGCCTCCGACGGGCGGATTCGCCGGAGGGCGGCCCTGACGAGACTCGATTCGACGGTCGAGACGCGACCGCACGAATCAACCGGGAGCACCACATGTTCACGACCCTCGCCGCCACCGCGGCCACCCACGCCGGCCCCTGGGCGGCCGGATTCGGATGGGTCTTCTTCCTCATCCCGATCTTCTGGTTCCTCGTCATCGGGCTCGTCGTCTTCCTCGTGAGCCGCAACCGCCGCTCCTGGGCGAACGGCGGCGCCGAGGGCTACGGCCCGCCGTGGGCGCGCGGCGCGAGCGCCGAGCAGACGCTCGGCCAGCGCTTCGCGAACGGCGACATCGACGAGACCGAGTACCGCGCACGCCTCGAGGTGCTGCGCGCGAACCGACCAGGCGCGTAGCGCGGGGGCCGGGCTCTGGTGAGACGAGGGGCGGATGCCGCGTGCGGCGTCCGCCCCTCGTCGTCGCACCCGCGGTGCTCAGCCGAGGATCTCCTCCAGCGCCCGCAGCTGGTGCCGGTGGCCGACGGTCTCGTAGCCGACGACCACGACGACCGGCGCGAGCGCGGCGATCACGATGCCGAGCGGCAGGCTCGCCCCCGCGGCGACCGCCGTGATCGAGCCCGCGAGCACGACGAGGCTGCCGGCGAACAGTCCGATGTGGAAGGGGTCGAACCGTCCCATGAGGAAGGTGTAGAGGGTGAACAGCGCCATGAGGAAGATCGCGACCGGCACCACGATCGTCGCGAGCACCGCCACGTCGTCGATATGGGCCTCGCCCTCGATCGCGTTCGCCGCGACGTGCAGCCCTGCGCCGGTCGCGGCGAGCGATCCGAACACCACCATGTGCCCGTAGCCCCAGAGATACGAACGTCGGCGGAAGGCGCTGAGCAGCTTGCCCGAGGGCATCATGAAGTACGTCCACCAGAGGCCGAACGCGAGCAGTGTGCCGCCGAACGCCACCGCGGCGGCGTCGATCGACCAGCCCAGTTCCTCGACGACGGCGGAGACCGCGAGGATGGTGCCGAGCACGACCTCGCCGAGCGTGATGATGACGAGCAGCCCGTAGCGTTCGGCGATGTGGTGCGGATGCCACGGGGTGCCGCCGCCGCGGCGTTCGGCGAGGGGCGGCACCGCCATCTCGCAGACGCCGAGCAGCACCCAGAGCCACAGTGTGAGCGCGAACGGCAGGTTCACGATGATGAGCACGATCCACGCCAGCTGCACGACGCCGAGCAGGGCGGCGTAGCGGAGGGCGGTGCGACGGGAGCCGGGGTCGTGCCGGGCGACGCGCAGCCAGAGCGCGATCGTCGAGATGCGCATCACCACGTACCCGGCGATGATGACCCCGTTGTCGACGTGCTCGCCGCCGTCGATCGAGTGGAAGAACTCGGGCATGCCGAGTGCCATCACGAGCACCCCGACCATCTGCACCATGGTCGCGACGCGCACGTACGCGTCGTCGTTGTCGTAGGCGCTCGCGAGCCACGAGTAGTTGATCCACGCCCAGCAGATCGCGAAGACCGCGAGCGTGAAGGCGATGAGCGCCGATCCGAAGTGCCCGAGTTCGAGCAGGTGCGCGGCCTGCGCGCCGGCCTGGCTGAAGGCGACGACGAAGGTCAGGTCGAACAGCAGCTCGAGCGGCGTGGCGGAGCGATGCGATTCGTTCGGATCGCGTCCCACCATCCGGCGCAGCCGGTGGTCGAGTGGGGGATGGGTCGGCGTCGTCATGCGCATATCGTTTCAGGAAATCGCACGCCCGTCAGGACGATACGGTCGAGATCGTCCTGAGCCGCGCACGTCTTCCTGAAACGGTGACATGACCGGGATGCCCCGGCGCATGGCCGAGGCACCCCGCGAGGCCGGTCAGCGACTGAGCAGCAGCGCCTCGCCCTGGCCGCCGCCGCCGCAGAGGGCGACCGCAGCGTTGCCGCCGCCGCGGCGCGCGAGCTCGAGGGCGGCGTGCAGCGCGAGCCGCGCGCCCGAGGCCCCGATGGGGTGGCCGAGCGCGATGGCGCCGCCGTGCGCGTTCACGCGCTCGAGGTCGAGGTCGAGGTCGCGCGCCGACTGCAGCGAGACCGCGGCGAAGGCCTCGTTGATCTCGACGACGTCGAGGGCGGATGCCTCGACCCCGCCCTTCTCGAGGGCCGCCGCGATGGCGTTCGAGGGCTGCGAGTGCAGCGAGTTGTCGGGGCCGGCCACCTGGCCGGCGGCGCCGACGAGGGCGAGCCACGGCAGGCCCCGCGACTCGGCCCACGCGCGGCTCGCGACCACGACGGCCGCAGCGCCGTCGGAGAGCGGCGAGGAGTTGCCCGCGGTGATGGTGCCGTTCGCGGTGAACGCGGGGCGGAGCTTCGCGAGCACCTCGACGGTCGAGTCGGGGCGCACGCCCTGGTCTTCGGACACGACGACGGGGTCGCCCTTGCGCTGGGGGATCTCGACCGGCACGATCTCGTCGGCGAAGAGGCCTGCGGCCTGCGCGGCGCCGGCACGCGCGTGCGACCCGGCGGCGATCTCGTCTTGCTCGGTGCGGCCGAGGCCGTAGCGGCCGTTGAAGCGCTCGGTCGAGGCTCCCATCGACTCGCGGTCGAAGGCGTCGGTGAGGCCGTCGTGCGCGGCGTGGTCGAGGAGCTCGACGCTGCCGTAGACGTGGCCGGCGCGAGAGCCGGGCAGGAGGTGCGGTGCGTTCGTCATCGACTCCTGGCCGCCGGCGACGACGACGTCGGCCTCGCCGAGGCGGATGAGCCGTGCGGCGTCGGTGATCGCGACGAGGCCAGAGAGGCAGACCTTGTTGAGGGTGGTCGCGGGCACGCGCCACGGGATGCCGGCGGCGACGGCGGACTGCTTGGCGGGGTTCTGCCCCGCGCCCGCCTGGAGGACCTGGCCCATGATGACGGCGTCGACGTCGTCGGGGGAGACGCCGGCCTTCGCGAGCGCGCCGCGGATGGCGACCGTGCCGAGTTCGACCGCGCTCTGCCCGGCGAGATTGCCGTTGATGCGGGCGAACGGGGTGCGTGCCCCCGCGATGATGACGACGTCGGGGATGCTCATGTCTCCTGGACTCCTTCGTACGGGTTGCGAGCGTTGCGCTTCGCAGCCTATTGTACTTTCCTGAGACCTGAACCAGCTGTCAGGTTTGCCGAGAGGCATCACATTCCCAGCCATTCACAGTTGAGAGGCAGAACCCATGCGGGCTACGAAGAAGTACCTCGCGACGGCCGTCATCGCCGCCGCTTCCCTCGCACTCGTCGGCTGCGCGCCGACGGCCGGTGCCGACCCCGCCGCGGGCGACGCCGGCGCCCCGGTCAAGATCGCCATGCTGACCTCGCAGACCGGCCCGCTCGCCGCGTACGGCGCGGCCTACACGGCCGGATTCGAGGCCGGCCTCGACTACGCGACCGACGGCACCGGCACCGTCGACGGCCGCGAGCTCGAGATCGAGTGGGGCGACGACCAGGGCAACCCCGACACCGCCGTCGCCAAGGCGAAGGACTTCATCGGCCAGGGCTACCAGATCCTCGCCGGCACCGCCGCATCCGGCATCGCGACGGCACTCGCCGAGCAGGCCGCGCAGAACGAGATCCTCTACATCTCGGGCCCGGCCGCGGCCGACGCCATCACCGGCATCAACGAGTACACCTTCCGCTCGGGCCGCCAGACCTTCCAGGACGTCGCGACCGCCGGCACCTTCATCGGCGACCCGGCCGGCAAGAAGGTCGTCGTCTTCGCTCAGGACAACGCGTTCGGACAGGGCAACCTCGCCGGCGTCGAGGCCGTGCTCGGCAGCAAGGGCGCGACGGTCGAGGGCGTGCTCGTCGCCGAGGACGCCACCGAGTTCACGCCGTTCGCGCAGCAGCTGATCAGCGCGTCGCCCGACCTCGTGTTCGTGGCCTGGGCCGGCGCCTCCTCGGGCGCCATGTGGACCGCGCTCTCGCAGCAGGGCGTATTCGACGCCGTCCCGGTCGTCACCGGTCTCGGCGACGTCGCCACCTACGGCGCCTACGGCGAGGCATCCGCCGAGATCTCCTTCCTCAACCACTACTTCGGCGGAGCGGCCGGCACCGAGGCCGAGGCCGCGATGATCGAGCACCTCGAGGCCGCAGGCGCCACCCCCGACCTGTTCTCGCCCGACGGCTTCGTGGCGGCGCAGATGATCGTGCAGGCCGTGCGCGAGGGCGGCGACACCGTCGACGGCATGATCGACGCGCTCGAGGGGTGGACCTTCGACTCGGTCAAGGGCGAGATCACCGTCCGCGCCGAGGACCACGCCGTGATCCAGCCGATGTACCAGGCGAAGCTCGTGCAGGACGGCGACGCCTGGAAGCCCGAACTCGTCGACACGATCGACGCGGACGACGTCGCACCGCCGGTCGCCGGCGAGTGATCCCCGGGTCGGGGGGCGCCCCCCCCCGCGGCCGCCCCCCCCCCCCCCCGACCCCCTCGACCGAACCACGACAGAAGGCAGCGATGACCGACCACGCGATGCTCAGTCTCGAGCAGATCGGCCTCCGCATCGGCGGCGCCCGCATCCTCGAGGGCGTCTCGCTCGACGTGCCGGCCGGGCAGATGCTCGGCGTCATCGGCCCGAACGGCGCCGGCAAGACGACCCTCTTCAACGTCGTCTCGGGCGTCGTCCGGCCGACGTCCGGGCGCGTCCTCCTCGACGGCGCCGACGTCACCCGCGAGTCGATCCACCGCCGCGCGGCAGCGGGCCTCGGGCGCACCTTCCAGACCTCGAGCCTGTTCCCCGCGCTCAGCGTGCTCGAGAACGTGCGACTCGCGGCGCAGGCGCACGCGGGCGGGGCGACGAGCCTCGTCCGCATCCCCCGGGCAGGCGACGCTGCGAGCGAGCGCGCCCTCGAATGCCTCGCCGAGGTCGGCCTCGAGCACCGGGCGGGCGCCGAGGCATCCGGACTCGCCCACGGCGAGAAGCGCAAGGTCGAGATCGCCATGCTCATCGCCGCAGACCCGAAGGTGATCCTCCTCGACGAGCCCATGGCGGGCGTCGCCTCGGGCGACGTGCCCGCGCTCACCGAGGTCATCCGCGGACTGCATCGGGGCGGGCGCACCGTGCTCATGGTCGAGCACCACATGGAGGTCGTCCTCGGCCTCGTCGACCGCGTCGCGGTCATGCACCACGGCGAGCTCCTCGCCGTCGACACCCCGGAGGCCGTGATGGCGAACCCGACCGTGCAGTCCGCCTACCTCGGGGAGGCGATGTGAGCGAGCCCGCCAGCGAACCCATCCTCGTCGTCGACGCCCTTTCGGGGCGCATCGCCGGCCAGCAGGTCATCGAGGACATCGCGTTCGAGGTGCCCGCCACGGGTGTGACCGCCCTCCTCGGTCGCAACGGCGTCGGCAAGACCTCGACCATCAAGTCGATCCTCGGACTCATCGAACGCACGGGCGACGTGCGCCTCGCGGGCGAGCGGATCGATGCGCTGCCCACCCACCGCATCGTGCAGCGCGGCGTCGGCTACGTGCCCGAGGATCGCGAGGTGTTCGGCCAGCTCACCGTCGCCGAGAACCTGCGGCTCGCCGAGCGCGACGCCGCACCCCGGCGCGAACTCGTCGAACGGCTCTTCCCCGACCTCGTCGCACGCCGGGCACAACGTGCAGGCACCCTCTCGGGCGGCCAGCAGCAGATGGTCTCCCTGGCGCGGGCGCTCGTGAACGAGAACCGCCTGCTGCTCGTCGACGAGCCCACGAAGGGCCTCGCCCCCCGCATCGTCGACGAGGTCGCCGTCGCGCTCGCCGAGGCCGCGCAGACCGTGCCCATCCTGCTCGTCGAGCAGAACCTGCGCGTCGTGCGGCGCCTCGCCGAACGCGTCGTGGTGCTCTCGGGCGGACGCGTCGTCTTCACCGGCACCGCCGTCGAGTTCCTCGACGACGAGGAGCTCATCCACCGCCACCTCGGCGTGCACGACGCGAGCGAGGCCGCCTGATGTCGACGATCGTCCTGCTGCTCATCACCGGTCTCGGCCTCGGCGCCCTCTATTTCCTCGTCGCGAGCGGGCTCTCGCTCATCTACGGCCTCATGGGCGTCCTGAACTTCGCCCACGGCTCCTTCCTCACCATCTCGGCCTTCCTCGGCTGGGAGGTCGGCCGCCGTGTCTCCGACGGCACCTGGTGGGGGCTCGCGATCTCGGCGATCGTCGGCATCGCGGTCGGCGCGATCGTCGCCGCCCTCACCGAGTACCTGCTCATCCGCCGGCTCTACGAACGGCACATCGAGCAGGCGCTCGTCACGGTGGGGCTCTCGCTCGCGACCGTCGCCCTCTTCGAGGGCATCTGGGGCACCGACCCCATCTACACCGCCCGGCCCGAGTGGCTCACGCAGACCACCGAGATCCTCGGGGCGAAGATCCCGAACGACCGGTTCCTGCTGATCGCGTGCGCCGTCATCGTGCTCGGCGGCATCGTGCTCTTCCTCAAGCGCACCCGCTACGGCCTCATCATCCGCGCGGGCGTCGAGAACCGGCAGATGGTCACCGCGCTCGGCATCGACGTGCGACGCTCGTTCACGCTCGTGTTCGCGATCGGCGGCGCGGCAGCAGGCCTCGGCGGGGTGCTCGCCTCGGTGTACTACGGCTACGTCTCGGCCCACCTCGGCTCGGTGCTGCTCATCTTCGCGTTCATCGTGACGGTGATCGGCGGTCTCGGATCGCTCACGGGCGCCGCCGTCGCCTCGGTGCTCGTGGCCGTGCTCCAGCAGTTCGCCAACTACTACCTCGGCGGCACCGGCGACCTCGTCGTCGTCGTCGCGCTCGCCGCGGTGCTGCTCATCCGCCCGCGAGGACTCATGGGGAAGATCGCATGACCCGGAACAAGACCCTCTGGCTCGCCGTGGGCGGCGTGCTCCTCGTGGTGCTGCTCGCCGTGCTGCCGCTCCTCGCGATCGAGATCCCGGGCGTGCTGCCCGGCCCGACGTACACGCCCGGTACGCTGCAGCTCATCGCCTACGCGATGCTCATCGCGGCCCTCGCGCTCAGCTACCGCATGATGTTCGGACTCGCCGGCCTCCTCTCGTTCGGGCACGCCCTGTTCTTCGCGGCGGGCGCCTACGGGCTCGGCATGACGCTCGACGCCTTCGGCCCCGCCGAGTGGCCGAGCGAGCTCATCTTCCTCGGCTCGATCGTCGTCACCCTCGCTGCGGGCTTCGTGCTCGCCGCGACGGTCGGCGCGCTCGCGCTGCGGGTGACCGGCATCTCCTTCGCGATGGTGACCCTCGCCTTCGCCCAGGCCGGCTCGGTGCTCATCCGCCGCAACCCCGGCGGGGCCACCGGCGGCGACGAGGGCCTCGCGCTCGACATCGAGCACGTGCCGGGCGCCCTCGTCGGCGTGCTCAACACTCGCAACCTCTACTGGGTCGCGCTCGGGGTGCTCGTGTTCGTGTACCTCGTGGTGCTCTGGGTCGAGCAGAGCCGGGCCGGCCACGTCGCCGCGGCGACCCGCGAGAACGAGCTGCGGGTGCGGGTGCTCGGCCTCCGGCCGTACAACGTGAAGCTGCTCATCTTCATCGTCGCCTCGGTGCTCGCCGCCGTCGCCGGAATGGGCTACCTGCTGCTGCAGTCGGGGGCGGCGCCGCGCGTCGCGACGGCCGACTTCACCCTGACCCTCCTCGTCATCGTGGTGCTCGGCGGAGTGGGGTATCGCTGGGGCGCGATCGTCGGCGGTATCGTCTACACACTGCTCGATCAGCGGCTCACGGCGCTCGCGGGCTCCGAGTTCATCGCGGGGCTTCCGGCCGTGCTCCGGGTTCCGCTGAGCGAGCCGCTGTTCATTCTGGGAACGCTCTTCATCCTCGTGGTGCTGTTCCTGCCCGGGGGGATCGCGGGCATCCCGCAGCGCATCCGCTCGGGGCGCGCGAGCCACCCGGCCGAATCGGAAGAGGTGGCCGATGCCTGACGGACGGCACACACTCGGGCGATGGACCCGCGACCGGGCGCGAGCGACGCCCGAGCGCATCGCGATCGACGACCGCGGCGTGGTCGTGCGGTACCGCGAGCTCGACGAGCGGGCCGAACGGCTGGCGGTGGCGTTCCGCGCGGCGGGTTACGCGGTCGGCGACCGGGTGGCGACGATCACCGGCAACAGCGCCGACCAGGTCGTGCTCTTCTTCGCCTGCGCCAAGGCCGGGCTCGCGCTCGTGCCGCTGTCGTGGCGGCTCGCCCCCCGTGAGCTCGCGGCGCAGCTCGAGATCGCGCAGCCCGCGCTCCTCCTCGTCGAGAACGAGTTCGACTCGCTCGGCCGGGCGACGCTCGCGCGGCTCGCACGCCGCGTGCCGAGCACCGCACTCGGTGCGCACGGGGTGGAGGCCGAGGTGCCCGCACCCGGCCGGGGCGCCGGGCCCGTGGCATCCGAGCGCACCGAGGTGCACGACGACGACGCGCTGCTCATCATCTTCACCTCGGGCACCACCGCGACCCCGAAGGGGGCGGTGCTGACGCATGCGAACTGCTTCTGGACCAACCTCTCGTTCTCGCGCATCGCCGAACTGCGGGCGACCGACACGGTGCTCGCGGTGATGCCGCAATACCACGTCGGCGGCTGGAACATCCAGCCGCTGCTCGCCTGGTGGACGGGCGCGACGGTGGTGCTCGAGCGCACCTTCGACCCGGGGCGAGTGCTGCACCTCATCCAGGAGCGGCGCATCACCACCATGATGGGCGTGCCCGCGAACTACCTGTTCCTCGCCCAGCACCCCGCCTTCGGCGACACCGACCTCTCGAGCCTCGAGCACGCGATCGTCGGCGGAGCGCCGATGCCGCCTGCGCTGCTGCGCACCTGGCACGCCCGCGGCATCGCGCTCACGCAGGGCTACGGGCTCACCGAGGCCTCGCCGAACGTGCTGTGCCTGCCCGACGAGGACGCGCTGCGCCGCGCCGGATCGGCCGGCAAGCCCTACCCGCACGTCGACGTCGCCGTCGCCGACCCGGTCACGGGCGAGCACCTCGAGGGCGCTGCCGAGGGCGAGCTGCTCGTGCAGGGCCCCGGCGTCTTCGCGGGCTACTTCCGCGACGGGGCGGCGAGTGCCGCGGCGCTCGGCGACGGCTGGCTGCACACGGGCGATCTCGTGCGCCGCGACGCCGACGGCTACTTCACGATCGTCGACCGGTTGAAAGACCTGTACATCACCGGCGGCGAAGGCGTCGCCCCCGCCGAGGTCGAGGCCGCGCTCATGACGCACCCGGCGGTCGCCGACGTGGCGGTCGTCGGCGTTCCCGACGACCGTTGGGGTGAGGCCGGCGTCGCGTGGGTGGTCACCGCGCGCGGCCGGGTCACGGATGCCTCGGAGCTCATCGAGTTCGCCCGCGAGTCGCTCGCGCACTTCAAGGCACCGCGCGAGGTGCGCTTCATCGACGAGCTGCCGCGTTCGGCGGCGGGCAAGGTGCTGCGACGCGCGCTCGTCGAACGAGCCGGCCCCGACCGTGCACCCCGACCGACCCGATCCGAGCTGGAGGAGACCCGATGAGCGCGGCACCCCGCACCGCCCGCGGCGAGAAGACCCGGCGGCGCCTCCTCGAGGCGGCCGAGCACGTGTTCGCCGCCCACGGCTACCACGAGGCATCCGTCTCGCGCATCACCGAACGCGCGGGCGTCGGCCAGGGCACCTTCTACCTCTACTTCGACACCAAGCTCGACGTGTTCAACGAGCTCGTCGAAGACCTCAACCACCGGGTGCGGCAGGCGATGAGCGAGGGCTCTCGCGGTGCGGCGAGCCGCATTGAGGCCGAGCGCGCAGGCTTCGCGGCGTTCTTCCGCTTCACCGCCGAGCACCCGGCGCTCTACCGCGTCGTGCGCGAGGCCGAACTCGTCTCGCCCGACGCCCTGCGGCTGCACTACTCGCGCATCGTCGAGGGCTACATCGACGGCCTCCGCGACGCCGCGGAGGAGGGCGAGATCGGCGACATCGATCCGACCGTCGCCGCGTGGGCGCTCATGGGCGTCGGCGAGATGATCGGCATGCGCTGGGTGCTCTGGGGCGACGGCGACGCCGCCCCCGGCGACCCGGCGGACCCCACGGCGAGCGGCACCCGCGAGGTGCCGCAGCACGTGCTCGACGAGATGATGCGATTCATCGCCGGGGCGCTCGGCCGCCCCGCGCTCGCACACGACCCGCGCCCCGCCGCGGACGACAAGGAGGAACCGTGACCGAGCTTTCAGGACGACGCGCCGTCGTCACCGGGGGAGCGAGCGGCATCGGCGAGGCCTGTGCGCGCGCCTTCGCCGCCGCGGGCGCGCACGTCGTCATCGCCGACCTCGACGCCGCGGCCGCCGAGCGCGTCGCGGGCGAGCTCGGCGGCGAGGCCTGGGCGGTCGATCTCAGCGACACCGCCGCCCTCGCCGAGCTCTCGCTCGACGCCGACCTCCTCGTGAACAACGCCGGCATCCAGCACGTGCGACCCATCGAGGACTTCGAACCCGAGCGGTTCTCGCTCATCATGCGGCTCATGCTCGAGTCGCCCTTCCTGCTCATCAGGGCGGCGCTCCCGGGCATGTACGAGCGCGGATTCGGCCGCGTCATCAACATCTCGAGCGTGCACGGGTTGCGCGCCTCGCCGTTCAAGTCGGCGTACGTCGCCGCCAAGCACGGCCTCGAGGGGCTGTCGAAGGTGACCGCGCTCGAGGGCGGCCCGCACGGCGTCACCTCGAACTGCATCAACCCCGGCTACGTGCGCACGCCGCTCGTCGAGAGGCAGGTCGCCGACCAGGCCCGGGTGCACGGCATCCCCGAGTCCGAGGTGCTGCCGAAGATCATGCTCACCGAGTCGGCCGTCAAGCGACTCGTCGAGCCCGCCGAGGTCGCGAGCCTCGCGCTCTGGCTCGCCGGCCCCGACGCCGGCATGGTGACGGGGGCGAGCTACACGATGGACGGCGGATGGAGCGCACGATGACCACCGCCTCCCTCGCCGCGTCCGCGTTCTCGGTGCCCGTCGCGGGCGGCGCGCTCGTCGGCGGCCAATGGCACGAGGATGCCGCGGGGCTGCCCGTGCTCGCGGTGCACGGCATCACCGCGAGCCACCGCAACTGGGACCTCTTCGCCGAGGCGATGCCCGAGCGCCGCATCGTCGCACCCGACCTCCGGGGGCGCGGGCACAGCAACGGACTGCCGGGGCCGTACGGGCTCGAGCAGCACGCCGACGACCTCGCCGCGGTGCTCGACGCGCTCGGCATCGATCGGGCCTACGTGGTGGGTCACTCGATGGGCGCCTTCGTCTCGGTGCGGCTCGCGCAGCGCCACCCCGAACGGGTCGCGGGCCTCGCGCTCGTCGACGGCGGACTGCCCGTGCCGAGCCCAGCGGGCGTCGCCGCCGAGGAGCTGCCGAAGCTGCTGCTCGGGCCCGCTCTCGAGCGGCTGTCGATGACCTTCGCCGATCGTGCGGCCTATCTCGCCTTCTGGCGGCGGCATCCGGCCCTCGGCCCGTACTGGAACGACGCGATCGAGGGGTACGTCGACTACGACCTCGACGGGCGCGAGCCCCAGCTCCGCAGCTCGGCGAACGCCGACGCCGTCGCCGTGAACGCCGTCGAGCTCGACGGGCGGGGCGGTTACACGGCCGCCCTCGCGGCGCTGCCCGCGCCCGTCGACGTGTTCCGCGCGCCGCGCGGGCTCCTCGACGAGGCACCGCTCTACCCCGAGGCGCTCGTCGCCGAGTGGGCCGCGCGGGTGCCGGCGCTCGTCACCCACGAGGTCGCCGACGTCAACCACTACACGATCCTCATGACCGAGGGCGGCACGGGTAGCGTGATCCCTGTGATCCGCGCCCGCATCGAGGCCGCCGACACACAGGAAGGTGCAACGTGACACTCGACAAAGTCGTCGGGTCCGCCCAAGAAGCGGTCGCCGACATCCCCTCAGGAGCCAGTCTCGCCGTCGGCGGGTTCGGGCTCTGCGGCATCCCGATGGTGCTCATCCAGGCACTGCTCGATGCCGGCGTCGACGGGCTCTCCGTCGTCTCGAACAACTGCGGCGTCGACGATTGGGGGCTGGGCGTGCTGCTCGCGAAGCAGCGCATCGCCAAGATGACCTCCTCGTACGTCGGCGAGAACAAGGAGTTCGAGCGCCAGTACCTCTCGGGCGAGCTCGAGCTCGAACTGACCCCGCAGGGCACCCTCGCCGAGAAGCTTCGGGCCGGAGGCTCGGGCATCGCCGCCTTCTTCACGCAGACCGGTGTCGGCACGCAGGTCGCCGAGGGCGGGCTGCCCCGCAGGTACCACGCCGACGGCACCATCGCCGTCGCGAGCCCCGCGAAGCCCGTGCAGACGTTCGAGTTCGCAGGCTCGCCCCGCGAGTTCGTGCTCGAAGAGGCCATCACCACCGACTTCGCCCTCGTGCACGCCCTGAGGGGCGACCGTCACGGCAACCTCGTCTTCGACAAGTCGGCGCGCAACTTCTCGCCGCTCGCGGCGATGGCCGGGCGCGTCTGCGTCGCCCAGGTCGAGGAGCTCGTCGAACCCGGTGAGCTCGACCCCGACGGCGTGCACCTGCCGGGTGTCTACGTCGACCGCGTCGTCGTCGTCGGCACCGGCATCGAGAAGCGCATCGAACGCCGCACCGTGCGGGAGGGGAACTGAGATGGCACTCACGAGACTCGAGATGGCCGCCCGCGCCGCCCGCGAACTCGCCGACGGCTCGTACGTCAACCTCGGCATCGGCCTGCCCACGCTCGTGCCGAACTACGTGCCCGACGAGGTGACCGTCGTACTCCAGTCCGAGAACGGCATCCTCGGCGTCGGACCGTACCCGAGCGAGGCAGAGGTCGACCCCGACCTGATCAACGCCGGCAAGGAGACCGTGACGGTGCTGCCCGGCGCCGCCTACTTCGACTCCGCGCAGAGCTTCGGCATGATCCGCGGCGGCAAGATCGACGCCGCCATCCTCGGCGCCATGCAGGTGTCGGCGGGGGGCGACCTCGCCAACTGGATGATCCCCGGGAAGATGGTGAAGGGCCCCGGCGGTGCGATGGATCTCGTGCACGGCGCTCGCAGGGTCATCGTGCTCATGGAGCACGTCGCGAAGGACGGCTCGCCGAAGATCGTGAACGACTGCTCGCTGCCGCTGACCGGCCGCGGGGTGGTGCACCGCATCATCACCGACCTCGCCGTGATCGACGTCACTCCCGACGGGCTCGTGCTCGTCGAGTGCGCGCCCGGCGTCACCGTCGACGAGGTGGTCGCCGCGACCGAGCCGCCCCTCGACACCTCCGGGCTCGCGTAGTCCGCAGCCCCGAGACCGAACCGATCCCACGTGAGGCTCGGTGCGGGTCCAACGCGACCCGCACCGAGACCGCGCCGACCCCGGAAAGAGCACATCATGACCGACACCATCCTCCCGGGCATCGAGTCGGGAACCGTGCAGACGCCCCGCCTCCGCGCCGGCGTCCTGCGCCGACGATCGGACGCCGCCTCGAAGACCGTCGTCTTCGTGCACGGCAACGTCTCCTCCTCGCTGTTCTGGCAGCCGATCATGCTCGCGCTGCCCGCCGAGATCGATGCCGTCGCGATCGATCTCCGCGGCTTCGGTACGAGCGAGACGCTGCCGGTCGACGCCACTCGGGGCGTCCGCGACTTCTCCGACGACGTCGCGAGCGTGATCGACGCCCTCGAACTCGGCGCCGTGCACCTCGTCGGCTGGAGCATGGGCGGCGGCGTCGTCATGCAGCTCCTGCTCGACCGGCCCGAGCTCGTCGCGAGCCTCACGCTGCAGTCGACCGTGTCGCCCTACGGATTCGGCGGCACCGCCGCCGACGGCTCGCTGCTCGTCGCGGATGCCGCGGGCAGCGGCGGCGGGGGAGCGAACCCCGACTTCGTGGCCCGGCTCGAGGCCGGCGACCGCACCGAGGAGGCCGGCGCCTCGCCGCTCGCCGTCTACCGCTCGAGCTACGTCGCCGCGGGGTTCGCCTCGGAGTACGAGCCGATCTGGGTCGAGTCGATGCTCTCGACGGCGACGGGGCTCGACAACTACCCGGGCGACGCGACCGCTTCGGAGAACTGGCCGGGCTTCGCCCCCGGCGGGCGCGGTGTGCTCAACACGATGGCGCCGACGAACTTCGACACCTCGGCGATCGTCGAGCTCGAGGCGAAGCCGCCCGTGCTCTGGATTCACGGCGCACAGGACGCGATCGTCGGCGATGCGTCGTTCTTCGACCTGAACCAGCTCGGCAAGGCCGGCATCATCCCCGGATGGCCTGGCGAGGAGATCGCCCCGCCGCAGCCGATGGTCTCGCAGACCCGCGCCGTGCTCGCGCGCTACGCGGCGGGCGGCGGCGCCGTCACCGAGGTGGAGCTCGAGAACTGCGGGCACTCGCCGCACCTCGAGCATCCCGAGGCGTTCTTGGGGGCGCTCGCCGAGCTCATCGGGTGACTGCGGGGCGTTATCGGATCGTGTCGGGGCGTTCGCTCCACCGGCACACCTCCGGCACCAGAATGGCGTGAGGTGTCTGCAGGACTGGAGGTTACGGAGATGACGCGACGTCTCGTCTCGGTCATGGTGGCGGTGCTGGCGATGGGACTGCTCGCCGGCTGCGTTGCTGAGGGGGGCGGCGTGCCGACGCCGCCGGCGACGAGTGCGCGCCCCACGACGCCGGCGCCGACCCCGACGGTCGATCCGATCGACACCGTGACGGCGATCGTCCCCCGGCCCGATGTCGTCGAATTGCGCGACGCCGCCGGAACGGTGATCCTGGAACTCGACTACCTCGACGCCGCCGAGCCGGCGGTCGCGACCATCGAGCAGGTCATCGGGTCGGCTCCCACCGTCGAGGACCACCCGGGCAACAACCACTACCCGCCGACTCGCACGTATCGCTGGGGCGGCGTGGAGCTGCGGGAGCAGCGCTACATCGACCGATGGGCGGACTTCGCCGACGACGAGCGGACCCTGTACCGCCCGGGCTTCACGGTCTCGCTCACCGCCCCCGACTCCGCGGGCCTCACCTTGACGACCGAGCAGGGGGTTGCTGTGGGGTGGACCTGGGTCGAGCTGGCGGCGATGCCCGAGCTCCAGGTCAACCCCAGCGGCTGCTCCGGCCCCTATCTCGACTACGTCGTCCGTGAAGAGGTCTGGTCCGACGGCACCTCGCACGAACAGCGCTTCGGCGTCGACTTCGTCGCGAGCGACGACGGATCGAGTGTCGCACGCGTGCGTGCGCCGATGCCGATCCACGAGGACGGCTGCGCCTGAGTCGCACTCGCAGCCGATACCCCGCTCGACGCAATTAGACTTGAGTCGTGCCTGCTGTGAATCTCGGAATGCCGAAAATCCCCGAAGTCCTGGCCCCGCGACGCAAGTCGCGCCAGATCAAGGTGGGCAAGGTGCTCGTCGGCGGCGACGCGCAGGTGAGCGTGCAGTCGATGACGACGACGCCGACGACGAACATCAACGCGACCCTGCAGCAGATCGCCGAGCTCACGGCCTCGGGCTGCGACATCGTGCGCGTCGCCGTGCCGAGCCGCGACGACGCCGAGGCGCTGCCGATCATCGCGAAGAAGAGCCAGATCCCGGTCATCGCCGACATCCACTTCCAGCCGAACTACGTGTACGCAGCGATCGACGCGGGGTGCGCGGCGGTGCGCGTGAACCCGGGCAACATCCGCAAGTTCGACGACCAGGTCGGCGAGATCGCCCGCCGGGCGAAGGAGGCCGGCGTCTCGCTGCGCATCGGCGTGAACGCCGGTTCGCTCGACCCGCGACTGCTGCAGAAGTACGGCAAAGCGACGCCCGAGGCGCTCGTCGAGTCGGCCGTCTGGGAGGCTTCGCTCTTCGAGGAGCACGACTTCCACGACTTCAAGATCTCGGTGAAGCACAACGACCCCATCGTCATGGTGAAGGCGTACCGCATGCTCGCCGAGCGGGGCGACTGGCCGCTGCACCTCGGCGTGACCGAGGCGGGTCCCGCATTCCAGGGCACGATCAAGTCGGCGACCGCGTTCGGCGTCCTGCTCGGCGAGGGCATCGGCGACACGATCCGTGTCTCGCTCAGCGCGCCGCCGGTCGAAGAGGTGAAGGTCGGCCTGCAGATCCTGCAGTCGCTGAACCTCCGCGAGCGCAAGCTCGAGATCGTCTCGTGCCCCTCGTGCGGCCGTGCGCAGGTCGACGTGTACAAGCTCGCGAACGACGTCACCGACGGGCTCGAGGGCATGAGCGTGCCGCTCCGCGTCGCCGTCATGGGCTGCGTCGTCAACGGCCCCGGCGAGGCGCGAGAGGCCGACCTCGGCGTCGCCTCGGGCAACGGCAAGGGCCAGATCTTCGTCAAGGGCGAGGTCATCAAGACGGTGCCCGAGTCCGAGATCGTCGCGACGCTCATCGCCGAGGCGAACCGCATCGCCGACGAGATGGGCGTGGATGCGCCGGTCGGCACGCCGACCGTCGTCACCCCGTAGTAGCCGCCTCGACCGGAGGCGAGTAGGTTCTCGCACATCGGATGCCCCGACGGCATCCGGTGGCGAGAGGGGGCCGTGATGAGCGGCGACGGCGCCGAGTTCGAGTATCCCGACACAGCGGGGTATCCCGACGGCATGGGAACGCTTCACGAGGGCACGGACGAGGCCGACGAGGCTGACGAGGCCGACGAGGTCGAGGAGTTCGCGATGACCGACGAGGAGGACGTCGAAGGCGACTGAGTTCCACGCGCAACGGGCTGCACGACTCTGTCGAGCGGGGCCTCAGACCGCGCTGAAGCGCACCGTGCCCGCCTTGATGTCGGCCGCTTCGAGCACGACCTCGATCGTGCCGCCGGCCCGCGCACCCGCCGGCGCCGGGCAGCTCGCCGTGACGGCGGGCGTCTCGAGCTGGAACACCGCGCGCTCGCCGCGCAGCTCGAGCACCGTCGCCGTGAACCGCTCGCCGACCCGGCCGTGGAGGAGGGCCGCCTCCACGCGGGCGATCGAGCCCGAGTCGAGCTGGGCGGCGCGCTGCGCGGAGGCGGCCATGATCGGCGGGAGCGCGGCGAGGGAGTCGCGCGCCCAGTCGGGGACCTCGCGACCGGCGGCGACCGCCTCGCACACGACGAGGCCCCATCGGTCGACGAGACGACGGATCGGGGCGGTGACGTGCGCGTACGGTGCGGCAAGGGCCGCCTGCTCGGTCTCGGCGGGTGGGGTGCCGTCGAACGCGACGTAACCGGCCCCGCGGAAGAGCCCGCCCGCGACCTGCAGCACGGCGAGGGCGAGCGGGTCGCTGCGGTCGAGGCCGCGCAGGTACTCGCCGTACGAGAGCTCGTCGGGCCAGGGGCATCCGAGCGCCTCGGTCTGCCGTCGGAACGCGGCGAGCCGCTCGCCATCGGGTGCGGGCATGGTGCGCAGCACCCCGACCCGGGCGTCGAGCATCATGGCGGCCGCGGCCATTCCCGTCATGAGCGAGAGCTGCGCGTTCCAGTCTTCGACGGGCAGGGGCGTGCGGCGGAGCAGGTCGTAGCCGCCGTCGCGGCGCACGATCTCCTCGTCGGGCGCATTGAGACTCGCGCCGCCGCGGAGCCGCTCCTGCTCGATGCGGGCGCGGCCGATCTCGCCGAGCAGGGCGACGGGTGCGTCGCGATCGCCTGCCTCGATGAGCGCCTGCGCCTCGGGATAGTCGAGACGCGCCCTCGAGCGGATGAGCGCGCGCTCGAGGCGGGTGCTCGCGATCGCGCCGTCGGCTCCGAGCTCGAAGCGCCAGACGAAGGCCGGGCGATCGACCCCGGGCAGCAGCGACGCGCGGTCGTCGCCGATCGCGGGCGGGTGCAGGGGGATGCGGCCGTCGGCGGCGTAGAGCGTCTGTCCGCGCCCGCGTGCCGCGAGATCGACGGCGCCGCCGGGGGCCACGAACGCGGGGACGTCCGCGATCGCATAGTGCACGAGGTAGCCGTCGCCGCGTCGAGCGAGGTGCATCGCCTGGTCGAGGTCGGTCGAGCCGGAGGGGTCGATCGTCGCGAACGGGAGCTCGCGGAGGTCGGCGGCCGGCGCGGGCGCCGATGCGGCCTCGGCCTCGGCGAGCGCCTCGGGCGGGAACGCCTCGGGCAGGTCGAGCGAGGCGCGGAGCGCGGCGAGGGAGTCGGCCAGCTCGCTCTGCGCGACGGATTCCGTGAGATGCGGGCGGCGGGCTGGCATGGCCCCCAGCCTACGAGGCGCCCACGACGGGATGCCTCGTCGGCTTCGTCAGTCGTCGTCGCGCCCGAGCACGCGCGAGAGGTGCCGCAGCACGGACTCGCCCCATTCGCTCGTCTCCGACCCGCTCGCCTCGGCGAGGCAGTCCCACCAGGTGAGCGAGCGGTTCACGGCCTGAGTGATCTCAGCGGCGGCGACGAGTTCGGCCCAGCGGTCGTCGTCGAGGGCGCCGGACTCGGCCCACGCCCCGCGGAACGCCGCCTCGACCGGAGTCGGGTCGAGCCCGCCGTACTCCATGACGGCCGTAGGGATGAGGATCGCCTCGACCGGGTGCGCCCACTGCGCGTCGCCGAAGTCGAACACGCGCAGCCGCCCCGGCTCGCCCGCGGCGGCGGCGAAGACGTTGCCAGGGTGCAGGTCGCCGTGCTGCAGCGTCGGGGTCAGCCCGCTCGCGGCGAGGGTCTCGGCCGCCTCGGCGACCCTCGGTCGCGCGGCGCGGAGCGCGGAGGCGGTCTCGTCGCCGGGCGCCGAGGGATGCCCCGGGGCGAGCCCGAGCACTCGCTCGAGCATGAGCTCGAACCGAGCGGGCACGGTGCCGGGCGAGCAGTCGGGCACCCCGAGCGCCGCGATCTCCTCGGCGCGGCCCACGAGTGCGCGCTGCACCCGTGCCCACTCGGCGACGACCGCGAGCCAGTCGTGCGCGGTGGCGCCCGCCTCGCCGCGCGCTTCGCGGAGCGTCGCGCCGTGGTCGGCGGTGAGCATCCACCCGCGTTCGGGGTCGGCGGCGATCGGGTCGGCGACCGCGTCGGGCAGCACGCTCGCGAGGAACGCCTGGAGCCCCGGCTCGAACGCCTGCGCGCGGCAGTTCGCCTTGAACCAGAACCGCGCCGCTTCCTCGCCGCGCCCCGCGTCGATCACGAGTTGCGTCGACCACGGTCGCACCCGCGGCTGCGCGACGGCGGTGACGCCGGCGCCGCGCTCACCGAGCGCCGAGGCCGCCCATGCGGTGGCGGCATCGTGCCAGCCGTCCGACGTCACTTCGGCGGAGAAGGGCCGGTGTTGATCCATGTCAGCACGATAGGGCAGGAGGCATCCATCGTGCTCAGTAGAATCGTCGGGTGCCCACACGTCTCTCGAACTACTTCCTCCGTACGCTCCGCGAAGACCCCGCCGACGCCGAGGTCACGAGCCACAGGCTGCTCGTGCGCGCCGGCTACATCCGCCGCCAGGCCCCGGGCGTGTTCGCATGGCTGCCGCTCGGCCTCCGGGTGAAGGCGAAGATCGAGCGCATCGTGCGCGAGGAGATGGAGAACGCGGGAGCGCACGAGGTGCACTTCCCGGCGCTCCTGCCGCGCGAGCCCTACGAGGTCACGAACCGGTGGACCGAGTACGGCGAGGCGCTCTTCCGCCTCCAGGACCGCAAGGGCTCCGACTACCTGCTCGCGCCGACGCACGAGGAGGTCTTCACGCTGCTCGTGAAAGACCTGTACTCGTCATACAAGGACCTGCCGCTCTCGATCTACCAGATCCAGGACAAGTACCGCGACGAGGCGCGCCCCCGCGCGGGCCTCCTGCGCGGCCGCGAGTTCACGATGAAGGACGCCTACTCCTTCGACATCTCGGACGAGGGGCTGGATGTCTCGTACCAGGCCCAGCGCGACGCCTACGAGCGCATCTTCACGCGCCTGGGACTCGAGTACGTCATCGTCAAGGCCGACGCGGGCGCCATGGGCGGCTCGAAGAGCGAGGAGTTCCTGCACCCGACACCCGTGGGTGAAGACACCTTCGTGCGGTCGGCGGGCGGGTACGCCGCGAACGTCGAGGCGTTCGAGACGCTCGCGCCCGAGGCGCTGCCCATCGAGGGCCAGCCCGCGCCGATCGTGTTCGACTCGCCGAACACGCCCACGATCCTGAGCCTCGTCGACCACGTCAACGACCACCAGGCGCGCACCGACCGCCCGTGGCACGCGGCCGACACGCTGAAGAACGTCGTGCTCGCGCTCACCCACCCGGGCGGCACGCGCGAGCTCGTCGTCGTCGGCATGCCCGGCGACCGCGACGTCGAGATGAAGCGCGCCGAGGTGGCGTTCGCCCCCGCCGAGGTCGAGGCCGCGACCGAGTCCGACTTCGCGAAGCACCCCGCGCTCGTGAAGGGCTACATCGGGCCGTGGTCGCCCGAGGGTCCCGTGCTCGGCGAGGAGTCGACGAGCGGCATCCGCTTCCTCGTCGACCCGCGCGTCGTCGACGGCACGGCCTGGGTGACCGGCGCCAACCTGCACGAGAAGCACGTGCTGTCGCTCGTCGCCGGCCGTGACTTCACCGCCGACGGCGTCGTCGACATCGCCGACGTGCGCGCCGGCGACCCCGCACCCGACGGCTCGGGTCCGGTCGAACTGGCCCGCGGCATGGAGATCGGACACGTGTTCCAGCTCGGCCGCAAGTACGCCGAGGCGCTCGGGCTCAAGGTGCTCGACGAGAACGGCAAGCTCGCGACCGTCACGATGGGCTCGTACGGCATCGGCATCACCCGCATCCTCGCGATCATCGCCGAGCTGCACAACGACGACAAGGGCCTCATCTGGCCCGCCGCCGTCGCCCCGTTCGACGTGCACGTGGTCGCCACCGGCAAGGACGAGGCGGTGTTCGAGGCCGCGGAGCGGATCGTCGCCGAGCTCGAGGGCGCGCGCTACGAGGTGCTGTACGACGATCGCCCGAAGGTGTCGCCCGGCGTGAAGTTCGGCGACGCAGAGCTCATCGGCGTGCCGAAGATCGTGATCGCCGGCCGCGGCGTCGCCGACGGCGTCGTCGAGGTCTGGGATCGTGCGACGGGCGAGCGCACCCAGGTGCCGCTCGACGGCGTCGTCGCCGCGCTGCAGGGCTGACCGGCTGCGCCGAACGCTCGGCGGGGTGGGCCCTTCGGGGCGCACCCCGCCGACGTGTCAGCGGTGGTCGTCGTGCAGATGGTCGCGATGCTTCTCCGCTTCGCGGCGGAGGGTCGCGACATCGATGGGTCCCGTGACGGTCAGCTCGTCCTCCCAGCACTCGATGCCCGAGACCTCGGGCAGCAGGTCTCGGGTGAAGACCGGGTTGCGCCCTTCGCGTCGTTGCCGCGTGTAGTCGCGCAGCAGCTTGAACGCGATTCCCGACAGCAGCGCGATCGCGATGAGGTTCACGAGCGCCATCAGTCCCATGATGCCGTCGGCGGTGTTCCAGATCAGGTCGGAGGACGCGACGGAGCCGACGAGGATCGCGACGACGACGAGTACTCGGTAGCTCGTGAGGACCGATCGACGGGCGCTGATGAACTCGATGTTCGATTCGCCGTAGTAGTAGTTGCCGAGGATCGAGCTGAACGCCAGCAGGAACACGATCACCGTCAGCAGGATGCTCGACCACGCGCCGAGATTGCTCACGATCGCGTCCTGCGTGAGTCCGATGCCCTTGGAGGCGTTCTCGAGGTCGGGGTTCGAGACCAGGATGATGAACGCGGTGATGGAGCAGACGAGGAACGTGTCGAAGTAGACGCCGAGGGTCTGCACGAGCCCCTGCTTCACCGGGTGCGTCACCGCCGCGCTCGCGCCCGCGTTCGGGGCCGAACCGAGACCCGCCTCGTTCGAGAACATCCCGCGCTTGACGCCGGTGAGCACGATGGTGCCGAGTGCGGCGCCGACGACCTCGTTGAAGCCGAACGCCTGCGTGTAGATCGAGGCGAAGACCTCGGGGAAGCTCGTGATGTTGAGCGCCACGATCACGAGTCCGAGCAGCAGGTAGAGCAGTGCCATGAGCGGCACGACGGCCTGCGTGACCGAGGCGATCCGTCGCACACCGCCGAACACGACGAGGGCGGTGAGCGCGGCGAGGGCGATGCCGACGACCCACGGGACCCAGCCCGGCGCACCCTCGGGCGCGATCGTCGACGAGACCGTCGCGCTGATCGTGTTCGCCTGCAGCGACGAGAACGCGAACGGGAAGCAGATGATCAGGATGATCGCGAAGAGGATCCCCATCCAGCGCGCCTTGAGGCCGCGTTCCATGTAGTAGGCGGGTCCGCCGCGGAATCCGTCGCGGTCGCGCACCTTGAACAGCTGACCAAGGGTGGACTCGACGAAGCTCGAGGCGCCGCCGATGAACGCCATCGTCCACATCCAGAAGATTGCGCCGGGCCCGCCCACCGCAATCGCCGTGCCGACGCCCGCGATGTTGCCGACCCCGACCCGAGAGGCGGCCGAGATGGTGAACGCCTGGAATGCCGAGACCGACTGCGGTTCGCCCGAGGCGTCGCGCGGGGTCTTGTCGGTCAGGGTTCGGAACATCTCGGGGATCAACCGGAACTGCACCACCCCCGAGCGCACCGTGAAGTAGACGCCGAGCACGGCGACGACGGGCAGCACGATCCAGGTCCAGAGCGTGTCGCCCGCGGCGAGCACCCAATCGTTGAGGAGATCCATTCCGTCAGTATGCCGAGCGATCGTCGCGCCCGGCGGTGGCGCGCCGCCGCGGCGGGCCGGGCGGCACCGGAGAGCTTCGGGCGACGGCCGAGGCGTCCGCGGGGTCAGTCATCGCGGGCGGCGCCGGCGAGGAGTCGCCGCAGCTCCGCGGACGTCTGCTCGGACTGCTCCAGGAGTGCGGCGAGACGCAGGCGGAGCTCGGCTGACGCCATTCCCGGCGATTCCGCGGGATCGCTGCCGTCGCCGGCGTTCGATCCGGCCGCCACGGCCCCCGAGAGCGCACCGGCCGCGACGCCGGTCGCCGCGGCACTCGCGAGGTCGTCGGACGAGTCGGCCGTGACGACGACCTCCGGCTTGCCGCCCGCGGATCCGCCGTCGGCATCGGCGTCCCGCTGGGGGCCGAGGAACAGGTTGGCCAGGTACCCGGTGAACGTGCCGAAGATCCCCACGCCGACGATGATGATGACGGCGCCGAGCGTGCGCCCCGGGTTCGTGACCGGGAACTGATCGCCGTATCCGACCGTCGAGATCGTCACGATCGTGTACCAGAGCGCGTCGGAGGCGGACGTGATGTTCGCACCCTCGGCGTGCTCCTCGACGGCGAGGATCGAGAGGCTGCCGAACTGCAGCACGAAGACGCCGAGCAGCAGCAGCGTCATCAGGGTGCTGTTGGCGCGGTCGTGGATGAGCGTGTTCCAGATCGTGCGCGGCCCGAGGTCGCGCATGAGTCGCAGCACTCGCAGCAGCCGGAACAGCCGCAGCACCTTGAGCTGCGGGAACGGCAGGCTCGCGAGCAGGTCCGCCCAGCCGAAACCGCGGAAGAAGTAGCGCGCCGCCGACGGCGCGGTCGCCATCCGGTAGATGAAGTCGCCGAGGAAGATGAGGCTGAACAGCCCGTTCATGACCGACAGGATGAGCTGGAGCGCTCCGTCGCCGCTGAACGCGTAGACGAACACGAGGTTCGCGATCGACAGGATCGACAGCACGCCGATGAAGATCTCGTAGGCCGTGTTCTTGAGTTCGGTCCGCACCTTCGCGCGCTGCCTGCGCATGACTGCTCCTCGTGCTGGTCGTGGCGGCGCAGCCGCCGCGGCATCCATTGTGCTGGAAGCGGGCGGCGTGCCGTGCGAACCGCGCCGCGCGCGATCCGCCACCGAGCGTTGACCGCAGCTTCACCGGGCGTTCACCCCGGCGCCCGGTGCGCGTCGCCCGGTGCACCCACGCTCGTCGTGAGACCCCGAGAGTGAGGACGCCCCCGTGACCCTGGCCGACCAGACCCGCCGTTCGCTGCCGATCATCGACCACGCCAGGGGGAAGCGGTCGCCCGTGACCTGCCGCCTGAAGTGCGCCGACGCGTGTCTCGGGCCCGAATGCAACACCTCGGGCAACCCCGAGTTCCGTTCGCTCGCCTCGGCCGCCCTCAGCCGGCGCGCGCTGCTCGGCCTCGGCGCCGCGGGCGCGTTCACCCTCGTCGCGGCGGGCGCGATGAAGCCCGCCCCCGCCCAGGCGGCCGCATTCGGCGTCGCGGGCGACCTCGCGGCCACCCGTACCGCCGCGGCATCCCGCCTGCCGTTCGAGCCGATCACCCCCGTCTCGCACCTCGTCGACGAGTTCACGGTGCCCGCCGGGTACCGCTGGGAGGCCCTCGTGCGCTGGGGCGACCCGATCTTCCCCGACGCGCCGGCGTTCGACCTCCACAACCAGAGCGCGGCGGCCCAGGCCCGCCAGTTCGGGTACAACAACGATTACCTCGATGTGATCGCGGACCGCGGCGGACTCACCGGCGTGCTCGTCACGAATCACGAGTACGTGAACCCCGGCATCATGTTCCCGCCGTCGAGCGATCCGGCCGAACTGCGTCGCCGCAGCGAGATCTACAAGGTCGCGCAGGGCATGACCGTGGTCGAGGTCGCGCGCGACCGCATCGGCGGCCCGTGGCGCATCGTCACGGGCGGCGCCCGCAACCGCCGCATCACGGTGGAGAGCGAGTTCGCGTTCACCGGCCCCGCATCGGGCTCGGCGCTGCTGCAGACGGCGGGCGACCCGAGCGGCACCGTCGTGCACGGAACGCTCGGCAACTGCGCAGGCGGCACGACCCCCTGGGGCACGGTGCTGAGCGGCGAGGAGAACTTCAACGGCTACTTCCGTGCGGCTCCCGACACCGTCGCGCGCAAGCGCTACGGCTTCGCCGACACCGCGACCTCGACCGGGTGGGAGACCTGGGATCCGCGATTCGACGGCTCGGCGCCCGGCTACGAGAACGAGGGCAACCGTTTCGGCTACATCGTCGAGATCGACCCGCAGGACCCGGAGTCGACGCCCGTGAAGCACACCGCGATGGGCCGCTTCAAGCACGAGGGCGCGAACGTGCGCATCGCCGAGGACGGCCGGGCCGTCGCCTACATGGGCGACGACGAGCGCGGCGACTACCTCTACAAGTTCGTCTCGAAGCACAAGTTCAACCCGAAGGACAACCCGGGTGCGCGCAAGCAGAACCGCCGCCTCCTGAGCGAGGGCGACCTGTTCGTCGCGCGCTTCTCGGGCAATTCGCCCGCCGCCGAGATCGACGGAACCGGCAAGCTGCCGAGCGACGGCGCCTTCGACGGCTCGGGGGAGTGGATCGCGCTCACCCGCAAGGGCGCGAGCGCCGTCGCCGGCATGTCGATCGAGGAGGTGCTCGTGAACACCCGCCTCGCGGCCGACCTCGTCGGCGCGACGAAGATGGACCGCTGCGAGGACGTCGAACCGCACCCCACGAGCGGCCGCGTCTACGTCGCCTGCACGAACAACACCCAGCGCGGCACCGCGGGCCGGCCGCCGGTCGACGAGCCGAACCCGCGGGCGACGAACCGCGACGGGCACGTCATCGAGCTCACCGAGTTGCGCGGCCAGTCGGGCGAGCGCTTCGCATGGAGCATCCTGCTGCTCTGCGGCGACCCCGCCTCGATCACGCAGACCTACTTCGCCGGCTACCCGAAGGAGCAGGTCTCGCCGATCTCCTGCCCCGACAACGTCGCGTTCGACACCGAGGGCAACCTCTGGATCTCGACCGACGGCCAACCTTCGGCCATCCGCAAGAACGACGGCCTGTTCAAGGTGCCGCTCGAGGGACCCGAGCGCGGGCACGTGCAGCAGTTCCTCTCGGTGCCGCGCGACGCCGAGACCTGCGGCCCCGTGATCCGGGCGGAGGAGGGCGTCGTGTTCGTCGCGGTGCAGCACCCGGGCGAGGAGGGCAGTTTCGCGGCGCCGACCTCCCTGTTCCCCGACTACGGCTCGCAGGCGCCCGGCGCGGTCGCTGCGCCGAGGCCCTCGGTCGTGCAGGTGTGGCGCGGGTAGGCGCCCCACCGCACGGGGGTCGGGCGAAGCGGTCGGATGCCGCGTGGGGGCGCGGATCCGACTCCGCCGCGTGGGGGCGCGGCGATGAGAACGGAGGCCGCACGGCGCGAGCCGCGCGGCCTCCGCTCGACCCGTGGGCGGAATGCCGTGGGAGGCTTGAGCCATGACCATGCAGCCCGCTCGCCGCGTCGACGAGACGCTCCCAGCAGAACTCCTCGAGGGCGTCGATGCCCTGCTCGACGAGGCCGGCATCGCCGAGAACCGGGGTCTCATCGAGCGGATCGTGCTCACCGGGCTTCGGCTCGGCACCGACGGCACGAGACGGCTCGACCTGAAGATCACGGCCTCGGCGCTCGAGGAGATGCGCGGCGCCTTCCGGCTGTTCGCCCCGTACGCGCAGGTGCCGAAGGTCACCGTGTTCGGCTCGGCGCGCACCTCGCCGAGCGACCCGCTCTACCGGCAGGCCCAGGACGTGGCATCCGCGCTCGCCGCGGACGGCTGGATGGTCGTGACCGGTGCCGGGCCGGGCATCATGGAGGCCGCGACGACGGGCGCCGGTCCCGGACGTGCGCTCGGGGTCTCGATCCGGCTCCCCTTCGAAGAGGAGCCGAACGAGGCGATCGCCGAGGCGAGCCGGGTGGCGATGAAGTACTTCTTCACCCGCAAGCTCATGCTCGTGAAGGAGTCGCGCGGCTTCGTGTGCCTGCCGGGCGGCTTCGGCACGCTCGACGAGACCTTCGAGCTCCTGACGCTGCAGCAGACGGGCAAGGCCGAACCCATGCCGATCGTGCTGCTCGACGCGCCGGGCGTCGGATTCTGGGAGGGGCTCGAGCGATTCGTCGACGACTCGCTCGTGCCGGCGGGGCTCATCAACCGCAACGACCTCGACCGCGTGCTCATCACCGATTCGGTGGAGGCCGCCGCCGCCGAGATCACCGGATTCTGGCGCAACTACGACTCGATGCGCTGGGTCGGGAGCCGGCTCGTGCTGCGCCTCAACGCGCAGCCGGGCGACGACGAGATCGACGAGCTGAACGAGCGGTTCGGCGGGCTCCTCGCGGGCGGTCGCATCGAACGGACCGAGCCGCTCCGGCCCGAGCGCGAGAGCGAGGACGCGCTCGGGCTGGCGCGGGTCGTCTTCGAGCCCGATCAGCACCGCGTGGGCGAGCTGCACCGGCTCATCCGCGCGCTGAACGCGCTGCCGTCGGCGCCGACCGACGCGACGCCGCCGGCGGTGCCGGCCGCCGGCGAGTGAACCGCGCCCTCCGGGTATTCGGAGGCCCCCGCATCCGGTACCGTAGAGTGTCCGCTCCGAGGGGTGGCGGCATGAGAGCTGAATAGAGGAGGCCGGGCGATGGACATCGACCTCAGCATGCTTCGCATGGTGGAGCGCGAGAAAGAGATCCCGTTCGAAGAACTGGTGCAGATCATCGAGCAGGCGATCCTGATGGCCTACCTCAAGCACCAGAACCCGACCCTGCACGGCCACGCGAACCCCACGGGTGCGCGCGCCGAGCTCGATCGCAAGTCGGGTCACGTCTCGATCTTCGTTCCCGAACTCGACGAAGAGGGCGAGGTCATCGGCGAAGCCGAAGACACCCCGAACGACTTCGGCCGCATCGCCGCCTTCGCGGCGAAGCAGGTCATCATGCAGCGTCTCCGTGACATCGCCGACGACGCGGTGCTCGGCGAGTTCCGCGGACGCGAGGGCGACATCGTCGCCGGCATCATCCAGCAGGGCCCGAATCCGCGGATGGTGCACGTCGACCTCGGCACGGTCGAGGCGATGCTGCCGCCCGAAGAGCAGGTTCCGGGTGAGGAGTACCCGCACGGCCAGCGCATCCGCGTCTACGTGACCAGTGTGTCGAAGGGCACGAAGGGACCGTCGATCACGGTTTCGCGCACGCACCCCGCGCTCGTGCGCAAGCTCTTCGCCCTCGAGGTGCCCGAGATCGCGAACGGCGTCGTCGAGATCGTCTCGCTCGCCCGCGAGGCCGGACACCGCACGAAGATCGCCGTTCGCGCGAACCAGCCCGGCGTGAACGCCAAGGGCGCCGCCATCGGCGAACTCGGCCAGCGTGTGCGCGCGGTCACCGCCGAACTCGGCGCCGAGAAGATCGACATCGTCGACTGGTCCGACGACCTCGCGACCTTCGTCGCGAGCGCGCTGAGCCCGGCGAAGGTGACGAGCGCGTACATCATCGACGAGGCGACGCGAGCGGTCCGAGCCCTCGTGCCCGACTACCAGCTCTCGCTCGCCATCGGCAAGGAGGGCCAGAACGCCCGTCTGGCCGCCAAGCTGACCGGGGCGAAGATCGACATCCAGCCCGACTCGATCCTCGAACAGGGCTGATCCGCCGAGGGTCGTCGGCGCCAGGCCGCCCGCCGCGTCGGCGGGCATGAGCGCAGAGTGTAAGATGGAACCTGTCAGAACGTGCATCGGTTGCCGTTCGCGCGCCCCGCGATCCTCACTTCTGAGGGTCGTCTCCCAGAACTCCCACGTCGTGGCCGATGTCACGGCCGTGCTTCCGGGCAGGGGTGCGTGGCTGCATCCGACACCCGAGTGCTACCGGCTCGCCGTTCGGAAGCGCGCCTTCGGGCGGGCGCTCCGAGTTCGCGGCGTGGTGGACACCGGCAACGTAGAGAACAGGCTGAACCCACAAGTGATGACCAATGAGTGACAACTAATGAGCGGCTCGAAATGAGTCCCGTCCGCCATTGATGGTCTGCCCCTGTCCGGGCGCAGGCCCGGAACAGGAGAGAAGTGGCTGCCAAACCACGCGTACACGAGATCGCATCCGAACTCGGTGTCGACAGCAAGATCGCCCTTGAGAAGCTCAAGGAGATGGGCGAGTACGTCAAGGGACCCTCGTCGTCCATCGAACCCCCCGTCGCACGTCGCCTGAAGGCGGCGCTCGAGGCCGCCGGCGCCGCCGCGCAGGCCGCACCCGCGGCGACCCCCGCCGCACCGGCGAAGCCCGGTGCGAAGCCCGGCCCCAAGCCGGCGCCCAAGCCGGTCGCGGAGCCCGCCCCGGCGGCGGCCCCGGCCGCTCCTGCGGCCCCGGTCGACGCGCCGCTCACCGTCGCCGAGCGCCAGGCGCAGGCGGAGGAGAAGGCGGCGCAGGTCGCCGCTGAGAAGGCCGCCGAGCAGGCAGCAGAGGCGCCCGCCGCCAGCGACGCCGTCAAGCCCGGTGCATCCGCTCCGAAGCCCGGTGGCGCTGTGCCGCGTCCGGCTCCGAAGCCCGGTGCGCCCCGTCCCGGCAACAACCCGTTCTCGAGCTCGCAGGGCATGGGCTCGCGCCCGGCCCAGCCGCGCCCGGGCAACAACCCGTTCTCGAGCTCGCAGGGCATGGGCCAGCGCCCGAGCCCCGGCAACATCCCGCGCCCGCAGGCTCCGCGTCCCGGTTCGCCGCGTCCCGGCGCCCCGCGTCCGGCCGGTGCCGGCGGTCGCCCCGGCGGCGGCTTCCAGCGCCCCGGCGGTGCAGGCGGCGGCGCAGGTGCGCGTCCCGGCGGCGGCGGTGGCTTCCAGCGCCCCGGTGGCGCACCCGGCACCGGCTTCGGCGGCCCGCGTCCCGCGGGCGGCGGCGGTCGTGGCCGCGGCCCGGGCGGCGGCACCGCCGGTGCCTTCGGTCGCGGTGGCGGCAAGTCGAAGGCGCGCAAGTCGAAGCGGACGAAGCGGGCCGAATTCGAGATGCGGGAGGCCCCGTCGCTCGGCGGCGTGAGCGTTCCCCGCGGCGACGGCAACACCGTCATCCGACTGCGTCGCGGCTCCTCGATCTCCGACTTCGCCGACAAGATCGACGCGAACCCCGGTTCGCTCGTCACGGTGCTGTTCCACCTCGGTGAGATGGCGACCGCGACCGAGTCGCTCGACGAGGCCACGTTCGAGGTGCTCGGCGCCGAGCTCGGCTACAAGATCCAGGTCGTCTCGCCCGAAGACGAGGACCGCGAGCTCCTCGAGGGCTTCGACATCGACCTCGATGCCGAACTCGAGGACGAGGGCGACGATGTGCTCGAGCAGCGTCCGCCCGTGGTCACCGTCATGGGCCACGTCGACCACGGTAAGACCCGACTCCTCGACGCGATCCGCAACGCGAACGTCGTCGCGGGCGAAGCCGGTGGCATCACGCAGCACATCGGTGCCTACCAGGTGCACACCGAGCACGAGGGCATCGAGCGTGCCATCACCTTCATCGACACCCCGGGTCACGAGGCGTTCACCGCCATGCGTGCTCGTGGTGCGCAGGTCACCGACATCGCGATCCTCGTGGTCGCGGCCGACGACGGCATCATGCCGCAGACGGTCGAGGCGCTGAACCACGCGCAGTCGGCGAACGTGCCGATCGTGGTCGCGGTCAACAAGATCGACAAGCCCGACGCGAACCCGGCCAAGGTGCGCCAGCAGCTCACCGAGTTCGGCCTCGTCGCCGAGGAGTACGGCGGCGACGTCATGTTCGTCGACGTGTCGGCTCGCGAGAACATCGGCATCCAGGACCTGCTCGACGCAGTGCTCCTCACCGCCGACGCCGGGCTCGACCTGCGCGCGAACCCGAACAAGGACGCCCGCGGTGTCGCCATCGAGGCGAAGCTCGACAAGGGACGCGGTGCGGTTGCGACCGTGCTCATCCAGTCGGGCACGCTGAAGGTCGGCGACGCGATCGTCGCAGGCACCGCCTACGGCCGCGTGCGTGCGATGGTCGACGAGAACGGCGACCCCGTGGTCGCCGCGACGCCGTCGCGCCCCGTGCAGGTGCAGGGTCTCTCGTCCGTGCCCCGCGCCGGCGACACCTTCCTCGTCACCGACGAGGACCGCACCGCGCGTCAGATCGCCGAGAAGCGCGAAGCCGCCGAGCGCAACGCGCAGCTGGCCAAGGCCCGCAAGCGCATCTCGCTCGAGGACTTCACGCGTGCACTCGAAGAGGGCAAGGTCGAGTCGCTCAACCTCATCATCAAGGGTGACGTGTCGGGTGCCGTCGAGGCGCTCGAAGAGTCGCTCATGAAGATCGAGGTCGACGACTCGGTGCAGCTGCGCATCCTGCACCGCGGTGTGGGCGCCATCACCGAGAGCGACGTCAACCTCGCGACGATCGACAACGCGATCATCGTCGGGTTCAACGTGCGCCCCGACACGAAGGCGCGCGAACGCGCCGCTCGTGAGGGCGTCGACATCCGCTTCTACTCGGTGATCTACAACGCGATCGACGAGATCGAGGACTCGCTGAAGGGCATGCTCAAGCCCGAATACGAAGAGGTCCAGTCGGGCGTCGCCGAGATCCGCGAGGTGTTCCGCTCCTCGAAGTTCGGCAACATCGCCGGTGTCATCGTGCGGTCGGGAACGATCACGCGCAACGCCAAGGCCCGCGTCATCCGCGATGGCGTCGTCGTCGGCGACAACCTCGCGATCGAGTCGCTGCGCCGCTTCAAGGACGACGTCACCGAGGTCCGTACGGACTTCGAGGCGGGCATCGGCCTCGGCAAGTTCAACGACATCCAGGTCGGCGACGAGATCGAGACCATCGAGATGCGCGAGAAGCCTCGCGCGTAACCGAACGGCCCGGGGCGGCTCGCCGCCCCGGGCTTCGCTCGGAAGGAGAGACCAACCATGGCTGATCCGGCACGCGCCAGGAAGATGGCCGACCGAATCAAGGAGATCGTCGCCCGGCGCCTCGACAAGGGTCTTCGCGACCCTCGTCTCGGCTTCGTGACGATCACCGACGTGCGCGTCACGGGCGACCTCCAGCACGCGAGCATCTTCTACACGGTCTACGGCACCGACGAGGAGCGCCGCGATTCGGCGCTCGCGCTGAAGGCCGCGACCGGGATGCTTCGCAGCGAGGTCGGCCGCAACATCACGGCTCGGCTCACGCCGAGCCTCGAGTTCATCGCCGACGCGGTGCCCGAGAACGCGCAGCACATCGCCGATCTGCTGCGTGAGGCCCGCACGCGCGACGAGGAGATGCTCGCGCAGGCGGCGAACGCCGAGTACGCGGGCGATCCCGACCCGTACGTGAAGCCGCGCGAGCTCGACGACGACGAAGACGATCTCGACGACGTCGAGGTCCGCTGAGTTCGCGAGCGGTCTCGCGACGCGATTCCCACTCCGCATCGACCGAAGACGTCGACGCACCACTGCCCGGGGCCGTCAGGCCTCGGGCAGTGTCATTCCCTCGCCGGTCTCGACCGCGAGGCCGTCGGCGATGAGCCCGGAGATCGCGCGTTCGAGCTGCACGGCATCGGCCCAGATGCCCATGATCTCGGCGCGGGTCACGGGTCGGTGCGCCGCTCGGAGCTCGCGCATGACGAGGCCGCGGACCTGCCGGTCGGAGCCCGCGAAGCGGGCCTGCTTCGGCTTGCGCGGCCCGTCGTAGGCCGGGGAGCCCGCGCGGAGCCAGGCGCAGCGATCGCTGACCGGGCACACTCCGCACTGAGGGGCGCGCGCCGTGCAGACGGTCGCTCCGAGCTCCATCGCGGCGGCGTTGAACGCGCGCGCCTCGTGCGGAGACTCGGGAAGAAGCGCGGACATCGCGGCCAGGTCCCTGGCGGTCGACGGGGGAGCGGGCTCGGCGTTGCCGTCGACCGCCCGGGCGATGACCCGCCGCGTGTTGGTGTCGACGACGGGCACCCGTACGCCGAAGGCGAAGGCCGCGACGGCTCGCGCGGTGTAGGGGCCGACCCCCTGCAGGGCGAGCAGCTCGTCGACTCCGCGCGGGACCTCGCCGCCGTGCCGTTCGACGATCTCGACGGCGGCGCGATGCAACCAGAGCGCACGGCGCGGGTAGCCGAGCCGGTCCCAGGCGCGCACCGCTTCGGCGGCGGGCTCGGCGGCCAGGCTCGCCGGCGTCGGCCATCGGCGGATCCAGGCCTCCCACCGCGGGAGCACCCGATCGACCTGCGTCTGCTGCAGCATGAACTCGCTCACGAGCACCGCCCACGGCGAGACCTCGGCGGCACGCCATGGCAGCGGCCGCGCAGCATCCGCGAACCATTCGTTGACGGCGGGGGCGAGGTCGGGAGCGGCCGGTCGAGGCATCCGACCAGCCTAGGCCGCGGCGGATGTCGCGGGGTTATGCTCGCAGCATGCGCCTCGTCACGACGCCCCGGGTCACCTTCCTCCGTGAGCTCTCGGGCGAGATCATCGCGCACTCCGGGCGCGGGCGCATGATCGTCGCGGTCGACGGTCCGCTGCAGAGCGGCAAGACGGCGTTCGCCGACGATCTCGCCGCGGTGCTCGAGGAGGCGGGGCACACCGTGTTCCGGGCGAGCATGGAGGACTTCCACCGCTCCCGGGCGGCGCAGGCCGTGTTCGGCGACGACACCGCCGATCGGTACTACCGCTACGGCTTCGACGAGTCGGCGCTGCGGCGGGTGCTCGTCGAGCCCTTCCGGCTCGGCGGCTCGACCGCGTTCGTCACGCGGGTGTTCGACCCGGCGCGCGACGCGTGGGTCGAGCCCAAGTGGATCACGGGCCCCGCGGACGCGATCCTCGTGCTCGACGGGCGGTTCGTGCTCCGCGAGCGTCTCGACGAGCTCTGGGACTTCCGCATCGCGATCGACGGCGAGCCCGTCGATCCGGCCGACCGCCTCGCGTACGCGGAGCGCGACCCGCGACGGGCGGCCGACGTGGTCGTGGACCTCGAGAATTCCTCGGCACCGCGCCGAACGTAGGCGTCTGTACCCCGGTCGGATTCCCCATTCCGGGGGTCATTTTGTACCCCGATCGACGGAATCGGCCGATCAGGGGTGCGATCGTTCTCCATAATTGGCTGATTGCCAGCCCCCGGCAGCAGTGATACCCGACGCACCACTCAGCACCACCGGACATCCCGAAGTCGATCGACGCGGAACACCCGCCTGCGCCGATCGACGACGCACGACGGCGCCCTGTTCGAGCATCGCTCGAGCCGCGGCGAGTCGTCGCTGTTCGCGTGTGCGCGAGCGCGCGGGCGCCTCCTCGACCGGGCCGACTCCAGGAGACCCACCCGATGAGGACCACCCGTGCACTCCGCGTCGCGGCGACCGTCGTCGGCGCGCTCGCGCTGACGCTCGGCGCCGGCGTGCTGCCCGCCCAGGCGACGCAGCCGTCGTTCGTCTGCGAACCGCTCGACTCCGGCAAGATCGATACGACGGGCGGCCCGGCCACCGTGACGGTGACCGCGCCCGAGGGTCGGCTCATCGACGGCTACTGCGTCAAGGCCGGCACGACGAAGCACTTCGTCCCCGTGCAGCCGCCGCAGGCGACCGTCGTGATCGACCACCCGACGAAGGACTCGGTGAGCCACTACTCGGTGAGCTACGTCGACGTGCCGAACGACCCCGAGGACCCCGAAGGGCTGCCGATCCCGGCCGAGCCCGCCTGGGTCGACGAGTGCGGCGTGGAGGGCGACGGCTACGTGTTGCCCGTCACCGCCGACGTCGCCTGGACGAGCAGCGGCCGCGACGCGGAGGGCCGTGAGACGGTCACGGCGACGGCGCAGAACGGGAAGACCTTCGTCGGCGGCGGGTCGACCGTCGAGTTCTCGCACGTCTTCACCGACGAGGAGTGCGAGACTCCGCCGCTCGCGCAGTGCGAGACGTTCTCGACGAACCGCTCGACCGATCTCTCGAAGTGGGACCTCGGCCAGACCCGCGCGACCGGCCACAACGAGATCGTCGCGAACGGTCTCCGTGTCTGGACTGAGGGAACGAGCTCGACCGACAAGGCCGCCGGCTACTACGACACCAACTTCCCGCTGAGCGGGGTCGGCGTCACCTCGATTGCCGACGCGCTCGACTACACGGCGACGACCGGTCCCGAGCCGGGCCTCCAGCTCGTCGTCGACGTCGACGGTGACGGCACGGGCGACGGCATCCTCGTCGGCGAGGCCGTCTACGGCGAGAACTGGTGGCTGAGCGGCGGCTCGGCACCGGCGCTCAAGGACGGCGCCCCGAACACGGGCGGCGGCAACGGATCCGAGTGGTTCGGCACGGCCGCGGAATGGGTCGAAGCGTTCCCCGAGGCGATCGTCGAGGCGATCGGCTACTCGCTCGGCTCGGGCGTGCACGGCGACGGCGTCATCACGAAGATCGCCCTCGGCTGCGTCGAGTACACCTTCGGCCTGAAGCCCACCGAGCTCGCGCAGCCGACGCTCGACGGCAGCATCGCCGCCGGCGTCTGCGTGGCGAACGCGCCGTGGATCTACTTCCACGTCACGCTCACCGACCCCGACGGCATCGTCGTGTCGCGCGAGGTCTCGCTCGTGCTGAGCGACGGCGAGCACACCGAGACGATCGCGCTCGGCACGCTGAACGACGAGGGCGTGGTCGAGGGCGAAGTGCTCTGGCCCGGCGCCGCGGTCGACGACGAGGGCAATGCCATCGCCTGGCCCGGATGGAAGCAGCTCGACGACGGCACGTGGGTCGAGACCGACGAGAACTTCGCCTGGACCCGTGACCTCACGAGTGCGAAGTTCGTGGTGAACCCCGAGGTCGGGGTCGAGCTGGCGTACCCGCCGGCCACGCCCGACTGCGTCGCGGCGCCGCCCGTGCCCGAGACCCCGGGCGAGCCCGGCGGTGGCGACGGCGAGTCGCCGTCGGCGCCGGCCGGCGCCGGTGACGGGCTCGCGCACACCGGCTTCGCCGGCGCGACGATCGCGATCGTCGCGGGGGTCGTGGTTCTCGCGGGCATCGCGTTCCTCGTGATCGCGCGCCTGCGCCGCACGCAGTCCTGACGCAGCACGCGAGAGGGGCCCGGTCCACCGGGCCCCTCTCGTGCTCCGGGCTCCATCGGCTCGAAAAGGGAGATTTGTCCCCCATTTCGGGGGACATCTGGTACCTCGTCGCGAAAAGGGGCTGACAAGTCCCCCATTTCGAGGACATAATGGGGGACATTGCCAAAGCCCCCGGCAGTAGCGGAACCCGAAGCAACACCCGCACCACCCGAAACCCGAAGATGATCGTCACGGACACCCGTCCGTGGCGATCGCCGCTGTGTGCGCTCGACCCGGCCACCCAGGTGCGTACCACGCACCCGGGAGGCGGGGTCGAGCGCCCCGGCGAAGCCCTGCGATCATGCACGCCTTCGCCGTGCGTTCGAGTTCTCCGTTCCGCCGCCGTGCCGGGCCGATCTCTGGAGAGAACCCGAATGAGCAAGCCCCGCGCCGGCCTGGCGCACGCTGCCCACGGCGATGCCCGTCCGCGCAGCCGATCATCGATTTCGACCCCGCTCCGCCGTCTCGCGGCGGCGGTCACCGCCCTCGTGCTCGGCGGCGGTCTCGCCCTCGTCGGCGTCGCGGCTCCGGCCTCGGCGCACACGGGCGACCTCAAGGCCTCCGCGGTGTGCAACGTCGAGACGGGCGAGTATGACGTCACTTACACGCTGAAGCTCTCGAACGTGCCGACGGGAAAGACCGGTACGACGATGTGGGAGGTCGGCGGCTCGAGATTCGAGGGCACGCCGAAGAGTGCCGACGGCATGGATCGTGGCCCCCTCAGCTCCACGGGCAACGCGACCCTCGAGCTCGGCACCGAAAGCCTGCCGGGCGACACAGTGGGCAACGGCCCCTGGGTCTATGCCTTCACGAGCTGGGACAGGAACAACAAGAAGGGTTCCGATGGGCGCATCGAGGGCCTGAATGGCGACTGCGGCAATGAGACGACGGTCAAGAAGATCACCTTCTGCCACGCCACGGGCAGCGCCACGAACCCGTACGTCCGACTCACCACGTCGGTCAGCGCGTTCCTGAACGCCGGGCACATCGACCACCAGAAACGCGGCGACATCTACCCCGAGTTCACCTATAAGAAGCCCGGCAAGAACGGTCAGCTCATCACAGTTCCCGCGCAGGGGGACCAGAGCCTGCTGACGACCGGCGACTGCACGAAGCCGGGGCCCACCGAGATCGAGGTCGAGGGCGCGCCGAGCTTCGCCGACACCTGCGGCCCCGACAACGAGAAGCTCACTGTTCCGGCCGACACGAAGTTCATCGACTGGGAGAAGCGCGAGCAGAACGGCGTGATCACCGTCACGGCGACGGCGAACACGGGCTACGTCTTCAAGCCGGGCGCGAAGACCGAGTGGACCTTCACGATCGACGACGCCCCGTGCCCGCCCACCGAGGTGCCGGTCGGCGGCGAGCCGACCTTCTCCGACACCTGCGGCGTCGACAACGAGAAGCTGACCGTCCCCGCTGACACCGACTTCGTCGACTGGAACCACAGCGAGTCGAACGGCGTCATCACCGTCACCGCCACGGCGAAGAAGGACTACGTCTTCCCGAAGGACGCGCAGACCGAGTGGACCTTCACGATCGACGACAGCGACTGCATCGTCGAGGTCGTCGGCGCTCCCACCTTCTCCGACACCTGCGGCGTCGACAACGAGAAGCTCACCGTCCCCGACGACACGAAGTTCATCGACTGGGAGCAGAACGAGGTCGGCGGCGTGATCACGGTCACGGCGACCCCGCAGAAGGGCTTCGCCTTCCCGAAGGACGCCCAGACCGAGTGGACCTACACGATCGACGACGAGCCCTGCGTCGTCGAGGTCGAGGGTGAACCGAGGTTCGAAGACACCTGCGGCCCCGACAACGAGAAGCTCACCCTCCCCGACGACACCGACACGATCGATTGGGAGTGGATCGAGGAAGACGGCGTCATCACGGTCACGGCGACCGCGCTCGAGGGCTCGGTCTTCCCCGAGGGTGCGCAGGCGACGTGGACCTTCACGATCGACGACCTTCCCTGCGTGATCGAGCTCACGGGTGAGCCGACGCTCTCCGACGTCTGCGGCCCCGACAACGAGAAGGTCAGCCACCCCGGCGACACCGATCTCGTCACCTGGGCGCAGAGCGAGAAGGACGGCGTCGTCACGGTCACGGCGACGGCAGCCCCCGGCAACACCTTCCCCCAGGGCCCGGTCGTCGTGTGGACCTACACCCTCGACGACGAGCCCTGCATCGCACCCGTGCTCGAAGGCTCGGTCGCGACCGGCGTCTGCGAGGCAGACGCGCCGTGGATCTCGTACAAGGTCGTCCTGACCGATCCCGACGCCCAGTCGACGAGCCGCGAGGTCTCGCTCGTCCTGAGCGACGGCGAGCACACCGAGACGATCGAGCTCGGCACGGTCGGCGAGGACGGCGTGCTCGAGGGCCGGGTCCTCTGGCCCGGTGCTTCCGTCGACGAGGAGGGCAACGCGACCGGATGGCCGGGTTGGAAGCAGCTCGGCGACGGTACCTGGGTGCAGACCGACGACAACTTCGCCTGGACCCGCAACCTCACGAGCGCGACGTTCGTGGTGAACCCCGAGCTCGCGGTCGAGCTGGCCTACCCGCCGGCCACGCCCGACTGCATCGCGGCACCGCCGACGCCCGAGACCCCGGGCGAGCCCGGCGGCAACGGCGACACGCCGTCGACGCCGGCCGGTGACGGACTCGCCTCGACCGGCTTCGCCGGCACCACGATCGCGATCGTCGCGGGCGTCGTGGTCCTCGCGGGCATCGCGTTCCTCGTGATCGCACGCCTGCGTCGCAAGCAGTCCTGACGCAGCACACGAGGGGGGTCCGGTTCGCCGGGCCCCCTTCGTCGTCGGTGCCGTCGCCGCGACGACCGCGCGCCGGCGGCGCGGCGCGGGGCGCGCGGCATCCGAATCAGACGCGAACGGCCGCGAGCACCCGCTCGGGTGCGAGCGGGGCGCCGCTCGCCTCGACCTCGTGCACGAGCGCGGTGAGCGCGCGACTGACCGGGGCGTCGAGCCCGGCGAGCTCGGCCTCGCGCACGACGGCGCCGTTCAGGAAGTCGATCTCGGTGGGCTGCCCGCGGCGCAGGCTCTGCTGCGTCGAGCCGAGGTTCGGCACCCCGCCCATCCGCACCCCCATGAGCCAGGGGAGCACCTGGCCGAGTGCGAGCGGAAGCCGCGCGAAGAGCCGGAGCCGCCGGTCGCCGAGACCCTGCAGGGCGCCGAAGCGCACCCCGCGGGCGATGCCGGTGCGCACGGCCTCCCGCATCGACGCCGCCACGACGCGACGCAGCCGACGGTCGCGAATGACGTCCTGCACGCTCCAGCCGACGACGGCGGGCACGGCGTTCAGCATGTTCACGATGAGCTTCGTCCACTGGGCGCCGCGGAAGCCCGGGATCGCGACGACCGGCACGGCCTCCGAGAGGATCGCCGCGAGGCGGATCGACTCGGCGTCTGGGGCGCCGTCGCCGCGGCCGAGATAGCTCGTCGCGGGCGTCGTCACCCGCACGACTCCGGGCTCGGTGTAGTTCGCCGCGATGATCGAGAGCAGCCCGACCGCGCTCGACCCGGGCACGATGCGCTCGGCGGTCGCGACGCCGTCGAGGCCGTTCTGCACGATGACGAGCGGTACCCCGTCGAGGAGCTCGAGGTTCGCGGTGAGGGCCGCCTCGGCGTCCTGCGCCTTCGTGCAGACGAGCGCGAGCTCGGGGCGGACGGTGAGCAGCTCGCCCGCCGCGACCCGCGCGTGGGCCTCGCCGTAGCCGCCGCTCAGGCGGATGCCGTCGGCCCTGATCGCCGCCAGGCCCGCGCCGCGAGCGGTGACCTCGATCTCGTGCCCCGCGCGCGCCAGCAGCGCCGCGAACGTTCCGCCCAGCGCCCCGGCGCCGATGATGCCGATCCTCACCGCTCCAGCGTAGGGCCGCGCCAGGGGTGCACCGGCCCCTGGCGCCGCGACTGTTAGCCTGTACGGCGTGAACAGCGGCATCCTTCTCGTCGACAAGCCGCAGGGGATCACGAGCCACGACGTCGTCGCGCGCATGCGCCGCCTCGCCGGAACGCGCAAGATCGGCCATGCCGGCACGCTCGATCCGATGGCGACCGGCCTGCTCGTGCTCGGCGTCGGCAACGCCACGCGCCTCCTGCACTATCTCGTCGGGCTCGACAAGGAGTACTTCGCGACGATCCGCCTCGGGTGGGGCACGACGACCGACGACGCCGAGGGGGAGGCGCTGCCCGCAACCCCCGAGATGACGGCGGCCGCCCTCGCCCAGGGCGAGGCGACGCTGCGCGAGGCGATGCTCGCCTTCACCGGCGCGATCGAGCAGGTTCCGAGTGCGGTGAGCGCGGTGAAGATCGACGGCAAGCGGGCCTACCAACGGGTGCGCGACGGCGAAGCCGTCGAGATCGCGCCGCGCCGGGTCACGGTCTCGGCCTACGAACTGCTCGCGGTGCGGGCAGGCGAGGGATGCCTCGACCTCGACGTGCGCGTCGAGTGCTCCTCGGGCACCTACATCCGCGCGCTCGCACGGGATCTCGGCGCGGCGCTCGGCACGGGCGGGCACCTGACCGCGCTCCGGCGCAGCCGCATCGGGCGCTTCGACGTCGACGAGGCCGGCGAGCTCGAGGGGTTCGACGTCGCCGCATCGATGATGAGCCCGACCGCCGCCGCGCGGCGGGCGCTGCCGGTCGTCGAGTTCACCGCGGCCGAGGCCGTCGACCTCGGGCACGGCAAGCGCGTGGCCGTGAGCGGCGCCGGCGACGAGGCATCCGCCGATCGTCGCGGCGAACCCTTCGCGGCCGTCGCGCCGGGCGAGCGACTCGTCGCGATCGTCGAGCGGCGCGGTGGGCAATGGAAGGTCGTCACGGGGTTCCCGCAGGAGGTCGGAGCATGATCGAGTGGTTCGCCTGGGTGCAGCTCGCGGTCGCCGTCACGGCCGGCCTGCTCTGCCTCGTGCTCGGCTTCGCCGGAAGGGTGCCGAGCGACCTCACGCTCGGCGCGCTCGCCGTCGTCGAGCTCCTCATCCTCGTGCAGATCGTGATCGCGATCGCCGCGCCCGCGTTCGGCAACTCGCCGACGGGCAGCGCGCTCGAATTCTGGGTCTATCTCGTCTCCGCGGCGCTGCTGCCGCCGGCCGCCGCGTTCTGGGCGCTGCTCGAACGCAATCGCTGGTCGACCGTCGTGCTCGGCGTCGCCGCGCTCTCGGTCGGCGTGATGGTGTACCGGATGCTGCAGATCTGGACCGTGCAGTCGGTCTGAGCGCCGCACTTCTGAGAGAATCGAACGACATGGAAAGCCTGCAGAGCGCCCCGCCGGAGACCCGAACGCCGACGACGATGAGCGGCATCGGGCGCGTACTCGTCGCCGTATACGGCGTGCTGGCGCTCGCGGCACTCGGCCGCTCCTTCGTGCAGATCGTGTCGAAGTACGAAGAGGCGCCACTCGCCTACGCGTTGTCGGCGCTCGCCGCCGTCGTCTACGTCGTCGCGACGATCGCCCTCGTCCGGCCGGGCGTGGTCTGGTATCGGGTCGCCTGGGCGACGATCGCATTCGAGTTCACCGGCGTCATCGTCGTGGGCACGCTGAGCATCGTCGACCCGGCGCTGTTCCCGCACGACACGGTGTGGTCGTGGTTCGGTCGCGGGTACCTGTTCATTCCGCTCGTGCTGCCCGTGCTCGGCATGTGGTGGCTCGCGAAGCACCGGCCGACGGCGGGCGCCGAATGAAGACGTACAAGGGCCTCGGCGCCGTCCCCGAGGGGTTCGGGCCCTCTGCGGTCACGATCGGCAAGTTCGACGGCGTGCACCGCGGGCACCGCGAGGTGATCGCCCGTCTCCGTGAGATCGCCGATGCCGAGCATCTCGCGACGACGGTCGTGACGTTCGACCGCAATCCGCTCGCACTCCTCGCGCCCGACAAGTGCCCCGAGTCACTCGTGAGCGTGCGCCAGAAGCTCGAGCTGCTCGCGACGACGGGGCTGGATGCCACGGTGCTGCTGCCGTTCGATCGTGCCCTCGCCTCGGTGCCGGCGACGGAGTTCGTCGAACGGGTGCTCGTCGACACGCTGCAGGCGAAGGCGGTGCTCGTCGGCAGCGACTTCCGTTACGGCGCACGCGGCGCCGGCGACGTGGCGCTGCTCATCGACCTCGGCGCTCGCTTCGGCTTCACCGTCGAGGTGGTCGACGACGTCGCCCCCGAGGGGGAGCGCCGCGTGTCGTCGACCTGGGTGCGCGAGCTCCTCGCCGAGGGCGACGTGCGGCGGGCCACCCGACTGCTCGGTCATACGCCGACCGTGTCGGGCATCGTGGTGCACGGTGCGGCCCGCGGGCGCGAGCTGGGATTCCCGACGGCGAACCTGACGCCCGAGTCCGAGGGGCTCATCCCGGCCGACGGCGTGTACGCGGGCTGGCTCACCGACGCGGGCACGCGGTACCCGGCGGCGATCTCGGTCGGCGACAACCCGACGTTCGAGGGCGTGCCCAAGAAGCAGGTCGAGGCGTACGTGCTCGACCGCGAGCTCGACCTCTACGACCACGTCGTCGACGTCGAGTTCGTCGACCGTATCCGCGGCATGGTGGCGTTCACCTCGATCCCCGCGCTCATCGACACGATCCGCGACGACGTCGAGCGCACCCGTGGCATCCTCGGGCTCTGAACGCGCGTCGCTCGAAGCGACCTAGACTCGAGAGAGTGACCCGACTGCCGCCCCGTCCCCTGTGGGCGGGCCGAACCCTCGCGCTCGTCGGCATCGTGCTCGTCGCGTTCAACCTGCGCACGGCGGTCGCCTCGCTCTCGCCGATCCTCGGACTGCTCCAGGAGGAGGTCGCGCTCGGGCCGGTCGTGGTGGGCCTCCTCGGCATGCTGCCGCTGCTCTGCTACGCCGTGTGCGGCATCGCGACCCCGCGCCTCGCGAAGCGCCTCGGTCTGGAACGGACGCTCGTCGGGGCGCTCGCCGTGCTCACGGTCGGCCTCGCCGGTCGCGGCCTCGCGAACTCGGCGCTCGCCCTCGTCGCGGCGAGTGCGCTCGCATTCGCGGCGATCGGGGTGGGCAACGTGCTGCTGCCGCCGCTCGTGAAGCGCTACTTCCCCGATCGCATCGGGCTCGTGACGACCGTCTACGTGTCGGCGATGTCGGTGAGCACCTTCATCCCGCCGCTCATCGCGGTTCCGGTTGCGGAGGCCGCCGGCTGGCGGGTCTCGCTCGGCGAGTGGGCGATCGTCGCGGCCGCCTCGCTCGTGCCGTGGATCGCGCTGCTCGTGCACCCGAAGCGCGAGTCGCCCGAGACGGCGCCCGAGGAGCCGGGCGCCGGCGGGTTCGCGCAGATGGTGCGTTCGCCGCTCGCCTGGGCGCTCACGGTGGTGTTCACCGTCTCGAGCTTCAACGCCTACGTGGCGTTCGCCTGGTTGCCGCAGTTGTTGCACGACGTCGCGGGCGCAACGCCCGCCGAGGCGGGAGCGCTGCTGTCGCTGTACGCCGCGATGGGGCTGCCCGCCGCGCTCGCGGTGCCGATCATCGCCGCCCGCTACGGTCGCATCCGCCTGCTCGTCGGCGTCTCGGTGGCGTCGTTCATCATCGGCTACCTCGGGCTGCTGCTCGCCCCGCAGTCCGCGACCTGGCTGTGGGTGGCGCTCATCGGCACGGGCCCGCTGGTGTTCCCGCTGACGCTGGTGCTCATCAACCTGCGTTCGCGCACCCACGCCGGTGCGGTCGCCCTCTCGGGCTTCGTGCAGTCGGTGGGCTATCTGGTCGCCGCGACCGGGCCGCTCGTGGTCGGGCTGCTGCACCAGGTGAGCGGCGGGTGGACGGCCCCGCTCGTGCTGATGCTGGTGTCGGTGCTGCCCGCGGCGGTCGCCGGGGTCGTCGTGGCGCGGCCGCACTTCGTCGAGGACGACCGCCGAGGTCGCTGAACGGGGCGTGACGCCCGACGGCGCGCTCGCGCCGGTCAGACGATGAGGTCGGGGCGGTGCACGAGCGCCGCGGCACCGATGAGGGGGCCCTCGTCGGAGAGCGCGGAGGGGACGATCTCGACGCGGGTCGCGAAGGCGAAGCCCCTGCGCTCGGCGACCGCGGTGCGGGCGTGGTCGAAGAGCACGGGGGAGACCCGGGAGAACCCGCCGCCGATCGCGACGAGGTCGAGGTCGAGCAGATTCGTCGCCGAGGCGATGGCGTGGCCGATCGCGGTGCCGGCGCGCTCGACCGCTGCGAGCGCGACGGGATCGCCCGCGGCGTGGGCACGCGCGAGGTCCTCTCCCGTCGTGCCCGCGAAGCCCTGCGTGCGCGCCCATGCGACCGTGCGGGGGCCGGAGGCGATCGCCTCGAGGCAGCCGCGCCCGCCGCAGGTGCACGGGTCGTCGTAGCCGCCGACCTCGACATGGCCGATGTGGCCGCCGTTGCCGGTCGGACTCGCGACGGCGCGGCCGCCGATCACGAGCCCCCCGCCGACGCCCGTCGAGACGACCATGCCGAGGAGATTCTCGCCGCGGGCACCGGCCCCGGCGCCGACCCAGTGCTCCGCCAGTGCGATGCAGAGGCCGTCGATGCGCAGCACCACCGGTGTCTCGGGCAGGATCGCGATGATGCGATCCCGAAGGGGGTGCTCGCGCCAGGCGGGCACATTGAGCGGCGAGACGCGCCCCATGGACACCTCGATCGGGCCGGCCGAGCCGATGCCCGCGCCGACGAGTTCGGCGTCTGCCGGGAGGGCGGCGAGGGCGGCCTCGACGACCTCGCGCACGGAGCGGTCGAGCTCGTCGGCGGTCGCGGTCGGTCCGGTCGGGCGGCGATGACGGGAGCCGGGCAGGAGCGTGCCGTGCTCGTCGACGAGCGCGGCCTCGACCTTGGTGCCGCCGAAGTCGACGGCGAGCGCGAGGGGCGTGGGCATTGCACCAGCATAGGCGCGCGGCATCCGCCGTCACCTTGCTCATATGAGCAGGATCGCCTGCGAGTGTTGCCGATGAGCACGGGCCTGCCTACGCTGGAAGTCGAGGCGGATGGAGGCGCATGGACGAGATCGACGAACTCCTCTCCATCAGGGCGGCCGAGCTCTACTACGAGGAGAACAAGACCCAGGACGAGATCGGCCAGGCGCTGAATCTCACCCGGTGGAAGGTCGGGCGCCTGCTCGCGCAGGCCAAGCACCGCGGGTTCATCCGCATCGAGATCCTGCACCCGCGCGCACGCAGGCTGCCGATCGAGCGACGGCTCCGCGAGGAGCGCGGGCTCACCGACGCCATCGTGGTCTCGTCGGCGGGCGTCTCGTCGGCCGAAGAGCTGCAGGCGCGCACCGCGCAGGCCGCAGCCGACTACCTGACGGCGCTCCGCCCGGTGCCGCGCACGCTCGGGGTGAGCTGGGGGCGCACCCTCTTCGACATCTCCCAGCACCTGCGCAACGGCTGGGCGACCGGCGTCAACGTGGTGCAGATCAACGGCGGCGTGAGTCTCAACCGGCGCGCGGGCACCGCGGCGGCGACCGCCGTCGCGATCTCCCAGAAGGGCGGCGGCCAGGCGACCCTGCTGCCGAGCCCCGCCATCCTCGAGCGACTCGAGACGAAGCACGCCATCGAGTCCGACCGCGTCGTCGCGGGCGTCATCGAACTCGCACGGTCGGCCGAGGCCTACCTGTTCAGCGCCGGCGCCGCCGACCACAACTCGGTGCACGTCGAGAGCGGCTACCTCGCCCCGGGCGACGTCGACCTCCTCGTCGCCAAGGGCGCCGTCGGCGACGTCGTCGGGCGCTACATCGACTCCGACGGCAACATCGTCGACCCCGCCCTCGACGCCCGCACCGTCGGGCTCACCCTCGACGAGATCCGCAGCTCACCGCTCGCGATCGCCGTCGTCGCGGGCCCCGCCAAGCACGCCGTGGCCGACGCGGTCGTGCGCAGCCGGCTCTGCACGGTGCTCGTCACCGACGAGTCCACCGCCCTCCATCTCCTCGACGGCTGATCGAGCCGCCCTCCACCACACGAAAGCCAGGTCCACTCATGCCAGCACCGGTCAACGCCGGCACCGCCCTCGCCACCGCGCGCGAGCGCGCGCTCGCCGTGCTCGGCGGCGAGCCCGACGACCAGACACTCGGCCGCTACCTCCACGGCATCCCCGGGGTCGACGCCGTCGGCCTCGAGCAGCGCGCCGCCGCCCTCGGCACCCGTTCGATCAAGACGACGTCGAAGGCGTGGGCGCTCGACCGCATCATCGAGCTCATCGACCTCACGACGCTCGAGGGCGCCGACACCCCGGGCAAGGTGCGCTCGCTCGTCGCGAAGGCCCTGAACCCCGACCCCGCCGACCCGACGACGCCGCGCGTCGCCGCCGTGTGCGTCTACGGCGACATGGTGCCGTTCGCCGTCGAGGCGCTGGGCGCCGCGCACGGCGACCCCGACGACGGCCTCATCTCGGTCGCCGCGGTCGCCACCGCGTTCCCGAGCGGTCGTTCCTCGCTGGCCATCAAGCTCGCCGACACGGCAGAGGCCGTCGCAGCCGGCGCCGACGAGATCGACATGGTCATCGACCGCGGTGCGTTCCTCGCCGGGCGCTACGGCGAGGTCTTCGACCAGATCGTCGCCGTGAAAGAGGCGTGCCGCCGGCCCGACGGCACGAGCGCGAGCCTCAAGGTGATCCTCGAGACCGGCGAGCTCGTGACGTACGACAACGTGCGCCGCGCCTCGTGGCTGTCGATCCTCGCGGGCGGCGACTTCATCAAGACCTCGACCGGCAAGGTGTCGCCGGCGGCGACCCTGCCCGTGACGCTGCTCATGCTCGAGGTCGTGCGCGACTGGCACCGGCTGACGGGGCACAAGGTCGGCGTGAAGCCGGCGGGAGGCATCCGCTCGTCGAAGGACGCGATCAAGTACCTCGTCACCGTCGCCGAGACGGTCGGCGAGGAGTGGCTCGTGCCGCACCTGTTCCGCTTCGGCGCCTCGAGCCTCCTCAACGACGTGCTGCTGCAGCGGCAGAAGCTGACGAGCGGCCACTACTCGGGCGCCGACTACGTGACGATCGACTGACTGGACTGGACATGAGCTTCCTCGACTACGCACCCGCCCCCGAGTCGCGGGCGATCCTCTCGCTCCGCGACAGCTACGGCCTCTTCATCGACGGCGAGTTCGTCGACGGCCGCGGCACCCCGTTCCAGACCATCTCGCCCGCCAGTGAAGAGCGCATCGCGATGATCGCGAACGCGAACGACGCCGATGTGGCCGACGCCGTCGCCGCGGCCAGGCGCGCCTACGACCGCGTGTGGTCGAAGATGAGCGGGCGCGATCGCGGAAAGTACCTCTTCCGCATCGCCCGGCTCGTGCAGGAGCGCGCCCGCGAGCTCGCGGTCGCCGAGTCGCTCGACAACGGCAAGCCCATCAAGGAGTCGCGCGACGTCGACGTGCCGCTCGTCGCGGCTTGGTTCTTCTACTACGCGGGCTGGGCCGACAAGCTCGACCACGCCGGCCTCGGTGCGAGCCCGCGCTCGCTCGGCGTGGCCGCCCAGGTGATCCCGTGGAACTTCCCGCTGCTCATGCTCGCGTGGAAGATCGCCCCCGCGCTCGCGGCCGGCAACACCGTCGTGCTGAAGCCCGCAGAGACGACGCCGCTGACGGCGCTCATCTTCGCCGAGATCCTGCAGCAGGCCGAGCTGCCCCCGGGAGTCGTGAACATCATCACGGGGGCCGGCGACACGGGGGCGGCGCTCGTCTCGCACGAGGGCGTCGACAAGGTCGCCTTCACGGGCTCGACCGCGGTGGGCCGTGCGATCGCGAAGCAGATCGCCGGCACCGACAAGAAGGCCACGCTCGAGCTCGGCGGCAAGGCGGCGAACATCGTCTTCGACGACGCACCCGTCGACCAGGCGATCGAGGGCATCGTCAACGGCATCTTCTTCAACCAGGGCCACGTCTGCTGCGCGGGCAGCCGCCTGCTCGTGCAGGAGAACATCCACGACGAGATCGTCGACCGCCTGAAGGCGCGTCTCTCGACGCTGCGCCTCGGCGACCCGCTCGACAAGAACACCGACATCGGCGCCATCAACTCGCGCGAGCAGCTCGACCGCATCCGCGAGCTCAGCGACGCCGGCGTCGCCGAGGGCGCCGAGCGCTGGAGCGCGCCGTGCGAGATCCCCGAGAACGGGTTCTGGTACGCGCCGACGATCTTCACGGGCGTGCAGACCTCGAACCGCATCGCCCGCGAGGAGATCTTCGGCCCGGTGCTCTCGGTGCTCACCTTCCGCACGCCGCAGGAGGCGATCGCCAAGGCGAACAACACGCCGTACGGCCTCTCGGCGGGCATCTGGACCGACAAGGGCAGCCGCATCCTCGCGGTCGCCGACCAGCTGCGCGCCGGCGTGATCTGGGCGAACACCTTCAACCGTTTCGACCCGAGCTCGCCGTTCGGCGGCTACAAGGAGTCGGGCTACGGTCGCGAGGGCGGCCGCCACGGGCTCGCCGCGTACCTCGCGCCCGCACCCATCGGTCAGGCGGCGGTTGCACGCTCCGCCACGAAGCCGGCGATCACGGCGGATGCCTCGGCGCCCGAGCCGGCCGCCAAGCGCCCCCGTCGAACGCAGAAGGCCACCACGAAGGGATCGAAGCGATGACCCGCCTCGCCGTGCCGAAGACCTACAAGCTCTACATCGGCGGCAAGTTCCCGCGCAGCGAGTCGGGGCGCACCTACGAGGTGGCGGCGCCCGACGGCCGCTTCCTCGCGAACGCCGCACTGGCCTCCCGCAAGGACGCGCGCGACGCGGTCGTCGCCGCGCGCGCCGCGGTCTCGGGCTGGGCTGGGGCGACCGCGTACAACCGCGGCCAGGTGCTGTACCGCATCGCCGAGCTCCTCGAGGGGCGCCGGGCGCAGTTCATCGCCGAGATCGAGGAGTCGGAGGGCGTCTCGCGGGCCGTCGCCGCCGCGCAGGTCGACGAGTCGATCGACCGCTGGGTCTGGTACGCCGGATGGGCCGACAAGTTCGCCCAGGTCGCGGGCAACGCCAACCCGGTGGCGGGTCCGTATTTCAACATCTCGGTGCCCGAGCCGACCGGCGTGGTCGCGATCGTCGCCCCGCAGGACACGTCGCTCCTGGGCTTCGTCTCGGCGGTCGCTCCGGCGCTCGTCGCCGGCAACTCGGTCGTCGTGGTGGCGAGCGAGCGCTTCCCGCTCTCGGCGATCAGCCTCGCCGAGGTGCTCGCGACGAGCGACGTCCCGGGCGGTGTCGTGAACGTGCTGACCGGTTCGCCCGCCGAGATCGCGCCGTGGCTCGCGAGCCACGCCGACGTGAACGCGATCGACCTCGTCGGCGCGGGCGCGCTCGACTGGATCTCGCTCGAGGTCGACGCGGCCGACACGCTGAAGCGGGTGCTGCGCCCCGAGAACGGCCAGGATGCCGCGGCGCCGGCGCTCGGGCGCATCTCGGCGTTCACCGAGACGAAGACCGTCTGGCACACGAAGAGCCTGCGGTAGCGGAATCCGCACGACGGCGCGAGCAGAGAGCAGGGGAGCGGTGGCGGGACGCAACGGTGCCTCCGACGAGCGCGGGCGACTCGTCACCGACCCCTTCGACTACCGCATCGCGAAAGACGGCGCGGTGATCGTCTCGCGCGGCGGTCGCGTCGTGACGACGGTCGGCGGCCGCGATGCGGCGCGGCTCGCCGCGAGCCTGCAGCAGGCCGGCGACGAGCAGGTGCAGCATCTGCTCGCGCGAGCGACGGGCAACTACCGACGGGGCAACGAGCGGCGCTGAATCCCGCCGCGAAAATTCGGTAACGAAACGGTAACGGTGTTGCTAGAGTGGCGTGCACCGGTCGGGCAAGGAGGCCCGGGCGGTGGAAAGGCCCGAACCCGTGAAACACGCCTTCCGCATGGTCGACCCCGAGACCCTGCGCCGGCGGCCCAGCGCCGTCGCCCCCATGCCCACCGCCCGATCCCGATCGCTCATCTCATTCACCCACCCGCCGCGTCGTGAGGTGCGGGCGGTGTTCGCGGCCGTCGCGGTCGCGATCGTCGCCACGGCGCTCCTCGTCGTTCAGATTCCGCCCACGGTCTACGCGATCGACGTGTTCGGCGCGCTGCGCGAGCCCGGTGAGCCGGCGTTCACCGTGGGGCACCGAGGTGATCGCGCGACGGCGCCCGAGAACACCATGCCGTCGCTCGAGCTCGCGATGGACGAGCTCGCCTTCGTCGAGACCGACGTGCAGCTCACCCGCGACGGGGTGCCCGTGCTGTTCCACGACGTCACGCTCGAACGCGTGACCGGCGACGTCCGCACGATCGGAGAGCTCGACCTCGCCGAGGTGCGGCGGCTCGACGCGGGAGCCTGGTACGCGCCCGAGTTCGCGGGAACCCCGATCCCGACGCTCGAGGAGTTCTTCACGGCGCTCGCCGAGCGCGATTCGGCCCGCGCGCTCGTCGAGTTGAAGGCCGACTGGACGCGCGAGGAGGTGCGGAAGGTCACCGACCTCGTCGACCGGCACGGCCTCCGGGGCCGTGTCGTGCTGCAGAGCTTCAGCCTCGAGACGCTCGTGTCGCTGCAGGCCGTGGCGCCGACGCTCCCGCGCATCATGCTCATCCGCGAGCTGCCGGCCGACCCGGTGCCGCTCGCCGAGCGACTGGGGCTCATCGGCTTCGGCACGACGGTCGAGTCGGTGACCGCGCAGCCCGGTGCGCTCGTGCTCGCCCATGAGGCCGGCATCGCCGTGCTCTGCTACACGCTCAACTCCGACGAGCACTGGGAGACGGTGAACGCGCTCGGCGTCGACGGCATCATCACCGACGAGCCGAGCGAACTCGATGCATGGCTCGCGGTGACCTCGCCCGGCACCTGAGCGCCGGGCGTCAGCTGCGGTTGTTCGACAGCTCGAAGATGCGCACCAGCTCGGCGACCGCCTCGTCGCGCTGCTCGCCGCCCTGCTCGTACATGTGCGAGACGTGCGTGCGCAGGTGGTTCTCGACGAGGAGCTTGTTCAGCGAACCGAGCGACTTCTGCACGGCGAGCGACAGGGTGATGATGTCGACGCAGTAGTCCTCGTTCTCGATCATCTTCTCGATGCCGCGCAGCTGGCCCTCGATGATCTTCGTGCGGTGCAATGCGCGCTTCTTGATGTCCTCGATCACCCTCACAGGATACCCCGTTTGCGTCGAATACCCCTAGGGGGTACTCTCGAACGCATGACGACGCTCGACACGCCACCCCTCCGCACGATCGATCTCGACATCGAGGGCATGACGTGCGCGAGCTGCGTCGGCCGCGTCGAGAAACGCCTCGGCCGCCTCGACGGCGTCGAGGCCGCGGTCAACCTCGCCACCGAACGCGCCCGCGTCACCTTCCCGACGAGCACCTCGATCGAGGCGCTCGTCGAGGCGGTCAAGCAGGCCGGCTACGCGGCCACTCCCGTCGAGCAGGCGGATGCCGCGGCGCCCGCCCCGCACGCGGCGCCGGTGCCGTTCGTCGGCAGTTCCGCGGAACCCGCCGTCTCTGCGGGGGTCGTTCCCGGCGCGTCGCCGAGTGCTGCCGACGGAGGGCTCGCGCCCGGAGGGGCCCGCGCCTCGGGCAACGGCCGCGAGGCATCCGACCCGCTCATGACGCGGCTCATCGTCTCGGCGGTGCTCACCCTGCCGGTGGTGGTCATCGCCATGGTCCCGGCGTTCCAGTTCACGTACTGGCAGTGGCTCTCGCTCACGCTCGCGGCGCCGGTCGTCGTGTGGGGCGGCTGGCCCTTCCACCGGGCGGCCTGGCAGAACCTGAGGCACGGCGCCCTCACGATGGACACCCTCGTCTCGCTCGGCACCCTCACCGCCTTCGCCTGGTCGCTGTGGTCGCTCTTCTTCGGGCACGCCGGCATGCCGGGCATGACGCACGAGTGGTCGTTCGGCGTGCGCGGAACCCCGGGCGGCGACATCTACCTCGAGGTCGCGGCGGGCGTCATCACGATCCTGCTGCTCGGCCGCGTGCTCGAGGCGAAGTCGAAGCGGCGGGCGGGCAAGTCGCTGCGCACCCTGCTCGAACTCGCACCCCGCGAGGTCTCGGTGCTGCGCGCCGCGGCCGGCACGCCCGAGCACGCTGCCGACGCCGAGGTGCGCGTGCCGATCAGCGCGCTGCGCCCCGGCGACCGCTTCGTGGTGCGCCCCGGCGAGCGGATCGCCGCCGACGGCGTGGTCGCCGACGGCGAGGCGAGCGTCGACGAGTCGATGCTCACCGGTGAACCCGCACCCGTCGACGTCGCGGCCGGCACTGCCGTCACCGCGGCGACCATCGTGCACGGCGGCAGCATCGTCGTCACCGCGACCCGCGTCGGCGCCGACACCCGCCTCGCTCAGATCGCCCGCCTCGTGGAGGACGCGCAGCTCGGCAAGTCGCGTGCGCAGCGGCTCGCCGACCGCATCTCGGCGGTGTTCGTGCCGATCGTCATCGCGATCGCCGTCGGCACCGCGATCGTCTGGATCGCGACCGGCAGTCCCGTCGAGCAGGCCATCACTGCGGCCGTCGCAGTGCTCGTGATCGCCTGCCCGTGCGCCCTCGGGCTCGCGACGCCGATGGCGATCCTCGTCGGCACGGGGCGCGGCGCCGAGCGCGGCATCCTGATCACGGGGCCCGAGACGCTCGACCGCACCGCGGGCATCGACACGATCCTGCTCGACAAGACCGGCACGCTGACGACGGGACGCATGCGCCTCGGCGAGGTCACCCCGACGGCCGGCACCGACGCGAGCATCGCGCTCGGCGTGGCCGCCGCGCTCGAGCGACGCTCGGAGCATCCCATCGCACGGGCCGTCGTCGACGGCGCCGCCGAGCGCGGGGTGAGCGTGCCCGAGGCGCAGGAGTTCCGCGCCCACGCCGGGCTCGGCGTCACCGCGACCGTCGACGGCGCCCGGGCCGCGGTGGGTCGGCCCGCCTTCCTCGAGGGGCTCGGCATGACCCTGCCCGCGGCGCTCGCCGAACGGGTCGCGGCGTCCGATGCGACCGCCGTCGGGGTCGGATGGGACGGCCAGGTGCGTGCCCTCCTCGAAGTGGGCGACTCGATCCGCCCGGGTGCCCGCGAGGCGGTCGACCGGCTCCGCGCCCAGGGCCTCGAGCCCATCCTGCTCACGGGCGACGCCCGCCGCCCGGCCGAACGCGTCGCCGCCGAGCTCGGCATCGATCGCGTGCACGCCGAGGTCAGTCCCGAGGGCAAGCTCGCGGCCGTCACCGAGCTGCAGGCCGCCGGGCGCAAGACCGCGATGGTCGGCGACGGCGTGAACGACGCCGCCGCGCTCGCGGCGGCCGACCTCGGCATCGCGATGGGCGGCGGCACCGACGCGGCGGCGAGTGCGAGCGACCTCGCGCTGACGCGCGACGAGCCCGGGGCGATCCCCGATGCGATCTCGCTCGCCCGCGCGACGCTCGGCACGATCCGGGGCAACCTGTTCTGGGCGTTCGCGTACAACGTCGCGGCGATCCCGCTCGCGGCGGCCGGGTTCCTGAACCCGATGATCGCGGGCGCGGCGATGGCGTTCTCGAGCATCTTCGTGGTGCTGAACAGCCTGCGGCTGCGTCGGGCCTGAGCATCACCTGACGTACGGGCGCGGCGGCGGCTAGCGTGGGGGCATGCCCCGTCGCCCCGCCCGCCGCCCCGTCGTCGCGCGACTCGCCGCCGCGCTCTCGGCCGCATCGTTCGCCCTGCTCCTGGTCTGCGCCGGCGGCGCGTCGCCCGCGGCCGCGGGGGAGCGCGCGGCATCCGAAGCGCTCGATGCGGCGGCCGCGCCGCCCGCCGTCGCAGCGCTCGGCGCCGCCCGGGCCGACGCCGACGACTTCGTGTTCGACTCGTTCGACGCGGTCTACGAACTCTCCCTCGACGACGAGGGCCGCTCGGTGATGGTGGTCACCGAGACCCTCGTCGCCGTGTTCCCCGACTTCGACCAGAACCGCGGCATCCGGCGGGCGATCCCGCTCGGCTACGACGGTCATCCGGTCGACCTCGTCGTCGAATCGGTGACGGATGCCTCGGGCGCACCCCGCCCGTACGAGACCGAGACCGACGAGGACGACGAGTTCCTGCTCGTCACCAGCCGCGCCGACGACTTCGTGCACGGCGAGCAGACGTACGTGTTCCGCTACCGCATGCACAACGTCACCCACGTGCCCGACGATGCGGCGATCGACGAGCTCTACTGGGACGTCAACGGCACCGGGTGGGCGCAGCCCTTCGGCGTCGTGCGCAGCGAGCTGCGCCTCTCCGGCGAACTCACCGAGGCGATGACCAGCGACATGGCCTGCTACCGCGGCTGGTCGGGGTCGACCGATCCCTGCGATGCGATGACGAGCGAGGAGGTCGACGGCGAGGCCGTCGTCGTGGCCGAGGCCGCCGCGATCGGGCCGTACGAGAACCTCAGCTTCGCGGTCGCGTTCGAGCCGGGCACCGTGGTGCCGCGCGACGACGCGTTCTGGTCGTCGCCCGCGGCCGTCGGCAGCGGCGTCGCGGCCGCGATCGCGGCAGTGATGGCGGCCGTGGCGCTCGGGCTCAGGCTCGGCCGATGGCGCAATCACCCGGGGCGCGGCACGATCATCGCGCAGTACGAACCGCAGGCGGGCGTCTCGGCGTTCGTCGCCGCGGAGCTCGTGGGCAGCATGTCGAAGGGCGTCACCGCGACCGTGCTCGAACGCGCCGTCGCGGGCGAGCTCCGTGTCGTCGAGACGGCGCCGCGCCGATACGCGGTCCAGTTCACAGGTGGCGGGCCGGCCGGCGACGAGCACGCCAGGGCCGTCGTCGAGGCGCTGTTCGGCAGCCCGCCCCAGCCGGGCGCGATGCGCGAGATGAAATCGAGCGACACCGCGCTCGGCAAGAGACTGCTGGCGATCAGGCAGCGGGTGTCGAGCGGGGTCGTCGCCGCGGGGCTCCGGCGCAGCCCCGACGTCGGCCTCCGCATCTGGCTCGCGGTCGGCGCCGGCCTCGCGGCCGTCGCAAGCTTCGTGCTGGGCGTCGTCGCGCTCGCCGCGGTGATGGGCGGAGGCTGGCCCGCGCTCTGTTTCATCGTGGCGGTCCTCGCGGCGCTGCTCGCGGTCGGGCTGGTCGTGTGGGTACGGCCGTTCACCGAACGCGGGCGCGAGCTGCGCGACCACCTCGAGGGGCTGCGGGTCTACATCCGGCTCGCCGAGGCCGACCGCATCCGGGTGCTGCAGAGCCCGACAGGCGCGCTGCGGGTCGACACGAGCGACCCCGGCCAGGTGCTGAAGCTCAACGAGCGGCTGCTGCCGTACGCCGTGCTGTTCGGGTTCGAGCGCGACTGGAGCCGCGAACTCGCCGTGCTCTACGAGCAGCTCGGCACCCAGCCGGGCTGGTACTCGGGCAGCAGCGGCTTCAACGCGGCCTACTTCGCCGCAGGGGTCGCCTCGTTCTCGAGCTCGTCGAACAGCTCGTGGTCGGGGTCGAGCGCGAGCTCCTCCTCGAGCGGCTCGGGCGGCGGCGGGTCGTCTGGTGGCGGTGGCGGCGGCGGCGGTGGCGGCGGCGTCTGAGGCGGCGACGTCCGAGGCGCGGCCCGTCCGAGAGACCGGGGCCGTCGCGCAGCGACGACGCTACTCGGCGTCGCCCGACGAGATCGCGCGCTCGTCGTCGAGATCGACCCGGCGCTCGGCGTCGAGCCCCGCGACCTCCTCGTCGAGCACGTCGTCGAGCGAGCGCTCGTCGTCGTCGTGCGCCTCGTCGGCCTCGTCGAACTCGGTGTCCTGCGAGACCGTGAAATCTTCGTCGTCGGGCGCGATCTCCGCGCCCGCCCCCGCGAGCTCGTCCATGTTCCAAGGGTAGGCGCGTCGACGCCGATCGGGTAGCCCCGGCCCTATGCTCGCAGCATGCCTGAGTGGATCCTCGCAGGCATCGCCGGCCTCCTCGCCGGCGGTGCGCTCCTCGTCGGCGCCGTCATCGCCTGGTATGTGAAGGTGCCGACCCGCGTCGTGGCGTCGATCATGGCGTTCGGCTCGGGCGTGCTCGTCTCGGCGCTCGCCTTCGATCTCGTGCTCGAGGCGCAGGAGGAGGGCGGCTTCTGGCCGACCGTCGGCGGCTTCGCGGTGGGAGCGGTCGTCTACGTGTTCGCGAATCAGCTGCTCGACCGCTTCGACCAGCGCAACCCGCGCGGCACCGGCCAGGATCCCGGGACCGGCACGGGTATCGCCGTCGGTGCGCTCCTCGACGGGGTCCCCGAGTCGGCGGTGCTCGGGCTCAGCATGGTCGGAGGCGGGGGAGTGAGCGTGCCGGTCTTCGTCGCCATCCTGATCTCGAACGTCCCCGAAGGGCTGTCGTCGACGGCCTCGCTGAAGGAGAGCGGGCGTTCGCGAACGTACGTCTTCGTGCTGTGGTCGGGCATCGCGCTCGCGAGCGCCCTCGCCTCGCTCGCCGGATACGTGCTGCTCGACGAGGCCCCGGGCGAGCTCACCGCGTTCATCACCGCGATCGCGGCCGGCGCGATCCTCGCGATGATCTGCGACACGATGATCCCCGAGGCGTTCCGCACCGCGCACTCGTTCACGGGGCTCCTCGCCACCGCGGGTTTCCTGCTCAGTTACGCCGTGCACGTCATCGGGTGACGCGCCGTTTCACGGCAGGGGCCCCGCGCCCGCTAGAATGGGGGAAGCGCCCGACGAATCCGTTCTTCGGCCGACCGTGCGAGCCCCGCTCGCCGCTGCTCGGTTCGGGATTCGGCGTACCGCGCCGCGCGGCAACCGAGCCGCAGCGTGCGGGCTCGACCACCGAGTGGTGCCGAGGGGGCGTGCCGGGCACGGCACGAAGGAAACGGGAGGACCATGGCCCAGACGAGGCAGCGGCAGCGTACGCGTTCGCGCGACGATGAAGCACCCATCATCCCGATCCTCGCCCGCAAGGTGCGAGAGGTCGAGCAGAAGGCGCAGAAGGGCAAGCTCGGCCCGACGAACCGCACCAAGTTCCAGGTCATCGCGCTGCTCATGCGCGAGGAGCGGGCCCGGGTGAAGGCCGACGCCGAGATCGGCGACGCCGCGCGCGGCGAGCTCCTGAAGCGCCTCGACGGCATCGCGCAGATCCTCGCGAAGACCGCGGCCCGCGACACGAGCCTCATCCAGCTGCTCGAACCGGATGCCTCGATCTCGACCGTCGCGCAGCGCTTCCGCCGCGACTGGCTGCTCGAGTCGGGTGCCGAGCTCAGCCCCGACGAGCTCATCATCACCCGCGAGCCCGAGGCGAAGATCGAGATCTCCGAGAACCAGGTCATCCCCGCCTCGGTGAAGTCGCGCCAGCTCGCGAACCCCTTCCTCGCACCCGACTTCTCGAAGCCCGCCGCACCCCTCGTGCCGGTGCGCCGGCTCGCGAACTGGGAGCTGCTCGGCCCACTCTTCAAGTCGTTCGAGCAGGGCTCGGGCGGCCAGGCCGCCTCGATGGAGCTGCCCGAGGCGCCGAAGGCCGACCGGCTCTCTCCGCGCGGCCTCGAGCTCATGAAGCACCAGGCGCGCTTCATCGAGAGCGCCCGCGAGGGGCACCGCGCGTTCCTGCTCGCCGACGAGCCGGGTCTCGGCAAGACGGCCCAGTCGGTGCTCGCGGCATCCGTGGCGAATGCCTACCCGCTGCTCGCGGTCGTGCCCAACGTCGTGAAGATGAACTGGGCGCGCGAGGTCGAACGGTGGACCCCGCACCGTCGGGCGACCGTGATCCACGGCGACGGCGACACCCTCGACGCGTTCGCCGACGTCGTCATCGTCAACTACGACGTGCTCGACCGGCACATGGCGTGGCTGTCGACGCTCGGCTTCCGCGGCATGGTCGTCGACGAGGCGCACTTCATCAAGAACCTGCAGTCGCAGCGCTCGAAGAACGTGCTCGCCCTCGCCGAGCGCATCCGCAAGGCGACGCCCGGCGGCAACCCGCTGCTGCTCGCGCTCACGGGCACCCCGCTCATCAACGACGTCGACGACTTCCGCGCCATCTGGAAGTTCCTCGGCTGGATCGACGGCGACAAGCCCTCGACAGAGCTGCTCGCGAAGCTCGAGGAGACGGGGCTCACCCCCGCCGAGCCCGGCTTCTACTCCGCGGCGCGACGCACCGTCATCGACCTCGGCATCGTGCGGCGTCGCAAGGTGGATGTCGCGGCCGACCTGCCGGCCAAGCGCATCGCCGACCTCCCCGTCGAACTCGACGACGAGCTCGGCCGCTCGGTGCGCGCCGCAGAGCGCGAGCTCGGCAACCGCCTCGCCTCGCGGTTCCGCGCGCTCGTCGAAGCCCGCCACCTCAAGGTCGGCGACCTCGACGAGGACACCCGCGACCAGTTCATCCGCGCCGTCGCGAGCGCCGAGCTCGAGGAGGCGAAGTCGTCGAAGTCGGGCGAGAACGTCTTCACGATGGTGCGCCGCATCGGCCAGGCGAAGGCGGGACTCGCGGCCGACTACGCCGCGCAGCTCGCCCGTTCGGTGGGCAAGGTCGTGTTCTTCGCGAAGCACATCGACGTCATGGACCAGGCCGAGGCCGCGTTCTCGGCGCGCGAGCTGCGCACGGTGTCGCTGCGCGGCGACCAGACCGCCCTGCAGCGCCAGGCCGCGATCGACGCGTTCAACAAGGACCCCGAGGTCTCGGTGGCGGTCTGCTCGCTCACCGCGGCCGGCGTCGGCGTGAACCTGCAGGCGGCGTCGAACGTCGTGCTCGCCGAGCTGAGCTGGACGGCCGCCGAGCAGACGCAGGCGATCGACCGCGTGCACCGTATCGGCCAGGAGGAGCCGGTCACCGCGTGGCGCATCATCGCCGCGCACACGATCGACGCCCGCATCGCCGAACTCATCGACTCGAAGCAGGGCCTCGCGGCCCGGGCCCTCGACGGACAGGACGTCGAGCCCGGCTCGGCCGACTCGGTGCAGCTCGACGCGCTGCAGCACCTGCTGCGTCAGGCGCTCGACGGGGCGCTGTAGCGGCGCCGCGCAGTCGGATCGATCGCTTCGAACGGAACTCGTTGGCGCGATTCTTGCGGCTTCTGGCGACCTTGATTCGAGGCCCCGTCCGAGCCCTCGCACGAGAGTCGAGGTTCGCTAGACTTCCCGGAGTCGTGCCCCGATGAAGCGGCTCCAGCGACGATTTCCCACCTGCAAGGAGTCCCACGCGCCATGAAGATCGGAATGCTCACCTCTGGTGGCGACTGCCCCGGCCTCAACGCCGTCATCCGCGGTGCCGTCCTCCGAGGCGTCATCTCGCACGACACCGAGTTCGTCGGGTTCCGCAACGGGTGGCGCGGCGTCGTCGAGGAGGACATCGTTCCGATCGTCCGCCATGACGTGCGCGGTCTCGCCAAGCAGGGCGGCACGATCCTGGGCTCGAGCCGCACCAACCCCTTCGAGGGCGAGGGCGGCGGCCCCGAGAACATCCAGCGCATGCTCGACGCGAACGGCATCGACGCCATCATCGCGATCGGCGGCGAGGGCACGCTGACCGCGGCCCGCCGCCTCCACGACGAGGGCGGCATCAACGTCGTCGGCGTGCCGAAGACGATCGACAACGACCTCGCCGCCACCGACTACTCCTTCGGCTTCGACACCGCCGTCGAGATCGCGACCGAGGCGATCGACCGCCTGCGCACGACCGCCGACTCGCACGGCCGCTGCATGGTGCTCGAGGTCATGGGCCGCCACGTCGGCTGGATCGCCCTGCACTCGGGCATGGCCGGAGGAGCGCACGCGATCCTCATCCCCGAGCAGCCGCAGTCGATCGAGCAGATCTGCGAGTGGGTCGAGTCGGTGCGCGACCGCGGCCGCGCCCCGCTCGTCGTCGTCGCCGAGGGCTTCACGCTCGAGGGCATGGACGAGGCGCACTCGCACAAGGGGCTCGACGCCTTCAACCGGCCGCGGCTCGGCGGCATCGCCGACGTCCTCGCGCCGATGATCGAGGAGCGCACGGGCATCGAGTCGCGTGCGACGGTGCTCGGGCACATCCAGCGCGGGGGCGCCCCCTCGGCGTACGACCGCGTGCTCGCAACCCGCCTCGGCATGGCGGCGATCGACGCCGTCTACGACCACGCGTGGGGCTCGATGGTCACGCTCCGCGGCACCGAGATCAAGACGGTGTCGATCGCCGAAGCGGTCGGCACGCTCAACCGTGTGCCGCAGTCGCGCTACGACGAGGCGCGCGTCCTCTTCGGCTGAGCATGTACCAGGTCTGCGTCTGCTACCTCCTGCGCGAACGCGCCGGGGTCACCGAGGTGCTCCTCGGGCGCAAGAAGCACGGCCTGGGCGAGGGCTACTACGTCGGGCTCGGCGGCAAGCTCGAATCCGGTGAGCAGGCGGTGGATGCCGCGGTGCGCGAGGTCTTCGAGGAGTCGGGCCTCGTCGTGGTCGGCGACGACCTCGAGCCGCGCGGCGTCCTCAGCTACCACTTCCCCTCGCGCGAGTCGTGGAGCCAGGAGTCGAGCGTGTTCGTCGGCCGCCGCTTCGAGGGCGACCCCGTGGCATCCGACGAACTCGACCCCGAGTGGTTCGCGCTCGCCGACGTGCCGTACGACGAGATGTGGGACGACGCGAAGCGGTGGCTCCCCGGCGTGCTCGCGGGCGGAACGGTGCGCCGCACCTTCGTGTTCGGCGAGGATCTCGCCACGGTGGTGACGGAGCGCTCATCGGTCGCGTAGGATCGTCGGGGTTCCTGAACTCCAGGTGAACTCTTCCCTCTCGCAAGAAAGACGCCGGTGGATCTCACCCTCATCGTCGTGCTGGTCATCGCACTGGCGCTCTTCTTCGACTTCACGAACGGCTTCCACGACACGGCGAACGCGATGGCGACGCCAATCGCCACGGGTGCCCTGAAGCCGAAGACCGCAGTCGCGCTCGCGGCCCTGCTGAACCTCGTCGGCGCATTCCTCTCCACCGAGGTGGCGAAGACGATCTCGGGGGGCATCATCAAGGAGGGCGAGGGCGGCGTGCTGATCACGCCCGAACTGATCTTCGCCGGCCTCATCGGCGCGATCGTGTGGAACATGATCACGTGGCTGCTCGGGCTGCCCTCCTCGTCGAGCCACGCGCTGTTCGGCGGCCTCATCGGCGCGGCGCTCGTCGGTGCTTGGATCGCCAGCGCCGGCAACCCGATCGACTTCTCCGTCGTCATGTCGAAGGTCATCCTGCCCGCGATCCTCGCGCCGCTCACCGCCGGCCTCATCGCGTACGCCGCGACGAAGCTCGCCTACGCGATCACCCGTCGCTACGACGGCAAGCCCGACGGCCGCGACGGCTTCCGCCACGCGCAGATCTTCTCCTCCTCGCTCGTCGCGCTCGCACACGGCACGAACGACGCGCAGAAGACCATGGGCGTCATCACGCTCACGCTCGTCGCCGCGGGCCTCCAGCCCGCAGGCAGCGACGTGTACTGGTGGGTCATCGTGACCTGTGCCGTCGCCATCGCGCTCGGCACCTACATGGGCGGCTGGCGCATCATCAAGACCCTCGGCACGGGCCTCACCGACGTCAAGCCCGCCCAGGGCTTCGCCGCCGAGACCGCGACCGCCGCGACGATCCTCGCGTCGAGCCACGTCGGCTTCGCGCTGTCGACGACGCAGGTCGCCTCGGGCTCGGTCATCGGCTCGGGCCTCGGCCGTCGCGGCTCGAAGGTGCGCTGGCGCACCGCCGGGCGCATCGGGGTCGGCTGGCTGCTCACCCTGCCCGCCGCGGGCGCCGTCGGCGCGCTCGCCGCGCTCGTCGCGCACATGGGCGTCGTGGGCATCATCATCGACACGGTCGTCGGCGTCGGCGTCATCGTCGGCATCTTCCTGTGGTCGCGCCGCAACGAGGTCTCGCACCACAACGTCGTCAGCGAGGTCGCCCACTCGGGCCGCGCCGTGAAGATCAAGCGCAACCCCAAGCCGAAGAAGAAGGTGACGTCGTGATCGACTGGCTCGCATTCCTCCTCGTGTTCGTCTCGGCGCTCATCGGCACCGTGGTCGTGGTCTCCGCCTATTCGCTGGGCATCCGCCTGCTCACCGTCTCGGGGCGCACCCCGATCGTGACGCCGGCCGAGTTCACCGACGCGATCACCATCGTGACCCCCGCCGAGATCAAGCAGGCCGAGAAGCGTGCGAAGAAGGCCGCCAAGAAGAGCCCGCTCACCGACGGCCAGAAGCGCGCCGCACTCGTCGGCGCCTGGGCCTGCTTCGCAGTCAGCGGATTCGCGGTGCTCGTCGGCATCTACCTGATCGTCGGCGACCACCTCATCAAGATCTTCAGCTGAACGCGTCGCGCGCCCGCACCGCCCGCAACTCCATATCCGACAGTCCACCCGTCGCGCGCCCCCGGCGTGCGTCCCTCATCGAAGGTTCCCGGATGACCACTGCAACCACCCCGACGACCGACCCCGCCGACCCGACCGAGCAGCGGCCGGTCGGCGCAGTCGACCGCTTCTTCGAGATCACGAAGCGCGGCTCCAACTACGCCACCGAGGTGCGCGGCGGCATCGTCACCTTCGTGACGATGGCCTACATCGTCATCCTCAACCCGATCATCCTGTCGACGCCCGACGTCGACGGCAACACGCTGAACGGCGCAGCGGTCGCGGCGGCCACCGCGCTGACGGCGGGCGTCATGACCGTGCTCTTCGGGCTCGTCACCCGCCTGCCGTTCGCATTCGCCGCAGGTCTCGGCATCAACGCGTTCCTCGCGTTCTCGGTCGTCGGCTCGGTCACCTGGCCCGAGGCGATGGCGCTGGTCATGATCAACGGCGTCGTCATCGTGCTGCTGGCGGCCACGGGCCTTCGGAAGATGATCTTCGACGCAGTCCCCGTGCAGTTGAAGCTCGCGATCACCGTCGGCATCGGCTTGTTCATCGCGTTCATCGGCTTCGTGAACGCAGGCTTCGTGACGGCCACCGGCAACCCCTCGCCGCCGGTCGACCTCGGCATCGGCGGCTCGGTCGCGACCCTGCCCACCCTGCTCTTCGTCATCACCCTGCTGGCGGGCGGCGTCCTGATCGCGCTGCGCGTGAAGGGCGCGATCCTCATCGCCCTCGTCGGCGGCACGGTGCTCGCCGCGATCATCAACCTCATCTGGCCGTTCGGGCTCGACTTCGGCTTCGCGGGCGGCATCATGAGCCTGCCCGATCTGAGCCTCATCGGTGCCGTCGACTTCGGCTTCGACCTCTCCAAGGTCGGGGGCCTGGCGCTCGTGATGATCGTCTTCACCCTCGTCTTCTCGAACTTCTTCGACGCGATGGGCACGATGACCGGCCTCGCGAAGGAGGCCGACCTCGCCGACGAGAAGGGCGACTTCCCGCGCATCAAGTCGGCGCTGGTCGTCGAAGGCGTCGGCGCGATCGTGGGCGGCGGCACCTCGTCGTCGTCGGCGACGGTGTTCGTCGAGTCCGGCGCCGGCATCGGCGAGGGCGCTCGTACGGGCTTCGCCACGGTGGTCACCGGCGGCCTGTTCCTGCTGGCGATGTTCTTCACGCCGCTCACCTCGCTCGTGCCCGGCGCGATCGCCGGTGCCGCGCTCGTGCTCGTCGGCGCGATGATGCTCTCGCAGATCAAGAACATCGACTTCAGCGACTACCGCGTCCTGCTGCCCGTGTTCCTCACCATCACGGTGATGCCGATGACGTACTCGATCGCGAACGGCATCGGTGCGGGTTTCGTGAGCTGGGTCGTCGTGAACGCGCTGTCCGGGAGGGCCAAGACCATCCACCCGCTCCTGTGGATCGTCGGTGCCGGTTTCGTGCTGTACTTCGCACGCGGACCGATCGAGGCGCTCTTCGCCGGCTGATCCTGCGCGCTCCGCTCGAGCGCGAGAAGACGGATGCCCCGGGCTGCACTGCAGCCCGGGGCATCCGTCGTTCGCGGCGACCGCGTCAGTTCGTGCCGCGCGCCCTCGCGATGCCGTTCATGACGTGGTAGATCACGATGGCCGCGATCGTGCCGAGCGCGATGCCGTTGAACGAGACGCCGCCGATCGCGAAGGTGAAGTCCGCGATGCCGATGATGAGCGCGGTCGCGGCGGTGAACTGGTTCACCGGCTTCGAGAAGTCGACCTTGTTGTCGAGCCAGATCTTGACGCCGATGATGCCGATGAGCCCGTACAGCGCCGTGGTGACGCCGCCGAGCACGCCGGCGGGGATCGTGTTGATGACCTCGCCGAACTTCGGCGAGAGACCGAGCAGCACGGCGACGATGCCCGCGACCCAGTACGCGGCGGTCGAGTAGACGCGCGTCGCGGCCATGACGCCGATGTTCTCGCCGTAAGTGGTCGTTCCCGAGCCGCCGAAGAGGCCGGCGACGGTCGTCGCGAGGCCGTCGGCGAAGAGCGCGCGGCCGGTCGACTTGTTGACCGAGGCGTCGGTCATCTGGGCGACGCCCTTGATGTGGCCGACGTTCTCGGCGATGAGCACGAGCACGACCGGCAGGAACGCCGGGAGGAAGCCCCACACGGCGGAGTCGGCGAACGGGTTCGCGGCCAGGTGGAAGGTCGGCAGGCCGATCCACGCGGCATCCTCGATGCGCGCGAAGTCGATCTCACCCTGGATCGCCGCGGCGATGTAGCCGATCACCACGCCGACGAGGATGGACATGCGCCCGAGGATGCCGCGGAACGCGACGCTCGCGATGATCACGGCGGCGAGGGTGATGAGCGCGGTCAGCGGGGCGAGCATGAAGTTGTTCTTCGCGGCCGGCGCGAGGTTGAAGCCGATCAGCGCGACGATCGCGCCGGCGACGACGGGGGGCATGAGCGCGTCGATCCACCGGGTGCCGACCCACTGCACGAGGAGGCCGACGAGGGCGAGCAGCACGCCGACGACGACGATGCCGAAGAGCGCGGCGCCCATCGGGTCGGCGATGCCCTTCGCACCCATCGCGGCGCTGATCGGGGCGATGAACGCGAAGGAGGAACCGAGGTAGCTCGGCACCCGGTTCTTCGTGATCACAAGGAAGAGGATCGTGCCGAGGCCGGAGAAGAACAGCGTCGTCGCGGGCGGGAAGCCCGTGAGGATCGGCACGAGGAACGTCGCGCCGAACATGGCGACGACGTGCTGGGCGCCGAGGCCGATCGTGCGGGGCCAGCTGAGGCGTTCGCCGGGGGCGACGACCTCGCCCGGGTTGACGTTCTTGCCGTCGCCGTGCAGGGTCCAGGGCAGAGTCATGCTGCTCCGTTCGGGGAGTCGAGGGGTGGGGATCCATCAGATCGTACCGGGGGGATAGCCCCATGTCGGAGGCCGCGCCGCCTCCGTAGCGTGGAGTCATACCCACGAACGGGTACCCACGAACAGGAGAACATCTCATGACCACCGTCACCGACACCGCGACCCAGGCGCCGTACGCGGAGGCGCGCCCCGCTGACGCTCCCATTGCGGAGTCGCGCGGGTTCAGCATCGCGAGCCTCGTGCTCGGCCTCGTCTCGATCGTGGCCGGCTACAGCTTCGTCGTGCCGATCGTCGGACTCGTGCTCGGGATCATGGCGCTCAAGCGTGAGCCCGCCGCTCGAACGATGGCCATCTGGGGCATCGTGCTCAACGCGGTCCTGCTCGCCGGGGCGACGCTCGTCGCGATCGGCGCGGCCGTCTTCGGCCTCGTGATGCTGCCGTTCGCCTTCCTCTGAGCCCAGCACCGAACCGAAACGAGCGGGGTCCGAGCTGAGCTCGGACCCCGCTCGTCGCATGCGGTCGCAGCGCGGTCGCACCCACCTGCGCCCGCGCAGAGCGTCCTGCCCGGCAGCACGGTCAGGACGCCTCGGCCGCCCGTCGGCGCCGCCGCGCTCGTCCTCGCGGGATAGGCTCGAGGGGACGACCGCGCGGCGATCCCGCGCGAATGAGGCGATGGGGCCGGTTCCGGAGCGTCCGAACGATGACGCGCCGCACGGCTCCGTGGAGGAACGACATGCAGGAGCCCGAGATCACCCCGGCGACCCGGACCGAGACCGATTCGCTCGGGTCCGTCGAGGTGCCCGCCGACGCCTACTGGGGCGTCCACACGAAGCGGGCGCTCGAGAACTTCCCGATCTCGAAGCGACCCATCTCGGTCTACCCCGAACTCGTGGTCGCGCTCGCCTCGGTGAAGCAGGCCGCGGCCCGGGCGAACCGCGACGTTGGGGTGCTCGGTTCGCAGAAGGCGGCGTGGATCGACGAGGCCTGCCAGCGCATCATCGACGGCGAGTTCCACGACCAGTTCGTGGTCGGCGTCATCCAGGGCGGGGCGGGCACCTCGACGAACATGAACGCGAACGAGGTGATCGCGAACGTCTCGCTCGAGATCGCGGGGTACCCCAAGGGCCGCTACGACGTGATCCACCCGATCGACGACGTGAACCGCAGCCAGTCGACGAACGACACCTACCCGACCGCGGTGAAGGTCGCGATGGCGTTCTCGCTGCGCACCATGCTCACCGAGCTCGACCTGCTGCGCATCGCGTTCAGCCGCAAGGGCCGCGAGTTCCACGAGGTGCTGAAGGTCGGCCGCACCCAGCTGCAGGACGCGGTGCCGATGACGCTCGGCCAGGAGTTCCACGGCTATGCGACGACGCTCGGCGAGGACATCGACCGGCTCCGCGAGACGATCAAGCTGCTCGGCGAGGTGAACCTCGGTGCGACCGCGATCGGCACCGGCATCACCGCCGACCCGGGTTACGCGGCATCCGTCGTCGAGCACCTGAGCGCGATCACCGAGCTGCGCCTCGAGACCGCGCCCGACCTCATCGAGGCCACGAGCGACACGGGTGTCTTCATGACCTTCTCGAGCGCGCTCAAGCGCAGCGCGATCAAGCTCTCGAAGATCTGCAACGACCTGCGCCTGCTCTCCTCGGGCCCGCAGGCGGGCTTCGGCGAGATCAACCTGCCGCCGATGCAGGCCGGCTCCTCGATCATGCCCGGCAAGGTGAACCCCGTCATCCCCGAGGCCGTCAGCCAGGTCGCGTACGCCGTCGCCGGCGCGGATGTCACGGTCATGATGGCCGCCGAGAGCGGCCAGCTGCAGCTCAACGCCTTCGAGCCGGTCATCGCGCACTCGCTGCTGCAGTCGATCACGTGGATGCGCCAGGCCTGCTGGACCCTCCGCGTCAACTGCGTCGACGGAATCACCGCGAACACCGAGCGGCTCGAGCAGATGGTCGCGTCGAGCGTCGGCGTGATCACCGCGCTCATCCCGTTCATCGGCTACACCGAGGCCGCGAAGCTCGCGAAGCTGGCTCTCGCGACGGGGCGGCCGGTCGCCGACCTCGTCGTCGAGGCGGGGCTGATGAGCCGTGAAGAGGTCATGGCGCAGCTGCAGCCCTCGAAGCTGTCGGGCATCCGGCCGATCACGACCGTGATCCCGGTGCAGCAGCTGCACTCCGAACCGCACGAGTGAGTCGGATGCCTCGGGGTGCCGCCGTGCGCGGCGCCCCGGGGCCGGCTCAGATCACGCGGCAGTGCGTGGTGAGCGAGCCGATGCCCTCGATGGTGACGGTGACGGTGGAGCCGTCGCGGAGGAAGACCTGCGGGTTGCGCGAGTAGCCGGCGCCGCCGGGGCTGCCCGTCGAGATGAGCGTGCCGGCCGGCACGGTGGCGGAGCGCGACAGGTACTCGATGATGTCGGCGACGCTGCGCACCATCTCGTTGGTCGACGCGTCCTGCAGGATGCGGCCGTCGAGGTTCGTGGTGAGCCAGAGATCCTGCGGGTCGGGGATCTCGTCGGCCGTGACGACGACAGGGCCGGTCGGGGTGAAGCCGTCGAACGACTTGCAGCGCGACCACTGGGCCTCGCTGAACTGGATGTCGCGGGCGGTGATGTCGTTGACGACCGTGTAGCCCCACACGTAATCGAGGGCGTCGCGGGCGTGCACGCCGCGAGCGGGCTTGCCGATGATGACGCCGAGCTCGGCCTCGTAGTCGACCTGCGTGGCGAGGTCGCCCGCCCAGGTCGTGGTGGCGCCGTGCGCCGCGAGCGAGTTCGGCCAGAGCGAGAAGATCGTCATCGCCGTCTCGGAGCGGAGCTTCAGCTCTGACGCGTGTGCGGCGTAGTTCGCGCCGATCGCGATGACCTGCGCGGGGCGGAGCACAGCCGAGGAGTGTCGGAGTTCGGAGACCGGGGAGAGTTCGGCGCCGACGGCGAGCCCTCGGTCGACGGCCTCGCGAACCGCGGCGAGGCCGGCGTCGCCCTGCTCGATGAGGTCCTGGAGGTCGCGCGGCGCCTCGGGCATGATCTCGTCGAGGAAGAGCGCAGCCTCTGCGACGACCACCGCGAGTCGAGGGGTCGATTGGCCTTCGGCTCTCAGGTGCGCGAACTTCACCTGTCTAGGCTATCGGGCGCACCTGACCCGGCTCTGTGCGGCATGTACAACGAATGCTTTCGCATACGCCGTGGTGTCGACAATCCGATGTCCGGCCGCGTGCGCGCGCGGCAGGTCGAGCGCTCGGCCGGCCGCGCGCGCGGCGGTCACTGCGCCGGCCGCAGCCGCAACTCCTGCATGCCGCCGTCGACCGCGAGCGAGACGCCCGTCGTCGACCCGGACGCGGGGCTCGCGAGATAGGCGACGGCGCCGGCGACCTCGTCGGGATCGACGAGGCGGCCGTGCGGCTGGCGCGCCTCGAGCGCGGCGCGCTCCGCGACCGGATCGTCGGCCGAGTCGAGCAGCCGTCCGACCCACGGGGTGTCGGCCGTACCCGGGTTGACGGCGTTCACCCGGATGCCCTCCCGCAGGTGGTCGGCGGCCATCGCCCGGGTCAGGGCCGAGATCGCGCCCTTGCTCGCGCTGTAGAGCGCCCGCTGCGGCAGGCCCGCGGTCGCGGCGATCGAGGAGGTGTTCACGATCGCGGCGGCGGGGGAGTCGCGCAGATGCGGAAGCGCCGCCCGCGCCACCCGCATGGTGCCGAGCACGTTGACGTCGAGCACGCGGCGCCACTCCTCGTCGTCGTTGGCCGAGATGTCTCCCTGGGCGCCGATGCCGGCGTTGTTCACGACGATGTCGAGCCGGCCGAACTCGGCGACGACGCGGTCGACGCCGGCGCGAACGCTCGTGTCGTCGGCGATGTCGACCGCCACCGCCAGGTCGGCATGCGGGGCCGAGCCCGGCGTGAGGTCGAAGACGGCGACGCGTGCGCCGCCGCGGCGGAGGCGGCCGGCGATCGCGGCGCCGATGCCCGATGCGCCGCCCGTGACGACGGCCACGAGGCCGTCGAACTCGGCGGCTCCGGTGGTGTGCTGGCTCATGGTGTTCCTCTCGTTCGTGCGGTCAGGCGTCGACGTAGCGCTGGCGCTGGCGACCGAGCCCGTCGATCTCGATCTCGACGACATCGCCCGCGCCGAGGTAGGGGAAGCGACCCGAGAGGGCGACGCCCTCGGGCGTGCCCGTGAGCACGAGGTCGCCGGGATCGAGGGCGAGGTACTGGCTCAGCTGCCACACGATCGTGTCGATGCCGAAGATGAGGTCGGCGGTGCTCGAATCCTGCCGGCGCTCGCCGTTGACGAAGCTGCGCAGGCGCACGTCGTCGGCGTCGAGCTCGTCGGGCGTCGCGAGCCAGGGCCCCGTGGGGCAGAAACCCGGTGCGCTCTTGCCCTTCGACCATTGGCCGCCCGAGACGGCGAGCTGCCAGTCGCGCTCGGAGAGATCGTTGGCGGTGACGAAGCCGGCGATGTGCGCACGGGCGTCCGCGGGGGAGTCGAGCATGCTCGCCCGGGCGCCGATCACGATGCCGAGCTCGACCTCCCAATCGGTCTTCGTGCTCCCGCGGGGGATCGCCACCTCGTCGTTCGGACCGATCACCGTGTTCGGCGACTTCATGAACATCACGAGGTGCTCGGGTGGCGCGGAGCCCGACTCGGCCGCGTGCGCGGCGTAGTTCATGCCGATGCAGTAGACGGCGCCCGGCCGTGCGATGGGGGCGCCGATCCGCAGCTCGGCGGCGCCGTCCAGCTCGGGGATGCTGCCGGCCTCGAGGGCCGCACGCACTCGCGCCAGGCCGTCGCCGCCGAGGAACTCCGCGTCGACGTCACGGGTCACGCCTCGGAGGTCGAGGGTGCGCCCTCCGTCGAGGAGCACTGGGATCTCGGAGCCGGGGTCGCCGAGCCGGGCGAATCTCATCGCTGGTCCTTCCGCTCGCGGCGCTGCGTGAACATCTGAAGTATCCACTGGGTTCAGGCCGGATTCACGGAGATTCTTGCACATCTGCCGACGGTTGACAGGCGAGACATCCGATGTTTATGCTCATCACGCCCCACGAAAGGACGTCATGAGCACGATCGTCAGCGTTGATACCCGGGACATCCGCTTCCCGACCTCCCTCGAACTCGACGGATCGGATGCGATGAACCCCGACCCCGACTACTCGGCGGCGTACCTCGTGATCCGCACCGACGCCGCCGACGGGCTCGCCGGGCACGCCTTCGTGTTCACCATCGGCCGCGGCAACGACGTAGAGGTCGCCGCGCTCGACGCGCTGCGCGCGCACCTCGTCGGCCGCGACGTCGAGGAGCTGCTCGGCGACATGGGTGCGGCGTGGCGCCTGCTCGCGCACGACTCGCAGCTGCGCTGGCTCGGCCCCGAGAAGGGCGTCATGCACATGGCGATCGGCGCCGCGCTCAACGCGCTGTGGGATCTCAGGGCCAAGCGCGCCGGGCTGCCCCTCTGGCAGCTGCTCGCCGGGCTCAGTCCCGAGGAGCTCGTCTCGCTCGTCGACTTCCGCTACATCTCCGATGCCGTGACCCCGGCCGAGGCGCTCGAACTCTTCCGCGCCGCCGAGCCGGGTCGCGCCGAGCGCACCGCGAAGCTGCTCGAGCTCGGCTACCCCGCGTACACGACGACCCCGGGCTGGCTCGGGTACTCCGACGAGAAGCTCGAACGGCTCTGCCGCGAGGCCGTCGCCGACGGCTACCCGCAGATCAAGCTCAAGGTCGGCGCCTCGCTCGACGACGACGTGCGCCGACTCGGCATCGCCCGGGCGGCCGTCGGCGCGGGCTTCCCGATCGCGATCGACGCGAACCAGCGCTGGGGCGTCGACGAGGCGATCGAGTGGGTGCGCGCGCTCGCCGACTTCGACCTCGCCTGGATCGAGGAGCCGACGAGTCCCGACGACATCCTCGGGCACGCGGCCATCGCCCGCGGCGTCGCGCCCGTGCGCGTCGCGACCGGCGAGCACGTGCAGAATCGGATCGTGTTCAAGCAGCTCCTGCAGGCCGGCGGCATGGCGGTCATGCAGATCGACGCCGCGCGCGTCGGCGGCGTGAACGAGAACCTCGCCAACCTGCTGCTCGCCGCCAAGTACGGCGTGCCGGTCTGCCCCCATGCGGGCGGCGTGGGCCTCTGCGAAGCGGTGCAGCATCTCTCGATGTTCGACTACGTCGCCCTGTCGGGCACGATGGACGGTCGCATGATCGAGTTCGTCGACCACCTCCACGAGCACTTCGTCACCCCGGCGGTCGTCGAGCGCGGGCGCTACCTCACGCCGACCGCGCCCGGGGCCGGCACTGAGATGCACGAGGCCTCGATCGAGCGCTACACCTGGCGCGGCGCGCACGTGGCCGAGGTGCCGGCATGAGCCCCGAGTCACGGTGGCCGGGGGCGGCCGAACTCGGCCGACTCGGCTACGGCGCCGCCTCCATCGGCAACCTGTACCGCGAGGTCGCCGACGCCGACGCCGATGCCGCGCTCAGTGCGGCGTGGGCGGGAGGCATCCGCTACTACGACACGGCGCCCCACTACGGGCTCGGGCTCTCCGAGCGACGCCTGGGCGAGTTCCTCCGCTCTCGCCCCCGCGACGAGTTCATCGTGTCGACCAAGGTCGGCCGGGTGCTCGAACCGAACCCCGACTACGCGGGCGGCGACGACCTGGCCTTCGAGTACGCCGTACCGAATCGGCTGGTGCGCCGTTTCGACCCGAGCGAGGCGGGCGTGCGCCGGAGCCTCGAGGACTCGCTCGAGCGGCTCGGGCTCGACCGCATCGACATCGCCTATCTGCACGACCCCGACGTGTACGACCTCGATCGAGGCCTCGCCGAGGGCCTGCCCGCGCTTGCGAAGCTGCGCGACGAGGGCGTCGTCGGCGCCATCGGCATCGGCACGAACAGCGCGGATGCCGCGGCGCGCGCCGTCCGCGAGGGCGATCTCGATCTCGTCATGATCGCCGGCCGCTACACCCTGCTCGAGCAGCCGGCGCTCGCCGAGTTGCTGCCCCTGTGCGAGGCGCGGGGCGTCGGCGTGGTCGCCGCCGCGGTCTTCAACTCGGGCCTGCTCGCGACCGCCTCGCCGCAGGCTGACGCGCGCTACGACTATGCGACGGTGCCGCATGAGATGCTCGCCCGTGCGCGGCGCCTCGCCGAGGCCTGCGCGGCCGAGGGCGTCGAACTCCCGGTCGCGGCGATCCAATACCCGCTGCGCCACCCCGCCGTGCGCTCGGTCGTCGTCGGCTCGGCGCGTGCGACGAGCGTCGAGCAGAATCTCGCACGGATCGCCGAACCGCTGCCCGAGAGCTTCTGGACGAGTCTCGCCGAACAGGGGCTCCTCCCGTGAGCGGCCGGTCGCTCACGATCGACGCGCACCTGCATCTCTGGGACCGGTCGCTGAGCGAGTACGGGTGGATCACTCCGGAGCTCGGGCCGCTGAACGCCGACTTCGGCCCGGGCGAGGCGCGCGCCGAACTCGACGCGGCCGGCATCGACGGGGCGATCCTCGTGCAGGCCGAGGACTCCGCGGCCGACACCCGCTACCTGCTCGACGTCGCCGCGACGAACGACTGGGTGCTCGGCGTCGTCGGCTGGGTGCCGCTCGACGACACGCGTTCGGCGCTCGCCGCACTCGACGCGCTCGCGGGCGAGCGCCGGCTCCGCGGCATCCGCCATCTCGTGCACGACGATCCGCGCGACGAGTTCCTCGAACTGCCGGCGGTCCGTGCGTCGCTCGCAGAGGTGGCCGCCCGCGGGCTCGCGTTCGACGTCCCCGACGCGTGGCCGCGTCACCTCGGAGCGGCGCGGCGGCTCGCCGAGGCGCTGCCCGAGCTGACGGTCGTGATCGACCACCTCGCCAAGCCCCCGGTCGGCGGCGACGACTTCGCGGCATGGGAGCGCGAGTTCGTCGCGCTCGCGGCGCTGCCGAACACGGTCGCGAAGTTCTCCGGACTCCACCTTCCCGGTGTGCCCTTCGGGCCCGCCACCGTGCGACCGCTCTGGGAGCTGGCGATCGAGCGATTCACGCCCGATCGGGTGATGTACGGTGGCGACTGGCCGATGACGGTGCCGCACGGGGGCTATCAGCCGACCTGGCGCGTCATGCGCGAATGCGTCGACGACCTCGATCCCGTCGAGCGCGACGCGGTGCTCGGCGGCACCGCTGAGCGGGTGTATCGCCTTGAGTAATCTGATGTCTCGGCGTCGAATTCGTCGGAAAGGCAACCATCTCGCCTGATCTGGGCTGAAACATCGGATGAGTAGTACACTCATCACATCTCAAGGAAGAGAGGCACCACGTGCTCACCGGCATCCACCCGATTCTCCACGGCGAACTGCTCGCCGCGCTCGATCGGCTCGGGCATGGCGACGAACTCGTCGTCGCCGATGCGAACTTCCCGGCGTACCGATTCGGCGCGGCCGTGGTCGAGCTTCCGGGCCTCGCCGCTGCGAGCGTCGTCGAGGCCGTCCGCACCGTCGTGCCGGCCGACCGCTACGAAGGCCCCTCGGTGCTGCTCATGACCGCCGAGGGCGGCGAACGGCTGCCCGTCCAGCACGAGCTGGTCTCGGCGTCGGCGGTGCCGGCCGACCGCGTCGAGGAGCTCGAACGGTTCGCGTTCTACGACCGTGCGGGCGGTGCCGGGCTGATCATCAGGAGCGGCGAGCTGCGCCCCTACGGCAACGTGATCATCCGCAAGGGCGTCGTGAACGAGTACGAGCCGAACGAGGCCGCCCGATGACCGCCGGCACCACGGCGCTCCTCGAGGTCGAGGGCGTCAGCAAGGGGTTCCCCGGCGTGCAGGCGCTCGCCGACGTGCAGCTCGAGCTGCGCCACGGCGAGGTGCTCGCGCTCGTCGGCGAGAACGGCGCCGGCAAGTCGACGCTCATGAAGCTGCTCGCCGGTATCTACACGCCCGACGCGGGCACCTTCCGGCTCAACGGCCGCGAACTGGCGATCGAGGGCCCGCGCCACGCGCAGGAACTCGGTATCTCGATCATCCACCAGGAGTTCAACCTGATGCCCGACCTCACGGTCGCGCAGAACATCTTCATCGGCCGCGAGCACCGCCAGGCCGGGCTGTTCCTCGACGACCGGGCGCTCAACCGGCGGGCGCAGGAGCTCTTCGACCGGCTCGGGCTCGCGCTCGACCCCGCCGAGCGCGTCGAGCAGCTGACGGTCGCCCGGCAGCAGATGGTCGAGATCGCGAAGGCGCTGTCCTTCGACGCGAAGGTCCTCATCATGGACGAGCCGACCGCCGCGCTGAACGACGCCGAGGTCGACGTGCTGTTCGAACTCATCGAGCGGTTCCGCACCCCCGAGACCGGCGTCATCTACATCTCGCACCGCATGGAGGAGCTCGCCCGGATCTCCGACCGCATCAGCGTGCTGCGCGACGGGCGGTACGTCGGCACCCGCGTCACCGCCGAGACCGCGCCGAGCGAGATCATCTCGCTTATGGTCGGGCGCGAGATCTCGGGCGAGCAGCGCCCCGCTCCGCGGCAGCCCGAGGGCGAGCCCGTGCTCTCGGTGCGGGGCCTCACGACCAGGCACCTGCTGCGCGACGTGAGCTTCGACGTCCACGCCGGCGAGATCCTCGGCTTCGCCGGTCTCATGGGGGCCGGACGCACCGAGGTCGCGCGCGCGATCGTCGGTGCCGACCGCCGGGAGTCGGGCGAGATCCGCGTTCGCGGGCGCGCCGTCGCGATCTCGAGCCCCGCCGAGGCGGCGGGCCTCGGCATCGGCTACCTCTCCGAGGACCGCAAACAGCTCGGGGTGCTGCTCGAACGCAGCGTGCGCGAGAACATCGTGCTCTCCTCCCTGCGCGACTACGCCTCCCGATCCGGCTTCGTGCGCGACGGGCGCATCGAGGCGACGGGGCGCGAGTACGTCGAGAAGCTGCGCATCAAGACGCCCTCGACGGCCCAGCTCGTGCGCAACCTCTCCGGCGGCAACCAGCAGAAGGTCGTCATCGCGAAGTGGCTCGTGAAGGACTGCGACGTGCTCATCTTCGACGAGCCGACCCGCGGCATCGACGTCGGAGCGAAGGAGGAGATCTACGCGCTCCTCCGGCGGCTCGCCGACGAGGGCAAGGCGATCGTCATGATCTCGTCCGAACTGCCCGAGGTGCTGCGACTCTCCGATCGCATCGCCGTCATGGCCGAGGGGCGGCTGACCGCCGTGCTCGACAACGCCGAGGCCACCCAGGAGAACCTCATGGACTACGCAACCCGATTCTCAAGCGAAGGAACGATCGCCCGATGAGCCCGACGACCACGAAACCGGAAACCGGGAGCACGGGCGGCTCGACGCCCTCGACGAGCGCGTACGCCGCGATCGAGGCGGGCAAGCCCCGCTTCGCCTGGCTGCGCGGCTCGCTGCAGCAGCTGCTCGCCTTCGCGAGCCTCATCGTGATCGTGGCGGTGTTCTCGTTCGCGAGCCCGCACTTCTTCACCGCGAACAACCTCGTCTCCATCCTGACGGCGGCGACGGTGACCGGCATCCTCGCGCTCGGCACCACCTTCGTCATCATCACGGGCGGCATCGACCTCTCGATCGGCACGGGCATGGTGCTCTGCGGGGTCATGGCGGGCGTCTTCCTCACCTACCTCGGCTGGCCGCTCTGGCTGGGGGTGACCGCGACGATCCTCTTCGGTGCGCTGATCGGTCTCATCAACGGGGTCAACGTCTCGGTGCTCGGCATCCCGCCGTTCATCGCGACCCTCGGCATGATGCTGATCGCGGCCGGCCTCTCGCTCGTGATCTCGGGCACGAAGCCGATCTACTTCACCGAGACGCCCGACTTCCAGTCGATCATGAACCTCTCGATCATCCCGGGCATGCGGTTCCCGCTCGGGGTGGCCATCTTCATCGTCATGATCATCGTCGCGGCCGTGCTGCTCTCGAAGACGATCCTCGGCCGTTACACCTTCTCGATCGGCTCGAACGAGGCGGCGACCGCGCTCTCCGGCGTGAACGTCCGTCGCTGGAAGATCACCATCTACACGCTGGCCGGCCTCTTCGTCGGCCTCGCGGGCGTGCTGAGCGCGTCACGGCTCTCGTCGGCCCAGCCGACCGGCGGCATGGGCCTCGAGCTCGAGGCGATCGCCGCGGTCGTGATCGGCGGCACGTCGCTCCAGGGCGGCAAGGGCTCGATCGTCGGCACCGTCATCGGCGCCCTCATCATGGCGGTGCTCACGAACGGCCTGCGCATCATCTCGGTGCCGCAGGAATGGCAGTCGGTCGCGGTCGGAATCGTGATCCTCGTGGCCGTCTACCTCGACATGCTCCGTCGCCGCCGCGGTTGACCGGCGCTCAGTCGCAGCATCCCCCGAACCCAGCCGTACCCCCCTGGACCCAGCACCACCCCGTCCCCGACCAGTACCACCGCACCACCAACACCAAGGAGTGAGCATGTTCAAGAAGCGCACGATGGGCGTCGTCGTCGGCGCCGTCGCCGCGGCCCTCATCCTCGCCGGCTGCGCCAGCGACGGCGGAGCCGAGGGCTCGGGCGGCGACTCGAGCGGTGACAAGCCGTACGTCGCCCTCGTCTCGAAAGGCTTCCAGCACCAGTTCTGGCAGGCCGTGAAGACGGGCGCTGAGCAGGCGGCCGAGGAGTTCGACGTCGAGATCACCTTCGAGGGACCCGACACCGAGGCCGACGTCGACCAGCAGATCCAGATGCTGCAGACCGCGCTCGACAAGAGCCCGGCCGCGATCGGCTTCGCCGCCCTCGACAGCCAGGCGGCCGGGCCGCTGCTGCAGCAGGCGAAGGACGCGAACATCCCGGTGATCGCGTTCGACTCGGGCGTCGACAGCGACATCCCGCTGACCACGGCGGCGACCGACAACCTCGCCGCGGCCGCCGAGGCCGCGAAGCACATGGCCGACGCCGTCGGCCACGAGGGCAAGGTCGCCCTCGTCGTGCACGACCAGACCTCGGTGACCGGCCAGCAGCGTCGCGACGGCTTCGTCGACTACATGGAGGAGAACGAGCCCGACATCGAGATCGTCGACATCCAGTACGGCGGCGGCGACCAGGCGAAGTCGGCCGACCTCGCCAAGGCGATCCTCGCGGCGCACCCCGACCTCAAGGGCATCTACGGCTCGAACGAGGGCTCGGCGATCGGTGTTGTGCAGGCCGTCAAGGAGCTCGGCATCGACGCCTCGACGCTCGCCGTCGTCGGCTTCGACTCGGGCAAGGCCCAGATGGACGCGATCCGCGACGGCCTCATGACCGGCGCGATCACGCAGAACCCGATCGGCATCGGCTACGAGACGGTCAAGGCCGCGGTCGAGGCGATCAACGGCGAGGAGCTGCCGAAGACCATCGACACCGGCTTCTACTGGTACGACGCGACGAACATCGACGACGAGGAGATCCAGGCCGTCCTCTACGAGTGACGATCGGATGACTCGGGGGCGTCGGCTGCGGCCGGCGCCCCTTCGTCGAGCTCGCCCGGTTGTCGAGGCAGTCCCGGTGGTCGCGGCTGCCGGCGAGATCAGGGGTTCAGAGCGCTGAACGCAGCCACTGCTCGACGCCGCTGACGTGCACGACGGTCAGCGCCGAGGCGAGTTCGGCGTCGCCGGCGGCGATGGCGTCGAGGATGGCGTGGTGCTCCTGGAGGGTGCGCTCGACCGCGCTCTCCTGCGTGATGCCGCGCCAGATGCGCGCACGCACCGTGTGGCTCGAGAGCGAGTCGATGAGGCTCGCGAGGTAGCCGTTGCCCGTCGCGTCGGCGATGCCGCGGTGGAACTCGAGGTCGTGGTCGACGAGGCTCTCGACGTCGGCGGCGTGGTCGACGCCGGCGACCGACTCGCGGAGGCGCTCGAGCTCGGCCTCGCCGGCGTGGCGCGCCGCGAGCGACGCGGCGGCCGGCTCGAGGATGCGGCGGACGGCGAAGATCTCGAGCACCGAGTGGTCGTCGTGCAGGTCGACGACGAACGACATGGCCTCGAGCAGCAGACGCGGCTCGAGGCTCGTGACGTACGTGCCGTCGCCGCGACGCACGTCGAGCACCCGGATGACCTCGAGCGCCTTGACCGCCTCGCGCAGCGAAGAGCGCGAGAGCCCGAGCCGCTCGCTCAGCTCCTTCTCGGGCGGGAGCCGGTCGCCCGGCGCCAACTCGCCCGAAAGGATCATCTCTTTGATGCGCAGGATCGCTTCGTCGGTGACGGCCATGCCCGCATCGTATCGCGAGGGCGCCCAGACATCAGATCTCTGCGGCGGCGGCGCGCCACAGGTGCATCGACGCGTAGCTGCGCCACGGCGCCCACCGTGCGCCGAGCTCGTCGAGCGCCGGTGCGGTGGCCGGCAGGCCGAGGCGCCCTGCGCCCGCCCGCAGCGCGAGATCGCTCGTGAGGAGCACGTCGGGAGCGCGGGTGACCCGCATGGCGATGTAGCCCGCCGTCCATGGGCCGATGCCGGGGATGAGGATCAGGTCGCGCGCGAGTTCGCCGCGATCGCGATCGGCCGAGACCACGAGCTCGCCCGAGGCGAGCCGCTCGGCGACGTCGACGATCGTGCGGATGCGGGCGGTCGGGCCGCGGAGCACCTCGCCGCCGCCCGCGGCGACGGCCGCCGCGGTCGGGAACAGGCGCACGAGCGAGCCGGCGAGGAGGCCGCCGTCGGCGGAGCGGTCGACGGGCGGCTCGCCGTCGGCCGCCTCGGCGCCGATCGCCAGCGGCTCGCCGAGGTCGGCGGCGAGCCGGCTGAGCGCAGTGCGCGCCGCCTTCACCGAGATCTGCTGGCCGATGAGCGCCCGGAACACGAGTTCGTGCGGATCGAGCGCGCCCGGCACACGGATGCCGGGGGTCTCCGCGACCGATGCGGCCAGCACAGGGTCGGCCGCGAGCATCTCGTCGATCGCGACCGCGTCGGCGTCGAGGTCGAACAGGCGCCGAACGCGGGCGACGAGCGGCGGCAGGTCGGTGAGGCTCGCGAGGCGGGCCTCGACCTCGATGGCGGGGGAGCGGAGGTCGGAGCTCGGCGAGAACGCGACGACGGCGGGACCGGCGGGCAGCCGCAGGGTGCGGGCGTAGTGGCCGGGGCCGGCCGACTCGACGCCGTCGACCGCGCGGGCCGCCAGCCAGCCGAAGACGCCCGCCGCGTCGAACGGGGCGCGGGCGGGCAACCGCAGCCGCACCACCCCGTCGCCCGCGCGCTCGGGCCGCTCGCCGAGGCGCGCGGCCGCCCGCAGTTCGAGGGGGCTGCGCTCGTACACCTCGCGGATGGTGTCGTTGAACTGGCGGATGCTGCCGAAGCCCGAGGCGAACGCGACATCGGCTGCGGGCATCGTCGTCGAGGTGAGCAGTGCGCGCGCGGTCTGGGCGCGGTGGGCCCTGGCGAGGGCGAGCGGACCGGCGCCGAGCTCGGCGGTGAGCACGCGGGTGAGGTGCCGGCTCGTGTAGCCGAGGTGGGCCGCGAGCCCGGGCACCCCTTCGCGCTCGACGACGCCGTCGGCGATGAGACGCATCGCGCGGGCGGCGAGGTCGTCGCGCAGGTCCCACTCGGGGGAGCCGGGCACCGCATCGGGAAGGCATCGCTTGCACGCCCGGAGCCCCGCCTCGTGCGCCGCGGCGGCGGTGAGGTAGAAGCTCACGTTCTGCGCCTTCGGCGACACCGCGGGGCAGCTCGGGCGGCAGTAGATGCCGGTCGAATGCACCCCGGTGATGAACTGGCCGTCGAACCTGGCGTCGCGCGCCCGCATGGCGCGGTAGCGCTCGGCGAACACGGGGTCGGCGAGTGGGTCGGTGCGGAGGGCTTCGACGGGCATGACCCCAGCCTCGCACGTCCCGCCGACACCGACTGGCGGAAATCGGACTCGGCCCGCGTGGCTAGGGTGGAGGGATGTCGCACGTCGTCGCCCAGCTGCAAGAAGCCCTCGGGGCATCCGTCTCACTCGATGCCGACGCGCTCGAGGCGACCCGCGAAGACCGATCGGGGTGGCGCAGCGCGACGCCCCCGCTCGCGGTGGTGCACGCGGGGTCGGTCGAGGAGGTGCGCCGGGTCATGCGCATCGCGCACGCGAACGGCACGCCGGTCGTGCCGCGCGGCGCGGGCACGGGCCTCGCGGGCGGCGCGATCGCGAGCCCGGGTGCGATCGTGCTCGACCTCTCGCGCATGAACCGCATCCTCGAGATCTCCGAGGCCGACGAGCTGGCGGTCGTCGAGCCCGGCGTCGTCAACGGAGACCTCAACGACGCGCTCGCCCCGCTCGGGCTCTGGTTCGCACCCGATCCCGCCAGCAGGGCGATCGCCTCGGTCGGCGGCAACATCGCGACGAACGCGGGCGGCCTGCTCTGCGCGAAGTACGGGGTGACCCGCGAGGCCGTGCTCGGCGTGGCCGTGGTGCTCGCCGACGGGCGACTGATCCGACTCGGCCACCGCACGGTGAAGGGCGTCACCGGCTACGACCTCACGGCCCTCTTCACCGGCTCGGAGGGCACGCTCGGCATCATCGTCGAGGCGACCGTGCGCGTGCGCCCGATCACCGCGGGCGTCCCGGTCACGGTCGCGGCCGCCTTCGCCGATGTGACCGCCGCCGCCGCGGCGTGCGCCGCCGTCACCGCAGACCGCATCCGGCCCGCGATCCTCGAACTCATGGACGCCGGCGTCGTCGCCCGGGTCGCGGCGTTCCTCGGCGACGAGGCGCTCGCAGGCACGCCGCTCGAACAGGTGCTGCCCGGCGAGACCTTCCTCATCGCGCAGACCGACGACGCGGGCGCCACCTCAGAGGCCGCGCGCATCGCCGAGCTCTTCGCCGAGGCCGGCGGCCGGGTCACGCTCTCGACCGACGAGGCGACCGGCGAGCGCCTGCTCGACCTCCGCCGGGCGATGCATCCCGCGCTCGCCGCGAGCGGGCAGGTGCTCATCGAAGACGTGGCGGTGCCCCGCTCGAAGCTGCCCGAGATGTTCCGCGCCATCGACGAGATCGCGGCACGGCACGGCGTCGAGATCCCGACGATCGCGCACGCCGGCGACGGCAACCTGCATCCGAACTTCGTGTTCACGGGCGACGAGGTGCCCGCGCACATCTGGCAGGCCGCCGACGAGATGTTCCGTGCGGCAGTCGCCCTCGGCGGCACGCTCACCGGCGAGCACGGCGTCGGGGTGCTGAAGCGACGCTGGCTCGCCGAGGAGCTCGGCGACGACGTCTTCGAGCTGCAGCGCGGCATCAAGGCGGTCTTCGACCCGACGGGCATCCTGAACCCGGGGGTCATGTTCGAGGCATCCGTCGTGGCCGCTCGCTAGGCTGCACGCGTGAGCCACCTCGCCCCAGGGCCGTCCCCGTACCCCGTCGCGCCGCAACCCGCGGTCGCAGCGCCGGCGTGGGCCGAGCCGGTCCGCGGTCGCAGCGCCAGCGGCAGTGTGTTCGCGATCATCGGCATCGTGATCGGCGGGCTCGTCGGCCTCCTCGTGGTCGCCTACCTCGCGCTCGCGCTCGGAGCCTCCGTGCTCGCGATCGGCTCGCTGCTCGCCCTCGTGCCGCTCGCGGGCGTGCTCCTCGCGGTGCGATGGGTCGACCGCTGGGAGCCCGAGCCGCGCGGCGCGCTCTGGTTCGCGTTCCTCTGGGGTGCCGCGGTCTCGGTCGCGATCGCCCTCGTCGTCGACCTCGGCGTCGAGCTCGCCGTGGCCTACTCGCAACCCGGCGGCGCGGCCGACGAGGTCGTGCGCACCGTCGTGCAGGCGCCCATCGTCGAAGAACTCGCCAAGGGCCTCGGCGTGCTGCTCGTCTTCGCCTTCGCACGCTGGCAGTTCGACGGCCCGCTCGACGGACTGGTGTACGCCGCGGTGGTCGCGGCCGGCTTCGCCTTCACCGAGAACATCATCTACTTCGGATCGGCCCTCATCGAGGGCGGCGCCGAGAGCCTCGGGGCGACCTTCGTGGTGCGCGGCATCTTCTCGCCGTTCGCGCACGTGCTGTTCACGGCGTGCACCGGCCTCTGCATCGGCATCGGGGCACGGCGCGGCGGGGGCGCGGGCGTCATCGGCTGGTTCCTGCTGGGCCTCGCCGGCGCGATCGGGCTGCACGCCCTCTGGAACGGCTCGCTCGCCTTCGGCGACGACGCGATCGGACTGTACGTCACCGTGCAGGTGCCGATCTTCATCGCGGCCGTCCTCCTGACCGTCGCCCTCCGTCGCCAGGAGGTGCGGGTCACCCGTCGTCGTCTGGCCGAGTACGCGGCGGTCGGCTGGTTCAGCCACGCCGAGGTCGAGCTCCTCGCGACCCCGGCGGGCAGGAGGCAGGCCAGGTCGTGGGCGCGCGCGCAGCATCCGCCGCGCACCGCGACGATGAAGCGGCTCATCGCGGATGCCACGCACCTCGCCTTCGCCCGTCAGCGCATCGCGACCGGGCAGGGCGCAGCGGTCGCGGTGGTCGACGAGCAGGCGCTGCTGGCCTCGATCGTCGCCGGACGCCGGGCACTTCTGCGCTGATCTCCGCGCGACTAAGCTGGCCTGATTCCCGCTCGACGACGATCGGAGACGGCATGCCCGGCACCGCGCTCCCGCAGCCCGATCCGGGCGCGCCCGGCGGCGCCGACCGTCGATCGGGCTCGCTCCGCGACCGGCTGATCGACGTGCAGCAGCGTGCGATCGAGACGGGCACCGTGCCGTTGAGTCTTCGGCCCGTCGTCAGGGCGTCATGGGAGCGTGCCATTCGCGGCGCCGTCGACCCCGACCGTGCGCTGCCCCGGCTCGAGCACGACGAGCAGGAGTTCCTCGACTACCGTGCCGGGCATGCGCTCGCGCAGGTGATGCCGGTCGTGCGGCGGCTCCTCGTCGACGGCGCGCACGACGCCGGCCTCGTCGTCGCGGTCGGCGACGAGCACGGTCGCCTGCTCTGGGTCGAGGGCGACCCGACCCTGCGCCACCGGGCGCAGGACATGCTCTTCGTGCCGGGCGCCGACTGGTCGGAGCCGGTCGTCGGCACGAGCGCACCCGGCACCGCCCTCGCGCTCGACCGGGCCGTCCAGATCCGCGGGGCCGAGCACTTCAATCGCATCGTGCACCCGTGGAGCTGCACGGCCGCACCGGTGCACGACCCGGCGACCGGTCTCGTGCTCGGCGTCATCGACATCACCGGCACCGACCACGCCGTCGCTCCGCACACGCTCGGACTCGTCTCGGCGACGGTCGCCGCGGTCGAGGCGGAGCTCAAGATCGCGAGTCTCGAGTCGGCGGTGCAGGCGACGCTGCGGCGCTCGCGCATGGTGAGCGTCGGGGGGTCGCGCACCCAGCGTCCCGCGCGCACCCCGCTGTCGGTACTCGGAGCGGGCCGTCCGAGGCTCGGCGCGCTCGAGCTGAGCCCGCGGCACGCCGAGATCCTGACGCTCCTCGCGTGGCATCCCGCGGGGCTCGGCACCGAACGCCTGGCCTCGCTCGTCTACGAGGCAGAAGGGTCGCCGGTTACGCTCCGCGCCGAACTCGTGCGCCTTCGTCGCGTCCTCCATGCCGCGGGGGAGCCGCCGCTCGAATCCCGACCGTACCGACTCGGCCGTGAGCTCGAGCTCGACGCCGCCGTCGTCGCGCGACTGCTCGGGCAGGGCTCGCTCCGCCGCGCAGCGGAACGGTACGTCGGACCAGTGCTTCCGGGGTCGACGGCGCCCGGCATCGTCGAGCTCCGCGAAGAACTCGCGAGCCGGGTGCGCGAATCGATGCTGGCGGATGCCTCGGCAGAGGTCCTGACCACGTTCGCCGAGCGCGAGGAGTCCCGCTTCGACGTCGAGCTGTGGCGCACACTGCTCGAGCTGCTGCCGCCGCGGTCGCCGCGGCGGGCCTCGGTGGTCGCGCACCTCGAGCGCATCGAGGCGGCGCTGCGATGAGCGCGCAGGCGCACGGCCGCGTCGTGCGTGCCGTTGCAACGTGGTTGCAACGCTGGGGCAACTGCGCCGCAACCGGCACGCACCTACGCTGACGTCGTCCCGCTCAGGGGCATCCGACAACGACGTCAAGGAGACACGATGACCGTGTACGCCGCGCCCGGCACCCCCGGTGCGCTCATCGAGTTCAAGCCGCGCTACGAGCACTTCATCGGCGGCGAGTGGGTCAAGCCCGAAGGCGGCGCCTACTTCGAGAACATCTCGCCCGTCAACGGCAAGGCGTTCACCGAGGTCGCCCGCGGCACCGCCGCCGACATCGACGCCGCGCTCGACGCCGCGCACAAGGCCGCACCCGCGTGGGGCCGCACGAGTGCCGCGCACCGCGCCGGCATCCTGAACGCCATCGCCGATCGCATCGACCGGAACCGCGAACTCCTCGCCGTCGCCGAGACGTGGGACAACGGCAAGTCCATCCGTGAGCCGCTGAACGCCGACCTGCCGCTCGCGAGCGACCACTTCCGTTACTTCGCAAGCCTCATCCGCGCGCAGGAGGGCAGCTTCACGCAGCTCGACGAGGACACGGTGGCCTACCACTTCCAGGAGCCGCTCGGCGTCGTCGGCCAGATCATCCCGTGGAACTTCCCGCTGCTCATGGCCGTGTGGAAGCTCGCCCCCGCGCTCGCCGCGGGCAACGCCGTCGTGCTGAAGCCGGCCGAGCAGACGCCGACCTCGATCCTCGTGCTCGTCGAACTCATCGCCGACCTGCTGCCGGCGGGCGTGCTCAACGTCGTGAACGGATTCGGCGTCGAGGCAGGCAAGCCGCTCGCCTCGTCGAACCGCATCCGCAAGATCGCGTTCACGGGGGAGACGACGACGGGTCGGCTCATCCTGCAGTACGCCTCGAACAACATCATCCCCTCGACGGTCGAGCTCGGCGGCAAGAGCCCGAACATCGTGTTCGAGTCGGTCGCCGACCGACGCGACTCGTTCTACGACAAGGCGCTCGAGGGATTCAGCCTGTTCGCCTTCAACCAGGGCGAGGTCTGCACCTGCCCCAGCCGGTCGCTCATCCAGAAGTCGATCTACGACACGTTCCTCGACGACGCGATCGAGCGAACCAAGCAGGCGAAGCAGGGCAACCCGCTCGACACCGAGACCCAGGTCGGCGCGCAGGCGTCGAACGACCAACTCGAGAAGATCCTGAGCTACATCGACATCGGCAAGCAGGAGGGCGCGAAGCTGCTGCTCGGCGGCGAGCGGGCCGATCTCGGCGGCGACCTCAGTGGGGGCTACTACGTGCAGCCGACCATCTTCGAGGGTCAGAACCGCATGCGACTGTTCCAAGAGGAGATCTTCGGCCCGGTCGTCGCCGTCACGAGTTTCACCGACTACGACGACGCGATCTCGATCGCGAACGACACCCTGTACGGACTCGGTGCGGGCGTCTGGAGTCGCAACGGCAACGAGGCCTACCGCGCCGGCCGGGACATCCAAGCCGGTCGCGTCTGGGTGAACAACTACCACGCGTACCCGGCGGGCGCCGCGTTCGGCGGGTACAAGTCGTCGGGCATCGGCCGCGAGAACAACAAGCTCGCGCTCGACCACTACCAGCAGACGAAGAACCTGCTCGTCAGCTACAACGAGAACCCGCTCGGGTTCTTCTGATCGGCGGCGGACGATGTCACTCGAGCGCTTCGCGGACGGCGTCGTCGGCCGGGTGGTGATCGCGGGGGAGACGTCGCCGCGGGTGGAGCTCTCACCCGCGGCGGCGACCCTGCTCGAGCGCCTGTGGGAGGCGCACGGACCGTTGATGTTCCACCAGTCGGGCGGATGCTGCGACGGCAGTGCTCCGATGTGCTATCCAGCGGGGGAGTTCCTGACGAGCGGCGCCGACGTGTTGCTCGGCGAGCTCGACCTGGGGCGCGGCGCCGCCGGGCCGGATGCCTCGTGGACGGGCTCGGAGGCGGCGACGCGCGTCGTGCCCTTCTGGATGTCGGCAGAGCAGTTCGCGTACTGGCGCCACACGCACCTCACCGTCGACGTCGTGCCCGGCCGCGGCAGCGGCTTCTCGGTCGAGGCGCCCGAGGGCGTGCGATTTCTCATCAGGTCGCGACTGCTGGAGTGATGGACTCGCCACAGGGCGGCGGAGCCCGCCTGCTCCGACTCGTCTCGGGGGTGCCCAGCGATGCCCCCGACACGAGGAAACTCGCCGCCCTGTGGTGTGGCACTGCCGACATCTCTACGGGGCGACGAGTTCTCGGATTCCAGAGTGCAACGTGTTCGCAGTCAGCGCAAGAGGGGGGTGGACGGTTGTCCGCGATTGCGAGTGCACCGCGAACCTGTTTGGCTTGACGCATGACCGATACGAACAGCAAGCCCGAGATCGACGCCCCCGAGGGCCCGGCGCCCGCAGACCTCATCATCGAGGACATCGTCGTGGGCGACGGCGCCGAGGCGACCGCCGGCTCGACGGTCGACGTGCACTACCTCGGCGTCGAGTACGACAGCGGCGAGGAGTTCGACTCCTCGTGGGGTCGCGGCCAGTCGATCAACTTCCCGCTCGCAGCCCTCATCTCCGGCTGGCAGGAGGGCATCCCCGGCATGAAGGTCGGCGGACGCCGCAAGCTCACCGTCCCCCCGCACAAGGCCTACGGCCCCGCGGGCGGCGGGCACCAGCTCTCGGGCAAGACCCTGATCTTCGTGATCGACCTGCTCGGCGTCAGCTGAACCGACGTCGATTCACCGAGAAGGCCGGTGGGCGCGAGCCCGCCGGCCTTCGTCGCGCGTGGGCTACGATTCGGGGGTGCTGCCCGCCTTCGCCCCCTACCTCGTGGTCTCCGTGCTCCACCTCGTGCTCCAGTACGCCGGCCCGGCCTGGAGCGTGACGGCGACGAAGTCGCTGCTGATGCCGCTCCTCGCGCTCGCGGTCCTCATCCTCGTGCCCAGGGTGCGCGCCGCGGGCCCGCTCCTCCTCCTCGGCGGCATCGCCTGCTCATGGGGCGGCGACGTCCTCCTCACCTTCCCGGGCGACGGGTGGTTCGCGGCCGGGCTGGCATCGTTCCTCCTCGCTCACGTCGTCTACATCGTGCTCTTCGTGCGGCTGCCCCGATCGCGCCGCCGTCCGCCTGCCTGGTCGACCGTCTACTGGGCGTGGGTGGTCGTGATGCTCGTCGTGCTGTTGCCGCACGCCGGCATGCTCGCCGTGCCGATCACGCTCTACGCGGTCGCGATCGGCCTGATGGCGACGACCGCGTCGATGCACGGCGGGTGGATCGCCCTTGGCGGTGCGTTCTTCGTCGTCTCGGACTCGGTGCTCGCGCTCGGTCGGTTCCTGCCCGGGTACGAGTTCGCCGCCCACGACTTCGTCGTCATGTCGACCTACCTCGCAGCCCAGGGGCTCATCGCGTGGGGCGTCGTCGCGAAGCTTCGCGCGGATCGTTCCGCGTCGGGTCCGTCGTCTCCTGCACCCGCTCGACGAGCTGACGCCACGGCCCCGTGAGCTGACGCTCGGCGAGGGTCGCCTCGTTCGGTTCGCAGCGGATCCGGTAGATGAAACGATCGGGCTCGGGCGGCACCGGGGGCGGCTCGGCCCACGGGATCTCGTCGATGAGGATGTACCACTCGTCGGGGTCGGGTTGCTCGTCGACGCGCACCTCCCAGGTGAGGCGCGTGCCGGCGAGGCCGCCGCTGCGCTGCACGATGACATCCATCGTGCTGGATGCTACTCCGACGGCGTGTCGGCCGCCTGCTCGTCGAGCACGCCGACGGTCTGCCAGCCGTGCCGCACCGCACTGGCCTCGCGCGAGCCGGCGCCGAAGCGCGACTCGGCGCTCTGCACCGTCTCGGCCGCGAACTCGGCGAAGGTGGCGTCGCGGCCGAGCCGGCCCGAGATGAGCGTGTCGTACCAGATGCGCCCGACGTGCTCCCACGCGAAGCCGTCGAGCTCACGAGCGGCGAGGGCGAACGCCCGGTTCGGGATGCCGGAGTTCAGGTGCACGCCGCCGTTGTCGTCGTCGGTGTCGATGTAGTCGCGCATGTGCCCGGGCTGCGGGTCGCGGCCGAGCACGTCGTCGTCGTACGCCGTGCCGGGCTCGAGCATCGAGCGCAGGGCCCGGCCCTCGACCTCGTCGGTGAAGATGCCCTCGCCGATCAGCCAGGTGGCGGCGCCCGCGTCCTGGCCGAGCGCGTACTGCTCGACGAGCGCGCCGAATGCGTCGGAGACGTGTTCGTTGAGCGCACCGGACTGCCCCTGGTAGCGCAGGCCGGCGGTGTGCTCGGTGACGCCGTGGGCGAGCTCGTGGCCGATGACGCTGAGCGAGTCGGTGAAGCCCCGGAACACCTCGCCGTCGCCGTCGCCGAAGACCATGCGCTCGCCGTCCCAGAAGGCGTTGTCGTAGAGCCGTCCGAAGTGCACGGTCGCCTCGAGCGGCATGCCCGCCCCGTCGATCGAGTCGCGGCCGAAGACCCGGTCGAAGAGCCGGTGGGTGTCGCCGAGGCCGTCGTACGCGTCGTCGACGGACGCGTCGCCGCTCGCGGGCTCGCCCTCGCGGCGCACGAGCCGGCCCGGCAGCGTCTCGCGGCCCCCGGCGTCGGAGATGCGGCGGTCGGGCATCGACGGGGCGTCGGGCAGCACCGCGGGAAGGTCGTCGTCGTCGTGCAGCGGCGGCAAGACCGGCGGTGCACCCCGAAGTGCCCGACGCGGAGCGTCGTGCAGCAGCGAACGCCGGGCCGCCTCGGCGGCGAGCGGGAAGCGATCGGCGCCCGCGTCGGCGATCCGATCGAGCAGGTAGGGGGGAACGATCTGTCGCATGCCTCATGTTGGCATCCGCCGCCGACAACGTCGAGGCGCGTCGTGCGACCGGCGGGCGCGGCCGGTCGCTGCAGCGCCGGGTCCGACGCATGCCGTCCGGTTAGGCTGGTGGCGTGACCGCCGCTCCCTTCCTCGCGCTGCTGCTCGACGTCGACGGACCCATCGCGAGTCCGGTCACCCGGTCGATCGCGATCCCGTCGATCGCTCGCGATCTGGCGGCCCTCGCGAACGCCGGCAATCCCGTCGTCTTCAACACGGGCCGCTCCGACGCGTTCATCGCCGCCGAGGTCGTGCCGCCGCTCCTCGCGGCGGGGCTCGCGCCGGGCGCGCCGGTCTGGGCGATCTGCGAGAAGGGCGCGGTCTGGGCCGAGATCGGCGTGGGCGGGCTCGGCGAGGTGTTCGTCGATCTCGATCTCGCCATGCCCGCCGACTTCGCCGCCGAGATGCGCGCCTACGTCGAGGCGCATTTCGACGAGTTCGCGTTCTTCGACGACACCAAGCGGGCCATGGTCTCCGTCGAGCAGCACGTGCACGTGGCATCCGAGCGCTATCTCGAGGCGCAGCCCCGATTCGACGCCCACGCGCACGAATCGCTCGCCGCGCGCGGCTTCGGCACCGTGCGCGAGGGCGATGAACGGCCGGATGACACGGGGCGCGTGCACTGGCGCATCGATCCGACGATCATCTCGACCGACGTCGAGTCGGTGCGGCTCGGCAAGGACCTCGGCGCGGCGCGCGCCGTCGAACTGCTCGAGGCACGCGGCATCCGACCGCAGCACTGGCGCACGATGGGCGACTCGCGCGGCGACTACCGCATGGCCGACTGGCTGCACGAGCGCGGCGAGCGGGTGCGGCACGTCGACGTGCGCCCGGCCGAGGGCATCCCGGCCACCGGCTACCCGGTGCTCACCGCCGGCGAACTGATCCACGACGAGGCGGGTGCCGAGTTCCTCGCGCGCTGGGTGCGGGCCGCGCATCGCGGCGAGCTCGCCGACGACGAGTAGGCGGCGGGGCAGGTGAGCAGCCGGTGTCGCGAATGAACGACGATCGCACGCGGGGCCTCGGCGCCGGTGCGCCCGCTGAGCCGTCCGCGCTGCGAACGCATCAGATTGCGCTCCTACCGGCGCTCCTCGTCTGCGGCGCCGCGGTGGCGCTCTTCGGATTCATGGTGCCGATCGCGGGGTACGCGATGCTCGCGGCGGGGCTCGTCGCCGCCTGGCTCTGCGACCGCTCGGGCCGTACCGAGCGCCTCCTCGCCGACCTCGCGCTCATCGCCGTCGGCCAGGTCATCATCTCGACGGTGTCGCTGAAGGCCGACCTCAGCAACGAGGGCATGGTGCGCTTCGCGGTCGTGCTGGGCCTCGCGGTGCTCGTGCCCTACGTCATCTCGCGGTTCGTCTACCGCGAGCACGTCATCCGCTTCCCGTGGCGTACGGGCCGCCGCTGGAACCGCACCCAGTGGCTCTACCTGATCTTCGTGACGCTCGCGGGCTGGCTGATCCTGCCGTTCTACTTCATCTCCTCGGGGGTCTACGAGAACTGGCCGACCGTGACCGAGCCCGACACGATCGCGCGCCTCTTCGTCGGCGTCGCCGCCGTCGGCACGTGGGACGAGCTCTTCTTCGTCTGCACGGTCTTCGTGCTGCTGCGCCGGCACTTCCCGAGCTGGCAGGCGAACCTCCTGCAGTCGATCGTGTTCGTCTCCTTCCTGTGGGAGCTCGGCTACCAGTCGTGGGGTCCGCTCCTCACCATCCCGTTCGCGCTCATCCAGGGCTACACGTTCAAGCTCACGAAGTCGCTCACCTACGTGTTCGTGGTGCACATGCTCTTCGACGCGGTGGTGTTCGCGGTCATCGTCTACGCGCACACCGGATGGCCGGCGATCTTCCCCTTCGCGCCGCAGCCGTAGTCGCCTACTTCAGCTGACCGCGCACCTCGCCCCCCGGGAAGGTCGGCGTGTGCACGTTGAGGTAGTACGCCCCGGGCGACGCGTCGATCGCATCGAGCAGTGCGGGGTCGGCGGGCACGCAGTCGTCGACGACGAAGCTCGTCGCATCGGGCACGACGATCGGGATCACGACCGGACCGGCGACGTTGCGGGGGCCGACATGCACATGTGCGGCGCTCGCACCCGCCGTGAGCCCCTCGACCTCGAGGGTGTAGCAGAACTCGTCGCCGACGAGGTCGTAGGCCAGGAAACCGTGGGCGCCTCCGTTGGCTCCGGTGGTCTGCGACTCCTGCTCGTTGTTCAGGGGGATCGCCGGTGTGCCCGGCGGCTTCGCCTGGGCGGCACCGGCACCGCCCAACGTGAGCGCGGCGATCGCGGCGAGGGCGAGTGCGGCCGCGGGGGTCCTTCGGGTCGTGAGCATGATGAGACCTCACTTTCTTGGGGATGATGCGCACGCTACGCCGAGTGCGGCGGGTCCTCAAGGGCGACCGATGCGCCGTGCTCGCCCAGCCAGTCGAGCAGCACCGCGGCGTGGTTGCTGTGCTCGTCGCGGGCGCCGTAGAGCAACGTCACGCGGTCGTGCTCACCACCGAGCGCGAGCAGCGCCCCGGCGGCCGCGCTGCCGTCGAGCTCGGCACGGTAGCGCGCCGCGAAGTGTTCGAAGTCGACCTGCCGATCGGCGGCGTGGTGCCACTCGGTGCGCAGTTCGGGGGAGGGGGCGACCTCCTTGTCCCAGAGGTCGAGCTCGGCGCGCGCCTTGCTGACGCCACGCGGCCACAGGCGGTCGACGAGCACCCGGAACCCGTCGTCCGCCGCAGCGGGTTCGTACACGCGCTTGATGACGAAGGCCATGGCCCCAGTCTCGCGGGCGCGGGCCGATGAGACAACGGATGCCCCGTGCGCAGGCGTGCGCACGAGGCATCCGGTGTTCGACCGCTCAGCCGATCAGATCGCCGACCAGCCGCCGTCGGAGGCGAGCACGACGCCCGACACGTTGGCCGAGTCGTCGGAGAGGAGCCACGTGATCGCCGCCGCGAGCTGCTCGGGCTCGGCGGGCACGAGCGCGAGGGCGCCGAGCACCGGGCCGAGCACGCGGCCGGCGTGCTCCGACTTGAATGGGGCTTCGATGTTCGTCTTCACGCCGCCCGGGGCGACCGCGTTCACGCGGATGCCCGAGCCCGAGTACATCACCGAGGTGTTCTTCGTGAAGCCGACGACCGCGTGCTTCGAGGTCGTGTAGGCCGCACCGGCCGAGGCGCCGCGGAGGCCCGCCTCGCTCGTGACGTTGACGATCGAGCCCGAGCCCTCGGCGAGCATCTTCGGCAGCACCGCGCGGGTGAGGCGCATGACGGCGGTGACGTTGACGTTCATGACCCGCTCCCAGGTGGCGTCGTCGACCTCGGCGGCGGGCAGGAAGGCGTCCATGATGCCGGCGACGTTCGCGAGCACGTCGATCTTGTCGCCCGCGGCGGCGATGAGCGCCTGCACGTTCTCCTCGACCGTGATGTCGCCCGCGACCGCCACGATGTCGAGCGAGCGGTTCGCGGCGACGAGGGCGTCGAGGCGTTCCGACGAGACGTCGGCGGCGATGACGCGGGCGCCCTCGGAGGCCAGGCGCACAGTGGTCGCGAGGCCGATGCCCGAGCCGGCGCCGGTGACGATCGCGACCTTGCCGTCGAAGCGTCCGGGGGTGATGGCGGTGTTCATTGCTGCTCCTCAGGGGTGAGTGCGGCGTCGTGGGGTTCGCGGCGTCGCGGGTGTGGTTCGCCGGCCGGGTTCCTGGCCGGTCCACCAGTTATAACACTCAGTGTCATAAAATGTTCCCATGAGAATGGCAGCATGACCATGGATGCCCCCGCAGCGCCCGGCGCGCCCCGCGCACCGCGTGGGCGACCGGTCGAGGTCGACCCCGAGGCGCTCGCCGCCGTCGCCCTCGCACTCTTCGACGAGCGCGGCTTCGACGAGGTGACCATGGCCGAGGTCGCCGATGCGGCCGGGGTGAGCCGGCGCACGCTGTTCCGCTACTACCCGTCGAAGCCCGACCTCGTCTGGGGTGGATTCGACGAGGCCATCGCGCGGTTCGAGGCGTCGCTCGGGGCGGAGGGCACCAAGCCGTCGGTCACGGCACTCCACCGAGCGTACGTCGCGATGGCGGAGTTCCCGCCCGAACTCCTCGGCGTCACCCGGCAGCGGCTGCGCATCATCGACGCCCACCCCGCGGTGCTCGCGCACGGGCTCGCCAAGTTCGGCGCCGTGCACGAACTGCTCGAGCCGTACCTCGGCGAGCGGGGGTCACTGCGGGCGCACCTGCTCGCCGACCTCTACCTCACCACCGGGTTCAGCGCGATGCGCTGGTGGGCGCGGAGCGGCACGGGCACGCCGGCCGAGGCCGTCGACGCGGCGCTCTCGCTGCTCGAGGGGGAGTTCGGGTGAGCGATGTGAGGGAGCTCGGACGACCTTGCGTCCCTTGCAGGGGAACCGGAGCATCCCCTCGATGTCTTTCACCGGGCACCTTCAGCAGGCGGTAGCCGCCGAATTCGGACAGCGCCCGTGCGACGCCCGCAGGCGGCGCTGTCTCGGGTGCGGCGACGCCGTCAGAACGGCGCGAACTCGGGCAGGCCCGACGGCACTCGGTCGAACACGTCTCGATCGCCCGCGACTGCTTCAGGTGGCGGAGCTTCGAGTGCGCGGGCAGGCGGGGGATCGGCCGCTTCACCGGCCCCGACCTCCGCAAACGGCCGCTCGGGCAGCGTTCGCAGTACGTGCCCGGCCGGTGAGGTCCACCGCATGGCCCCGCCGGCCTGCTGCTCGACGCGCCAGCCGCTCTCGTGTTTCAGTCGGTGGTGGTGCCGGCAGAGCGCGGCGAGGTTCGTCGCGGTGGTCTTGCCGCCGTGCTGCCATGCCGTCGTGTGGTCGAGGTCGGCGTGGTCGGCGCGGCGACTGCAGCCCGGAAAGCGGCACTGCCCGTCGCGCACGCGCACGAAACCGTCGAGATCGGCCGGCGCACGGTAGTGCTGACGGCCGTAGCTGAGCACGGCGCCCGTCTCGGGGTGCACGAGGATGCGTCGCATCGACGGGGCGTGCGCGGCCAGCCGCCGGGCGGCCTCGGCATCGATCGGGCCGTAGCCGTCGAGTTCGGCGGGCTCGTCGGAGAGGCCGAGCAGTGCCATGACGGGTACGGTCACATTGATGCGCGCGAGCACGTCGACGGTGTCGGTGCCGCCCGCGAGGCTGCCGCCGAGCAGCAGGTCGGCCGCGAGATCGGCGGTGCGCTGGGCGGGGGTGCGCGAGTCGCCGCTCGCCTCGCGGCGCGCCAACGCGCCGAGCCGTCGCTCGATCGCGAGCGCACGCTCGGCCTCGAGATGGATGCTGAGCCACGCCATTCCGTCGGGCGCCGGGTCGACGCACACCCGACGTTCATCGACCGCCCGCGTGCGACGCTCGGCGAGCGACTCGGGGTGCAACCGCTCGCGCACGCGCCGCATGCGCCGGCGCACGTCGGCATTGGTCGACGCGACCCCCTCGGCGGCGGCCGAGGCCGCGGCGTCGAGCGCGACACGCTCGACCGTGTCGGCGACCGGGCTGGGCGAGCCCTGCGTCAGCTCGAGCACCGAGCGCACCTGCGTGAGCCCGAGCACGCCCGCCTCGAGGGCGTCGAGCGTCGCTGCGCGCGGCCCGGTGAGGCGCTCGGCCTCGGCGACGAGACGAGAGGCGGAAGCCTCGTGCAGCCCGAGCGTCGTCGCGAGCTCGGCCACGAACGAGCGCGCCGCGAGATCGCGCTCGGCGGCGGTCGCAGCCGCGCCCACACCGTCGACGATGCCCGCGAGCTCACGCGCCCGCTGGATGCGGTGGTACTGGTCGGCCTGGATCTGCCGGAGCATGCCCTCGAACGCCGAGATCGCCGCCAACTCGAACTGCAGTGCCTCGAGCGGCGGGCCTTCGACGATGGTGGGCATGTGATCATTCAAGCAGGAGCCACTGACATTGCTGCGGCGACGAAACCGCAGATCAATTGAAGTATCGTCACCTCTGCGCGATGCCTGCCTGAGCTTCGGGACTGGGTGATGGCCGTGCCGTGACATCCATCGATCGCTCGAATCGCGACGCATGGAGACAGCTCACCGACCGACCCGCCATGCCACGCGACGTGCTCTGCCTGCGGCGACCGCCGAGGCTCCGGTCACCCCGAGGCATCCGCTCTGGTAGAGTATTCAGGTTGCCGTGAATCGGCCGCGCATCAAGAGAGCCCAGGCATTCGGCCCCGGGCAGCGCGCAACAAGGAGAAAGGGGATCCCATCTATGGCACTCGAAGCAGACGTCAAGAAGGCGATCATCGAAGAGTACGCGACGCACCCCGGTGACACTGGATCCCCCGAGGTCCAGATCGCGCTGCTCACCAAGCGCATCAAGGACCTCACCGAGCACCTCAAGGCGCACAAGCACGACCACCACTCGCGTCGTGGCCTGCTGCTCCTCGTCGGTCAGCGTCGTCGTCTCCTCGGCTACCTCGCCGATGTCGACATCGCGCGCTACCGCTCGCTCATCGAGCGTCTCGGGCTGCGCCGCTAAGCGGAGTAGTCTCGCGCGGCTCTCGAAGACACCGCGAACTTCTTGCGAAGGCCCCCACCGATTCGGTGGGGGCCTTCGTCATGCCCGGATGCCTCGCGTGGGCGTGCCGGCATCGCCGGCCCCGCGACGGGCGGGCGCGCCCGCTCAGCTCGCGCGCCCGCTCAGCTCGCGCGCCCGCTCAGCTCGCGCGCCCGCTCAGCTCGCGCGGGCCCGGTGCGCCCGTGCCGCCATGCGGTTGCCGCAGCGGGTGCTGCAGTAGCGGCGCGAGGCGTTCTTCGAGAGGTCGACGTAGACGCCCTCGCAGTCGTCGGCGTCGCACTCGCGCAGGCGCCGGGTCTCGTCGGCGCGCACCACGTCGACGAGGGCCATCGCGGCCTCGACGAGCATGCGCTCGGCGAGCGGCGCGTCGGGCGAGGTGGCGTGGATGTGCCAGTCGGCGCCGTCGTGCCGCACCAGGTGGGGGAGCGCGTTCGCCTCGTCGAGGATGTCGTTGACGGCGCCCGCGAGCTCGTCGCGCGGCAGCGCCCACACGGTGCGGAGGCGCGTGCGCGCCGCGCGGACCTCGGCGAGTTCGACGTCGTCGCCGTCGTGGCGGCCCGAGTACCTCCAGGCGTCGATCATCGCATCGAGCTGCGAGATCGTCGCGAGCTCGTCGTCGCCCGACTCGGATGCCTCGGGCACCGTGTCGGCCAGCGCCGCCATGAACTCCAGTGCCGCCACCGTGTCATCGGTGAAAATCATTTGACTCCTGACGAGGTCGGGATGTACTGTCACGAGCATAACGGTTTTCACTCATGACGAGGAAGAGGTGGCGCGACCATGACGGCACGACGTGGCGGACTCGCCGGCATCGCGATCGGCCTTGCAGCCGGCCTCGCCTTCGGCATCGGCGGCGTCTTCGTGAAACCCCTGCTCGAGAGCGGCTGGTCGCCCGGCGCCGCGGTGCTCGCGCGCATCTCGATCGCCGCCGTGCTGCTGGCAATCCCCGGCCTCCTCGCGTTGAAGGGCGACTTCCGCCGGCTGTGGCGTGCCAAGTGGACGATCCTGCTCTACGGCACCGTCGCCGTCGCCGGCGTGCAGTTCTTCTTCTACGCCTCGCTCCAGCGCATCCCGGTGTCGATGACGCTGCTCATCGAGTACCTCGCGCCGATCGCGCTCGTGCTCCTCGCCTGGGTGCGCACGCGCCGGCTGCCGCAGCGGGTCGTGCTCGGCGGATCGGTGCTCGCGCTCGCCGGCCTCGTGCTCGTGATCGGCCCGGGCGGCGGCGGGCTCGACGTGCTCGGCCTCGCGTTCGCCGCCCTCGCCATGATCGGCGTCTGCGTGTACTACGCGGTCGGCGAATCGGCCGCCGAGCAGTTGCCCCCGGTGACGCTCATCGCGGCAGGCTTCGTCGTCGGCGCCCTCGCGCTCGGGCTCGCGGGGCTCACCGGGCTGCTGCCGATGCACGTCGTGTTCGGCGAGGTCGCCTTCCTGGGGGCGGATGTCCCGTGGTTCGTGCCGCTCCTCGCCGTCGGCGTCGTCTCCACGGCCTTCGCCTACACGGCGGGCATCGCCTCCATCCGCATGCTCGGCGCGCGACTGTCGTCGTTCCTCGGGCTCTCCGAGGTCGTGTTCGCGGCGATCGCCGGGTGGATCCTGCTCGGCGAGGTGCTGGGCCCGCTGCAGATCCTCGGCGGCCTGCTCATCCTCGGCGGCATCGTCTGCGTGAAGCTCGAGCGGGTCGATCCGCCGGGTGCGCCCGCGATCGAACTCGGCGCCGAACCGGTGCCCGTGACGGCGTCGACGTCGGTCGTCGCCCCCGGCCCCGAGCGGGCGGCCTAGGCTACCGGCATGCGATTCGGCATCGTCATCCTGCCCCAGTTCGATTGGCCAGAGGCTGCGCGCTACTGGCGCGGGGCCGAGGAGTACGGCTTCGACCACGCCTGGACGTACGACCACCTCGCCTGGCGCAGCCTCGCCGGCCAGCGCTGGCACGCGACCGTCCCGACGCTGACGGCGGCCGCGATGGTGACCGAGCGCATCGGCCTCGGCACCTTCGTGTCGCACCCGAACTACCGGCATCCCGTTCCCTTCGCGAAGGACGTCACGACCCTCGACCAGATCTCGGGCGGTCGCGTGCTCCTCGGCATCGGTTCGGGCGGCACCGGCTTCGACGCGACCGTGCTCGGGCAGCCGCTGCTCACCGCCCGGCAACGCGCCGACCGCTTCAACGAGTTCGTGCGCGAGCTCGACACCCTGCTGCGCTTCGAAGAGCCGGGCTCGGGCGGCATCTCGTTCGACGGGGAGTGGTTCAGCGCCGACGGGGCCCGCATGGTGGGTGAGCCGGCGCAGCGGCCCCGCACGCCGTTCCACCTCGCGGCGAACGGCCCGAGAGGGCTCGCACTCGTCGCCGAGCTCGCCGAAGGCTGGGTCACGACGGGCGGCGACGACGACGGCACCGACGCGTGGTGGCGGCAGGTCGCCGGGCTCTCGGCGCGGCTCGACGACGCCTGCGCGGCGGCCGGCCGCGCCCCCGGCGAACTCGCACGCACGCTGTCGCTCGACTCGGAGGCGCGCACGAGCCTCGCGAGCGTCGCCGCCTTCGAGGACGCGGTGGGCCGGGCGCGGGAGCTCGGCTTCACCGACGTCGTCGCGCACTGGCCCCGCCCCGAGGGCATCTACGCGGGCGAGGAACGCGTGCTCGACGAGGTCGCCGCGCGGCTCGACGCCCTGCGCTGACCCGACGTCCCGGTCACAGCGCGGGGCATCCGTCGCGATAGCCTGAACAGATGTCTGCGCCCCGCCGGAAGCCGCTCCTCCACTGGGAGCCGCTGCCGTATCTCGTCGTGCTCGTGCTGCTCATCGCGACGGGCGGCGTGCGACCCGAGTCGCCGCCGTGGCTGTTCTGGCCGTTCACCGTGCTGCTCGTCGCCGCGCTCGTGTGGCTGGTCGCAGGCCTCGTCCGCGGGCGGCGGCGCGGCAACCCCGACCAATGGGGCGATCTGCAGACGATCGACGGGCTCGAACTCGTCGACGCGCCGCGCCGTGAACGCGAGGTGCGACAGGTCGCCCCGGTCGCCGACGCCCACCGTCACCAGCCGGCCATCGACCTCGCGCTGCTGCACGGCGGCGCCGACCAGCACGCCGTGCTCGTGCCGCGCGCGAGCCGGTGGCTGTCGCGGCGTTACCGCATCGGGGTGCAGCTCGTCGGCGGCGGCACGCCCAGGCACGCCGGCTTCCTCGGCGATGCGGTGGATGCCACGTGGCGCGAGCTCCTCGACGCGCTCGCGTCCGAGGGTCGCTATGTCCGGGTGCCGGCGCGCATCACCGGCGACTCGCGTCCGCACGGCGTCGAACTCGACCTCGGCGGTCTCGAGTCGCTCGAGGCCGGCGGGGTCGGCCCGACCTGACGACCGGCGGTCGATTCAGACGCCGGCGGCCTGCTGGGCCTCGTCGGCGCCCTGCGACTCCTGGGCGGCGAGCTGCGCGCGCACCTCGTCCATGTCGAGCGCGCGCACCTGCGAGACGAGCTCGTCGAGCATCGGCCGGGGGAGGGCGCCGGCCTGCGAGAACACGCCGATGCCGTCCTTGAACGCCATGATCGTCGGGATCGAGGTGATGTTCATCGCGGCCGCGAGCTGCTGCTGGTCCTCGGTGTCGACCTTCGCGAAGGTGAGGTCGGGGTTCGCCTCTGAGGCGGCCTCGTAGTTCGGCGCGAACTGGCGGCAGGGGCCGCACCACTCGGCCCAGAAGTCGACGAAGACGGTGCCGCCCTCGAGGATCGTCTTCTCGAAGGTCTCCAGGGTGAGCGCGACGGTAGCCATTGGTCCAGCCTAGGCGACGCCGCTGGGAGGCGGCCCGATGTTCGCTGGCAGCGACCCGAGCACACTCGACGCCGCGCAGCCAACCGGGTCGAGACGTTCGTCCGGAGTTCTCCGCACCCCCTTTCCCGGGAAGGGCTCGCACCCTATGCTCCCTTCCCAGGCGCCCAGATCGGGCCGCCGGTTGGAGGAAGACGATGAAGTCACCTGTGACAACGTCCCGCGGATTGGCGATCGCGACCGTCGCGGCGTTCGCCGTCGCACTGTTCCCGGCAGGGGCGGCCACCGCCGCGCCCGCCGCGAAGTGCGACAACCGCAACAACAACACCGTCTCGAAGCTGCTCGAATGCGTGAGCGGCGACGGCGCGATGGAGCACCTCGAGGCGCTGCAAGAGATCGCCGACGAGAACGGCGGCAATCGGGCCGCCGGACTCCCGGGCTACGAGGCCAGCGTCGACTACGTCGTCGACACGCTCGAGGCGGCCGGTTGGAGCGTGTCGATCGAAGAGTTCGACTACGACTTCATCGGGGATGCGACGCTCGAGCAGTTGTCGCCGGTGCAGGCCGAGTACCCGACCGGCGCATTCAGCGGCAGCGGCGCGGGTGATGTCACCGCGGCCGTCGTTCCCGTCGACATCAACCTCACTCCGCCGCGCGCGTCGACCAGCGGCTGCGAGGAGGCGGACTTCGCCGGGTTCCCCGTGGGCGCGATCGCACTGGTCCAGCGCGGCACCTGCAACTTCGGCGACAAGGCGTTCTTCGCCGAGCAGGCCGGCGCCGTCGGCGTCATCATCTTCAACCAGGGCAACACGTCCGACCGTGAGGGCCTGATCGTCGCGGACGCCTCGTCGCGAACCGACGGCACGCCGGTCTCGCACGGCATCCCGGTCGTCGGAGCGAGCTTCGCCCAGGGCGAGGCGCTCGCGCAGGCGGGCTCGACGGCGCACGTCTTCGTGCCCGCACCCGACCCCCGCCCGCAGAAGAACGTGATCGCGGAACTGCCCGGCGCGAACGAGGAGAACGTCGTGATGGCCGGTGCGCACCTCGACTCCGTGCGCGAGGGCCCCGGCATCAACGACAACGGAAGCGGCTCGGCCGCGCTGCTCGAGATCGCCGAGCAGATGTCGAAGGTGAAGCCCGAGAACACCGTGCGCCTCGCCTGGTGGGGCGCCGAGGAGGACGGCCTGCTCGGCTCCGCCGCATACGTGGCCGCGCTCTCGCAGGCTGAGAAGGACGAGATCGCCCTCTACCTCAACTTCGACATGGTCGCCTCGCCGAACTACATGTTCATGACGTACGACGGCGACGAGTCGGGCTTCCCGGCGCCGGTGACGGTGCCCGACGGCTCGGTCGAGATCGAGAAGCTGTTCGAGAGCTATTTCACGAGCGTGGGTGTGCCGTACGACGACGCGGAGTTCAGCGGTCGCAGCGACTACGAGGCGTTCATCCTGAACGGCATCGCCGCGGGCGGTCTGTTCACGGGCGCCGACGCGATCAAGACCGCCGAGCAGCAGGAGATCTGGGGCGGTGAGGTCGGCGAGATGCTCGACCAGTGCTACCACCAGGCCTGCGATGACATCGACAACGTCGACGCGTACGCGCTCGATGTGAACATGGATGCGATCGCGCTCGCCGTGCTCGCCTACTCCTACTCGACCGAGTCGGTCAACGGCGTGGTCGGCAAGGAGGTGCCGGGCGGGCTCGTCCTTCCTGCACCGGCGGGTCCTGAGGGCACCGTCGGCAGCGATGGTGGCCACTCGCACGGCGAAGTCGGATAGGCCGGAAACGGGTCGCGGGGCGGGGGTGCCTGGTCGGCGCCCCCGCCCTCGTCGCGTCGAGCGGCGGGCCCGCCGCACCGTAGGCGGGGCCGAGCGGAGATGCCGGCGGTAGGTCATGGCCGCCGACGGCTTCTCAGCCGCTATCGTGAGCCTCGTGACGGTGATCGACGGGGCGAGGGCACTCGACGAGGCGCTGCCCGACCGCGACTGGCGCGTGCTTCCCGGGGGCACCGAGCGCACCGTGTTCGCCGCGCCCAGCGGTCCGCTCGCGCGCATCTCCGTCGGGCCTGCCGACGGGCCGCGCGTCGTGCTCGTCCCCGGTGCGACGGGGTCGAAGGAGGACTTCGTCGTGATGATGCCGCTGCTCGCCGCCGCGGGGTACCGGGTGGAGTCGTTCGACCTCGCAGGCCAGTACGAGTCGCACGAGGCCGGTCCGTGGAACCTCGTGCCTCAGCGCGAACGCTACGACCAGCGGCTCTTCCTCGATGATCTGATCGCCGTGCTCGACGATGGCGCCGGCGGGGCGCACGTGCTCGGCTACAGCTTCGCGGGAACGCTCGCGGGGCTCGCCCTGCTCGAGCGGCCCGACCGTTTCGCGAGCCTGACGCTGCTGAGCTCACCGCCCGAACCCGGGCAGGCGTTCCGCGGCGTCAAGCGCATCGGCTGGCTGAGCGGCTTCACGACGCCGAGGCAGGGCGCCGGGCTCATGTTGTGGGGCATCCGCAACAACCTCAACCGGGTGCCGCCGGGCCGACTCGCCTTCGTGCGGGAGCGCTTCGCGCTGACCCGGCGCGAGAGCGTCGACGACATCATCGCCCTGATGATGGCGACCCCCGACGTGCGTGCAGAACTCGCGGCGACGAACGTCCCGAAGCTCGTCGCCGTCGGCGAGCATGACCTCTGGCCGCACGCACTGCACGAGCGCTCGGCCCGCGAGCTCGGCGCCCGTCTTGCGAGCTACTCCACGGGGCACAGCCCCTGCGAGACGGCGCCGCATCAGTTGGTGCGCGACATGCTCGCGCTGTTCGAGACGAGCCGCTCGGTCGCCGAGTGAGCACACGCAGGCCGTGCCACGGCGCGGGCGCGAGGCATCCCCTCGTCGACGGCGTGTCAGGCGGGCAGCGCGTCGTCGCCGTCGGCGTCGCGTTCGGGCGCGACCTCGCGGAGCTCGGGCGCCTCCCAGACCCAGGCCGGTGCCCTCCGCCGCTCGGCGCGGCGGGTGAGTGGCGGCCATTCGCGCGATTCGATCGACATGGTGTGGAATGCCATGTGCACTCGTCGCCAGAGCCCGGCCGCGGTGTCGAACGGCCGAGCAGAGACGCCGACGACGAGCCGACGGTCGCGCACGACCGTCATGCCGGGCTGCATCCACCAGGCGAGGTCGAGGTCGTCGTGCACGTCGGCGCGGTCGCGGTGCACGAGGTGCTCGAGCCGTCGCCAGGCGTCGGCCCGGATGGCGTAGTTCGATCCGAAGATCGGCGGATGACCGAGCAGTCCGCCGATCACGGTGAAGTAGCCGCCGATGTAGAGGTTGCGCGCGATCCACCGGACGGCGGCGTTGCGTCCGTAGAAGCGGCCGCCGTTCGTGACGACCGTCGGTCGGTCGCGGGCGGTCATGCGCCGCTCGATCCGGGCGAGCCAGTCGGGCGCGGGTACGGAGTCGGCGTCGAGCCGGGCGATGATCTCGCCCCTCGCGGCGTCGAAGCCGGTCGCGGTCGCGGGCCAGATGCCGCGTCGGGGCTCGAGGAGCACTCGGGCGCCGGCGGCGCGCGCCACGGCGGCGGTGTCGTCGGTCGAGCCGTTGTCGACGACGATGATCTCGTCGGCGGGGCGCGACTGTGCGGCCATCGCGTCGAGGCACGCGATGAGGAAGTCCGCGTCGTCGAGACACGGAATGACGACCGAGATCGTGCTCATCGGCCCGAGTGTATCGCCGTGGCCGTGCTTGCGGGCAGGCGGGGAATATCGTGGGGACGGCCTCGGTTGGACGAGATGTATGCAAACGCATAGACTCCACCTATCATCGGATGAGCTCAGGAGCAGCATCATGCAGTTCGGTATTTTCACCGTCAGCGACATCACCCAGGACCCGACCACGGGGCGCACGCCGACCGAGGCCGAGCGCATCAAGGCCACCGTGGCGATCGCCAAGCACGCCGAAGAGGTCGGCCTCGACGTCTTCGCGCTCGGCGAGCACCACAACCCGCCGTTCTGGTCGTCGTCGCCGACCACGACCCTCGCCTACATCGCCGGCCAGACCACGACCCTGCAGCTCTCCACCGCCACGACGCTCATCACCACGAACGACCCGGTGAAGATCGCCGAGGACTACGCGATGCTGCAGCACGTCTCCGACGGTCGTGCCGACCTCATGCTCGGCCGTGGCAACACCGGGCCCGTCTACCCGTGGTTCGGCAAGGACATCCGCCAGGGCCTGCCGCTGGCCGTCGAGAACTACGAACTGCTGCACCGGCTCTGGCGCGAGGACGTCGTCGACTGGTCGGGCAAGTTCCGCACCCCGCTGCAGGGCTTCACCTCGACGCCGCGCCCGCTCGACGGCGTGCCGCCGTTCGTGTGGCACGGCTCGATCCGCACGCCAGAGGTGGCCGAACAGGCGGCCTTCTACGGCGACGGCTTCTTCGCGAACCACATCTTCTGGCCCGCCTCGCACACGCAGCGCATGATCGCGCTGTACCGCCAGCGCTTCGAGCACCACGGCCACGGCACGGCCGCGCAGGCGATCGTCGGACTCGGCGGCCAGGTGTTCATGCGGAGGAACTCGCAGGACGCGGTGCGCGACTTCCGCCCCTACTTCGACAACGCGCCGGTCTACGGCCACGGCCCGAGCCTCGAGGAGTTCACACAGCAGACCCCGCTGACCGTGGGCAGCCCGCAGGAGGTCATCGACAAGACGCTCGGCTTCCGCGACTACGTCGGCGACTACCAGCGCCAGCTCTTCCTCATCGACCACGCGGGGCTTCCGCTGCAGACGGTGCTCGAGCAGCTCGACCTGCTCGGCGAGGTCGTCGCCGTGCTCCGCGAGGAGTTCGAGAAGGGCCGCCCGGCCGAGGTGCCGGACGCCCCGACCCACGCGGCACTGGTGCGGGCGAAGTACGGCACCGAGGCGCCCCGCCAGGCGACCCCGAACGCCAACCGCGGCGACAACCTCACCGTCGGCTCGCCCTACCAGGACACCGCGACCGTCGACGCCCCGGCGAACCCCGCCGGCTCGGCATTCGGCCCCGCGGCGATCCGTCAGGGGGCGACCCGATGACCGCGAAGAAGATCATCGTCGTCTCGGCGGGGCTCTCGACCCCGAGCTCGACGCGACAGCTCGCCGACCGGCTCGCGGCCGACGCCGTCTCGGTGCTCGCCGAGCACGGCACGCAGGTCGAGGTGCAGACCTTCGAGCTGCGCGAACTCGCGCACGACATCACGAACCACCTGCTGCTCGGCTTCGCGCCGCCGAAGCTCGAAACGGCCCTCGACGCGATCGCCTCGGCCGACGGGCTCATCGCCGTCACCCCGATCTTCACCACGAGCTACGCGGGCCTGTTCAAGTCGTTCGTCGACGTGATCGACCCGCAGGCGCTCACCGACCTGCCGGTGCTGCTCGGCGCGACGGGCGGCACGCCGCGTCACTCGCTCGCGATCGACTATGCGATGCGGCCGCTGTTCACCTACCTGCACGCCATCCCCGTCACGACCGGCGTGTTCGCCGCGACCGGTGACTGGGGCGGCGCCGAGGGCGACGGCGTCCGTTCGCTGCCCGATCGCATCTACCGGGGCGCGAAGGAGTTCGCCGAGCTCGTCGAGCGCACCGATCGTTCCCAGCTCGTCAACGACCCGTTCCAGCTCGACCGTCCCATGGGGCACCTCATCGGCGGCCTCGCGGGGGAGTAGGCGCGCGACGACGGTGGGGAGGTCCGGGAGGCCCTCCCCGCCGTCGATGCGTGCGCGTCAGTCGTCGAGCACGAACGTCACCTCGAGCGTCACCGACCATCCGGTGATGCGCCCGTCGGTCGCTTCGACCTTCTGCTCCTTCACCCACGCCCCGCTCACGTTGCGGAGCGTCTCCGACGCGCGGGCGACGCCTGCGGCGACCGCATCGTCGAAACTCGTCTCCGAACGGACGGTGATGGTGGTGACACGTGCGACGGAAGCCATGGTGTTCCTCCTCGAATCCGATGGTGCCTTCCCTCCATCATCCGCCCGTGCACCGAGGAGCGCGAGTGGTTGACCGCAGAGCGGACCACGGCGAACACGCGTCGACCGTCGGGTGAATCCTTCGCGCACGGGCCCGTTCGACGCCCGTCGGCGCGGCTTCGCACCGCACGCTGGATGCGTGAAGGTCGTCCTCCTCGCAGAATCGTTCCTCCCGCACATGAACGGCGTGACGCACTCGCTGCTGCAGGTGCTTCGCCATCTCGAACGGCGCGGGCACGAGGCCCTCGTCGTCGCACCCCGCTCCGGCCCGGTCGATCGGGCCCTCTACGGCGACGCCCGTACGATCCTCCTTCCCTCGGTGCCGCTGCCGAGTTACCCCGAGGTGCGGGTGACGCTCGCGGGGGCGGCGAGGCTCGCCGCGATCGTGCGCGAACACCGGGCCGACGTCGTGCATCTCGCGTCTCCGTTCGTGCTCGGCTGGCGCGGCGTGCTCGCGGCCGAGACGGCTGGGGCGCCGTCAGTCGCCGTCTACCAGACCGACGTGCCCGCGTACGCCGAGCGCTACGGCATCCCGGCGGCGGAGCCCGCGTTGACCCGTCATCTCGGCCGGCTCCACCGTCGAGCGACACTCACGCTCGCCCCCTCGAGCTCGGCGGTCGAGCGGCTCGCATCGCTCGGCGTCGAACGGCTGCGGATCTGGCGGCGAGGTGTCGACACCGAGCGCTTCGCCCCCTCCCGCCGCGACGAGTCGTGGCGGCGTCGCGTCGCGCCGGGCGGCGAGACGATCGTGGGCTACGTGGGACGACTCGCCGCCGAGAAGCAGGTCGACGACCTCGTCGCGCTCTCCGGCATGCCCGGCGTGCGGCTCGTCGTCGTCGGCGACGGTCCCGCGCGGGCCGCGCTCGAACGGCGGCTGCCGGCGGCGCTGTTCACCGGATTCCTGGACGGCGACGAGCTCGCCCGGGCGATGGCGAGTCTCGACGTGTTCGTGCACCCGGGCGAGCACGAGACCTTCTGCCAGACGGTGCAGGAGGCGCTCGCGAGCGGTGTGCCGGTCGTCGCGACGGGGCGCGGCGGGCCGCTCGATCTCGTCGAGCAGAGCCGCAACGGCTGGCTCTACCGCCCCGGCGACCTCGACGAGATGCGGTCGCGCGTGCAGGACCTCGCCGGCGACGCCGCGAAGCGCCGCGCCTTCGCCCTGCACGCCCGCGGTTCGGTGCTCGGGCGCGGCTGGGATCGGCTCGGCGACGAGCTCATCGGGCATTACGAGGATGCCACGGGGCTCCGTCGTGCGATGCCGTCACGCGGCTCGGCGCGCGCCGACGGCGCCGTGGGGGAGCAGCTCGGGCGCGTGGCATCCCGCCCGCTCGCCGCAACGATCGCGGCGACAGTGACAGCGGCACCGGCAGCGCCGCCGCCGCCCCCGAGGCCGCGCCGCTACGTGGCCGTCGGCGACTCGCTCACCGAGGGCCTCTGCGACACCTCGCGCACGCCTGAGGGTTCGTACCGCGGCTGGGCCGACCGGCTCGCGATGCTGCTCGCGCTCGCCGCACCTCAGGGTGAGCCGATCGCGTACGCGAACCTCGCCGTGCGCAGCCGCAGGGTGCGCGACGTCGTCGACGAGCAGCTGCCGCGCGCACTCGAGCTCGGCGCCGACTTCGTCTCGGTGCTCGTCGGGGGCAACGACCTGGTCGGTCGCCGCATCGACCCCGAGCGACTCGCACGTGAGCTCGGCGCCGCCGTCGGGCGAGTGCGCGCGACGGGCTGCGAGGTGCTGCTCGTCACGCCGTTCCTGCCCGACCGCCGCGAGGCGAGGCCGCTCGCCGCCCGCTTCGCCCGGTTCAACGCGGTGCTCGGCGAGATGGCGACGGCGCAGGGCGTCCGTTTCGTCGACGTCGCCGCCGAGCCCGGGCTCACCGCCGCCGATCGATGGGCGGAGGATCGCGTGCACCTCAACTCATCGGGCCACCGCGGGCTCGCGTACGCGGCGGCCAGGGTGCTCGGCATCCCCGATGCCCATGAGCTCGCGGCCCTCGAACTGGCGATCCACGACGACGCGGCCGACCCGGGTGAACTCGGCGACCTCGCCTGGCTGCGCCGTCATGCGGTGCCCTGGGTGCTCAGGCGGATGCGGGGTCGCGCCGCCGGCGACGGGATGGTCGCAGGGCGCGCAACGCTCGAACCGGTCGCCCTGCCCCCGGAGTTCGGGCGCCGACCGGCATCGCCGCGACGCACGGGAGGCGGCGCAGAGCGGAGCCCGCTCGGTGCGCGGAGCGCGGGGTGAGCTCAGCCGCTCTTGCGGCGGAACTCGCGCTTGTGGTCGGCGGGGCCGTGCGTCTGGTTCGCGGCGCCCGAGCCGTCGAGGTGCGCTTCGCCCTCACGGCGCTTCGACGCGTTGTTCTTACGTTCGAGCGCCTCGCGGAACTTGCGCTTGGTCTCCTCGGAGGCGCTGGGTGTCGTCTGCTCGTCGGAAGTCATGCTCTCGAGTCTTGCACGGATGCCTCGCGGCGCGCGCCGCGCCGACGCGTCACACGCGGGACATCCGCAGTTCACGGCCCGAAAACGGGCCCTCTGCTAGCATTGGGAGCGGTTGCCCGTGCATTCGCCCGGGCGATCATTGGAGCAGGCCGGCAGGAAGCTGGTCCCCTGTGGTGGATCACCAACTCGATTTGGTGGACTTCTACTGGTGGCCAGCGTGAACGCAAGCTCTTGCGATTCGTAATGCCTGTTCCTGCTCCTTCGTACGAGTCGCGCCCACACGGGGTGCGACGGTAAACAAAGGAGAGGCCTCTTGGAAGGTCCTGAAATCACGTTCGCCGAGACCGTCATCGACAACGGCAAGTTCGGCACGCGTACCATCCGCTTCGAGACCGGCCGCCTCGCGCAGCAGGCGCAGGGCTCGGCGGTCGCCTACATCGACGAAGAGACCATGCTGCTCTCGGCGACCTCCGTCTCGAAGCAGCCGAAGGAGCACTTCGACTTCTTCCCGCTGACGATCGACGTCGAAGAGCGCATGTACGCCGCGGGTCGCATCCCGGGCTCGTTCTTCCGTCGCGAGGGCCGCCCCTCGACCGAGGCGATCCTCACCTGCCGTCTCATCGACCGCCCCCTGCGCCCCTCGTTCGTCGAGGGCCTCCGCAACGAGGTGCAGGTCGTCGTCACGGTGCTCGCCATCGAGCCCGACGAGCTCTACGACGTGCTGGCCATCAACGCCGCGTCGCTCTCGACCCAGCTCTCGGGCCTGCCGTTCTCCGGCCCCGTGGCGGGTGTCCGCGTCGCGCTCATCGACGGCCAGTGGGTCGCGTTCCCGAAGCACTCGCAGCTCGAGGACGCCGTGTTCAGCATGGTCGTCGCCGGTCGCGTCGTGACCGAGGCCGACGGCTCGCAGGACGTCGCGATCATGATGATCGAGGCCGAGGCGACCGACAACGCGTGGAACCTGATCCAGGCCGGCGCGGTCAAGCCGAACGAAGAGATCATCGCGCAGGGCATCGAGTCGTCGAAGCCCTTCATCAAGCAGCTCGTCGAGGCGCAGGAGCAGGTCGCGAAGACCGCTGCGAAGCCCGTCGCCGACTACCCGACGTTCCCGCCGTACCAGCCCGAGGTGAAGGAGGCCGTCGAGGCCTTCGCCGCCGCCGAGCTCAAGGACGTCTACCAGATCGCCGGCAAGGTCGAGCGTCAGGACGCCGACGACGCACTCAAGGCGCGCACCAAGGAGCACATCGCCGCGAAGGTCGAGGCGGGCGAGCTGCCCGAGTCGGCCAACGCCGAGGTGTCGGCCGCGTACAAGTCGGTCACGAAGAAGGTCATGCGCACGCGCGTCCTCGAAGAGGGCGTCCGCATCGACGGCCGCGGCCTCGCCGACATCCGTCCGCTCGACGCCGAGGTGCAGGTCGTGCCCCGCGTGCACGGTTCGGCGATCTTCCAGCGCGGCGAGACCCAGATCCTGGGCATCACCACGCTGAACATGCTGAAGCTCGAGCAGCAGATCGACTCGCTGAGCCCGGTCACCAAGAAGCGCTACATGCACAACTACAACTTCCCGCCCTACTCGACGGGTGAGACGGGGCGTGTGGGTTCGCCCAAGCGCCGCGAGATCGGCCACGGCGCGCTCGCCGAGCGTGCGCTCGTGCCGGTGCTGCCCACTCGTGAAGAGTTCCCCTACGCCATCCGCCAGGTCTCCGAGGCGCTCGGCTCGAACGGCTCGACCTCGATGGGCTCGGTCTGCGCATCGACCCTCTCGCTGCTGAACGCCGGTGTGCCGCTGCGCGCGCCGGTCGCGGGCATCGCGATGGGCCTCATCTCCGACACCGTGAACGGTGAGACCCGCTACGCGGCGCTCACCGACATCCTCGGTGCTGAAGACGCACTCGGCGACATGGACTTCAAGGTCGCCGGCACCAGCGAGTTCGTCACGGCGATCCAGCTCGACACGAAGCTCGACGGCATCCCCGCCTCGGTGCTCGCCGGCGCGCTGACGCAGGCGAAGGACGCCCGCACGACGATCCTCGCCGTGCTGAACGCCGCGATCGACGCTCCCGACGAGATGGCGCCGACCGCGCCTCGCGTCATCAGCGTGCAGATCCCCGTCGACAAGATCGGCGAGCTGATCGGCCCCAAGGGCAAGACGATCAACGCCATCCAGGACGAGACCGGCGCCGACATCTCCATCGAGGAGGACGGCACCGTCTACATCGGCGCCGTCGACGGCCCGTCGGCCGAGGCCGCCCGTGCCCAGGTCAATGCGATCGCCAACCCGACCAACCCCGAGGTCGGCGAGCAGTTCCTCGGAACCGTCGTGAAGATCGCCGCCTTCGGCGCGTTCATCTCGCTGCTGCCCGGCAAGGACGGCCTCCTCCACATCTCGGAGGTGCGCAAGCTCGCCGGCGGCAAGCGCGTCGAGAACGTCGAAGACGTGCTCGGCGTCGGCCAGAAGATCCTCGTCGAGATCACGAAGATCGACGACCGCGGCAAGCTCTCGCTCGCCCCGGTCCTCGCCGAGGACGCGGACTCCGAGGGTCGCGGCGCGACCGGTGAGCACGCCGAGGCTCCCGCCGAAGGCGCCGACGACTAGTCGTCGCCCTTCAGCAGTGCGCGGATGCCCCGCCCGAGACTCTCGGGCGGGGCATCCGACGTTTCGCGCCGGCGCGGCTGCTTCCGCAGGAGATTTGCACTGAAACTGCTTCAGAGCAGGGGATGGGGCCTGATCTCCTGCAGAAGCAGCGCGTCAGAGCAGCCGCGTGTCAGAGCAGTCGGGTCGTCGCGCGGCCGAACTGGGCGTCGCGTTCGGCGAGCGCCCGCTGCGCCGCGGCGCGGGCCTCGAGTCGGTCGAGCTGGCGTTCGCGGTCGTTGCGTCGGCTCGCGAGCCTCAGCCCCCAGGCCGCGAGGCCGAGTCCGCCGCGAACGGCGAGCGCGGCGAGCGGGCCGGCACCCGGGGCGAGCGGGGAGAGTGTTGCGTTCGTCATCATCGCTCCTTCGGAGTCGTTTCGGGCGTGACCTCCCCGCGCACGAGCGGGAAGGCGTTGAGGTGGATCTGCACCGGGCGCGAACCCGGCGACGGAGTGTGCTTGTAGAGCTCGCCGTACTTGAGGAAGACGACGTCGATCTCGGCGACGAGTGCGGCGAGCTGCTCGGGCGTGAGCCGGAGGTTGATCGTGTCGCTCGTCGCGACGTCGAGCCACTCGGGGCCGAACACCTGATCGCCCTCGGACAGGAAGTCGCGGGAGTTCTGCTCGCGCGCGCGCAGCCACTCGTCTTCGACGAGCTTCGCCGCGAGGCGCTCTGCGCTGCCGGCGGGCAGCGAGCGCGCATCGGGTAGCGCGACCGAGCCGGGCACCCGCTCCCACCAGCGCTCGCGGCCCTTGCCCCGCGAGGTGTTCTCGCGCACGAGGCCCGATCGCCCGAGTTCGCGCAGGTGATAGCTCATCGAACCGCTCGACTCGCCGAGCCGCTCTGCGAGCCCGCTCGCAGTGAGCGGGCCGTAGGCGGAGAGCTCGTCGTAGATGCGCACGCGCAGCGGGTGGGCGAGCGACTTCAGCGCCTTCGTCGAAAGCACATGGTCGATGCCGGGGTGGCGGGTGCTGCTGGGCTGGTTCGCGAGGTCCTCAGGCGTCTCGGTCATGGTGCAAAGATAGCGTTGCAAAGAAATCTTTGCAAGTGTTTGTTTGCAAAATGTTCTTTGCAGGCCGGGAGGCGGTGTTCAGCGCTCCAGCAACGGCCCCAATCGGTAGGGGATCAGTTCACCCATGGCGAGGGAGGTCTCGGTGCGCTCGACGCCGTCGATCGCGAGGATCTCGCCGTCGATGCGGAACAGGTCGTGCGCGTCGCGGCACACCACGCGCACGAGCAGGTCGATCGACCCCGAGAGGCCGTGGGCCTGGATCGCCTCGGGGATCGCGGCGATCTGGTCGACGACCTCGCCGAGCAGCTTCTGCCGCACGTGCACGGCGATGAACGCCTCGATCGGGTAGCCGAGCGGCGCGGGATCGATGCTGCGTTCGAATGAGAGGAACGCGCCGGAGGACTCGAGGCGGGCCATCCTCGCCTGCACCGTGTTGCGCGAGAGGCCGAGCCGATCGGCGAGGGCGACCACCGTCGCCCGGGGGTCGGGGGAGAGCGCCGCGAGCAGCGCTCGGTCGACGGCGTCGTAACCGGTCATAACGCCACACGATAGCACCGCCGGGTCGGCGTCGGCTTGGCAACATGCTCAATCGGTTCACGCTTGCTTGAGCTGTGTGACCGATCGACGTACGCTCACGGTATCCGGCAGAGTCGCCGGTGCGGGCTGCCCACGAAGCGGGCCCGCTGAGAGCGAGGATCGACGATGACCCCATCCGACCGAGACGCCACCGGCCTCCTGACACGTCCCGACCCCTTCGTGCAGCTGATCACCCCCGCGGGTGACCGTGTGCGCGATGCCGTCTACGACCCGTGGGTCGCCGACGTCGACCTCGAGGTGCTCGGCCGCCTGTACCGCGACATGGTCGTGGTGCGCCGCATCGACACGGAGGCCACCGCGCTGCAGCGTCAGGGCGAGCTCGGCCTGTGGCCGCCGCTCGCGGGGCAGGAGGCCGCCCAGATCGGGTCGGCCCACGCGCTTCGCGACGACGACTTCGTCTTCTCGAGCTACCGCGAGCACGCGCTGGCGTGGCACCGTAAGGTCGCCCCGGCCGAGCTGCTGAGCGTCTGGCGCGGCACCGCAGCCTCGGGCTGGAACCCGTACGAGCACAACATGGCCGTGCCGCAGATCATCATCGGCGCGCAGGCACTGCACGCCACGGGCTACGCCATGGGACTGCGCTGGGAGGGCTCCGACGCCGCCGCGATCGCCTACTTCGGCGACGGTGCGACGAGCGAGGGCGACGTGAACGAGGCCCTCGTCTTCGCCTCGAGCTTCGACGCCCCCGTCGTCTTCTTCTGCCAGAACAACCAGTGGGCGATCTCCGAGCCGGTCGGGCTCCAGTCCAAGCAGGCGATCGCGCGTCGCGCCGACGGCTTCGGCATGCCCGGCCTCCGCGTCGACGGCAACGACGTGCTCGCCGTGCTCGCCGCGACCCGCTTCGCCCTCGATCGCGCCCGCCGCGGCGAGGGGCCGAGCTTCATCGAGGCCGTCACGTACCGGATGGGCCCGCACACGACCGCCGACGACCCCAAGCGGTACCGCGGCGACGCCGAACTCGCCGAGTGGCGCGAGCGCGACCCCATCTCGCGCGTGCTCGCCTACCTCGACGGCTCGGGCGTCGACGTCGCCGGGCTCGAGCGCGAGGCCACCGCCGAGGCCGACCGTGTGGCGGCCGAACTCCGTGCCGCGATCACGACCCTCGCCGACCCCGAGCCGCTCAGCGTCTTCGACCACGTGTACGCCGAGCCGAACAGCCACGTCGAGCGCCAGCGCACGAACTACGCGCGCTACCTCGCGCTGTTCGACGAGCCGGAGGAGCGCGGGGGCGCGGCGGCAGCAGCCGGGCCCGAGGCATCCGGCCGTACCGAAGGAGGTGCGCGATGACGCAGCTGACGCTCGCGAAGGCCCTGAACGCCGGTCTCCGGCGCGCCCTCGCCGACGACGACAAGGTGGTGCTGATGGGTGAGGACATCGGCACCCTCGGCGGCGTGTTCCGCGTGACCGACGGGCTGAAGGCCGAGTTCGGCGGGCACCGCGTCGTCGACTCGCCGCTCTCCGAGGCCGGGCTCATCGGCACGGCCGTGGGCCTCGCGTACCGGGGATTCCGGCCGGTCGTCGAGATCCAGTTCGACGGCTTCATCTACCCGGGCTTCGACCAGATCGTCGCCCAGGTCGCGAAGCTGCACTACCGCTCGCGCGGCACGGTCAAGATGCCCATCACGATCCGCGTGCCGTTCGGCGGCGGCATCGGCGCGGCCGAGCACCACTCGGAGTCGCCCGAGGCGTACTTCGCGCACACGGCTGGCCTCCGTGTCGTCGCGTGCTCGAACCCCGCCGACGCCTACCTGATGGTGCGCCAGGCGATCGCGAGCGACGACCCGGTGCTGTTCTTCGAGCCGAAGCGCCGCTACCACGTCAAGGGCGAGGTCGACGAGACGGCCAGCCTCGCCGACGCTCCGCCGATGGGCGTCGCCGCGACGCTCGCGCGCGGCAGCGACGTCACGCTCGTCACCTACGGCGCGCTCGTGCAGACGGCGCGGGATGCCGCGACCGCGGCCGCGGAGGAGGGCATCTCCCTCGAGGTGATCGACCTGCGCTCGCTCGCGCCGATCGACTACGCGCCGATCGAGGCGTCGGTGCGGCGCACCGGCCGGCTCGTGATCGCCCACGAGGCCGGCCAGCAGGGCGGCATGGGCGCCGAGATCGCCGCGTCGATCACCGAGCGCTGCTTCGAGTTCCTCGAGGCCGCGCCGGTGCGCGTCACGGGTCACGACATCCCGTACCCGCCCGCGAAGCTCGAGCGCCATCATCTGCCCGACCTCGACCGCATCCTCGACGGGGTCGATCGCGCCCTCGGCCGTCCGAATTCGCTGAGCGGGGTGGAGGCGTGAGCACGATGATCCGCGACTTCCCGCTGCCCGACCTCGGCGAGGGGCTCACCGAGTCCGAGATCGTCGCGTGGCGCGTCGCCGTCGGCGACCGCGTCGAACTCAACCAGATCGTCGCCGACGTCGAGACGGCGAAGGCGGTCGTCGAACTGCCCTCGCCGTTCGCGGGCGTCATCACGGCCCTGCACGCCGCGGAGGGCGAGACGGTCGACGTCGGCGCGCCGCTGTTCTCCTGCGACACGGGCGAGCCCGCGGGCGAGGCGGAGACCATGGGGGGTGCGCATGCCGCCGAGACCTCGTCGGCGCCGACGGGTCGCGAACCCGAGGCCGCCTCGCGCGACGCCGCGCCCGGGCCGAACCTCGTGGGCTACGGCGCCGGCGACGAGGGCGCGCCGCGACGCCGGGCGCGCGGCCGCGCGACGCCGGTCGCCGAACACGCATCGCAGTCGGTCGCCGATCTCGCCGAGCCGATCGCGGCCCCGGGCGAGCTCGACGACGCCGCGGTCGTCGCCGAGCGCCCGCGCTCGACCCCGCCGGTGCGCAAGCTCGCACGCGACCTCGGGCTCGAGCTCGAACGCATCGTGGGCACCGGCCCGCGCGGCCTGATCACGCGCGACGACGTCGAACAGGCTGCCGCCGCGACCGGTGCCGACGCGTCCGCGCAGGCCGTGGGCGGCGCCGACCGCGAGGCGCAGCCGCTCGCCACGGGCTCCCGGCCCGCCGAGACCCGCATCCCGATCAAGGGCGTGCGCAAGCACACCGCGGCGGCCATGGTGCGCAGCGCCTTCACGGCCCCGCATGTGACCGAGTTCCTGACGATCGACGTCACCGAGACGATGGAGCTCGTGCGCGGCCTCCGCGAGGACCGCGCGCTCGCCGCGCATCGGGTGACGCCGCTCGCGGTCGTCGCGAAGGCCCTCTGCATCGCCGCACGCCGCACCCCCGAGGTGAACGCACGGTGGGACGAGGAGGCGCAGGAGATCGTGCAGTTCGCCGGCGTGAACCTCGGCATCGCAGCGGCGACCGAGCGCGGACTCGTCGTGCCGAATATCCCCGGCGCCGACCGGTTGACCCTGCTCGAGCTCGCCGACGCGATCACCGCGCTCGCAGAGACGGCCCGCTCGGGCCGCACGAGCCCGTCGTCGCTCGCGGGCGGCACCATCTCGATCACGAACATCGGGGTCTTCGGCATCGATGCGGGCACGCCGATCCTGAATCCGGGGGAGGCGGCGATCCTCGCGATGGGGGCGGTACGACGGCAGCCCTGGGAGTACCGGGGCGAGATCGCCCTTCGCGAGGTCATGACCCTGAGCCTCTCCTTCGACCACCGCCTGGTCGACGGCCAGCAGGGCTCGCGCTTCCTCGCCGACATCGGCGCGATCCTGCGCGAACCGGGGCGTGCGCTGACCATGATGTGATCGCGGGAGCGGGGCGGGCGCGCCGCCGTTCTCGCCCGCCCTGCCCCCACAACCCTGCCCCCCACCCCTGCCCGACGCGCCCCCTTCACCTCACCGAGTCGCCAAGAAGCGTTCGAAATCCCGCCCGCAAGGACGGTTCTCGGTGACTCGACGAGCGTCGGGCGGGTGCGAGGAGGATGATGGCGGTATGGACCACCCGCGGCGCACCCTCACTCCGTCCGAGACCGCCGACGACCTGGCGGGCACGGCATTCGTCCACACCGGCGATCGCCTCGACGGCGCCTATCGCACCGACGACTTCGCGAGCGCGGTCGAGCTGCTCGACGAGGTCGCGGCCGTGGCCGACGCCCTCGGCCACCATCCCGACGTGCGGCTCGGCTGGGGACGCATCGATTTCACGCTGAGTTCCCACGACGTGGGCGGCGTCACTTCCCGCGACCTCGAGCTCGCGCGGCGCATCGACGCGCTCGCCGACGGGCTCGGCGCACGCCCCGGCAACCGACCGGGCGACGGCTGACGCCGTCGACGGCCGCTGATCCTGAGCGGCGCCCGCGTCGAGGCATCCGCACCCTCGACGCGGCTCACGGCGGCTCACGACAGGCGGTAGACCCGCTCCTCGATCTCGGTCTCGCGGGCGTTGGCGTAGCCGTGCTCGGTGCCGACCTGCTCGAAGCCGAGCTTCTCGAGCACCGCGATCGACCCGGCGTTGTCGGCGGCGACGCGGGCGCGCACCGGGCGTTCGTCGAGCGCGTCGAGGAAGAGGTGCATCGCGCGCGTGGCGATGCCACGGCCCCACTGCGCCCGGTCGATCCAGTACGTGATCTCGGGGGTGCCCTCGTCGTACCAGCGGGCGACGCTGCCCACGATCTCGCCATCGGCGCGCACGGTGCGGGCGTCGACGGCGGGGTCGTCGAGCAGTCGGCGCCAGTGGGCGTCGAACATCGCGCGGTCGCTCGGATCGGGCGGGGTGAAGGCCGCCATCCGGACCGCGACCGGGTCCTGCTCGATCAGGAACAGTGCATCGAGATCGCCGTCGCGGGTCGCGCGCAGCGTCACGACATGAGGCTCGCCCATGCCATCTCCTCCAGGATGCCGCGGATGGTGCCGTCGGCAGGTCGGCGCCCGGGGATGCGGGCGCTGTGCGGAGTGGAGTTCAGGAGGCCGAAGGCGGCGTGTGCCCTGACCCTGAGCTCCGCCTCGGCCCGATCGGGCCGGAGTCTGGAGAGCACGTCGACCCAGTGTTCGACGTAGCGGCGCTGGAGGAGGCGCACGTCGTGGCGCGCGCCGGCGTCGAGCTGCTCGAGTTCGCGATCCTGCACGAGGATGACGTCGGCGTCGCCGAGTGCGAAGTCGACGTGGTGCGCGATGAGCGCACGCAGCGAGCGCTCGGGTTCGGATGCCTCGTCGAGCACCCGCTCGGCGCCATCGAGCAGCGCGCGGCTCGCGCCCTCGAGGATGGCGGCGAGCACGGCGGCCTTGCCGGGGAAGTGGCGGTAGACCGCCGGCCCTGAGACGCCGACCGCGGTGCCGAGGTCTTCGATGGTGACGCCCGCATAGCCGCGCTCGGCGAAGAGCGTCGCTGCGGCCGCGAGAATGGCGGCGCGACGATCGGCCTTCTGCCGGCCTCGCTCGGTGAGCGCGGCCGCGGTGGATGCGGGGGCTGCGGGGCTGCTTGCCATCTCGGTTAACGCTCGCTAACATCGGGAATCGAGTTAGTGCACACTAACCGAAACCAAGTGCCCGCGGCAAGGGGGCGCGCCGTCGACGACGACGGACCGAGCGAGACGAGCGGAGCGCATGGGCATCCTGCACACGCAGATCGACCCCGACGGCGACGCCGGCCGGGCCAACGCCGAGGCGCACGCCGAACTGGCGGCCGAGTTGCGGGCGCGGCTCGCGGCGGCCGCAGCGGGCGGGCCCGAGGCATCCAGAGCCCGTCACGTCGCACGCGGCAAGCTGCTGCCGCGCGACCGCGTCGTGCGCCTGCTCGACGAGGGGAGCCCGTTCCTCGAGCTCGCACCGCTCGCCGCCGACGGCCTCTACGGCGACGACTCGCCGGGCGCCGGCATCATCACGGGCATCGGTCTCGTGCACGGCCGACCCGTCATGGTCGTCTGCAACGACGCCACCGTGAAGGGCGGCACCTACTATCCGATGACGGTGAAGAAGCACCTGCGCGCGCAGGAGGTCGCGAAGGAGCACCGGCTGCCGTGCGTCTACCTCGTCGACTCCGGTGGCGCGTTCCTGCCGCTGCAGGACGAGGTGTTCCCCGACCGCGATCACTTCGGCCGGATCTTCTACAACCAGGCGCAGCTCTCGTCGATGCGCATCCCGCAGCTCGCGGCCGTGCTCGGGTCGTGCACCGCGGGCGGCGCCTACGTGCCGGCGATGAGCGACGAGACCGTGATCGTGCGGAACCAGGGCACCATCTTCCTCGGCGGCCCGCCCCTCGTGAAGGCCGCGATCGGCGAGGTCGTGACCCCCGAGGAGCTCGGCGGCGGCGAACTGCATGCGCGCACCTCGGGCGTCGTCGACCACCTCGCCGAGGACGACGAGCACGCCCTCGAACTCGTGCGCGACATGGTCGCGACCCTGCCGGCCCAGGCGCCCCGCGCCTGGGCGGTGCGCGAACCCCGCCCGCCGGCCGTCGACCCCGCGGCGATCACGGCCGCCGTCCCGGTCGACGTGCAGCAGCCCTACGACGTGCGCGAGGTCATCGCACGGCTCGTCGACGCCAGCGAGTTCGCCGAGTTCAAGCCCGACTACGGCGACACCCTGGTCACGGGCTTCGCCCACATCGACGGGCACCCGGTCGGCATCGTCGCGAACAACGGCGTGCTGTTCAGCGAGTCGGCGATGAAGGGCGCGCACTTCATCGAACTCTGCGACCAGCGGGGCATCCCGTTGCTGTTCCTGCAGAACATCTCGGGCTTCATGGTCGGCCGCGACGCCGAGGCCGGCGGCATCGCGAAGCACGGCGCGAAGATGGTCACCGCGGTCGCGACGACGCGGGTGCCGAAGCTCACCGTCGTCATCGGCGGCTCGTTCGGCGCAGGCAACTACTCGATGTGCGGCCGGGCGTACTCGCCGCGGTTCCTGTGGATGTGGCCGAACGCCCGCATCTCGGTGATGGGCGGCGAGCAGGCGGCGTCGGTGCTCGCGACGGTCAAGCGCGACCAGCTCGCGATCGCGGGCGAGGCCTGGTCGGATGCGGCGGAGCAGGCCTTCAAGGATCCGATCCGCGCCCAGTACGACGACCAGGGCAGCCCGTACCATTCGACCGCGCGGCTCTGGGACGACGGCATCATCGCGCCCGAGGACACGCGCACCGTGCTCGGCCTCGCGCTCGAGCTCGCGAGCCGCACGCCGCTGCCCGAGCCCCGGTTCGGACTCTTCCGCATGTGAGCGTGGGCCGCGTGCGGCCGGCGGGCGGCGCGCGGCGCCGTGGGCGGCGCGCGCCGAACCGGTCAGCGCGCGGCGGCCGCCGCGGCTTCGACCTCGCGGATCGCCTCGTCGACCCCGCGGTTCCACGGGGTGCCGTGCCCGGGGAGCACCCACGTGGCGCCGAGTCCCTCGAGGCGGCGCAGCGAGCCGAGCGCCTCGGCCGGGTCGTCGGTGAACGGTGCGGGCTGCGGGCCGGTCGCGCCGGTGAGCACGTGCCGGGTCGTGAGCGCGTCGCCGACGAAGACGGCATCGGCGACGGGCACGTGGATCGCGATGCTGCCGGGGGAGTGTCCGGGCATGCTGATCACGCGCGGCGCGCCCGGAAGGTCGAGCACGTCGCCGTCGTCGACGATGACGACCTCGGCGAGCGGGGTCGTGCGCAGGCCGTTGCGCGTGAGCGCGTACCAGAGGAACTTCGCGGTCGCCCCGAGTCGCATGCCGCCCCACTCGGGCTTCGTCGACTCCTCGCCGCGAGCGCGTGCGGCGTCGGCGGCGTGCACGAAGACCGGGACGCCGTGGTCGCGCCGCAGCCGCTCGGCGAATCCGATGTGGTCGGAGTCGCCGTGCGTGAGCACGACGCCGCGCACGTCGGCGAGCGAGCGGCCGATCGCGGAGAGCTCGGCGGTCAGCTCCTTCCACTGCCCCGCGAGACCCGCGTCGATGACGGTGACGCCCTCGGAGGTGTCGACGAGATAGACCGCGACGATGTCGGAGCCGATGCGGTGGAGGGAGGGGCCGAGCTTCATCTGTGTGCCTCGCTTGGGATGGGTGGGAAGTTGATGGCTATGCTACATAGCCATCATGGCTATGCGCAATAGCCTAGAGTCGAATGGTCGAAAGGATCCACCGATGCCGACACCTGAACGCACCTCGCTCGACGCCATCGTCGGCGCCGGGCGCGCCATCCTCGAGGCCGACGGGCTCGGTGGGCTCACCATGCAGGCCGTCGCCGAGCGCGTGGGCGTGCGCGCCCCGTCGCTCTACAAGCGCGTGCGCAACCGGAGCGAGCTCGTGCGGCTGATCGCCGTCGCATCGATCGCCGAGCTCGGCGACCGGCTCGACGACGCTCCGCTCGCGCGCGGCGCCGACGATCGTGACGCCGCGGTCGCCGAGGCGGCCCGCCTCGCCCAGGTCGTGCGGGCGTTCGCGCACGATCGGCCTGCGGCCTATCGCCTGGTCTTCTCGCCGGGAGACGAGTCGGGTCTCGACGTCGAGGTGCTGCGCGAAGCCAGTGCGCCGCTGCTCGCCGTGGCGGCCGAGCTCGCGGGATCCGGTCACGCCCTCGACGCCGCGCGCACACTCACCGCCTGGGTCACGGGTTTCATCAGCATGGAGCTCGCGGGCGCGTTCCGCTTGGGGGGCGACGTCGATCGGGCGTTCGAGTTCGGCATCGAGCGCATCAGCGTCGCGCTCGCGTCGGCGGCGCGCTGAGGCGGCACGCTGAGGCGTCACCCCTTGCGATTCCAGTTAACGAGCACTAACATCGAATCCAGTTAGTGCGCGTTAACTGATCTGCGCACCTCGAGCGCAGGGAGGCGCGGATGGGCACGGGCGACGCCGTCATCGAAGAACGACCGCCGCGCCCCTTCGACCGGGTGCTCGTCGCAAACCGCGGCGAGATCGCCGTGCGGGTCATCCGCACGCTGCGCCGCCTCGGCATCCGCTCGATCGCCGTCTTCTCCGACGCCGACGCCGACGCGCCCCACGTGCGCCTCGCCGACGAGGCCGTACGCATCGGGCCGGCCGCCGCCGCCGAGAGCTATCTCGACCCTGCGCGAATCATCGCGGCGGCGCGCGAGCGCGGCGCCCAGGCGATCCACCCCGGCTACGGCTTCCTCTCCGAGCACGCCGGTTTCGCCGCCGCATGCCGCGACGCCGGCATCGTCTTCGTCGGGCCCGGGGTCGAGGCGCTCGACATCATGGGCGACAAGATCCGGGCGAAGCGGCACGTCGAGGCATCCGGCGTGCCGACCGTGCCCGGCATCGCCGACCCGACCCTCGACGACGCCGCGCTCGCCGCGGCCGGCGAGTCGATCGGCTACCCGCTGCTCGTGAAGCCGAGCGCCGGCGGCGGCGGCAAGGGCATGCAGATCGCCCGCGATGCGCGGGAGCTCGCCACCGCCATCCCCGCGGCCAGGCGCGTCGCGCTGGCCGCCTTCGGCGACGACACGCTGCTGCTCGAACGGCTCATCGAACGCCCGCGCCACATCGAGGTGCAGGTGCTCGCCGACGAGGTCGGCGGCGTCATCCACCTCGGTGAACGCGAGTGCTCGCTGCAGCGCCGCCACCAGAAGGTCATCGAAGAGGCCCCGTCGGCCCTGCTCGACGACGCGACGCGCGCGCGCATCGGGCAGTCGGCGTGCGACGCCGCACGCAGCGTCGACTACCGCGGCGCCGGCACGGTCGAGTTCCTCGTGTCCGACGCAGCCCCCGAGGAGTTCTTCTTCATCGAGATGAACACGCGGCTCCAGGTCGAGCACCCGGTCACCGAGCTCGTGACGGGCGTCGACCTCGTCGAGCAGCAGCTGCGCGTCGCGGCGGGCCAGCCGCTCGCGCTGCGTCAGCACGACGTGCACCTCACGGGCCACGCGATCGAGGCGCGCGTCTACGCGGAGAGCCCCGAGCGCGGCTTCCTGCCGTCGACCGGCGAACTGCTCGTCTGGCGCGAGCCAGGCGGCGAAGGCGTGCGCGTCGACGGCGGCATCCGCTCGGGCCAGCAGATCACCGCCGACTACGACCCCATGCTCGCGAAGGTCATCGCGCACGGCGCCGACCGTGCCGAGGCGCTCGCACGACTCGACGCCGCGCTCTCCGAGACCGTGGTGCTCGGCGTCGACACGAACCTCGCGTTCCTGCGCCGGTTGCTCGCCGAACCGGCGGTGCAGCGCGGCGACCTCGACACCGGGCTCATCGACCGCATGCCGGAACCCGAGTCCGATGCGATCCCGAACGAGGTGCTCGCCGCGGCCGAGGGCGTTCGCACCGCGACAGCGGTCGCGGCGGCACGAGCCGCCGGCGGCCACGCCTGGCAGACGGCGGTCGGCTGGGCCGCGGGAGGGGGCGCCGGCCGCGGCGCGCTCGAGCGCGACACGGCCGCGAACGCGCACGCAGACGCCGTCGCAACCGACACCGACGGCGCCCTCTGGCTGCACGGCCCGCTCGGCACCTGGCGCGTCCCCGCCGTCGACCGCCGTGCCGCGCTCGACGCCCGTCTCGCGATGATCGAACGCGGCGGGCTCGCGGATCCCGAACTGCGCGCGCCCATGCCCGGCACCGTGACCGCCGTGCTCGTCGCCGACGGCGACCGCGTCGAACCGGGCGACGCCGTCGTCGCGATCGAGGCGATGAAGATGGAGCACCGCGTGACGGCTCCCGTCGCCGGCATCGTTCGGCTCGCGGTCGCGATGGGCGCGCAGGTGTCGCGCGACCAGCCCGTCGCCCGCGTCGAGTCCGACCACGAGGCATCCGCCGTCGAGGCACCCGGCGACGCCGAGGCTCCGGCGGAGACGAACACCACGACCCCCGAAGCATCGGGCGCACCCCACGAGGGCGCGCACCCGACCGCACCCCACCAGAAATGAGGAGCACGACCGTGAGCACCGAGCTGAGCGCCGAGGAACAGCAGCTGTACGACATGGTCTGCGAGTTCGCCGACACCGTCGTCGCCCCGCAGTCCTACGAGGCCGACCGCACCCACACGCTCTCGATGGATGTGGTCTCCCAGATGGGCGAACTCGGGCTGTTCGGCCTGCCGTTCCCCGAGGAGGTCGGCGGTCAGGGCGGCGACTACCTGGCGCTGTGCCTCGCGATCGAGGCGCTCGCCCGCGTCGACCAGTCGATCGCGATCACGCTCGAGGCGGCCGTCGGCCTCGGCGCGATGCCGATCTACCGCCACGGCACCGAGGCGCAGAAGGCCGAGCTCCTGCCCGACCTCGTGGCCGGGCGCGCGCTCGCCGGATTCGGTCTCACCGAGTCCGAGGCGGGCTCCGACGCCGGCGCGACGCGCACGACCGCGGTGCTCGACGGCGACGAGTGGGTCGTCAACGGCTCGAAGCAGTTCATCACCAACTCGGGAACGCCGATCACGAGGTTCGTCACGGTCACCGCGGTGACGGGCGAGCGCACCCGCTCCGACGGTTCGGTCTCGAAGGAGCTCTCGACCATCATCGTGCCGAACGGGACGCCCGGATTCACGATCGCCCCCGGCTACGACAAGTCGGGCTGGCGCGCGTCCGACACCCACCCGCTGACCTTCGACGACGTGCGCGTGCCCGCGGCGAACCTGCTCGGCGAACGCGGTCGCGGCTTCGCCAACTTCCTGCGCACGCTCGACGAGGGGCGCATCGCGATCGCCGCGCTCGCGACCGGGGTCGCGCAGGGCTGCCTCGACGAAGCACTCGCCTACGCGAAGACCCGCAACGTCTTCGGCGTTCCGATCGCCTCGCACCAGTACATCGCCTTCACGATCGCCCAGATGCAGGCCCGCGTGTACACCTCGCGCCTCGCCTGGCACGACGCGGCCCGACGGGTCGACGCCGGCCTGCCGTTCAAGAAGGAGGCCGCGATGGCGAAGCTCGTCTCGAGCGACGCCGCGATGCTCAACTCGCGCGACGCCACCCAGATCTTCGGCGGCATGGGCTTCATGAACGAGAGCCTCGTGGCCCGGCACTACCGCGACTCGAAGATCCTCGAGATCGGCGAGGGCACGAACGAGGTGCAGCTCATGGTCATCGCGCGCGAGCTGGGTCTCGCGGGGTAGCGTTCGAATCGAGCAGGATGCCGCGGGGCGCCCCGTGGCGGGAGGGAGCGGCTGATGGCCGGGGGATCGACCGAGCTGCCCGAGGTGCACCGCGAGGTGCTGCAGCGCGGACTCTGGTTCGAGGAGTTCGAACCGGGCACCCGTTACCTGCATCGACCGGGTCGCACCGTGACCGAGGCCGACAACGTGCTGTTCACGACGCTGACGATGAACACGCAGTCGCTGCATCTCGACGCCGCGTGGGCCGAGACGCAGCCGTTCGGCGAGCGGCTCATGAACTCGATGTTCACGCTGGCGACGATCGTGGGCGCCTCGGTGGCGCAGCTCACGCAGGGCACGATCGTCGCGAACCTCGGTTTCACCGAGGTCGCGTTCCCGGCGCCGCTGTACCACGGCGACACGCTCTACAGCGAGACCGTCGTCGTCGAGGTGCGCGAATCCGCGTCGCGGCCGGGGCAGGGCATCGTCACGCTCCAGCACGTCGGCCGGAACCAGCACGGCGTCGAGGTCGCCCGCGCCCGCCGCTCCGTCCTCATGTGGATGCGCGAGGCGGGGGAGCGGCAGGCGGCCGCGCCGGCGGCGCCCGCGCGCGGGGCACGGCGGGCCGCGGCGCACGGGGACACCGACGAGGAGGAATGATGTCGACGCATCCGGTATTCCGTTTCGGCCCCGCGATCCTCTTCTGCCCGGCCGATCGCCCCGAGCGCTACGCGAAGGCCCTCGACCGGGCCGACGCCGTGATCATCGACCTCGAGGACGCGGTCGCTCCCGACGCGAAGCACGCGGCGAGGGTCGCGCTCGTCTCGACGCCGCTCGACCCCGAGCGGGTGATCGTGCGGGTGAACCCTGCGAGCGGCGACGGATTCGCCGACGACCTCGCCGCGCTCGCCGCGACCGACTACCGCACGGTGATGCTCGCGAAGTGCGAGGGCACCGCCGATCTCGTCGACCTCGCCGAGTTCGAGGTGATCGCGCTCTGCGAGACCGCGAAGGGGGTGCTCGCCGCGCCCGAGATCGCCGCGATTCCGAACGTGTCGGCGCTCATGTGGGGCGCAGAGGACCTCGTCGCCTCGCTCGGCGGGTCGTCGAGCCGGGTGGCCGACGGGTCGTACCGCGAGGTCGCCCGGCATGCGCGCTCGCGCGTGCTGCTCGCGGCCGGAGCGCACGGCCTCGCCGCGATCGACGCGGTGCACCTCGATATCGCCGACACCGAGGGCCTCCGTGACGAGGCCGAGGATGCCGCGGCCGTCGGGTTCGCCGCGACCGCGTGCATCCACCCCGCACAGGTCGAGGTGGTGCGGCAGGCGTACCGGCCGAGCCCCGATCGGCTCGAGTGGGCGCGCTCGGTGCTCGAGGCGGCGCGGGGCGAGCGGGGGGTCTTCGCGTTCCGTGGCGCGATGGTCGATGCGCCGTTGCTCGCGCAGGCCGAGGCGGTCCTGCGTCGCGCGTGACCGTCCCCGATGAGGGCACGGATCCGGGTCGTCATCAAACGATTCGATAACGGTTCATCCGTTGTTGCGTCGTCAGCACCCGAAACGGGGGACGGCCTGCGTATTCTCGAACCCAATCCTGGGGAGGAGGGGACGCGTGGCGAGACGACACAGCTACCGGCCGGGTTCGGCGAGCGTTGCGGGGGCAGCGGTCGTCGAGTACGAGATCGACGAGTTCGCGAGCGAGGCGGGCACGGGGGCATCCGGCGCGATCATGAGCGGAGACGCCGCGCGCGCACGCGTCGAGACGATCGCGTCCAACCCGTTGTCGGGGCCCATCACGGTTCCCGCCCGCGTCGCGATCGGCGACACGGGACTCACGGCGCATCCGATCGTGCTGGGCGCGAGCACCTTCGGGTGGACGCTCGGCGCTGAGCAGGCCTTCGCCGTGCTCGATCGCTTCGTCGCCGTCGGCGGCTCGCTCATCGACACGGCCGACAGCTACGCCGCCGGGCGGAGCGAGTCGATCCTCGGCATGTGGATGGACTCGAGGGGCACCCGCGACCGGGTTCACGTCATGACGAAGATCGGTCGCCACCCCGACGCCGCCGGACTCGCGCCCGCGCAGATCAACACCGCGGTCGACGCCTCGCTCATGCGGCTCGGCGTCGAGCGCCTCGAGCTCGTGCACTTCCACGGCGAAGACCCCGAGGTGCCCCTGGAGGAGAGCCTCGGCGCGATCGACGCCCTCATCGCTGCGGGCAAGGTCGGCGCGATCGGCGCCTCCGACTTCAGCCCCGAGCGCCTCATCGAGGCCCGGGTGCTCGGCGCGAACGGGCTGCCGCGCTTCCAGGCGTTCACGACCCGCTACAACCTGATGGAGCGTCGTCCCTTCGAAGGGGCGCCCGAACTCGTGGCGCACGCGCAGGGCCTCGCGGTGCTGCCGTACTTCGCGCTCGCGAACGGCTTCCTCGGCGGCCAGGTGCGCCGTCGCGCCGATGTCCGGCACGATGCCCGTGGGGCGCGCCAGGCGCACCACCTCGGTCGTCGAGGACACCGGGTGCTCGCCGCGCTCGACGCCGTGGCCTTCGCCCGGGGAGTGCAGCCCGCGACGATCGCCCTCGCGTGGCTGCTCGCGAAGCCGACCGTGGCGGCGCCGGTTGCGAGTGCGACGAAGCCCGAACAGGTCGATGCGCTGCTCGCCGCTGCCGCGGTCGAGCTGACCCGATCCGAACTCGTCGAACTCGATCGCGCCTCGGCGTGATCCCGACCCTGCGTTCGACGGGGGAGTGACATAGGCTGTTCAGGATGAACGGCGCCGTCGACCTCCCTCTCGGCCAGGCCGAGCTCTCCTTCGAGGCGACGGGCGGCTCGCGCGTGCGACGTTCGGTGCTCCCCTCGGGGGTGCGCGTGCTCAGCGAGCAGGTTCCCGGCAGCCGCAGCGCGACGATCGGTTTCTGGGTCGCGGTCGGTTCGCGTGACGAGCAGCATGCGGATGCCTCGGGCCCCGCGAGTCTCGGGTCGACCCACTTCCTCGAGCACCTCCTCTTCAAGGGCACTCCGAGCCGCACCGCGCTCGACATCGCGATCTCCTTCGACGCGGTCGGCGGCGAGCACAACGCGCTCACCGCGAAGGAGTACACCTGCTACTACGCCAAGGTGCAGGACCGAGACCTGCCGATGGCGATCACCGTGCTCGCCGACATGTTCACCTCCTCGCTCCTCGACCCCGGCGAATTCGAGACCGAGCGCGGGGTGATCCTCGAAGAGCTGTCGATGGCGGGCGACGACCCCGCCGACGTCGCGAACGAGCGCTTCTTCCAGGCCGTGCTCGGCGCCCACCCGCTCGGCCGCCCGATCGGCGGCAACACCGGCACCATCCAGGCAGCCACCCGCGGCGCGGTCGCCGAGCACTACCGGGCGAACTACCGCCCGCAAGACCTGGTCGTGAGCGTCGCCGGCGCCGTCGACCACGACGAGCTCATCGCCGAGCTCGGCCGCGCGCTCACCGCCGGCGGCTGGAACCTCGACGAGCCGGGCGAGCCCGTCGCGCGTCGGGCGATCCTGCCCGCGGCGCTTGCGCCGGGGCAGCCGCTGACGGTCGTCGAACGTCCCACCGAGCAGGTGAACCTGCTCCTCGGTGCGCCTGCGCTCGTCGCGACCGACGAGCGCAGGGTGACCATGAGCGTGCTCAACGCGATCTTCGGGTCGGGCATGTCGTCGCGCCTGTTCCAGCAGATCCGCGAGCGGCGCGGCCTCGCGTACTCCGTCTACTCCTTCGCGCCGGCGTACTCCGATGCGGGGCTCTTCGGCATGTATGCGGGGTGCGCACCGGCCAAGGCCGGTACCGTCGCGCTCCTCATGCGCGAAGAGCTCGACCGCCTCGCCCGAGACGGCGTGACGGCCGATGAGCTGCGCCGCGCCGCAGGCCAGCTCGCCGGCGCATCGGCCCTCGCGCTCGAAGACTCCGACACGCGCATGTCGAGACTCGGGCGCTCCGAACTCACGCTCGGCGAATTCGTCGACCTCGACGAGGCGCTCCGGCGCGTCGCACGCGTCACCGTCGACGACGTGCAGGCGCTCGCGAGCGACCTCGCCGCCCAGCCGTTCTCGCTCGTCGCCGTCGGCGCGATCGACGAATCGGCGTTCACCGGCGCAGCCGATCAGCTCGCGCCGAGCACCGACGTCGCCTGAGCGACGCGACCCCCTACAGGAGCAAGCCCGTGGCCCACCACCTCTACCTCGTGCGACATGGCGAGCAGATCGACGCCGAGCACGGCCTGCCCGACGGGCCGCTGTCGCCCCGCGGTCGCCGTCAGGCCGAGATGCTCGCCGAGCGCCTCGGCGGCATCCCCTTCGATCACGCCTGGCATTCGCCGCTGCAGCGCGCGACCGAGACGGCCGAGATCATCGCGGCGAAGATGCCGGCGCTCGACCCCGAGCCCTCGCCGCTGCTGTTCGACTGCATCCCGTCCGGCCCGGCTCCTGAGACGCCGAAGGTCTACGACCCGTTCTTCGGCTCGGTCACCGAGGAGGAGATCGAGGCCGGCAGTGCGCAGATGGCCGACGCCGTCGCCGAGTTCCTCCGTTCGCACCGGGAGGACCGCCACGAGCTGCTGATCACCCACAACTTCGTCATCGCCTGGTTCGTGCGCGAGGTGCTGGGCGCACCCGACTGGCGCTGGGTCTCGATCAACCAGGCGAACTGCGGGCTGACGGTGCTCACCCAGAAGCCGGGCCGCCCGTGGAGCCTCGTCACGCACAACGACCTCGCGCACCTGCCGCCCGAGCTGCGCACGGGGCTGCCCGAGCCGTACGTGATCTGATCGCCTCCGGCGGCGGTGGCACAGCGCGGCGCGTCGCGGCTCGATCCTCCGACCCGCTTGCCGAACGAGCCGTTCGAGTTCGGATTGGTGTTCGCACGGCTCGAATCGTTGCCTGCGTCACGTCACCGCGGGGTGCAAGGATTGTGCAATGGACAGCCTGAGCGACGATGAGCGCCGTCTTCGGATCGCCACCGAAGCGTTCGCATTCATTGAAGCCGAAGTTCGTCCGTTCCTCGCAAGCGGCGGTCGGTTGTGGTCGAAGGGATCAAACGGGTACCCGCGTCGACTCCGTCAGATGTTGCAGAGGCTGGACAGGGCGCATGAAGTGGCGTTCGCGACGGATGATGCGATACGACTCGAGCGCAATCAGCGAGTTGTCGAGCACGTCATCCCAATGAAACGGATCGTGATCGAGATTGTTGACCCCGCTCAGGCGGACCCGCGCTCGAACTCCGGTAGTGTGCCGATCGCGGGCGGCCCAGCTAGATCGCCGGCTCACCTGCTCGCGATCTTCGACAGTCTTCTGGAGAAGTGCTGGGTCACCACCGACGAGCACGATCGGCTGAATCGTGCAGGCCGAAGCTTCCAATGGGACGCGCCCGATGGCGACGGATGGTCCCGCTACACGCAGGCAGGGATCGTTCCGCATCGATTGGGGAGACCGGGCGAATAGAGCCGCGAAGAGCTCATCGCTCACACCTCCCGAAGAGTCGCGATCTGAGCTCCGCGGCGGTCGCGCGAGGAGAGCATTGGGACGGGCCGGAACCGGACCTCAGACCCGCTTGCCGAACCAATCGGTCGCGTTCGGGTTGGCGTTGTACGGCTCGACGGGGGAGTACCCGGCCGAGCGGTAGAGGCCGCCCGCTGCCTCGAGGTTCGCGTTCGTGTCGAGCACCAGCTCCTGAGCGCCGAACTCGACCGCACGGCGCTCGAGCTCCTCGAGCAGCCTGCGCCCCTCGCCGCGGCCGCGCGCCGCGGGTGCGAGCCAGAGGTGCTTCACCTCGAAGCGCACCTCGTTGGTCTCGGGCCGCCGCTGGATGCGCCGCACGCCGCCGCAACCGACGAGTTCGCCGCCGTGCTCGTCGTCGACCACGACGAGGAAGACGCCTGCGGGCGGCGTGAACTGAGCAGCATCCGGGAAGGTCGGGCGGTACTCGCCCTGCTCGGCCGGGAAGCCGAGCGCACGCTCGGCGAAGTAGGCCTCGAGCAGGGCGTGGGCGTCGGGGTCGGTGACGGCGGCGTCGCGGAATCGCAGCATGCCTCGAGCATATTGGCCGCTTGCTAGGCTGGCCCGGTGACGATCAAGGTCGCCGTGGCCGGAGCCACGGGCAAGATGGGGCAGCTGGCGATCCGACTCATCGAGGCGGCCGACGACCTCGAACTGCACGCGGCGCTCGACTCCCGTTCGAGCCTCGACGAGATGCTCGGGGCCGATGTCGCGTTCGACGTCACCCACCCCGCCGCGAGCTCGTCGATCGTCGAGTTCGCCGTGGGCGCCGGCATCCCTATCGTCGTCGGCACCTCGGGCTGGTCGAGCGATCGCATCGCCGAGGTCGCCCGCTCGGTGCGTGCGCGCGACGATGGCCGAGCAGTGCTCTTCGTGCCGAACTTCTCGATCGGCAGCGTGCTGGCGACCGCGTTCGCGGCGCTCGCCGCCCCCTACTTCGATTCGATCGAGATCATCGAGGCCCACCACGCCGGCAAGGTCGACTCGCCCTCGGGCACCGCGGTGCGCACCGCCGAGCTCATCGGCGAGGGCCGCGGCCCGGCCGGGCCGGTCGCGGCGCCTCACGCCGACCAGCGCGCGCGGGGTCAGCTCGTCTCGGGCGTTCCCGTGCACAGCCTGCGCATGTCGGGCGTGCTCGCCGAGCAGCGGGTCATCATGGGCGGCGACGGCGAGACGCTCTCGTTCACCCACTCGACCCTCTCGCCGAGCTCGTACGAAGCGGGAATCCTGCTCGCGCTGCGGCGCGCGCCAGAGGCATCCGGGGTCAGCGTCGGCCTCGACGCGCTGCTCGACCTCGGGCTGCCGGGCGCGATCCGATGACCGTCAAGGCGGGCGCCTTGATCATGGCCGCCCTGCTCGCGCTCTACCTCGCCCTCGTCGGCTGGCGCGCCGTGCAGTTCATCACGACCGGCGAGCCGGTGGCCGTGGCGATGGGGGTCGCGCTCATCGTGCTGCCCGTCATCGCGGCGTGGGCGCTGTGGCGCGAGCTCGCGTTCGGCATCCGCTCGCAGGCGCTCATGAAGCGTCTCGAGGCCGAAGGCGGGCTCGACCTCGGGCTGCCCCTGTTGCCGAGCGGCCGCGCCGACCGCGCTGCGGCCGGCGCCGAGTTCGCTCGCTTCAAAGACGACGCCGAGGCCGAACCCGACTCGTGGCGCGCCTGGCTGCGACTCGGCCTCGCGTACGACGCGGCCGGAGACCGCCGCCGCGCACGTCAGGCGGTGCGGCAGGCTATCGAGCTCGATCGCGCTGCGCGCTGAGCATCGCGTCGAGCGCCGACTCGACCGTCGGGTGGGTGAAGCGGTAGCCGTCGTCGATGAGGCGCTGCGGCCTGACCTTCTGGCTCGAGAGCAGCAGTTCGTCGGCAGCACGGCCGAGGGCGAGCTCGAGCATTCGCTCGGGCACGGCGAAGGCGTAAGGACGTTTCATGCGTTCGGCCATCGCCGTCATCACCCGATCGGCGGTCGCCGGCGTCGGACCCGTGAAGTTCACCGGCCCCGACAGCTTCGAATCGAGCAGGTGCACGAGTGCGCCGACCTCGTCGTCGAGTGCGACCCACGGCCAGTGCTGGCCGCCGGTGCCGAGCCGCCCCGAGACGCCCATCTTCGTCAGCGTGCCGACGCGCTGCATCGCGCCGCCCTGCCCGACGACGAGCCCCGTGCGCACATTGACGGTTCGGGTCTCTTCAGGCGCGAGGGTCGCAGCCTGCTCCCACTTCGCGACGACCTCCGCGAGGAACCCCGTGCCGGCGCTCGAGTACTCGGTCAGCAGTTCGCCCGGCCGATCGCCGTAGTAGCCGACCGCCGAGGCGCTGAGGAACACCGACGGTGGCTTCCTCGACTTGCGCATCGCATCGGCGAGCGTGCGCGTCACGCCGATCCGGGAATCGAGGATCTCGCCGCGGTAGCCCTTCGTCCAGGGCAGCCGCGCGAGCGACGCGCCTGCGAGATTCACGACCGCATCGACCCGGTCCATCACCGTGAAGTCGATGATGCCCGCCGCCGGCGACCACGACACCTCGTCGTCGGCCTGCGCCCGCCGCCGCACGAGCCTGACGACCTCGTGCCCCTCGTGACGCAGCCGCTCGACGAGCGGCGCGCCGATGAACCCCGAGGCGCCGGCGATCAGGACCCGCATCGCTCAGGCGAGTTCGGCTTCGATCGTGATCGGGATGCCGGCGAGCGCCTGCGAGATCGGGCAGCCCGCCTTCGCGTCGTTCGCGAAGGCCTCGAACTCGGCCTCGCTGAGACCGGGCACCCGCGCGCTCACGAGGAGGTGGCTGCCGAGCACGCCCTTGCCGGCCTCGAAGGTGACCGCCGCGGTCGTCTGGATGCTCTCGGCGGGATTGCCGGCCTGGGCGAGCGCGAGCGAGAGGGCCATCGAGAAGCACGAGGAGTGCGCGGCGGCGAGCAGCTCCTCGGGGTTGGTCGTGTTCGCCACGCCTTCCGAACGGGCCTTCCAGTTGACGGGGAAGCTCGCGAGCCCCGAGGAGTCGAGGCCGACCTCACCCGAGCCCTCGAACAGCGTGCCCTTCCAGACCGTCGTCGCTTCACTCGTGATTGCCATCGGGATCCTCCACTTCGAGCCGGGATCTCAGCCTAGCGGGGCTCCGGTGCGCCGCGCCGAGCGGATTCGGCGGGGTGCGCGGCGCCACGGGATCGACGGTCGGATGCCTCGCGCTACGCGGTGCGGATCAGCCGTGCCCGCACCAGCAGCAGGTACAGCCGGCAGCCGAGGCAGAAGTCGAACGCGGCGTTGAGGAACGCGGCGACGAAGGCCGCGCCCGCGGCGATCGGCACCGCGTACGGCACGCTGAGCAGGGCGAGCACGACTCCGGCCGCCGCGACGGCGAAGCCGACGCCCTGCGCGAAGGTCGGCGCGCGAGGGTCCTCGAGCTCGCTGGGCGGCGCGAGCCGCGGGCGCACGAACCTCGCGAAGAGGAGGCCGAAGGGATGCCGGCGGATGCCGGCGAAGGCTCCCCACGCGAAGAGGGCGGTGAGTGCGACGAGCAGCCAGAACGCCGTGGTCTCCGCGCCGGCGACGGCGAGCACGACGGTCACGAGCAGCAGGGTCGCGGTGAGCGCGGCCCCGAAGCGCGGCCCGCGGGGGTCGATGCCTCCGTCGGCGCCCGCGCGTTCCGATGATCGGTCAATGGATGCCGACATGGTTCCTCCCGAGGATGTCGTCGAGTCGGGCCCGCACCACGTCGGCCCGCGGCGCCCCGCCGATGCGTGCACGCACGACGCCGTCGGCGTCGAGCAGCAGCGTCGTGGGGGTCTGGCTGATCCCGAAGCGCGCGGCGAGATCGGCCCGGTGCGTGAGGTCGATCTCGACGTGGCGGGTGCCGGGCTCGTCGGCGGCGATCGCGCCGAGCAGGCGGGCGGCCGCCGGGCAGCGGCCGCAGAACTCGGTCGAGAACTGCACGAGCGTCGCCTGCTCGCCGAAGCCGTCGGCCGCCGCCCCGAGCTCGTCGGGGCGAACCCGCGCACCCGATCCGCGCACCGCGCGACCCTGCGCCGCACGCCAGACGAGGCCCGCGACGGTCGCCACGGCGACGAGTGCGGCGCCGATCGCGAGTGCGGGCAGCAGATCCATGGTCAGAGCGTAGGCAGCGCGCGCCGTGACACGGCGACTGTGACGGCGGATGACGGCGCCGCGGAGCATCCCCGGGGTTAGCCTTGATGCGATGGCCGAGACGATCGCAACCCCGTACGAAGACCTCCTGCGCGACGTGCTCGAGCACGGCACGCCGAAGACCGACCGCACCGGCACCGGCACGCGCAGTGTCTTCGGGCGCCAGCTGCGGTTCGACCTCGCCGAGGGGTTCCCCCTCATCACGACGAAGCGCGTGCACTTCAAGTCGATCGCGTACGAGCTGCTGTGGTTCCTGCAGGGCTCGTCGAACGTCGGCTGGCTGCGCGAGCACGGCGTCACCATCTGGGACGAGTGGGCCGACGCGCAGGGCGAGCTCGGCCCGGTCTACGGGGTGCAGTGGCGCTCGTGGCCGACGCCGTCGGGCGAGGTCATCGACCAGATCGCCGACGTCGTCGCGCAGATCCGCGAGAACCCCGACTCGCGCCGACTCATCGTCTCGGCGTGGAACCCGGCCGACATCCCCGACATGGCGCTCGCGCCGTGCCACGCGCTCTTCCAGTTCTACGTCGCCGACGGCCGGCTCTCGTGCCAGCTCTACCAGCGCAGCGCCGACCTCTTCCTCGGCGTGCCGTTCAACATCGCCTCCTACGCGTTGCTGACGCACATGGTCGCAGCGCAGGCCGGGCTCGAGGTCGGCGACTTCGTCTGGACCGGCGGAGACTGCCACATCTACGACAACCACGTCGAGCAGGTGCGCGAGCAGCTCACGCGCGCGCCGTACGCGCCCCCGACGCTGCGGCTGACCCGCACGCCCGAGTCGATCTTCGACTACGAGTTCGACGACTTCGCCGTCGAGGGGTACCAGCACCACCCGGCGATCCGCGCGGCCGTCGCCGTATGAGCGGGGATGCCTCGGCGCCGGTCCCCGCACGCATCGGACTCGTCTGGGCGCAGGCCGAGGGCGGCGTCATCGGACGCGACGGCGGCATGCCCTGGCATGTGCCCGAAGACCTGGCGCACTTCAAGGCGGTGACCCTCGGGGCTCCGGTCGTCATGGGCCGGAAGACCTGGGATTCGCTCGCCCCGCGCTACCGGCCGCTGCCCGGGCGTCGCAACATCGTGGTCACCCGCCAGTCCGACTGGGCCGACGAGGGTGCCGAACGCGCGGGCTCGCTCGACGAGGCGCTCGCGCTCGCCGCGGCTTCGCCGGGGGAGGACGTGTGGGTCATCGGCGGCGGACAGCTCTACGCCGAGGCGATCGACCGGGCCGACCGGCTCGAGGTGACCGAATTCGTCCATCCCGACGGCTTCACGCACGAGCCCGGCGACGTCCGGGCGCCGACCGTCCCCGCGGCGTTCCGCCTGGCGGCCGTCGACCCGGCCGAGGGCGCGCACACCTCCCGCACCGGCATCCGCTACCGCTTCGTCAGCTACCGCCGCGTCTGACCTGCGGCCCGGCGTCGTTCCGGGCTGTGATCCGGCTCGACACGCCGTCGCGTCGGCCTCGCGGGTTCACCGGTTGCACGACGGATCGCGTGGCGCGCCGCGGAAGCGGGGCGTGGCGCGAGGATCATCGTGCGACTCACCGAGCACACGCCGCCGACTCGTCCTCCACAGGTCCGTGTCGAGCCGATTCAGCCACTGCCCATGCCGTGCATATCGGTCGAGCCCCGCCCGACTCGGCACGCTCGTCGCATGCCCGTCTCCGCCATTCGAGTTCGCCGACTCTGCACAGAGCTCTCCGGCGTCGCGCGTACCTCCGAACTCGCCGAACTCGGCGTCGACGCATACTCGTTGCGGCTCGCCGTCGACGCGGGTGAGGTCGTCCGACTCCGTGAAGGCGTCTACGGCGTCGCTGATCTGCCGGCCGAGGTGCAGACCGCGGTGCGACACGGCGGCAGGTTGGGGTGCCTGAGTCGTCTCGGAATCGACGGCGTGTGGCTCTTGGAGCAGCCCGCCTCGGTCCACGTCGCGATGATGCGCACGGGACGCCGGCGGTTCCACTCGGAGTGCCGCTGCATCACGCACTGGTCGGACTCACGGCTGGCGGGGCCGGCGGTGGCACTCGACGAAGCCCTCGTGCAGGTGCTCGGGTGCCGAGGCGAGGAGGAGTTCTTCGTCGCCCTCGAATCGGCGATGCGGAAGCGACTGATCACGCGATCCGGGATCGAACGCATCCGGTCGCGGGTGCCGAAGGTGCACCGCGGGCTCGTCGGCTTCGCACGATGGGATGCCGACAGCGGCCTCGAGTCGCTCTTGCGACTTCGACTCCGGGCCCATGGGCTGGCGCTCGCCTCGCAGATCGACATCCCGGGCATCGGGCGCGTCGACTTCGTGCTCGGCGATCGGCTGATCCTCGAGGTCGACGGCAAGCAGAACCACGTCGACGGGTTCGACTCGCTGATCGGAACCGAGCACGCGCGAGCCGCCGCCGCATCCAAGCGGCACAAGGATCTCGTGCGCGACGCCGTCGCGGCGGCGTACGGATTCGAGACGCTGCGGTTCGACTACGCCCTCGTCGTCCACGACTGGCCGCTCGTGGAGGCAGCGATCCTGGCGAAGGTCGACCGTGGCCTCCACCTGCGTTCTCGAGTTGCAGGGCGAGGTCGGTGACACGCCGCCTCCGCCGGCATGTCAGCCGATTCATCCTGCAACTCGCGAATGTCCGCCGCGCGCAACGTCGCCCCGAGGCATCCGCTCGAACCGATACGCTGGTGGGCGTGACTCAAGAAAACCCCTTCGGACAGGTGCTCGTCGCGCTCGTCACGCCGTTCACGGCGGACGGCGAGGTCGATTGGCCCGGGGTCGAGAAGCACATCGATCACCTCATCGAGGGTGGTGCCGACGGCATCGTCGTCACGGGCACCACCGGCGAGACGTCGACCCTCACCGACCCCGAGAAGATCCGGCTCGTCGAGGTCGGCAAAGACGTGGCCGCGGGGCGCGCGAAGATCATCACGGGCGGCGGCTCGAACGAGACCGCCCACGCGATCGAGCTCTACAAGCACTCCGAGCAGGCGGGCGCCGACGGCATCATGATCGTCACGCCGTACTACAACAAGCCGACGCAGGCGGGCATCCTCACCCACTTCCGCATGGTCGCCGACGCGACCGACCTGCCGGTGATCCTCTACGACATCCCGGGCCGCACGGGCGTGCCGATCAAGTACGAGACCATCCTGCGGCTCGCGAAGCACCCGAACATCCTCGCCGTGAAAGACGCCAAGGGCGACTTCTCCGAGGTCAGCCGGGTGCTGAACCAGACCGACCTGATGTACTTCTCCGGCGACGACGCGAACGTGCTGCCGCACCTCGCGATCGGCGCGACGGGCCTCATCGGCGTCACGGCGAACATCGCCCCGGCGCCGTACCGCACGATCGTCGACGCGGTGAACCGCGGCGACCTCAGGGCGGCCACCGAGGCGCACCAGCAGCTCGAGCCGCTCGTGCGCGCCGTCATGACGCACGTGCCCGGCACGGTCGCGGCGAAGTACATCCTGCACGGCCTCGGCCGCATCTCGAGCCCGCGGGTGCGTCTGCCCCTCGTCGGTCCCGAAGAGTGGGAGGCCGCGTTGATCGAAGACGAGATCGACCTCGTGAGCGGCATCCCGGGCGTCGACTTCCACAACTTCCGACCCGACCGCAACGCCGCCGCCGGCGGTGCACTGCCGAAGGTCGCGGGCACGACCCGCTGAGCGGGCGAGCCCACCACGAGACATCCGCGGCGCCGTGCGCGTCGCACCGAACTGAACACCGCAACGTAAGGAGGGCACTGTGCCCGACACCGTCATCGATCCCGCTCCGCTCGCAGCCGGGACGCTCCGCATCATCCCCATCGGCGGCCTCGGAGAGGTCGGCCGCAACATGACGAGCTACGAGATCGACGGCAAGATCCTCATCGTCGACTGCGGCGTGCTCTTCCCCGAAGAGCACCAGCCCGGCGTCGACCTGATCCTGCCCGACTTCGGATTCCTCCGCGACCGCATCGACGACATCGTCGGCGTCGTGCTGACCCACGGCCACGAAGACCACATCGGTGCGGTCCCGTACCTCCTGAAGCTCCGCCGCGACATCCCCCTGATCGGCTCGCAGCTGACGCTCGCGCTCGTCGAGGCGAAGCTCAAGGAGCACCGCATCGCGCCCTACACCCACACGGTGAAGGAGGGGCAGCACGAGGAGCTCGGCCCGTTCGACCTCGAGTTCGTCGCGGTGAACCACTCGATCCCCGACGCGCTCGCCGTCGCGATCATCACCGACGCGGGCACGGTGCTCGCGACGGGCGACTTCAAGATGGACCAGCTGCCGCTCGACGGCCGCCTCACCGACCTGCGCGAGTTCGCGCGACTCGGTGAAGAGGGCGTCGACCTGTTCATGGTCGACTCCACCAACGCGGATGTCCCGGGCTTCACCCCGCTCGAGCGCGAGATCGGCCCCGTGCTCGACCAGGTGATCTCGCGGGCGACGAAGAAGGTCGTCGTGGCGAGCTTCTCGAGCCACGTGCACCGGGTGCAACAGGTGCTCGACGCGGCGCACGCGAACGGGCGTCGCGTGGCCCTGCTCGGCCGCAGCATGGTGCGCAACATGACGATCGCCGCCGACCTCGGCTACCTGAACGTGCCGGCGGGCGTGCTCGTCGACTACAAGAAGGCCGGCGACATCCCCGACGACAAGATCGTCTACATGTCGACGGGTTCGCAGGGCGAGCCGATGGCGGTGCTCAGCCGCATGGCGAACCGCGACCACCAGATCGAGATCAGCGAGGGCGACACGGTGATCCTCGCCTCGAGCCTCATCCCGGGCAACGAGAACGCGGTGTACCGCGTCATCGACGGGCTGACGAAGCTCGGTGCGAACGTGGTGCACAAGGCGAACGCCAAGGTGCACGTCTCAGGTCACGCCGCGGCGGGCGAGCTGCTCTACTGCTACAACATCCTGAAGCCGGCGAATGTGCTGCCGATCCACGGCGAGTACCGTCACCTGCAGGCGAACGCGAAGCTCGCCCGCGACACCGGCATTCCGGCCGAGAACGTCTTCATCGGCGAGAACGGCACGGTCTACGACATGACCGACGGCGTCGTGCGCGAGGCCGGCCAGCTCGACCTCGGCTTCGTCTACGTCGACGGCTCGACGGTCGGCGAGATCACCGACGCCGACCTGAAGGACCGTCGCATCCTGGGCGAAGAGGGCTTCATCTCGGTCATCGTCGTCGTGGATGCCACGACCGGACGCGTCATCTCGGGACCCGAGATCCACGCCCGCGGCTTCGCCGAGGACGACGCCGTGTTCGAAGACGTCAAGCCGAAGATCGTGGCCGCCCTGGCCGACGCCGCCCAGAATGGCGTGCGCGACTCGCACGCGCTGCAGCAGCTCGTGCGCCGCACGCTCGGCACCTGGGTGAACCGGCGCCTGCGCCGTCGCCCGATGCTCGTGCCGCTCGTCATCGAGGCGTAGGAGCCGCCGCGCCGCCGGCCCGGTTCGGCGGTCGGCGGGCGCGCCCCGGTACTCCCCGCGTCGCACGAAACACGGCCGAAACACCCCGGTCGTAGCATCCGCGCATGTCGACGTTCACGCTGCGCCCAGCCGCCCCCTCCGACGGGGCGTTCCTCGCCGACATGGTCGTCGAGGCGGCGAACTGGCGGCAGGGCGCGACGCGGCCGCGCCCCGATGTGCTCGCCGACCCCGTCTCGCGCGGCTACATCGCGGGCTGGCAGCGACCGGCCGATCGCGGCGTGGTCGCCGTCGACGACGGCGGGCGACCGGTCGGCGCCGCCTGGTACCGCCTGTTCTCGGTCGAGCAGCGCGCGCACGGTTTCGTCGCGACGGGCGTGCCCGAGTTGATCATCGGGGTGCGCCCGCTCTGGCGGGCGCAGGGCGTCGGGCGGTCGCTGCTGCAGGGGCTCGCGGATGCCGCGCGCTCGGCCGGGTTCGCGAGGCTGACGCTCTCCGTCGAGCACGGCAACTTCGCGGGGGTGCTCTACCGCTCGGAGGGGTTCGCGGTCGTCGAGACGGTCGGCGGGCGCGACACGATGGTGCGCACCCTCGCCTGAGGTGGTGCGCCGCCGGGGTCGGATCGCAGACACTCGCCCGGTGTTGCGGGCGTGGGTCGGCGGTCGGCCGTAACGTTGACCCCATGGCTACGAGCACCAAGTCGAACGGGCGCGCCTCGGGCACCTCGTCCCGCGGCGGTGGCTCGCGCACGGCCCCGACCAAGAAGCTGCCCGCGCAGACGACGCGCGGCTCATCGGCGAAGAAGCCCGCGGCGCAGCCGACCGGCCCGAACTTCCTCGTGAAGGCGTGGATGGGCCTCGCCCACCTCGCCGGCGGCGCGGCGCGCGCGCTCGGTCCCGAGACCCTGCAGAAAGAAGAGCGTCGCGACGGCCTGCCGTTCTTCATCGTGGTGCTGGCGATCGCCGGGGCCGTCGTCGAGTGGTTCTTCATCAACGAACCGGTCGCGCAGACCCTCGACTCGTGGAGCTTCGGCGGCCTGTTCGGCCGCGTCGCGTTCGCGCTCCCCGTGATCATGCTGATCTTCGCCGTCTGGTTGTTCCGGCATCCGAGCTCGGTGCACGACAACACGCGCATCGGCATCGGGCTCGGCATCCTGCTCGTGAGCGTCTCGGCGCTCTGCCACATCTTCGGCGGCCAGCCCGAACCGAGCCAGGGCATGGCCGTGCTCGCGCGCGCCGGCGGCATCCTCGGCTGGATGCTCGCGGCCCCGCTCATCCTCCTCATCACCGAGGTGGGGGCGACGATCGTGGTGATCCTGCTCGTGGTGCTGTCGCTCCTCATCATCACCAAGACGCCGCCGAACCGTATTCCGGCGCGGTTCCGCGAGCTGTACGCGTGGCTGTTCGGGGCGCCCGACGAGGCGCAGCAGGCAGAGCCGGATGACACGCCGAAGCCCTCTCGGCGCGACCGGCGCAAGAGCGTGCAGACCGAACTCGACGGCATCGACGGCGACGGCGAGGAGGAGCCCGCGGGCCTCCTCCCGTGGTGGCGCCGCAATGCGTCGAACCGCGAGGAGGACCCCGAGTTCGAGGCGCCCGGCGTCGAGGGGCTCACCGAGGTATTCGGCCAGGGTTCGGCCGCGGGCAGCTTCGACAGCCCGATCGAGGGCGCGGGCGGCGCCGGTGCGGTTGCCGCCGGGATCGGCGGCGCGTACGGCACCGAGGTGCTCGGCGAGCTCGAGCGGGCCGAGTCGGCGCTGCAGCAGTTCACCGGTGAGGCGCCGCAGACGGGCCGGGGTCTTCGGGGCGACGACGCAGGGGCGACCCAGGCGGTGCCGCTCTACGACGCCGCGGCCGATTTCACGGGCGACTCCCCGATGGCCGATGCGCTCGCCGCAGAGGCGTCCGAGTTCGACGGCGGGACCGAGACGCCCGACCGGCCCTACTTCCTGCCGTCGGCGTCGACGCTCGCGGCGGGTCCGCCGGCGAAGACGCGTTCGCAGGCCAACGACGAGGTCGTGCGTCAGATCACCGGGGTGCTCGAGCAGTTCTCGGTCGACGCGAAGGTCACGGGCTTCTCGCGCGGCCCGACGGTCACGCAGTACGAGATCGAGCTCGGCCCGGGCGTGAAGGTCGAGCGGGTCACCGCGCTCTCGAAGAACCTCTCGTACGCGGTCGCCTCGAACGAGGTGCGCATCCTTTCGCCGATCCCGGGTAAGAGCGCGATCGGTGTCGAGATCCCGAACGCCGACCGCGAGACGGTCACCCTCGGCGATGTGCTGCGTTCGCAGGCATCGGTGGGGGCGAAGCACCCGATGACGATCGGCGTCGGCAAAGACGTCGGCGGCGGGTACGTCATCGCGAACCTCGCGAAGATGCCGCACCTGCTCGTCGCCGGTTCGACCGGTTCGGGCAAGTCGAGCTTCGTGAACTCGATGATCACGAGCCTGCTCATGCGGGCGAAGCCCTCCGACGTGCGCATGGTGCTCATCGACCCGAAGCGCGTCGAGCTCGCCCCGTACGCGGGCGTGCCGCACCTCATCACACCCATCATCACGAACCCGAAGAAGGCGGCCGAGGCGCTGCAGTGGGTCGTGAAGGAGATGGACATGCGGTACGACGACCTCGCGTCGTTCGGGTTCCGCCACATCGACGACTTCAACAAGGCCGTCGTGAACGACGAGATCATCCTGCCGGCGGGCAGCGAGCGCAAGCTCAAGCCGTATCCGTACCTGCTCGTCGTGGTCGACGAGCTCGCCGACCTCATGATGGTCGCTCCGCGCGACGTCGAGGACTCGATCGTTCGCATCACGCAGCTCGCGCGCGCCTCGGGCATCCACCTCGTGCTCGCGACGCAGCGGCCCTCGGTCGACGTCGTGACCGGCCTCATCAAGGCGAACGTGCCGTCGCGGCTCGCGTTCGCGGTGACGAGCGTCACCGACTCGCGCGTCATCCTCGACCAGCCGGGCGCCGACAAGCTGATCGGCCAGGGCGACGCGCTGTTCCTGCCGATGGGGGCGTCGAAGCCGTTGCGCGTGCAGGGCGCGTGGGTCACCGAGGCCGAGATCGAGAAGGTCGTCACGCATGTGACGCGTCAGGCGCGGCCCGAATACCGGCAAGATGTGGCGGCCGCCGTCGAACGCAAGGAGATCGACTCCGATATCGGCGACGACCTCGAACTGCTGCTCGCCGCGGCCGAGCTCGTGGTGTCGACGCAGTTCGGTTCGACCTCGATGCTGCAGCGCAAGCTCCGGGTGGGCTTCGCGAAGGCCGGGCGCCTCATGGACCTGCTCGAGTCACGCGAGATCGTCGGCCCCTCGGAGGGGTCGAAGGCGCGCGACGTACTTGTGACCGCCGAGCAGCTGCCCGGCGTGCTCGCGAAGCTGCGCGGCGAGCCGAGCGGGCCGAGCGCACCGGTCGCTGCACCGCAGGGCGCGCCTGCCGCACCCCAGTCGATGCAGGCCCAGTCGATGCCGGCCCCGTCGAACGACGCGTACGACGTACCCGACGAGCGCTACGACGACCCGGTGGGGCGCATCCCCGAGGGGCTCGAAGAGGTCGAGGCCGACGGCGACGAAGACGCCTGGGGGCTCACCGGCCGCGACTGATCGGCCGCTATCCTTGGGCGTATGACCTCCTCCGCCGGCACCCCCGGGCGATCGGCGAACTGGAACCTTCCCAACGCCATCACCGTGGTGCGCATCCTGGCCGCGCCCGTGTTCTTCTGGCTGCTCCTCGCCGATGACGGCGCCGACGGACCCCTGCGCTGGTGGGCGGCGGCGCTGTTCATCGTGGCGATCGCGACCGACGGCATCGACGGGCACATCGCACGTTCGCGGGGGCTCGTCACCGACCTCGGCAAGATCCTCGACCCGATCGCCGACAAGCTGCTGACGAGCGGCGCCCTCGTGTGCCTCTCGATCCTCGGCGAGCTGTGGTGGTGGGTGACGATCCTCATCATCGTGCGCGAGGTCGGCATCACCGTGTGGCGCCTCGTCGAGCTGCGCCGCGGCAACGTCGTGCCGGCATCCTCGGGCGGCAAGCTCAAGACGGTCGTGCAGGCGGTCGCGATCTCGCTCGCGCTCGTCCCGCTGTGGACGATCCTCGGCGACTGGGTGCTGTGGGTGAACTGGGTGGCGATGGGGCTCGCGCTCGTGCTCACGCTGTGGTCGGGCCTCCTCTACGTGCGCGACGCGGTGCGCCTCGCGCGGGGCGCGGGCGCCGAGAGCTGAGCGTCGTCGTGAATGCCGACCCGGTCGATCGGATGCCTCGCATCGATGCGTCGACCAGGTCGCTCATCGAACTGCTGACCCGGCGGGGCCTTCGCATCGCCGTCGCCGAGTCGCTCACGGGCGGGCTCGTCGTGGCAGAACTCACCTCGGTGCCCGGGGCGTCGGCCGTGGTCTCGGGCGGCGTGGTCGCGTACGACACCGCGGTGAAGCGATCGCTGCTCGGGGTCGACGGCGAGCTGCTCGCCCGCGAGGGCCCGGTGCACCCCGAGGTGGCCCGCCAGATGGCGCGCGGTGTGCGCACGGCGCTCGCGATCGAGGCGCGCCCGGCCGACGTGGGCCTCGCGACGACGGGCGTCGCCGGACCCGACTGGCAGGGCGGACACCCACCGGGAACCGTCTACCTCGGGCTCTCGTTCGGCGACGGCGACGCCGACGCGACCGAGGCGGTCGAGCTCGCGTTCTCGGGCGACCGTGCCGAGATCCGCCGTGCGACGGTTCGAGCGCTCGTCGAGCACGCCCTGCGCCGCCTCGGCGCCGACTGATCGGCTACCGGGGCACCCGGTACCGGTGCTCGGGGCGTCCGGCCGAGCCGTAGCGCGGCGCGACCTCCGCAGCGCCGGTCGCCACGAGATGCTCGAGGTAGCGCCGCGCGCTCACCCGCGACATGCCGAGTGCCTCGGCGATCTCGGCCGCCGAGGCGTCGCCCGTGCGGGCGGCGAGACCTGAGGCGACCCGCTCGAGGCTCACGGCCGAGAGCCCCTTCGGCAGGGCGCCGCGCCGAACGGGCGCCGAGCCGAGCGCCTCGTCGACGGCGCGCTGGTCGAGCGCGGCGGGCGCGGCGCGATCCGCGGCGATGCCGCGTCGCACCTCGTCGAGACGGTCGCCGAGACTCGCGCCCGAGAACGGCTTGACGAGGTAGTGGCGCACTCCGAGCAGTCGCGCCGTGCGCACCGTGTCGAGATCGCGGGCCGCGGTGACCGCGATCACCTCGACCTCGTCGCCGGCGGCGCGCAGGCGGCGCAGCACGTCGAGTCCGCCGAGATCGGGCAGATAGATGTCGAGGAGGACGAGGTCGGGGCGGAGTCGCGCGATCGCGGTGAGCGCGTCGGCCCCGGTGTGCGCTTCGGCGACGACCGTGAACCCCGGGTGGGCGGCGACGAAGGCACGGTTGACGCGGGCGACGGCGAGATCGTCGTCGACGACCACGACGCGGAGCGCGTCACCGGTCGGGGCGGCGGGAGCAACCGGGGTCATCGGGCGGCCCCCGTCGAGGCATCCGAGGCGATGGCTGCGCCGCCGCCCGACCCGGCGCCGACCCAGGGCAGCCGCACGGTGAAGCGGGCGCCGCCCGACGGCGAGTCGTCGACCCGCGCCTCGCCGCCGAGACGGTGCGCGATGCGCTGCACGATCGCGAGGCCGATGCCGCGCCTGGCCTTGCCGGGCACGGGGGCCTTGCCCGAGACATCCGGTTCGAAGATCGCCTCGCGCTGCACGGTCGGCACGCCCGGCCCGTCGTCGTCGACCCGCACGACCACGACCCCCGGCTCGAGGTCGTCGCGCACGTCGAGCACGATGCGGCCGCCGAGCACGCACGCCTCGATCGCGTTGTCGAGGAGGTTCGCGACGATCGTCACGAGCTCGGTGCGGGGCTCGCCGCCGCGGGCGGCGTCGAGGTGCGCCGTCGGGGCGAGCTCGACGGCGATGCCGAGCTCCTGCGCGCGGGTGCGCTTCGCGAGCACGAGGGCGGCGATCTCGAGGTCGGCGAGGCCGTCGTGGTCGTCGAGCGTCGAGAGCGCCCCGCCGCTGCCGACGCGTTCGATGAACTCGAGCGCGGCGTCGAGGTGACCGAGCTCGAGCAGCCCGCTCACCACGTGCAGCTTGTTCGAGAACTCGTGCGACTGCGCGCGCAGGCCGTCGGCGAGGCTCTGCGCGCCCTCGAGCTCGCGCAGCGTCGTCTCGAGCTCGGTGCGGTCGCGGAGGATGGCGATCGAGCCGATCTCGCGCCCGTCGACGCGCACCCGGTCGCCGTGCACGAGCAGCACGCGTTCGCCCGAGAGCACGGGGCTCTCGCGATCCTCGCCCGAGATGATGAAGCGGGCGAGCTCGGGGTCGAGCACCTCGTCGACCCGTCGGCCCACTACCTCGGCGGTCGAGTCGAGATCGAGGAGCCGCGCGGCGGCATCGTTCACGAGCACCACTCGGCCGCGGTCGTCGACGGCGACGAGGCCCTCGCGTATCCCGTGCAGCATCGCTTCTCGCGTCTCGAGCATGGCGCGGATCTCGTCGGGCTCGAGACCGTAGATGCGGCGCCGGATGAGCCGCCCGATCCAGGTGGAGCCGATGACGCCGATCACGGCGGCGATGACGAGGGCGACGAGCAGCAGCGTGAGGTCGCCGAGGAAGTCGGCGCGGAGCTCGGATTCGAGGATCCCGACCGAGACCTGCCCCATGACCTCGCCGTCCTCGTCGAAGATCGGCACCTTCACGCGCCACGACTCGCCGAGCGTGCCCGTTTGGGTGCCCACGTAGATCTCGCCCGAGAGGGGGATGGCGGGGTCGGTCGACACCTTCTCGCCGATGCGATCTGGGTTCGGGTGCGAGTAGCGGATGCCCGCATCGTCCGACACGACGACGTAGGTGACATCGGATGCCTCGCGCACGACCTCGGCGACCGGCTGGATCGTTGCGGCGGGGTCGGCGTCGTCGAAGGCGGAGGTGATGACGGGCAACCCCGCCACCGACTGCGCGACCGCGATCATTCGGTCCTGGTAGGCCTCGCGGAGCTGCTGCTCCTGCAACCACATCGCGGTGAGGCCCGTGCCGACGACCGTGACGAGCACGATGGCGAGCTGCAGCAGCAGCAGCTGCATGCCAAGCGTCATCGACCGGACCACCTGACCAGTGTGACGCACGCAGGAGCCGCCGACGGCACGAGGACCGCGACCAATACGACCGAATCGACCAGTACGACCGAAGCGTCCGAAACGACCACTACGACCGTTACGACCGCAGCATTCCGCCGGGCGGGCGTCGTCTCTAGCGTCGAGCCGAATCGATCGTCGCCCGTCGAAGCCGTCGGGCGCTCAAGGAGGAGAATTGCGATCTCGCAGCGGGCCGAGCACCTCGGCCGTCCACTTCCGCAGCACGTCCGGTCGTCCCGCGCTTCGCCGCGGACTCGCGGGCCTCGGTCTCGGCCTCGCGGGCGTGCTCGCCCTCGCGGCGTGCAGCACCCCCGCGTCCGGCGACGACTCGGCCGGTGGTGACGGCGAGGCCGTCGCCCTCGAGTCCGTCGACCTGATCGCCCCGGCCGACCCCGGCGGCGGCTGGGACCAGACCGCCCGCGCGATGTCGCAGGTGCTGACCGATGAGGACCTCGTGGGCTCGGCGCCCGTCGAGAACATCGGCGGGGCCGGCGGCACCGTGGGGCTCGCCGCCCTCGCGAACGAGCAGGATCCGGCGACGCTCATGGTCACCGGGCTCGTCATGGTCGGCGCGGTCGAGACGAACGCCTCGGCCAGCCGCATCGAGGACACGACGCCGATCGCGCGGCTCACCGAGGAGGCCCTCGTGCTCGTCGTGCCCGCCGACTCGCCGTACGAGACCACCGACGACCTCGTCGACGCGATCCTCGAGGAGGGCGCCGCGATCTCGGTCACGGGCGGCTCGGCCGGGGGCGCCGACCACATCCTCGCGGGCATGCTCCTCGTCGAGGCCGGGGTCGACGCGGCAGACGTGCCGACGACGCTCAACTACATCCCGAACTCGGGCGGCGGCGAGGCCGTCACGATGCTGCTCGGCAACACCGTGCAGGCGGGGATCTCGGGGGTGGGCGAGTTCGTCGAGCAGATCGAGGCGGGCGAACTGCGCGCGCTCGCGGTCTCCTCGCCCGAGCGGGTCGAGCTGCTGGCCGACACGCCCACGCTCGTCGAGGAGGGCTACGACGTCGAGCTCACGAACTGGCGCGGCGTGCTCGCGCCGGGCGGCATCTCCGACGAGGAGAAGGCCGCGCTCACCGAGCTCGCGACCGAGATGCACGCCTCCGGCGGCTGGACCCGGGCCCTCGAGGAGAAGGGATGGAGCGACGCGTTCCTCACCGGCGGCGACTTCGACGACTTCCTCACGAGCGACATCGCCGAGGTGACCTCGACCCTCCAGACGATCGGCCTGGTCTCCCAGTGACCGTTCCGATCCCGGTTCCCCCCGACGCCCCCACGTCGGGGGGAACCCCCTCGGGCGCCGCGAACCGCACCCGCCCGCCCGTCGGCGAATTCGTCTTCGCCGGGATCTGCGCGGCCATCGGCGTCTACACGATCGTGGGCGCCGGGTTCATCAGGGTGCCGCCGGGCTCGGCCAGCGTGCTCGGGCCCCGGGTGTTCCCGTACGCCGTCGGAGTGCTGCTGCTCGTGGCATCCCTCGTCGTGATCGGCCAGGTGCTGCGCGGGCAGCGCGGCACGCCCGACGACGGCGAGGACATCGACCCCGATGCCCCGACCGACTGGCTGACGGTCGGCAAGCTCGTCGTCTGCTTCTGCTCGCAGCTCGTGCTCATCGAGCTCGCCGGCTGGCCGGTCGCGGTCATGGTGCTCTTCGCCGGTGCCGCCTGGTCGCTCGGCGCGAAGCGCTGGTGGGCCGCGCTCGCCGCAGGCGCGGGTCTCGGGCTCGTGACGCAACTCGTCTTCGGGGCCTGGCTCGGGCTGTCGCTGCCCGCGGGCCCCCTTCTCGACTGGACCCCGATCTTCCATGGATAGCCTCACCGCACTGCTCGAGGGCTTCGCCACCGCCCTCCAGCCGCAGTACCTGCTCTACGCGCTCTTCGGCGTCTTCATCGGCACCGCCGTCGGCGTGCTGCCCGGCATCGGCCCGGCGATGACCGTCGCGCTGCTCCTGCCGCTCACCTACTCGCTCGACCCCACCGGGGCGCTCATCGTCTTCGCCGGCATCTACTACGGCGGCATGTACGGCGGGTCGACGACGTCGATCCTCCTGAACACGCCGGGGGAGTCGTCGTCGATCGTGACCGCGCTCGAGGGCAATCGCATGGCGAAGGCGGGGCGGGGCGCCGCGGCGCTCGCGACCGCCGCGCTCGGCTCCTTCGTCGCGGGCACCGCGGCGACCCTCGCCCTGACCTTCCTGGCGCCGGGCATCTCGAAGCTCGCGGTGCAGCTCGGTCCGGCCGATTACTTCGCCCTCATCGTGGTCGCGTTCCTCACCGTCGGGGCGCTGCTCGGGCAGAGCGTGCCGCGCGGGCTCGTCTCACTGGGCCTCGGACTGTTCCTCGGCCTCATCGGCACCGAGGTGCTCTCGGGGCAGCAGCGCTACACGCTCGGCGTGCCGAGCCTCGCCGACGGCATCGACGTCGTCATCATCGCAGTCGGGCTCTTCGCCCTCGGCGAGACCCTCTACGTCGCGTCGCGGCTCCGGCACGGCCCGGTGCGGGTCATCCCGGTGACGAAGGGGTGGCGCAGCTGGATGTCGCGTCGCGACCTCGCACGGTCGTGGCGGCCGTGGCTGCGGGGCACGGCGATCGGGTTCCCGATCGGCACGATCCCGGCCGGCGGTGCGGATGTCGCGACGTTCCTGTCGTACGCGACCGAGCGCAAGCTCGCGAAGGGCAACGCCCGCGCCGAGTTCGGTCGGGGCGCGATCGAGGGCGTCGCCGGTCCCGAGGCCGCGAACAACGCGGCCGCGGCGGGCGTGCTCGTGCCGCTGCTCACGCTGGGCCTGCCGACGACGGCGACGGCGGCGATCATCATCTCGGCGTTCCAGTCCTACGGCATCCGCCCGGGGCCGATGCTGTTCGAGAACCAGTCGGGGCTCGTGTGGGCGCTCATCGCGAGCCTCTACATCGGCAACGTGATGCTGCTCGTGCTCAACCTGCCGCTCGTCGGCATGTGGGTCAAGGTGCTGCGCATCCCGCGCCCGTACCTCTACGCCGGCATCCTCGCGTTCGCCGGACTCGGCGCGTACGCCCTGCACTTCAACGTGTTCGACACCTTCGTGCTGCTCCTCGTCGGGCTCATCGGGTTCCTCATGCGGCGCTACGGGTACCCGGTCGCGCCCATGGTCGTCGGCGGCATCCTCGGGCCGATGGCGGAGGAGCAGCTGCGCAAGTCGATGGCCATCAGCCAGGGCGACCTCGCGTACCTCGTGCACAGCCCGTTCGCGATCGTCGCGTACTCGGCGCTCGCGATCATCATCGTGCTCGGGGTGTGGCTGAAGCGTCGCAAGGCCCGCTTCGAGGCATCCGGAGCCGAACCGATCACCGCCTCGCTGCCCGCTTGGGAGGAAGAACGGGGGTAGCGGAATAGTCTTCGTGAACACCCTGTTACATGTGGCAGGTTCACACGAAAGCCCCAGTGTGCGACGCTAGATTGGAAGCCACGAGCATCAGGTAGACTGACGCTCCCGTTTCCGGCTCCGGCGGAGTCGAAGGCAGTGTAGAAGGAGGTTCCCCGATGGTTCTGGTTCGACAGGAGATCGGCGATGTGTTGAGGGACTTCCGCCTGCAGAAGGGGCGAACGCTCCGGCAGGTCGCGTCCAAGGCGAGCGTGGCTCTGGGCTACCTGAGCGAGGTCGAGCGTGGTCAGAAAGAGGCCTCCTCCGAGATCCTCGCCTCGGTCGCCGAGGCGCTCGACACGCCCATCTCGGTGATCATGCACGAGGTCGGCGACCGCATCGCAGTGCTCGAGGGCCTCTCCGTGGTGCCCGACAGCCTGCCCGACGAGCTCGTCGCCGAGTTCGACGCCGAGATGATGGTCCGCTGAGCACGGCGACCCGATCGTCTTCACACGCTTCGGCCGGTCTTCGGACCGGCCGAAGCCATGTCCGGGAGGTTCCGTGAAGCTCAGCGAGTTCCAGATCGCCGTCGACGCCGAGTTCGGCGCAGGGTACGGCGGGGTCGTCGTGAACGATCTCGTGCTCGCCTCGCTCGGCGGGCGCACCGCGCGCGAGGCGCTCGCCGCCGGCATCCGGCCGCGCGAGGTCTGGCTCGCGCTCTGCGAGGCGACGGATGTCCCCGAGTCGCACCGGCACGGCGCAGGCCGCCCGACGCCGGGCGAGGCGCGGGGCGGCTCCGCGCGCTGACCCGGCTCGTCGTGCCGAAGACGCGTTCGACACGCGGAGTGTCGGTTCGAACATTCGTTCGGGTTCTGCGTTAGGCTCCTCAACAGCAGGAGGAACGGCGAAGCCATCCACATTCCGCCCGTCTCGGGCAGCGATGTCGGTGGCCGGCCATACGGTCGACTCGTCGCAACACACCGCAACCGCCTTGTCGCGAGACGCCGCGGGTCAGCACCGGTCAGCCGGGGCCCGCAACGTGGAACGACAGCCTAGAGGCAGCAGCACACGAGCATCGAAGGAGCCCACATCATGGCATCACCCGCAGACCGCGAGAAGTCACTCGAAGCCGCACTCGCGCAGATCGACCGCCAGTTCGGCAAGGGATCGGTCATGCGCCTCGGCAGCGAAGACCGCGCCCCCGTCGAGGTCATCCCCACCGGTTCGATCGCCCTCGACGTCGCACTCGGCGTCGGCGGGCTCCCGCGCGGCCGCATCGTCGAGATCTACGGTCCCGAGTCCTCGGGCAAGACCACGCTCACGCTCCACGCGATCGCCAATGCCCAGCGTGCCGGCGGCATCGCCGCCTTCGTCGACGCCGAGCACGCGCTCGATCCCGAGTACGCCAAGAAGCTGGGCGTCGACATCGACGCGCTGCTCGTCTCGCAGCCCGACACGGGTGAGCAGGCACTCGAGATCGCCGACATGCTCGTGCGCTCCGGCTCGATCGACCTCATCGTCATCGACTCGGTGGCAGCGCTCGTGCCGCGGGCCGAGATCGAGGGCGAGATGGGAGACTCCCACGTCGGCCTCCAGGCCCGACTCATGTCGCAGGCGCTGCGCAAGCTGACCGGTGGCCTCAACCAGACCAACACCACGATGATCTTCATCAACCAGCTGCGCGAGAAGATCGGCGTGTTCTTCGGCAGCCCCGAGACGACCGCGGGCGGCAAGGCGCTGAAGTTCTACGCCTCGGTCCGCCTCGACATCCGTCGCATCGAGACCCTGAAAGACGGCACCGAGGCGGTCGGCAACCGCACCCGCGTGAAGATCGTCAAGAACAAGATGGCCCCGCCTTTCAAGCAGGCCGAGTTCGACATCCTCTACGGGGTCGGCATCTCGCGTGAGGGCAGCCTCATCGACTACGGCGTCGACCAGGGCATCGTCAAGAAGTCGGGTGCCTGGTACACCTACGACGGCGACCAGCTGGGTCAGGGTAAAGAGAACGCCCGCAACTTCCTGCTCTCCAACCCCGACATCGCGGCCGACATCGAGCAGAAGATCCTCGTGAAGCTCGGCATCGGGCAGGCGGGGGCGGCGGCTGCCGCGGTGGCCCCGACGAACGTCGAGTCGATCACCGCGAAGCGCAAGGGCGCCTGAGCGGCGAGCAGTACACGATGACCGGGAATGAGGGCAGCATGCGCGACCCGTCGTCCGAGCACCTCGCCCCGGTCACCTACCTGCCGTGGGTGCGGCACGACGCCGCACCCACGAGCGAAGAACGTCCCGACGAGGGTTCGGCGGCGAGTCGATCTGCACCGGCGCGCCGCCCTCGTCGGGCATCCGAGGCGTTCGCCGAGCACGCCGCCGGCAACGAGGTTCCCGACCGCTGGTTCGGCGAAGAGGAGCCGAGTGAGCCGGTCGCCGCTCGCGACACGGGTTCGAAACGGTCGCGAGCCGCCCGGAGTGCCCACTTCGGCAGCGCCCCCGAGGGCGAGCCCGACGAGTCGGGCGTCGAGCGCGACGCGCGTATCGATCGACTCGTCGTCTCGAGGCTGAGTCGCTCGGCCCTCTCCGTCTCCGAGGTGCGTTCGGTGCTCGCCGAGCACGGGCTCGACGAAGTCGAGATCGAGCAGTGGATCGAGCGCTACGAACGGCTCGGCTACCTCGACGACGCACGTCTCGCCGAGCAGGTGGTGCACAGCCAGGGCGTGCGAAAGGGCAAGGGCAGCGGCGCCCTCCTGCAAGAGCTGGGTCGCCGTGGCGTCGACGCGGCGCTCGCGCGGGCCGCGGTCGAAGATCTCGACCCAGAGACCGAGCTCGAGAACGCCCGAGTCGTCGCCGAGCGTCGCGCCCGCCAGCTCCGCGGCCTCGACCGGCAGACCGCCGAGCGCCGTCTGTCGGCATTCCTCCAGCGCCGCGGCTATCCCGGCAACGTCGTGCGCGAGGCGGTGACGGCGGCACTGTCCGGCGAGGGCTCGTAAACTGGTGCGATCATGAGCACCATTCACGAGGTCGCCCGCGCCGAGGCGACGATGCCCGCGCCGCGCACCTACGAGGTCCGCACCTTCGGCTGCCAGATGAACGTCCACGACTCCGAACGGCTCAGCGGATCGCTCGAGGCCGCCGGCTACGTGCCCGCCGAAGGCAGCGAACCCGACATCGTCGTGATCAACACCTGCGCCGTGCGCGAGAACGCCGACAACAAGCTCTACGGCAACCTCGGCCATCTCGCGGGGGTCAAGCGTCGCCACGCGGGAATGCAGATCGCCGTCGGCGGCTGCCTCGCCCAGAAGGACAAGAACCTCATCCTCGAGAAGGCCCCGTGGGTCGATGTCGTGTTCGGCACGCACAACATGGGCGCACTGCCGAGCCTGCTCGAGCGCGCCCGCCACAACGACGAGGCGCAGCTCGAGATCCTCGACTCGCTCGAGGTGTTCCCCTCGACGCTGCCGACCAAGCGCGACTCGAGCTACAGCGGCTGGGTGTCGATCTCGGTCGGCTGCAACAACACCTGCACCTTCTGCATCGTGCCCGCGCTCCGCGGCAAGGAGAAGGACCGCCGTCCGGGCGAGATCCTCGCCGAGATCCAGGCGCTCGTCGACGACGGCGCGATCGAGGTGACCCTGCTCGGCCAGAACGTGAACTCCTACGGCGTCGAGTTCGGCGACCGTCAGGCGTTCGGCAAGCTGCTGCGCGCTGCCGGGCAGATCGACGGACTCGAGCGCATCCGATTCACGAGCCCGCACCCCGCCGCCTTCACCGACGACGTGATCGACGCGATGGCCGAGACGCCCAATGTGATGCCGCAGCTGCACATGCCGCTCCAGTCGGGTTCCGACCGCATCCTCAAGGCGATGCGCCGCTCGTACCGCTCCGAGAAGTTCCTCGGCATCCTCGACCGGGTGCGCGCGAAGATCCCGAACGCGGCGATCTCGACCGACATCATCGTCGGGTTCCCCGGCGAGACCGAAGAGGACTTCCTCGAGACCATGCGGGTCGTCGAGGCCGCACGCTTCGCCTCGGCGTTCACCTTCCAGTACTCGATCCGCCCCGGCACGCCCGCGGCGACCATGGAAGACCAGGTTCCGAAGGAGGTCGTGCAGGAGCGCTACGAGCGACTGATCGCACTCCAGGAGCGCATCTCCTGGGAGGAGAACCAGCAGCTCGTCGGCCGCGCGGTCGAGGTGCTCGTCGCGAACGGCGAGGGCAAGAAGGACGCAGAGACGCACCGCCTCAGCGGCCGCGCCGAAGACAGCCGTCTCGTGCACTTCGAGGTGCCCGAGGGTTCCGAACTGCCGCGCCCGGGCGACGTCGTGTCGGTCGTGATCACGCAGGCGGCGCCGTTCCACCTCATCGCCGACTCCACCGACGACGCACCGCTCCGCGTGCGGCGCACCCGCGCGGGCGACGCGTGGGACCGCGCGCAGGCCGAGAGCTGCGGCGTGCCCACGACCGGTTCGAGCGCGACTGCGACCCAGGGCCGTGTCTCGCTCGGCCTGCCCTCGTTGCGCGTGCGCGGCAGCGAGCCACTCGTCTCGCCGGGGGTCGGCACCATGCCGATCTACGACCCGACCGACGGTCAGCGCTGACGTGAGCCTCGTCGCCGTCGTCGGCGCCACCGGCACCGGCAAGTCGGCGTTCGCACTCGACCTCGCCGAGGCGATCGAGCGCACCGGGCGCGGTGCCGAGGTCGTGAACGCCGACGCCATGCAGCTCTACCGCGGCATGGACATCGGCACCGCGAAGCTCTCGCCGGTCGAGCGCCGCGGCGTGCCCCATCACCTGCTCGACGTGCTCGACGTCACCGACGAGGCCTCGGTCGCCGAGTACCAGACCCTCGCACGAGCGCGCATCGACGAGATCATCGCCCGCGGTGCCGTCGCCCTCCTCGTCGGCGGATCGGGGCTCTACGTCTCCTCGGTCATCCACGACTTCCGCTTCCCCGGCACCGACCCGGTGGTGCGCGCGCGCCTCGAGGCCGAGCTCGAAGAACACGGGCCCGGAATGCTGCATGCGCGCCTGCGCGACATCGACGCCGAGACGGCGGCGAAGGTCGACCCGCAGAACGGCCGCCGCGTGGTGCGCGCGCTCGAGGTGATCGAGGTCACGGGGGAGCCGGCGGCGGCCCGACTGCCCGACGAGCCGGTGCCGTGGCGCGAGCATCGCATCGTGCACCTGCGCGCCGATCGCGCGACGCTCGTCGAGCGGCTCGACGAGCGCGTGCACGAGATGTGGCGGCTCGGCATCGTCGACGAGGTGCGCGGCCTCGTGCCGCTGGGAATCGAGCGCGGCGTCACCGCGCGCAAGGCCATCGGTTACGCGCAGGCGCTCGCCGAGCTGCAGGGGCGGATGCCTCGCGCCGAGGCCGTGGCCGAGACGCAGCAGCTCACCCGCACCTACGCGAGACGCCAGGTGGGCTGGTTCAAGCGCTATCGCGACGCGGTCGTGATCGACGCCGACGACGTCGTCGCCCGGGGCGCCGAACTGGCCCGCCAGGCCGCCCTAGACTGAGTCGCATGCCGTTCGATCTGCGATTCACCAAGGGCCAGGGCACGGGTAACGACTTCGTGCTCTTCAGCGATCCCGAGGGTGAGAACGAGCTGTCGCCGACGCAGATCGCCGCGGTGTGCGACCGGCATTACGGCGTCGGCGCCGACGGCGTCATCCGCGCGGTGCGCTCGCAGAACCTCGACGACGGTGCGGCGGCCCTCGCGGCCGATCCGCGTGCGGTGTGGTTCATGGACTACTGGAACGCCGACGGCACCGTCTCCGAGATGTGCGGCAACGGCATCCGGGTCTTCGTGCGCTACCTGCTCGACCAGGGGCTCGCCGAGCTGCACCCGGGCGCCGAGATCGCGATCGGCACGCGCGCGGGCGTCCGACTCGTCACGCGCACGGCGACGGGCTTCCAGGTCGACCTCGGACCGTGGCGCCTCGCCGGCGGCGAGCCGCTCGTGCGCGCCAAGCAGCTGCCAGTGGCCAGGCCCGGCCTCGGCATCGACGTGGGCAACCCGCACGTGGTCGTCGCCCTCGCCGACGACGACGAGCTCGAGGGCCTCGACCTCGCCTACTCGCCGATCCTCGACCCCGAGCCCGAGGCCGGCGCGAACATCGAGTTCGTCGTGCCCGCCGAGCCGCTCGTCGAAGACGGGGTGGGGCGCATCCGCATGCGCGTTCACGAGCGCGGTTCGGGCGAGACGCTCTCGTGCGGCACCGGCGCCGTCGCCTCGGCGCTCGCGGTGCGGCACTGGGCGGGCGCCTCGGCGCCGAACGACTGGCGCGTGCAGGTGCCTGGCGGCGTGCTCGGCGTGCGCATGTTCGAGGCCGCCGACGGCGAGCACGTGGCACTCGCAGGGCCGGCCGAACTCGTCTTCGACGGCGTGCTCACGCTCGCCTGAGCGAACGGTGCTCGCGGGAGGACCCGCGGCGTGCATGCCTCCGACCTCGGGCGGAAACCCCGGGGCCTCGGCCGTGCGTCGGGTGTTCCGGCGCGGGCGAATGGGTCAGGCGGATGCCGCGTGCGCGACCCGCAGCACGCGGAAGCCCTTCGCGTTCGCGGCGCGCTCGACGTCGAGCCCGAGTTCGGCGCCGATCCAGCGCTGCAGCGACTCGGCGCCGAGGTGCTTCGCGACGACGAGCCAGGCTGCCGCGTCGACGGCGCCGTCGAGGCGCGGGAGCCAGCGGGTGAGCAGTGCGTGCAGCTCGGCCTTGCCGACGCGGATCGGCGGGTTCGACCAGATCGCGGCGAACCGCACCGCTTCGGGAACATCGTCGGGCAGCACGGCGTTGAGATTCGTGACACCGAGTCGTGCGGCGTTCTGCCGCGTGAGTTCGAGCGCGCGTTCGTTGACATCGACGGCCCACACGGTGGCATCCGGCGACTGGAGCGCGAGCGAGAGCGCGATCGGACCCCAACCGCACCCGAGGTCGAGCAGATCGCCCGACACCGGGGGAGCGGGCACATGGTCGAGCAGCGCACGAGTGCCCTGATCGAGGTGCTCGGGGCTGAAGACTCCGCCCGCGGTCGTGAGTTCGACCTCGCGGCCGGCGAGGGTCGCGCGGATGGTGCGGGTGCGCGAACTGCTCGACGGTGACGCGGAGAAATAGTGGTCGGAACTCATACAGGGAACCTATCGCAGCGATTGGAACTAGTCTTGAACGTGATGAATGAAGCCGAACAGACCACCGCAGACGACGCCGTCGAGCGGGTGCTGCGCGGCGCTGAGTCGAAGGCCGGGCTGACCCGGTTCGGCTCCGGCTCCGCCGAGGCGCTCATGGAGCACGGATCCGAAGGCGCCGCGGGCGCCGACACCGACGGCGAGCAGTTCGACCGCGACGCGCGCGCAGCGCTGCGTCGCGTGGCCGGGCTCTCGACCGAACTCGAAGACGTCACCGAGGTCGAGTATCGGCAGCTCCGGCTCGAGAACGTGGTGCTCATCGGCGTGTACTCGCAGGGCTCGCTCGACGACGCCGAGAACTCGATGCGCGAACTCTCTGCCCTCGCCGAGACGGCGGGCGCGCGCGTGCTCGACGGCGTGCTGCAGCGGCGCCCGCACCCCGACCCGAGCACCTACCTCGGTCGCGGCAAGGTCGAAGAGCTGCGTCACATCGTCGCCTCGCTCGGCGCCGACACGGTCGTCGCCGACACCGAGCTCGCCCCGAGCCAGCGGCGTGCGCTCGAAGACGCCGTCAAGGTGAAGGTGATCGACCGCACGGCCGTCATCCTCGACATCTTCAGCCAGCACGCGAAAAGCCGCGAGGGCAAGGCCCAGGTCGAACTCGCACAGCTCGAGTACCTGCTGCCGCGTCTGCGCGGCTGGGGCGAGTCGATGTCGCGTCAGGCCGGCGGTCAGGTCGGCAGCGCCGGTGCGGGCATGGGCTCGCGCGGCCCGGGTGAGACGAAGATCGAGCTCGACCGTCGCCGCATCCACTCGCGAATGGCGAAGCTGCGCAAGCAGATCGCGGGCATGAAGCCCGCCCGCGATGCGAAGCGCGCGAACCGCAAGCGCAACGCCATCCCCTCGGTCGCGATCGCCGGGTACACGAACGCCGGCAAGTCGAGCCTGCTCAACCGCATCACGGGCGCGGGCCTGCTCGTCGAGAACGCGCTGTTCGCGACTCTCGACGCCACGGTGCGTCGCAACACGACCGCCGACGGCCGCGTGTACACGCTCGCCGACACCGTCGGTTTCGTGCGCAACCTCCCGCACCAGCTCGTCGAGGCGTTCCGCTCGACCCTCGAGGAAGTCGGCGACTCCGACCTCATCGTGCACGTCGTCGACGCGGCCCACCCCGACCCGGCCGGGCAGATCGCCACGGTGCGCGACGTCATCGGCGAGGTCGGCGCACGGGACATCCCCGAGCTGATCGTCTTCAACAAGGCCGATCTCGTGACGCCCGAAGACCGCCTGGTGCTGCGCGGGCTCGAGCCCGGCGCCGTGTTCGCCTCGGCGCGCACGGGCGAGGGCATCGACGAGGTGCTCGCGGCGATCACGCGCATGCTGCCCGACCCGGCGGTCGAGATCGACCTCGTCGTGCCCTACGACCGGGGCGACGTCGTGTCGACGCTGCACGAGACCGGCCGGGTGCTCTCGGTCGACTACCTCGAGGCGGGCACCCGTGTGCGCGCGCTCGTGTCGCCCGAGCTCTCGGCCCAGCTGGCCGGGTTCGCGGCCGCCGTCGAGGCCTGATCGCGCAACACGTCGAGCCCTTCGGCGTCACTCTGCGTCACCTCGCGTCATAGAGGCTCGGCGGCTCCGATCGGCGCGTATCGTCGCTCCTGATCGTCGGTGCACGGCCGGATGCCGGGCACCAGGAGCGACCGCCGAGCCCGGCACCCGCCCGCGAGACCCACCCGCCGATACCGGCCGGGGGACGCGGCCTGCCGCGCTTCCGCCGCATCGGCTGCGCCACGCAGGAGTCCCATGGCAGCCACCGGTTCCGACCCCAGGGATGGGGATCGCCGGGCGCGCCCGCCGGTCTCGTTCGAGCTGTTCCCGCCTCGATCGGATGCCGCGGCGCTCGCGCTCGGCCGCACGATCGACCGGCTCGCCGAGGCCGATCCCGCGTTCATCTCGGTGACGTTCGGCGCCGGCGGCTCGTCGCGCGACCGCTCGCTGACGGTGCTCCGCTACATGCTCGAGCACACCGCCGTCGAGCCGATGGCGCACCTCACCTGCGTCGGATCCTCGCACGAGGAGGCGAACCGGCTCGTGCGCGAGTTCCTCGACGCCGGGGTGACGAGCTTCCTCGCACTGCGCGGCGACCCGCCGACGGGAGCCGGCCCCGACGCGGGCATCGGCGACCTCGGCAGCGCGGCCGAACTGGTGCAGCTCATCCACCGGGTCCAAGAGGAGCGGGAGCCGTTCGCCCAGGTCGGCGTGCCGGGCGTTCCCGGGGCATCGCGCATCCGCGAGCGGCCCCGGCCCGAGCGCGTCGCGGTCGCGGCGTTCCCCACGGGGCATCCGCGTTCTCGGAGCGCCCATCAAGACGTCGACGCCCTGCTCGCGAAGGAGATCGCTGGGGCGACCCTCGCGATCACGCAGCTGTTCTGGCACGCCGACGACTACCTCGGTTACGTCGACCGAGCCCGCGCCGCAGGCGTCACCATCCCGATCCTGCCCGGCATCATGCCCGTCACGACGCCGGCCAGGCTCGCCCGGCTCGCCGAGCTCACCGGGGTCGAGGCGCCGTCCGAGCTCGCCATCGACCTCGAGATCGAACCCGATCCCGGGACCCAGGCGGAGCTCGGGGTCGCCTACGCGGCGCAGCTCGCCGCCGGGGTGCTCGCGGGCGGTGCGCCCGGACTGCACCTCTACACCTTCAATCGTCACGAGGCCGTGCTGGGCGTGCTCGCCCGGCTCGACCTCGGCGTCTCAACCCAGCTCGTCAATGAGAGGAACACCGCACGATGACCGCACCCGCCTTCCCCACCGGCACCATCCTGGGCTACCCCCGGATCGGCCGACGTCGTGAGCTCAAGCGCGCCGTCGAGGCGTTCTGGGCCGGCACGATCGACGCGGACGAGCTCGAGGCGACCGCCGCCGAGCTGCGCTCGGCCACCCGCGAGCGGCTCGCGGCTCAGGGGCTCGACCGCACCGGTTCGGCGATCCCCGAGTCGTTCTCGTTCTACGACCAGGTGCTCGACGCCGCGGTCGCCGTGGGCGCGGTGCCGACGCGCTTCGCCCGGTTCCTCGGCGACGACGGCAGCGTCGACCTCGGCGCGTACTTCACGATCGCCCGCGGCGTCGGCGACGACGCCCCGCTCGAGATGACGAAGTGGTTCGACTCGAACTACCACTACCTCGTGCCCGAGATCGGCCCCGACACCTCCTTCTCGCTGCACGCCGAGCGAATCCTCGCCGAGTTCGCCGAGGCGAAGGCGCAGGGCTTCCTCACGCGCCCCGTCGTCGTCGGTCCGGTGACCTTCCTGCTGCTCGCGAAGGCCGCCGACGACGCCCCCGAGGGCTTCCGCCCGATCGACCGGCTCGCCGAGCTCGTTCCGGTCTACGAATCGCTGCTCGCCGAGCTCGCCCGCGCCGGCGCCGCATGGGTGCAGCTCGACGAGCCCGCACTCGTGAGCGAGTCGATCGACGAGCCGCGCGCCCGCGTGCTCGAGTCGGCCGCCGCGGCCTACGACGCGCTCGGCGCGCAGGAGGAGCGCCCGGCGATCTTCGTCGCCGCGCCCTACGGCTCGCTCGACGACGCGCTGCCGGTGCTCGCCGCGACTCCCGTCGAGGCGATCTCGCTCGACCTCGTGCGCGGTTCCCTGCCCGAGAGCCTCGACCCCGTCACCGCCGAGGCGCTCGCCGCGAAGACGCTCGTCGCGGGTGTCGTCGACGGTCACAACATCTGGCGCGGCGACCTCGCGGACGCGTTCGATCGCGTCACCGCGGTGCAGCGACTCTCGGGCAGCGTCGCGGTGTCGACTTCGACCTCGTTGCTGCACGTGCCCCACGACGTCGAGGACGAGCAGGCGCTCGACGCCCGCCTCGTCTCGTGGCTCGCCTTCGCCGACCAGAAGGTCGCCCAGGTCGCGACCCTCGCGCGCGGGCTCGCTGAGGGGCGCGACGCGATCGCCGCCGAGCTCGACGAGGCATCCGCCGCCCTCGCCGACCGCAGCGCCGCACCCGGCGTGCGCGTGCCCGCGGTGCGCGACCGTCTCTCGGCGCTCGTCGGCGGCGACTTCGACCGCGGTGACTACGCCGCCCGCGTCGCCGCGCAGACCGAGCTGGAGCTGCCCGAGCTGCCGACCACGACGATCGGTTCGTTCCCGCAGACGAGCGACATCCGCCGTGCCCGAGCCCGGCTCGGCAAGGGGGAGCTCGACTCCGACGGCTACGCGCAGCTCATGCGCGAGGAGATCGAGCGGGTCGTGCGCCTCCAGGAGGAGATCGGCCTCGACGTGCTCGTGCACGGCGAGCCCGAGCGCAACGACATGGTGCAGTACTTCGCCGAGCTGCTCGACGGCTTCGCCGTCACCGAGCACGGCTGGGTGCAGTCGTACGGTTCGCGCTGCACGCGTCCCTCGATCCTCTGGGGGGATGTCTCGCGGTCGGCCCCGATGACCGTCGAGTGGTCGTCGTACGCGCAGTCGCTGACCGAGAAGCCCGTCAAGGGCATGCTGACCGGCCCGGTGACGATCCTCGCGTGGTCGTTCGTACGCGACGACCAGCCGCTCGGCGACACCGCGCGCCAGGTGGCGCTCGCGCTGCGCGACGAGATCGCCGATCTCGAGCAGGCGGGAATCAAGGTCATCCAGGTCGACGAGCCGGCGCTCCGCGAACTGCTGCCGCTGAAGCTCGCCGACCAGCCGGCGTACCTCGACTGGTCGGTCGGCTCGTTCAAGCTGGCCACGGCGGGCGCGGCGGCGGCGACGCAGGTGCACACGCACCTCTGCTACTCGGAGTTCGGCGTCGTCATCGACGCGATCAAGAACCTCGACGCCGACGTCACCTCGATCGAGGCGGCCCGCAGCCGCATGGAGGTCGTCGACGACCTCGCGACGAGCGGGTTCGACCACGGCATCGGCCCGGGCGTCTACGACATCCACTCGCCGCGCGTGCCGTCGACGGCCGAGGTGCAGGCGCTCCTCGAGCGCGCGGTCGCCGAGATCCCGGCGTCGCGGCTCTGGGTGAACCCCGACTGCGGCCTGAAGACGCGCGGCTACGACGAGACCGTCGCCTCGCTCGAGAACATCCTCGAGGCGACGCGCGCGGTGCGCGCCGGGCTCGACGCGCGGGCGCAGCCGGCACTCGCGGGCTAATCCGACGACGAAAAGGGGGCGGATGCCGCGTGGCACGCGGCATCCGCCCCCTTCAGCGTCTCGGCGGGGTGAGCGCGACCTGCTCGCCCCGCGGCGGTCGTCAGACGGCGCGCAGCACCGAGACGACCTTGCCGAGCACCTCGGCGTGGTCGCCGACGATCGGCTCGAACGCGCTGTTGCGGGGGAGCAGCCAGGTGTGGCCGTCGCGCTGCCGGAAGACCTTGACGGTCGCCTCGCCGTCGAGCATCGCCGCGACGATCTCGCCGTTCTCGGCGGTGCGCTGCGATCGCACGACCACCCAGTCGCCGTCGCAGATGGCGGCATCGATCATCGAGTCGCCGACGACCTTGAGGATGAACAGCTCGCCCTTGCCGACGAGCTGGCGGGGGAGCGGGAAGACCTCTTCGATCTGCTGCTCGGCCGTGATCGGCACACCGGCGGCGATGCGTCCGACGAGCGGCACCATCGCGGCGTCGCCGACCGGGGCGGCGTCGCCCGTCGCCGGGGCGCGCTCGTCGAGCCCGGGCACCTCGATGAGGATCTCGAGCGCGCGGGGCCGGTTGGGGTCGCGCCGCAGGTAGCCGGCGAGCTCGAGCTGGTTGAGCTGGTGCGTGACGCTCGACAGGGAGGAGAGTCCGACGGCGTCGCCGATCTCGCGCATGCTCGGCGGATAGCCGCGGCTCGCGACGGAGCGCTGCACCACTTCGAGGATGGCGAGCTGCTTGGCGCTGAGGCTCTTGCGTCGACGCGCCCTTCCGATGTCACGCACGTCGCTGTCGCTCACGGTCTCCGCCCCTCGTTGCGATCGCCTCGCGATCGGATGTCGGTGGTGTCTGCTGCACTGTTTCCAGACATTCGAAACTGTATCCGCCTCACAGGGGTGCGGCAAACATTCGTTCGAGTGTGTCGGGGTATTCGTGCATGAGAAAGGCCGTGCGGGGTACTTGCCTTCGAATTCTTTCGAAGATATATTCGGAACAGAGATTCGCATTCGGTCCTCCCGGCCGAGGGCCGGATGCGATTCACTCAGGAGGTGTGAGATGAGCGCAGCGATCATGACCGGCGGGTACGCCCCGGTGCAGACCCGCCCGGTGTCGACCCGCCCGGGGCGGCTCCGCGAGCCCGACCGCGTCGCCCGTGCCGGCGCGGTCGACGAGGCTGCGGTCCGAACCCGCCTGCGGTTGACCCGCCGGGGCCGCGTCGTCTTCACGACGCTCGCCGGGCTCCCGCTCATCGTCTGGGCGTTCGTCGTCGTGCTCGGGGCGGGCGGTGCGGCGGCTGACGTCTCGGGCGCCGACGCTGGCGCCGCGCTCGAGTACGTCACGGTCGACGCGGGCGGCTCCCTCTGGGAGATCGCCGAGTCGATCGCCCCGACCGCCGACCCGCGCGACACGATCGCCGAGATCCTTCGTATCAACGGCCTCGACGAGGCCACGATCGTGCCCGGGCAACGACTCGCCGTGCCGGCGGGCGAGTAGCAGAGCCACCCGGTCACACAGGGTCTCACGGAGGGCCGCCGGCCTCCGCCGTGGCTAGCATGGTTCGGTGACGAGTCTCGATGATCTCCCCATCCGCGACGACCTCCGCGGGCGTTCGCCGTACGGCGCCCCGCAGAAGTCCGTCCCCGTGGCGCTCAACGTCAACGAGAACACGCATCCCATCCCCGAAGACGTCGCTCACGACATCGTGGCCCGCGTCGCCGCGGCGATCCTCAGGCTGAACCGCTACCCCGATCGCGAGTTCACCGAGCTGCGCGAGGCACTCGCCGGCTACCTCGGCCACGGCCTCGCCCCCGAGCAGATCTGGGCCGCGAACGGGTCGAACGAGGTGCTCCAGCACCTGCTGCAGGCCTTCGGCGGCCCCGGTCGCCGGGCCCTCGGCTTCGACCCGACCTATTCGATGTACGGGCTGCTCGCCTCGGGTACCGGCACCGAATGGATCGCCGCGCCCCGCGACGACGACTTCGAGCTGAGCCCCGAGACCGCGGTCGCCGCCGTGCTCGAGCACGACCCCGACCTGGTGCTGCTGTGCGCCCCGAACAACCCGACCGGCACCCCGCTCGGCCTCGACACGATCCGTGCGGTCGCCGACGCCGCCCGCGGCATCGTCATCGTCGACGAGGCGTACTTCGAGTTCGCCGAGCCCGGCACGCCGAGCGCGCTGACGCTGCTCGAGGGTCGGCCGCGCCTCGTCGTCTCCCGCACGATGAGCAAGGCCTTCGCCTTCGCCGGTGCCCGGGTCGGCTACCTCGCCGGAGATCCTGCGACCATCGACGCGCTGCGCCTCGTGCGGCTCCCGTACCACCTCTCCGCGCTCACCCAGGCGGCCGCGCTCGGCGCACTCGCACACTCGGGCGAGATGCTCGCGATGGTCGACGAGATCCGCGGGCAGCGCGAGCGCATCTCCGCCGAGCTCGTGCGACTCGGATTCGCCCCGCACCGCAGCGGATCGAACTTCGTGCTCTTCGGCGGCGTCGACGACCCGCACGCGGTCTTCGAGGCGCTCCTCGAGCGCGGCATCCTCATTCGCGAACTCGGCATTCCCGGGCACCTGCGGGTGACCGCGGGCACCGAGGCCGAGACGACCGCGTTCCTCGAGGCGATCGCCGTGTTCGCCCCGGTCGGGGCGGCGGGCGCCGTCGAGAATAGGATCGACGCATGAGCGGCCAGACCCAGAACCGCGCGGTGCGCGTGCAGCGCGAGACCAGCGAGTCGAGCATCGACCTCTCGATCGACCTCGACGGCACCGGCGCGAGCGACATCGAGACGGGTGTGCCGTTCTACGACCACCTCCTGACGGCGTTCGCGAAGCACTCGCTCACCGACCTCACCGTGCGCGCCGCGGGCGACGTCCACATCGACGTGCACCACACCGTCGAAGACACGGGCATCGTGCTCGGCCAGGCGATCCGCCAGGCGCTCGGCGAGAAGCGGGGCATCTCGCGCTACGGCGACGCCCTCGTGCCGCTCGACGAGGCGCTCGCGCAGGCCGTCGTCGACATCTCGGGGCGCCCGTACCTCGTGCACACCGGTGAGCCCGCCGGCTTCGAGTTCCACCTCATCGGCGGCCACTTCACCGGCTCGATGGTGCGGCACGTCTTCGAGGCGATCACGTTCAACGCCGGACTCACCGTGCACGTCACCGTGCTCGGCGGTCGCGACCCCCACCACATCGCCGAGGCCGAGTTCAAGGCGTTCGCCCGGGCGTTCCGCCAGGCGAAGGCGTTCGATCCGCTCGTCACCGGAATCCCGTCGACGAAGGGCGCGCTGTGAGCCGCAGCCGTCGCGTCGTCGTGCTCGACTACGGCTCGGGCAACGTGCACTCGGCCGCGAAGGCGCTCGAGGCCGCGGGTGCCGAGGTCGAGGTCACGGCCGACCGTCGAGCGGCGAGCGAGGCCGACGGGCTGCTCGTGCCGGGCGTCGGCGCCTTCAAGGCCGTCATGGAGCAGCTGCGCGCGGTGCGCGGCGACGAGATCATCGATCGACGGCTCGCGGGCGGTCGCCCGGTGCTCGGCATCTGCGTCGGCATGCAGGTGCTCTTCGAGCGCGGCGTCGAGCGCGGTGTCGACACCGAGGGGCTCGGCGAGTGGCCGGGTGCGGTCACCGAACTGCCTGCCGCGGTGCTGCCGCACATGGGCTGGAACACGGTGACCCCCGACGCCGGTTCGGTGCTCTTCGACGGTATCGAAGACGAGCGCTTCTACTTCGTGCACTCCTTCGCGGCGCAGCAATGGCATCTCGACGTGATCCCGCCGTTCCCCGGGCCGAAGCTGACCTGGGCCGAGCACGGTGGCCCGTTCCTCGCCGCGGTCGAGAACGGCCCGCTCTCGGCGACGCAGTTCCACCCAGAGAAGTCCGCCGACGCCGGCATCCGGCTGCTGTCGAACTGGATCGGCACCCTCGGCTGACGGAGGGCCGAGACCGTGCGTGTCATGGTCACGGCGCTCCAGCCTTGGACGACTAAGCTTCTGTGACTGTGCCGACCGTCGATTCCCGGCGGCATTCCGCGAACGAGGACAGTGATGAGTGAGTTCAACAAGACCCCCGGTCTCGTGCTGCTTCCGGCAGTCGACGTCGCCGGCGGCAAGGCCGTCCGCCTGACGAAGGGCGAAGCCGGCACCGAGACGAGCTACGGCGACCCGGTCGACGCGGCCGTCGACTGGGCCGACCAGGGCGCCGAGTGGATCCATCTCGTCGACCTCGACGCGGCCTTCGGGCGCGGCTCGAACGGCGGCATCCTGAAGAAGGTCATCCGGCAGGTGCGCGGCGTGAACGTCGAGCTGTCGGGCGGCATCCGCGACGACGAGTCGCTCGAGCACGCCCTCGAGATCGGCGCGAAGCGCATCAACCTCGGCACGGCGGCGCTCGAGAACCCCGAGTGGGCCGCCTCGGTCATCGCCCAGTACGGCGAGGCGATCGCGGTGGGCCTCGACGTGCGCGGCACGACGCTCGCCGCCCGCGGCTGGACGAAGGACGGCGGCGACCTCTGGCAGGTCGTGGACCGCCTCGAAGAGGCCGGCGCCGCCCGCTACGTCGTCACCGACGTCACCAAGGACGGCACGCTGCAGGGCCCCAACATCGAGCTGCTGCGCCAGGTCATGGAGCGAACCGAGCGCCCGGTCGTCGCCTCGGGCGGAATCTCGAGCCTCGACGACATCGTCGCCCTGCGCGAACTCGTGCCGCTCGGCCTCGAGGGCACCATCGTGGGCAAGGCCCTCTACGCCGGCGCGTTCACGCTGGCCGAGGCGCTGGATGTCGCCTCACGCTGACGACCCGGCGGGCGAGCGCGGGGACGCCCCGGCGACCCCGCCGTCCGCTGCGGACTCCGCCGGTGTGCCCTGGGCGGGGCGCTCCTTCGAAGCGAACCCCCACGCCGCCGATGACGGCAGCGCTCCTGCCGAGCTCTCGGAGGCGATCGCACGGTTCCGTGCGGGAGCGGGCGGGCAGTCCGAGGTCGTCGCGGCGTTCGGGCGATCGCGCCTGCTGATCCCGCTGCTCGCCGAGCTCGGCGACGGCGGCACCGAGACGGGTGCGCACGGCCTCGCGGTCGACAAGAGCCAGGAGCTCTCGATCGTCACGGTGGCCGGCCCCGACGGGCGCGCGGTGCTGCCGGTGTTCTCGTCGGTCGAGGCGATGTCGCGGTGGAATCCGGTCGCACGGCCGGTGCCCGCCGACGGCGTGCGCGTCGCACTTGCGGCAGCCGACGACGGCACCGAGCTCGTCGTGCTCGACCCCGGCTCGCCGGGCGAGTTCGTGCTGCGGCGTCCCGCCGTCTGGGCGGTGGCGCAGTCGCTGCCGTGGCGGCCGCCGTTCGAGTCCGACGCCGTGCGCGACGCCTTCGAGCGCGCCGCCGAACGAGAGCTCTCGGTGCTCGGGGTGACGCTGCTGCCTGGCGACCCCGCGGCGAGGCTCGCCGGCCCCGAGCTGATCGTGCGTCTCGAGCTCGTCGCGGGCCTCACCCGCGAGGTGCTCGACGCGACGACGACCAGGCTCGCGCACCGCTGGGCCGCCGATGAGGCGATCGCCACGGGTGTGGACTCGCTCGCCGTGAAGCTCGTCGGCGGAGCATCCGACCGCTGAACCGGTGACCGTGCCGCCGCCCGTCCGGTGACCCGTTCCGGTGGTTGACCGCCGACCCGACCGGGAGCATGATCGGAGGGCGCGACGGCGCGGAATCCAGGTGCGGCCATGACCGAGCATCCCGATGCGGAACGACGAGACGACGGCGCCGCCGGCGACGCCGGCGACGACGGCGACGACGAGGGCTACGACGCGGCGCTCGACCGGGCCGCGGTGCACGCCCGGGCCTGGCTCGACGGCGTCCGTGAGCGCCCGGTGCCGCCGTCGGCGACCACCGACGAGGTGCTCGACCGGCTCGGCCGCACCCTTCCCGAGCGCGGCGAGCCCGCAGCGGCGGTGATCGACCACCTCGCCGCCGCGGCGGAGCCCGGGCTCATCGCGATCGGGTCGCCGCGCTTCTACGGCTGGGTGATCGGCGGCACGCACCCCGCGGCCCTCGCCGCCGACTGGCTGGTCTCGAGCTGGGACCAGAACACCGGGCTGCGCACGATCACCCCGGCCGCGGTCGCCGCGGAGGAGCTCGCGGGCGAGTGGCTCGTCGACCTGCTCGGGCTGCCTGCGGGCAGCGAGGTCGGCTTCACCACGGGCGCGACGATGGCCCAGTTCACGTGCATGGCGGCGGCCCGCGACGAGGTGCTCACCCGGGTCGGCTGGGACGTCGAGGAGGCCGGACTCGCGGGCGCCCCGCGGATCCGCTTCATCGTCGGCGAGGAGCGGCACGGCACGGTCGACCTCGCCGCCCGCTATCTCGGACTCGGAGCGCCCATCATCGTGCCGCCCGACGAGGAGGGGCGGATCCGGGTCGATGCGCTTCGCGAGACGCTCGCCGCAGGCGAGGGCCCGGCGATCGTGCTGCTGCAGGCCGGCAACATCCACTCGGGCGCCTTCGACGACTTCGGGGGTGCGATCGCCGCGGCGCACGACGCCGGCGCCTGGGTGCACGTCGACGGTGCGTTCGGCCTCTGGGCCGCGGCATCCCCCCGCCTCCGACACCTCACCGCAGGCATGGCCGACGCCGACTCGTGGTCGACCGACGCGCACAAGACGCTCAACGTGCCGTACGACTCGGGCCTCGCGATCGTGCGCGACGGCCGCGCCATGCACCGTGCGCTCAGCATGCATGCGAGCTACCTGCAGGCGACCGAGGTCGGGGCCGACCCGCACGAGAAGGTGCCAGAGCTCTCGCGGCGGGCGCGCGGCGTGCCGGTCTGGGCGGTGCTGCGCTCGCTCGGTCGGGCGGGCGTCGCCGAACTCGTCGACGGACTGGCGGCGGCCGCGCGGGGCCTCGCCGACGGCATCGGGCGACTGCCCGGCGTCGAGGTGCTGAACGAGGTCGTCTTCACGCAGCTGTGCATCGCGCTCGCCGACGATGCCGCGACCGAGGCGCTCAGCGAACGGCTCTGGGCGGAGGGCGACGTGCTCGCGATGACCTCGCGCTGGCACGATCGCGCCGTGGTGCGCTTCTCGGTCAGCAATTGGCGCACGGATGCCTCGGAGGTGCGCCGCACGGTCGACGCCGTCGCCCGTGCGCTCGCCGCGGGCGAGGCCCGCTAGCCGTGGTGCGGCGCGCGAGTGCGGGTCCGCCGGCGCCCGCGTCGGTGGCATCCGCTTGAATGGAGGCATGACCGAGGCGCTCGCGGAGTTCTCGCCCGCGACCAGGGCGTGGTTCACCGAATCGTTCACCGAACCGACGGCGGTGCAGCGCGGCGCGTGGCAGGCGATCTCGCGCGGCGAGCACGCGCTCGTGGTCGCGCCGACGGGCTCGGGCAAGACGCTCGCGGCGTTCCTCTGGGCGATCGACCGGCTGCACCACGAGGCATCCGACCCGGCGACCACCGGCACCCGGGTCGTCTACCTCTCGCCCCTCAAGGCGCTCGGCGTCGACGTCGAGCGCAACCTCAGGGCACCGCTCGTCGGCATCGCGCGCACCGCCGCGGCGCACGGCCTCGAGGTGCCCGAGGTCTCGGTCGGCGTGCGCTCAGGAGACACGCCCGCCTCCGAGCGCCGCTCGCTCGTCGCGCGGCCGCCCGAGATCCTCATCACGACCCCCGAGTCGCTCTACCTCATGCTCACCTCGCAGGCGCGAGAGACGCTGCGCGGCGTCGAGACCGTCATCGTCGACGAGATCCACGCGGTCGCTGGCACGAAGCGCGGCGCGCACCTGGCGGTCTCGCTCGAGCGGCTCGATGCCCTGCTCGCGAAGCCCGCCCAGCGCATCGGGCTCTCGGCGACCGTACGCCCCCTCGACGAGGTCGCCCGATTCCTCTCCGCGGCCGCACCCGTGACCGTGGTCGCCCCGCCCAGCGAGAAGCGCTTCGAGCTGCGCGTCGAGGTGCCGGTCGAAGACATGTCGCGCCTGCCCGCGAGCGACGACGCGACGGGGTCGATCTGGCCGCACGTCGAGCAGGCGATCCTCGATCGGGTGCTCGCGCACCGCTCGTCGATCGTCTTCGCGAACTCGCGGCGCCTCGCCGAGCGGCTGACGGCGCGCCTCAACGAGCTCGCGCTCGAGGCCGACGAGCAGGCCGCCCTCCTCGCCGCCGCTGCGGCGAGCGGGCCGCCCGCCGCGCTCATGGCGCAGTCGGGGCAGACCTCCGGTGCCGCCCCGGTCGTGGCCAGGGCCCACCACGGCTCGGTGAGCAAAGAGCAGCGCGCCGAGATCGAAGACGAGCTGAAGTCGGGCAGGCTGCGCTGCGTCGTCGCGACGTCGAGCCTCGAGCTCGGCATCGACATGGGTGCGGTCGACCTCGTCGTGCAGGTCGAGTCACCGCCGTCGGTCGCGAGCGGGCTGCAGCGGCTGGGCCGCGCGGGCCACCAGGTGGGCGAGGTCTCGCGGGGCGTCATGTTCCCGAAGCATCGCGCCGACCTCGTGCACACGGCCGTCGCCTCCGAGCGTATGCTCGCGGGGCGGATCGAGACCCTCAGGGTGCCCGCGAACCCGCTCGACATCCTCGCCCAGCAGACGATCGCCGCCGCGGCCGTCGACGAGCTCGACGTCGAGGCGTGGTTCGAGACCGTGCGTCGCAGCGCCCCGTTCCAGCACCTGCCGCGTTCGGCGTACGAGGCGACGCTCGACCTGCTCGCCGGCCGATACCCCTCCGACCGCTTCGGCGAACTGCGGCCGCGCGTCGTCTGGGATCGCGAGGGCGGCACGATCTCGGGGCGACCCGGAGCGCAGCGGCTCGCGGTGACGAGCGGCGGCACCATCCCCGACCGGGGCATGTTCGGCGTGTTCCTCGTCGGCGACGACGCCACCGGGCGCCGGGTCGGCGAGCTCGACGAGGAGATGGTCTACGAGTCCCGGGTCGGCGACGTCTTCGCGCTCGGCGCGACGAGCTGGCGCATCCAGGAGATCACCTTCGACCGGGTCAACGTGGTGCCCGCCTTCGGCCAACCGGGGCGGGTTCCGTTCTGGAAGGGCGACGCCATCGGCAGGCCCGCCGAGCTCGGGCGCGCGCTCGGCGGCTTCATGCGCGAGCTCTCCTCGGCCGACGAGCCCGACGCACTCGCACGCGTCGCCGCCGCGGGTCTCGATGCCAATGCCTCCGCGAACCTGCTGGGCTTCCTCGCCGACCAGCGCGCCGCGACCGGCGCCGTGCCGAGCGATCGCACGCTCGTCGTCGAACGCTCGCGCGACGAGCTCGGCGATTGGCGCATCATCCTGCATTCGCCGTACGGCATGCCGGTGCACGCGCCGTGGGCGCTCGCCGTCGGCACCCGCGTCCGTGAGCGGCACGGCGTCGACGGCGCGGCGATCGCGGCCGACGACGGCATCATCGTGCGCATTCCCGACACCGGCGGTGAAGCGCCAGGCGCCGAGCTGTTCGTCTTCGACGCCGCCGAGCTCGAGCCGCTCGTGACCGAGGAGGTCGGGGGATCGGCACTGTTCGCCAGCCGGTTCCGCGAGTGCGCGGCGCGGGCGCTGCTGCTGCCGCACTACCGGCCGGGGCAGCGTTCGCCGCTCTGGCAGCAGCGGCAGAAGTCGGCCCAGCTCCTCGAGGTCGCGAGCGACTACCCGACGTTCCCGATCATCCTCGAGACGCTGCGCGAGGTGCTGCAAGACGTCTACGACGTGCCGGCGCTCGTCGCCGTCGCCGGCGAGATCGCCTCCCGCAAGATCCGGGTCGTCGAGACGACGACCGACTCGCCGAGCCCGTTCGCGAGCGCACTCCTGTTCGGCTACGTCGGCGCGTTCATGTACGAGGGCGACGCGCCGCTCGCCGAGCGACGCGCCGCTGCGCTCGCGATCGACCAGGCGCTCCTCGGCGAGCTGCTCGGTCGGGTCGAGCTGCGCGAGCTCCTCGACCCTGCGGTCATCGACGAGGTCGAGGCGGAGCTCCAGCGGCTCGCGCCCGAGCGGCGCGCCCGCGGCGTCGAGGGCGTCGCAGATCTGCTGCGTGCGCTCGGTCCGCTGACGCCCGACGAGATCGCCGCCCGGGTCGACGCCGAGACCGACGTGGGGGCGGCGATCGCCGACCTCCTCGCCGCCCGTCGCGCGGTTCGCGTCGGCTTCGCCGGTCGCGAGCAGCTCGCCGCGGTCGAAGACGTCGGGCGCCTGCGCGACGCGCTCGGGGTGCCCGTGCCGCCGGGCGTCGCCGCGGCGTTCGAGGCGCACGTCGTCGACCCGCTCGGCGACCTCGTGAGCCGCTACGCTCGCAGTCACGGCCCGTTCACCGTCGACGACGTCGCCGCGCGATTCGGCGTCGGGGTGGCCGTCGCGCGGGGGGCGCTGCGACGTCTCGCCGATGAACGGCGGGTCGTCGAGGGCGAGTTCCGTCCGCACGGCACCTCGACCGAGTGGTGCGACGCCGAGGTCCTGCGCCGGCTCCGGCGCCGTTCGCTCGCAGCGCTGCGTCACGAGATCGAGCCGGCGCCGCAGCTCGCACTCGCGAGGTTCCTGCCGGCGTGGCAGCGCGTCGGCGCGGGAGTCCGCGGCATCGACGGCGTGCTCTCGGCGATCGAGCAGCTCGAGGGCGCGCGGCTTCCGGCCTCGGCGTGGGAGTCGCTCGCGCTGCCGGCGCGCGTCGCCGACTACTCGCCCGCCATGCTCGACGAGCTGATGAGCTCGGGCGAGGTGCTCTGGGCGGGGTCGGGCGCGCTCTCGGGCGACGACGGCTGGGTGAGCCTCCATCTCGCCGAGTCCGCCCCGCTCACCCTGCCGTGGTCGCCAGAGGTCGATCTCGAGCCGCTCGAGCGCGAGGTGCTCCTCGCGCTCGGCTCCGGCGGTGGGTTCTTCTTCCGACAGCTCGCCGACGCCGTGGGCGCCGCGGGGTCGTTCGAGGCACCGCCCGACGACGCGGCCCTCGTCGACGCCCTCTGGTCGCTCGTCTGGTCGGGCCTCGTGACGAACGACACCGCGGCCCCGCTGCGCGCACTCGTCGGCGGCGGCCGCAGCGCGCACAAGCCGCAGCGTCCGAGCGCCCGCGCCCGAGCGCTCCGCGGGCGCAGCCTGCCGCGGGCGGCCATGCCGAGCCGCACCGGCCCGCCTTCGGTCGCCGGGCGCTGGTCGGTCCTCCCGGTCGCCGAGACCGACGCCACCCGCCGCGGGCACGCCCTCGGCGAGACGCTGCTCGACCGCTACGGCGTCGTCACGCGCGGCACGGCCGTGGCCGAGGGGGTGCTCGGCGGCTTCGCGCTCGTCTACAAGACCCTGCGCGGCTTCGAAGAGTCGGGGCGCGCGCGGCGCGGGTACTTCGTCGAGCGTCTCGGTGCGGCCCAGTTCGCCGCCCCCGGCGCGGTCGATCGGCTACGGGCGCTCGTCGATCCCGCGAACGAGCCTGGCGAGGGCGGGGTCGCGTCCGAGTTCGCGGTCGGTTCGGCGCCCGCCGCCGGTTCGGTGCCCGGCAGACGCGGGCTCGGCCCGGCGCTCGTACTCGCCGCGACCGATCCGGCGAACGCCTACGGCGCGGCCCTGCCGTGGCCCGAACCGCCCGGCGAGAGCTCGCACCGGGCGGCCCGCAAGGCGGGTGCTATGGTGGTGATCGTCGACGGCGAGCTCATCGCCTACGTCGAACGCGGCGGCAAGACGGTGCTCGTCTACCGCGACGACGAGCAACGGCTCGCGCTCGCGGCTCAGGCCCTCGCCGCGACGGTGATCGCCGGCCGGGTGCGACGCCTCGCGGTCGAGTCGGTGAACGGGGCGTTCGTGCTCGGCACGGCATTCGGCCGGGCGCTCGGCGCGGCCGGATTCGGTGAGACCCCGCGCGGAGTACGGCTCGATGCCCGAAGGTGACAGCGTCCACCAGGCCGCGGCGCGACTGCGTTCGGCGCTCGCGGGCGAGGTGCTCACCCGCACCGAGTTCCGCGTGCCCGCGTTCGCGACGGTCGACCTCGCCGGCGAACGCGTCGACGAGGTGCTCGCCCGCGGCAAGCACCTGCTGATCCGCACACCGACGCGCACCGTGCACTCGCACCTGAAGATGGAGGGGGAGTGGCGCGTCCTCGCGCCGGGGGAGCGCTGGCCGAAGCCCGCGCACCTGGCGCGCGTCGTGCTCGAGACCCGCAGTTCTGTCGTGATGGGCTTCGAACTCGGACTCGTCGAGGTGCTGGCACGAGTCGGCGACGAGCAGGCGCTCGCGCACCTCGGCCCCGACCTGCTCGGCCCCGACTGGGATGCGGCGGAGGCGGTGCGCCGCCTCGCCGCGAGCCCGTCGACGCCGATCGCGGTCGCGCTCCTCGACCAGCGCAACCTCGCCGGGCTCGGCAACGTCTACGTCAACGAGCTGTGCTTCCTCCGAGGCATCCGCCCCACCCGAGTCGTCGGCGAGGTGCCCGAACTGCCGGCGGTCGTGGCGCTCGCCCACCGGCTGATCGTGGCGAACCGCGATCGCCGGGCGCGCGTGACCACCGGGATCGACCGTCGCGGCCGACGGCTCTGGGTCTACGGGCGCGCCGGTGCGCCGTGCCTGCGCTGCGGCACGGCGATCGAACGCGGCACCCTCGGCCGCGCGGTCCGCGCCGGCGACGACCCGCAGGAGCGGGTGGTCTTCTGGTGCCCGAACTGCCAGCGGTGACACCGCAGTCCGGGCCGCGCACGTGCGTCAGCTGACGGGGCCGGTCCACTTCTCGCCGGGGCCCTGCCCGATCGGGTCGGGGATCGACGAGGCCTCGCGGAACGCGAGCTGCAGCGAGCGCAGTCCGTCGCGCAGCGAGCGAGCGTGCATGTCGCTGATCTCGGGCGCCCCCGCGGTGATGAGCCCGGCGAGGGCGTTGATGAGCTTGCGCGCCTCGTCGAGGTCGAGCTGCTCCTCGGGGTTGTCGGCCAGGCCGAGCTTCACTGCGGCGGCACTCATGAGGTGCACGGCTGCGGTCGTGATGATCTCGACGGCGGGCACCTCGGCGATGTCGCGCAGCGCGCCGTCGACCGACTCGTTGACGGCCTCCTCGTAGCGGTGGGTGGACTCGTCGGAACCCGGGGTGATGGGCGAACTATGTGACACAGACTTCCTCTGCTAGACTGCTTCGGGCTCCGGGGCTTTCCCCCGGTACGAAAGTGGAGATTCTCCCACCCGCGCATACCGCTTCATCAAGGTTACCGGGTCGATTGCACTCCGCTCCCACGCGGTGGTTCACCAGAACCGCAGCGGGGGAGTAGACAGGGTGCCGTATGAGTCGCGGTGAGATTCCGCGCGAAGTACGTGAATTCTCCTCCTTCGGCGCACAGACAGCTTGAGTAGAGGAGTACACGCATCAGCGATCCCCGTACCAATGACCGCATCCGCGTTCCCGAGGTCCGCCTCGTGGGCCCCGGCGGAGAGCAGGTCGGCGTCGTGAAGATCGAGGTGGCCCTGCGGCTCGCGCAGGAGGCCGACCTCGACCTCGTCGAGGTCGCACCGAACTCGAAGCCGCCGGTCGCCAAGATCATGGACTACGGCAAGTACAAGTACGAGGCTGCGCAGAAGGCGAAAGAGGCCCGGCGCAACCAGGCGAACACGATCCTCAAAGAGGTCCGGTTCCGTCTCAAGATCGACAAGCACGACTACGAGACCAAGATGAAGCGCGCCATCGGCTTCCTGAAGGCCGGCGACAAGGTCAAGGCGATGATCCTCTTCCGAGGCCGCGAGCAGTCGCGCCCCGAGATGGGTGTCCGCCTCCTCCAGCGCTTCGCCGAAGACGTGGTTGAGTTCGGCACGGTCGAGCACAACCCGACGATCGACGGCCGCAACATGGTCATGGTCATCGCGCCCCTGAAGAACAAGTCCGAGGCCAAGGCCGAGGCGAATGCACAGCGTGCTGCGGCGAAGGTGCGCCCGGCGGCGGAAGCCGCGGACGACGCCGACGCGCAGACGGCCGAGCCGACCGAGGCATAGGCCAACACCCCCGTCCGTCACCCGCATGACGGCAGAACCAAGGAGAAACACGAGATGCCGAAGCAGAAGACCCACTCCGGGTCCAAGAAGCGCTTCAAGTTGACCGGCACCGGCAAGGTCAAGAAGCAGCAGGCAGGTATGCGCCACAACCTCGAGGTCAAGGCCTCGAAGCGCAAGGCGCGCCTCAACCAGGACAAGATCGTGGCTGCGCCCGACGCCAAGAACATCAAGAAGCTGCTCGGCCACTGAGCCGCGACACCCGTTAAGGAAGAAACAGAGTCATGGCTAGAGTCAAGCGCGCAGTCAATGCGCACAAGAAGCGTCGCGTCATCCTCGAGCGTGCCGAGGGCTACCGCGGTCAGCGTTCGCGCCTGTACCGCAAGGCGAAGGAGCAGGTCACCCACTCCCTCGTCTACTCGTACAACGACCGCCGCAAGAAGAAGGGCGACTTCCGTCGCCTCTGGATCCAGCGGATCAACGCGGCCTCGCGTCAGAACGGCCTCACCTACAACCGCCTGATCCAGGGCCTCGGCCTTGCGGGCATCGAGGTCGACCGCCGTATCCTCGCGGAGCTCGCCGTGAACGAGCCCGCGACCTTCGCCGCGCTCGTCGAGTCGGCCAAGAAGGCCCTCCCGGCCGACACCTCGGCCCCGAAGACCGCCGCGTAAGAAGGCGACTGTCTCCACTGGGCCAGACACCTCGGCCCCGAAGACCGCCGCGTAAGAAGGCGACTGTCTCCACTGGGCCAGACACCTCGGCCCCGAAGACCGCCGCGTAAGCAGCCTCTTCTCCTCGAACGGCCCGGTCGCCCTGCAGCAGCAGGGCGACCGGGCCGTTCGTTCGTCGCCACTCCGGGATTCCGAGGATGCCTCGGCCGGGGCATCCCGCTGAATAGACTGTGATCATGCTCGAGAACCCCCGCTCGCCGCGCGTCCGTGCCGTCGCGAAACTCGCGAAGAAGGCCGCACGCGCCGAGAGCGGGCTGTTCCTGCTCGAGGGGCCGCAGGCCGTTTCCGAGGCCCTCGAGTTCCGGCCCGAGCTGGTCGTCGAGCTCTACGCGACCCCGACGGCGCTCGAGCGCCACACCGGCATCGCCGACAGCGCCGTCCGCGCCGCGGTCGAGGTCGAGTTCGTCACCGAAGAGGTGCTCGCGGCGATGGCCGACACGGTCACCCCGCAGGGCTTCGTCGCGGTGTGCCGTCAGTTCCCGACCGCAGTCAAAGACGTCTTCGCCGCAGGGCCGCGCCTCATCGCGATCCTCGAAGAGGTGCGCGACCCCGGCAATCTCGGCACGATCGTGCGTGCCGCCGACGCCGCCGGCGCCGATGCGGTGATCCTCACCGGGCGTGCCGTCGACCTCTACAACCCGAAGGTCGTCCGCTCGTCGACCGGGTCGATCTTCCACCTGCCGGTCGCGGTCGGCGCCGATCTCGACGATGTGCTGCAGCGTGCCCGTGCGGCCGGCCTCACGGTGCTCGCCGCCGATGTCAAGGGTGAAGACCTGCTCACGGCACGCAACGACGGCGTGCTCGCGAACCCGACCGCCTGGCTGTTCGGCAACGAGGCCCGAGGCCTTCCCGATGAGCAGCTCGCCCTGGTCGATCGCGTCGTCATCGTGCCGATCTACGGCAAGGCCGAATCGATGAACCTCGCGACGGCCGCCTCCGTGTGCCTCTACGAGAGCGCGTTCGCACAGCGCAGCTGACCGGCGAAACGAACCCTGCGGGTCACGAAACGGTAACCGCGTCGTCGAACAGTGGCGGCAGGGTACGAAGTCTCCCTAGTTTTGGGGGTATGGAGCCCACCCAGCCCGCGCCGCCGACCTCGAACATCAGCGTCCGGCGCGGCGAACCGCTCGTGGTGATCGACCACGTCGACAAGCACTACGGCGAGCTGCACGTGCTCAACGACATCAACACGGTCGTGAACCGCGGCGAGGTCGTCGTCGTGATCGGGCCCTCCGGGTCGGGCAAGTCGACGCTGTGCCGGGCGATCAACCGGCTCGAGACCATCGACTCGGGGTCGATCGCGATCGACGGCGAGAAGCTTCCCGAAGAGGGGGCGGCGCTCGCGAAGCTGCGCGCCGACGTCGGCATGGTCTTCCAGTCGTTCAACCTCTTCGCCCACAAGACGGTGCTCGAGAACGTCACGCTCGCGCCGATCAGGGTGAAGCGGATGTCGCGCAAAGACGCCGAGGCGAAGGCGATGCAGCTGCTCGAGCGCGTCGGCGTCGCGAACCAGGCGAAGAAGCTGCCCGCGCAGCTCTCGGGCGGCCAGCAGCAGCGCGTCGCCATCGCCCGTTCGCTCGCGATGAACCCGAAGCTCATCCTCATGGACGAGCCGACGAGCGCGCTCGACCCCGAGATGATCAACGAGGTGCTCGACGTCATGATCGGTCTCGCCAAAGACGGCATGACCATGATCGTCGTCACCCATGAGATGGGCTTCGCCCGCAAGGCGGCCGACCGCGTGCTCTTCATGGCCGACGGAAAGATCGTCGAAGAGGCGACCCCGGCCGAGTTCTTCGACAACCCGCAGTCCGATCGTGCGAAGGACTTCCTCTCCAAGATCCTCGAGCACTGACCACCCAAAGACCTCCGCTGCCACGAGCGGCGAGGACCCAACGGAAAGAGAAGAGGCAGGGACATGAAACGCAGCAGAATCGCCCTCGTCGCCGCAGCGGCGGCGTCCGCGCTCCTGTTCGCCGGCTGTGCCGGTGACGGCGGCGGCGGAGACGCGGAGCCCACCGTCGAGGAGACGCCCGAGTTCGACGAGGGCACCACCATGGCCGAACTCGCCGAAGCGGGCGAGATCACCATCGGCACGAAGTTCGACCAGCCGCTCTTCGGTCTGGTCGGGCCGTCCGGCGACCCAGAGGGATTCGACGTCGAGATCGGCAAGATCATCGCGGGCAAGCTGGGCATTCAGCCCGACAGCATCAATTGGGTCGAGACCGTCTCGGCCAACCGCGAGCCGTTCATCGAGAACGGCCAGGTCGACATCGTCATCGCGACCTACACCATCAACGACGAGCGCAAGCAGGTCGTGTCGTTCGCGGGCCCGTACTACCTGGCGGGTCAGTCGATCCTCGTGCTCGCCGACAACGAGGACATCGCGTCCGAGGAGGACCTGGTCGGGCAGCCCGTCTGCTCCGTGACCGGTTCCACGCCGGCGGCGAACCTCAAGGAGCTCGGCGCCGAGGTCCTCGAGACCGACACGTACTCGAACTGCCTCGAGCCGCTCCGCAACGGCCAGGTCGTGGCAGTGTCGACCGACAACGTGATCCTCGCGGGCCTCGCCGCCCAGAACGAGGGCGAGTTCAAGGTCGTCGGCGAGCCCTTCACTGAAGAGCCGTACGGCATCGGCCTCGCACTCGACGACACCGACTTCCGCATGTGGATCAACGACGTGCTGGAGGAGTCGTACGAGGACGGCACGTACGAGGAGGCCTGGAACTCGACGGCGGGAACCATCCTGCCGTTCGTCGAGCCGCCGGCCGTCGACCGCTACTGATCCGAAGGTCCGGGCCCCGTCTCGCGGGGCCCGGACCGCCCCATCCGATCCGCAACCGAGAGGACCCGCGTGGACGTCGTCATCGCGAACCTGCCCCTCTACCTCGAGGGCTTCGCCGTGACGCTGCTGCTGCTCGGCGTGAGCGGCCTCGGCGCGCTCGTGCTGGGCACGATCATCGCGGCGATGCGCATCTCGCCGATCGCAACGCTGCGCGGCATCGCCACGGTCTACACCGAGATCATCCGGAACACCCCGCTCACGCTCGTCGTCCTCTTCTCGGTCGTGATCGTGCCGCTGCTGGGGGCCCGCGTGCCGTTCCTCCTCTCCGGCTTCATCGCGCTCGCGGTCTACACCTCGCCGTTCGTGGCGGAGGCGCTCCGCTCCGGCATCAACGGCGTGCCGATCGGGCAAGCGGAGGCCGCACGCAGCCTCGGGCTCGGGTTCGGCCAGTCCGTGGCGCTCGTGATCTTCCCGCAGGCGTTCCGCATGACGATCCCGCCGCTCATCAACGTCTTCATCGCCCTCGCGAAGAACACGTCGGTGGTCGGCGGCGTCGGCTTCGTCACCGAACTCTTCGGGGTCGGGCGCACATTGGCCAACGCCCACGGCAACGCCGTCATCGCGATCCTCATCGGGGTCGCCTTCTTCTACCTCGTCGTGACCGTGCCGCTCGGCTTCCTCGCGACCCAGCTCGAGCGGAAATGGGTGGTGCAGCGATGAGCGGCTCCAGCGTCCTCTTCGACGCACCCGGCCCTCGGGCGCGTCGGCTGTCGACCATCCTCTCGTGGGTCAGCGGGGTCCTGGTCCTCGGCGCCGTCGCGTGGGGGATCATGGTGCTGAACGCGCCGCGGGAGTCGGGCGGGATCACCCTGCCCGGCATGTTCGACCCGTCGCGATGGGACATCCTCGCCGATCCCGAGTTCTGGAACTTCGTCATCTTCACGGGCGTCTGGAACACGCTGCGGGCCGCGCTCGTCGCCGCCGTGCTCGCGGTCGCGCTCGGCGTGGTGCTCTCGCTCCTGCGCAGCTCGCCGATCGGCTGGATCCGCATCCCGACCGCCGTGCTGATCGAGTTCTTCCGCGGCATGCCCGTGCTGCTGATGATGCTCTTCATCCTGCTCGTCGCCGGCACCGGTCAGTACTGGGCGGTCGTGGCCGCGCTCGCCGTCTACAACGGTGCGCTCATCGGCGAGGCGCTGCGTGCCGGGCTCGTCGCCCTGCCGAGAGGACAGCGGGAGGCGGCGCTCAGTGTCGGCATGCGACCCTTGCAGTCGAAGATGCTCGTCGAGTTCCCGCAGGCGTTCCGGCAGATGTTGCCGATCATCGTCGCTCAGCTCGTGGTGCTGCTGAAGGACACCTCGCTCGGCTACATCGTCGGCTATCAAGAGCTCCTGCGCGTCACCCTGAACAACCTCGGAAGCTTCTACGGCAACCGCTACCTGTTCACGCTCTGGTGCGTCGCCTTCATCCTGTACCTCGCGATGAACCTGTCGCTCTCGTGGTTCGCGCGCTGGCTCGGCCGGCGTGGCGACCACCGCTACCACCCGGGCAAGGCCGGGCCCGCCCCCGACGACCCGAGCCAGGCACTGCTCGTCGCCGACGCGAAGGCGGCAGCCCGCGAGTCGGAGTCGGCAACCCGACTCTGAGTCAGCCACGACGAATCGCGCCACGTACGCCGCTAGACTCGTTCTTCGTGTCCGAGCCCCTCGAAATCACCGAATCCGCGGTCGCATCCGCGGTCGACGCAGCCCTCGCGGCGATCGCGTCGGCCGGCGACTCCGCCGCCCTGAAGACCGTGCGCACCGAGCACACCGGCGAGAAGTCGGCGCTCGCGCTGCTGAACGCCGAGCTGCGCAACGTTCCCAACGACCAGAAGGCCGCCCTCGGCAAGCTCGTGGGCGGTGCCCGAGGCCGCGTCAACCAGGCCTTCGCCGCCCGCGAGGCCGAGATCCTCGAGGCCGAGGCCGCCGCGCAGCTCGCCGCCGAGGCGGTCGACGTCACCGCCCTGCCGTCGCGCATCACGGCGGGCGCGAGGCATCCGCTCGCCCTGCTGCAAGACCGGGTGTGCGACGTGTTCACCGGCATGGGGTGGGAGATCGCCGAAGGCCCCGAGGTCGAGAGCGAGTGGTTCAACTTCGACGCGCTGAACTTCGACGCCGATCACCCGGCGCGTGCGATGCAGGACACCTTCTTCGTCGACCCGCCCGAGGCGCACCTCGTGATGCGCACGCACACGAGCCCCGTGCAGGTGCGCTCGATGCTCGACCGCGAGCTGCCGCTCTACGTGCTCGCGCCGGGGCGCGTGTACCGCACCGACGAGTTCGACGCGACCCACCTGCCGGTCTTCATGCAGTTCGAGGGCGTCGCGGTCGACAAGGGCATCACGATGGCGCACCTCAAGGGCACGCTCGACCACTTCGTGAAGGCGATCTTCGGCGACGAGGCGAAGATCCGCCTGCGCCCGAGCTTCTTCCCGTTCACCGAGCCGAGCGCCGAGCTCGACTTCTGGCACCCGACCTTCAAGGGCGGCGCGCGCTGGATCGAGTGGGGCGGCTGCGGCATGATGCACCCGAACGTGCTGCGCGCGGCGGGCATCGACCCCGAGGTTTACACGGGCTTCGCCTTCGGCATGGGGGTCGAGCGCGGCCTCATGCTCCGCAACGACGTGCAGGACATGCGCGAGATGGTCGAGGGAGACGTGCGGTTCTCCCAGCAGTTCGGAATGGTGGTCTGACATGCGGGTACCCCTGAGTTGGCTCGCCGAGTACGTCGAGCTCGTGCCGGGCACGACGCCCGAGGACGTCCACGCCGCGCTCGTCAAGGTCGGCCTCGAAGAAGAAGACGTGCACACCTTCGAGCTCCAGGGCCCGATCGTCGTGGGCGAGGTGCTCGAGTTCGTCGAGGAGCCGCAGTCGAACGGCAAGACGATCCGCTGGTGCCAGGTGCGTGTGGCGCCCGACGGTGAGCAGGCCGCCGACGGCGGCGACGCCGTGCACGGCATCGTCTGCGGCGCGCGTAACTTCTTCGTCGGCGACAAGGTCGTGGTGACCCTCCCCGGAGCCGTCCTGCCCGGGCCGTTCCCGATCGCCGCGCGCAAGACCTACGGGCACGTCTCCGACGGCATGATCGCCTCGGCGCGCGAGCTCGGCCTCGGCGACGAGCACGACGGCATCCTGCGCCTGTCGACGCTCGGCCTCGACGCGCCGGTCGGCAGCGACGCGATCGGCCTCCTCGGCCTCGACGACGCCGCGATCGAGATCAACGTCACGCCCGACCGCGGCTACGCGTTCTCGATCCGCGGGGTGGCGCGCGAGTATGCGCACGCGACGGGTGCGGTGTTCCGCGACCCCGTCGAGCAGACTCCCGCCACGGATGTATCGGCCGACGGCTTCCCCGTCGTGATCGACGACCGGGCGCCGCTCCGCGGTCGACTCGCCTCGAACGCGTTCGCGACGCGCATCGTGCGCGACCTCGACGCGTCGAAGCCGACTCCCGCGTGGATGATCGCGCGGCTGAAGCTCGCAGGCATCCGTTCGATCTCGGTGCTCGTCGACATCACGAACTACGTCATGCTCGAGCTCGGCCAGCCGATCCACGGCTACGACCTCGACGCGCTGCGCGGCGGCATCGTCGTGCGCCGTGCCGAGCAGGGCGAGCGCTTCACGACGCTCGACGGCAAGGAGCGCACGCTCCACGCCGAAGACATCGTCGTGACCGACGACCGCGGCCCGATCGGCCTCGCGGGCGTCATGGGCGGCGCCGAGACCGAGATGGGCGACACCACGGCGAACGTGCTCATCGAGGCCGCCCACTGGGATCCGGTGTCGATCGCGCGCACGGCACGACGGCACAAGCTGCCGAGCGAAGCAGCGAAGCGCTACGAGCGCGGCATCGACCCGACGATCGGCGCCGTCGCCGTCGCACGCGTCGCCCAGCTCATGGTCGACCTCGCGGGCGGCACGGCCGACGCCGGCGGCTCGCTCATCCAGACGACGCCCGCTCGCGACGCGATCGTGCTGCCCGACGGCTTCGTCTCGCAGTTGATCGGCGTCGAGTACACGAACGACGAGGTGCACGACGCGCTCGCCGAGATCGGCGGGGTGCTCACCCGCGTCGACGGCGGCTTCTCGGTCGTGCCCCCGGCGTGGCGCCCCGACCTCACCGGTCGTGAAGAGCTCGCCGAAGAGGTCGCCCGGCTCGTCGGCTACCACCGCATCCCGTCGGTGCTGCCGGTCGCGCCTCCCGGGCGAGGCCTCACCCGCTCGCAGCGCCTTCGCCGGCAGACCGCCGACGTGCTCGCCGGCGCCGGATCGACCGAGGTGCTGAGCTTCCCATTCGCGACCGAGGCCGAGAACGCGCGCTTCGGCAGCGTCGACGGCTCGCCCGTGGCATCCGTGCGCCTTGCGAACGCCCTCGACCAGTCGACGCCGTACCTGCGTCGCTCGCTGCTTCCCGGCCTGATGGCCGCGGCCAAGCGCAACCGCTCGCGCGGGCTCGTCGACGTCGACCTGTTCGAACTCGGACTCGTCTTCCTCCCCGAGCTCGGCCGCGACTACGGCTCCGCCGAACTGCCGGTGGGCGACGCGAAGCCGAGCGACGAGACGCTGGCCGCGCTCGACGCGGGCATCCCGCCGCAGCCGCGCCACCTCGGCGTGCTGCTCGTGGGTGAACGCATCGCGAAGCAGCCGGGGCAGGCCGCCGAGCCGGTCGGCATCGTCGACGCGCTCGACGCGGTGCGCCGGGTCGCGCTCGCGACGGGCGCCGAGCTCGAGATCGTGCAGGGTGCCCACCAGGCGCTGCACCCGGGTCGCACCGCCGAACTCCGGGTCGGCGGCCGCGTCGTCGGCTACGCGGGCGAACTACTGCCTGCCATCGCCGAGGAGAACGACCTGCCGCGCGTGGTCGCGGTCGCCGAGCTCGACCTCGACGCCGTGATCGCCGCAGCCGACCCCGCGGTCGAGGCGTCGCCGATCGGCACGTTCCCCGCGGCGACGCAGGATCTCTCGGTGCTCGTCGACGCGGCCGTGCCGGCCGCCGAGGTCGCCGCAGCGGTGCGCGAGGGCGCGGGTGAACTGCTCGAGCACCTCGGACTCGTCGACGACTACCGCGGACAGGGTGTGCCCGAGGGCTCGAAGAGCCTGACCTTCGCGCTGCGCTTCCGCGCGCCCGACCGTACGCTGACCGCCGCCGAGGCCAGTGAGGCGAAGCTCGCCGGTGCGGCGCTCGCGGCCGAGCGCACCGGGGCGGCGATCCGCGACTGACCGGGACCGCCCGGTCCGAGCACGCCGACGGCGGCGCCGCGCACTCCGCGCGGCGCCGCCGTCGCAATTCGCCCCCGGTTTGCGCCTCGCCTCGCCGCGCGGATATGGTCGATCCATGTCCATCACCCGGTTCGCCGCCGCCGCACGCCTCGCGTGTGTCTCGGTCGTGCGCAGCCGACGCCGTGGCGGCCGCCGAATCTCGGCGACCCCTGCACAGGCGTAGCGGCCTGTCGCGGGGCGTCGCCGGAACATCGCCCCGACCAGACAGACCCTAAGGTGGATTCCATGACGTACTCCGTCGCCGTTTCCGGCGCGTCCGGCTATGCCGGAGGAGAGATCCTGCGGCTGCTCGCCGATCATCCCGAGTTCGAGGTCCGCACCGTGACCGCGCACTCCAACGCCGGCCAGCCGCTCGTCGCGGTGCAGCCGCACCTGCGCACCTACACGCACCTCACGCTGCAGGAGACGACCGCCGCGACGCTCGCCGGCCACGACGTCGTCTTCCTGGCGCTCCCGCACGGCGCCTCGGGCGCGGTCGCGGCCGAGCTTTCGCCCGAGACGCTCGTCATCGACTGCGGCGCCGACCACCGGCTCGAGAGCGCCGCCGACTGGGCGGCCTTCTACGGCGGTGACTTCCACTCCGCGTGGACCTACGGGGTCCCCGAGCTACCGCGACTCTCGAGCACCCAGCGCGACCGGCTGACGAAGTCGCGCCGCATCGCCGCGCCGGGCTGCAACGCCTCGACCGTCGCGCTGTCGCTCGCGCCGGGCATCCGCGCCGGCGTCATCGAAGACCGCGACCTCGTGTCGGTGCTCGCCGTCGGACCGTCGGGCGCGGGCAAGAGCCTGAAGGCGCACCTGCTCGGATCTGAGATCCTCGGCTCGGCGAACCCGTACTCCGTCGGCGGCGTGCACCGGCACATCCCCGAGATCCAGCAGGCGCTCCGCTGGGCGGGCGCGGCGAACCCGACCATCTCGTTCACCCCGGTGATCGTGCCGATGTCGCGCGGCATCCTCGCGACCTCGACCGCGCGCGTCATGCCGGGCACCGACGCGAAGACGGTTCGCGCCGCCTGGGAGGACGCCTACGCGGGGGAGCGCTTCGTGCAACTGCTGCCCGAGGGACAGTTCCCGCGCACCGCCGACGTGCTCGGCGCCAACACCGCCCTCATGGGCCTCGCCGTCGACGAGCGCGCGGGTCGCGTCGTCGTCGTCACCGCGGTCGACAACCTCGTCAAGGGCACCGCGGGTGCCGCCATCCAGTCGGCGAACCTCGCGCTCGGCCTCACCGAGTCGACCGGCCTTCCCGTGAACGGAGTCGCCCCGTGACCGTCACCGCCCCCGCCGGATTCGAAGCCGCCGGCATCGCCGCCGGGATCAAGCGCACCGGGGCGCTCGATCTCGCCCTCATCGTGAACCGCGGGCCCTCGCAGCAGGCAGCGGCGGTGTTCACCTCGAACCGCGCGCAGGCGAACCCGATCATCTGGTCGCGGCAGGTCATCGCCGACGGGCGGGTCGCGGCGATCGTGCTCAACTCCGGCGGGGCGAACTGCTTCACCGGGCCCGAGGGCTTCCAGGTCACGCACCGCACCGCCGAGGCGGCCGCGTCGGCGCTCGAGGTCTCGGCCGGCGACGTGCTCGTCTGCTCGACGGGGCTCATCGGCGACCAGCTCGACGGCGAAGTGCTCGAGGAGGGCGTGCTGAGCGCCGCGAACCGCCTCTCGGCCGAGGCCCAGGCGGGTGCCGACGCCGCGCGCGCCATCATGACGACCGACACGACGCCGAAGACCGTCGTCGTCGAGGGCGCGGGCTGGCGTATCGGCGGCATCGCGAAGGGCGCGGGAATGCTCGCGCCCGGACTCGCCACGATGCTCGTCGTCATCACGACCGACGCCGAGCTCGAGGCATCCGCCCTCGATCGTGCGTTGCGGCAGGCCACCCGCGTGAGCTTCGACCGGCTCGACTCCGATGGCTGCATGTCGACGAACGACCAGGTGTCGCTGCTCGCGAGCGGCGCCTCGGGCGTCGTGCCCGACGAGGCGGCGTTCACCGAGGCGCTCACGGCGGCGTGCCTCGACCTCGCCGCGCAGCTGCAGGCCGACGCCGAGGGCGCGAGTCACGACATCACGATCGAGGTACGCGGCGCCGAGACCGAGGACGACGCGGTCGAGGTCGGCCGTTCGGTCGCCCGCAACAACCTCTTCAAGGCGGCGATCTTCGGCAACGACCCCAACTGGGGCCGGGTGCTCGCGGCGATCGGCACCACGCAGGCGCCCTTCGACCCCTACCTCGTAGACGTGTCGATGAACGGGGTGCGGGTGTGTCACGCCGGGCGCCCCGACCGCCCCCGCGACGAGGTCGACCTCACGCCCCGCGCGACCCACGTGCTCATCGAGCTGCACGCCGGCGAGGCGACCGCGACCATTCTCACCAACGACCTCACGCACGACTACGTGCATGAGAACAGCGCCTACGCGAGCTGAGCATGAGCGACATCGAAATGGATGCAGCGGGCTCCGGCGCCGACCTCGCCGCCGAGAAGGCGCGGGTGCTCATCGAGTCGCTGCCGTGGTTGCAGCGGTTCCACGGCGAGACGATCGTCGTGAAGTTCGGCGGCAACGCCATGGTCAGCCCAGAACTGCAGCGCGCCTTCGCCGAGGACATGGTCTATCTCCGCTACGCCGGCATCAAGCCCGTCGTCGTGCACGGCGGCGGGCCGCAGATCTCGTCGATGCTCGAGCGGCTCGGCATCGAGAGCGAGTTCCGCGGCGGGTACCGCGTGACGACCCCCGAGGCGATGGACGTCGTGCGCATGGTGCTCTCGGGGCAGGTGAACCGCGAGCTCGTCTCGCTCATCAACGGGCACGGCCCGCTCGCCGCCGGGCTCTCGGGCGAGGACGCCGGGCTGTTCACCGGCCGTCGTCGTGGGGCCGTCGTCGACGGCGTCGAGATCGACCTCGGCCTCGTGGGCGACGTCGTGGCGGTCGATCCCGAGGCGGTGCAGGCGCAGCTCGACGCCGGCCGCATCCCCGTGGTCTCCTCCATCGCGCCCGATGCCGACACGCCGGGGCAGTCGCTCAACGTGAACGCCGACTCGGCGGCCGCGGCGCTCGCCGTCGCGCTCGGTGCGGCGAAGCTCGTGATCCTCACCGACGTCGCGGGGCTCTACCGCGACTGGCCGAACCGCGACTCGCTCGTCTCCGTCATCGAGGTGCCAGAGCTCCTGACGCTGCTGCCCGAGCTCGAATCGGGCATGATCCCGAAGATGCGGGCCTGTCTCGATGCCGTCGAGGGCGGCGTCGCGAAGGCGGCGATCATCGACGGTCGGGTTCCGCACTCGATCCTGCTCGAGGTCTTCACCCAGTCCGGCATCGGCACCGAGGTCGTGCCCCAGAACGCCGGAGGCGCCGAGTGAACGACTGGCAGCAGCGGTTCGACACCCGCATCATGCGCTCGATCGGCATGCCCCTCGCCAAGCTCGAACGCGGCGAGGGCGTTCGCGTCTGGGATGACTCGGGCAAGCCGTATCTCGACTTCCTCGCCGGCATCGCGGTCAACGCACTCGGCCACGCGCATCCGGCCTTCGTCGATGCGGTGTCACGCCAGGCCGCGACCCTCGCGCACGTCTCGAACTACTTCACGACCGAGCCGACGCTCGAGCTCGCCGAGCGCATCACCCGGCTCGCCGGGGCCGGCGACGAGGGGCGGGTGTGGTTCGGCAACTCGGGCGCCGAGGCGAACGAGGCCGCGTTCAAGCTCGCCCGATTGAACAACTCGGGCGGAGGCCGGACGCGGGTGCTCGCCCTCGTCGACGCCTTCCACGGGCGCACCATGGGCTCGCTCGCGCTCACCGGCAAGGCGCACATGCGCGACCCGTTCCTGCCGCTGCCCGGCGGGGTCGAGCACATCCCGGCCACGCTGGAGGCACTCGAGGCCGCCATGGACGACGCGGTCGCCGCGCTCATCGTCGAACCGATCCAGGGCGAGGCCGGCGTCGTGGAACTGCCCGCGGGGTTCCTCGAAGCCGCACGCGAGTTGACCCATCGCCATGGGGCGCTGCTCATCGTCGACGAGATCCAGACCGGCGCCGGTCGCACGGGCGCGTGGTTCGGGTTCCAGCACGCGGGCATCACGCCCGATGCGATCACCGTCGCGAAGGGCATCGGCGGCGGGTTCCCGATCGGGGGCCTCGTGACCTTCGGCCATGCGTCGTCGCTCTACACGAAGGGCCAGCACGGTTCGACCTTCGGTGGCAACCCGCTCGCGACCGCCGTCGGCAACGCGGTGCTCGGCGAGATCGAGTCGGCGGGCCTCGTCGAGAACGCGGCGGCGCGCGGTGAGCAGCTGCGCGCCCGCATCCTCGGCCTCGACTCCCCGCTCGTGGCGGGCGTCCGCGGTCGTGGCCTCCTCATCGGCATCGGGCTCACCGAGCCGGTCGCGGGCGCGCTCGTCGCCGCGGCGATGGACGCCGGGCTCATCGTGAACGCCGCCAACGACGCCACCATCCGCATGGCACCGCCGCTCATCATCGGCGACGCCGAGATCGACGAGTTCGTCGAGCACTTCTCCACCGCGCTCGACACCGTCGCCGCCTCCTGACCTCACCACACGAAACGGACCCCATGACCCGCCACTTCCTCCGTGACGACGACCTGAGCCCCGCCGAACAGGCCGAGGTGCTCGAACTGGCCGCCAGGCTCAAGGCCGACCGCTTCGCCGAGCGCCCGCTCGAGGGACCGCAGACCGTCGCGGTGATCTTCGACAAGACCTCCACCCGCACCCGCGTCTCCTTCTCGGTCGGCATCGCCGACCTCGGCGGCGTGCCGCTCGTGATCGCTTCGAACGAGAGCCAGCTCGGGGGCAAGGAGTCGGTGGCCGACACGGCCCGCGTGCTCGAGCGGATGGTCGCCGCAGTCGTCTGGCGCACCTACGCGCAGTCGGGTCTCGAGGAGATGGCGGCCGGCACCACGGTGCCGGTCGTCAATGCCCTCTCCGACGACTTCCACCCGTGCCAGATCCTCGCCGACCTGCAGACGGTGCGCGAGCAGAAGGGCGAGCTCGCGGGGCTGACGATGTCGTACTTCGGCGACGGCGCGAACAACATGGCGCACTCGTACCTGCTCGGCGGTGCCACCGCCGGCATGCACGTGCGCATCGCCGCGCCGGCCGACTACGCGCCGCGCGCCGACCTCGTGGCCGACGCGGAGCGGATCGCCGCCGCCACCGGCGGTTCGGTGCTCGTCACCACCGACGCGGCCGTCGCGGCAGCCGGCGCCGATGTGATCGTCACCGACACCTGGGTGTCGATGGGCCAGGAGGCCGAGAAGGCGGAGCGTCTCGCGACCTTCGGCGACTACCGCGTGACCGGTGCGCTCATGGCCGAGGCATCCGATTCGGCGATCTTCCTGCATTGCCTGCCCGCGTACCGCGGCGTCGAGGTCGACGCCGAGGTCATCGACGGCCCGCAGTCGGTCGTCTGGGACGAAGCGGAGAACCGACTGCATGCGCAGAAAGCGCTGCTCACGTGGCTCCTGAACCGGAAGGACGCATGATGGCCGAGCACGGCACCAACGCGGGGGCATCTCTCGCTCGCTTCGTGAACCGGAAGGACGCATGATGGCCGAGCACGGCACCAACGAAGGCTCGCTCTGGGGCGCCCGGTTCGCGAGCGGTCCGTCGCCCGAACTCGCACGACTGTCGAAGTCGACGCATTTCGACTGGCAGCTCGCGAGCTACGATCTGGCGGGTTCGCGCGCGCACGCTCGGGCGCTCGCCGCGGCCGGATACCTCGGCGACGACGAACTCGCGACGATGCTCGCGGGGCTCGACACCCTCGAGGCGCGGGTCGTCTCGGGAGAGATCGTCGCCGCCGAGAGCGACGAAGATGTGCACGGCGCCCTCGAGGCGGCCCTCATCGGCATCGTGGGGCCCGAGCTCGGCGGCAAGCTCCGTGCCGGCCGAAGCCGCAACGACCAGATCGCCACGCTCGTCCGGCTGTACCTGAAGGATCATGCAGCCGTCATCGGACAGCAGCTCGTGCACCTCATCGATGCGCTCGCCGCGCAGGCGGAGGCGCACCGGGGGGCCATCATGCCGGGGCGCACGCACCTGCAGCACGCGCAACCCGTGCTGCTCGCGCACCACCTGCTCGCCCATGCGTGGGCGCTCAGCCGCGACCTCGAGCGCCTGGTCGACTGGACGAAGCGGGCCGATGTCTCGCCGTACGGCGGGGGAGCGCTCGCGGGCTCGACGCTCGGGCTCGACGCGGCGTCCGTCGCCCGCGATCTCGGCCTCGCCGCGCCCGCCGAGAACTCGATCGACGGCACGGCGAGCCGCGACGTCGTCGCCGAGTTCGCCTTCGTCACCACGATGATCGGCATCGACCTCTCGCGCATCTCCGAGGAGATCATCCTCTGGAACACGCGCGAGTTCGGTTTCGTCACGCTCGACGACGGCTATTCGACCGGTTCATCGATCATGCCGCAGAAGAAGAACCCCGACATCGCCGAGCTCGCCCGCGGCAAGTCGGGTCGCCTCATCGGCAACCTCACGGGCCTCCTCGCCACGCTGAAGGCCCTCCCGCTCGCGTACAACCGCGACCTGCAGGAGGACAAGGAACCCGTGTTCGACTCGGTCGAGACGCTCGAGGTGCTGCTGCCCGCGTTCACCGGCATGGTGGCCACGCTCACCTTCCACATCGATCGGATGGCGGAGCTCGCGCCCGCCGGATTCTCCCTCGCGACCGACGTGGCCGAATGGCTCGTCAAGCGGCATGTGCCGTTCCGCGACGCCCACGAGATCACCGGCGCGCTCGTGCGCTACGCCGAGGAGCACGCCCTCGAGCTCGACGCCGTCGACGACGCCGCGCTCGCTGCGATCTCGCCGCACCTCACGCCCGAGGTGCGCGAGGTGCTGACGATCGAGGGTTCGGTGGCGAGCCGCGACGGCATCGGGGGCACGGCCCCCGTCAGGGTCGACGAGCAGTTCGCTCGCCTGGCCGATCGGGTGCGTCATCTCGTGGCCGGTCTTCCCGAGGGGGCCGCCTGACGGCTCTGCTGACGCCCGAGCGGGCGTTCTTCGAGCAGGATCCGGTGCGGCTCGCACCGCTCCTGCTCGGAGCCGTGCTGAGTTTCGCCGCGCCCGACGGCGAGGTGGCGATCCGACTGTCGGAGCTCGAGGCCTACCGCGGCGTCGGTGAGGATCCCGGCTCGCATGCATTCCGCGGACGCACTCCGCGCAACGCCGTCATGTTCGGCGAGCCGGGGCGCCTCTACGCGTACTTCAGCTACGGCATGCACGTGTGCCTGAACATCGTGGCGCGGCCGGCGGGTACCTCGTCGGGCGTGCTGATGCGCGGGGCGACGGTCGTCCGCGGGCTCGAGCTCGCACGCCGCCGCCGTCCGGGCGTCGCCGACCGCGATCTCGCGCGGGGCCCCGGCCGGTTGTCGCGCGCGCTCGGGGTGCCGCTCGAGGTGGGCGGCAGCGACCTGCTCGCGCCGCCGTTCTCACTCGAGATCCTCGATGCTCCGCTGCACCACGCGACCGGACCGCGCACGGGCGTGAGCGGCGACGGCGGTGGCGCGGCGTACCCGTGGCGCTTCTGGCTGCCCGGCGACGAGGGTGTCTCGCCCTATCGGCGACACCGGCTCGCCGCCGAGTAAGAGGGTGCCTCGGCATAACGCCCGGCGGCCCCGGCGTCCCCGCGCACGGGCGCGAGCGGGGCGCGGCTCAGCGGATCGCGAAGTGCACGACGAGCGCCGCGGCGCACGCCCAGATGAGGCTCGCGAAGGTGCCGATGATGAACCGTTCGCGTGCCTCGGGCGCCTCGAGCTCCGTGAATCGGCCGACGCCCTTGATCGCGACGACGATCGCGAGCGCCTCGGGGAAGCCCGCGATGATGGCACCGGCCGAGGCGACGCGCTCGAGCACGCCGATCGTGAGCCCGCCGCGCAGCACCTCCCGGCGTCGCTCGACGGCGTGCACGCCCGAAGCGAGGTCGGCGTCGACGCGCCGGTCGGTCACGATGATGCCGCCGTGGAGTCCGGGGGAGACGGCGCCTCCCATCGCGAGATCCAGGGCGGTGCCCGCTGCGGCGCTGCCGCCGAACACCGCGACCGCCAGGCCGAGCACGACGACGAGCGGCGCCACCCCGATCGGCGCCGGGCCGTGGGCCGATGCGGCGGCGAGGAGGGCGGCGCCGAGCGAGCCCGTCGCGAACCAGACGAAGCTGCGACGAGGGCGGACGGAGGCGAGGATCGAGAGCACCGCGGCCGCCACGAGTGCGAGCATGAGCGCCGACCAGGTGATCGCGTCGGCGATGACGAAGAGATTCATGGGTGGCGGGCTCCCGTCGAGGCATCCAGAGTCTCAAGCAGCCTAGCGAGCGCGGGCACCGCGTCGAGCTCGGCGCGGATATTGGCCGATTTCATGCGTGAGCTGATGGCGGGCGCGCTGACGCCGAGCTCGTCGGCGATGTCGGACTGCAGGGCGCCCGCGACGATGCGGTCGTACACCTCCCACCCCTGCGCGGACCGGCGCTCGCGGAGGATGAGGGCGAGTTTGAAGAGCGCCTCGAGTTGCGCCGCGTCACCGTCGAGCGGGGATCCCGGCGCCTCGACCGCGAGCCGCGGGGTGCTCTTCTTGGCGCGCTCGACCGCGTCGCGGGCGGCGAAGAACGCCTCGCCGCTCGCTTCCCTGATGTCGTCGGGAAGCGGCTCGCGCACGGAGCCGCAGCCGATGCCGACGCTCCACTCGCCGTGCCTCGTGAGCTCGAGCACGACGTCGACGGCGGTGCGCGCGTCGTTCGTGAGCAGTTGGATCTCGTCGCCGGCGTTGCGTGCCACGGGCAGGAGGAGGCGATCGCCGTGCGCGCGCTGGATGCGGTCGCGCTCGGAGCCGGCGAGATCGGCGCGAGTACGGCTCGAGACCTGGTCTGCGGTGATGACGATCATGACTCCTCCTTCACTCTGCAGGCTTCATTCGTATGTGAGTAAGCATACAGCATTAATCATTGAAGGGTTAGGGATGGAACGCTCATCGTTCGCCCGCTGATAATCTGACGTGGTGTCAGACCCAGTGATCCTCTCCACCCAGCAGAACGACGCCTCTTTCGACGACGTCTGGGAGGAGCTCGTCTGGCGCGGCCTCGTGCACGTGTCGACCGACCAGGCCGCGCTCAAAGAGCTTCTCGCGGGCGAGCCGATCACGTATTACTGCGGGTTCGACCCGACGGCGCCGAGCCTCCACCTCGGCAACCTCGTGCAGCTGCTCACCATGCGCCGTCTGCAGCTCGCCGGGCACAAGCCGCTCGGACTCGTCGGCGGATCCACCGGCCTCATCGGCGATCCCCGCCCGACCGCCGAGCGCACGCTGAACACGAAGGAGACCGTCTCCGAGTGGGTCGGCTACCTCCAGGGACAGGTCACGCGCTTCCTCTCGCAAGAGGGCGACAATGCCGTGCGCCTCGTGAACAACCTCGACTGGACGGCGGGCCTCAGCGCCATCGACTTCCTCCGCGAGATCGGCAAGCACTACCGTGTCGGCACGATGCTCAAGAAAGACGCGGTCGCCTCGCGACTGAACTCCGACTCCGGCATCAGCTACACCGAGTTCAGCTACCAGATCCTCCAGGGCTTCGACTACCTCGAGCTCTTCCGGCAGTACGGATGCGTGCTCCAGACGGGCGGCAGCGACCAGTGGGGCAACCTCACGAGCGGCACCGACCTGATCCACCGCGTCGAGGGGGCGAGCGTGCACGCGATCGGCACGCCGCTCATCACGAACAGCGACGGCACGAAGTTCGGCAAGAGCGAGGGCAACGCGGTCTGGCTCGACGCCGCGATGTGCAGCCCTTACCGCTTCTACCAGTTCTGGCTCAACACCGACGATGCCGATGTGGTCACGCGCCTCAAGGTCTTCACCTTCCTCGGGCGCGAGCGCATCGAGCAGCTCGAGGCGCTCGTCGCGAGCGAGCCGTTCCGGCGCGAGGCCCAGCGGGTCCTCGCGACCGAGGTCACCACGATGGTGCACGGCGCGGATGCCACGGCGGCGGTCATCGCCGCATCGCAGGCGCTGTTCGGGCAGGGCGAGATCACCGAGCTCGACGCCGAGGTCTTCGAGTCGGCGCTGCGCGAGCTGCCGAACACGACGACCCAGCCCGACGCCCAGATCGCACAGCTCCTCGCAGACACGAAGCTGGTGTCGAGCCTGAGTGAAGGACGCCGTGCGATCACCCAGGGCGGTGTCTCGGTCAACAACCGCAAGGTCGAAGATGTCGCCGCGACGCTCGACGGCTTCGTCGAGCGAGGCGGAATGGCCGTGCTCCGTCGTGGCAAGAAGACGCTCGCCGGCATCTTCGTCGAGTAGCAGCCGGCTCCGCCGAGTCCCAGTGGGCCCCGGTCGATCACTCCGTGATCGGCCGGGGCCCTTTCGCATCGCCCGGCACGCGCATCGACCCGGTCGGCGGAGGGCGCAGCACGGGGGAGTATCGGCGCACTCGGCGGGTACCTTGTGCACGAACACCGCCTATGCGCCGACGATTGCTCGGTTGATCAGGGCATCATGCGATTCGGTGGCCGATCGAGGCGTTCGCGACACGCCCGGGATGCGGGGTGGATTTGTGGGTGGTCGGGGTGGTCGCGTAGATTTTCTCTTGTCGCCGCGGCGGCCGGGAAGCGCGAGAGTGGGGCCCGGGTCGAGCGGTGGTGGTTCTAGCCAAATAACCTCGAAGGCGCAGGATTGCGACTCGGTGATTTC
>NZ_WBIQ01000002.1 GCF_009749405.1 Agromyces lapidis
CAGGGCGGCCGCGGGCGCCGACAGCGGCTCGCCGGCTCGCCACACCGCCCGGAGCCGACGGCGCAGGTCGAGCCCGTCGACCGGCACCTCGACGAGCTCGCCGCGCGCGACCCACGGGCGCGCGGCGAGCTCGCTGAGCACGGCGGGCCCGGCGCCGGATGCCGCCGAGATGAGCACGGCGGCGTTGCTCGAGAGCACCATCGCCGGGGCGGCGAGCTCGTGCCCCTCTGCACCCGTCGCCGGGCCGAGCGCCTCGGCGAGCGTCGAGCGGGTGCCCGATCCGGCCTCGCGGGTGACGAGCGGCGTTGCGGCGAGTTCGGCCGCGGTGACGTGGGTGCGCCTCGTCCACGGGTGGGTGGGGGCGACGACCACGACGAGCCGGTCGCGCGCGACGATGCGGCTGCGCGGTCCGTGCGGCACCGACGGCGATTCGACGAAGCCCAGCTCGATCTCGCGAGCCGCCAGCAGCTCGAACACCTGGCTCGAGTTCTCGACGCGCACCCTGACGTCGAGCTCGGGGTGGGCGTGCCGGAGCCCCGCGATCCACGCGGGCAGCAGGTACTCGGCGACGGTGAGGCTCGCCGCGAGGTCGAGCCGGGCCTCGTGCCGTTCGCGCAGCGCGGTGGCGGTCGCGAGCAGTTCGGCGGCGCCGTCGACGAGGCGCCCGGCGAGTTCGGCGACGACGAGGCCGTCGGCCGTGAGCCGCGAGCCGCGGGGGTGGCGTTCGACGAGCGTGAGCCCGAGGTTGCGCTCGAGGTTCGCGAGCGAGCGGCTCGCATTGGGCTGCGCCATGCCGACGGCGCGGGCGGCGGCGCCGAGGCTGCCGTGCACGCCCACGGCGGCGAGCAGTTCGAGCACGGGCAGCTCCGGCCAGCGAGTGGGCATATCTGAATGATATGCCTCGATGCCTGAACGACGGCTACCGGAGGCGTGACCGCGCTGCGAGTGTGGAGGCATGCTCCACCCCGCACCACCGCCGACGCGCTCCCTCACCGAGCGGGTCGTCGCCCGGATCCGGCTGCTCGGCCCCGGCCTGGCGCTCTGCGCCGCCGCCGCGGGCCTCGCGCTCGCCGCGACGCTCGTCCTCCCCACCCTCAGCGCGCTGCTCACGGCGATCGTGCTCGGCGTGCTCCTGCGCAACCTCGTGCCCCTCTCGCCGCGGCTCGAGCCCGGGCTCGCGTTCGCGGCGAAGCCGCTGCTCCGCCTCGGGATCGTGCTGCTGGGCCTGCAACTCGTGCTCGGGGACATCCTCGCCCTCGGGCCCGGCATGATCGCCGTCGTGATCGCGATCGTCGTCGGCGGCATCGCCGCGACCCTCCTCATCGGCCGTTGGCTCGGAATCGGCGCGACCCAGCGCCTGCTCATCGCCTGCGGATTCTCGATCTGCGGCGCGGCCGCGGTCGCCGCAGTCGACGGGGTCGTCGACGCCGAAGAGGAGGAGGTCGTCACCGCCGTGGCCCTCGTCGTCATCTTCGGCACGCTCATGATCCCGCTCGTGCCCTTCGTCGCGGGCCTCATCGGCCTCGACGATCGGCAGGCCGGAATGTGGGCCGGCGGGTCGATCCACGAGGTCGCGCAGGTCGTCGCCGTCGGCGGCGCACTCGGCGGCACCGCGCTCGGCGTCGCGGTCGTCGTGAAGCTCGCGCGCGTACTCATGCTCGCCCCCGTGATGGCCGTCATCGGCCTGCAGCAGCGTCGGGCGCTCGCGAAGGCCGAGTTCGAGAGCGGTGCGGATGCCCCGGGCGGCCGTCGTGCCGTGAAGCGCCCGCCGCTCGTGCCGCTCTTCGTCGTCGGCTTCATCGTGATGGTCGCGATCCGCTCGCTCGGCATCGTGCCGCCCGCCGTCGTCGTCGGCGCGGGCGTCGCGCAGACGATCCTGCTCGCCGCCGCGATGTTCGCGCTCGGCACGGGCGTGCGGTTCAGCATGTTCCGGCGGGTCGGCGTGCGCCCCTTCGTTCTCGCCGGGGCGTCGACGGTCGTCGTCGCCGGCATCGCGCTCGCCGGGGTCGCGCTCGTCGGCTGAGGGGAGGGGAGGGGCAGGCGCCCCCCGCCGATCAGTCCTCGAGGCGCAGGTGACGCGAGGCCTGCTCGTCGCGCTGGCGCTGCTCGCGGTTCTCGGCGATGACGCGGTCGTCGCGGAGCGGCAGCTGCACCCGCTCCTCGGCGATGACACCAGCGCGCAACTGGCGGGCGCGTTCGACCTCGGTGTCGAGCACGCCGCCGAACAGCAGCGCGAGGTTCGACAGCCACACCCAGAGCAGGAACGCGATCGCCCCGCCGAGGACGCCGTAGTTGCGCTGGAACGCGCCGATGCCGAAGACGTACAGGCCGAACAGCGCGGTGACGATCACCCAGGCGAGCAGTGCGCCGACCGCGCCGATGCTGAACCAGCGCAGGTGCCGTCGCTTCACGTTCGGGGCCGCCCAGTAGAGGAGCGCGATCATGGCGATGCCGATCGCCGCGAGCACCGGCACCTTGCCGAGATCCCACCAGAAGGCGACGCCCTCGTCGAGGCCGAGCGTGCGGGCGAGCGCCTCGGCCACCGGCCCCGACACGACGAGACCGATCGCCGCGAGCGTCGCGAGCACCACGACGACGGCCGAGACCGCGAGCATCGCCGGTCGCATCGCCCAGAACGGGCGGCCCTCGTCGACGCCGTAGAGGCGGTTCAGGCCACGGCCGAGGGAGCCGACGTAGCCCGACGTCGCCCAGATCAGGCCGACGAGGCCCGTCGCGAAGGCGAGGCCCGCGTGCGAGGCGTCGAGCAGCTGCTCGAGCGGGGTGCGAAGGGCGGCGACGACCTCGTCGCCGCCGAGCTGGTCGACGACGTCGAGGAACACGCCGACCGCGGCCTCGGCGCTGCCGAAGATGCCGATCGCGGCGAGCACCGCGAGCAGGCCGGGGAGGGTCGCGAGCACCGCGTAGAAGGTGAGGGCGGCCGCGATGTCCTGCACCTGGTTGATGCGGTACTCGTGCGCGGTGCGGGTGAGGATGACCCGCCAGTCCTCGCGCGACAGCCGTACGGGTGAGTCGTGGTCGGGCATGCGCGGTCTCCGATCGGGGCAGTGCCGAGCCTATGGCGTGCCGCCCGCATGCGGCAGGGGGTTGCGGGGCGGTCGCGTTCGACACCGCGCCGCTCGTGGGCGAAGATATGCCGACGGCCACCGCCGCACGCGACCGACGCCCACTCGACTCGAACCCGAACGACAGACCGGAGCCGCAGCCCATGTACGACCTCCCCCGTCCCGACCGGCCCCCGGCCTACCAGCTCAACCCGCTGCGCGTGCGCCGGGCCTCGCTGAAGGTCGCCTTCGTGCTCGTCACGGGCGGCCTGCTGCTCGCGGTCATCGCGGGGCTCTCGGGCGCTGGGCTCGGCGGAACCATCACGCAGGTCGCACTCGAGGCCGGCTGGTGGATCATGCTCGCCAGGTGCCTGCGCTCCGAAGAGGAGGAGCTCGACCCGTCGCGGCCGTGGTGGCAGGCGACCTACCGCCCGACGGCGAGCTTCGCGATCACGGCCTACTTCGCGTTCGGCATCGCCTTCGCGACGATCAACTTCATGCCGCTCATCGAGCACCTGCCGATGGACGACGTGCTCGGCTTCGCGATCCGGCAGATCGTGAACATCCTGCTCGGGCTGTTCTACCTGCACTCCGCCGTGCGATTGAAGATCCGCGAACTCCGTCGACGGGCCGACGGCGCCGGTCGCTGAACCGGGCGGGTGAGCGCGAGAGCCAGGAGGGCGAGCGCGATCACCGCGGGCCCCGGGCTGAAGCCCGCGACGAGCAGCACCGCGACGCCGCCGACGGCGCAGATCGCCTCGAGCCCGGTCGTCGCAGCGCCTGGGCCGGTACGGGCACCCGCCTCCGAACCGCGCCCGCGCCGCCCGCCGGCCCGCTCGAACCGGGCGAACACGAGTACGACCGCCGCCACCACGACCGCCGAGACGACGAGCCAGATCGGACGACTCGCCCACCAGCCGGCGGTGAGCGGCTCGGGCAGCGCCAGCCCGAGCGCGGCGTTCGCGGCGAGCGCCGCACCCGCGAGGCCCACGAGCACCGGCATGTGCCAGAGGTAGACGGTCATCGCCCGTTCGCCGACGAACGAGATCGCGCGCGAGGCATCCCGCTCGGCGACCCAAGCGCGGATGCGCGGGCGGGCGAGCTCGAACAGCGCGAGCTGCGCGACGCCGAGCACGACGAGGCACAGGGTCGGCGGGTTGAGGTTCACGAGCATGTCGACCGGGTAGGGCCCGGCGAGCGTGAGCACTGCGAGCAGCGTCAGCGATGCGCCGGCGAGGCCCCAGAGGGTGCGGCGTGCGAGGCCGTCGAGGGCGCCGTCGGCGAGGTGGAAGCCGAGCTGCTGCACGAGCAGCCAGACGAGCAGCAGGTTGAGGTAGCCGATCGGTTCGACCCCCGTCGAGAGCCGCAGCAGGTCGACCGCGACGACGCCGCCGAGCAGGGCGATCGGGGCGAGCACCGGTGCTCGTTCGTGCAGCCTCACCATCGTCGGCACGAGCGCCGACACGGCGAGGTAGACGCCGAGGAACCAGAGCGGCTGCCCGACGCGGAACCCGGCGATGCCGACCGTCTCGGCCGGCACGCCCGCGAGCGACAGCGCAGCGAGCGCGGCGGCGACGACCGCGACGAGCACGATCGCGGGGCGCACGAGGCGTTCGACGCGGGCTCGCACGTACTCCGCACCGCTCGCGCCGCGGGTACGCATCGAGCGCCAGTGCGTGATGCTCGAGAACCCGCCGACGATGAAGAACAGCGGCATGATCTGCACGACCCAGCTCACCGGGCCGAACCAGGCCTGATGCTCGAGGGCGTTCTCGAGCACCGGCCCGTCGGGGCCGACGCTCACGCCGACCATCATCGCGTGCAGCGCGAAGACGACGGCGAGCAGCATCACACGGACCGCGTCCACGCTGACATCGCGTCGCACACCGGCGCGTTCGCGAACGGATGCCTCGGGGCGGGTCGTCGCCCGCGGACGTTCGACTGTCTGGCTCATGGCGAGAGGCTACGAACGCGGTGCCGTCGGCAGCATCACCCCGGCGAGCGGTTCGCGGGCGGTACCGCGGTACCGGCCCCGGCCGCCCGTCAGCCGGCGGAGGGAGTGACGAGACCGGTGTCGTACGCGAGCACCACCGCGTGCACGCGGTCGCGCAGGCCGAGCTTCTGCAGGATCTTCGAGACGTGCGTCTTCACCGTCTGCTCGGCGATGAAGAGCGCTGCGGCGATCTCGGAGTTCGACATGCCCCGGCCGACGAGGGTCAGCACCTCGAGCTCGCGCTCGGTGAGCTCGGCGAGTCGGTTGCCCGTGGGCTTCCGCGGCGGGCCCGATCGGGCGAAGTCCTCGATGAGCCGCCGGGTGACGCTCGGGGCCAGCAGCGCATCGCCGCCGGCCACGACGCGCACCGCCTGCACGAGCTCGTCGGGCGTGGCATCCTTCAGCAGGAAGCCGCTCGCGCCCGCCCGAAGCGCGTCGTACACGTACTCGTCGATGTCGAAGGTGGTGAGCATCAGCACCCGCGGCACGTAGTCGGAGCTGCGGGGCGGCGTCTGCAGGGCTCGAGTCGCCTCGATGCCGTTCTGCTGCGGCATCCGCACGTCCATGAGCACGACATCGGGGCGCAGCTCGTGCGCGAGCGACACCGCCTCGACCCCGTCGGCGGCCTGCCCGACGACCTCGATGCCGGGCTGTGCCGCGAGCACCGCCGCGAATCCCGCGCGCACCATCGCCTGGTCGTCGGCGATGAGTACCGAGATCGTCACCACTGGCCTCCATCCGACCCGAGCGGGAGGGTCGCGAGTACACGGTATCCGCCGCCGGGCCGGGGGCCGTGCTCGGCGCGCCCGCCGAGCAGCGCGGCGCGCTCGTCGATGCCGACGAGGCCGTGGCCGCCGCCGGTGCGTTCGGCCGGCTCGGCACCCGGTGCCGGCTCGCCCTCGACCGGCGCAGGCGGAGGCTCGTTCTCCACGGCGACGACGAGATCATCGCCGAGCAGCTCGACCGACACGTGCGTCGCCGCACCGGGCGCATGGCGCACGACATTGCTCAGCGCCTCCTGCACTATCCGGTAGGCGGCGGTGCCGGCCAGGCCGCCGGCCGGGAGCGCGGGGTCGACGTCGAGGGTGACCGGAACCCCGGCGCGCTCGACCGAGCCGACGAGCGCCGGCAGCTCGCCGAGACCGGGCTGCGGTGCGGTCTCGGCCTCGGCCTCGGCGCTGCGGAGGACGCTCAGGAGCTGTCGCATCTCGACCATCGCGGTGCGTGCCGAGTCGGCGATCTCGGCGAACTCGGTGCGAGCCGCGTCGCTCAGACCCTCGACCCGGTACGGTGCGCTCGTCGCCTGCACGTGGATGATCGAGAGGCCGTGCGCGACGACGTCGTGCAGCTCGCGAGCGATTCGGTTGCGCTCCTCGACGAGCACCCGGCGCTCCTGCTCCGCCGCGGAGACGGCGCGCTCGCGGAAGAGTTCGCCGGCGATCACCCGCCACTGGGCGACGAGCAGCGAGACCGGCAGGGCGATCGCGGTGAGCGAGGCTGCCGCGATCTCGTTCGCGGTCGCACCGGCATCGGTGAACGCGAACGGCAGCGTGACGACGACCCCCGCGAGCCAGGCGACGAACATGCCCCGCCAGCTCATGCCCAGCAGGCCGAGCACGAACAGCAGCGCGGCCTGGCCGATGATCGTCGTCACCGGCCACGGCCACGGTGCGCCGTCGGAGCCCGAGGAGAGCAGGGCGAACACGAGGATGCCGCTCGTCGCGATGACGACGGCGGTCTTGGGGAATCGCATCGCGAGCGGCAGCGGGATCGCGAGGGCGAGCCCCGTGCCGAACGCGGCGAGGAGGTGGACTTCGTAGATCGTCGCCGCGAGCGGCACGAAGACGACGAACAGCACCAGTGCGAGCAGGGAGGTCGCCACCCAGAGCCACGCGAGGAAGCGGCGCTCGGGGTCGCGCGGAGTCGACCTCGCGCGTGCCAGCGTCAGCTTCGGCCACTGCCGCGCGGGTCGGGTGCGCGACTCGGGCGCGGTCGGTGCAGGAGGGGTCGACGGCGCGGGAGGCGCGGGCGGCTCGGGCGCCCGCGGCGAAGCCGCCTGGCGACCGCTCGTCGGCTCGGGCTGGATGGTGTCCATGATGCGAGTCAGCCTGCCACGGTCGGTCGCCCGCAGCATCCCCCCGGGGAGCGATTTCCGCGACGGTACCGGCGTACGGGTTCGTCATCGCGATCCCCGACGCACCGTCTCCTCCAGCCGTTCGGCGAGGAAGGTCCGTTCGACCTCGTTGTCGGTCTGCTCGAGCGCTTCGCGATATGCCGCAGCCGCTTCCGTCCATCGGCACGACTGTCGAAGGAAGTCGGCGCGGGCAGCGCTGAGATAGGCGTACCTGGCGAGCACCGGATCGGCCGCCAACGGTGCCAGCGCGTCGAGACCCGCCTGCGGGCCGTCGCGCAGTCCCACGGCGACCGCCCGATTCAGCGCCACCACGGGCGACGGCCACCGCTCGTCGAGCAGGTCGTAGAGGCCCACGATCTCGTCCCAGTCGGTCTGCTCCCAGCTCGGCGCCTCGGCGTGCACGGCGGCGATCGCCGCCTCGACCGCGTATCGGGTCGGCGGCCGCTGCTGCAAGGCGGAGACCAGCAGGCCGATGCCCTCCGCGATCACCCGTCCGTCCCAGCGGGTCCGATCCTGTTCGGCGAGCAGCGCGAGCTGCCCGGAGTCGGAGACCCGGGTGCCGGCCCGCGCATCGATGAGCAGCATGAGTGCGAGCAGCGCGGCGACCTCGGACTCGGTCGGCATCAGCGAGTGCAGCAGTCGCGCGAGGCCCAACGCGCGGTCGACGAGGTCGCGGCGGACCAGCCGCTCGGCGACGGGTGCGGTGTGACCGGTCGTGAAGATCAGGTAGACGACGTCGAGCACGGCGCCGAGTCGCTCGCCGAGGCGATCGGGTGCCGGCACCCGATAGGCGATGCGCGCCAGGGCGATCTTCTTCTTCGCCCGGGTGATGCGCGCCGCCATCGTGGTCTCCGACACGAGCAGGGCACGGGCGACCTCGGCGGTCGACAGCCCGCACACGACTCGGAGCGTCAGGGCGATCTGCGCCTCGCGGGACAACGCCGGATGGCAGCACGTGAAGACGAGCCGCAGGCGGTCGTCGTCGAAGGCGTCCGCGTCGGGTTGCGCCGTCGCCGTCTCGTCGACGACGAGCTCCGGGAGTCGCTGCGCAAGCCGCGTGCGACGGCGAAGCTCGTCTCGTGCCCGGTTGCGTGCCGTGGTGGTGAGCCAGGCGCCGGGCCGGTCGGGCACGCCCGAGACCCGCCAGTGCTGCAGTGCCTGCACGTACGCGTCCTGGGCGCATTCCTCGGCGAGATCGAAATCGCGGGTCATGCGGGCGGTCGCGGCGAACACGCGGACCCATTCGTCACGATGGGCCCGCGCGACCGCGTCGGCGACCTCATCGGCCATCGGCGCCCGCCACCGGGCGGATCTCGACCCCGCCGTGATCGGCCGAGGCCTCGGAGAGCAGTGAGGCCAGCCCGATCACCTCGTCGAGGTCGTTCGCCTCGATCAGGTAGAACCCGCCCACCGCCTCCTTGGTCTCGAGGAACGGGCCGTCGGTCACGGTGACCGTCCCATCGGCGCCCGCGCGCAGCGTCGTCGCGACCTCGGCGGGCGTCAGCTCGCGGGTGTCGAGAACAGCCGGCCCGGCCGCCTCGACCAGTGCGCGATGGCCGGCCGCGAGGTCGCTGCGGGCCTGTGCCGACATCGCGGCCCACCGCTGCTCGTCGCCGTAGATCAGGATCAGGTACTTCGCCATGACATCTCCCATGCCCGTGGAGAGCCCCGGATGGGCTCACCTGAACAGACGACGATTTCCCCACCGCCGAAATCGACAGCTCGGGAGAAATGTCTCACGTCCGGGCGGAGTTGTCAGCCGAGGTGCTCGTGGAGGAACGCTGCGACGCGCACGCGCAGCGCCTCGTCGAGGATGCCGATCGAGTGCTCGCCGCCCGGCACGACGGCGAACTCGACGGGCACGCCCGCACTCCGAAGCTCGTCGGCGAGTCGCTGCGACTGGCCGAGCGGCACGATCTCGTCTTCGGCGTGCCCGATGAAGACGGGCGGGTCGCTCTCGTCGGCATGGGTCGCGGGCGAGGCATCCGCCGCCTGGGGGCATTGCTCGTCGTCGACGCCCGGTTCGCAGCCGAGGTACGCCGCGATGATGCTGCGCAGCCAGACGGATGCCCCGTCGGCGGCCAGCTCGTCGGCCCCGAGCCCGACGGGGCCCGAGAGCTCGACGACCGCGGCGACCCGCGATCCCTCGTCGAGCGCGCCCTCGCCCGAGGTGCCGAGCAGCGCCGCGAGGTTGCCGCCCGCCGATCCGCCGAAGGCGCCGATGCGCGCGGGGTCGATGCCGAACCGCTCGAACTGCTCGGGTTCGCGCAGCCACTCGACGGCGAGCGCCACGTCGTCGATCGCGGAGGGGAAGATCGCGTCGGGCACGAGCCGGTAGTCGACCGAGACGGCGACGAATCCCTCGCTCGCGAGCCAGCGGCAGACGTTCCGCCAGTCGGTGTTCGCCTTGTCGCCGCGCTGCCAACTGCCGCCGTGGATCGAGACGACGGCGGGCAGGCTCGGCGCGACATCGGTCGCGGCGCCGGCTTCGGCCGGGACCGCCGGGCCGGTGCCCGTATCGCCGAGGTCGGCGGCGGTGGAGACCGCGGTGACCGGGGTCGCCGGGTGGCAGACGTCGAGCGTCAGCAGGGTGCCGTCCTCGCGGACTCCGTACTCGAGGTCGGCGTCGACGACGATGCCCTCGGGCGGCGTGAAGGTGCGGATGCCGACGCGGTCGTTGCCGGCGACCTCGCTCGCCGAATCGAAGCCCGGCGGGTCGATCTCGCGAAGCTGCTGGTGGAAGCCCGAGAGCGCGACGATGCCCGCGATGGCGGCCGTCACGGCCGTCGCGGCCACTGCGACCCGCCTGCGGCGGTCGCCGGAGCCGCCTGTGCGTCGGGTCGAGTTCACACCGGGCTCCGGGTTCAGGGGTGGAGCGATGCTAACCCACGCGCAGGGACTTCGCCATGCAGACGCTGAACTGCTCGCCGACGTACGGGCCGAACTGCTCGATGTGCCGGTAGCCGTGCTTCTCGTACAGCGCGAGGGCGGCCAGGTGCCGCGGCCCCGTCTCGAGGACGATCTCGTCGAGGCCGAGCCCCGCGGCATCCGCCTCGATGCGCGCGAGCAGCGCGCCTGCGACGCCGAGTCCGCGACCCGACGGGGCGACGAACATCCGCTTGAGCTCGCCGCGGGCCGGCGATCCGGCCGAGCCGGCAGCACCGCCGCCGACCGTGCCGGCGACGAGCGCGGCGACGCCGAGGGCGGTGCCGCTCGCGTCGCGCGCGACGTACAGCCGCACGTCGGGTCGCTCGAGCTGCCCGACATCGAGCAGGAAGCAGGCCTCGGGCGGGTACAGGCTTCGCGAGTACTCGGTGCTGCCCTCGAGGAGGCGCTCCACCTCGGGTTGCCGGGGCGGTTCGATCGAGATCGCGACGGATGCTTCGGAGCGGAGTCGTTCGGACTGCATGCGCCGAGCGTAGGCGGGGCGCGTTTCGCGCAGGTTTCGCCCGGTGCACGGGGGTTTCCCAGCCGTTTTCCGCTATCGTGGTCGAGTCGGTTCTGGACACCGTGCGTTGCACGGATGGGTTTGTGAGTCTGTAGGGCCGGTTTCGAGACGTTCGGTCTCGGATAGTCACCGTATGTGAACGGCCCCGGTCGACGAAGTTCCGGGTTCTCAGTGTGCTGCGCTCGCAGTGGCGCTGCCATGTACATCGAGTACAACCCAGGAAGTCACCACCATGCCCAAGAACAAGAAGCCCAAGGGCGGCCGACCGGCCGCCAATTTCGACCCCTCGTACGCGAAGGGCGGCAAGGGCCGCGGCGCCCAGAAGACCGGCTCGCGCAGCCCCGGCCACCGCGGCTACCGCCCCGAGGAGGAGTCGCCCCGCAAGGAGCGCTGGTCGCGTGACGAGCGCGTCGCCTCGGGCCGCACCCCCCACCGCGCCGACCGTGAGGGCCGTGCCGCGAACGACCGCGACGACCGCGCCCCCCGCCGCGAGTACGGCGACCGCCCGGCCCGCCCGCACTACCGGGAGGACCGTCCCGCGCGTTCGTACGATCGCGACGACCGCGCCCCGCGCTCGTTCGACCGCAACGAACGTCCGGCCCGTTCGTTCGACCGCAACGACCGCAACGACCGTCCGGCTCGTTCGTACGATCGCGACGAGCGTGCGCCGCGTCGCTTCGACCGCGACGAGCGTCCTGCTCGCTCGTTCGACCGCAACGATCGCAATGACCGTCCGGCTCGTTCGTTCGATCGGAACGACCGCAACGACCGTCCTGCTCGCTCGTTCGACCGCAACGACCGTCCGGCGCGTTCGTACGATCGCGACGACCGGGCTCCCCGCCGCTTCGATCGTGATGAGCGTCCTGCGCGTTCCTTCGACCGCGACGAGCGCCCGGCTCGTTCGTTCGATCGGAACGACCGCAACGACCGTCCTGCTCGCTCGTTCGACCGCAACGATCGTCCGGCGCGTTCGTACGACCGCGACGACCGGGCTCCCCGTCGCTTCGATCGTGATGAGCGTCCCGCACGTTCCTTCGACCGCAACGACCGCGGCCCGCGCCGTGAGTTCGACCGTCCCGGCTTCCAGGACTCGGGCCGTCGCCCCTCGAACTTCTACCCGGCTCGCGACGAGGCCCCGCGCTTCTCGGCGAACGACGACGTCGTGCTCGAGCGTCTCGAGGCCCAGGCCATTCAGGCCGACGCCGTCGACGGCGTGAGCTTCGGCGACCTCGGCCTCGGCGGCAACGTCGTCGCCGCGCTCGGACAGCTCGGCGCCGTGTCGCCGTTCCCGATCCAGGCTGCGACGATCCCCGTCGTGCTCGAGGGTCGCGACGTGCTCGGCCGCGGCAAGACCGGCTCGGGCAAGACGATCGCCTTCGGCGCCCCCGCCGTCGAGCGGCTCATGCAGCTCTGGTCCGCCTCCGGCAAGGCCGGCGGCCGTCGCCAGATGGGCCGCAAGCCCCGCGCGCTCATCCTCGCGCCGACCCGTGAACTCGCCCTGCAGATCGACCGCACCGTGCAGCCCATCGCGCAGAGCGTCGGCCTCTTCACCACGCAGATCTACGGCGGCGTTCCCCAGGGGCGCCAGGTCGGTGCGCTGCAGCGCGGCGTCGACATCGTGATCGGCACCCCCGGCCGCATCGAGGACCTCATCGAGCAGGGCCGCCTCGACCTCTCCGAGGTCGTCATCACGGTGCTCGACGAGGCCGACCACATGTGCGACCTCGGCTTCCTCGAGCCGGTGCAGCGCATCATCCGACGCACCGCCGAGGGCGGCCAGAAGCTGCTCTTCTCGGCGACCCTCGACAAGGGCGTGGCGACGCTCGTCGACGAGTTCCTCGTCGACCCGGCCGTGCACGAGGTCGCCGGTGAAGACCAGGCCTCCTCGACGATCGACCACCGCGTCTTCGTCATCGAGAACCGCGACAAGCGCGACATCGTCGCCGAGCTCGCGAACCGCGAGGGCAAGACGCTCGTCTTCAGCCGCACCCGCGCCTTCGCCGAGGACCTCACCGACCACCTCGAGGACCGCGGCATCCGTGCCGTCGCCCTGCACGGCGACCTCAACCAGTCTCGCCGCACCCGTAACCTGCAGCAGCTCACGAGCGGCCGGGTCGACGTGCTCGTCGCGACCGACGTCGCAGCCCGGGGCATCCACGTCGACGACATCGACCTGGTGATCCAAGCCGACGCCCCCGACGAGTACAAGACGTACCTGCACCGCGCCGGCCGCACCGGCCGCGCCGGCAAGCAGGGCCGCGTCGTGACCCTCATTCCGCGCAACCGCCAGCGCCGCCTGAGCGAGCTGCTCGACCGCGCCGAGATCGACGTCGACTTCGTCGACGTGCGACTCGGCGACGACCTGCACGGCGAACTCGCGCGCGAAGCGTTCGTCGAGGCCGTCGAGGCCGTCGAGGTTGTCGAGACCGTCGAGGTCGTCGACACGATCGAAGCCATCGAGACCGAGGATGCCGCGGAGCAGACCGCCGTCTGAGTCGCGACCGACCGAGCCGAGGGCCCGCATCCGATGGATGCGGGCCCTCGTCGTTCCGGCACCTCGGGGTGCGAGCAGGGCGGGTCGTCCGTCGCGCGGCGGGCCGCATCGATACGATGGGCGCGACGCGCGGGGTCGTCGTCTCGGCGACCGGGTTCCGGCGTGAGACCTGGAGGTCGAGCATGAGTGATCCCGGCGCCGCGCAGAACTCCGAACCGGCCCACGCATCCGAACCGGCGGCTTCGTCCGCACCGCCGGCCGCGTCGGCAGCCGCACCGCCGGCGACGGTCAGCCGCACGATGCTCATCTGGTTCGGCATCGCGATCGTCGTGCTCTCGTTCGTCGCGGCGTTCCTCGGGTCGACGCTCGCCCGTTCGGCCGACGCCGCGGATGCCGCAGCCACGCCGACCCCGACGGTCGACGAGGCCGCCTACGAGGAGGCGCTCGAAGAGATCCTCCCGGCGGGCTCGGCCGTGCGTGCCGGCTCCGGCGCTCCCGAGTCCGGCAAAGGCTACGAGGGCGACGTCTACCTCGACATGGCCAGCTCCGACGTCTACGTGTTCCAGAACGGCGACTGGGCCATCGCCGGCAACATCCGAGCGGAGGCGGCTGAGAACCTCACGGGCGCGACCGGAGCGACGGGGGCGACCGGGGCGACGGGGGCGACCGGGGCGACGGGTGCGACCGGGGAGACGGGCGCCACGGGCGCTCCCGGGGCACCGGGCACGCAGGTCCTCCTCGGTGCGGGAACGCCCCAGGACGAGACCTGCACGGCCGACGGCGACGTCTACATCGACACCTCGGTTTCGGCCTTCTACCAGTGCGACGCCGGTGCGTGGGTGCTCTTCGGGCCGCCGTCCGCTCCGCCCACGGCCACCGACGAGGCCACCGAGGAGCCCGCCGAGGGCTGACCCGCACCGCGGCCGGCCGGAGGACGCGCCCGCGATGATCTGATCGTGGTGTCGTGGTGTCGTGGTGTCGTGGTGTCGTGGTGTCGTGGTGTCGTGGTGTCGCGATGCCGACTCAGGTGGCGATGACGGCGATCGGCTCGGTCGTGGGCTCCGGCGAGCCGCCCGCGGGTTCGACCGTGATGCCCACGGCGGTGCCCGAGGCGAACTCGCCCTCGAGGAGGCGCCAGGCCTCGTCGCCCCGCACATCGAACGTCCCGGCCGAGACCGCGCCGGACTCGTCGATGTACCAGAGCTCGTAGGTGTGCTCGTCGCCCACATCGGGGAGGCCCTCGGCGACGATCGCGCTGCGGCCCTGCTCGGCCGACCAGACGAGCGTCACCTCGCCGCCGCCGGGCACGTCGGCACTGGCCTGCTCGGCGTCGGGCGCTTCGGCGAGCGCCGTCATCTCGCGCTGCGCCCCCCATCCGTTGGGGCCGACCCAGTTCGTGCCGACGACCACGCCGACGACGAGCAGCACGAGGGCCGCAGCCGACGACAGCACCGCAGCGAGACGGCGACGGCGACGGCGTGCCGCGAGCTCGTCGACGAGCGGCGCAGGCTCGACCGGCGCGGGCTCGACCGGCGCGACATAGTCTGACCGCGGACGGCCGGACCCCCCGGCCGGGCGCTCCTGCGGGGCCGTGTCCAGGCGGGCGAAGAGATCGGCCTTCAGGCCCGGCGGCGGCGCGAGCGGCGGCAGTGACTCGCCGAGCGACGCGGCGGCAGCGCGGAACGCCTCGACCTCGGCCCGCAGCTCGGCCGAGCTCTCGAGCGCGTGCTCGAAGCGGAGACGGTCGGGTTCGTCGAGCGCTCCGAGCGCGTACGCCGGGGTGAGCTCGCGCAATTCGTCGAACTCGCTCCCTGGCCGGTCATCGGCTCCGCTCATGTCGTCACCCCCAGCAGTTCGCGCAATCGGATCATGCCATCGCGCAGTCGGGTCTTCACCGTACCGAGCGGGAGATCGAGGCGCGCGGCGATCTCGGATTGGGTGCAGCCGCCGTAGTAGGCCAGTGCGAGGCATTCACGCTGGGCAGGGCTGAGCTCGGCGAGCGCGCCGCTCACGCGTTCGTGCTCGACGGCGATCTCGGCCGCCTCTGCGACTTCGTCGACGGGCACCTCGAGGTCGCGGATGCCGGTGCGCAGGTCGCGCTCCCGCGACGCCTGCGCCGAGCGAACCCGGTCGACGGCGCGACGGTGCGCGAGGGTCAACAGCCAAGCGGTCGCAGCGCCCCGGGCGGGATCGAACCGGGCGGCGGTCTGCCATGCCTCGAGGAACACGTCCTGCGTCACCTCCTCGGCCTGGGCGGCGTCGACGAGCACTCGGCGGACCAGCCCGAAGACGCGGGGTGCGGTCTCGTCGTATAACCGGCTGAACGCGTCACGGTCGCCCGCCGCAGTCGCGACGAGCAGCTCGTCGAGCGTGGCGGAGCGCACCTCGAGTTGCTCTCCGTCGTCGACCACGGGATCCAGCATGCCAGAGCGCGTCGGTCCTGGCCCCCTCCTTCGCGGCGGCATCGATCGCGGTACCAGGACATGGGTCATCCGAACGTGAAGGAGAAGGCCTCGACCCCGACCGGGATCTCGACGGTGAGCGAGCCGGGTGCCGAAGCATCCGTCTCGTGCAGCGCATACGATCTCGGCACGCCCGAGACCTCGACCCGACGTACTTGGCTGCCCTCGCGGAGGATGACCGTCCCCTCGCCGGCGAGGACCATGCGAACCTCGCGCGCGCTGTATTCCAGGTGCACGGATGCCCCGTCCGAGCCTGCGCCGGGCGTGATCGACTGGGTGCCGAGCGCCCATTCGCCATCGAGCGAGAAGGTGTCCGCAGGCTGTTCCTCGGGCGTGGTGAAGGTCGTCGTCGATCGGCGATACTGCTCGTCGCCCGCGAAGTTCACCTGCTTCGTGGTGCCGAGATAGGTCTCGGGCGTCGTGGAGCCGGCCGGCGGGGTGTCGTCGTCGAGGTCGGTCGGCGACTGCAGCGCTACGTCGGAGTCGGCGTCGACGAGGAGCTCGCGGATCAGCCGCTCGGTGCGGTCGTAGTGCCCCTCGCCGAAGGAGACCTGCCGCACGGTGCCGTCGGCGTCGATCAGGTAGTGCGCGGGCCAGTACCGGTTGCGGTAGTTGGTCCAGGTGGCGAGAGAGTTGTCGAGTGCGACCGGGTAGTCGATGCCGAACGACTCGATGCCGGCGGCGACGTTGCGGGGCTCCTTCTCGAAGGCGTACTCGGGGGAGTGGACGCCGATGACGGTGAGCCCCGCCTCCCGATACGCCTCGTCCCAGGCGACGACGTGCGGAATCGAGCGCTGGCAGTTGATGCACGAGTATGCCCAGAAGTCGATGAGCACCACCCGACCGCGCAGATCGTCGAGATCGATCGCCGCGCCGTCGGCGGTGTTGAACCACTGCTGGATACCGCGGATCGACGGCGCTTCACCGCAGGACTCGAGTTCGGCCGCACCGTTCGTGCAGTTCGACAGCTCGCGGTTCTCGTCGGTGACGAGGCCGCCGAGATCGAGGGCCTCCGTGACCTCCTCGGATTGCGCGAGGCTGCGCTGCAGATCGGCCGTGTAGTCGGGCACGAGCCGCTGCAGCGCCTGCGGCAGGTTGAACGCGAGGCCCACCGCGAGCGCGATCATCACGATGCCGCCGGCGATGCGGATGCCTCGTTGATGACGCCGGAAGGTCGAGAGGCGCTCGGCCATCCGGCGGCCCGCGAGCGCGAAGAAGAGGAGGGGCGCGGCGGCGCCGATCGCGAAGGAGATCGTGAGCACGACCGTCTCGACGCCGATGCGGCCGGTCGAACCCGCGACGGTGATCGCCGCGAGCACGGGGCCTGCGCACGGCACGTACACCGCGCCGAGCGCGAAGCCGAGGCCGAAGCCTCCGCGGTCGGTGCCGACCGCCTTGCGCGGGATCCACGAGAACGGCTTCTCGAGCAGTTCCTCGAAGCGGGGCACGATGAGGCCGATGCCGATCAGGGCGAGCACGACGAGGCCGGCCCAGCGGAGCACGTCCTGCGGGAGTCCGAGGAGGCCGAGCAGCAACGATCCGGCGAGCGTCACCAGGCTGAAGCTCACGACGAGGCCGGCGATCACGAGGTAGGGGCGCCAGGGGCTCGGTGCGCGGATCTCGCCCGTGGTCGCGGACGACGCCCCGCTGCGCGCGCTCTGCGCGCCGCCGGAGAGCAGGATGACGGGCAGTACCGGCAGAATGCACGGCGAGATGCCGGTGATCAGGCCGCCGGCGAGTCCGATGAGAGCGAGAGCGAGCACGGGTTCCTCGTTTCGTGGGTCGAACGTGATTCGGAGCCGACGGCCGAACCGATTGGTCGAAGAAGTTCCAATCCGCGTCGGGGTCGCCTCCGAATCCCCTGTGACGGCCCGCTCGGGGCCGCGATCCGAAGGAGGAGATCCATGCGATCGATCCGCAGCACCCGCACCGCCCTCGCCGTGTTCTCGATCACGGCGGTCGCCGCACTCGGCCTCGCCGGGTGCAGCATGGGCGGCACCGCGACCGAGTCCGACGAGCCCGCCATGTCCGAGGAGGCGACGCCGAGTGAGGAGGCCATGGAGGTCGACCCCGCAGCCGACCTCGTCGGCCCCGGCTGCGCGGCCTATGCGGAGACGGTGCCCGACGGCCCCGGTTCCGTCGTCGGAATGTCCCAGGACCCCGTCGCCGTGGCGGCATCCAACAACCCGCTCCTGACGACCCTCGTCGCCGCCGTGTCGGGTCAGCTCAACCCGGAGGTCGACCTCGTCGACACCCTGAACGGCGACGAGTTCACCGTCTTCGCGCCCGTCGACGACGCCTTCGCGAAGATCGACCCGGCCACCATCGAGTCGCTGAAGACCGACACCGAGACGCTCAGCTCGATCCTCACCTACCACGTGGTGCCCGGTCAGCTCTCGCCCGACGAGGTGGTCGGAACGCAGACCACCGTGCAGGGCGGCACCGTCGAGGTCACGGGTTCGGGCGACGAGCTCATGGTGAACGACGCGGCCGTGATCTGCGGCGGCGTGCACACGGCGAACGCGACGGTCTACCTCGTCGACTCGGTGCTGATGCCGGCGATGTGAGCCCCGGTCGCCGCGCCGCGCCCGTCCCCCCGGCCCGACGGGAGCCGGCCGGCGCGGCGACCGGTACAGCACCACCATCCATGCGGCATCCGCCGCCTGCACTTCAGGAGGAACTCATTCGCAACTCACCGAACCGCATCGTCGGTACCGTCTTCGGCGCGGTCTACCTGCTCGTCGGCCTGCTCGGCTTCGCCGTCACCGGCGGCATGGACTTCATCGCGACCCAGGGCGGCCTGCTGCTCGGGGTGTTCGCCGTCAACCCGCTGCACAACGTCGCCCACCTGTTGATCGGTGGAGCTCTGCTCATCGCCGGGCTCGTGAGCGCACGCGCAGCGAAGGCGACCAACGCGGTCGTCGGGGCGGCCTACCTGCTGCTCGGCGTCGTCGGCTTCTTCCTCGCCGGGACGGCGGCCAACATCCTCGCGTTGAACACCGCCGACCACTTCCTGCATCTTGCGAGTGCGCTCGTGCTGCTCGGGGTCGGCCTCGGCACCGAGCGTGCGGGCGACGCGCGGCCGGTGACGGCGTAGGCCCGGTCGTGGCGGTGCGGTCGATGCTGCGCGACTTCGTGCGCGGCTGGCCGATGCTCGCCGCCCTCGGCGCCGGGCTCGTGCTGACCGCGACCGCTGCGGGCGTGAGCGGCACCGCCGGCAGCCCAGGGGGAACGGGTGCCGGCGGTGTCGTGGTGGGAGCCGTCCTGGCCGGGTGCGGCATCGCCGCGCTCGGCTGGGCGGTGTTCGCGTTGCGGAAGGGGAGCCTCGTGGCCCCACGGTCGGCACTCGCGGTCTCCCTCGGGGTGCTCGGGGCGCCGGGCGCCCTGCTCGCCACCGGCGCGGCGGCCGAGCTCGGCGTGGCAGTGCTGCCCATGCTCGCCGCAGGGCTCTTCGCCATCGTCGTGGCCGTGGGGGCAGCGGTCGAGATCCGGCGGCTGCGTCGCCGCCGGCGCACCGCCCTGCCGCCGAGGCGCCCGGCGATCGGCCTCGTCGCCGGTGCCGCCCTCGTCGCGGCGCTCGCGACCCCCGCGCTCGCCGGCACCGCTGCGGGCGAGCTCGCGGTGCCGCATGGCGAGCTGCACGGCACGGGCCACCAGCACCCGTGAGTGGCTCGCCCCGGCCGCCGAGTGGCGGACGGGGCATCCGTTTGCCATAATTACTTCCTGAACGGTCGGTCAGGAATTCCGACCGTGCGGATGCCGCGAACCCCTGCCTACGCTGGGAGCAGCGTTCTCGAAGACAGTGCGGTCAGGAGTGGACATGGCAGAGGCCTACCTCGTCGGCGGGGTGCGCACCCCGGTCGGCCGTTACGGCGGCGCGCTTGCAGGCGTGCGACCCGACGACCTCGCGGCGCTCGTCGTCGGCGAGGCCGTGCGGCGCGCAGGGCTCGACGTCGCCGGAGAGCTCGGCGCGATCGACGAGGTCATCCTCGGCGCGGCCAACCAGGCCGGCGAGGACAACCGCAACGTCGCCCGCATGGCCGTGCTGCTCGCCGGTTTGCCCGACGAGGTGCCGGGCGTCACCGTGAACCGCCTCTGCGCCTCGGGCATGTCGGCCATCACCATGGCCGCGCAGGCGGTGCGCGCGGGCGATGCCGACCTCGTCCTCGCGGGCGGCGTCGAGTCGATGACCCGTGCGCCCTGGGTGCAGCAGAAGCCCGAGCGGGCCTTCGCCAAGCCGGGTGCGCAGTACGACACCTCGATCGGCTGGCGGTTCCCGAACCCGAAGCTGCTCGCCCGCGACAAGGCCACCTTCTCGATGCCCGAGACGGCCGAGGAGGTCGCCCGGGTCGACGGCATCACCCGCGACGAGGCCGACGCCTTCGCCCTGCGATCGCAGCAGCGGGCCGTCGCGGCCATCGCGGCCGGGCGCTTCGAGGCCGAGATCGTCGGCGTGCCGACGCACCGCGGCGAGGTGCTCGTCGACGAGGGCCCCCGCCCCGAGACCACCCTCGAGGTGCTCGCCGGGCTCCGGCCCGTCGTCCCGGGCGGCTCGGTCGTGACCGCCGGCAACTCGAGCGCCCTGAACGACGGTGCGAGCGCGATCTTCGTCGCGAGCGGCGCGGCCGTCGAACGCTACGGGCTCACGCCCCGAGCGCGCATCGTCGTCGGCGCCTCGGCGGGCCTCGCCCCCGAGATCATGGGCCTCGGCCCGGTTCCCGCGACCGAGAAGGCGCTCGAGCGTGCCGGGATCGACCTCGACGACATCGGCTCGGTCGAGCTCAACGAGGCGTTCGCGACGCAGTCGCTCGCCTCGATGCGCCGCCTCGGGCTCGACCCCGAGCGGGTGAACGGCGACGGCGGTGCGATCGCCCTGGGGCATCCGCTCGGCTCGTCGGGCTCGCGCCTCGTCGTGACGCTGCTCGGCCGCATGGAGCGCGAGGGCTCGCGCTACGGCCTCGCCACCATGTGCGTCGGCGTCGGACAGGGCAGCGCCCTCATCGTGGAGCGCGTCTGATGCGGGCGGATGCCACGGGGCCGCTGCTCGTCGAACGGCACGACGACCGCGTGGTCGCCACGCTCAACCGGCCCGACAAGCGCAACGCGATCGACCAGTCGACGATCGACGCCCTGCACGTGCTCTGCGCCGAGCTCGAGGCGATCCCGCGCACGCTCATCCTCACCGGCGCCGGGGGAGTGTTCGCCTCGGGCGCCGACATCTCCCAGCTCCGCGATCGCCGTGCCGACGACGCCCGCGCCGGCATCAACGCGAACGCCTTCGTGCGCATCGCGCTGCTGCCGATGCCGGTGATCGCCGCGCTCGACGGCTACGCCCTCGGTGGCGGCGCCGAGCTCGCGTACGCGGCCGACATCCGCATCGCGACGCCCTCGCTCAAGATCGGCAACCCCGAGACCGGCCTCGGCATCATCGCGGCGGCCGGCGCGAGCTGGCGTCTCAAAGAGATCGTGGGCGACGCCCGGGCGATCGAGCTGCTGCTCACCGGCCGCGTCATCGGTGCCGAGGAGGCGCGCGAGATCGGGCTCGTCGGCGAGGTGCACCCCGCCGACGAACTGCTGCCCGCCGCGCACGCGATCGCCGACCGGATCGCCCGCAACGACCGCGCCGCGACGATGGCGACGAAGCGGGTGTTCCGCGCGCCGCGCGAAGCGCACCCCGCCGTCGACCTCGAGGAGCAGGCCGTGCTCTTCGAGAGCCCCGAGAAGATGCGGCGGATGACCGAGTTCCTCGAGAGGAAGCAGAAGTGAGCGACGTGCACGAACAGGGTCCGGCGACGGCGGCAGGCGCCCCCGCCGCCGTCGGCGTGCTCGGCGGCGGTCGCATGGGCGCGGGCATCGCGCACGCGTTCCTGCTCGCGGGCTCCCGCGTCACGGTCGTCGAGCGCGACGCCGACGCCGCCGCGGCGGCCGCGCAGCGCGTGCTCGACTCGGTCGAGGCCTCAGTCGCGCGCGGCACCGCCGACGAGGATGCCGCGGCGTATGCCGCCCGCTTCGCCACGAGCACCGAGGTCGCCGACTTCGCGAGCTGCGGGCTCGTCGTCGAGGCCGTGCCCGAAGACCTCGAGCTGAAGCTCGACGCCCTCACCCGCGTCGAGCGGGTGCTCGGCCCCGAGGCGGCCCTCGCCTCGAACACCTCGTCGATCTCGATCGACCAGCTCGCCGCCCTGCTCGACCGGCCCGCGCGCTTCGTCGGCATGCACTTCTTCAACCCCGTGCCGGCGTCGACCCTCGTCGAGATCGTGCGCGGCGAGGCATCCGACCCGGCGCTCGTCGACGAGGCGCGCGGCTGGGTGCGCGCGATCGGCAAGACGCCCATCGTCGTCGCGGATGCCCCGGGGTTCGCCTCGTCGCGCCTCGGCGTCATGCTCGGGCTCGAGGCGATCCGCATGCTCGAGGAGGGCGTCGCCTCGGCCGAGGACGTCGACGCCGCGATGACCCTCGGCTACAAGCACCCCGTCGGGCCGCTGAAGCTGACCGACCTCGTCGGGCTCGACGTGCGGCTCGGCATCGCCGAGTACCTCGCGCAGACGCTCGGCGACCGCTTCGAACCGCCCGCCCTGCTGCGACGCATGGTCGCCGAGGGCAAGCTCGGCCGCAAGAGCGGCGAGGGCTTCTACCAGTGGGATGCCTCGTGAGGCATGAAGGGAACACGATGACCGAGATGCTGCCGAGCTACGTCAACGGCGAATGGTGGACGCCCGACGCCTCCGCCGAGGGGGCCGCGACCGAGGTGCGCGACGCCTCGACCGGCGAGGTCGTCGCGCGGGTGTCGACCGAGGGACTCGACCTCGGCGCAGCACTCGAGTACGCGCGCACCGTCGGCCAGGCCTCGCTCGGTGCACTCACCTTCCACCAGCGCGCCGTGCTGCTGAAGCAGATGGCCCTCGTGCTGACCGAGCGCAAGGCCGAGCTGTACGCGCTGTCGAGCCGCACCGGCGCCACCAAGCAGGACTCCTGGGTCGACATCGACGGCGGCATCGGTGTGCTCTTCACCTTCTCGGGCAAGGGCCGCCGCGAGATGCCGAACGCCAGGGTGTACCTCGACGGTGCCGTCGAGAACCTCTCGAAGGACGGCTCATTCCTCGGCCGGCATATCTACACCCGCCTGCCCGGGGTGGCCGTGCAGATCAACGCCTTCAACTTCCCGGTGTGGGGCTCGCTCGAGAAGTTCGCGCCCGCCTTCCTCGCCGGCATGCCCACCGTGGTGAAGCCCGCCACCCCGACCGGCTACCTCGCCGAGGCGTTCGTGCGGATCCTCGCCGAGTCGGGCCTGCTTCCCGAGGGCTCGTTGCAGCTCGTCTCGGGCAGCGTGCCCACGCTCTTCGATCACCTGCGGCTCGGCGACCTCGTCGCGTTCACGGGTTCGGCGTCGACGGCCGAGCGGCTGCGCGCGCACGACGCCGTGCAGACCGGCGGGGTGCGCTTCACGAGCGAGACCGACTCGATCAACGCGAGCGTGCTCGGCACCGACGCGGTCGCCGGCACCCCCGAGTTCGACGCCTACGTCAAGCAGCTCGTCGTCGAGATGACGACGAAGGCGGGGCAGAAGTGCACCGCGATCCGCCGGGCGATCGTGCCCGAGGGCTCGGTCGACGCCGTCATCGATGCGGTGCGCGCGCGCATCGCCGAGCGGGTCGTCGTCGGAGACCCGCGCGCCGAGGGCGTCACCATGGGTCCGCTCGCCTCGACTGCCCAGCGCGACGAGGTGCTGCGCCAGGTCGGCCGGCTCACCGCCGCGGGCGGCGAGCTCGTGATCGGTTCGACGGATGCCCCGACGGTCGCACTCGCTGACGGCTCGACCGGCGCGGCGCCCGACGGCGCCTTCGTCGCGCCGATGCTGCTGCGATTCGCGGATGCCGCGAGCCCGGCCCTGCACGAGGTCGAGGCCTTCGGCCCGGTGTCGTCGATCGTCGGCTACGGCTCGCTCGCGGAGGCCTCGGCGCTCGTCGCCCGTGGTGGCGGTTCGCTCGTCACGAGCGTCGCGACCCACGACCCCGAGGTCGCGGTCGAACTCGCCTCGGGCATCGCCGCGTACAACGGCCGGGTGCTCTTCCTCGACCGCGACGACGCCCGCAGCTCGACCGGTCACGGCTCGCCGCTGCCGAACCTCGTGCACGGCGGCCCCGGCCGCGCCGGCGGTGGTGAGGAGCTCGGCGGCATTCGTGCCGTGCTGCACCACATGCAGCGCACCGCCGTGCAGGGCTCGCCCGAGATGCTCACGGCGCTCACGGGGGTGTGGCATGCGGGGGCCGCCTCGCAGCCCGGCGGCGAGCACCCGTTCCGCAAGTCGCTCGCAGAGCTGCGCCTCGGCGACCAGGTCGTGAGCGGCTCGCGCACGGTGACGCTCGACGACATCGAGACCTTCGCGAACTTCACCGGCGACACCTTCTACGCCCACATGGACGAGGAGGCCGCGGCGGCCAACCCGTTCTTCCCGGGCCGGGTCGCGCACGGGTACCTGCTCGTCTCGTGGGCGGCCGGGCTCTTCGTCGACGCGGCACCGGGCCCGGTGCTCGCGAACTACGGCCTCGAGAACCTGCGCTTCGTGACGCCCGTGTCGCCCGGCGACGCGATCCGCGTCGAGCTCACGGCCAAGCAGATCACCCCGCGCGAGACCGACGAGTACGGCGAGGTGCGGTGGGACGCGGTGCTGCGCAACCAGAACGACGAGCTCGTGGCCTCGTACGACGTGCTGACGCTCGTCGCGAAGGAGCAGGCGCCGGCTGCGTGAGGTGCGCCGTGACGGCGATAGCGGCGTCGCTGTCGCTGTCGCTGTCGCGGTCGCCACCGTGGTTCACACTCGGGGACTTCTCGTTCCAGGGGAGCGGTACCGGAGTGCCGAAGTACCGAGGCGCGGGAGTGGAGGCACCGCTGACCGGCCGTCGCGAACTCCGGGCGGCACCCTCCGGTCGGAGCGGGCGTCACGACTTCCGCGTTCGAACGAGCTGTGATCGGAGCCCGGCCAGGAGCGCGCTCCGGGTTCACCCTCGCAGCGCGAGGGCGAAGGGAAGCACCTCGGCCGCGCCCGCGAGGCGGAGCTCGCGGGCGGCGATCGTGAGGGTCCACCGGCTGTCGGCGAGGTCGTCGACGAGCAGCACCGGCCCGGCCGGCACCTCGAGCCCGGCGGCCGAGAACCGGCCCCACACGCCCGCGAGCCGGAACGCGCTGTTGCCGCCGGGCTGCCCGCTCGGCCCGCCGTCGACGGGTTCGAGCGCGCCGAGGTAGGGGAGCCGGCCGACCTCGGCGAGGCCGTGGGCGAGGGAACCGACGAGCTGCGGCTTCGAGCGCGACGGCATCGCCACGACCGCGACCGGCCGCTCGCTCCAGCCCCAGTCGGCGAGCACCCGCACGCAGGCGGCGAGCAGCTGCGGTGAGACCGGCGCATCTGCCGCGCCCGCCGCGAAGAGCTCGCGCAGCGTGCCGCCCCAGCCGAGGTCGGTGAGGCGGGCGAGCGCCCGACCCTCGCCAGCCTGCTCGGCCGGAGAGATGCGACCCTTCACCGGAACCCCGAGCCGGTCGGCGCCGGTCGGCCAGGCGCGGCGCGGCTCGATCGGAACGCCGACCCGGTCGAGCGCCTTCGCCGCGGTCGCCGACGCCTCAGCGCCGATCTCGGACGGATACCAGACGCCCGCGCAGTTGTCGCAGCGCCCGCACGGTGCTGCGGTGGCATCGTCGAGGGAGCGCTGCAGGAACTCCATGCGGCACCCGCTCGTCGTCTCGTACTCGATCATGTGCTGCTGCTCGGCAACGCGCTCGGCGGCGATGCGCCGGTAGCGCTCTTCGTCGTAGACCCACGGCTCGCCCGTCGCGACCCAGCCGCCCTGCACGCGCCGCACGGCGCCGTCGACGTCGAGCACCTTCAGCAGCAGTTCGAGCGGCGTTCGCCGGAGGTCGACCATCGCCTCGAGCGCCGGCGTCGACACGGGGGAGCCAGAGAGCGCCCCGATGACCCGCTCCGCCCGCTCGCGATCGGGCATCGAGGCGGTCGCGAAGTAGTGCCAGATCTCGCGGTCTTCGACGCCGGGCAGCAGGAGCACATCGGCCGATTCGGTCGCGCGGCCCGCGCGGCCGACCTGCTGGTAGTACGCGACGGGCGACGACGGCGCCCCGAGGTGCAGCACGAAGCCGAGGTCGGGCTTGTCGAAGCCCATGCCGAGCGCGCTCGTCGCGACGAGCGCCTTGACTTCGTTGCGCTTCAGCATGCCCTCGGACTCGGCCCGCTCGTCGGGGTCGGTCTGCCCCGTGTACGCCCGCACCTCGTGCCCGCGCTCGCGCAGCAGCCGGGCGGTGTCGTTCGCCGCAGCCACCGTCAGCGTGTAGATGATGCCCGAGCCGGGCAGCTCATCGAGATGCCCGACGAGCCATGCCAGCCGGCTCGCCGAGTCGGGCAGTCGCAGCACCCCGAGCCGCAGCGAGGTGCGGGCGAGGGGGCCGCGAATGGTGACGACCCCGCCGCCCGCACCGTCGGGCGAGCCGGATGCCTCACCGCCGAGCTGCTCGGCGACGTCGGCGACCACCCGGCTGTTCGCCGTCGCGGTGGTGGCGAGCACGGGCACCTCGGCCGGCATCTGCGCGATCAGCTCGCGCAGTCGCCGGTAGTCGGGGCGGAAGTCGTGCCCCCAGTCGCTGATGCAGTGCGCCTCGTCGACGACGAGCATGCCGATGCGGCGCACGAGCGCGGGCAGCTGCTCGTCGCGGAACGAGGGGTTGTTGAGCCGCTCGGGCGAGACGAGCAGCACGTCGACCTCGTCGCGCTCGAGCCGTGCGAGCACCTCGCCCCACTCGTGCGGGTTGGTCGAGTTGATGGCGACGGCCCGCACGCCCGCCCGCTCGGCCGCGGCGATCTGGTCGCGCATGAGCGCGAGCAGCGGCGACACGAGCACGGTGGGGCCGCCGCCCCGACGGCGCAGCAGCAGGGTCGCGACGAAGTACACGGCCGACTTGCCCCAGCCGGTGCGCTGCACGACGAGGGCGCGGCGCCGGCCCTCGACGAGCGCCTCGATCGCCTCGAACTGGCCGTCGTGGAACTCGGCGTCGTCGCGCCCGACGAGCTCGCGCAGTGCCCCGAGGGCGGCGGTTCGGGTCTCGGTCTCGGCCGGCGGCGTCATGCCCTCCAGCCTGCCCGATGCCGCCGACAGACCGGGCGCCGAGCGGCGCCGCGACGCTCCGATCTCGGCGCTCACAGGGGATTCTCAGGGGCATCCGTCGCGGAACCGCGTCATGAACCGGCCGCCCGGCCGTCTCCTCCATGACGGCGATGACCGCCGTCCGTCCTCACCCGAGGGGACCGTCTCTGCGGCCGCGCACCCGAATGCCCGGCCGTCTCGCACGCGCGCTTCCGCGCGCGTGCCGTGCTGCCGCGCCTTCCCGGGTCGCGGGATCGTCGCCCGTCGACGCATCCCGTTCCGGACGCCCGTAACGGAAGGAATGGTCTGTTGACGACCGTTGAGAGTGGAACACCCCCCAACCGCCTCGCCCGCGCGAGGAAGGCGATCGCGATGCTCGTCGCGATCCTGCTCGGCGTCGCGGCGAACGTGCTCGCCGTCGGCGTCGCGGCCAACGCGGCCGAGGGCTCGCCGATCTCGATCGACGACGTCGCATTCGTGAACAGCGAGTTCGACGACGGCAGCAGCCAGGAACTCACGGTGCGGTGGAGCGTGCCCGGCGAGGCGGTGAACCCCGTCAGCGTCACCATGGACCTGCCCGAGGGGCTCACCGGCCACGAGGACCGCTTCGCGATGCTGGACCCCGACGGCGAGCCCGCCGGCGAGTGCCTCGTGACCTCGTCGAAGATCACCTGCACGGTCGACCCCGACTACGTCGAGGGCCACGAGCTCGAGATGAGCGGCGAGTTCACCTTCCGTGCGCAGGTCTGGCTCGAGAACCTCGAGACCGAGGAGCACGTCTTCGACTTCGGCGACGTCGAGGCGCCCGCCACGGTGCATCCCAACCCCTCGCGCTGCTTCGAGGACTGCGCGTTCGGCGGCTGGAACGGCTGGAAGAGCGGCAGCTACCACAACCTCGACGACACCATCACCTGGTGGGTCATCCTGCCGACCGGGCCCGACGGCATCCCCGCCGGCCGGCACATCTCCGTCGTCGACGACCTCGACGAGTCCGCGTTCGAGATCATCGGCGACCCGCAGGTGCACGAGGCCCGCTCGCTCGCCTACGACTCCCTCGGCCGGCAGCAGCCGGTCTTCCGCGACAAGCCCGCCGGCGAGGTCACCGTCTCCGCCGACCGCACGCGCGTCGACTTCACCTCCGTCGCCGGGCTCGGCTCGGCCGCGCCCGAGGGCGAGCAGGGCATCTCGGGGTCGGCCTACGAGGTCGTGTGGAAGGTTCGCGTGCTCGACGAGGGCAAGGCGAAGACCTACAAGAACACCGCGAGCTACGAGATCGACGGCGTCGACCCCGGCACCCTCACCGGCACCGCCACCCGCTATTCGGGTTCGGGCACCGTCGTCGGACGCAACTTCGGCAAGTTCGAGCTCACCAAGGAGCTCGCCGGCGACACCACGCTGACGCCCGAGTTCACGGTGAACTACACGGCCTCGCTCGACGGCGAGGTCACCGAGCAGCGCACCATCTCGCTGCGCGCGGGCGAGTCGTTCATGAGCGACGAGCTCTTCAAGGGCACCACGATCACGCTCGACGAGGTCGTGCCCGTCGAACCGGCGAACGTCACCTGGGCCGACCCGGTGTTCGTGCTCCCCGACGGCACCGAGTCCGAGCGGCTGGAGCTGACGTTCTCGTCGGCGAACGGCAACCTCGGCAAGGTGACCGAGATCCGCCTCCAGAACCGGGCGACCCTCGACACCGGCTCGCTCGGTGCGCGCAAGGCCGTCGTCAACGACGACGGCATGCGGATCCCCGAGGACACGACGTTCACGCTGGGCTACCGCTGGGCCGCGAACCTCGCGAAGGGCATCCCGGCCGGCAGCGGTTCGGTGCAGCTGCCCCTCGGCGGTGAGCGGGTCGAGATCGGCGGGCTCCCGGTCGGTGCGGTCGTGACGTTCGACGAACCGGGCCCGGCGACGATCCCCGGCGCGAGCTGGCAGACGCCGGTGATCGAGCCCGCCCAGGTCACGATCGGTGCCGACACCGACGACGTCGAGGTGTCGGTGATGAACACCCTGGTCCGCGACCGCGGGGCGTTCGAGATCGTGAAGCGCCTCGACGGCGACGGTGCGGGGCTCGTCGACGACCCCACCTTCACCGTGAAGTGGTCGTACCCGGCCGACGTCGAACGGGGCATCTACGAAGGTGCGGAGGGCACCGTCGAGGTGACCGCCGGCGGCGACGCCGCACTCGTCGAGGGTCTGCCCGCCGGTGCCGTCGTCACGCTCGAGGAGGTGCTCGAGGAGGTCGAGGGCGGCACCTGGCAGGAGCCCGTCTTCAGCGAGAAGACCTTCACGGTCGTGAAGGACAACCGCATCACGGTCGACCTCGACAACGAGCTGACGCTCGACTCCGGGTACTTCTCGGCCGTCAAGGTGCTCGACGGCACCGGTGCCGCGCTCGTGCCCGAGACCGACACCTTCACCATCCGCTACGCGTACGACGCGGGCGTCGGCTTCCAGGCGGGCGAGGGCGAGCTCGCCGTCTCGGCCGACGGCTCGGTGGCGACGAGCGGGCCGCTGCCGTACGGCGCCGTGCTGCGCCTCAGCGAGGCGGAGCCGGCCCCCGTCGTCGGCGGCACCTGGACCGGGCTCGGCGGTTTCTCGCCCGAGACCGTCACGATCGGCGACGGCACCACCGTGGCCGTCACGGTGACCAACACGATCAGCCGCGATGTCGGCGCCTTCAGCCTGCAGAAGCGGGTCGAGGGCAGCGGCGCGCACCTCGCTGCACCCGATGACGAGTACACCTTCACGTACGAGTACCCCGCGGGGCCGGGCTTCGAGGCGCTCGAGCCGACCGAGCTCGTCGTGCCCGGCGACGGCAGCGCGGTGACGGTCGACGAGCTGCCGGCCGGCGCCGTCGTGACCCTGCGCGAGCTCGCCCCCGGCGCGGTCGACGGCGGAACCTGGACGACGCCCCGCTTCGAGGCGTCGAACACCTTCGTCGTCACGAAGGACGAGCAGCTCGACGTCGTCGCGGTGAACACGCTCGAGCTGAACTCGGGGGCGTTCTCGGTGCGCAAGGACGTGGTCGGCTCCGGCGCGGGCGAGCTGCCGGCCGACGCGCAGTTCACCGTGCACTACGAGTTCCCCGCAGGCACCGGCTTCGCGGGCGGCTCCGGCATGCTCACGGTGCGCGCCGACGGCGAGGCCGTGACGAGCGAGCCGATTCCGTTCGGCGCGGTCGTCACCCTGACCGAGGCCGTGCCGGCCGAGGTCGACGGCGCGAGCTGGACGGGCGCCGAGTTCAGCGAGGACACGGTCGTGATCGGCGACGGCACCGTCGTCGAGGTCACCCTCACGAACACGCTCGAACTGCCCGCAGCGAACCAGATCGCCTCGACGGGCGTCGAGGGTCTCGTGCCCGCGCTCGCCGCCGGCGCCCTGGCGATGCTCGCCGGCGCCGTGCTGTTCGTCGTGGCGCGCCGCCGCCGCGCATAGCGGCAGCCGACGAGCGGGCCGCGCATTCCTCGGGGTGCGCGGCCCGTTCCGGCTCCGGCTCAGGGGCTCGATCGCGAAGTTAAGGCGATCGCCGGATGCCGCGCCGCCGCCTCAGAGCGCAGTCTCGAAGTCGACCGAGCAGGAGGAGTCGACATGTTGATCTCGGAGAGCACCTTCCCCCACCTTCGCGCCGCCGAGGAGGCCCGGCTCGCGCACGAGCTCGAGCGCCGCCGGGTCGCGGCCGAACGGCTGGCCGAACCGGCACGCCCCGAGCCGCGGCGGCACCGCCCGCGGCGTGCTCGCCGCGCGGCCGCCGCAGCGGGTGGCTGGGCGACGGCCTGACGCCGCGCGTCAGCCGAGCAGCTCCTGCACGCGGTTCGAGGCGGGCATGCGCAGCCCGTCGAGTGCGATCGCGATGACGTCGTCGGCGAGCTTGTCGGCATCTTCGCGGCCGCCCGGCCGGTACCACTCGACGATCGAGTTGATCATGCCGAAGACGAGTCGCGCGACGACGCTCGCGTCGAGGTCGCTGCGCAGCGTGCCCTCGGCCTGCGCCTCTTCGACGAGCGCCGTGATGGCCCGGTCGAAGGCGCGCCGGCGTGCGAGGGCGCGGCGCTCGACCTCGGTGTTGCCGCGCACGCGCAGCAGCAGCGTGACGGTCGGCAGCTTCGCGACGAGCACGTGCACCGCACCGCGGAGTGCGAGGTCGAGGCGATCGGCCGGGCGGCCGCCCGAGGCATCCGCGTCGTGGAGCACCCCCTCGAGTGCGCTCAGCGCGTCGTCGAGGGCGCGCTCGAGGATCTCGTCCTTCGAGGCGAAGTGGTGGTAGATGGCCGACTTCGAGAGGCCGAGCCGATCGGCGAGCACGCCCATCGAGGTCGCGTCGTAGCCGTACTGGTTGAAGGCGGCGACGGCGACGTCGAGGATGCCCTGCTGGTCGTAGCCCGGGCGGCCCCGTCGGAGTGATCCGTTCTCGCTCATCGCCCCAAGTCTCTCACCCGTCGGCCGCGGCGCCCGCTGCGCCACCTCGGCGCGCGGCGACCGCCCTCACTGGCCCCGCAGGTCGTAGACCCGCTTGTACTTGCCCTCGCTGCGCGGCAGCGCACCCGGCTCCTCGAGCCGCACCTCGACGGTCGAGCCGATGAGCACCTTGATGCGCTTCGCGAGCACCTCGGTCGCCGCCTCGCACACCTCGCGCGAGAGGTCGGGGTGCCGCTCGATGCGCACCGCCATGGCGTCCATGCGGCCCTCGCGGGTGAGTTCGAGGATGAAGTGGGGGGTGAGCTGCTCGATGCCGAGCACGATCTCCTCGATCTGCGTCGGGAAGAGGTTCACCCCGCGCAGGATGATCATGTCGTCGTTGCGGCCCGTGATCTTCTCGATGCGGCGCATCGCGGGGCGCGCGGTGCCGGGCAGCAGGCGCGTGAGGTCGCGCGTGCGGTAGCGGATGACCGGGAAGGCCTCCTTCGTGAGCGAGGTGAAGACGAGCTCGCCCATCTCGCCGTCGCCGAGCACCGCGCCCGAGTCGCCGTCGATGATCTCGGGCAGGAAGTGGTCCTCCCAGATGTGCGGGCCGTCCTTCGTCTCGATGCACTCGTTGCCGACGCCCGGCCCCATGACCTCGCTGAGCCCGTAGATGTCGAGCGCGTCGATGCCGAGCCGCTGCTCGAGTTCGTGGCGCATCTCGTTCGTCCAGGGCTCGGCGCCGAGCACGGCCGTCTTGAGCGAGGTCGAGCGCGGATCGACGCCCGCCGCGATCATGGCGTCGGCGATCGTGAGCAGGTAGCTCGGCGTGCAGAGGATCGCGTCGGGCTCGAAGTCGACGATGAGCTGCACCTGGCGGGCCGTCTGGCCGCCCGACATCGGGATGACGGTGGCCCCGAGCTTCTCGATGCCGGCGTGGGCCCCGAGGCCGCCGGTGAACAGCCCGTAGCCGTAGGCGTTGTGCACCTTCATGCCGGGGCGCACGCCGCTCGCGCGGAGCGAGCGGGCGATGAGCGTCGCCCACCGTTCGAGGTCGCCCTTCGTGTAGCCGACGACCGTGGGGCGCCCGGTGGTGCCGCTCGAGGCGTGGATGCGCGCGACCTCGGCCATCGGCACGGCGAACATGCCGAAGGGGTAGGTCTGGCGCAGGTCCTCCTTCGTCGTGAAGGGCAGTTTCGCGACGTCGGCGAGGCGCTGGATGTCACGGGGGTGCACCCCCGCCGCGTCGAACTTCGCCGTGTAGAGGGGCACGTTCGCGTACGCGTGCGCGACGGTCTGCTGCAGCCGCTCGAGCTGCAGCGCCTCGAGCTCGGAGCGGGTCATCCGCTCTTCGGGGTCGAGCTCGTCGGGGCGAGGGGGCACGAGGCCCGAGACGGTGGGGGAGGTGGTCGTCGTCGACACGTGGGACTCCGTGCTGCTCAGAGGGTGCGGTTGGTGGAGAGGGAGCGGCCGCGGAACTCGGCGACCGCGTCGCCGTGCTCGTCGACGACCGAGACGTCGTAGAGTCCGGTGCGGCCCGACCGGGTGCGGCGGACGGCGGTCGCGGTGAGGGTCTGCCCCGCGACGGTGGACTTCAGGAAGGTGATGTCGGCGCCCGCGGCGACGGTGACGGTCTCGTCTTCGTTGCAGGCGATCGCGAAGGCGGTGTCGGCGAGGGTGAAGACGAGGCCGCCGTGGGTGATGCCGAAGCCGTTGGTCATGTCGTCGCGCACCTGCATCGACACGACGGCGTGGCCGGGGTCGTCGTGCTCGACGACCATGCCGAGCGCCGCTGAGGCGAGGTCGCGCTGCATCATCGCGCGGTTCGGGGCGGTCGCGGCATCCGTCATGTTCGACTCCTCTTCGAGTTCGGCGTCGTTGCTGCGACGCTGACGATGACTATATACTAACTGAACGATCGGTTAGTAATGCCGGATGCCCCGTGGTGCCGTCATTCGCGAATCACCCGATCCCCACGAAGACACAGGAGTCGATGATGACCGCAGCCGCCGTGCTCAGCCCGGTCGCCGATCAGGCGTCCGACGAGGAAGGCCGGGCCCTCTTCGACGAGCTCATCGCGAAGGACTCGCGCATCGAGCCCCGCGACTGGATGCCCGAGGCGTACCGCAAGACCCTCATCCGCCAGATCAGCCAGCACGCCCACTCCGAGATCATCGGCATGCAGCCCGAGTCGAACTGGATCACGCGGGCGCCGAGCCTCAAGCGCAAGGCCATCCTCATGGCCAAGGTGCAAGACGAGGCGGGCCACGGGCTCTACCTCTACTCGGCGGCGCAGACCCTCGGCATCGGCCGCGACGAGATGATGGACCAGCTCATCGAGGGGCGTGCGCGCTACTCGTCGATCTTCAACTACACGACCCCGACCTGGGCCGACATGGGCGCGATCGGCTGGCTCGTCGACGGCGCTGCGATCTGCAACCAGGTGCCGCTCTGCCGCGCCTCGTACGGCCCGTACGGCCGCGCGATGGTGCGCATCTGCAAAGAGGAGTCGTTCCACCAGCGGCAGGGCTTCGAGATCCTGCTCGAGCTCATGCAGGGCACCCCCGAGCAGCGGCAGATGGCCCAGGACTCGGTGAACCGCTGGTACTGGCCGGCGCTGCAGATGTTCGGCCCGCCCGACGACCAGTCGCCGAACTCGGCCCAGTCGATGGCGTGGAACATCAAGCGCTTCTCGAACGACGAACTGCGCCAGCGCTTCGTCGGCATGCTCGTGCCGCAGGCCGAGGTGCTCGGGGTCACCCTGCCCGACCCGAACCTCGCCTGGAACGAGGAGAAGCAGGCCTACGACATGAGCGAGATCGACTGGACCGAGTTCAACGAGGTGCTCGCCGGCCGCGGCCCCGCCAACGCCGAGCGCCTGCGCCGTCGCCGCGAGGCGCACGAAGAAGGCGCATGGGTGCGCGAGGCCGCCGCCGAGTACGCCCGAAAGCAGTCCGAGCGAGTGAAGGCGGTGGCGTGATGTCGACCCCCGGTGAGATGGGAACCGAGCCCTGGCCCCTGTGGGAGGTCTTCGTGCGCGCCAACCGCGGCCTCAGCCACGTGCACGTCGGCTCGCTGCACGCGCCCGACGCCGACATGGCCGTGCGCAACGCCCGCGACCTCTACACCCGTCGCAACGAGGGCGTCTCGATCTGGGTCGTGCCGGCCGACGCCGTCACGACGAGCGACCCCGACGCGAAGGGCGCCTTCTTCGAGAGCCCGGCCGGCAAGAACTACCGGCACGCGGTGTACTACACGAAGAGCGAAGGGGTGAAGCACCTGTGAGCGGCGCCGATCTCGACCCGCACGGCGAGGTCTCGGTCGACCGGCTCGCGCTCGCCGAGGAGCTCGCCGGCGCGGGCGCGGGCGAGGGCGCGGTCGCCTCCGAGGATGCCGCGGAGTACGCCCTTCGCCTCGGCGACGACGCGCTCGTGCTGGCCCAGCAGCTCGGCATGTGGATCACCCGTGCGCCCGAGCTCGAGGAGGACATCGCCCTCGGCAACATCGGTCTCGACCTCATCGGCCACGCCCGCTCGCTGCTGCACTACGCCGGCAGCGCCACGGGCCGCAGCGAAGACGAGCTCGCCTACTGGCGCGACGAGCCCGAGTGGCGCAACGCCTGGCTCTTCGAGCAGCCGAACGGCGACTTCGCGTGCACGATCGCGCGTCAGCTCGTGGCATCCCTCTACCTCTTCGAGCTGTACAGCGCGCTCGCCGATTCGACCGACCCGACCCTCGCAGCGATCGCCGCGAAGTCGGTGAAGGAGGTCGACTACCACCGCGACCACTCGACGCAGTGGGTGCTGCGGCTCGCGGGCGGCACCGAGGAGTCGCGCCGCCGCATGATTCGCGGCGTCGAGGTCACCTGGCCGTACGTCGACGAGCTGTTCGCCGACGACGAGCTCACCGAGCGGCTCGCCGCCGACGGCGTCGCCGTGCTGCCCTCGACGCTGCGACCCGCCTTCGAGTCGGCCGTCGACGAGGTCTTCGCGGAGGCCGCGCTCGAGCGGCCCACCGGCCGAACCGCCTACACCGCCTCGGGCGGCGGACGCCGGGGCTCGCACACCGAGCACCTCGGGCCGCTGCTCGCCGAGATGCAGGTGCTCGCCCGCCAGCACCCGGGGGCATCGTGGTGACCGCGACCGGTGGTCTCGATACGGCGCTGCGCGCCCACTCGACCGACCATGCCTGGCAGGTCGCGGCGACCGTGACCGACCCCGAGATCCCCGTGCTGACCATCGAAGACCTGGGCGTGCTGCGCACGGTCGAGGTCGCCGACGACGGCGCGGTGCACGTCGAACTCACGCCGACGTACAGCGGATGCCCCGCGATGGACGCCATGCGCGACGACGTCGTGCTCGCACTCACCCACGCGGGCTACGACGAGGTGCGGGTCGACCTCGTGCTCGCTCCCGCCTGGACCACCGACTGGATGACCGACGCCGGCAAGCAGAAGCTGCGCCGCTACGGAATCCAGGCGCCCACGGGGCTCGCCGCCGCGCGCGGCGCGGGACCGGTGCGCGTGCAGCTCGCCGTGAAGTGCCCCCGCTGCGACTCGCTCGACACCCGCGAGATCGCCCGCTTCGGCTCGACCTCGTGCAAGGCGCTCTACGAGTGCCGCGCCTGCCTCGAGCCCTTCGACTACTTCAAGGTGATCTGATGGCGGCGAGAAACCTGGGCTCGACCGAGACGGCGGCCGAGGCGTTCCTCAACGCGACCGTCGGCGGCGAGGCTGCGACCACCGAAGCGGCGACGAAGCGCCGTCGCGCACGATTCCACTCGCTCGAGGTCGCCGAGGTGCGCCCGCTCACGAGCGATGCCGTCGAGGTGACCTTCACCGTGCCGGTCGAGCTGGCCGAGGAGTACAGCTACCTGCCCGGGCAGTACGTCGCCCTCCGCAAGGAGCTCGAGGGGCACGAGCGCCGCCGCAGCTACTCGATCTGCCGCCCGCCGCGGGTCGCCGACGACGGCACCGGCCTCATCTCGGTCGGCATCAAGCGCGACCTCGGCGGCATCTTCTCGAGCTGGGCGAACAGCGAACTGCAGCCGGGCGACACCCTCGACGTGATGAGCCCGCAGGGCACCTTCACCTCGACCCTCGACGCGCTCGACGGCAAGCACGTCGTCGCGATCGCGGCGGGCTCGGGCATCACGCCGCTCATGGCGCTCGCGCAGACGGTGCTCGCCCGCTCCGAGACCTCCGAGTTCGAGCTCGTCTACACGAACCGCTCGACGCTCGACGTGATGTTCCTCGAGGAGCTCGCCGAGCTCAAGGATCGCTACCCCTCACGGCTCGCGCTGCACCACGTGCTCTCGCGCGAGCAGCGCACGGCGCCGATCCTCTCCGGGCGCATCGACGCCGAGAAGCTCGGGACGATGCTCGACGTGCTGATCCGGCCCGAGACGGTCGACGAGTGGTTCCTCTGCGGGCCGTTCGAGCTCGTGCAGCTCGCCCGCGACACCCTCGAGGCGCGCGGCGTGCCCGCGGCGCACGTGCGCTACGAGCTGTTCACGACCGACGCCGATCGGGTCGAGCCGCGCCACGGGCGGCCGGTCGAGGTGAAGCAGGGCGAGGACACGGTCGCGATCGAGTTCACCCTCGACGGGCAGTCGTCGACCGTCGAGAGCCCGGTGTCGGCGAACGAGTCGATCCTGAACGCCGCGCTGCGGGTGCGTCCCGACGTGCCGTTCGCCTGCGCCGGCGGCGTGTGCGGCACTTGCCGTGCGCGGGTCGTCGAGGGCAGTGTGAACATGACCGAGAACTACGCGCTCGAACCCGACGAGCTCGAGCGCGGCTACGTGCTCACCTGCCAGTCGCACCCGAAGTCCGAGCGCGTCGTCGTCGACTACGACGTCTAGCAGTTCGCGCCTGGCGCTCCGGGGGTCGTTCTCCGGCAGAGGCAGCGTGCGTGGCCCATGCGGGTGGCGGAGAACGACCCCCGGAACGCAATTGGAGGATCGAAGATGATCGAACTGAGCACCATGGACGGCGTCGCCGAGATCGTGCTGAACGCGCCCGAGAAGCTCAACTCGCTCGATGCGGCGGCGCTCGGCGAGCTCAGCGCCGCCTACGCGGAGGCAGAGCGCCTCGCGGGAAGCGGAGACATCCGGGCGCTCGTGCTGCGCGGCGAGGGGCGCGCGTTCTGCGCGGGCCGCGACATCTCGGGCGTCGACCCCCGCGAGGACGACGTGCAGGGCTACCTCGGCGGGCTCGTCGAGCCGCTGCTGCAGCGCATGGCCGCGATCCCGGTGCCGACGTTCGCCGTCGCGCACGGTGCGTGCCTCGGCGTCGGACTCGGGCTGCTCATCGCGAGCGACATCGTCTACGTCGCCGACACCGCCAAGATCGGCTCGCCGTTCGCGAACCTCGGCGCGACCCTCGATTCGGGCGGCCACGCCCTCTTCGTCGAGCGCCTCGGCGCGCACCGCACGATGGACCTCATCGTCAGCGGCCGGCTCATGACGGGTGCCGAGGCAGTCGCCGCGGGCCTGTTCTCCCAGGTGTTCCCCGCCGACGAGGTGCTGGATGCCACCCGCTCCGCGGCAGCTCGGGCGGCGCAGGGCGCCACGCAGGCGTTCGTCGCCTCGAAGCGGCTCGTCGCGTCGCTGCGCGACCAGCGGCTCGGGCTCTGGGCGTCGATGGTCGAGGAGAACCGTGCGCAGGCCGCGCTCTGCGACACCGCCGACTACCGCGAGGGCTTCGCCGCGTTCCAGGAGAAGCGGAAGCCCGAGTTCACGGGGCGCGGCTGAGCCAAGAGCGGAGGAGCGCGCCGTGCCCGCTAGGCTGGCGGTCACGTTCATCGGAGCTGTGGGGGATTGTGCCGAATCTGCTGATCGAGCGCTCAGCGCTCGACGAGGTGACGCGCGGGCTCGAGCGCACGGCTGAACTCATCGACCGCCGCCGCGAGGTCGCCCGGTGCGAGGGCGCGATGTTCGGCTCGACGATCGTCGAAGCCGCCGTCGAGGAGGCCGTCTCGGTGCTCGAAGCGCGTCGCTCGGTCATCGAACGACTGCTTCGCGAGTTCGCCGCACATCCCACACGAGTGGTCGACGACTTCGCCGACCTCGACGTGGCGATCGCCGGTGGCATCTGATGGCGTGGACCTGGGAAAATCCCGGCGCTGGTTCGCCCGGTTCGGTCCGCGAGGCGGCCGGTGTGCGCAGCGACGCCGCCGTCGACGCCGGTGAAGCGAGGCGGCGTGTGGGCGAAGCCGGGGCCGTGTCCGACGAGGTGTGGCTCGGTGCGGCGAAAGAGAGGTTCTCGGCCAGGGCCTCGGAGATCGGTCCCGAACTTCGGCACCTCGCCGACGGCTGGAGCGAGCAGGCCAAGGTGCTTGCGGTCTTCGCCGACGAACTCGAAGCGTTGCGTGCACGCCAGGCATCGCTCGATCGGGAGCGCCTCAACACCGACGAGGAGCTCGCGACCCTCTTCGCGGAGCTCGCGACGGTCTCACGCGACGAGGCACTCATGATGAAGGACCCGCTGCTCTTCGCCGATTGGGATCGCAACCGCGATGACGTCCAATGGCGGATCGATCGAGCCGAGGCGCGGCAGGCCCAACTGACCGCGAACTGGAACCGACTCGTCGCAGATCGCGAAGACCTCGACCGTCGCACGGTCGCGGCGTTGCAGTCGCGTGAGATCGTCGGCGGTATGTGGGGCTTCGGCGCAGCGGCGAGTTCTCCCAGCGGTCGAGCGCTTCGATCGAATGGCACGGATGTCCGAAGTCGAGCTTGCGATCCTCTTCGAGAGCCACCCCGAACTGCTCGCAGAAGCTGAAGCGAACGATCCCTCGGTGATCGCCGAATGGTGGGGCTCGCTCGACAACGGTCAACGTGTGTCGCTGTTCGCCGGTGCGACCGCGCTCGTGGGCGCACTCAACGGGCTTCCGATCCTCGTGCGCGTCGCGGCGAACCGGCGAAACGCGAGGCGCATCCTCGATGCGTCCCGGCAGCGACTGGACACCTTGGAAGAACGGCGCGAACTCCGCGAGCGAGTGCCGCACGGTGGGCGGAGCGAGGAGACAGACCTCCTGAGGAAACAGATCGCCTACCTCGAACAAGTGGTCGACGGAGACATCCAGCTGTACCTCTACCAACCCGAGAACGATCGCATCATCGAGTTGATCGGCGACCCGACGACCGCGAAGCGCGTCATGTCATTCATGCCGGGCACGAATGCCAGTCTGGAGCTCATGTACGACGGACTGGTCGATCCGGATGATCCCTACCGTTCGGGTTCTCAACAGGAGTTCACCGCATGGCAGGTCGCGAACGGCGGCGGGGACCTGCTCGGCTTCGTGTTCAAGGACGGGACCTTCCCGCAGCTCGATGAGTTGGTGTGGAACGGCCCGCAGCTGAACGGAGCCGCCGATTCGATCGGGTCGAAGTACGCGGCGTTCCACCAGGGGCTCGATTCCGTCGGCTTCGCCGATTTTCCGCGGGCCAGCATCGAGCACAGTTTCGGCTCGGCCCCCGCCGGAGAGGCAGAGAAGGTGGTCGACTTCGATACCAGAGTCCTGTTGGCGCCGATCGGGATGAAGGCCGGCTGGCAAGCCGACCCGAAGACCGAGTACTTCGTGTACGCGGCCGAGGATGACATCAACAAACGCTTCTACAACGCGCACATTCCGTTGCCTGTGATCGACGGGCTCGGCTACGGGTTCTCGCCTGAGTCGGGAGGTGCGCTCGTGGTCCGCGAGAGCGGTATCCCGGCAGAGAACGAGTTCTGGAAGGGGGCCACAACGGTCGGCGGTCCGGTAGGTGCGTTCGTCGGCGAGGTCTGGCGGATCGGCGACTCGATCGATCATCACAATCGGATCATCTCCTCGACGGACAATCAACGAGTTCTAGGCGATGTCCGCGAGCTGATCCGGAGGACGAGATGAGACAGAACTACTGCCTCGGCGTGACGTTGGTCGTCGCGGGCCTTTCGCTGACCGGGTGCGCGACTGTACCTGACTTTGATTCGGCGCGCGACGAGGTGCGTGACGACATGCAGACGATCGTCGATCTACTTCCGGCAGGCTCGGTCGATCACGTCGAGGACCCGATCCCACGAGGATTCGTCTCGTGCGATGGAGGCGGCATGTACACAGGCAGGTGGCTCGTCTACCTCGACGATCCACGCCGCGTCGGTGTGGAGGTGGCCGCGCTCCGTGTGGCGGCGGCCAGCGAAGGCTATGTCGAGGATGCGAAGCTCGAGAGCGACGATCAGTTGTTCCGAGTCCGACAGCCCACAGATCCGGAGGGCGTCCTCGTCTCAGTCGGACAGTATGAAGACCTCGGTGGCACCCCATACATCGAGATCATGGGATTCGCCCGCTGCAGTCAGAAGCCGGAAGGCGTCGAATGAGTGGAGACGGCATGAGCGATCGGGCGCCCGAGGCGCAGCGCATCGAAGGCGACGCCGACATCGGGGGCGCCCGGGTGCACCCCGAGCCGATCGTCGGCGGCAAGGCCAGTTCGGTACCGGCATCGACGGGGGGTGATGCGGTCGGCGCGGTGATCCTGCTCGTGGTGATGGGGGTCGTCGCGCTCGTTGCGATCTTCTACGGAATTCTCATCGCGGCTGCTTCGTCTTGCTATGGGGACTGCAACGCGATGCTGATCGGTGCGGGTGCCGTCATCGGAACCTTCGGCCCACTGGTCATCGCCATCGTCGCCCTCGTGTTCACCCTCATGCAGATCGGGCAGCGCAAGCACGCCGTCGGGGTACCGCTGCTCGCGACCTTCGGGATCGTGTTCATCGCGATCTTCGCCAACGGCATCGCCTCAGCCGGGGTCGGGTAGCACCGCCAGCACGACGAGCGTGGGCGAGCGCTGCGGTCGGGCCGCGGCGTCAGGCGAGCGATTCGAGCAGCGGGATGCAGAACCAGATCCCGACCATGACGACGATCGGCAGGAACGCGAGCAGCGGGATGCGCTGCTTCAGCCGCCGACCCTGTGGAGCGACGCCGCGGGGCATCGAGGGGATCGGGCCGAGGGTCGGCGCGACGTCGGCGCTCTGCTCGGCGAGGCGCTCGTCGCGCCAGCGCTCCCACCGCGCGAGCTTCGCGTTCAGCGCGTCGACGGTCGAGAAGACCCACTCCCACATCGCCGGGTCGGCGCTCGAGAACGATCGTCCGCCGCTGGCGTACACGTAGAGGCGGTCGTCGACGATCTCGACATCGAGATCGGCGCCGGCATCGACGAAACGCGCCATGACGTCGGGCGTGAACAGGTAGAGGGCGTCGGCCTCGTAGCCTTCTGGGCAGTACAGGGCGAACGAGCGGTCGAAGTCGCCCTCGAGTGAAAGGCGCTGCGCGGACGCGAGGGCGACGGGCAGGTTCGAGCCGAGCAGTTTCGAGTCGTTGCCGACCCCGTCGAGCACGATGTGCGGCAGCGTGCGGTCGAGCGCGAACGCGAGGTACGACCAGCGGAACGTCTCGTGCGTCTTCGTCGTCTTCTGGACGTACCGGTAGTTCGCGATCTCGACGGCCCGCGGGTGCGACAGGCGCACGATCTCGCTCGCAGCGCGATCGCTGCCGAGCGCGAAGATCATTCCGGGTGCCTCCGGCTCGGCGATGCGCGGCACGAACTCGAATCCGTTCGCGGCAGCGAAACGACTGACCCTGAAGCGCGCCTCGCCCTCGAGGCGGGACGACTTCACCGCGTACCAGCCGAAGCCCGCGATGATCGTCACGGCACCGGCGAACGCGATCGGGAACACCAGGTCGCCGGGGATCCCGACGCCCGTGGAGGCCTCGAGCACTCCGTCGACGAGCATCACGACGAAGAGGAGCGGCAGGGCGACGATGACCGCCGCGAACCCGCCGAGGAGGAGCCCGAAGAGCACGCCGTACCAGCGGATGCCGCCGCCACTCGCCCGGAGGCCGTTGCGGACCTCGTAGTCGCGCACGGCGGCGTGATCGACCGGATCCAGGAGCGGGGCGGGGTCGAACCGCGGGTTCGTGGTCTGCCGGATGTCGCTCATCCCGCAGATCGTACCGGTGCCTGCGCGCGGCGCGGGTGCTCGCCGCTCGGGTGTCGATGCCGGGCTTCGGGACCTTCCGTTCGAGACAGCCCCTCTGCTAGCATCCGACGGTAATCTTGCAGCAAATTTACAGAAGATCGTTGGAAATCAGCAGGCCATCACTCGAAGGAGAGTCCATGCCGGCACGACCCCATCGTCCAACCCGACTCAGCGGGACCGAGCATCGTGCGCCGCAGGCAGGCGTGCGTTCCGCCGTCGCCTCGATCGCCGCGGGCGCGGTCGTCGCGGCGGGCCTCGCCCTCGGCTCGGCGCCCGCGGCCGCCGCCGAGGCGTCACTGCTCGTCAACGGCGGCTTCGAACTCGGCGCCGCACCCTGGATGTTCGCCGGCGGTGCTGGCATCGCGACGAACAACCCGCACTCCGGATCCGCGCTCGCCTATCTCGACGATGGCGCCGCGAACTCGATCTCGCAGGACCTCGCCGTGCCGACCGGCGGCGAATACCGCGCCGAGGCGTGGGTGGCGACCGGGGGCGCCGGCGGCGTCTTCGGGCTGCGCGACGCGAACGGGGTGATCGCCTCGCTCGAACTGCCGAGCGCGGCGGGCTATCGCCACTACAGCCTGCCCGGCGTCGACCTCCCGGCGGGCGCCGACGTGCAGGTGTTCTTCACCGGCGGAAGCGAGTGGACGAACATCGACGACGTCACCCTGACCCGTGACATCCGAGTGCTCGACACGTTCGCGATCGCCGGTCAACAGGGGCCGACGTCGATCGACGCGGAGGCCGGGACCATCTCGCTCCAGGTGCCGTACGACCGCGACGTCACGAGTCTCGCGGCCACGGTCGAGCTCGCCGACGGCGCCCTCATGCAGCCCGACCCGAGTGAACCGCGCGACTACCGCGAACCGGTCGAGTTCACGGTGCGCGACCGCGACGGCGCCGAGACGCGGTGGACCGTCACCGTCGTCCGCGAGCCGAAGAGCATCGTCATCCAGAGCGCCGACCAGGCGCTCACCGACGCGTTCAACTGGTCGAAGTGGCGCGCCCGTCAGCACGTGCAGACCGGCAGGTCCGGCCCGATCAACGTGAACGGCGACACCCCCGGCCCGACCCGGGTGGACTACATCCCCTCGTACTGGGCCGGCTACGCCCACCGCACCGCGTTCTACTCGCGCGACTTCGTGCACCAGGCGAGCGGCGCCCACCTGCTCGGTCTCGAAGCCGAGAACAAGTCCATGCTCACCGCATTCGCGGGCACCGCGAACGCATCGCGGAAGTGGTACCCCCTCTGGGCGCTCAACTTCGACGGCAGCCCGTACACGATCGACTACAAGAGCGACGACAACTTCGTGCGCGAGGTGCCCGCCGTGTTCGAACTCGTCGAGGAGGCCGCCGAGCAATACCGCTGGACCGGCGACGCCGACTATCTCGACGACCCGGTGCTCTGGCAGTACTACTCGAAAGCGGTGACCGACTTCGTCGCCCTGCATGATGCGCGCCTCCCGAACGGCGTCGCCGAGGGCACCGGCCGGGGCATTTTCGCCGGTGCGGCGAGCTACGACGAGCGGCCAGGCGTCGAGGCGATCGAGGCCGGCGACGGCATCGCCTCGCAGTACGCCGCCTATCGGGCGTTCGCCTCCATGGCCGCGGCCAAGGGCGAGCAGGCACTCGCCGACGAGTTCACGACGAAGGCCGATGAGCTGCAGCGCTACTTCAACGAGGAATGGGGCATCACCGATGCGCAGGCCGAGTACGTGCGGGCGCGCAACGGCGAAGGCGAGCCGGTGCTCGGGTTCGGGCGCGAGCCGAGCGCGTTCGAGGCGATCAAGAAGATCATCGACCCCGACGCCAAGCGCAGTTACGACTTCCTGCCGTATCTCGACCGGATGTTCGCCGAGGACCGTCCCGAGAACATCGAGGCGCTCACCTACGTTCCGGACGCGCTGTTCGAGTACGGGCACGACGCGGAGGCCTACGCCTGGATGCAGGACATCGTCTCCCACCTGCACGAACCCCACGTGGTCTCGCAGCAGGGCGTGAACGGCGACTACCCCGAGACCAGCTTCACGCTCGTGTCGCAGACGGTCGAGGGCCTCGCCGGCGTCGAGCCGAACGCGCCCAAGCACGCCGTCGCGGTCGAGTCCCATCTGCCCGAGGCGCTGCCGTGGCTCGAGCTCGACCACGTCGCGGTCGGCGAGCACCGCTTCGGCGTCCGTCACGAGGGACGCACCTCGACCGTCGTGACCCACGAGGAGGGGCCGCAGCGGCTGGCCACCACGGTGCGATTCGACGGCGGGTGGAAGTGGATCGTCGTGGAGGGTGGGAAGACCAAGCCCGAGCTGCGGCACGTCAACGGCCGTGCGGTCAGCGAGCTGACCGTCGACCTCCCCGTCGGCGCGTCGGTCGAGTTCCGGGCGCAGGGGGCGCTCCGCGAGCAGCAGCACGGCGACACCATCCTCACCCACCCCGCCGAGTTCGAGCTCGCAGCGCCCGCCGACGAGGCGGTGCGCGTGGCGACCACCCCCAAGCTCGACTGGCAGCGCTCGGAGAACGCCGACGAGTACCGGGTCGTCGTCGCTCGCGACCGCGCGCTGTCCGACGTCGTCAACGAGCGCACCGTGCGCGGCAGCTCGGTGCGCCTGAAGCAGGAGCTCCAGCCGGATCGGCGCTACTTCTGGTCGGTCACGGCCGTGAACTCCGAGACGGGGCAGCGCCTCGCCGCGAGCGAGGTGCGCTCGTTCCGCACGAAGCCGACCACGGCGCCCGCGGCCCCGACCGGCGTCGAGGCGTACCGCTCGGGCGACAAGGTCGTCGTGCTGTGGGAGACGGCCGAGGACGCCGTGAGCAGCGTCGTCTGGCGGGCGCCCGCCGGGTCCGATGACTTCGTCGAGCTCGCCTCCGGCGTCGGCGGATCGTCGTTCGTCGACACGGATGCCCCGGGAGGGCCGTACCGCTATCGGGTCGCCGCGGCGAACGAACTCGGCACCGGCGAGGCGACCACGGTCGAGGAGGTGAGCTCGCCCGATGAGGTGGACTCGTACCTCAGCGACCGCGAATGGCTCTCCGCGACGACCGGCTGGGGCACGATCGGTCGTGACCGCTCGGTCAGCGGCGGCACGCTGCGTATCGAGGGCCAGAGCTTCGCGAAGGGCATCGGGACGCACGCGAACAGCGACATCGTGTTCGCCCTCGCCCCGAGCGATGCGTCGTTCTCGGCGATGGTGGGAATCGACGACGCGTCGTCCGCGCAGTCGCCGGCCTCGGTCGTCTTCCAGGTGCTCGCCGACGGCGTCGTGGTCTACGACAGCGGCGTCATGCGGGCGACCTCGCCGGCGCAGGCGATCGAGCTCGACGTGCTCGGCGTGCGGGAGCTGACCCTCCGCGCCGCCGACGCCGACGGCAGCAACAACAGCGACCACGCGGACTGGGGCGACGCCCGCATCCGATCGTTGGGGTAGCGGGTTCCCGGAGGGCGGGGCGGCGGGCGCACGAGGGCCCGCCGCCCCGCCTTCTCTCCCGCCGTCGCTCCCGACGAGCGCGTCGGGCCCGACGGGCGGAGGCCGCTCACGGGGCGAGAGGGCTCAGCGCGCCGCCGGGTCCTCGTGCTCGGCGATGTCGCGGGCGAGGTCGTCTTCGATGAGCAGGTCGCGGCGCACGTGGTCGGTGCGGTACGCCGAGCGGCCGAGCATGTGCGCCGTCATCGGCTGGGTGAGCAGCTGGAACGTCATGATCACGATGACGGTCGAGATGACGCCCCACGTCGGCGCGCGCAGCGCGATCGCGAGCAGCACCGTCGCGAGCCCGAGCACCTGCGGCTTCGTCGCGGCGTGCAGGCGGGTGAGCACGTCGGGGAAGCGGATGATGCCGATGCCCGCAGCCATCGACAGGAACGCGCTCACCAGGATGAGCAGCCCGACCGTGACCTCGACGGCGCTCACGAGGCATCCTGCTTCGCCATGAAACGTGCGATCGAGATCGAACCGACGACCGCGAACATCGCGAGCACCAGCAGCACGACGAGCGTGTCGGTGTGCCGGTTGATCGCCATCTCGGTGCCGAGCGCGCACATCGCGATCGCGAGCAGCACATCGGTCGCGAGGGCCCGGTCGAGGATCGACGGCCCCTTGATGATGCGCACGACCGCGGCGATCGCGCCGATGCCGAACATGAGGCCGGCGAGGATCGAGACGAGGGTGAGGAAGGTCACGGGGTGCCTCCGTTCTGGTCGGATGCCTCGTGGTGGTGCATGTCGGAGTGGCGGGCCGTGGTGCCGCCCGCGCGGCGAGCCCGGCGCTCGGCGCGCACCACCTCGGCCTGCTCGTGCGTGCCCATCGCGAGCACGATGCGTTCTTCGATGCCGAGCACATGGCGGTGGGTGCGGTCGATGTCGGCCTGCGTGCGGGTGCCGAGCGCGTGCAGGTAGAGCAGGCCGCGCTCGCGGTCGATGTCGACGACCACGGTGCCCGGCACGACCGAGATCGCCTCGGCCGTGAGCGTGGTCACGAGGTCGGAGCGCGTGTGCAGCTGCACGACGATGATCGAGTTCATCGGCTTCCACCACGGCCAGATCGAGTACGCCGCGACCTGCAGCGAGGCGAAGACCACGTCGACCATCATGCGCAGCCCGAGCAGCAGGCCCCGCCACGGGTTGAACCGGCCGCTCAGCAGCACGGGCGGCAGGTACAGGGCGCGGGTGACCGCGACCGCGAGCAGCAGTCCGGTGACGACGCTGAGCGCATCGATGTGGTCCCAGAGCAGCAACCAGAGCACGAGCAGTGCGACGAGCAGCGGCAACTGTCGCCAGACCGAGCGCCAGCGCGAGACGGGCTCGTTCGTGTGGGTCATCGCACCCCCTCGGGGAAGACGATCGAGACGTACACCGACGGGTCGCTGAGCCCCTCGGCCGCGCGCCCCGCGAGATCGAACAGCGGGCCCGCGAACACGGTGAGGCACACGGTCACCGCGACGAGCGAGGCGGTCGCGACGACCATGAGCACGGGCGTCGTGCGGGTCGCGGTGACCGTCGCGCCCTCCGGAGCCTCGAGCACCGAGCCGAGCAGCACCGACTCGTAGCCCTCGAGCTCCTCGCGTCCGCGCCAGAACGCCATGTTCCAGAATCGCGTGAGCGCGTAGAGGGTGATGAGCGAGGTCGCGGCGCCGGCCGCGATGACGACCCAGATGAGCCAGTCGGGGCCCGACGGCGCATCCGCCGCGGTGCCCTGCGCGCCCGCGAGGAACAGGCCCGCCTTGCCGAGGAACCCCGAGAACGGCGGGATGCCGCCGAGGTTCATCGCCGGGATGAAGAAGAGCACCGCGAGCAGCGGCGAGGCCTTGAGCAGCCCGGCGAGGCGGGTGATCGACGTCGCCCCGCCGAAGCGCTCGATGAGCCCCGTGGTGAGGAACAGCGCGGTCTGCACCGTGATGTGGTGCACGACGTAGTAGATCGTGGCCGTCAGCCCGATCACGCTCGAGAGCCCGATGCCGAAGATCATGTAGCCGATGTGGCTCACGAGGGTGAACGAGAGCAGTCGCTTGATGTCGGCCTGCGTGAGCGCGCCGAGGATGCCGATGAGCATCGTCAGCCCGCCGATCACGAGCAGCAGCGTCGACACGTCGCTCTCGACGAAGAGCACCGTCTCGGTGCGGATGATCGCGTAGACGCCGACCTTCGTGAGCAGGCCCGCGAACACCGCCGTGACGGGGGCGGGCGCCGTCGGATAGGAGTCGGGCAGCCAGAACGACAGCGGGAACACGGCGGCCTTGATGCCGAACGCCATGAGCAGCAGCAGGTGCAGGATGAGCTGCACGTCCTGCGGGAGTTCGGCGAGCCGCACCGAGAGCTGGGCGATGTTCGCCGTGCCCGTCGCGCCGTAGATGAGGGCGATCGCGCTGAGGAAGAACAGCGAGGAGACGAGGCTCGTGATGATGTACGTGACGCCGGAGCGGATGCGCTCGCCGGTGCCGCCGAGGGTGAGCAGCACGTAGCTCGCCGCGAGCAGGATCTCGAAGCCGACGTACAGGTTGAACAGGTCGCCCGCGATGAAGGCGTTGAACACGCCCGCCGACAGGATCAGATAGCTCGGGTGGAAGATCGAGACCGGGGTCTCGCGATGCTGGTCGGCGACGCCCTGGCCGACCGAGTACACGAGCACGACGAGCAGCATGACGGCCGAGATGACGAGCATGATGGCCGACAGCCGGTCGACGACGAGCGTGATGCCCCAGGGGGCGTCCCACGCGCCGAGGTAGACGACCGCGGGGCCGGTCGTGTCGACGGCGACGAGCAGCACCGCCGCGATGACGGTGACCGCGGCGAGCACGGCGATGCCGACGGCCATCTGCGCGCGCCGGTGGCGACCGAGGATGAGCGCGGTCGCGGCGCCGAGGAGCGGCAGGAGCACGACGAGCGGGACGAGCACGGCGGTCATCGGCGGGCCCCCTCGTCGTCGGTGTCACGGGTGGATGCCTCGCGCTCGAGCTCTTCGTCGAGCGGGTCGAACTCTTCATCGCTGGCCTCGATGAGCGACTGGATCGCCTCGTCGTCGGCCGCGGAGGAGCGGATGAGGTCGGCCGTCTCCTCGGCGTCCTCGGCGAGTTCCGCCTCGTCGTCGACGAGGTCGCCCTTCGCCCCGAGCTTCGCGAGCCACCAGGAGCGGTAGATGAGCGCGAGCATGAAGGCCGTGATGCCGAGGTTGATGACGATGGCGGTGAGCACGAACGCCTGGGGGAGCGGATCGGAGATCTCGCCCTCGTCGACGCCCTCGCCGAGGATCGGCGCGAGGCCGGGCGCGCCGCTCATCAGGTAGATGAGGATGTTGACCGCGTTGCCGACGAGCAGGAACCCGATGAGCACGCGGGTGAGGCTGCGCTCGAGCATCACCGAGATGCCGGCGCCGAAGAGCACGGCCATCAGGATGACGAGGGTGAGGGAAGCGGTCATGCCGGGGCCCCCTCGCGGTCGGCGGCGGTCGGGTCGGATGCCTCGGGGTCGGCCTCGACCTCCTCCTGGTGCCGATCGACCTCGGCGCCGAGCGAGCGCAGGATGTCGAGCACGAGGCCGACGACGACGAGGTACACGCCGATGTCGAAGAGCGTCGAGGTGCCGATCGAGAGGTGCCCGAGCACGGGGACGTCGGCCTCGAACCACGTCGACTCGAAGGCGGTGAGGCCGAACAGGAGCGAGGACGCGGCGGTGCCCGCGGCGAGCAGGAGACCCGTGCCGAGCAGGTGTCCTGCGTCGACCGGTGCGGCCTCGCCGAGCTCGTAGCGGCCGCCGGCGAGATAGCGGGCCACCAGGGCGAGCCCCGCGAGCAGGCCCCCCGCGAAGCCGCCGCCCGGCGCGTTGTGGCCGACGAACAGCAGGTACACCGACACGATGATCGCCGGGTGGAAGAGGAGCCGAACGAGCACCTCGATGAGGATCGAGCGGTTGCGGGGCGAGAGCGTGCGGCCCGCCAGCAGCCAGGTCTGGCGACTGCCGTGGGCCTCGGCCGCGGCATCCGTCTCGTCGTCGACCTCGGCCAGGCGCGGCTTCGCCGCGCGGATCGACGACGCCGGCTCGAGCACGGGCTGCAGCCGGTTGCGGCGGTCGGGCAGCTCGTCGAGGCGCGGGGCGCCGCCAGTGCGGCCCGAGACGAAGATGAGGCTCGCCACACCCGTCGCGACGGCGACGAGCACCGAGATCTCGCCGAGCGTGTCCCACGCGCGGATGTCGACGAGCATGACGTTCACGATGTTCTTGCCGTGCGCCTCGAGGCTGAGCGCCGGCAGGCCCTCGGCGATCGTCGGCTCGACCCTGGCGCCGAGCGCGACGAAGCCGATGACGCCCATCACGAGTCCCGCGAGCACGCCGATCACGGTGCGCGTCGCGCGGCCGACCGCGGTCGGGTGCACGGCGCTCTGCTTCGGCAGGCGTCGCAGCACGAGCACGAACACGACGATCGTGATGGTCTCGACGAGCGCCTGGGTGAGCGCGAGGTCGGGCGCTCCCGACATGCCGAAGAGCAGCACGAGCCCGTACCCCGTGACGCCGACGAGCAGCACCGAGGTCACGCGACGGCGCACGATCGCGGCGGCGACGGCGGCGATCGCCATGATGAACGCGATGAACGGCTGCGCGGGGTAGTCCCAGAGCCGCACGCCGTCGGGCCACGATTCGTTGAGGATCGCCGCGGTGCCGAGCCCGCCGATGAAGACCACCACGATGATCGCGAGGTAGCCGGCGAGCCCGCGTACCTGGAACGCGGTCGTCACCCGGGCGGCGAGGCGGTCGACGACCGACACGATGCCGAGGTAGCCGCGCGCCGAGTCGAGCGCGGGCGGCACGGCCGCCTGCATGCGGGCGACCTGCTGCCGGCCCCAGACGAGCAGTGCGGCGAGGGCGAACACGGCGGCCGACAGCGCGAGCGCCGGCTCGAGGCCGTGCCAGAGCGCGAGGTGGTACTCGTGGCCGCCCGGCAGTTCGTCGGCGTAGGCGGCGAGGAGCGGTTCGATGAGCGGCACGGCGAAGGCGAAGACGACGGATGCCCCGGCGAGGAGTGCGGGCGCGACCCCGATCGCGGGACTCTCGCGGTGCAGGGGGGTGGAGGGGACATCCGCCTTGGTGAAGAACGCGCCCCAGACGAACCGTACCGTGTACGCGACCGTGAGCACCGAGCCGAGGAACGCGGCGACGAGGGCGATCCATCCCCAGGCGTCGCCCGCGAGCGCCGCGTCGAGTTCGGCCGTGAAGACCGCCTCCTTCGCGACGAAGCCGAGGAGGGGCGGCAGGCCCGCCATCGAGGCGGCCGCGACGAACGCGATCGCGGCGATCACCGGCATGCGGCGGCCCAGGCCCGAGAGCTTGCGCCAGTCGCGGGTTCCGGCCGCGTGGTCGACGATGCCGACGACGAGGAAGAGGGTCGCCTTGAAGAGGGCGTGCGCGAGCAGCAGCGCGACGCCCGCGAGCGCGGCGTCACGGGTGCCGAAGCCCGTGACCATCACGAGGAACCCGAGCTGGCTCACCGTGCCGTAGGCGAGCAGGAGCTTGAGGTCGTACTGGCGCAGTGCTCGCCAGCCGCCGACGAGCATCGTGAGCCCACCGAGGCCGATGACGATGGGATGCCACACCTCGAGCTCGGCGTAGCCGGGGGCGAGGCGCGCGACGAGGTACACGCCGGCCTTCACCATCGCCGCGGCGTGCAGGTAGGCGCTCACCGGGGTCGGTGCGGCCATCGCGGCCGGCAGCCAGAAGTGGAAGGGCACGAGTGCGCTCTTCGAGACCGCGCCGAGCAGCACGAGGGCGATCGCCCATTCGCCGGCCGCACCCGTCACGGGGTTCGCGACGAGCTCGGCGAGGCCCGTCGTGCCGCCCTCGACCGAGAGGATGACGAGGCCGACGAGCATCGCGAGCCCGCCGAAGGTCGTCACCGTGAGCGCTTGCAGCGCCGCACCACGGCTCTCCTTGCGACCGGTGTAGTGGCCGATCAGGAGGTACGAGAGCACGCTCGTCGCCTCCCAGAAGGTGAACATCACGAAGACGTCGTCGGCGGTGACGAGCCCGAACATGACTCCGGCGAACGCGAGCAGCAGCGCGGCGAAGCGGCCGAGCGCGGGCTCGTCGTCGGCGAAATAGTTCATGCAGTAGAGCAGCACGAGCGCGCCGACGCCCGTCACGATCAGCGCGAGCAGCAGGGCGAGCGCGTCGAGCCGGAAGCTCAGCGCGATGTCGAGCGCGGGGATCCATGCGACGGTCTCGACGACCGGGGTGCCGGCGAGGACGCCGGGCATCCAGGTGAGCAGGAGCACGAAGACCGCGGCCGGCAGCAGGGCGATGACGGCGAAGACGCGTCGGCCGAGGAGGCGCGTGAGCAGGGGAGTGACGAGGGCCAGGGTGCCGAAGAGGGCGAGGCAGAAGATCATTCACCCTCCTCGCGCTCGCACCGTCCGTCCGTCCGCCCAGTTTACTTGGCGTCGCGTTTGCGACGACGGAGCGTCATATGCCGAGAGCGGAATCGGATCGGCGGGGATGCGAGGCAGCTCGGGTGGCGTCGTCGCACGGAAACGGGTTCGCGGCGCCGCTGAGGGGCGCCTTATTCCGAACTCCTAAAACTGCATAAAGCTTGAAATCCGGCGCCGACGGCTCACCGCCGGATGATGCGCCGCTCGATCGCGGCGGCGACGGCGCCTGCGCGGGTGTCGACGCCGAGCTTCGCGTAGATGTGCGAGAGGTGCGACTTCACGGTCGCCTCCGAGACGAGCAGCTCGCGCGCGAGCTCACGGTTCCCGAGCCCGTCGGCGAGCAGTTCGAGCACCTCGACCTCTCGCTCGGTGACGACGGGCCCGGGGGCGGCCGCGCGGCGCACGAGCGTCGCGGCGACCGATGGCGCGAGCACCGTCTCGCCGCGGGCGACGGCGCGGATGCCCGCGAACAGCTCCTCGGGCGGGGCATCCTTCAGGAGGTAGCCGCCGGCCCCGGACTCGAGCGCGCGGAGGATGTCGGCCTCGGTGTCGTAGGTCGTCAGCACGAGCACCGCGGGCGGCTCGTCGAGCGCCCGCAGCCGGGAGGTGGCCTCGACGCCGCCGGGCCCGGCGCCGAGGTTGAGGTCCATGAGCACCACGTCGGGTCGGTACGCTCGCGCCTTCGAGATCGCCTCGTCGGCGTCGCCCGCCTCGGCGACGACCTCGAACCCCGCCCTGCCGCCGAGCAGCGCGGCGAGCCCCGCGCGGACGACCGGGTGGTCGTCGACGAGGACGACGCGCACTTCCGCCGCCTGTGACGCTCCGGATGCCCCGGTCACGACGCACTCCGCTCGCTCGCGCCATTCGCCAACGGGAACGAGACCGACACCGTCGTGCCGTCGCCCGGGGAGCTCTCGATCTCGGCTCGGCCGCCGAGCTCCTGGGCGCGTTCGCGAAGTCCGCGCAGTCCGTGGCCGCGCTCGCCGGCGCCGCGCTCAGGCGAGCCCCGCCGGCTCGCCCCGGCGAGATCGAAGCCCACGCCGTCGTCGCGCACGTCGAGGCGCACCTCATCGGGGTGGAACGTCAGGCTCACCACGATGCGCCGCGCCTGAGCGTGCTCGAGCGCGTTGGCGAGCGCGCCCCTCGCGCTGCGCAGCAACGCACCCGCGACGACCGCGGGCACAGCCCGGGCGTCGCCGTGGCGGTGGAACTCGATTGCGGCGCCCGCGCCCGTGGCGGTGGCATCCGCGACCAGCCGTTCGAGCGCCTCGGGCAGCGCCTCGGCGCTGCCGCCCTCGAGCGAGGCGGGTGCGAGGTCGCGCACCACCCGGCGCACCTCGTCGAGGCCCTCGCGGGCGGTCGCGGCGGCCGTGCGCACGTGGCCGCGCGCCGCCTCGGGGCGTGCCGACCAGTCCTGCTCGGCGGCCTGCAGCAGGAGGTTGATGCTCGAGAGCTGCTGTCCGACCGAGTCGTGGATCTCGCGCGAGAGCCGTTCGCGCTCCGCGAGCGCCCCGGCACGGTGCTGCGCGGCGAGCAGTTCGTCCTGCGCGTCGGTGAGCTCGTCGAGCAGCCGCTGCCGCGCGGCCGACTCCCGCTGGAGGGCCCGGTAGACGAGCACGGTCACGACCGCGATGCCGATCGGGCCGGCGATGACGGTCGGGTCGACGCCGTCGGCGATGCGCAGTTCGGCCACCGTGACGAGGCCCGTCATGAGCACGACGACGATCACCGCCCCACGGAACGGCAGCACCTGCAGCACGGCGAAGCCGAGCGGCACGGCGCACCACGCGAATGAGGGTGCCGCCAGGGTGAGCAGGGCCCACAGCACGGTGACGGTCACCACCCACGCCGTCGGCCACCACGAGCGGGTCGGCAGCAGCGGGCGAACCGAGTATGCGACCGCGAGCAGGGCCGCTCCAGCGAGCACGAGCACGCCGTCGGCGCCGAGACCGTGACGTTCGAGATAACGCACGGCCGAGGTCGCGAGCAGGGCGAGGAACACGATCTGCAACCAGCGGTCGAGGCTGGCGACGGGCGCGAGGATGCCCCGGAGGCCGGTCTGGTCGGAGACGGACATGATCGCCAAGCCTAGGCACAGGCCCGGCGCGCGGGCATCATCCGATCGGCTATCCAAGTGCAGCCGATCGCCCGACGCCCGAGCCGCATCCCGCATCGAGGCTGGAAGCACACGTCGAGACCCGGCGTGACAGAGACGAGGGAAACCATGAAGCGCACCATCGCCATCGCACTCGCCACGGCGAGCCTCACCGCCGGCATCGCCGGCGCGGGCCTCACGGCCGCACCCGAGGCGGCCCGGGCGCAATCGCACGACCATGGCCGACCCGACCGCTACACGGTGCCCGGCGATGCTGCCGGCTCGCGGTTCGAGGGCATCGGCGTCGACGAGCGCCGCGGACTGTTCTACGTGAGCGAGGTCACGGGCGGGGAGATCCACCGCGGCGATGCGAAGCACCAGCAGGCCGAGGAGTGGCTCGCGGGCGACGGCACCGACGGGCGTTACACGGCGCGCGGCGTCACCGTCGACCGCGCCGGCAACGTCTACATCGCCGGCGGCCCGAACGGCATCGGCAACCCCGACCGCCCCGACCTGTGGGTCTACTCGGACGACGGCGCACTGCTCGCCGCGCTCCGCGTGCCGGGCACGCCCGACGCGTTCCTCAACGACGTCGCGATCGGCCCCGACGGCGCTGCGTACTTCACGAACTCGAACGACCCGCAGATCTTCCGTGTCGCCCAGCGGGGCGGCGCCTGGCAGGCCGAGCTGTGGGCCGACGCCGCCGGCACCGTCGAGCGTGCGGCCGGGTTCAACCTCGGCGGCATCGTGCTCTCGGCCGACCGCAGTGCGTTCGTCGTGGCCCAGGGCAACACCGGGCGGCTCTGGCGCTTCGCCACCGCCGACGGCACGGTCTCCGAGATCGACACCCACGGCGCCGACCTCGTGAACGCCGACGGACTCGTGCGCCAGGGCAACCGGCTCACCGTCATCCGCAACTTCTCGAAGACGGTCGCGACGATGCGCGTCTCGGCCGACGGCGACGCCGTGTTCGGCGTCGAGCAGCGCGCGAGCGACCCCGACCGCGTCTACACGACGGCGAAGATGCTGAACGGGCGTCTGCTCGCCGTCGACAGCAAGTTCGACGAGCAGCCCGCGGCCTCGGGTCCGTACGACATCGTCGGTTCGCCGTGGGGATGACCCGCAGTGCTCGCAGCAGCGCCGTCGCGATGGTCGCGGCAGCGCTGCTGCTCACGGGCTGCGCGGCAGGCGGCGTGCCGGGCGCGTCCCCCGCCCCCGATGCCTCGCGGTCCGCGTCCGTCCCGCCACGAGAGGATGTCACCATGACCGAGACCCTCGCCCCCGTGCTCCCCGATCCCGACGGCACCCTGCTCAGCGCTGCGGCCGCCGGCGACGCCGCGACCGTCTCCCTCGCCATCCGGGCCGGAGCCGCGCTCGAGGCGCGCGACGGTCGCGAGCGCACGGCACTGCTGCTGGCCTCCGCGGCCGATCACGTCGAGGCCGCGAGCGTGCTCGTCGCGGCGGGCGCCGACCCCGACGCGCTCGACGACCGGCGCGACACCCCGTGGCTCGTCACCGGCGTCACCGGCAGCGTCGCGATGGCCGAGGTGCTGCTCGCCGCCGAGCCCGACTTCACGATCGTGAACCGCTACGGCGGCATCTCGATCATCCCCGCGGGCGAGCGCGGCTACGTCGAGTACCTCGAGCGGGTGCTGCAGACCGACATCGACGTCGATCACGTCAACGACCTCGGCTGGACGGCGCTCCTCGAGGCCGTCATCCTCGGCGATGGCGGCCCGCGCCACCAGGAGACCGTGCGGGTGCTGCTCGAGGGCGGCGCCGACCGGTCGATCGCCGATCGCAACGGCGTCACCGCGCTCGAGCACGCCCGCGCGAGCGGCTACGACGAGATCGTCGCCCTGCTCGGCTGAGACGCGAACGGCGGTGGATGCCTCGCCGGAACTCGCGAGGCATCCACCGCCGTGGGCGTGATCTGCCGCTAGGCAGCCGCCCCGCCCAGGTAGGCGTTGCGCACCTCGGGCAGTTCGACGAGCTCGGCGGGCGTGCCCTCGAGCACGACGCGTCCGCGCTGCATGACGACCGCTCGGTCGGCGATGCCGAACGAGGCGCGCACGTTCTGCTCGACGAGCAGCACCGCGAGGCCGCGCGAGCGCAGCTCGGTGAGCACCTTCATGATCTCGGCGACGACCTTCGGGGCGAGCCCGATGGAGGGCTCGTCGAGCATGATCGCCTTCGGAGCTGCCATCATGCCGCGGCCGATCGCGACCATCTGCTGCTCGCCGCCCGAGAGCGTGCCCGCCGCCTGACCGAGCCGCGGCTTCAGCCGCGGGAACAGCTCGAGCACGGCGTCGAGGTCGCCCTTGCCGCCCTTGCTCCACGCACCGAGCGAGAGGTTGTCGCGCACCGAGAGCGTGGGGAAGCAGAGGCGGTTCTCGGGCACGTGGGTGAGCCCGAGCGACGCCATCTTCTCGGTCGGGCGGCCCGTGAGCTCGGTGCCGTCGAGCGTCACCGTGCCGCCGGTCGGACGGATCAGCCCGTTGACGGCGCGGAGCAGGGTCGTCTTGCCCGCGCCGTTCGACCCGACGACGGTCACGATCTCACCGGCGGCGACCTCGAGGCTCACCTCGTGCAGGATTGCGAGCTTGCCGTAGCCCGCGTCGAGCGACTTCACCGAGAGCGTCATGCGTGCTCCTCCAGTTCCTTGAGCTCGGCCTCGGCCTCCTCGGCGTCGGTGCCGAGGTAGGCGACGATGACCGCCGGGTCGTTGCGCACCGACTCGGGGTCGCCGTGCGCGATGAGCACGCCGTCGTCGAGCACCGCGACCGAGTCGGCGAGCGCCATGACCTGCGCCACGTCGTGCTCGACGAGCACGATCGTGAGCCCGGCGTCGCGGAGGCGCCGGAGCAGCGTCGCGAGCATCTCGCGCTCGCGGCCCGAGAGGCCCGCCATCGGCTCGTCGAGCAGCAGCAGCGCGGGCTCTGAGGCGAGCGCGCGGCACACCTCCATCATGCGCTGGCGGCCGAACGGCAGGTCGCCCGCGGCGAGGCCCGAGACGTCGCCGAGCTGCATCGTCTCGAGGATGTCGCGGGCGATCTCCTCGTGGCGATACTGCTCGCGGCCCTGCAGCCCGAGCATGCCGCGGAGGATGCCCGCGCGCCCCTTGCGGTAGCGGCCCATGTAGACGTTGCCGAGCACATCGGTCGACGAGAACACCTGCAGGTTCTGGAACGTACGGGTGAGGCCCGCCTCGGCCCCGACGTGGGGCTTGCGCCCCTGGATCTCGGACCCGAGGAAGGAGACTGTGCCCGAGGTCGGCGCGATCGCGCCCGTGATCATGTTGAAGCACGTCGTCTTGCCCGCGCCGTTCGGCCCGATGAGGCCCATGATCTGCCCGGCCGGAACGGTGAGCGTCACGTCGTCGACGGCGACGACGCCGCCGTAGCGCTTCGTGAGCCCGCGCACCTCGAGGATCGGGGTGCCCGCGGCCACCGGCGTCGAGACGGTCGGCACGGGGGCGGATCCCTCTGCGTCGTCGTCGCTCGTCGCCGCGACGTCATTCGCATCGGAGCCAGAGCGCCCCTCGCCCGGCAGTCCGCCGAACGCACGCGTGGGCGCCTCGCCCGTGCCCCCGTCGGCCGCGCCGCCGGGGAGTGCGGCCGCACCGGCCGGGCCCGTGGCATCCGCCCGCCTCGCGGCGATGCGGGAGGTGATCGCCGCCCAGGCCGTCTTGACGACCTGGTAGAGGCCGCCCGGCAGCAGGATGATCACGAGGATCAGCACGAGGCCGTAGCCGATGAGCTGCACCTCGCCCGTCGCGCCCGGGATGATCGCGGGGATCAGGTCGCGCAGGCCCTCGGAGAGCAGCTCGACGATGAAGGCGCCGGCGATGGCGCCCCACACCGAGCCGAGTCCGCCGATGACGACCATGAGCAGCAGCTCGACGGAGACGTGGAACTCGGCGACCTGCGGCGAGACGATCTGCACCTGGTAGGCGTAGAACACGCCGCCGAGGCCCGCGAACCCGGCCGACAGGGTGAACACCTTGACGCGCAGCGCGTAGGTGTTCACGCCGAGCGACTCGGCAGCGAGCTCGGAGTCGTTGACCGCCGAGAGCGCCCGGCCCGCCCGCGAGCGGGTGAGGTTCAGGGCGAGCACGAGGCCGAGCAGCACGAACGGCGCGACGAACCAGAAGAACAGCCCGTTGTTGTCGATCGGGACGCCGAACACCTCGGGCCGGCCGTAGCCGTAGATGCCCGTCGTGCGCCCGGTGAACTCCCACTCGCGCACCGCGATCATCACGATGAACCCGAGCCCGAGCGTCGCGAGGGCGAGGTAGTGACCGCGCAGGCGCAGCATCGGCAGGCCGACGAGCAGCGCCGCGAGCATCGCCGCGACGACTCCGCCGACCGCGGCGACGAGGCCCGGCATCTCGAACTTCTGCAGCAGGATCGCGTGCGTGTACGCGCCGATCGCGAAGAACGCCGCCTGCCCGAGCGACACCTGCCCGGCGAGGCCCATGAGCAGCGACAGGCCGATCGCGGGCAGCGCGAAGATCAGGGAGAAGACGGCGATGTTCATCATCGCCGGGGTCGCCGTGAACGGCACGATCAAGATGACCACCGCGAGCAGCGTCACCCCGATGATCGTGCCGCGGTTGTTGGGCCAGAAGCCGGTCTTCGACCGGAGTGCGGCCTTGTTCAGATACGACATCTCAGACCCTTACCGCGTTCGGGCGCAGCACGAGGCCGGCCGGCCGGATGATCAGCACGATGATGAGGATGAAGAACGCGACCGCGTCCTTCCAGCCGGATGCCACGTAGCCGGCCACGTACGACTCGATGATGCCGAGCAGCAGCGCGCCGACGATCGCGGCCCGGAACGAGACGAGCCCGCCGAGCACCGCCGCGACGAAGCCCTTGAGCCCGAGCAGCAGGCCCCCCGACCAGATCGAGAGGTAGATCGGCGAGGAGACGACGCCCGCCGCGGCGCCGACGAAACCGGCGATCGCGAAGGCGATGATCGAGGCCGCGGCCGGCGAGATGCCGACGATGCGGGCGGCCACCGGCTGCTCGGCGCTCGCGCGGAGCGCCTTGCCCCAGCGGGTCTTCTCGTAGAAGAGCAGCACGCCGCCGCCGACGACGACGAGGGCGCCGAGCATCCAGAGCTCCTGCGAGCGGATGCTGACGCCGCCGAGATTCAGGTCGCTGCCGGGGAACGCGGGGAGCCGCTTGGCCTCGGCGCCCCAGACGAGCAGCATGATCGCCTGCAACAGGGTCGAGACGCCGAGCGTGAGGATGATCGAGACGAGCGTCGTGAGGTTCTTCACGCGGGAGATCACGAGGCGTTCGATGAGCACCGAGGCGAGCGTGACCGAGACGAGCGCGATGAGGATCGCGACGGGCAGCGGCACGCCGGCCGTGACGAGCGAGATGCTCCCCAGGCCGGCCAGCGTCGCGTAGTCGCCCTGGGCGATGTTCACGACGTGCCGCACCGTGTAGGTGGCGATGAGGCCGACGGCGAGCAGGGCGTACACCGAGCCCTGCGAGAGCCCTGCCACCGTCAGCTGGAGGAAGTCGGTCAACGGATCACTCTTCGTAGAGCGTCCAGCGGCCGCCCTCGGCGAGCGCCATGATGAGGGCGTCGGCCGTGAGGCCCGAGTGGTTCTCGGGGGTCATCGTGAAGATGCCCGAGATGCCGACGACGTCGCTCGTCGCCTCGATCGCGTCGCGAAGCGCCTCGGGGTCGGTGCCGGCCTCCTCGATGGCCTTCGTGCCGACGAGCCACGCGTCGTAGGCGTGCCCGGCGAAGCTCGAGGGCGCCGAGTCGAACGACTCGGTGTAGTCGGCGATGAACTGGTCGATGACGGCCTTCTGGGGGTCGTCGTCGCTCAGCTGGTCGGCGACCAGCAGGCGGCCCATCGGGGCGATGACGCCGTCGGCGGCGGGGCCTGCGGCCTCGAAGAAGGCGTCGTTCGCGACGCCGTGCGACTGGTAGACCGGCTTGTCGACGCCGAGCTGCACGTAGGCGGCCTGCGCGAGGCCGGCCGACGGGGTGATGCCCCAGATGATGACGGCGTCGGCGTCGGCGGCGCGGATGTTCGTCATCTGCGCGGTGAAGTCGGTGGCGCTCGGCTCGAACGACTCGGTCGCGGTGAGGGTGATGCCGCGCTCGGAGCCGAGCTCGGTGATGATGTCGGCGATGCCCTCGCCGAAGCCGGTGGCGTCGCGCACGAGGGCGACCTTCGTGTAGCCCTTCGCCTCGGCGTCGTCGAGGATGCGCTCGAGCACGACGAGGTCGTTCTGCGCCGTCTTGAAGACCCAGTCGGAGCCTTCGACGATCGCGGCGTTCGCGGCGACCGAGATGGTCGGCACCTGCGCGGCCTCGACGAGGGGGCGCATGGCGAGCGAGGGGCCGGTGCGCGAGGAGCCGATGATGAGGTCGACGTCGTCGTTCTCGATCAGCTGGGTGGTCGCCTTCGCGGCGCCGTCCTCGGTGGACTGGTTGTCCTTGATGATGAGCTCGACCTCGCGGCCGTCGATGCCGCCGGCCTCGTTGAGCTGCTCGGCGAGCATGTTCAGGGTGTTCTGCTCGGGAACGCCGAGGTTCGCGCCGACGCCGGTGATGTCGAGCACGGCGCCGATCTTGATGGGGCCCTCTTCCGAGGCGCCGTCGCCGCCGGAGTCGCCGCCGAAGTTCGACGTCGAGCAGCCGGTGAAGGCGAGGGCGATGGCGGCCGCGGTCGCGGCGGGGATGAGCAGGCGGCGCTGCGCACGGTGCATGGGTGAACTCTCCTTTGAGCCCGCAGGGGGTTCTCGTCGTTGAGGCAGGGGACCAAATTCATGACCGACCATTCGGTCACTAATTCGACTCTGTCGAGAGTACGTTGCGTGGCGAGCGGTTCGCAAGCGGTCGTTATGCAACAGAGACGCGGATGCTGCGTGCCGAACGTCCTGCAGGATGGAGGAATGCCGATCTTGATTCAGCACGACGAACTCCGGGAGCGCCTCGCGGGCGAGCGGCTCGCCGCCGAGCGCGGAGCCGAGGCGGGCACCCGCACCGTGGTGCTCGACGTGCGCTGGTCGCTCGCCGTGCCCGACGGCACCGAGGCCTACCTCGCCGGGCACGTGCCCGGCGCCGTGTACGTCGACCTCGACCGCGAGCTCGCCGACCACGACGCCGTCGGCGAGGGCCGGCACCCGCTGCCGAGCGAGCAGGCGCTCACCGCGGCGATGCGCCGCTGGGGTCTTCGCGACGGCGACACCGTCGTCGTCACCGACGACCTCGGCAACCAGTCGGCGGCCCGAGCGTGGTGGCTGCTGCGCCACGCGGGTCTCGCCGACGTGCGGATGCTCGACGGCGCGCTCGCCGCATGGCGGGCGGCGGGGCATCCGCTCGACACCGGCTGGGTCTCGCCCGAGCCGGGAGACGCGACCGCCCGCTTCGGCGGCATGCCGGTGATCGACGCCGATGCGGCCGCCGCGCTGCCGAGCGGGGGAGTGCTGCTCGACGCTCGCGCGGGCGAGCGCTACCGCGGCGAGGTCGAGCCGATCGACCCGCGTGCCGGCCACATCCCCGGCGCGCGCTCCGCGCCGAGCGGCGGCAGCCTCGACGCGAGCGGCCGGTTCCTGCCCGCCGACGCGCTGCGTGAGCGGTTCGCCGCGCTCGGCGCCGTACCCGGCGTCGCCGTCGGTGCGTACTGCGGATCGGGCGTCACCGCCGCGCACGCCGTCGCCGCGCTCGCGATCGCCGGCGTCGACGCCGCGCTCTACCCCGGCTCCTGGAGCCAGTGGTCGCGTGAGGAGGGGCGCCCGGTGGCGACGGGGCCCGAGACCTGACTCAGCCGGCCCTGAACCGACTCAGCCCGCCCTGAAGCCCACGGCGACGAGCGTCGTCAGATCGACCGTACGCACGCCGCGCCCGGCGAGGCCGGCGAGATAGCGCTCGCGCACCGCCTCGAACTCGTCGTCGTCGAGCCCGACGAGGAACGCGCGCAGCCCCGTGCCCGTCACGAGCGACCACGCCAGCGCGTCGTCGAGGTCGAGGCGGCGGCGCACGATCTCGGCGCGCACCCGAACGAGGCCGAGCCCCGTGAGCCACTGCGCGAGCGTGCCGGGCGTGTCGACGTCGCTGATCGTCGGCGAGGCGGCACCGCCCTGCAGCCGGAGCGCGAGATCGGCCGGCAGTGCCGTCGCGAGCACCTCGGGCACCGGCTCGAGGGCGCCGCGCGCCCACACCGCGACCGCCATGCGCCCACCCGGCTTCGCCCGCTCGACCAGGTGCCGGGCCCCCGCGTCGGGGTCGTCGAAGAAGTGCACCCCGAGCACGCACTGCACGAGGTCGTAGCCCGTCGGCTCCCACTCCGTGACGTCGCCGACGTGGAGCCGGAGCTGCGGCAACCGATCGGTCGCGCGCTCGCGTGCGATGTCGACGAGCCCGGCGGTCAGGTCGACCGCGTCGACGATGCCGCCGGGGCCGACGAGCTCGGCCGTCGGCAACGCCGAGGCCCCGTCGCCCGAGCACGCGTCGAGCACCAGCTCGTCGAATCGTGGTCTCGACCGGGCCACCGTCGCCGTCGAGATCGGATTCCAGACCGCCTCGTCGAGTTCGGCGTAGGACTCGGCGGCAGCCGTGAACCCCCCGACGAAATCAGGCTCGCTCGTCGTCTCCCCCATGGGCCCATTCTGGCCCTGATCGGCCGGAATCGTGGGATTCAGGCAATCGAAAGCCGAACGGTGCAGACTGGGTGCACTTGCATCACGTCCTCCGATCGAATCGAGTCACCCCCATGAATCGTGCCCTGCGCCGCGGCGCGCCCCTCGCGCTCGCCACCGCAGCCGCCCTGCTCCTCGCCGGCTGCGCCAGCACCCCCGACGAGCCCGAGGCGTCGAAGACGCCCGATGCGGCCGACTGCCTCGAGGTCGAGTCCGGCGCGCTCAGCGATGCGGTGACCGTCGAGGGCGAGTACCCCGGCGAGGCGAAGGCGACGTTCACCGCCCCGCTCGAGGCCGACGAGCTCCAGCGCACCCTCGTGATCGAGGGCGACGGCGACGAGACCGAGACCGGCCAGAAGATCAACGCCGTCGTGAGCCTGTACTCGGGCGCCTCGGGCGAGCAGCTCTTCTCCCAGCCCGCCCAGATCACGGCGGGCGACGCGACCGTGTTCGACGCGTTCCGCGCGGGCATCGACTGCGTTCCGCTCGGCTCGCGCACCGTCGTCGTGGCGCCGGCCTCCGCGCTCTACGACGGCGCGGGCAACGAGCAGATCGGCCTCGAGGCCGACGACGACGTCGTCATCGTCATCGACGCCGTCGAGGTGCAGGAGCCGCTGAAGCCCGCCGAGTGGACCGAGAACGTGCCAGAGGTGAAGTTCGGCGCCGAGGGCGAGGCCCCCACCGTCACCCTGCCGAAGGTCGACGCGCCGACCGAGCTCCAGATGAAGGTGCTCGAAGAGGGCGACGGCGACACCGTCGGCGAAGGCGACAGCGTGACCGTTCAGTACCAGGGCATCAGCTGGGACAGCGGTGAGGTCTTCGACCAGAGCTACACCCGTGGCGAGCCCTCGACGTTCACGACCGACGGCGTCATCCAGGGCTTCGGCGCCGCGCTCGTCGGCCAGAAGGTCGGCACCAAGCTGATCGTCGTGATCCCGCCGGAGTACGCCTACGGCACCGACCCCGCCGCGCACGACCTCGGCGGGCAGACGCTCGTGTTCCTCGTCGAGATCGAGGACACCGCGCCCGCGGCGTAAGCGCGCGGCACGTACGCGAAGGGCCGGATGCCGCGTGGTGTCCGGCCCTTCGTCGTGCGCGCTTCAGGTGCACCGACGTTTCAGGACATCGCACGCCGCTCAGGACGATTCCGCGCGAATCATCCTGAGCGGCGTGCGTCTTCCTGAATGCATGACGGAACGGGCCGGCGTGGGCCGGTGCGGGCCGGCGCGGACTCAGCGGCCCCAGGTCGCCCAGACGATGAGCGCGCTCACCGCGACGAAGCCCGCGACGAAGAGCGTGTCGCGCACCCGCCACGGGCTCAGCACTCGCTCGGTGCGGGTGGTGTGGGCGCCGAAGGCGCGGGCGTCCATCGCGAGGGCGACCCGTTCGGCGTGCCGGATCGCCGAGGCGAGCAGCGGCACCGCCGTGCCGAACGCCCGGCGGGTGGCCGCGATCGGGCCGCGGCCGCGCACGGTGCCGCGCACCCGGTGCGCCGCACGGATGATCTCGAGCTCGTGCCCGAATCGGGGCACGAAGCGCAGCGCCGCGAGCGCCGTGTAGCCGATGCGGTACGGCACCCGCAGGTTCTGCACCATCGCGCGCACGAACTCGGGCCCGGTCGAGGTCATGCCGGCCATGAGCGAGAGCAGCAGGATGGCGAGGATGCGCAGGCCCGTCGTGAACCCGACGAGGTAGGCGGCGAGCGTGAAGCTCCACTCGCCGATCGAGAAGAGCACGATGGATGTCTCGGGGCCGGAGAGCCTCGACGGGTCGACCCACACGCCGAAGCTGACGCCGAGCACGATCGCCGCGAGCGGAGTGCCGATGAGGAGCGCCGCGACGACCCGGCCGGGAAGACGGGCGCCGATGAGCAGCACGAGGAGCGCGAGCACGATGAACGCGGTCGGCAGCAGGAGGTCGCGACTGAACACGACCACGAGCATCGCGGGCAGCGGAGCGGCGAGCTTCGCGAGCGGGTTCAGCGTCGCGAGCGGGCCGCGCCGGGTCGCGATCGCGCCCGTCGCGGGGATCGCGCCGGTCGTGACGATCGCGTCGGCCGCGGGCAGCGGTCCCGCCGTGCCGCTCACCTCGCCCCTCCCGTGGCGACCGGCAGCTGCGACATGCGGGTGACGGTGTGCCACTCGGGGTGGTGCTCGAGCCCGCGCGTCGCGCGCGCGAGCGGCGGGTGCCGCAGACCGGCCTGCTCGATGAGGGGGCCCGCGAGCACCTCGCCGGTCGCGCCGACGCCGAGAAGGCGCCCGCCCCGCATGACCGCGAGCCGGGTCGCGTAGTCGGCGACGAGCTGCAGGTCGTGCGTCACGACGAGCACCGTGGTGCCCTCGTCGTTGAGCGAACGGAGCATGTCGAGCAGCTCGGCGGCGCGGGCGCGATCCTGCCCGAAGGTGGGCTCGTCGAGGGCGAGCACCGGGGCGCCCGCCACGAGTGCGGTGCCCACCGAGAGCCGGCGCTTCTGCCCGCCCGAGAGCAGGAAGGGGTGCTGCTCGGCGAGCTCCTCGAGGCCGAACCGGCGAAGCATCCGATCGCATGCCTCGGTCACCTCGGCGTCGCCGAGACCCTGCAGCCGAAGTCCCTGCTCGAGCTCGTCGCGCGCCGAGCCCGCGATGAACTGGTGCTCGGGATTCTGGAAGACGAAGCCCACCCGACGCGCGCGCTCGCGCGCGTCGGCGCGGGCCGGGTCGACGCCGAGCACCTCGACGGTGCCACGGGGCGCCTCGACGACGCCGGCGAGCGCCTGCAGCAACGAGGTCTTGCCTGCGCCGTTCGTGCCGACGATCGCGAGGAACTCGCCCGCCGCGACCTCGAGGTCGACGTCGTGCACGACCACCGGGCCGCGGCGCCCGCCGCGCCGCACCGAGACCCCGCGCGCGCGGATCACCGGGGCGGTCACCGCCGCGAGGCCGCCCGTGGCGGTCGCGAGCGACGGGGTCGGTGCGAGCGCCGTCGAACGCACGGGGGAGGAGGAGCTGAGCGGCGCGGGCAGGTGCGGCAGTGCGTCGAGCGCCTCCGCGAGCTCGGCCGGAGTGAGCGGCAGCGGCCCGATCGGCACGCCCGCGTCGCGGAGGCGCATCGCCGCGAGCGTCGAGACCGGCAGCCAGACGCCGAGTGCGGCGAGCTCGTCGGCGCGTTCGCGCAGCGTCTCGCGGGCGGGGCCGTCGATCACGAGCCGGCCCCCGGCGTCGAGCACGATCACCCGGTCGACGAGGTCGACGGCCGAATCGAGGTTGTGCTCGACCAGCACGATCGCGTGATCGTCGTCGTCGGCGAGCTCGCGGAGCACGGCGTACACCTCGTCGATGCCGGCGGGGTCGAGGTTCGCCGTCGGCTCGTCGAGCACGAGCACGGGCGCCGCCATCGCGAGGGCGCAGGCGATCGCGAGTCGCTGCCGCCCGCCGCCCGAGAGGGTGTCGGGGCTCTCGGTGCGACGGTCCCAGAGGCCGACGAGCTTGAGCGCGCGTTCGGCGCGCGCGAGCACCTCGGGTGCCTCGACGAGCTGGTTCTCGGGGGCGAAGCACACCTCGTCGAGCACGCTGCCGGTGACGATCTGCGCGTCGGGATCCTGGAAGACCATCGCCACGTGCTCGCTCAGCACGCCGACCGGGTGCTCGCGGCTGTCGAGGCCCGCGACCCGCACCGTGCCCTCGAGCTCGGCCGGCACGGCGTGCGGCACGAGGCCGTCGAGCGCCAGCGCCAGGGTCGACTTGCCGCATCCGCTCGGCCCGAGGATGAGCACGACCTCGCCCGGTGCCACGTCGAACGACACCCCGGCCGGGGTCGGTCGGTTCGCGCCCTCGTGGCGGATGCTCACGCGGTCGAGCTCGATGATGGGCGGAGTGCGCATGACAGGGCCTGGGTCGGAGTGGACGGACGCTCGCGACGCGGCATCCGTGGGGCTTAGGACAGCCTAACCTCGCGGTCGGCCCCACGTCGGCGCTCGCGTCGGCGACGCACGGGAATACCCCGGTCAGCCGCGATGTTGTGTCTATGTTCGGACGTGGAGCCACCACGCCGGAAGGAGGAGAACGTGGGCATCAGTTATGTCGAGTTCGAGGACGAAGCCGGGATCCTGCGTCGCTACCGCAAGCACGCGAACGGTCGTGGCCTCGTCGCCACCACCGCCAAGGTCGACCCGAGCGCGTTCGTCGACCCGACGGCCTACGTCGACCCCGGCGCCGAAGTGCAACGCGGCGCCCAGATCGGCCCGGGCGGCTGGATCGAGGGCGACGCGATCGTCGCCGAGCGCGCCGTGGTCGGCGTGAACGCCCATATCGGGCGACGCGCCGTCGTCGGCCGCAACGCCGTCATCGGCCCGTACGCGACGATCGGCATCGGCGCGAAGGTGCAGAACGGGGCGCGCGTGCCCCGCGAGACGACCATCGCCGACGGCGACGAGTACCGCGCTTCGACCGAGGACCTGCGCCGGCTCGGCCTCGCGGCCTGAGCCGGTCGCCCGGTCGGTCGGCTGCCGGTCGCCCGGTCGGCGCCGCCGACCGGGCGATGAGCGGCTACCGTCTCGCGATCACTGCCGCGCCATGGCGATGCGCATGCGCTCGTCGGGGTCGATGAAGTGGTCGTGGTCGTCGTCGCCGAGGTCGATCTGCACCCAGTGCAGCTTGCCGGTGAACCGGCTCGACTGCGTCGTGTAGTCGTCGGTCACCGGCGTGCCCGACTCGTAGCCGATGTCGGTCGTCTCGTCGGCCGAGAAGACCAGCGGCTGGGTCGCGCCGACCCGACCGGTTCCGACCTCGGCACCGTCGTGGAACAGGGTGACGGTGCCGCCCTTGGCCAGGCCTCCGCCGTCGTAGGCGAACTCCATGCGCACCTGATGCGTGCCGGCGGGCACCGCGCTCGTCGCCGCCGTGGCGAACTCCTGGATGCCCAGCACGTTGTAGACGAATTTCAGCGTGCCGTCCTTCACGTAGAGGCTCCAGCCGCCGAAGCGCCCGCCCTGTGCGATGATCACGCCGTTCGCGCCGCCCTCGGGCACCTCGACCTCCGCCGTCACCGAGAACGACTTGTTCTTGATGCTGACGACACTGTTCTCCGAGAGCCGGCCCATGCCGGGGAAGAACTGCTGCGACGTGCCGTGCACGAGCGTCGGTCGGCCGGCGAGCTCGGGGCTGAGGCGCTCGGCCGTGCGGTCGTCGAGCGGCAGCACGTTGTACTTGGCCGCCTCGATGAGCCAGAGGCGTTGCATCTCGTGCAGTCGGTCGGGGTGCTCGGCGCTGAGGTCGCGGGCCTGGCTGAAGTCGACGTCGCCGTCGTAGAGCTCCCAGACGTCGTCGTCGAACGCGACGAGCGAACCGCCGACCATGACCCACGGGGTGCGGTGTTTCGTGACGGCGCTCCACCCCTTGTGGTAGACGCCGCGGTTGCCGAACATCTCGAAGTACTGCAGATCGTGCCGCTCGGGGGCCTCGCCGTCGTCGAAGGAGTAGAGCATGCTGGTGCCCTCCATCGGCGACTGCTGCACCCCGTTCACCATCGTCGGTTCGGGCAGGCCGGCCGCCTCGAGGATGGTGGGAGCGACGTCGATGACGTGGGTGAACTGGCTGCGCAGGCCGCCCTGATCGGTGATGCCCGCAGGCCACGAGACGATGGTGCCGTTGCGCGTGCCGCCCCAGTGCGAGGCGACCTGCTTGGTCCACTGGAACGGGGCGTCCATGGCCCACGCCCAGCCGACGGCGTAGTGGTTGTACGACGTCGGCGAACCGAACTCGTCCATCTTCGAGCGCATGAACTCGGGCGTCTCGAGGGCGGCCATGCCGTTGAAGTTCGCCATCTCGTTGAAGGCGCCGTTCACGGTGCCCTCTGCCGAGGCCCCGTTGTCGCCGATGATGTAGAAGATCAGCGTGTTCTCGAGCACGCCCAGATCCTCGATCGCATCGATGACCCGGCCGACGTGGTGGTCGGTGTGCTCGAGGAAGCCGGCGTAGACCTCCATCTCCCGCTCGAGCACGGGCTTGAGCTCGTCGGGCATGTCGTCCCACGCCGGGATCTCCGCGTGCCGGGCCGTGAGCTCGGCGTCCGGCGGGATGACCCCGAGCTCCTTCTGCCGTGCGAAGGTCTTCTCGCGCTGGGCGTCCCAGCCGTCGGCGAACGCGCCCTGGTACTTGTCGGCCCACTCCTTCGGCACGTGATGCGGCGCGTGCGTCGCGCCCGGGGCGAAGTAGACGAAGAACGGCTTCTCGGGCATGAGCGCCTTCTGCGTGCGGATCCAGCTGACGGCGTGGTCGGCGAGGTCCTCGGTCAGGTGGTAGCCCTCCTCGGCAGTCGCCGGCGGCTCGATCGGGGTGGTGCCGTCGTAGAGCGCCGGATCCCACTGGTTGTTCTCGCCGCCGATGAACCCGTAGAAGGTCTCGAACCCGCCGCCGCCCGTCGGCCAGGCGTCGAACGGCCCCATCGGCGATGACTGCCAGACGGGCACCTCGTGGCACTTGCCGAACTGCGCGGTCGAGTACCCGTTCAGTTTCAGCGTCATCGCGACGGGTGCCTTGGTGTTCGGCTTCAGCGAGCTGTTGCCGGGGGCGGAGGTCGCCGTCTCGGTGATGCTGCCCATGCCGACCGAGTGGTGGTTGCGACCGCTGAGCATCGCCGCGCGGGTGGGGGCGCAGAGCGCCGTCGTGTGGAAGCGGTTGTACCTGAGACCGCGGGCGGCGAGCTTCTCGGCGTTCGGTGTGCGACACGGGCCGCCGAAGACGCTCGACGCACCGAAGCCGGTGTCGTCGATGAGCACGATGAGCACGTTGGGGGCGCCGTCGGGCGGCATCAGCGGCTCGATCGGCGGGTACGAGGTCTCGGGGTCCTTCGCGTCGTACGTGGTGAGCCCGGGCGCCGGGCGATCGGGAATCGGCAGCATCGTACGTGCGTGACGATCAGGCTTCATGACATTCCCCCGTGTCGGTGGTCGAGCGGATCCGTCGACACCGCGTCGCAGTCGAGTCGGCGCCGACTCGGGTCACGGTACCGAAGTCCGCTCCGCACCGAATCACCCAGATCGGGGTATGCGGCCGCCGCGCTACTCTGCGAGCGCGCCCGCCAGCAGTTCGAGGGTCTGCTCGCGACCCTGCGTGCGGTCGAGCGGCTCGGACGCGTACGACCCCGCGATCGGCGCCACCATGATCTCGTCGATGCCGTGGCGGGCGGCGAGCGTCCGCAGCTCCGAGGCCGCGCCCGCGGCATCCGCGATCACCCAGCGTCGCTCCATCGCCGTGATGAGCTCCGCCGCCTGCGAGTCGGCGGGCGCCGCCTGCGCCTCGTCGACCGTCTCGAGCGGGCGCATCGGCCGGCCGAGCTGCAGCCTGGCCATCGAACGCAGCTGCGGCAGCGCCCGTGCGCGGGCCTCGTCGAGGGTCGGCGCGACCGAGGCGTTCGCCGTGAGGAACGTCTCGGGCTCGGGGTGCGCCTCGCTCGGGCGGTAGCCGGTGCGGTAGAGCTCGAGCGCGCGCTCGAGACCCTGGCCCGAGAAGTGGTTCGCGAAGACGTAGGGCAGGCCGAGCTCGGCCGCGAGCTTCGCCGAGTAGTCGCTCGAGCCGAGCAGCCAGAGCGGCGGCACGGCCGAAGCGGCGGGCGTCGCGGTGATCGCGTACTCGCGACCGCTCGTGAGGCGCAGCGTCGCGCCGTCGGGCGAGAGCAGCGAGAGGATGTCGGCCAGGTGGTCGGGGAAGCGGTCGACCTCCGCAGTGGGACCCGAGATGCGCAGCAGCTGCGTGATCACCGGGTCGCTGCCCGGCGCGCGCCCGATGCCGAGGTCGATGCGGCCGGGGGCGAGCGCCTCGAGGGCCGCGAACTGCTCGGCGACGACGAGCGGCGCGTGGTTCGGCAGCATCACGCCGCCGGACCCCACCCTGATCCGCTCGGTCTGCGTCGCGATCGCGGCGATCAGCACGGGCGGCGTCGTCGAGGCGACGGCCGGCATGTTGTGGTGCTCGGCGAACCAGTAGCGGGTGAAGCCCAGCCGATCGGCGAGCTGCGCCAGGCGAACGGATGCCGCGACGGCACCTCGGCTCGTCTGGGCGCTGCGAACCGGAACGAGGTCGAGTACGGACAGGCGCGGCGAGATGTTCATCGCTTTCGGCAACCGCCCCGCGGCATCCGGTATTCCGAGACCGCGGCGGGCTCCCGCGTGCTCCCGCGTGATCCGGTGCGCTCCGCGGCAGGGATACCCCTGAGCGCATCGGAGGGGGTTCACTGACGCGGCGGCCCGGCCGCCGCCGTTGGATGGGGTCTCGTTGCGAGCGCCGTGCAGATCTGCTCGGCCGTCGGAACGGCTGATCCGCCTCAGTGCCGAAGCCGCCCGGCCCGCACCGGAATCCTGAAAGGAACCACCTGTGAACACCCCTGTGCCTTCCGCACCCTCGGTGGCCGCCGCCACGCTCGAGGCGTCGGCTGCCGACCTCGCCACCCTCTCGCTCCGCGAGGCCCTCGCCCTGCTCGACGAGCAGCTGGACGGGCGCGTGCACCTGTCGGGCGACCCCGACTGGGACGACGCCCGCGCCGCCTGGAACCTCGACGTCGACCAGCGCCCCGCGGTGGTCGTCACGGCCCGCTCGACCGAGGACCTCGTGCGCACCGTCGGGTTCGGCGCCCGCTACGGACTCGCCGTCGCCCCGCAGGGCACCGGCCACAACGCCGGGCCGCTCGCGGCCGACAACGGGCTCGCCGACGCGATCCTGCTGCGCACCCACGAACTGCGCGGCGTCGAGATCGACGCCCGGCGCCGCACCGCCCGGGTCGAGGCGGGTGCGCTCTGGGGCGACGTCGTCGCCGCGGCCGCGCCGCACGGGCTCGCCGCGCTCGCCGGATCGTCGCACGACGTCGGCGTCGTCGGGTACACCCTCGGCGGCGGTGTCAGCTGGCTCGCCCGCACGCACGGCCTCGCGGCCAACCAGGTGCTCGCCGTCGAGATCGTGACTGCCGACGGCCGTCACCGCCGTATCGACGAGGAGCACGACTCCGAGCTGTTCTGGGCCGTGCGCGGCGGCGGCGGCGACTTCGGCGTCGTGACGGCGCTCGAGTTCCGCCTGTTCCCGATCACCGAGGTCGTCGCGGGCATGCTGCTCTGGCCCGTGGAGCGGGCCGACGAGGTCGCCACGGCCTGGGCCGACTGGACGAACACCGTGCCCGACGCGGTGCAGAGCGTGGTGCGCATCATGCACCTGCCGCCGCTGCCCGAGCTCCCGCCGTTCCTCTCGGGCCGCTCGGTCGTGATCGTCGAGGCCGTCGTGCTCGACTCCCCGGCGCGGGCCGACGAGCTGCTCGCCCCGCTGCGGGCGCTGGCCCCCGAACTCGACACCGTGCACCCGCAGGCGCCCGCCGAGCTGCTCGCCCTGCACATGGACCCGCCCGGGCCCGTGCCGGGCCGCGGTGACGGCATGATGCTCCGCGAGCTGCCGGCCGCCGCGGTGCGCGCCTTCGTCGACGCCGTCGGCGCCGGGTCGGGTACCGCCCTGTTCACGACCGAGATCCGCCACCTCGGCGGTGCGGTCGAGCCCGATGCGGCCGTGCAGCGCTCGGCCGAGCTCGGACTGCCCGTGCCCGGTGCGACCGCCGGGTTCGAGGCGAACTATCTCGTGTTCGCCGGGGCCATGGCGATGCCGGGCGCCGACGAGGCGATCGCCCGTTCGCTGGGCCGTCTGTTCTCGAAGATCGAGCCGTGGCGCGCCCCGGAGGAGTACCTGAACTTCGCCGAGCAGCGTCGCGACGCGGCGCAGTTCTTCGGCGGTCGACTCGCGCGTCTGCGCGCACTCAAGCGAGCGGTCGATCCGACCCGCGTCATCCGCTCGAACCACCCCGTGGGGTGACCCGCGGTCATCGGGTTCCGACCCGCCGACCCGGCAGTTGGGGGTGTCGCTCGCGCCCCGGCCTTCATAGGCTGGGAGCGAGCGACATCGTCGTCGCGATCTCGGGGGAGGAACGAATGACCGTCCACTACGAATTGCCCACCACTGCCGATTTCGCGGCCCTCGCGGGTGCGCATCACCCCGCGATCACCGTCTACCTCTCGACCTCGCCGGTCGTGAGCGAGCGCGAGCGCGCCGAGGTCGCCGCGCGCAGCGCCTTCGACGAGGCCATCGAGCAGGTGCGCTCGAACGGGGCCTCCTCGGCCGAGGTCGCAGAGCTCCGCGCCGAGCGCGATGCGATCATCGGCGACCAGCGGCTCTGGGGGGCCCTCGCGCGTTCGATGGCGATCTTCGTCGCACCGGGGTTCAGCGAGGTGTTCGTGCTGCCGAACCGGCTCGACGACGCCTGGCACGTCGGCTCGCACTTCACGCTCGGGCAGCTGCTGCGGGCGCCCAGTCAAGACCAGGAGGCGTTCGCACTCACCCTCTCGGCGCACGAGTGGTCGCTGTGGCACGCGACGCCCACCGACCGGGCGGCGAAGCTCGAGATCGACCAGTCGGGCGCGGCGAACCTCGATGAGGCCACCAACCGCGAGCCCGGAGAGGACCGGCCCCGCGGTGCGAACCGCGGCACCTCCAGCCAGGGGGGCGCGAGTCGCCTGATGGGCGACGAGGGTCGCAAGACCCTGCTCGACCAGTACTCGAAGCGCGTCATCGAGATCGCCCGTCGTGAACTGCTCGCCCGCGACCCCGACGAGCGGGTGCCGGTGTTCGTGTTCGCCGCCGAGCCGCTGCTCAGCCTCTTCCTCGCGAACACCCGCAACTCGCGCCGGGTCGTCGCGGTGCCCGGTTCGCCCGACCGGCTCGGGCCGGCCGAGGTCGACGAGGCGCTGCGCCAGCAGCTCGCGAAGCTGAACGTGCACGAGGCCGAGCAGACCCTGCGCGTGCTCACCGAGGGCACCGCCGGCCGGATCGAACGCGACCTCGCGGCGATCGGCCGTGAAGCGGCCGACGGGGCCGTCGAGACCCTCTGGTTCGACTTCACCACCTCGGTGAACGGCACCCTCGACCAGCAGTCGGGCGCCATCGAGTTCGCGAGCGACCACGGCTCGGGCGAGACCCTCGTCGACGGCACCCGTGCTGGCGACCTGCTGCCGCAGCTCGCGCTGCTCGTCATCTCGAAGGGCGGCAAGGTCGTCACGGTGCGCAGCGACGACCTCGACGGAACGGTGTGGGCCGGCCCGGCGATGGCCGAGCTCCGCTTCGCGCTCGCCTAGCGGGCACGACCACGGGTCGAACGACGGATGCCACGGGGCGCGCCCCGTGGCATCCGTCATGTCGACCCCGTGCTGCAGCACCGCACCGTTTCAGGAGAACGTCACCCAGTCAGGACGGAATCGAGCTGATCGTCCTGAGCAGCCGACGTTCTCCTGAAACGGTGACGGGTCAGCGGAACGAGGGCACCCGTTCGCGGAGCGGCAGGCGGAAGCCCTCGCGCCAGCGGAAGCGGACGACGATCTCTCGAGCCTGCAGGTCTTCGATGATCGCCTCGACCGGCACCTCGGAGAGCACGCGCGGGCGGGGTTCCGCGGGCGGGGTCTCGCGGACCTCGAGCCAGAGGCTCTCGGGGTGCGGCACGACGCCGGGGTTCGCGGCGACGAGTTCGAGCCGCCAGCCGCTCGACGGGGCGAGCCCGTGACCGGTGACGCGGATGAGGCGTGCGTCGCAGGTCTCGACGACGGTCGCGTCGAAATCGGCGACGGCGTATTCGCAATGGAGCTGACCGTTCATTGTGCCGAAGCTACGCCCGTGCCCTCGCGGCGGCCTCAGTGCTGACGCTGAAACGAGGTGCGCCGTACGGAGTATGCGTGGCCCGGCGACGCCGTGGTCCTCTCCTAGGCTGTACCCCATGCGTTTCGGAATGTTCGTTCCCCAGGGCTGGCGTTACGACCTCGTCGGCATCGATCCCGCCGAGCAGTGGGCGGCCATGCGAGGCCTCGCCGAGTTCGCCGATGCGGCGGAGTCGCCCTTCGAGTCGATCTGGGTCTACGACCACTTCCACACCACCCCGGTGCCGTCGCTGACCGAGGCCACCCACGAGGCCTGGACCCTCATGGCCGCGTTCGCCGCCGCGACCAGTCGGGTGCGCCTCGGTCAGATGTGCACGTGCATGGGCTACCGCGAACCCGCGTACCTCGCGAAGGTCGCGGCGACGGCCGACCTCATCTCGGGCGGGCGCATCGAGATGGGCATCGGCGGCGGCTGGTACGAGCACGAGTGGCGGGCGTACGGCTACGGGTTCCCGTCGATCCCCGAGCGGCTCGGGATGCTGCGCGAGGGCGTCGAGATCATGCGCCAGGCGTGGACCACCGGGCAGGCGACGCTCGACGGACGCTACTACCGGGTCGACGGCGCCATCGTGCAGCCGCAGCCCCTCCAGCCCGGCGGCATCCCCTTCTGGGTCGCGGGCGGCGGCGAGCAGGTGACGCTGAAGATCGCAGCGAAGTACGCCTCCTACACGAACTTCACCGGCTCGCTCGAGGAGTTCGCCCACAAGGGCGAGGTGCTGCGCGGGCACTGCGAGGCGATCGGGCGGGATGCCTCGGAGATCACCCGCTCGATGAACTTCAACACGGTGATCGGCACGTCGGCCGCCGATGTCGAGGCGCGGCTCGCGCGCATCGAGGCCCGGGTCGCCCCGCACCTCGGGGCCGAGGGCGCGGCGAAGTACGTCGAGAACTACTTCATCACCCCGCCGGGCGCGCTCGTCGGCACGCCCGACGAGGTCGTTGCGAAGCTCGAGGAGCGGCGCTCCGTCGGGCTGGACTACGCGATCCTGTACGCCCCGGAGGCCGCCTACGACCGCTCGGGACTCGAACTGTTCGCGACGCAGGTCGCCCCGGCGCTGCGCTGACCCGCGGCGCTCGCAACGAGCTCAGGCGCGCAGGGCGGGCTCGACGAGCTGAACGGGATTCTGGGGCACGGCGTCGCTGATCGTGACGCGATCCGCCTCGATCGGCACGGCGATGAGGTCGCCGGCCACGAGATCGCCGGGCAGTTCGAGCCGCGCGAGCGCGTGGCATCCCCCTGCCGCGAACCGCACCGAGACCGTCACGACCTTCGCGACCGACACGCGGCCGATGAGTCGGGCCTCGGCCCAGTCGGGCCGGTGGGGGCCGCTCTCGCCGTCGATCGCGACGAGCGGCAGGCCCGCGCCCGCTGAGACCTCGCGCACCGTCGCGACCGCGACCCCGCGGTGGCGCACCTGCTCATCGTGACGGCCGGTCGGCGTCGGGGCGAGGTGCGCGAGCGGGGTGCCGTCGCGCTCCGCGAGTCGCGTCATCGAGAATCCGCCGACGATCACGTCGGTCGTCGTGACGCGGGTGCCCGCAGGCCAGCGTTCGGGCGCGATCGGGTCGGGGATCGAGCGCCGCAGCGTCGGCAGCAGACGGGTGAGCGTCATGCGAGTGGCCGGGCGATCGAGGGCATGCATCCGTTCTACGCCGACTCGAGGTCGCTCGCGCGATTGTTACGCGATCCGAACGGCGAGCGCCCGTTCGCTCATGCGCCGCTTACGCGGCGAGCGTCTCGTCGAGCTTGGCGCCCAGTTCGGCGTCGGTGGGCTCGGTGAAGTGGGTTCCGTCGGGGAAGACGACGACGGGGATGTTCGTGCGCCCCGAGATCGACTTGGCGACGTCGGCGGCCTCGACGTTCACCTCGAGGTCGACGTACTCGTAGTCGACGCCGCGACCGTCGAGCAGTCGCTTCGAGCGACGGCAGTCGCCGCACCAGGCGGCGCCGTACATGGTGATGCGTTCGGGGGTCGATGCAGGGGAGGAAGTCACACAGATACTGTACGCATTACCGGTCTGGGGTATTCCCCGACGAAGGATGGCGTCATATGCGCGGCGGCAGGAATGCATCGGCTGCGCAACAGGTTCGCCCTGACATGACGAAGAACGCCGGGCCCGTCCCGCTCACCGAGAACGAAGCCTCCGAGCTGCTCGCCGCACAGAGTTTCGGGGTGCTCGCCACGCTGAAGCGCGACGGGCAGCCCCACCTGACCACCATGCTCTACGGCTGGGACCCGTCGGAGCGCATCGCGCGTTTCTCGACGACGAGCACGCGTCTGAAGACGACGCACCTGAAGCGCGATCCGCGGGCGACCCTGCACGTCTCGGCCGACGATCGCTGGTCGTTCGCCGCGGTCGAGGGCCGCGCGGAGGTTTCTGCGCCGACCGTCGAGCCGGGCGATGCGGTCGGGATCGAGCTGCTGTCGATGGTGCCGGAGGCCGCGCGCCCCGCCGACCCGAGCGCATTCTTCGCCGAAGCGGTGGCCGAGGGCCGGGTCGTCATCCGGCTGCGTCCCGAGCGGCTCGGCGGAACCCGTCTCGACTTCGGCGACTGACCGCGCGGGCGGCCTCGCCCGGGCTCGCGCGCGGCCGCTCAGCTCGCCGGGCTCGACGCGGCCGCTCAGCTCGCCGGGCTCGGCGCGGCGAGCTGCGACGCGTCGACGTCGGCGATGTCGGACTCGCGCGGGCCGGCGGGGCGCGGTGCCTCCGCTCCGACGAGGCGCATGAACGCGCTGAGCTGCGCGACGCCCTCGGCGCGGTGGGGGAGTCCTTCGAGGAGCCCCGGCGAGTAGACGAGGTACGCCGCCCACTTCGCCCGTGAGATGGCCACGTTGAGCCGGTTCTTCAGCAGCAGGAACTCGAGACCGCGCGGTGCGGAGCTCGCCGAGGACGCCGCGAGCGAGACGATCGCGACGACCGCCTCCTGGCCCTGGAACTTGTCGACGGTGCCGACCGGCACCTCGGTGAAGCCCGCCGCGTCGAGCGCCTCCCGCACGGTGCCGAGCTGCGCGTTGTAGGGCGTCACGACGATGAGATCGCGCTGGTCGAGCGGCCGCGGCAGCGCAGTGACCGGGCCGGTCGAGGAGTCGGCGGCATCGGTCCATTCGCGGCCGACGAGCGAACGCACGAGATGCACGACCGACTCGGCCTCTTCGGGCGAGAAGGTCGAGTTGCCCTCGTGCACGACGGGGATCGGGGCGACCCCGGGCGCGACGCCCTCGAGCGAACGGCGCTCGGCCACCGGGTGCGAGTGCAGCTCGCCCTCGTACGAGAGCCGTGACACCGGGCCGGCGACGGCCGGGTGCATGCGCCGGCTCTCGGCGAGGAAGTAGCCGTACTCGGCGGGCAGCACGTCGTGGCCGTCGGCCACCCAGCCGAGCGCCGAGGCGTCGACGGGTTCGGGGTGCAGAGCCTGGCTCACCTGCGGCAGCTGTTGCGGGTCGCCGAGCAGCAGCAGCCGCTTGGTCGAGACCGAGACCGCGATCGTCGAGGCCAGCGAGAACTGGCCGGCCTCGTCGATGACGAGCAGGTCGAGCGAACCGCGGGGCACCCGGCGGACGTTGCAGAAGTCCCAGGCCGTTCCGCCGACGACGTAGCCGCCCGGGCGCTCGCTCGTGAAGGCGGCGATGCCGTCTTTGCTGTTCAGTGCGGTGAAGCCGTGCCGGCCGGCGTCGCCGGCGTCTTTCAGGTGCTTCGCGACGAGACCGCGATCGAGCCCGGCGGCGTTCACCACCGCGTCGAGCACGTTCTCGACGACCGAGTGCGACTGGGCGACGACCCCGATGCGCCAGCCGTGATCGCGCACGAGCGCGGCGATCACGTGCGCGGCGAGGTACGTCTTGCCGGTGCCGGGAGGGCCCTGCACCGCGAGGTACGAACGATCGAGTCGCCTCACCGACTCGACGACGGCCGGGACGTAGTCGTGGTCGGCGCCGAGCGGGACGAGCCCGCCCGCCGCGCGCGGCGGCCTGCGCCGCAGCACGTCGATCGCGGGGCCGGGCGGCAGATCGGGAACGCGTGCGGGGATCGGCGCCGCCCACTCGGCGATCGCATCGCGCAGCGCGTCGGCACGGGGCGGTGCACCCGGCGCGATCGCGACCGGGAGCTCGGGCCAGGTGATGCCGGGCTGGCCGCGCTCCTCGACGCGCACTCCCTCGTCGGTGACCTCGACGACGGTCGCGTTCGACCACGCCCGCTGGCCCGGCCGGGTCGATTGCGAGGGGAACGGGGCCGGCCAGTCGTACAGCAGGAACACGTCGCCGCCGACGCTGAATCGCGACCCCGGAGCGACGCGGCCGTCGAGCTGCAGTTCGCGACGTGCGCTCTGCCACCGGGGCTCCTCGTACCACCGGCCGATCGCACCCGAGCGGGCGGGATCGACGACGAGGACGTCGCGGTGCTCCTCCCAGCTCTCGAGCGGCTGGTCGCAGCGGAGGTAGTGGGACCACCAGAAGCTCTTCGCCTCTCGTGCGTGGTAGTCGATCGCCGCGGAGGCGAGGGCGAGGGCCTCGGTGTCGGCGTCGCGCACCGAGGCGCCGAGCGGCTGGCCGGGTGCCGCGGTCGCCTGCTCGTCGCGCTCGCGCACGATCGCCCTGAGCTGCTGCGCGAGCGGCGAGGCCTCGTAGACCTTGCCCTCTGCGCGGTCGGCGAGCATCGACGCTGCGACCGGGCGGATGCCCTCGCGGGCGCCGAGCGCGAGGAGCCAGTCACGGAGGCGCAGCGTCGAGACGCAGTCGTAGCGGTTGTAGTCGGCGAGGTCGGCGAGGATGCGGGCGGCCTCGTCTTCGGACGCGCGGTCGCCCGTCTCGACCGCCGACGCGCGCAGCTCGATGGCGCGCACGTACTCGGTGATGGAGTCGGCGCCCGATTTCACGTCGGCCTCGCGCAGCTCGGTGCCCATGTACAGGGGTTCGAGCTTCTTGATGGAGTACGAGCGGCTGCCCACGCGGACCGCGCGCTTCACGATCGGGTAGAGGTCGACGAGCACGCCGTCGGCGAGCAGCTGGTCGACCTCGGCCTCGCCGACGCCGTGCCGTGCCGCGATCGCGGTGAGATGCGTGCGCTCGTAGCTCGCGTAGTGGAAGATGTGCAGCTCGGGATGCACCTGGCGGCGCAGCTTCACGAACTCGAGGAAGCGCACGAGCGCCTCGCGCTCTTCGGCGAACGAGTGCGCCCAGAAGGCCGTGTAGGTCTCGGCGTTGTCGACCATGCCCCAGAGGTAGTCGAGGTTCCACTTCGTGCCGTCGCCCTCGGTGTAGAGCGGGTCGCCCTCGAAGTCGAAGAACAGGTCGCCGGGGTTCGGCTCGGGGATCGCCGCGATCGCGCGGGCGTCGCGCACCCCGACGGGTGGGGCGAGAGGCGGGTCGCCCTCGTGCCATGCGCCTGACGCCGCCGCCGCGCTCGCCGCGGCTTCGGCCCGAAGCTGCAGCGACGCCTGCGCGCGCAGGTTCTCGAGCGTCGCCTCCATCAGGTGCGGCACGGGACCCTGCGAGGCCGCGAGCGCGTCGATGGTCGTGATGCCGGCCGCAGCGAGCGGTTCGCGCTGCGTCACCCGCATGCCGCCGACCATGAGCACGTCGCGATTCGCCTGCACCTCGAGCTCGCAGGTCGGGCAGCGGCCGTCGTGGCTGTAGCGCGGGTCGCCCCAGGCGACGGGGCCGGTGTCGGCGACCCGGTCGGCGACGATGCGCTGCAGTCGGGCGACGCGCTCGAGGTACACCGGCAGGATGTCGTCGAGCCGGTGCGGGCTCACCGATCCGTCGCCGAGCAGCAGCTCGACGGTGTCGTCGAGCGGCACTTCGAGGCGGCGGAGCTGCTCGGCATAGGCGGCGAGCTGGAGCAGGGCGGTCACCCGGGCTCGCCGGGCGAGCTTCGCGTCTTGCACGCGATAGCGGCCGTCGGGCTGACGCACGATGAAGTCGGCGAAGCCGATGAACCCCTGCCCCGGCACCGGCTCGTCGCTGAACGTCGCCTGGAACACCACGGGCGCCCCGGCGCGGAACGCGGCGACCGTCGCGTCGACCGCGGCGGCGACCGCCTCGGCGTCGCGCACGTCTGGCCGCTCGATCTCGACGACGGCGTCGCCGAACTCGGCGCGGTAGCCCTCGAGCAGGCGGATCTCGTGCGCGTCGCCGAGCTCGCCGGCGCGGCGCAGCATCGGGTCGTCGAGGGGGGCGAACAGCGTGTCGCGCCCGAGCTTCACGTCGAGCTCGCGCAGGAACGCGAACTCGCAGTCGCTCGCCTTCTTCAGGTCGCTCGCGCTCGTGACGACGAGGCCGTTCTGCCGATACATCGAGCTCCTCTCGCCGGGCGTGCTCCCACGGTATCGGCAGGGTGCGACATCGGCCGTGCGCGGGCCGGGCGCGAACGACGGCGGCTACCGGGCCGCCGGATCCGACGACGAGTCGAGCGCCCCGCGCGGCAGGCCGAGCATGCCTTCGACGGCGTGGCTGATGAGCGAGCCGCGGTCGGTCGCGTCGCCCCAGCGCACGAGCGCCTGGGCGTTGAGCCCGTCGATCATGCCGAGCAGCTGCCAGGCGACGCCCGGGGCATCCGCAGTGTCGAAGTCGCCCGATCGCACGCCGTCCTCGATGACGCCCTGCAGCACCGACTGCCACGCATCCATCTGCTCGCGCACCGCGCGGGCGAGGCTCTCGCTGCGCCGGCCGAGCGCCCAGGCCTCGACCCAGACGACGGTGACGTCGTCGCGGGTGCCGTCGAGCAGGGTGCGGATGAGCCGGCCGAGCCTCGCACGCGGCCCGTCGAGCGGGGCGATGAGCGCCTCGACCTCGGCGATCTCGGCGCCGACGACGGTCTCGAAGGTGTTCGCGATGAGCGACTCCATGCTCGGCACGTAGTGGGCGACGAGGGCGGGCGCGACACCGGCACGGGCGGCGACGGCGCGAAGGGTGACGGCCGCGAGCCCCTCTTCGAGCGCGAGCTCGCGGGCGGCACCGGCGATGTCGCGGGTGCGCTCGTCGGGCGCTTTGCGGGCGGCGCGGGGCCGGGGCGTCGTTGACATGATCCCCCATCATAGGTAGTCTCGCAGCAATATTGATCATTTGATCAATAGACCTCGGACGCAACGTACATCTCGAAGGGGAGAACCCGCATGGCTTGGCGCATGCCCGCTGAAACCGCACCGCACGAGCGCACCTGGATGGCGTTCCCGGTGGCCGACAACGTCGCCGACACCTCGCCCGAGGAGACCGCACTGACCTTCGCCGCGTGGGCCGCCGTCGCGAACGCGGTGGTCGAGTTCGAGCCCGTGACGATCCTCGTCGACGCGAGCGCGCTCGGCGAGGCCCGCGGACTGCTCGACCCGCGGGTCGAGGTCGTCGAGTGCCCGGTCGACGAGTTCTGGATGCGCGACCACGGCCCCACCTTCGTCGTCGACGACGAGCGTCCCGGTGTGCTCGGCGCCGTCGACTGGACCTTCAACGGCTGGGGTGCGCCGGCCTGGGCGCACTGGGAGAAGTCGGCCGAGCACGCCCGATTCGTCGCCGAGCGCGTCGGCGCCGAGCTCGTCTCGAGCGCGCTCGTGAACGAGGGCGGCGGCATCCACGTCGACGGCGAGGGCACGGTGCTGCTCACCGAGACCGTGCAGCTCGACCCGCGTCGCAACCCCTACGCCGACAAGCGTCGCGTCGAGGCCGAGATGGCGCGCACGATCGGCGCGTCGAAGGCGATCTGGCTGCCCCGCGGCCTCACCCGCGACTACGACGAGTTCGGCACGAACGGGCACGTCGACATCGTCGCGACGCTGACCGCGCCCGGCAAGGTGCTCGTGCACTCGCAGCGCAACCCCGAGCACCCCGACTTCGAGGTCAGCCGCGAGATCATCGCGCTGCTCTCGGCGTCGACGGATGCCTCGGGGCGCACCCTCGAGGTCACCGAGATCCCCGCGCCGTCGACGATCCGCGACGACGAGGGCTTCGTCGACTACAGCTACGTCAACCACCTGGTCGTGAACGGCGGGGTCATCGCGTGCGGCTTCGGCGACGACGAGGCGGATGCCACGGCGCGCGAGATCCTCGAAGCGGTCTACCCGGGCCGGCGTGCAGTGACGGTCGACGCGCGCCAGATCTTCGCCGGCGGCGGGGGCATCCACTGCATCACCCAGCAGCAGCCGGCGGTCGCCCGATGAGCCTCGACGTCGTCGAGGCCTCGATCGCCGAGCTGCGCGGTGCGCTCGAGCGCGGAGAGACGACCTCCGTGGAGCTGCTCGACGCGTACCTCGCCCGCATCACGGCGTACGACGCACCCGGTACGGCGACGGCGCTCAACGCGCTCGTGGTCATGAACCCCGAGGCGCGTGCCGACGCGCTCGCGGCCGACGAGCGTCGCGCGCGCGGCGAGGTGCGGGGCCCGCTCGACGGGATCCCGTACTCCGCGAAGGACAGCTACCTCGCGAAGGGCCTCACGGCCGCCGCGGGCTCGCCCGCGTTCGAGCACCTCGTCGCGCAGCGCGACGCGTTCACGATCGAGCGCCTGCGGGCGGCGGGCGCCGTGCTCATCGGGCTCACGAACATGCCCCCGATGGCGAACGGCGGCATGCAGCGCGGCGTCTACGGACGCGCCGAGAGCCCGTACAACGCCGAGTTCCTGACGGCGGCGTTCGGCTCGGGCTCGTCGAACGGTTCGGGCACGGCGACGGCCGCGTCGTTCGCGGCGTTCGGACTCGGCGAGGAGACCTGGTCGAGCGGGCGGGCGCCGGCGTCGAACAACGGACTGTGCGCCTACACGCCGTCGCGCGGCGTCATCTCGACCCGCGGCAACTGGCCGCTCGTGCCGACGATGGACGTCGTCGTGCCGCACACGCGCAGCATGGCCGACCTGCTCGAGGTGCTCGACGTCATCGTCGCCGACGACGCCGAGACGCGGGGCGACTTCTGGCGAGCGCAGCCGTGGGTGGCGCTGCCGGCGGCGTCCGAGGTGCGGCCCGCGTCGTACCCGGCGCTCCGGGCCGGGGATGCCTCGGCCGGGCGTGCGGCGCTCGCGGGCAAGCGGTTCGGGGTGCCGGCGATGTACGTCAACGCCGACCCGCTCGCCGGCACCGGCGAGCACGTCGGCATCGGCGGCCCGACCGGCCGGCGTATCGAGACCCGCGCCTCGGTCATCGCCCTGTGGGAGGCGGCGCGCCGCGACCTCGAGGCGGCCGGCGCCGAGGTCGTCGAGGTCGACTTCCCGGTGGTGTCGAACTACGAGGGCGATCGTCCGGGTGCGCCGACCCTCGCGACCCGCGGCCTCGTCTCGCCCGAGTTCCTGCACCGCGAGATCATCGACCTGTCGGCGTGGGCGTGGGAGGACTTCCTCGCGGCGAACGGCGACCCTGAGCTCTCGACGCTCGCGGGCGTCGACGGGGCGTCGATCTTCCCGCATCCCGAGGGCGCGCTGCCCGATCGCTACGACGGGTTCGACGACGACATCGCGACGTATCCGGCGCAGGTGCGCGAGCACCCCGTGGCCTCGCTCGCCGAGATCCCCGAGCTCGAGCAGGGACTGCGCGGACTCGAGGAGACACGCCGCATCGACCTCGAGCAGTGGATGGACGAGCTCGGTCTCGACGCGGTCGTGTTTCCGGCGGCGGCCGACGTCGGCCCCGCCGACATGGACGTGAACGAGGCCTCTGCCGACCTGGGCTGGCGCAACGGCGTGTGGGTCTCGAACGGCAATCTCGTGCCGCGCCACCTCGGCATCCCGACCGTGACGGTGCCGATGGGCACGATGGCCGACATCGGCATGCCCGTCGGCCTCACCTTCGCCGGGCGCGCCTACGACGACACGGCGCTGCTGACGCTCGCCGCGGCCTTCGAGGCGACCGGCTCGCGCCGCACCGAGCCGCCGCGCACGCCGCGTCTCTCCTAGCTCCGGGAGGAGCCGGGCTCGACGCCCCTCGTCCACTCGGAGAGGGGCGTCGAGTTCGCCCGTGCGCGCTCGAGCGCGGGCCGATCGAACAGTTCGAGTCGCGTCGCCGATTCGACGTGGACGCGCGTGCGCAGCAGTTTCGCGGCGATGCGCTCCAGCTCGTACGACTCCCCGCCGCCGCGGTGCAGTGCGGTCGTGACGAGGAGTTCGAGTGGGCGCGGCGGCATCCACGGTGTCTCGTCATCGATCTCGTCGTCGATCACCCCGTCGTCGCGTGCGACGCCATCGGTGCCGTCGTCGCCGAGGTGGAGGATCCTGACGTCGGTCGCCTCGCGCTTCGCGAACACCCGGATCAGCTCGTCACGACGAAGCATGAGGCGCTCGGCGACCGGAAGCTCGTCGAACGTCACCCGACCGTCGATCCTCACCACCGAGCCTCGACGCTGGGCGTACTCTGCGATCGCGTCGGCGACGAGATACGACCTGGTCGTATCGAGGAGATACGCCAGGTCGGTGATCGCGCGGTGCGTCTGGTCATCGACTCGGATGGTTCGTGTCGGCATGCTGCTCCTCGATTGCGTGGTTCCGTGCCGTCAGCGAGCTGGGAGGTCCGCTTGGCGGACGGCGTGCACAAGTGGCCTTGTGGACGCCCGGGGTGTGGAGTTGTGGAACTGTGGACGCCCGGGGTGTGGAGTTGTGGAACTGTGGACGTCGTCCACGGAGCGATACTCCCTCCGGACGCGACTCCGGACCACGTCGAACAGGATCCTGTGGAGCCTCGGGGGACCACCCAGGATGTCGAGGACCGGTGCCACGACCGACCCGTGGAGGCGATCAGCGCACGTCGAACGAGATCTCGTGGAGACCGGTGGCCCCGTCGGGAACGACGCCCTGCTCGTCCGCGATCTGCACCGCTCCGTCGGCCCCGATCGCACGCACGCGGGCGGTGTGGGTGCCGGGCGAGGCATCCGGCCATTCGTAGCGCCACTGCACCCAGGTGTCGCTCGAGATCGCGGTCGCGAGCGTCGCCGGGCGCCAGTCGCCGTCGTCGAGCTGCACCTCGACGGCGTCGATGCCGACGTGCTGGTGCCAGGCGACGCCGGCGAGCACCGCCGCGCCGGCATCGACGGGCCGTCCGCCGCGGGGCACGTCGATGCGTGACGACAGCTTGATCGGGCCCTGCGCGCTCCAGCCGCGATCGGTCCAGTAGGCGTTGACGGCGTCGAAGCGGGTCACCTCGAGCTCGACCACCCATTTCGTCGCCGAGACGTAGCCGTAGAGGCCCGGCACGACCATGCGCACCGGGAACCCGTGCTCGACCGGCAGCGGCTCGCCGTTCATGCCGACCGCGAGGATCGCGGCCCGGTCGTCCTGCAGCACCTCGAGCGGCGTCGACGCGGTGAACCCGTCGACGCTGCGCGAGAGCACCATGTCGGCCCCGGCGAGCGGGCGGGCCCGGGCGAGCAGTTCGCGAATCGGATGCCCCAACCACACCGCATTGCCGATGAGGCTGCCGCCCACCTCGTTCGAGACGCACGCGAGGGTCGTGACGCTCTCGTCGAGGGGGAGGGCGAGCAACTCGTCCCAGGTGAGCTCGACCTCGCGCTCGACCATGCCGTGGATGCGCAGGCGCCACTCGGCCGGATCGACGAGCGGCACGGCGAGTGCGGTGTCGATGCGGTAGAACTCCGCGTTCGGGGTGATCACCGGGGCGAGGCCGTCGATGCCGAGCTCGGCGCCCGACGGCACCGACGCGGTCGTCGCCGGAGCCGGCAGCCTGATCGCGTCGCGCACGGCAGAGAGCGCCCGTCCGCCCGCACGCAATGCCGAGCCCGCGACCGTCGCGAGCACCCCGATGGCGGCCGCCCCGCCGGCCCACACGAGGAAGCCGCGTCGCGTCGCCCCATCAGCGGTCGCGTCGGCTCCGTCGCCGTCGGCCCCAACGCCGTCAGCTCCGCGGGCCGCTGCTCCGTCGGCCGGGGAGCGATCTCCGGCGCCCGCGCCGCCTCGGCGCAACCGCCCGATCAGCACTCGCAGCGCCAGCACCGCCGCGACCCCCGCGACGAGCGACGGCACCACGGCGAGCATCGGCGCGTTCGCCCGCGTCGCCGCCGCCAGCGCGCCGACGGCGCCGAACAGGCCGAGCACGACCTGCCCCCACGGCGGGCGGCGCGCCTCGAGCACCCCGGCGGCGCCCGAGACCACGAGCAGCACGATGCCGATGCCGATGAGCAGCGCGGGCTTGTCGCCGGTGCCGAAGAGTGCGATCGCCGTGTCCTTCGCCCACGGCGGCGCGAGGTCGATGAGCGCGGCGCCGACCACCACGAACGGCCCCGACTCGGGTGCGATGATCGCCGCGGTCAGCTCGCCGAGCCCCGCACCGAAGACGGCCGCGCCGGCGCCGGCGGCGGCCGGGAGCACCCAGCGGCGGGTTCGGGAGCGCGTCTCGCCCATGTGTTCAGCGTACGCGCGAGCCGGCGGGATCAGTGCGCGCGCACGAACTCCGCGGTCGGCAGCGCGAGCCCCGCCCCGATCTCGGCCGCCGGGCGCTTCGCGCCCTTCACCTCGAACGAGTGGTTGCCGCCCTCGATCCAGTCGACGACGGCGTTCGCGCCGACCCGCTCGGCCACCTCGTCGAGCTGCTCGTTCGGAATCGCGAAGGGGTCGTTGCGCCCCTGCAGGAAGAGCATCGGCACGGTGATTCCGGGCAGGTGCTCGTCGCGCGGCTTCTCGGGCTTGCCCGGCGCGTGCAGCGGATACCCGAGGAAGACGAGCCCCGCGACCTCCAGGCCCTCGGCGACCGCCATCGACGCCATGCGTCCGCCGAAGGACTTGCCGGCCGCCCAGATCGGCGCGCCGGCGAGGCCCGCGGCCGCCGCGCGCGCGGTCGCGACCGCGACGACCTCGCGCCAGGCGGCGATCGCTGCCGGTGGCCGGTCGGGGAACTTCCGCCCGGCCTCCCGATAGGCGAAGTTGAAGCGCAGGGTCGCGAATCCGGCGTCGTTCAGCGCGCGCGTGTAGCCCGACATGAAGGGATGCTCCATGCCCGCCCCCGCGCCATGGGCGACGACGATCGTGGCCGCAGCCGGCGATGCGCCCGCAGCGCGCCCGGCGACCGCCGACACGGGCCCGCCGTCGAGTTCGACGGTGAGGCGCTCCTCGACTTCGGTCAGCACGTCGCTCACGATCCGAACGTCTCGAAGATGCCGCCGACGCCCTCGACGACCGCGCCTGCGCCGTCGACGAGGTCGCCGACCGCCGCCGTCAGCTCGACCACGCTGCCGACCGCATCGATCGCCACCGCGATGTCGGCGGTCACCTCGACGAGGTCGCCGAGGGTAGCGAGATTCGTGTGCGAGAGCGTCTCGGCCTCGAGCTTCAGCTTCGCGATCCACTCGCGCTCGAGTCCGAACAGCACCGCGTACGGCAGCAGGCGCTCATTGAGGTGGAACCGCGCGAGGGGTGCGGATGCCTCGCCGTCGGCGTCGCCGTGCGGCGGCGGCGCCGTGGCATCCGATCGCAGCTCGGCGCCGCTCGGCGACTGCAGCGCCCGCAGCCGATCGGCCTCGGCGACCTCGAGGTAGCGGCGCAAGCCGGCGAGATGCTCGCGGATCGGCGTCGCCGCGGGCAGGTACCTGCGCCACCACGCCGGCGTGATGAAGATCGTCGCGATCGTCGCGGCGAGGGCGATGAGCGTCGCGATGAGCGCCGGCAGCTCGCCGCCGATCAGGGCGAAGACGATGAACAGCCCCTCGACGAGCATGCCGAGGTAGGCGAGCACGGTCAGCGTCGTGCCCGGCCAGCTCGCCCGCCGCTCGGCGATGAGCCCGTCGCGGGCGAGCGCGTGCTCGGTGTTGAGCAGCAGCGTCTTCAGCCGGCCGGCGAGTGCCCGCCGGTCGGCGGAGAAACGACGCAGGCGCGTGCCGGTGTGCTCGGGGCCGAACAGCATCTCGAGCAGCGCCGTCTCGTCGGCCGTGAGCATGGCGCCGTCGACGAGCTCGACGCCGACCGGCTCGCGCGTGCCCGGCGCCCCGGCGATGAGGCGCACCTTGCGCTTGACGGCGAGATCGATGAGCGCCGCCGACGGCGCGCGGCGGTCGGCGTCGACGAGCAGCGCGTCGCGGAAGACCGTCGACCCGCGCGGGGGCGTGTACTGCACGACCAGGGCGTTCACGCGCTGCGCCGCGACCGCGCGGGCGACGATCCCGAGCAGCAGGATGACGCCGGCCGGGACGACGGCGAGGAGGACGACGGCGGTGAGCACGCGCCCATTCTAGGGATGTCGGCGCGGGCGGTGACGGACTCGCCCGCGCGATGGCGCGCGATGTCGGAGGCGCGGCGTACCGTGACTGCCATGACGAACCAGGCGCAGACCGAAGCCCCCATCGAGGTGCTCGACGAGCCCTGCCCGCGGTGCGGGTCGGGGTCGGTGCGGGCGATCGTCTACGGCCCGCTCGACCTCGCGGTCGAGGCCGAGTCGGTCGACCCGTTCCGCTCCGACGACGCCCCCATCTTCGACTGCCGCGAGTGCGGCTTCGAATGGGGGCTCGCGGTCCGCGACCTGCTCGCCTGACGCACACCGGTCGGTCGAGTAGCGCGCGACGAAGGAGCACGCGTATCGAGACCCCCCGACCGACGCCCGCACTCACCACCCTTCGGTGAGCACCCGGTCGAGCATCTCGACGAAGTAGTCGGCCGAGCCGGGCTCGATGCACAGCGGAGGCTTCGTCTTCAGCACGTTCTGGTGATCGCCCGTCGGCTGCATGATCACGCCGAGCTCGAGCAGTCGGTCGCAGATCGCCCGCGTCTCCTCGGTCGCGGGTTCGAGGGTCTCGCGGTCGCGCACGAACTCGACGCCGAGGTAGAGGCCGAGCCCGTGCACCGTGCCGATGAGCGGGTGACGGGTCGCGAGCTCCTCGAGGTCTCGCTTGAGCTGCCGCCCCAGTGCAGCGGCGTGTGCCTGCAGACCGTCGGCGGCGTACGCGTCGAGCACCGCCATTCCCGCGACCGATGACGCGGGGCTGCCGCCGGTCGACGAGAAGAAGTACCCCTGCGTGCGGAACCGCGCCGCGATCTCGCGGGTCGTGATGACCGCCCCGAGCGGGTGGCCGTTGCCCATCGCCTTCGCGACGGCGATGACGTCGGGCACCACACCCTGCTGCTCGAAGCCCCAGAACCAGTCGCCGAGCCGGCCGTACCCGGCCTGCACCTCGTCGGCGATGGCGAGCCCGCCGGCCTCGCGCACCGCGGCGTACACCTCGGCGAGGTAGCCGTCGGGCAGCGGGATGCCTCCGGCGTTGCCGGTGAAGGTCTCGGCGATGAATGCGGCCGGGGGTCGGCCCGAGTCCGCGAGCTCGCGGATCCGCGCCGCGGCCTCGGGCGCGTAGCGCGTGGCATCCGCCCCTCTGTACCGGCCGCGGAACGGGTTCGGCGCCTCGACCGCGTGCACCCAGTCGGGGCGGGTCTCGAGCGCGTTGGGGTTGTCGGCGGTCGAGGTCGAGACGGCATCGGACGCGTACGTCCATCCGTGGTACGCCTCGAGCACGCTCACCACATCGCGCCGGCCGGTCGCCGCGAGCGCCACGCGGATCGCGAGGTCGGCGGCCTCCGACCCCGAGTTCACGAGGAACACGGTGTCGAGCGGCTCGGGCACGAGCCCGGCGAGCCGCTCGCTGAACTCGACGACGGCCTCGTAGTTGAAGCGCGAGTTCGTGTTGAGCCGGCGCAGCTGGCGGTTCACCGCGGCGGCGACGCCGAGGTGGCCGTGCCCGAGCGGGGTGACGTTGTTCACCATGTCGAGGTACACGCGGGCGTCGGTGTCGACGAGGTGCTCGCGCCAGCCGCGCTCGATCTGCGGCGGGGCGTCGTAGTAGTGCTCCTGCACCTCCGCGAAGGCGGCGTTGCGGCGCTCGAGGAGCTCGCGCCGGCCGGTCGAGTCGGGAGCGCCGGCGAGCGTGTCGAGACCGCCGCCCGTCTCATCCAGCCCGAGCATCGGCGCCGGGTCGAGGGTCACCGCGAGCCATCCGGTCGCGTACTCGGGGCGCACCAGGTGCGGTGCGTCGCCCCGGCCGAGCCGCGCCCTGATTCGCGTGCGGGCGGGCACGACCCAGTCGCCGTCGGCGTCCTGCGCGGCGCCGTCGATGTCGAGATGCTCGGATGCCTCGAGCCGCTGCGGCTCGGCATACCAGACATCGACGCCGAGCGGCACGGTCGCGGGCGAGACGGGGGAGAGCGTGCGGCTCGCCGTGAGGCGCGGCGTGCCGCGCGGCAGCCAGGCCGCCGGGGCGCCGGCGTCGAGCGCCGCCAGTCCCAGGCGCTCCTCGAACGCCTCGCCGTCGAGCCAGGCGCCGCCGTCGACCTCGTCGGCGAAGACCGAGACGTCGAGTCGCACGGGCTCGCCGGTCGCGGCGGTCGGGCGCGCCACTTCGCCGTGCTCTGCGCCACGCGACGCGGCGCGGGCGCGGTGCACCTGGCGCGGCGGCGCGCCGACGCCGACGCCGAGTGCGTCGGCGATCAGCGCCGTCATCACCTCGGCGGGCACCGAGCACGCCTGCTCGAAGATGCGCCACTCGCGGGCGAGGCCCGCCTCGGCGTAGGCGTTCGCCCCGCCGTCGAGCTGCACCTGGTGCTCGCCGCTGACGACGAGCACGGCGCCGCGCAGCACGACGAGCGGCCACAGGGCGGCGAGTTCGGCGGGCGAGAGCGGCCGCAGCTCGTGGAAGGCTCGCACGGCGGGCAGCACCGAAACGGGTTCGGCGCCCGCGTGGTGCAGCACCGAGGAGATCGTGATGGCGAGCTCGGCGACCGCCCAGCTGCGGGTCACGTCGCCGAAGTCGATCATGCCGTCGGGCAGGCGCCGCCCGCCTTCGGCGCGGCACACCACGTTGTCGTCGGTGAGGTCGAGGTGCACGGCCTGCCGCGGCAGGGCGTCGGCGAGCGAGGCGACGGTCGCCCAGGCCGCCTCGGCCGCCGCGACGAGCTGCTCGCGCCGCACGGGGTCGGGGTGATGCGGGGCGAGCAGCGACACGACGCGGTCGGCGAAGCGAGGGTCCCACTGCAGCACCCGGTCGAGACCCGGGTGCTCGAGTCCCGCGAGGGCGAGGCTCGCCTTCGCCGCGAGCTCGCCCAGGCGGGCGACGGCCTGCGGGGCGAGGTGGCCGTCGCCGGTGAGCGTGCCCCCGTCGAGGAAGCTCAGGAGGCGCATCGCGAGGCGGCCCTCGCTCGTCTCGGCGACGATCGAGCGGGCCGAGCCGCTGCCGCTCTCCGCGGCCTCGCTCGTCGTCGTGGCGATGCGCAGCTCGGGCCACGCGGCCGCGATTCGCGCTGCCGCGGCGTCCTGCGCGGCCAGCTCGCTCGCGCTGAAGGCGGGATTCGTGATCTTCACGACCCCGATCGGCGAGGGGTCGTCGAGGCCGACGGCGTGCGCGAGGAAGTTCTGATCCTGCTGGCTTCCGAGCGGCTCGAGTTCGACCTCGAGCCCCCACTCGGCGGCGACGATCGCCGCGACCTCGGCCGCCGGCAGATTCGGTGCGGGCAGCTCGCCGACGGCGAAGAAGTCGAATCCGGTGGCGGCAGTGCTCATGCTCGGAAGCGTACGCGAGAGGCCCGCCCGACGCGGCCCGCAGGCGGCGTCGGCCGGGCGAGGTGCCGCCTACGCCGCCGATCGCGTCCAGACGACGGCGGCGATGACACGACGGTTCTCGTCGGCGCACTGCAGGAGTCCGAGCTTCACGAAGATCGATCGGACGTGCGACTCGACGGTGCGCTCCGACACGCAGAGCGCCGTTGCGATGGCCGTGTTCGACGAGCCCGTCGCGAGGGCGCGCAGCACGGTCGTCTCACCGACGCTGAGCGCGGCGAGATCGGGGACCCTGGCATCGATCCAGTCGAACTCGGTCCGCTCGGTTTGGGGTTGGGGTTGGGGTTGGAGAAGCAGCCGCACGTTCGCCTCCTCGTTGGACGCGGCGTTCCGCGACAAGGCACATCCGTCGGGGCGACGGGGTACGGGGAGCCGGCCTGCCACGGTGCTCGGGGTCAGTCTGCACCCGATCGGGCCAGGCGGTGAGCCCCAGTCCGGGGGGAGCGCCTGAGCGCCGCCGCCCGAACTCCGCTCGTCTCCCGCCGCAGGCTCGGACTACTCGTCGTCGAGCAGTTCGCCGCGGATACGGCGGAGATCCTCCATGAGGGAGCCCACGAGGATCCAATGACCCGAACGCGGCGGCGTGATCACGAGCGGGGCGGTGAGCGCCGGGATCACCGAGGTCATCGGCTCGGGTTCGGGCTCGATGTCGGCCAGGTGCACGGCGAGGCGCACGTCGTGGGCGGCGCGGCGCAGCTGCTCGGCGATCGCCTGCACCGTCGGCTCCTCGGAGAGTGCGTCGTCGTAATGGTCGAAGAACGCCCGGGTCATGCCGATGACCTGGGTGACGATCGGGCTCAACCGTTCGACGAGCGCCCGCATGTCGGCGAGGTCGGTGCGGTGCGCCGAGCGCCTGGGGTTCAGGGTCAGCGACTCCTCGCCGGCGGAGATCGCCGCGTCCGCGGCATCCCGCATCGGCCGCATCAGGCGCGCCTCGAGCATGAGCTGCTGCAGTTGGGCGGGCGATTGCGGCGTCTCGAGCGCGCTCGCGAGGCGGTCGAGGGATGCCGCGAGCTCGCCGCCGAGCAGCGCCAGGTCGCGCCGGGCCGGGGCGACCGCGACGGGCGGCACGATGAGGGTGTTCACGACGATGCCGATCAGTGCGCCGATGAGCGTCTCGAGCACTCGGTCGATCGCGTACTCGGGCGAGGAGGCGCCGAGCGCGAGCACGAGCATCGCGCTGATCGCGACCTGGTTCGAGGTGCCGGGCGTCATCTTGAGCGACCAGGCGACGAGCATCGCCACGACGATCGCGACGAGGATGACCACGCTGTTCTGCCCGAACGCGAGCGAGATGCCCGTGGCGATGAGCACCCCGAGGATGACGCCGATCGATCGCTCGATCGCCTTGCCGAACGACTGGTTGACGCTCGGCTGCACGACGAGCAGGGCAGCGATGGCCGCGAACACGGGCAGCTGTCCGGGGATCAGCCAGCCGGCGACGAGCCAGGCGGAGATCGTCGCGACCGCCGCCTTCGCGACCTGCAGGATCGGTACCCGCTTCGTCGCCCGGAAGGTCGAGGTGATCCCCATGCGCTCCATTGTGGCGCGGCTACTGCGGAAGCGCGCGCGGGTCGTTCTCGCCGTGCTCGGGGATGTCGGGGTCGTCGCCGCTCGAGAGCGGGTCGTGATCGACGACGGCGTCGACGTCGTCGGTCGGCACGTTGTCGGGGAGCGCGTTCTCGGCCGACAGCGCGCGCGCCGAGGCGTGCCGCGGCGACCCCGTGGCATCCGCGTGGAGGCCGAGCCGTCGCCGCAACCCCCGCACCCATGCCGGCGGGGCGGCGACGATGCCGCGCTCGAGCGGCTCCTCGACCTCGAGCCCGTAGTACTCGCCGATGTGGTCGATGAACTGCGCCCGCTCGGCCTTCGCGTAGGCGCGTCGCTCGCGCGTGAACGCGATGATCGTCGACCAGCAGATGAGGAGCATCACGACGCTGAACGGCAGGGCGATGATGATCGCCGCGGTCTGCAGCGCCTTCAGCCCACCCGAGAGCAGCAGCGCGATCGCGAGCGCGGCCGTGATCGCGGTGAAGAAGGTGCGGATCCAGCGCTTCGGGTTGAGCTGGCCGCCCGTCGCGATCATGCCCATGACGAGGGCGCCCGAATCGGCCGAGGTGACGAAGAATATGCCGATGAGGATGATGACCCCCACGGTGAGCACCTGGGTGCCGGGGATGTGCTGGAGCAGCTCGAACAGCGCGCCCTCGACGTCGACCGAGCCGTCGGGCTGCGTGAGGGCGCCGGGGTCGGCCATCTCGATCGCGAGGGCCGAGCCGCCGAGCACCGCGAACCAGAGGATGCCGATCAGGGTCGGCACGAGGATCACGCCCATCACGAACTGGCGCACCGTGCGCCCCTTCGAGACGCGCGCGATGAAGATGCCGACGAACGGGGCCCACGAGATCCACCATCCCCAGTAGAAGGAGGTCCAGCTCGCCTGCCACGCCTCGCCGGCCTCGCCCTGGAACGCGCTCACGTTGAACGACATGCCGATGAAGCCCTGCACGTAGTTGCCGATCGACTGCACGAACTCGCGCAGCAGGAACTCGGTCGAGCCGAACACGAGCAGGTACAGCACGAGCAGACCGGCGAGCACGAGGTTCGCCGTCGAGAGCCACTTCATGCCCTTCGTGACGCCCGAGAGCACCGACATGAGCACGAACACCGAGATGATGAGGATGAGCACGACCTCGGTGAACTCGTTCGGCTCCACGATGCCGGCCGAATCGAGCCCGGCGCTGATCTGCAGCACGCCGAGCCCGAGCGAGGTCGCGACGCCGAAGAGGGTGCCGACGAGGGCGATGACGTCGATCGCGTGGCCCCAGCCGCCCTCGACGCGCTTGCCGAGGATCGGCTCGAGGGTCCAGCGGATCGAGATCGGCCGCCGCCGCCGGTGGATCGCGTAGGCGAGCGCGAGGCCGATCACGACGTAGATCGACCAGGCGTGCACTCCCCAGTGCAGGTAGGTCTGGCTGAGGGCGGCCTGCGCGAGCTCGGGCGGCGTGCCCTCGACGCCCGGCCGGGGCGAGACGTAGTGGCTGAGCGGTTCGCTCACGCCGTAGAAGACGAGCCCGATGCCCATGCCGGCGGCGAACAGCAGCGAGAACCAGGCGAGCAGCGAGAACTCGGGCTCGTCGTCGTCGCGGCCGAGGCGGATATCGCCGAAGCGGCTGAAGCCGACGAACAGGCTGAACGCCACGAAGAACGCGGCGATGAGCACGTAGTACCAGTTGAACGCGTTGACGATGCCCGACTGAATCGCCCCGAACATCGCCTCGGCCGCCTTCGGGGCGATGAGCGCGAACGCGACGAACACGACGATGACGATCGCGGCGGGCCAGAACACCCAGCGCTGGACGGCCGGGAGGGACCGCGTCGCACGGGGAGGCGTCTCGGAACTGCTGGTCGGACGGTCGTTCGGTTCGCCGCTCATCGTCCCACGGTATCGAGGATGCCGCGGGTCCGTGCCAAGATCGCGGTGTGGCCGACCGACTGATGCTCCTCGACACCGCCTCGCTCTACTTCCGCGCCTTCTACGGCGTGCCCGATTCGCTGAAGCGCGCCGACGGCACTCCAGTCAACGCGGTGCGGGGCCTGCTCGACATGATCGCGAAGCTCGTCGCCGAGTTCGAGCCCACCGAGCTCGTCGCCTGCTGGGACGACGACTGGCGTCCGGCGTGGCGGGTCGCCCTCATCCCGAGCTACAAGGGGCACCGGGTCGAACGGGCGGTGCCCGGCGGCGTCGACGTCGAGGAGACGCCGCCCGGGCTGGTGCGCCAGATCCCGCTCATCCGCGAGACGCTCGGGCTCCTGGGCATCCCGATCGTCGGCGCCGCAGAGCACGAGGCCGACGACGTCATCGGCACCCTCGCGACCGGTGCGGGCCGGCCCGTCGACGTCGTCACGGGCGACCGCGACCTCTTCCAGCTCGTCGACGACGAGGCATCCGTTCGCGTGATCTACACGGCGCGCGGCATGTCGAAGCTCGAGCTCGTGACCGACGCGGTCGTCGTCGGCAAGTACGGCGTGCTGCCGCAGCAGTACGCCGACTTCGCGGCGCTGCGCGGCGACTCCTCCGACGGTCTGCCGGGTGTCACCGGTGTCGGCGAGAAGACGGCGGCCGGGCTGATCCAGCAGTTCGTCGACCTCGACGGCATCGTCGAAGCGGCAGCGGATGCCTCGGCGCCGATGTCGGCCGGAGTGCGCGCCAAGCTCGCGGCCTCCGCCGACTACCTCGCGGTGGCGCCGCGGGTCGTCGAGGTCGTGCGCGACCTCGAACTGCCCGAGGTCGATGCGCGACTGCGCCCCGTCGCGGGCGAGCGTCGCGCCGCACTCGAGGGGCTCGTCGACGAGTGGAACCTCGGCGGCTCGATCGGTCGCGTGCTCGCGGCGCTCGACGCGGTCGGGTCGGTCGAGTAGCGCGAAGCGCGTATCGAGACCCTCTGCCAGGTCGGTCGATTGGCGCGCAGCGCGTATCGAGACCACCGCGGCCGTCATGCCCCGGGCCGACCTCGCACAGCGGGTGTGGTCATGCGGTCGCGGTGGTGTGGTCATGTGGTCGCGACCACAGCCCGCGAGAACGGCACCTCCGCCGGGATGCCTACCCGCCGGCGAGAGCGTCGAGCGGCGTCACCCCGAGCGCGGTCACCCCGAGCGCGGTGACCCCGACCGTCGGCTGCTCGGGCGGCAGCCAGTACGCGGGCGCCGGCAGTTCGACTCCCGTCGAGGCGAGCCAGATGACGAGGAACGCGTAGGCGGCGACGAGCACCGCGAGACCCCCGAGCACGAACGCCGTGCGCACGACCCACGAGGTGCGGACGCCCGAGCGCCGGTAGCGCGGCATCGCCATCGCGGCGACCCAGATCGCGGCGCACCCGAAGCCCACGATCCACACCGTGCGCAGCGCCTGGCCCTCGAGTGGTGCGAACAGCGCGATGACGAGTGCGCCGGCGCCGAGCAGCAGGCCGGTCCACGCGAAGAAGCGGGCGAAGCCGAGGCCGCCGATGTCGTCCTCGCCGGTCCACCAGGGGCGCGTGGGGTCGCTCATGCTCCGATCGTAGGGGCATCGGATGCCTCGCTGCGGGCCCGCGAGGAGCGGCCGAGCAGGGCGCGGCCGATCAGCCCGACGCCGGCGACGCAGACGGCGACCACCAGGGGAGGGACGACGAGCGCGGGATCGGTCAGCGCCAGCTCGAAGACGCGCCGGCCGTAGTCGAGCATCTCGGCGGGCTCCCGGGCGAGCACCCGCGTGCCCGCGGCGGCCGACACGGCCGTGATGAGGGCCGGCCCGATCCAGAGGATCGCGAGGCTCGCGAGAGCGGCGATCACCCGGCCGATCGTGCCCACCCCGCCCCAGGCGATCGCCGCCCCGACGAGCACGGCCGGCACCCAGCGGACCGCGGTCCAGAGCCAGGCGGGTTCGCCGGCGAACGCGGGTTCGGGTGCGAGCAGCAGGTGCAGCCATCCCGAGACGAGCACCGCGGCGATCGCGAGCCCGATCACGGCGCCCGCACGCGGGGCCCTCGCGATGAGCCAGAGCACGAGCACGGCGACGAGGAGGGCGAGGATCGCGACGGCGAGCACGGCGGTGAGGTAGATCTGCGACCAGGTGTCGTCACGGAGACCTGCCCCGACGATCGTCGCGGTCTGGACGATCGCGACGACATCGACGAGCAGCACTCCGAAGAGGAGCAGTGCGAAGCCGCCGTGAGGGCTCCGGCCGCGCAGCGCGCGGGCGGTGATGCCCGCGGCGGCCGCACCGACGACGAGGAGCGACGCGATGACCGACAACCGGTACTGGCTGAACGGCAGCAGCACGAGGGGCATGTTTTCAGGCATCGTGTCGCTCGCCCACAGGTTCTGCAGGGGCAGGCGCATGCCGGTGACGAGCCACGGCAGCAGGCCGATGACCGCCGCGGCGACGCCGATGAGGATGAAGGGCCAGCGGGGGAGCGGCGACGGGGCCGCGGCGGATGCCTCGTGGCCGTCGGAGCCGGCGGGAGCGGCGCCGGGCGTTGCCGGCGTGGTCGCGGACGGTTGCATGGCACCTCGTCGATCGTCGGGTCGACCCGCGTCGGCCGACCCGCCCCACCCTACGCCCGGCGGCTTTCCGTCGGCCTCGCCATTGGCCGAATCCTTGTGAGTCATGGCATTCTGGCCGGATGACTCGTCGCCATCATCGCGTCGCCGTGCTCGTGCTGCCGGGGGCGAAGCCGCTCGACGTCGGCATCCCCGCGCAGGTGTTCTCGACCCGGGCGAGCATGCCCTACGCGGTGCGCGTGTGCGGCGCCGCACCCGGGCTCGTGACCGGCGGCGACGGCCTCTCGTATCACGTGGCCGACGGGCTCGACGCGCTCGCCTGGGCGGAGACCGTCTTCATTCCGGGCTACCGCCGCCCCGACCTCGACGACCCGCCCGCCGAGGTGGTCGAGGCGCTGCGCGCCGCGCACGCGCGCGGCGCCCGGCTCGCCGCGATCTCGACGGGGGCGTTCGCGCTCGCCGCGACGGGGCTGCTCGACGGCCGTCGGGCCACGACCCACTGGCACTACACGAGGGAGCTGGCCACGAGGCATCCGCTCGTGAACGTCGACGCCAACGTGCTCTTCGTCGACGAGGGCACCGTGCTCACCAGCGCCGGGGCCGCTTCGGGCCTCGACCTCTGCCTCCACCTCGTGCGCCGCGACCACGGCGTCGCCGTCGCGAACCATGCGGCCCGTCGCCTCGTCGCCGCTCCCTACCGCTCGGGCGGCCAGGCGCAGTTCGTGCCGCGGAGCCTTCCGCCCGAGCTCGGCGCGGTGTTCGCCGACACCCGCGAGTGGGCGCTGCGTCGACTCGACGAGCCGCTCACGCTCGACGCGCTCGCCCGGCACGCGAACGTGTCGGCACGCACCTTCTCGCGCCGCTTCGTCGACGACACGGGCTACACGCCGATGCAGTGGGTGCTGCGCGCCCGGGTCGACATGGCGCGCGAGCTGCTCGAGCGCAGCGAGCTCGGCATCGACCAGATCGCGGCGCGCGCCGGCCTCGGCACCGGGGCCAACCTGCGGCTGCACTTCAAGCGCATCCTCGGCACCTCGCCGAGCGATTACCGCGAGACCTTCGCGCGCGGCGAGTAGCGCGCGCCCGGCTCCCGGTCACGACAGGTCGAGCACGGTCCAGACGATCTCGCCGGCCTGATCGTCGATCGTCGTGCGATCGCGACGGAACCCGAGCTTCTCCAGCACCCGGAACGACGGCGCGTTCCAGCTGCCGACCGTCGCCCAGAGCCGCTCCCGGCCGGTCGCGCGCGCCGCCTCGACGACGGCGGCCGCCGCCTCGGTCGCGTAGCCGTGGCCGTGCGCGCTGCGCAGCAGCTCGTAGGCGAGTTCGGGCTCGTCGATCGTCGACCGCCCGATGACGAGTCCGCAGTAGCCGAGGAACTCGTCACTGCCCCGGGGGTGCAGGGTCAGCAGATGGATGCCTCGCGCCGGCGCGCTCTCCCGCGCGCCGCGGATGTCGGCGAGCGCCTCGTCGAGGCTCATCGGCTCGTCGACGTGCCCGTCGAGCCCGCCCGTGCGCTCGGCGTGATCGCGCTTGCGCTCGACGACGAGCCGCCGGTAGCCGTCGGCGTCGGACTCCTCCCAGAGCTGCAGCGTCAGGCGTTCGGTCTCGAGGGCGAAGGGGAGGGGTCCGTAGGGCATGCGATCACGCTAGCGCCGGCGCGGGCCGACGTTGGCGAGATTCTTTCGAGTACTGGCTTGCGTGCCACTCGCGCGCGAGGCATCCGACCGCGAGGGTGGAACCATCGCGGAATGAAAGGACCCACCCCGCCATGACCACCCGCATCGCCATCAACGGCTTCGGACGCATCGGACGCAACGTCGTGCGCGCACTCGTCGAGCGCGGCGCCGACTTCGAACTCGTCGCCGTGAACGACCTCACCGACCCGGCCGGCCTCGCCCGCCTGCTGAAGTTCGACAGCACCGCAGGCCGCTTCGGCTACCCCGTCGAGGTCGACGGCGATGTGCTCGTCATCGACGGCCGCCGCGTGAAGGTGCTCGCCGAGCGCGACCCCGCGAAGCTGCCCTGGGGCGAGCTCAACGTCGAGATCGTGCTCGAGTCGACCGGTCGCTTCACCTCCAAGGAGGCGGCTTCGGCGCACCTCGCCGCGGGTGCCAAGAAGGTGCTCGTGAGCGCGCCGGCGTCGGGTGCCGACGTCACGCTCGTCTACGGCGTCAACACCGACGCGTACGACGCCGAGCTGCACACGATCGTCTCGAACGCCTCGTGCACCACGAACGCGCTCGCACCGCTCGCGAAGGTGCTCGACGACCTCGCCGGCATCGAGCACGGCTTCATGACGACCATCCACGCGTACACGCAGGACCAGAACCTGCAGGACGCCCCGCACTCCGACGCGCGTCGCGCCCGTGCCGCCGCCGTCAACATCGTGCCGTCGTCGACCGGTGCCGCGAAGGCGATCGGCCTCGTGCTGCCGAACCTCGACGGCAAGCTCAACGGCGACTCGATGCGCGTGCCCGTGCCGGTCGGCTCGATCGTCGAGCTCAACGCGACCGTCTCGAAGGACGTCACCCGCGACGAGGTGCTCGCCGCGTACCGGGCCGCCGCGACCGAGGGCCCGCTCGTCGGCGTGCTCGAGTACTCCGAGGAGGCGCTCGTCTCGAGCGACATCGTCGGCAACCCGCACTCGTCGATCTTCGACTCCGAGCTGACCCGCGTCGACGGCAAGCACATCAAGGTCGTCGCCTGGTACGACAACGAGTGGGGCTTCTCGAACCGCGTGATCGACTCGCTCGGCCTGCTCGCGAGCTGAGCCGGCAGAACCCCCGCCGCCGCACGGTGCGCGGAACTGCGGCGCACCTCCTGCCCCGCGTCGCAGCAGAACGGGCCCGCCTCCTCGGAGGCGGGCCCGTTCGCGTACCCGGTCGGTGTCGCCCGCGGGCGACCCGCGGTCGCTCAGCCCGCGGCGTCAGCGCTCAGTCGCCGACGACGACACGGGTGGTCGGCACCCACTCGACCGCGACCGTCGCGGGGTCGATGCCATCGGCCTCGAGGGCGCTACGCAGCGACGAGATATCGGGCATCGAGTCGCCCCCGGTCACTCGCACCACGTAGCCCGTCGGCTCGGCCGCGATGCCGAGCACCTCGAGGTCCTCGTCGTCGACCCACGACCTCGCGGCCGAGTCGACGTCGGACGAGGCCATCGTGGTCGCGACCGTTCGGTAGGTCGAGATGGTCAACGGAATCGCGATGAGCACGAGCAGCACCGCGATCGTGATGTGCGAGCGGCGTCGGTTGACCGTCGCGAGCGGCCGGATCGATCCGGTCGCCGTCTTCGCCTGGGCCCCGTCGCCGACCGGGAACGATCCCCAGCGCTGCACCCGGTAGAACGCCATCACGACGACCCCGGTGCCGAGGATCGCCGCGACGTTCGCCACGAAGAGCAGCAGCGAGCCGATCGACGCGGCATAGTCGCCCGACTCCGCGGCGACGCCGACGACGACGAGCGGCGGCACGAGCGAGATGGCGATCGCGACGCCCGGCAGGGTGTCCGAGATGTCCTTGCGGACGAGCGCGATCGAGGCGACGGCGCCGGTGGCGAGTGCCCCGAACAGGCTCATGAGGTCGGGGGTCGCCCGTTCGCCGATCTGCGGGTTCGTCGCCGCGGTCTGCGGAACGACGACGAGCAGTCCGACGAGGTAGCCGATCGCGATCGCCGCGGCCGCGCCCGCGATCATCGTGAAGAGCGAGCGCCCGAAGTTGACGCGCTCGCCGAGCACGGTCGCGAGCATCGTGCCCTGGATCGGCAGCATCATCGGCGCGACGATCATCGCGCCGATCACCGTGGCGGTCGAGTCGCCGACGACGCCGCTCGCGGCGATGGCCGACGAGAGCACGAGCAGGATCCAGAACCGCTGCACTCGGCGCGCGCGCCCCGGCTCGTCGAAGAAGACGGCGTCGCGCATGTGCTCGATCGTGTTGAGCGCATCCGACGGTGGCGGCGGGTACATGGGCGCGGTCATCTGCGGCTCCTTCACGTCTGCCTGCCCAGCTCCTGCGCTGCTGCGAGCGCAGGAGAATGGGCGCCATCTCCGCTGTGGGCGAGGGATAGCGCCCATTCTCCTGCAGAAGCCGCGACTCAGACGGCGGCGCGCAGCCCCTCCACGAGCGAGGTCGTCGGCCGGCCGATGAGGCGGGCGAGCGTGTCGTCGGCGTTCGCGAGCACGCCGCGGCGGATGCCGTCGTCGATGCCCGCGACGAAGCCCGCGGTGCCGGCGTCGAGGCCGGCCGATTCGAGCGCCGCGATGTGCGCCTCGGGGGTGAGGGCCGCGTACACGACCTCGCGTCCGGTGAGTTCGGATGCCGCGGACGCGAGGTCTTCGAACGACCACGCGGTGTCGCCGGTGAAGTCGTAGGTCTCACCGAGGTGGCCGTCGTCGGTGAGCAGGGCGGCGAGGCCGGCGGCGAGGTCTGCGCGGGTGGCGCTCGCCACCAGGCCGTCGCCGGCGCTCGCAGCGATCACGCCCGTCTCGGCGGCACGCGCCACGTCGGCCGTGTAGTTCTCGGTGTACCAGTTGTGCCGGGCGATGACCGCCGGAACGCCGGAGGCGACGATCGCCTCCTCGGTGGCCTTGTGGTCGGGCGCGAGCACGAACTCGGCCGTCGTGGCCTGCGGCACGCTCGTGTAGACGAGCTTCGCCACGCCCGCCGCGGCCGCGGCGTCGATGACGTTGCGGTGGCCCTGCACGCGCGAGCCCGGCGCGTTGCCCGAGATGAGCAGCACGGTGTCGACGCCGTCGAGCGCCGCGGCGATGGTCTCGGGGCGGTCGTAGTCGAGTTCGGCGGTGCGCACGCCTCGCGCCGTGGCATCCGCGAGCTTCGAGGTGTCGCGTGCGGTCGCGACGATCTCGACGGGGGCGACGCCGCGCTCGAGCAGTGCGTCGACGACGAGGCGGCCGAGCTGGCCGGAGGCGGCGGTGACGAGGATGGTCATGGGTTCGGTTCCTTCCGACGAGTGCACCGATCGGTGCGTCACCGAGGGTCAACCGGATGCCCCGTGCATACCTTCCCTCGAACTGGTACCCACTTTGACGTAAGGTACCCACATGACGGTAAGTCTTGCGGAGATCCGGGAGCAGTCCGGTGAAGTCTTCACCGACGGCTGCCCGACGCGCGTCGTGCTCGACCACATCATGAGCAAGTGGGGCGTGCTCGTGCTGCTCGCCCTCACCGACGGCACGCACCGTTGGGGCGAGCTGCGCCGCGAGGTCGAGGGCATCAGCGAGAAGATGCTCGCCTCGACGTTGCGCACGCTCGAGGCCGACGGGCTCGTGGTGCGCACCGCGCACCCCGAGGTGCCGCCGCGGGTCGATTACGCGCTCACCGAGCTCGGCCACGACCTCATGGAGCACATGCTGCCGCTCGTCGGGTGGGTCGCGCGCGAGTCCGACGGAATCGTCGGGCGCAGCGCGGACTGAGCGGGCCGCGCACGCGGTGCCCGCGCTCGCCTGCGCGGCACGGTCGCGTCACGTCGGAGCCCGAAAACCCGACTCCCAGCGATTCGCGCACGAGTCGGGGCCTCGTCGCGCCACGATGGTGGCAAGCACGCAAGACCCATGAGGTCTTCGGGGGGCAGCGCGATCAGGGGGACTGATCGCCTGAGCGGGTGAGGGGTGGATGTGTTCTCCTCTGTGAGGAACGGGGCTTCGGGCACCTCGGAGGCCGGCCTTGCCGCCATACGCACGCCCCCGCACTCGGGTCGCGATCCGACCTGAGCAGCAGAGTCTCGAGCGGCGACCCCGATCGCCGACCCAGGTGGGCCCGTCGCAGCGCCCGCGAGCCGTGCAACCCGATCTCATCGCCGGCTCGTGGCGCGGCAGAACCTGCGCCGACCCGCACGACCAGCACGACCGCAACACCGTACGACAGCACGATCATCCCTAATAACGATTGGGCCGTCATATGAGATCACTCGTCATCATCGCCGCGATCGCATTCGGCGCGGTGCTGCTGCCGACCGCGAACTCGGCCGCCGTCGACGCGCCGAGCCCCTCCGCGGCCGGGGCGGATTCCTCGGCGTCGCCGAGCGCGAACCCCGAGCACGACACCGCGGCCTTCCTGGCCGCGGCTGCCGCTGACCGTGAGGCACGCGAGGCCGCGGCGGCCGTGGAAGCTGCGCGCATCGCCGCCGAGGCCGAGGCGGCGCGTCTGGCTGCCGAGCAGGCGGCGGCCGACGCTGCCGCAGCCGAGGCGGCCGAGATCGCCGAAGCCGAGGCCGAGGCCGAAGCCGAGGCGTGGGTCGAGGACGAGCCCGTCGCGGAGGCGGCACCCGCCGACGAGCCCGTCGCCGAGGCGCCCGCCGAGAGCGCGCCCGTGCCGCAGCCGACCGAGGGTCCGCGCGACGACGACGGCTGCGGCCCGTGCCCGGGCGAGACGCTCGTCTGGTACGTCTACGAGGGCGAAGGGTATTGGGCGTGCCCGACGTCGTGATCGCGCGCACCTCGCGGTGAGACGACGAAGCCCCCGGTCGCAGCGACCGGGGGCTTCGTCGTCGGCGGCCCGACCAGGCCGGGCCGCCGACCCTACTCGCGCGGCGCGATCGCCGTGCCGACGAGCCCGACCCCGGCCGCGACCGCCATCATGACGGCGATCGGCCACCAGTGCCCCGTCCACGCGAGCAGCGCGGTCGCCGCGAGCGGCGCGAGCCCGCCGCCGACGATGGCGCCCGCCTCGCGCCCGATCGAGATGCCCGAGTAGCGCACACGCGTGTCGAACATCGCGGTGAAGTACGCCGGCTGCACGCCGTCGGCCGCCGAGTTCACGATGCCGATCGCGGCGACCACGACGCCGATGACGAGCGCCGCCGACCCCGTGTCGAGCACGAGGAAGAGGGGCGCGGCGAGCACGGCGAACGCCACCAGGGCGCCGATGACGAGCCGGCGCGGGCGCACCCGGTCGCCGAGGGCACCCCAGAACGGGCACAGCACCGCGGCGACCGCGGCGCCGGCCAGTAGCGCGGTGAGGGTGAGCTCGCGAGGCATCCCGGCGACCGTCGACGCATAGCTCAGGCAGAACACCGAGACGACGTAGAAGGTCGTGTTCACCCCGACGCGCACGAGGAACACGGCGAGCACGCCGCGCGGACGTCGCAGCACCTCGGCGACGGGTCGCCGCGACTGCCGGCGGGCCTCGAGCATCGCGACGAACTCGGGCGACTCGTCGACCCGGCGCCGCAGCCGCCACCCGATCGCGACGAGCACGAGGCTCGCGACGAACGGCACCCGCCAGCCCCAGTCGAGCAGTGCCGGCTCGTCGAGCACGGCGACGAGCACCACGAAGGCGAGGTTGCCGAGGATGAGTCCGAGGTAGACCGCGCTCGAGATGAACGCGCCGCGCAACCCGCGCCGCAGCGGCGACTGCTCGAGGGCGAGCAGCACGGCGCCGCTCCACTCGCCGCCCGTCGCGAGGCCCTGCACGAGGCGCAGGGCGACGAGCAGCACGGGTGCGGCCGCCCCGATCTGCGCGTGCGTCGGCAGCAGCCCGATGAGGGTCGTGGCGAGGCCCATCGTGAGCAGCGTCGCCACGAGCACGCGGCGGCGGCCGAAGCGATCGCCGAGGTACCCCGAGACGAGTCCGCCGAGCGGGCGCGCGACGAACCCCGTCGCGAAGACGGCGAACGAGAGCAGCAGGCTCGTGAGCGGGTCGTCGCCGGGAAAGAACAGCGTCGGGAAGACGAGCGCCGCCGCAGTGCCGTAGAGGAAGAAGTCGTACCACTCGAGCACGGTGCCGAACGCGGCCGCGGTCAGGGCGCGGCGGGCGCGGGCCGCGCCGGCGGGCGACGGTGCAGACCCGGCGGGCTCGATCGGCCCGGCGGGCCCGGCCTGGGCGGTGGTCGCCGGTACCGAGACCGGCGCCCCGCCGCTCATGCGGTCACCGCCGCCGCGTGCGACTCGCCGTCCACAGGCTCGGCCCGCGCCGCGAGCGGCGCTGCGAAGAACGCGAGTTCGTGCCGGGCCGAGGCGACGAACGCCCGGTGCATCCGCTCGCGGTGCTCGGGCGTCGCGCCCGCCGCGGCGCGCGTCACGAAGCCGATCGCCTCGCGCGTCGCGACGGCGAAGCCGGGGTCGGCGTAGGTCGCGAGCCACGAGGCGTACGGGTGCGCTGGGTCGAGCGCCGCTTCGCCGAACCCGCCCGCGGCGAGGCGCTCGCCGAGGTCGGTGTAGATCCAGAAGCACGGCAGCAGCGCCGCGACGAGCACGGCGTGATCGCCGCGCTGCGCGGTCGCCAGCAGGTGATCGAGGTACGCCGTGGTGGTCGCGTCGGGCGGTGCGGATGTCTCGGTGCCGGCCTCGCGGCCGAGCCATCCCGTGTGCAGTTCGAGCTCGCCGATGATCGAGCCGTGGGCCGAATTCGCCCAGAAGGCCTGCCCCGCGGCATCCGGTGCGAGGCGCGAGGCCTCGGCGAGCACCCGGGCGTAGTCGCGGAGGTAGTGGGCGTCCTGCGCGAGATAGCCGAGGAAGGGCTCGCGGGCGAGCGTGCCGTCGGCGAGGCCGCGGATGAAGGGCAGTGCGTCGATGTCGTCGCGGATGCCGCGGATCGACGCCCACCACTCGGCCTCGACCTCGGCCGGGGTCGGCGCGGTGCGGGTGCCGCCGCGCGCCCAGAGCCCGGCGAAGTGGCTGATCGGGCCGTGCCCGCCGCCGACGCCGAGCGCCTCGCCGTGCCGCAGCGACTCGCGCAGCCAGCGGCGGGCCTCGGCGACGGCGGTGGGCCACGGGTCGCCGCGCTCCCCGGTGTTCCCACCGTCGCCGTCGGCTCCGCCCGCTGCGGCCGCTCGGCCGTCGGCTCCGCCCTCGGCGGCGAGCGTCGCGATCGCGGAGGAGAGGGAGCATCCGGTGCCGTGCGTCGCCGTCGTCTCGATGCGCTCGCCGGGGAACTCGACGGTCGTCGCGCTCGCGGCGTCGACGAGGGCGTCGGGCGCGGTGTCGCCGCCGAGGTGCCCGCCCTTCGCGAGCACGCGCACGCCGAACCGGGCCGAGACGGTCTCGGCCTGGGCGATCGCCTCGGCCCAGGTGGACGCGACCGGGGGAGCGGCATCCCCGCTTCCCCCGCCGAGCCCAGCGAGCACCGCGAGCTCGGCGAGATTCGGGGTCACGAGGTCGGCGAGCGGCAGCAGTTGCCGCATCGCCTGCTCGGCCTCGGGCGCGAGCAGCCGGTCGCCGCTCGTCGCGACCATGACGGGATCGAGCACGACGACCGGCGGCCGCACCCGGGCGAGCCACTCGGCGACCACGCCGATGACCTCGGCGTTCGCGAGCATGCCGAGCTTCACGGCGTCGATCTCGATGTCGTCGGCGACCGCGTCGAGCTGCTCGGCGAGGAACGCCGCCGGCGGCACGTGCACCGACCGCACGCCGTGGGTGTTCTGCGCGGTGAGCGCCGCGATCGCGGCCATGCCGTAGCCGCCGACCGCGGCGATCGACTTGAGGTCGGCCTGGATCCCCGCACCGCCCGAGGGGTCGCTGCCGGCGATGCTGAGCACGCGCGCGGTCATCGGGCGAGCTCCCACTCGGCGGCGAACGCCTGCGCCGCGGTGCGCGGGTCATCGGCCGCGCAGAGCGCCGAGACGACGGCGACGCCCGCGGCGCCCGCCGCACGCAGCGGGGCGAGGTCGGCGATGCCGATGCCGCCGATCGCGACGCACGGCAGCTCGGTCTCGGCGGCGACGCGGGCGAAGCCGTCGACCCCGAGCGCCGGCGGATGGTCGGGCTTCGTCGCGGTCGGGCGGATCACGCCGACGCCGAGGTAGTCGACGGTGCCGCGGGGCAGCCGCGCGACCGCCTCGAGGTGGGCCGGGCTGTTGGCGGTGAGCCCGACGATCGCGTCGGCCCCGAGCCGCTCGCGCGCGACCACGACGGTCGCGTCGCCCTGGCCGAGGTGCACGCCGTCGACGCGAACGCCCGCGGCGCGCGCCGCGAGCGCAACGTCGAGCCGGTCGTTCACGAGCAACGTCGCGCGCCCGTCGATCGCCTCGGCGAGGGCCTCGATCAGTTCGAGCAGGGCGGATGCCTCGGCGTGCTTGTCGCGCAACTGCACGACCCGCACCCCGCCGGCGACGGCACAGGCGACGACGTCGACGACGCCGCGCTCGCCGCAGAGCACCGGATCGGTGACGAGGTAGAGGGAGAGGTCGAGGGCGGTGCGGGCGCTCATGCGCGGATTCCCGCAGCGGCGAGGGCGGAGGCATCCGCGAGCCCTGCGACCGCGACGCTCACCCGCGCCCGCTCGGCGAGCGTCGACGCATCGACCGCCGCGAGCGCGTCGATGAAACGCGGTGCGAAGCTGCCGGGGCCGTTCGCGCCATCGGCCGCGAGCTCCGCCGCGACGGTGTAGACGAGGTTCGCCGCGACCGTCGCCTCGAACGGGTCGTCGCTCGTCGCGAGGAACGCCGCGGTCACCGCGCCGAGCGCGCAGCCGCCGCCGGTCACCCGGGTGAGCAGGGGGTCGCCGTTCGCGATGCGCGCCGTGCGCATGCCGTCGGTGATGAGGTCGACCGGGCCCGAGACGGCGACGACCGCGCCGAAGCGGGCTGCGAGCTGCGCCGCGGCGCCCGCCGCGGCCTCCGTCTCGTCGGCGGCATCGACGCCGCGACCGCCGGCGCCGCCGCTCGCGAGCGCGAGGATCTCGCTCGCGTTGCCCCGGATCGCCGTCGGCCCGAACTCGACGAGCTCGTGCGCGAGCGCGGTGCGGATCGGCAGCGCGCCGATCGCGACGGGGTCGAGCACCCACGGTGTCCCCGCGTCGCGTGCGGCGGCGACCGCTTCGCGGGAGGCATCCCGCTGCTGCGGATTCGGCGTGCCCAGGTTCACGAGCAGAGCGCTCGCGATGCGCGCGAAGGCGCCCGCCTCGCCGACGATGTCGACCATCGCGGGGGCCGCGCCGGCGGCGAGCAGCACGTTCGCCGTGAAGTTCGTCACCACCGTGTTCGTGATGCACTGCACGAGCGGCGTGCTCGTGCGCAGTCGATCGAGCAGCACTGCGCTCGAGTGGGCAGGGTCGTACAGGCGCGCGCTCATGGCGACATCCCTTCGCTAGTCCGAACTAGATCAGGTTCGACGGGTGTGATCTCAGCCGCGCAGGCGCGGCACCCCGTGTCACTGCGAGCGAGCCTAGTGCAGCTCGAAGAGGTTCCGGGGTGGATGTCGCGAACGATGTCGATATCGCGGTCCGCCGTTCGACGTCAGAATGAGACGGAGATTCCGTCGCCGCGAAAGGACACCTCATGCGCACCCTCATCGTCAGCGAGTTCATCAGCCTCGACGGCGTCGTCGACTCTCCCGGGGGCGGCTCGCACCCGCGCGCGGGCTGGACCTTCACGGAGGTGCCGTTCGTCGAGGAGGCCTACGCGATCAAGGGCTCGGAGCAGCTCGAGGCCACCGCGATGCTGCTCGGCCGGGTGAGCTACGACGAGTTCGCCCCGGTCTGGCCGACCATGGTCGACGATTTCGCCGAGTACAACGCCATGCCGAAGTACGTGGTGTCGTCGACCCTGACCGACGAGGCGCTGCTGCCCGAGTGGCAGAACTGCCACGTGCTGCGGAGCCTCGACGACGTCGCCGAGCTCAAGGCCGGCGACGGCGGCCCCATCATCGTGCACGGCAGCGCGACCCTCGCGCAGGGGCTCGCGGCGGCCGGCCTCGTCGACCGCTACCACCTGCTCGTCTTCCCCGTGCTGCTCGGCAGCGGCAAGCGGCTCTTCGGCGACGACCCGGGGCTCACCACGAAGCTCGATCTCGTCGAGCACGAGGCCTACTCGAACGGCATCGTGAAGGCCGTCTACGACGTGGCGCGCTGAGCCGGCGAAGCGTCGAGACGCCCCGGGCGGGCTTCCGGGCGGGGCCGGGCGGGGCATCCCGTCCGGCCCCGCCGCTGCTTTTCCGAGATTTCTGCTGCGGCGACCACGCCCTTGTCGATACGTTGGGGGAATTGGTCGGCCTTCCGGGGCCGCGGGCGGGCACGGGGGTGTGGTCGCTCGTCCATCGGAGGGCTCGATCGTCTGTTGCAACGAAGAAGTTCAGTCATGACGAGATGAGGGCCAGCGATGAGATTCCACCACCGACCCCCGCGAGGGCGAACACGCGCGCTCGCCGCCGCCGGAGCGCTGCTGCTCGGCGCATCCCTGATGACCGCCACCGCGGCGGTCGCAGACGAAGACGATCCCCGCGTCGACCTGACGCCCGGCCTCTACGACGCCGGCCTCGCCACGAGCAACGTCGACCTGCTCACGACCACGCCGAGCCTGGCGCCGTTCACCCTGGGGCCCAACTCCGACCTCGCCTTCAGCGGTGACAATGCCATCGTCGGCAACTACAACGGGTTCCAGGTGTACGACGTGTCCGATCCGGCGGCCGCCGAACTGCGCTCGTCGTTCGTGTGCCCGGGCGGCCAGGGCGACGTGTCGGTCTACGGAGACCTGCTGTTCATGTCGGTCGAGCAGACCCTCGGGCGCATCGACTGCGGCACCCAGGGCGCCCCGGGCTCGGTGAACCCCGAGCGATTCCGCGGGGTGCGCATCTTCGACATCAGCGACATCGACAACCCGGTGCAGCTGCCTGGTGTGCAGACCTGCCGCGGATCGCACACGCACACCGTGGTGGCCGACCCCGACGATGCCGAGAACATCTACATCTACAACTCGGGCACGTCGGGCGTGCGCTCGCCGCTCGAGCTCGCGGGCTGCCAGAACGCCGCTCTGACCAAGGACCCGGTGACCACGGGTGACCCGACGCAGTGGCGCATCGACGTCATCAAGGTGCCGCTCGACGCCCCCGAGACGGCCGCGGTCGTCAGCCAGCCGAGGATCTTCACCAACCCCGACACGGGCGCGTACAACGGACTGCAGAACACCCTCCCGGTTCCCTTCGGGCAGACCCCGACGCCCGAGCAGACTCACCCGAGCGGGGTCGCCTACAGCCCGACGCCGAACACCAACACCTGCCATGACATCACCGCGTACCCCGAGATCGGGCTCGCGGCGGGCGCGTGCCAGGGCAACGGCATCCTGCTCGACATCAGCGACCCGGTGAACCCGGTTCGCATCGACGCGGTCGCCGACCCGAACTTCTCGTACTGGCACTCGGCGACGTTCAACAACGACGGCACGAAGGTCATCTTCACCGATGAGTGGGGCGGCGGATCCGGCGCTCGCTGCCGTGCGACCGACCAGCCCGAGTGGGGCGCGAACGCGCTGTTCGACATCGTCGACGGCAAGCTGGAGTTCGCGAGCTACTACAAGCTGCCGGTGCCGCAGACGGCGCAGGAGAACTGCGTCGCGCACAACGGTTCGCTCATCCCGGTGCCGGGTCGCGACATCATGGTGCAGGCGTGGTACCAGGGCGGTCTGTCGATCATCGACTTCACCGACACGGCGAACCCGACCGAGATCGCCTACCTCGACCGCGGCCCGATCAACGGGTCGTCGCTGGCGCTCGGCGGCTACTGGTCGACCTACTGGTACAACGGCAACGTGCTCGGCAGCGAGATCGCGCGCGGCTTCGACACCATGGCGCTCACCGCGAGCGACATGATGAGCGAGAACGAGATCGCGGCCGCCGGCGAGGTGCAGCTCGGTGAGTTCAACGCGCAGGCGCAGACCGCGATCGAGCACGAGCCGAGCTTCGCCGTGGCACGGTCGTACGTCGACCAGGCCGAGCGCGCCGGCACCTTGAGCGGCGCGGCCCTCGCCGAGGTGCGCAAGCACATCGACAAGGCCGAGAAGCTCGCCGACGGTCCGGCCGCGGGCAGTGCCGTCGCGGCCCAGCTCGACAACGCGGCCCGCAAGTCGGGCGCTCCGGCCGACTCGAACGTCGTGCAGGGGCTGACCGCGCTCGCGGCGACATTCGGTTGAACCGGTGAGGGGGCCGGGTGACGGCCCCCTCACCTCGAGCGGGCCCGGCGGTCGACGACCGCCGGGCCCGTTCGCGTCGGGATCGGGTCAGCCCGCCCGCTCGGCGAGCATCTGCTGCATGCGGGCGATCTCGATGCCCTGGTCGGATTCGACGTGGCGGGCGAACTGGTCGGTCGCCGGCTCCTGCCCGCCGCCCGCGGCGTAGAGCTCGTCGACCATCTGCACCGCGCCCTCGTGGTGCTGGATCATGTACACGAGGAACAACCGGTCGAACGCGTCACCTTCGGCAGCCTCGAGTTCGGCCATCTGCTCGTCGCTGAGCATGCCCGGCATCGCGCCCTCGCCGCTCGCGTGCGCGTCGTGCCCCTGGTCGTTGACCGGCACCCCGCGCTCCTGCAGCCAGCTCACCATCAGCGTGCGTTCGTCCTGCTGGCTCGCCGACATGCGTTCGGCGAGCAGGTGGATGTCCCGGTCGTCGGTGCGCTTCTCGACGAGGGCGGTCATCTCGATCGCCTGGTCGTGGTGGTGGATCATGTCGAGCATGAAGTCCGCGTCGAGCTCGGTGTGCTGCGGCTCGGTGATCGCGCCGGCCTCGTCGGGCGAGAGGGTGCGGTTCGGCTCGCCCGGCGCGCCGAGCTGCACGACGGGGCTCGTCGGTGCGGGCGAGTCGGGCGTCGTCGTGCACGCGGCCAGTCCGAGCGCGAGCGCGAGCGCGGTACCGATTCCGAGGGTTCGCCGCATCGCCGTCATCCATCGACCTCGTCTTCGTTGAGTGGCACGTGGCATCCATCTAATCAGGTGCCTCGCCGATGTCACCCGTCGAGTTCGGGCGAGCTGCTGCTACTCGGCGGCCGCCTCGGTCACGCGCTGCTTCTCGCGCACGTACACCTCGCGGCGCACGCGGGCGACGATGTCGCCGTCGCGGTCGGTGATCTCGGTCTCGAACCACTCGAGCACCTTCGCGCCGCCGCGGGCCCGCTCGCGCAGCTCTTCGGCCTTGGCCTTCGGCACCTCGAAGTGCGCAGTGAGCACCCCGCGGCCGGGCTTCACGAGCTCGATCTCGCCGCGGGTGTCCCACACGACGTAGTCGCGTCCGAGCTGGTGCATGATCAGCATGAAGTAGTAGGGGTCGGTCATCGCCGACATCGAGCCGCCGAAGGCCGTGCCCACGTAGTTGCGGGTGATCGGGTTCACGTGCAGTTCGACGGTGGCGCTCGTCCAGTCGTCGGCGAATCGTCTGATGCGGATGCCCGACCACAGGTTGGGAGCCCAGAGGCTCATGCCGATGGCGAGTCGTCGAGGCGTGATGCGCATGCCTCGATTGTGTGCGAATCAGGATGCCTCGGGCGAATCTCTTGTCGGATGTCGCCAGCTTGCTCGCATCGACGCGCGGCGGGAGGTGTCGTTCTGCAGAAGCTGTCGCGGTGCAGCGTCGTGGCCGTGCGGCGTAGGGTGCCGTCATGGGCAGTCCAGCAGACGGCGCTCCGCGCCGGGTACGTCAGCTCCGTCTCGTCGTCGAGGCCGAGGACTGGGAGGCGGCGGTCGCGTTCTACCGCGACGTGCTCGGCCTCGCCGAGGAGGAGGCGTACGACGGCGACGACGGCGCCCGGGTGATGATCCTCGACGCGGGGCGGGCGACGCTCGAACTCTCGAACCCGGCTCAGGTGCGGCTCATCGACCGGGTCGAGACCGACGGGGTGCAGAGTCCGCACGTGCGGGTGGCCTTCGAGGTCGATGACACGGCCGCGGTCACCGACGAGCTCGTCGATGCGGGGGCCGAGCTGCTCGCCACCCCGCGTGAGACGCCGTGGCGCTCGATCAACTCGCGGCTCGCGGGGCCGGCCGGGCTGCAGCTCACCGTCTTCCAGGAGCCCGACGACGGGGTGACCGCGCCGGGCTGATTCGCACATCCTTCGCCGGGTTCCTCGTTTCCCGGCGGCGAACGGCTTAGCATCGGAGAGGCGTGCCGCACCCGAGCGCTCGCCGACCCCGCCCGCCCCGGCGCCCACCCCCAGGAGCCAGATTGACGATCCCCGCCGACGATCAGTCCATGCCCGGGTTGCCAGGAGCGGCCGAGCCCGAGTCGCGCGCCGCGCGTCGCAGCGCAGAACTCGGCGGAACGCTGCGGCCGCGCCGCATGCCCGATCGTGCGAGCGTGTGGGCGCCGCCCGCGCCCGAGCAGGGTGGGGGCGCTGCGGGGTCGCCGGCGGCCGTGTCGCCTGTGCCGCCCGCGGTGCCCGCGCAGGTGCCGCCCGCCGCCGTGCCCGCCGAGGTCGAGCGCTACTACCTCTGCTGCGAGGTGCCGAGCGGCGACTTCGTCGAGGTCATCCTCGCGGTCAGCGACGGCGGTCGTCGTCGCTACTTCACGACCAGCGACGGCGACCGCCTCGCCGAGGTCGACGAGTACTACTTCGTGCGCCGCAGCCTCGGCGACGCCCGGTCGATGCTCGAGCTCGACGCCCGCGAGATGGCCGAGCTCGAGGCCGAGCTGAACTTCGTGCGGCCGCTGCGCGGCCGTGATCCGCTCGCCGAGCTCGCGGCCGAGGCGGCGGGTGGGGCGCCCGCCCCCGAGATCACGACGGCGGATGCCACGCAGCCGACCGCACCGCAGACGCCGATCGACTCCGTGGTCGCCGCCGAGACGCCGTCGGCGCCCGAGCCCACGACTGAGGTCGCACCGGTCGTGGGGCCGACGCCGGTCGCGGAGGCCGCCGCGCCCGCTCCGGTCGCTGACCCCGCCGCGCGCGTCGACGCGGCCGCGCACGCCGTACCGGGACCGGTGGAACCTGCCGCGCCTGCCTCGCCTGCCGCGCCCGCCGAGCCCGCGCCGGCAGCCGAGTCGCCCCGCTCCGCCGAGGCACCGCCGGTCGCCGAGCCAGCGCCGGGCGCGTCCGTTCCCCAGCCCACCGCGGCGCCCGAGACCGATGCCGAGGCATGGGCCGAACTGCTGCGTCGCGCCGGGTTCGAGCCGCCCGAGTTCGGTCTCGACCAGGTGGACGCCGAGCCGGCCGAACCGGAACCCGCGCCCGCCCCGGTCTCGCACCCCGACGCACTGATGACCGAACCGGTGCTCATGCAGTGGGCGGAGACGATCGACCGGCAGCCCGAGCCCGAGCCGTCGCCCGAGGTCATCGCTGAGTCTGCGTCCGCGTCTGAGGCGCTGCCCGTGAACGAGCCGTCGCCGGCGGCGGAGGCGGCCGCCGATACCGCCCCCGCCCCCGCGGCTGTGCCCACTTCCTCTCCCGAGGCCGAGGCCGAGGCCGCGGCCGAGGCTGCGACCACGCCGGGAGTTGCGCCCGCGCCGGAGACCGAGCCCTCGCCCGTGTCGGCGCCCGAGACCGCGGCGACGCACCCGGACCTGGCTCCGCCGGCACCTCTCGCGCCGCCGAAGCTCTCGCTGGTGCCCGAGCCGCCCGTCGTGGCTCCGGTGGTCTCGACCCCGAGGCTGACGCTCGTGCCCGGCCCGCCGCCAGAACAACCCCCCACTCCCGCGTCGGCGTTCCCGCCGATCGCGGAGGTCATTCCCGAGGCGGTGCCCGCCCCTGACGCGGCACCCGCCTCCGACCCCGACTCGAACGAGGAGACGAACCCTGTGGCGATGATGACGAACCCGACGGATGCGCTCGCGCCCGCGGCATCCGTGACCCCGATCGCGGCGCCCGCCGCCCTGCATTCCGCGCCCGCCCGCGCGGTCGACGCCGATACGGCGGCGCAGGTCGCGCTCGCCAAGGGCATCGCCTTCGTGGCGCACCGCGGCCAGGTCGACCAGGTCGGTGCCGACTACATCGACCACCCCGGTCGTGTCGCCGAGCACTTCGATGCGGCGACCGAGCCGGTCGCGACCGCGGCCGCTTGGCTGCACGACGTGGTCGAGCGCAGCGCAGTCTCCGAGCAGGAGCTGCTCGAAGCGGGGGTGCGACCCGACATCGTCGAGATCGTGGTGCTGCTCACCCGCACCTCGGGCATGAGCGACGACGAGTACTTCGCACGGATCCGCAGCAACCCGCTGGCCCGCCGCGTGAAGCTCGCCGACGTCGCCGACAACTCGTCGCCGTGGCGCGTGCGCAAGCTCGACTACGACGCCCAGCAGCGCCTGGCCGCCAAGTACCGCCACGCCCGCGAGGCGCTCGGGTAGTCGCTCCGGCACCCAGGGGACGCTCCCGGCAGTGGCGTCGCGCGAAGACGGTACCGAGCGGCCGCAGGGCTGAACGTACTACGTCACTGATACGCGCTCGGTATCGCGATACCGGAGGCGGATCAGTGACGTAGTCGGCCGAGCGCCGAGGTGCCGAGGTGTCGACGTACCCGGCCCGATAGTGGATGGTCGACTCACTCCATGCGGGCGGCGTGCGCACCGTCGCGTGCGCGTGCGCGCCGAACGACGTCGTACATCTGGTGACCGATATCTTCGAATGCGGGCAGTTCGGGCCCGCTGAGATGAATGACGGGGTGGACATGGTCGAGCACGAGCGCCGATCGGGCTGGAAGCGATTCTGGGAGAAGGGCGACTGGTGGCGGGCGCTGATCCTCGTCGCCGGGTACTTCGTGCTCTACCAGCTCGCCTCGCTCTCCGTGTTGCCCCTGCTCGGAGACCTCGATCCTGAGAGCGCGGGCTACATCCTGACGGTCTACGCACTGCCGATCTTCATCGGGTGCGTCATCCTCGTGGTCTTCGGGCTCTCGGTGGGATGGCTCGGTGAACTGTTCGCACGTCAGCCGATACGGGGCAGCTGGTGGATGTGGATCGCGGTCGGCGTGGTGCTCCTGTTCAACGTGCTCCGGTTCGCCACGATCGACTACGGCGCGACCGACTTCGGCTTCGTGGCCGCCTGGCTGCTGGCCGGCCTCTTCATCGGCTTCGCCGAGGAGACGCTGACCCGCGGCTACGTCGTGAACCTCATGCGCAAGGCCGGCCACGGCGAGCTGGCCGTGGCGACCGTCTCGGCGGCGGTGTTCGCCGCCCTGCACGCCGGCAACCTCCTCTCGGGGCAGTCCCTGTTCGCGACGCTCGTGCAGCTCGGGTACACCTTCGCGTTCGGCATCTGCATGTACCTCGCGCTGCGGGTGACCGGAAACCTCATCTGGCCGATCCTGCTGCACGCGACGACCGACCCGAGCATCTTCCTGCAGACCGAGTTCCCGGCCGACGGGTCGCTGACCGCGTTCGCCGGACTCGGGAACGTCGCGGTGATCATCACCGGGCTCGTGCTGCTGATCTTCATCCGGGGCAAGGTCGGCTCTCGCGACACCCTGCTCGCCTCCCGGTGACGTGACTCGGGGCCGCGTCGTGGACGACGCGGCCCCGAGGCATCCGGCTCGCTATTCGGAGGCGAGCGCGTACTCGCCGTCGGCGCAGCCCGTGACGAGCCAGCCGCCGTCGACCTGCTCGAGCTCGACGCGGCTGAGGCCGCGCTCTTCCGAGAACTCCGGCTCCGCCGTACCGGGGACCCACACCTGGAGTCCGCACGTCGGCTGGTCGACGACGCCCGTGAGTGTGAACTCGGCGCGGTCGTCGCCCGCGACTCCGGCGCGAAGGCTCGTCAGCGCGCCGGGCGCCTGCTGCGGGTATGCCCGCGACAGGATGCTCAGCAAGTGCTCCTTGCGGGGCGCCTCCTCGCCGGTCGCGCAGAGCTCGGAGAGCAACCCGTTGCCGAGCTCCTGGATGCCGTTCTGCGGGTCGCCGCACGCCTGCTTCCACACCCAGTAGGCGCTGCCGAGCATGCGCCGGTCCTCTTCGGCGGCGTACCGCTCGAGGTGCGCCGTGGTCGACGCGTCGTCGCCCCAGTAGCCGTACTCGCCCGACCACATCGGCATGCCGAGCTCGTCGGCCACGCGCTGGCCGAGCTCGAACTGCCGCTCGGTGCTGACGATCGTGGGCAGGCCGAGCGAGGCATCCATGGTGATCGACTCGGCGTAGAGGTGGGGCGAGAACGCCACGTTCAGGTCGTCGGTGAAGCCGCGCGACGGCCCCGAGTCGAAGCCGAGGCCCGACCAGAGGATGCTGGGCTCGACGAAGACGATCTGCGGCGCGCCCGCCTCCCGGATCGCCGCGATCGCCTTCGCCGAGTACTCGCCGTTCTTCTTCGACGTCGTCACGGGCGCGGTCTCGCCGAAGCCGGGCTCGTTGAGCAGGTCGAAGCCCGCCACCGCCTTCTCGTCGGCGAACTCGCCCGCGAGCTCGCCCCACGTGCGGGCGAGCGCCGTCTGGATGCCGTCGGTGTCGAACCAGAAGTGCTCGAAGGCGCGGTCGCCCGCGGGGGAGATGTCGCGGCCCGTGAACGAGCAGCGCGGCGTGCCGTCCCAGTGGGTCGCCCACTCGGGGGCGCCGTCGTAGCCCCACATCGGGTCGGTGCCCGGCCGGCACACGGTGCCTTCGGCGGTCGGCAGGTTCGACCACCCGTCCTGGTGCATGTCGAGCACCGTGCGGATGCCGTGCTGCTCGCCCCAGGCGACGGCCTGCTTCACCGTCGCGAGGTACTCGGGGTCGAGCTCGCCCTGCGTCGGCTCGAGGGCCGACCACGACATGCCGAGCCGTACGACGTTGAAGCCGTACGTGGCCATGTCGGCGAAGTCCTGCTCGGTGAGCTCGCGGGTCACGGGCACCTCGGGGCGCGCCTGGTAGAAGTCGACGAGCTGGTTCACGTTGACGCCGCGCAGCAGCACTTGGTGTCCCTCGCCGTCGGTGAAGCGCCCGTCTTCGACGCGCAGGAACCCGACGGGCACGGAAGCCTCGTTGTCGGCGGTCGCGACGGCCGGCGCCGCGGGGGCGATGAGCGTCGCGGCGATCGCGGCCACCGCCACGACGGCCACGCCGACGCCCGCGCCGGCCGCGATGCGTGCCGGCGAGACATCCCGCTGCTCGTTCGCCGCGTCGCCTGCCGCGCTGTCTGCGAGGCCGGCGCTGCGCGCCGCGCGCTGCGCGACCACGCGGTCGGCGATGAGGGCGACGATCGCCGCGATCCAGCCGGTGCAGGCGCCGACGGCGAGCCCGTCGGCGACGTGGATGTAGGTGGCCATGAGCGGCCAGAGGTCGCCGCGGAACCCGTCGTCGACGACGAGGCCGATGACGCCCTGCGCGAGGCCGAGGAGTCCGCCCGCGACGAGCGCGCCGAGCCAGGTGCCGAGGAACCCGGGCACGCGCCGGCGCATCCACCGGATGCCGAGCCACGCGGCGCCGATGAGCAGCGCGATCGCGACGAGCATGCCGACGATGCCGAGCGCGTCGGTGCCGGGCCGCGGCGTCGGGATGCCGGGGGCGTAGGTCGCACCGGTCCACCACGAGCCGGCGAGCAGCGGTGCCACCGCGCCGACCGTGATGGCGGCGGGCCAGACGGTCGCGCCCTTCGTTCCGTCGGTCGAGTAGGCGCGCATCGCCGTATCGAGACCACGTCGCCGCGCCACCATCCGCTCGACCACCCTCACGACGCCGGCCACGATCAGCGCGGTCGGCACCGCCTTCGCGGTGACGTAGCCGCCGGCCCAGGCCGCGAGTGCGAGGTCGCCGGTCATCGCGAAGCACGCGGCGAACTGCGCGAGCTGCGCCGCGAGCACGACGCCCGCGGTCAGCGTCCAGAAGCGGTCGCCCGCACGAACGGCCGCCCACCAGACGACGGCGAGCATGACCGGCACGAACACGATGTACCGGGCGACGGGCCACCACAGGTCGAAGCGCGGTGTCCCGCCGGGCCACCCGACGAGGGCGAGCAGCCCGGTCGGGTCGATCACCGCCTGAATGATCAGCAGCAGGGAGGTCGCGGCGACGGCGACGATCGGACGGCGCAACGCGCGCATGGCACTCCATCGTGTCTCGGGGGTCGGGTCTGACCAGCATCCGTACTGCTTGCTGGCCGGTCAAGAGGAATGTGGGACAAGTGACCCACTTGTGACCTTCGGGCGCTCGCCCGTCGGTCGAGGAGCGATGATTCCTTCGCCGGTCGAGTAGCGACGAAGGAGCGTATCGAGACCACGGCGCCACCCCACCCCCTTTCGGCAGAATCCCGGAGCTGATACCCATGAACATGCCCACCGACGACGTGAACGCCGCACCGCTCGACGCCGCCCGCCGCGTCATCGACGCGAACACCTACCTGACTCTCGCGACCGCCGATGTCTCGGGAACACCCTGGGCGACCCCCGTCTGGTTCGCCGAGCACGAGCTGCGCGAGTACTTCTGGGTCTCGCGCCTCGAGACCCGCCACTCGCAGAACATCGCGGCCCGCCCCGAGGTGGCGCTCGCCGTCTTCGACTCGACAGTCGCCGTCGGCAGCGCGATCGCGGTGTACGTCGACGGCGTGGCCGGCGAGGTTTCGGCTGACGACCTCGAGGCGGGCCTCGAGGTCTACGGCGCGAAGTCGGAGGCGAGGGGCATCCGCCGGTGGACGGCAGCCGACGTGACCGGATCGGCGCCGTTCCGTCTCTTCCGTGCGACGGCCTCGCAGGTGTTCGTGCTCGACGAGCGCGAGCGGCGCGTGCCGGTGCTGTAGGCGCGGAACGCGCGCAGACCGAGCGCCGAAGAGCGCCTCCCGGCGGCGGGACTTCCCCGACAGAAGCTGTGCACAAGTGGCGTTGTGGCCTCGAGTGCTGTGGAGTTGTGGAATTGTGGCGCGGTTCGTCGGCCGACACCCTCCGGCCGGCCGAGATCAACACGTCGAGCAGACGGGGGTCAAGGGTTCCCGAGCCCGCTTCCAGCCCCCGCCCCTAGGATCGATCGCATGGCTGGATTCTGGGGCAAGCGCAAGCGCGAAGATCAGGAACTGCAGGCCCAGGACGCCGATCTGGCGAAGCGGGCGGGCACTGCGCTGGTCGCCGCCGACGAGCGCGTGCGCGTCACGGCCGACGAGCTCGCCTTCGCCGAGGCCGAGCTCGGGCACGACGCCACGGTCGAGCTGAGCGAGGGACTCGCCGCGGTGCGCGAGCATCTCGGCGAGGCGTTCCGCCTGAACCAGCTGAACTACGACGAGATCCCCGACACCGCCGACGAGCTGCGCGCCCGCAACGCGCGCATCGTGCAGCTCTGCGACTGGGCCGAAGACGTGCTCGACGAGCGCACCGCGGTGCTCGCCGACAAGATCGCGCGGGCGCGTCGCGCCCCCGAGATCATCGCCGGCGTCCGAGCGGATGCCACGCGCCTCCGCGCACTCGTGCCGCACGCACGCGAGACCATCGAACGGCTCGCCGCCCGCTACTCGCGCGAGGCGCTCGCCCAGGTCGACGTCAACCCGAGAGAGGCCGAGCAGCTGCTCGGATTCGCCGAGCACGGTGCCGCCGTGGCCGAGCGCCGACGCGAGGCCGGCCAGCGCGAGCAGGCCAACCTCGCCCTCGAGGCGGCGACCGAGTCGACGCGACGCGCGGCGACCCTGCTCGACGCGGTCGAGACCTTCGAGATCGAGGCGCTGCGCGCCGAGTCGACCTTGGCCGCGATCGTCGAGGACTCCCGCGGCGACCTCGTCGTCGCGCAGCGCGAACCGCAGACGCCCGCGGTCACGGCCGCGATGGCCGCGTTGCAGTCCGCCCTCGCCGCACTGCCCGCAGCAGGGGTCAACACCGACCCGTTCGCGCAGCTGACCCAGCTGCGCGACGCGAACGCCGGGCTCGACGCCGCGATCGCCGCCGCACGCGAGCGCGCTGCGCGCCCCATCCCGCCGCTCGAGCACGTGCACCACGCCATCGACGACGCCGACCGCCAGCTCGCGGTCGCCCGCGACGTCATCGCGGGCCACCGCGGCTGGATCGGCGCCGACGCCCGCACCCGCCTCGCCGAGGCCGAGCGGGTGCGCATCGACCTCGACCACTTTCTCGGCGCACCCGCGGCGACCGTCTCGGTCATCGGCGAGGATCACCGCGAGCAGGCGATGGCGATGGCCCGCCGGGTCGCGCACCTCGCCGCTGAGGCGCTGCAGCTCGCCAAGCGCGACATCGACTCCTCGCGCCCGCAGGGGCCCGGTGGGTGGGGCGACTCCGGCTGGGGCGGCGGCCGGCGGGGCGGAAGCTCAGACGTGATGGGCGGCATCCTCGGCGGCCTCGTCATCGGCAGCGTGCTCGACGGCATCTTCGACTGACCCCCTCACCGGTCGAGGAGCGAAACCCCGGTTGCCGGTCGAGCAGCGAAGCGTATCGAGACCCCGGACCGCGCCGCCGCGACGATCCCGACAGCCCGTAGCGGGTTCTGCGCGCCGAACGTAAGATCGCAGCATGGCCGGGTTCCGGGTCAGGCGCCGACTCGGCGCGCACCAACTCGAGGCACACGACGCCGATCTGGCGAAGCGGGCCGGGGCGGCCCTGTTCGCCGCCGATGAGCGCGTCCGCGCCGCCGCCGATGAGCTCGGCTTCGCCGAGGCCGAGCTGGGTGCCGGTGCGATTCAGCAGCCGGGCGAAGCGCTCGCTGAGGTACGCCGACAGTTGGGCATCGCGTTCCTCTTGAACCGGCTCAATCACGATGCGATGCCCGGCACGGCCGACGAGGTGCGTGCTCGATACGAGCGCGTCGTGCAGCTGTGCGAATCCGCCGAGCACGTGCTCGATGAGCAGCTCACCGCGATCGCCGAGCGGATCACACGGGCGCGCCGCGAACCCGAGTTCATCGACGGTCTGCGGGCCGAGCTCGAGCGTCTGCGCGCTCGCGTCCCGTTCGTCGGCGAAGCGATCGGATGCCTCGCCGCCCGCTATGCGCGCGAGGCGCTCGTCACGGTCGAGGCCGATGCCGCCGAGGCCGAGCAACTCCTCGCATTCGCGGAGCACAGCCTGCGCGTGGCCGAGCGACGTCGCGAGGCGGGGGCGCGTGAGCAGGCGCAGCTCGCGCTCGAGGCATCCGCTGAATCGGTGCGCCGTGCGGCCGCGATGCTCGACGCCGTGGAGGCCTTCGAGGTCGAGGCGCTGCGCGCCGAATCCGCCTTGGCTGCGATCGTCGAGGAGTCCCGTCGGCACCTCGCCGTGGCGCTCGACGCGCCCCCATCTCGCAGCCTCGCGACCGCGATCGACGAACTGCGGGCGGCCCTCGCGGGCCTTCCAGCCGGGGTCAACACCGATCCGTTCGCCCATCTGAGTCGAGTGCGCTCGGCGCATACCGCGTTGGAATCGGCGATGGCGGCGGCTCGCGAGCGCGCGATGATTCCGACCCCGCCCGTCGAACAGGTGAGCCCCGCGATCGAGGCCGCCGACCGACGGCTCGATGTCGCCCGCGACGCAATCGCCCGCAACCCGGGCCGCATCGGCGCCGAGGCCATGAAGGTGCTGGCCGAGTCCGAACGCATCCGCACCGATCTCGGGCACTACCTCGGCAGCCCCGCGGTGACGGTCGCGGTGACCGACCACGATCACCAGGCGCAGGTGGTGGCCATGGCCCGGCGTGCCGCGTTCCTCGCGAGCGAGGCCCTCTTCCTGGCGCGGCGCGACATCGAAGCATCCCGACGCCACGCCCTCGGCCGCGGGGCGATGTCGGCGGTCTCGTGACCCCGTCGGTCGAGTAGCGAAGCGTATCGAGACCACCCGCCCCGCGCGCCAGTGAGCGCACCGCACCCCAGAACAGGGGCGCCACGCCCCTAAAGCGGCGTAGTCGCGAATCCCTGCGCGTCGCGTCGATAGGCTGCGACGAATGTGCGCCGCGTCGAGCGGGCACGTCACCTCGAAAGAAAGGCCCCCGATGGTGGAGACCGCACCGATGCTCGCGTGGACGTTGCAGAACGAGATCCCGATCCCGGAGGACGTGCACGCGCTGCTCGTGGAGGGCGAGCAGGCCGTCGCCTCGTTCAAGACCTTCCGCGACTCGGCGACCTTCACCACCAAGCGGCTCATCGTGCGCGACGCGCAGGGCATCACCGGCAAGAAGATCGAGATCTACTCGCTGCCGTACAGCTCGATCAACATGTGGTCGACCGAGAACGCGGGTGGCTTCCTCGATCGCGACGCCGAGGTCGAACTCTGGACTCGTGCCGGCCACATCAAGGTCAAGCTCACGAAGGGCGCCGACATCCGCCGCATCGACAGCCTGCTCGCGTGGGCCGTGCTGCAGCGCTAGTCGGCGGCGGGTGCCTCCGAGTTCCTCCGCTACCCGAGGGATGACTGCGAGCGATTGTCGCCGATCTTGGCACGCTGTTTGTAGATGGAGTGGCTCGGGTCGAGGAGATCCATGAGGTCGACCAGCCGATTCTGGACATCGGCGAGGCGAGATCGTCCGGCGTCACCAATGCCGTTCGTGATCGGTTCCAACAACGCGTCGAACCAAGCGCGAAAGTCATTGTCGCGGCGGAATCGAGCCACGAACGTCGCGTACCGCATCACCGACGGGAATCTGCGCTCGCCGACCACCTCCCACCTGAACATCAGCTCTCCAATGGCGTGCTGTTCTCCTGCGAAGAGCATGAGCTCTTTGCCGTAGGCGTCGGTCTTCAACGCATCGCTCACCTCCCTGATCACGCTTGTAATACTCGTGGCATCGGCTTTGGAACCATTGGACGAGCCGATGAGCTCGAGCGACTCCTTGAACAGCGCCGCCTGTCGTGTTGCCTCTGCCCACCCGAAGTACTGCGCGAACAGGAAGCACGTGTACTCGGTGGCGTTGGCGCGCCAGCGGTCTTCCGGCCCGCTCCCGTAGGTTTCGAGGAACCCCTGCTTGAGGATGTTGTAGATCCGGCTCTGCAGGTCTGAGGCCGCGTAGAGGAGGGGTTCTATCGACTGCTGCATGACGTCGCGCTGGCGCGCCTGAGCGGCAGCGTGCTGCTCCGATCGCTTTGCCCTGCCTGCCGCAATCACCGAAATGATCGCTGCCGCAAAACCAAGCAGAGGGGCGATCCAGAGCACGACTTGATCCATGATCGGATGCTAGACATCGGCGAGGCATCGCCCGAGTTGGCGCGCCGAACGGCTGACGGGCGGCAGGTCGGGCAACGGCGTCGACCGTGCCGCCTCACTAGCTACGAAGCGTGCGCCACCCTTATGACTGGTGAGCATGGCGGGATCTCTCGACTTGTTGACCGATGCGGACTGCTGGATTCACTGCCTCAGCGCCACAATGATCGAGTGACTCGCCGCGGACTGCTCCTCTTCATCGCGCTCGGAATCGCGTGGGGCATCCCATATCTCTTCATCAAGGTCGCCGTGTCGGAGCTCGACCCGGGCATGGTGGTGCTCGCCCGCTCGGGGCTCGCGGCGATCCTGCTGCTGCCGCTCGCGCTGTTCCGGCACGAGGTCGGCCCGGTGCTCCGCCGCTGGAAGCCGATGCTCGCGTACACCCTCGTCGAAATCGTGCTGCCCTGGTACTTCTTGAGCTCGGCCGAGCAGACGCTGCCGAGCTCGACCGCCGGGCTGCTGCTCGCCGCGGTGCCGCTCGCGGGCGTCGCCATCGCGTTCCTCATGGGGCGCCCCGAGCGCCTCTCGGGCACGAACTGGATCGGCATCGCGCTCGGCATGCTCGGCGTCGCCGCCCTCGTCGGCTTGGATGTCGCGGGCTCCGACCTGTTCGCCGTCGCCCAGATGGCCGTGGTCGTCGTCGGCTACGCGCTCGGCCCGGCGATCCTCGCGCGCTGGATGCCAGACCTGCCGGGCATCGGCATCGTGGCAGTCTCGCTCGCGGGCGCCGCCGTCGCGTATGTGCCGTTCGTGCTGCTCACCGGCGGCGTGCCGACCGCTTGGCCGTCGCCGCCCGTCATCGTCTCGGTGATCGTGCTCGCGGTGATCTGCAGCGCGCTCGCGTTCCTGCTCATGGTCGGCCTCATCGCCGAGATCGGCCCGGTGAAGGCGACCACGATCACGTACGTGAACCCGGCCGTCGCGATCATCGCCGGCGTGGTGGTGCTGGGGGAGCGGGTGACCGTGTGGACGGTCGTGGGGTTCGTGCTGGTGCTGGCCGGGTCGTATCTGGTGACGAAGAAGCACTCCGGCGAGACCGGCTCTGTCGGAGCTCAGCGCCAAGGGCAGGCTTCAGCTCCGCTGGTGGAGTAGGCCGGTATCACCGGCTCTATGGGCATCGTGGATGTTGTACGGATGCCACGTGATTCGTCTGGCACCAGAACGGGGGTGCGTCGGCGCTGCCTCAAGCCATGTCCGAGGTTCTAGTGTCCTCTTGAGACCTTCCGATGCCGACTGAGGAGCCCCGTGGTCGAAACCCTGCGCACTGGGCGATGGATTGTCGCCGTCGTCGTGGTCACATCGATTCTCCTTCTCACGGGTTGCGGCTACGGGAGCAGCAGTAGTGCCTCGTACCAAGCGCCTGATTGCGACGGAGTCCTCGCGAGCGCGCTGCAGGGCGTGCGTGCCGACGATACCTCTGGCGATACTGACTCGAAATTCCAATGGCTGACGGAGAACTGCTCGCAGGAGTTCGAAATCCTCGTCGACTACACCTCGGCACGGGCTTCGGCACAAGGGCAGTTCGGACCCGATGCCTGCGACGAGCTCAGCCAATACCTCGTGCCGGAAGCCATCGATCTGTTGCGCGCCGACGGACTATGCACGAGTGGAACCGGCGCGGTCGCTGCACCGGCGCCCGCCGAACAGCCCGGCGGCGGAGTTGCGTGGAATGAGGCGGCCGGCTTGGCGGGAACCGAGCAACGAGTCTGCGGACCGCTCGCCGGCGACGGCTACTCCGAAGACGACGTTTTCCTCAATCTTGGGCTCGACTATCCGGATCCCGGGCGCTTCCAGATCGTCGTGTGGGACGTCGGCGGTCTAGAACCTATCGCGTACGGTTCGACGCTCTGCACGTCGGGTGTCATCACCTTGTACAACGGTGTTGCGCAGATCGAACTGGAGGACCCGGGCCTCATCGCGATCTACGAGTAGACGCGCAGCGTTCAGCCTTGAGGCCGGCGAACCACAGGTTTCGAAGGGATGTGTTGGCGCAAGCCGGTTCAGGAAGGTTCGGCTGGACCGGTCGCTACACTTCGAGCGTGCGCACCGCCGGAGTCGATCTCGCCGCAGACACCAAGAAGACCGCGATCGCGGTCATCCAGTGGGAGCGGGATCGGGCAATGGTCGAGCGGGTCGAGCTCGGAGCATCCGACGAGGTCATCGTGGAGATCGCGGCCACCGTCGACCGGATGGGAATCGACTGCGCGTTCGGGTGGCCCGATGACTTCGTGGAGTTCGTGAGCCGACATGCGCAGGGCGCCCGCGTCGATCTCTCGCGCGACCGCGGAATCGACTGGCGCCGGCGCCTCGCGTATCGCGAGACCGACCGCGAGGTGCTGCGCCGTACCGGGCGCGCTCCGTTGAGTGTGGCGACTGATCGGCTCGGCCTCACAGCCATGCATTGCGCGGCACTCCTCGACGCGCTCGCCGACCGCATCGGACCGATCCGGCGCGGCGGCTCGGGCCGCGTAGTCGAGGTGTACCCGGCCGCCGCCCTGCGTCTGTGGGAGCTCAGCCGGCCGGGCTACAAAGCCGATGCCGACGTGCGAGCCGCGCTCGTCGTGAGCCTCGAGGAGCAGGCCCCGTGGCTCGACCTCGAATCGGTCAGGCGCCAGCTGATCGAGTCGGACGACGCGTTCGATGCGGTCATCGCGGCGCTGATCGCGCGGGCGCACGCGCTCGGCGAGACGCATCCGGTGCCGTCGACGGTTCGAGAGCGGGCGGATCGCGAAGGATGGATCGTGCTGCCAAGCGGCACGGTCGGAGCGCTCGCGGTTTCGTGACGGGGTGCGGTCTGATGCCGACCCAAGTCAGTCGCCGTCGGCGGCGTCGCCGAGATCGCCGGCCTCGGCGGCCGACGGTTCCCACCTTTCGATGACCGAGGCAGTCGTGCTGTCGAGCGAATCCCCGGCGCGCAGGCTTGCCGCCTCGAGCGCCCGCTGAATCGCGAGATCGGCCTCAGATCCCGGGTCGACGTGGTGATCGACTGACATGGTTCCTCCTGCGGCCACGGTAGCCCTCGATCGGTGACCCGACTTACCCTTCGTCGAAGAGCCCGCTCTTGACGCCGGCGCCCGACCGCGGCATCCTCGGGCCCGAGGCAGGCGGGGGATTTCGCATGAAAACGCTCGAACCAGGTGACGACGGCTACGACGACGCGCGGCGCGTCTGGAACGCGATGATCGACCGCCGACCCCGGTACATCGTCGCCTGCTCGAGTGCCGTGGAAGTCGCCGAGGCGATCCGCTTCGCGCGGGCGAACGACCTCGAGATCGGCGTGCGCTGCGGCGGCCACAGCATCGTCGGGCACGCCGTGCCCGACGGCGGGCTGATGATCGACCTGCGCCCGATGGGTTCGGTCGAGGTGGATGCCTCGGCTCGCCGAGCCCGCGTGCAAGGCGGTGCGCTGCTCGGGGCTCTCGACCGCGCGGCGCAGGCCCACGGCCTCGCGACGACCGCGGGCAACGTGTCACACACCGGCATCGGCGGGCTTGCGCTCGGCGGTGGCATGGGCTGGCTCGCCCGTCAGCACGGACTCACCTGCGACAACGTCGTCTCGTTCGAGGTCGTGACCGCCGACAGTGAGATCCTGCGGGTCGACCGCGACCATCACCCCGACCTGTTCTGGGCGCTGCGCGGTGGCGGCGGCAACTTCGGCGTCGTGACCGAGTTCGAGCTGGTGCTGCACCCCGAGCCGGGCGACGTGCTCTCGGTCGAGTACCTCTACCCCGTAGCATCCGGCGCGGCGGCGATGCGTCGCTGGCGCGACGAGAGCACCCGAGCCGATCGGCGCGCGACCTACAACGCGACCATCTCCGACGGCACGCTGTCGCTCGGGTTCGTCTGGGTCGGCGACCTGGTCGACGGCGAGGCCGCGGCATCCGCGCTCGCGACGAGTCTCGCCGAGGTCGACGCCGGCTTCGAACGCGTGATCGTGCCGATGACCTACCTCGAGCTGCAGACCCGCGAAGACGACGTCGAGGCGCATGAGTGGCGCCGGTACTGGAAGGGCCACTACTTCAGCGAGCTGACCGACGACGTCATCGACGCGGTGCTCGCGCGTGATGGTGCCGATCTGCCGAACGCTAGCTTGCAGGCGTACGGGGGAGCGATCGCCGATGTGGCTCAGGGGGAGACGGCGTTCTCGCGGCGGGATACGGCGTTCGAGTTCGTGTGTGCGTCGAAATGGATCGACTCCGCCGATGACGAGGCGCGCGTCGCGGGGGCGCGCCGGTACGCCGCAAGGATGGAGCCGTTCGCGAGTGGCGCGTACGTCAATGCGCTCTCGGATGAAGGCTCAGCAGGCGTGCGCCGCGCGTACGCCCCTACGCACCTTGCTCGGCTGGCTGCGGTGAAGGAACGCTACGACCCCACGAACGCGTTTCACCTGAATCAGAACATCGTGCCCTCGGTGTGACACGGCGCCGCGTGCTCTCGCTCCGAGACACCAAGCGGCCGCGATCAGCTGATGACTGTGTCTCGGTGTACGCTCCGACCGTGGCTGAACAACGGGTGATACGCGAGCTGAAGGCGTTCGTCGATGAGCGTGATTGGGCGCAGTTCCACTCGCCAGAGAACCTCGCGAAGAGCATCAGCATCGAGGCGGCCGAGCTCCTTGAATGCTTCCAATGGGGGCCGGACCCCTCGGCCGAGCGTGTTACCGAAGAACTCGCCGACGTGCTGACGTACTGCCTGTTGCTCGCCGAAAAGCTCGACGTCGATGCCGACCAGATCGTGCTCAACAAGCTCGAGCAGACGCGGCGCAAGTACCCGGCCGACCAGTCCCGCGGGCGGAGCACGAAGTATGACCAGCTTTAGGGTCGAACACTTCCCGTTCACCCGGCCCGCGATCAAGTCGTGGGCCGAGCCCGACGGCAGGCACGCGAACTGGCCGGTCGTGTACACGCTTAGCAGCAACCGCGAGATCTACGTCGGTGAAACTCTGAATGCGATCGGCCGGCTTCGCCAGCACATCGACTCCGACGCGAAGCAGCATCTCGAGGCCGCGCGCATCGTCATCGACGAAACGTTCAACAAGTCGGTGTGCCTCGACCTCGAGTCGTACCTGATCCGGCTGTTCGCGGGCGACGGCAAGTACACGGTCGTGAACCGCAACGAGGGCATCACGAACGCCGACTACTTCGACCGAGTGCGATACCGGGCCACTTTCGACGAGATATTCGAGCAGCTTCGCGCCGCGGGTATGTTCACTCGCGACATCCCCGATATCGAGAACAACGATCTGTTCAAGTTGTCGCCATTCAAGGCGCTGAACCCCGAGCAGGCTGTTGTGATGGAGGGGATTCTCGAGGGCCTGTTCGACGACATCGACACGGGCCGGCACGGCACGATCGTTGTGCAGGGCGACCCCGGCACGGGCAAGACGATCGTGGGCATCTTCCTCGTGAAGTTGCTCCGCGACATCGAGCACGCCGATCTCGATGACCGCACCGAGAATGACTCGCTCTTCTCCGACTTCTTCACCGCCGGCTACGTCGAGATGCTGAAGGACTTCAAGATCGGCATCGTCGTTCCGCAGCAGTCACTGCGCAAATCAGTGCAGAAGGTCTTCGCGAAGACGCCGCAGCTCGAGAAGGGTATGGTGCTGACGCCGTTCCAAGTCGGTGAGAGCGATGAGCAGTTCGATCTGCTCGTCGTCGATGAGGCGCACCGGCTCAACCAACGCGCGAACCAGCCATCGGGCGGGCTCAACAAGAAGTTCCGCGAGATCAACGAGAAGCTGTTCGGCATCGACGACCTCACGAAGACTCAGCTCGACTGGATCCGTGCCAAGAGCCGCCACCAGGTACTGCTGCTCGATCAGGCGCAGACCGTGCGGCCGGCCGACCTGCCCGGCCGGGTCGTCGGCCCACTCGTGACGCAGGCCAAAGAACAGGGCCGCTTTTACCCGCTCGCCTCCCAGATGAGGGTTGCGGGCGGCGCCGACTACATCGACTTCATCAGGCGGATGCTTCGTGCCGAAGTCAGCGAACCACGCGAGTTCGCCGGCTACGACCTGCGAATCTTCGACGACCTCGGCGAGATGCATGCGGCGATCCGCGCGCGCGACGACGAGCACGGGCTCGCGCGGCTGGCGGCCGGCTTCGCCTGGGAGTGGAAGAGCAAGAAGGATGCCACAGCCTTCGACATCTCGATCGGTGGCGTCGAGCTGCGGTGGAACGGTACTCAGACCGACTGGGTCAACTCGCCGGGCGCCCTCGAAGAGGTCGGGTCGATCCACACCCTCCAGGGCTACGACCTGAACTACGCCGGCGTGATCATCGGCCCCGACCTGCGCCTCGACCCGGCGACCGGCCACGTCGTCGCAGACCTCGACTCCTACTTCGACAAGAAGGGCAAGGAAGCGAACCCCAAGCTCGGGCTCACTTATGACGCCGATGACGTGCTGCAGTTCATCGTCAACATCTATGCGGTGTTGCTTACGCGGGGGATGAAGGGCACGTATGTGTACGTGTGTGATCCGGCGCTCAAGCGTTATCTGCGCGGTGTGCTGCCGATTGCGTGAACCCCGATGGGCCACCAGCTCTCGTGGTCAGTTGGGCCGTGTTGCTCAAGTGATGTCGGGTCCCGAGCGTGGTCGTGTACCCACACGACCTCGTCTTGACATTGGCCAATGTCGTCGCGACGGTCGGGACTGCTGATTGCCCTAGTTGGCAAAGCAGTGCGGCCATCGCGAATGTCTAGTTGCCGAGCTTCTCCTAATGCCGGTTAAGTCGATGCCAGAGCGTCTTCCATCCGGCCGTCGGGTCCTCACGAGTTGGAAAGAAGTCACAAGGAAATGTTTGCGAGTTCATCCGTGGTAAGACTCAGCAGCACGAATGCGCTCGCAATTCTGACCGACGAGTTCCTCGAAGGTGTCACACGTGTCAAGTGCTGCCTTCGCTCGAGAGCCCGCATCGCTCACTTCCGTTCTAGCCGAAAGCGATCATCTTCTGGTGTGCAGTCTCTTCTGGCAGGTAGCCGAGCTGCGTCATGAGAGCACGAACGACAGCCTTGCCGAGTTCGACCGGGACGGCGTTGCCGAGCTGTCGCTGTACGTCGGCACGACTACCCGAGATCTTGAAGTCATCGGGGAACGACATCAGCCGGAGCATCTCGTTGACGCGGAGCCGGCGAGCGCGAAGCGAGCCCGATTCCGTCCGAACATTCTCCCAGTGGAACGGCCCGACCCACGGCCCAGGTTGCGCCTGAAGGGTCGTTGAGGGACGGTTCGGGTCGAGGCGCAGAAGGAATGTCCAGTATCGGCTACGCCACTCAAAGTGGTTGCGGCCGCCGTAACGGTCTGTGTGCCACAAGTAGTTCTGGCCAGGGGGGATCTCGGCAGCCAGCTCGCCGTACGTGCCGTCAACAATCTCGTCATCCGAGGCGATGGCGAGGTGGGGGAGACCCTCAAACGCCTGGGCAGCAGTCACATGCGGAATCTTGGTCGGGTCGATTCTCCGATCCCGCTCTGTCCAGCCTGAGTGAGTCGGTTCGGGGAACTTGAACGCAACACCGTCCCGTCGACCAACGACGAAGACGCGCCGACGTAGCTGGGGCACTCCGTAGTCTGCGGCCAGAAGCACCTTCCACTGCGGGTTGTAGCCAAGATCTCGAAGGCTGCTCAGCAGGCGATCAAACTGCGCGCGGTGGGTCTTGTACGTCAAGCCTTGGACGTTCTCGAGGATGAACGCCTCCGGCTGCGTCTCCCGCACAACGCGGACGTATTCGTCGAGTAGCGAAGCGTTTGGATCGCGGCTCTCACGCTTCTGCTCGAGCCAGAATCCTGACTTGCTGAACGGCGTGCAGGGCGGGCCGCCGATGACGAGAACCGGTTCCTTCGGCTTTAGGCCGGCCTTCTCGAGGATCTGCTCCGAGGAGATCACACGAATGTCTCCCTCAAGTGTCTTCGTCGAGTTGAAGTTGGACACGAGGGTCTCGAGGGCTGGGGCGTTGTAGTCAGTCGCGGCTGCGACGTGAAGGAGTCCGCTTCCTTTGTCGTTCGAGTCGAGCGCTGGAGCATCCGCGCGCTCGACCGCGAGGTCGAGACCGCCAGCCCCAGAGAACAAGCTCACTACCGGGAGCATCTCGCCCATTTCCCACCTCAAATGTCTCGAGGGCTGTCGCCGAGGCGAAGCCCTTGAACAAGTATCGACCATCAGAATCTCTCAGTAGCCGCCGACACTCGATGCCCAGCCTCGATACTGTGGGGATTCGGCGAGGAAGGGAGCCCTGTGGAGGAGCAGTTGGCGGGGCGTGCAGTTCCGGCGATCTACAACTCACGGCGCAAGGACATCTACGCGTACCTCCTGGACGCCTTTGGTCGCGCCGGAGCTCGAGTACTCTACGCGAGCCAGTCCAATCGATCGCCTCACTTCTTTGGCCTACTTCTCGACAATGAGGAGCGGATCGGTGTGCTTGTCTATCCATATCGGCTCACGAAACGAGTCACCAAGAGTCGTCCGGCTGATGAACTACGCGCGGAGCTTCGTAACGGCGGTGAAGCGCAGTGGGCAGAGCGCCCGCTCGGCCGGGACATCGCAGGCGTCGATGCAACAGTGATCTTGTTGGTCGATCTGCAGAACGACATGATCTTCGGCATCGATGCCCAACTGTACGACCCGATTCCCCTGGGGATCTCTGCCTACGTGAAGGACGCCCAGGTCAACGAAGTTCGGGCGACCGGGTGGTACGTCTGGGAGAAAGAAGTCCGTCCCGGTCAACGTCGCGATGCTCGGTCGCCGAGCAACCTCGAGACCATCGTTGGATTCCGGCCCGATCGGATCATCGACTATGTGCGCTTGGAGCGCAGGGCGGCGCTCCTTGGTCTTGACACACCCCTCCGGTTCGCTGCTGCAGCGCTTATTGGCGCAGGGAACGGTGGCGAGCCGGTTCGACACGTCCTCGAGCAAGAGTTTGATCTGTCGAGCCAGCAGATTCTGGACGTAATCCGCAACGCGAAACGACTCTCTGTGGCTGTCCGCGGCGGAGTCGCCGAGATACACCTGGAAACGCTTCTAAACGCCTCGTCTGATGTCGCAAGGGTCGTCCCAATCGATGAGGATGGCAGACATGACTTCGATGTGACACTGACGACCGGCGAGTTCTTCCGTGTTGAGTGTAAGAACGCGAGCCCGAAGCAGTACGCAAACGGTGACTACAAGGTCGAGTTGCAGAAGACGAGGGATCCGAAGGGCGAGCCCGGCGGGCGTCTCTACTCTGCGGACGCGTTTGATGTGACGGCAGCCTGCTTGTTTTCAGCTACAGGAAGGTGGGAGTTCCGCTTTGCTCTCACGGCGAGCCTTCCTCGAGATGAGCATCATCCGGACAAACTCGCGGCTATGCAGCACGTCGATAGCAACTGGGCGATGCGCTTGTCGGACCTAGTCCGACGGCCTTTGGCCGTTGGCCCAGGGGTGGATAGCGTGACGACGTGAGATTGACGCACCTCCATATCGCCCACTTTCGCGCGATACGAAATGCCGATATCGACGTCGGGAGCGAGGTCGCGCTCGTCGGTCAGAACAGTGCTGGCAAGACATCAGTGCTTCGCGCGCTCAACGCGTTCTTCAATTTCGAACAAGAGCGAGAAGCGTTTGAAAGCGGTCAGCATACGTTCCAGAAGTCGTCGTTTGCTGTAATCGAAGTTACTCTCTCCGGTGCGCCCGCTTCATGCACTCTCCCGAGAGTTGCCGGAACGAACGACATTCGCGCGAGGCTTCGCTTTCGGAAGCAGTCACAGTGGCAGATAGTCGATGGGCAATCGTGGGCCACGGCCCCGGTCGATCTTCACACGATTCTTCGCCAGTTCATCTCATACGCCTTCGTGCCATTGAGGCGGGATCACGAGGTAGCGGGGTGGGGGCCAGGGGGCTTGATGGAGCGTGTCGTCGAAGCGTCAGTCAGAGCAAGTCGGCAACGTGATCACATCACTCCCGGAATTCAACGTCTTGGCGAGCGTCTGCAGAAGCAGGCCCTGAACAAACTTGTTGGTCAACTTCGTGAAAAGACCCCATTGCGCGGGAGCTTCGAGTACACGCTCGGTTACGACGTCGCCCCTGACTACTCGGTGCTCCTGAGGAACTTAATGTTGCGGGTCAAAGAGGGCAATCAAACGGTGAGTTTGGCAGACAGCGGGAGCGGTACCCAGAGCCTCGCCGTCTTCGCGCTCTATTCGTATCTTGCGGAGATTGAACACAGTACCTACATCCTTGGGTTCGAGGAGCCAGAACAAAATCTGCATCCTCAAGCTCAGGTCCAATTGCTACAGCGTCTAAAGACGCTTGGCCTTCAAGTGATCTTCACGACACATTCGCCGACGATGATTGACGCGCTCGATCACGAGCAGGTTGTTCTGTGTCGACGAGTTCCCTCCGCAACCCGAGATGTAGAGACACGCTTGACGCAACTGCCGAGCACGTTCTTCAGTGCGCGATCGCTCGACCGCGACGATTACTACAGATTTCACCGTCGCCGAAACTCGGAGTTCTTCTTTGCGGACTTCGTCTTAGTGACCGAGAGCCCAATCGACGCAGCCGTAATGCAGCAGGTATTCGCGGACGCCGGAGTTGATCTCGCTTCAGCGAGCATCACGCTGCTCTCCTTGGACGGAGTTGGAAGCCTGAGCTACGTCTTTCACCTGCTTCAAGGGCTCGACATCGACTCGGGATTCGTCGTCGACAAGGATTACTTTGTTCCGTACTCCAAATCGGAACTTGAACTAAGTCGGAACGCGCATGGGTATCCGCAATACGGGAAGACTCTGAAGGGCACATCGGTCGTCTCCTGGCTGTTTCCCAAAGCGCATGATCGGGCTCGCCTCGAGGCTGCGTTAGCCACCGACCATGCCAGAGCGTCGTCAATGCTCGAAGGTGTGGGCTTCTATTGCTTCAGGTGGTCGCTAGAAGCGGATCTGGTTGCCTCACCGACCACGAGGAAGCGCCTCTTTAAGGAACTCGGTGTCCCGCCAGCACTACAGACCGAACATGAGTTGCTGGTCGGGCGGAAGAAGTCACTGAAGAAGCAGGCCACTCTCGTAAAGGCCGTCACCGGAGTGCCCACCACTGGCTTGCCAAAGACCTATCGAGCGGTTCGTCGTGCCGTGATGGAGAAGGCTTCCAGCTAGTTCGTGAGAACCTCCCCGATTCGTTTCAAGCGCTGGCTGCAAGCGGCCGGACGGCCCGACAGGTCGTGGTGCATCCGGTATTTATTTCGCTGCGGTCCGGGCGTTCCCCATCCACCGGATCGAGGTCGTGGGCGTCCGAAGCGGACGGCATGCATGAACTGCGGTGGCGTGTGCCCCGTATGTGCTGCGGTCGACGGCAGGAGTTTTGACGCTCTGGCCGGCGGTCCCGTCCTGTCGGCCGCAGGCGCTCCTTGTCGGCCCCCGGCCTGACGAAGCTACCCGACTATTCGCGCGCATCCTGACTCCATGGGGATTGTGCGGGCTCTTGGATTCGCATTGCGATCGCGGTCACGAATGCGGGCTCGACGATGGGCGCCCGCACGCGAACTTGATCTCTCGTGCTCACCAGGCTCCGAGCTCGACGGCACCGGCTGTCGACGCGGATAGGGATACGTGCGGGAGAGTCTCGCTTTCGTCGCTCTCGGGAGTGAGTCGAACTTGACCGCCGAGTGTGCAGTCATTTCGCCAACGCCACCCCGAGCGACGCCGCCACCCCGAACACCATGCCCCAGATCACGATCGACACGATCTGCCACGCGATCACCGCGTTCCGGTTTGCCCCGAATGACACCATCGCCGCCGAGGTGAACTGGCTGGGCAGGATGAACGGGCCGAGCAGGCTCACGCCGGCGACGCCGTACTTGTCGAAGGCGCGGCGCACCTTCTCGTTGCGAGACGACGAAGCGTCGACAGCACCAGCCGAAGCAGTTGAGACCGAACTGGCCGAAGCGCCAGCCCCGGCACCAGCCGCAGCCGTAGCGGGCCTCCCCGCCACCACCTTCGACCGCACCCCGCTCGCGGCGAACACGAACCCGAGCATCGAGATCACGTTGCCGATCACGGCAACGCCGATCGCGACCGCCGGCGGCAGGCCGATCAGAACGCCGACGACCGAGCCGAAGTACGAGTCGACGAACGGGATCGCGGAGATGAGCATCACCCCGAGCCACTGCATGACGCCGGGAAGCGAGCTGGCGAAGTCCTGGAGTGCGTCGATCATGACGAGTCCTTTCAGAAGGTGAACCGAGAAGCCGGAGCCGCAGGAGGAGCGGCGAGCTGATGCTTCAAGCCTCTGAGAACTGACCGATCCGCGGCAGTGTCGTCGCGTCACGCGTTCCCGTGCGAAAGTGCACGCGCCCGGCGTGACAAATGTCACTGGCATAGGCTCGGCCCCATGCCTGCCGAACCAGCCGCCCGCAGCGTGCACACGACGTGGCTGTACACGCTCGCGTCGATCGTGTTCTTCTTCGGGTTCTTCGATCTGATCGTGGTGCTCGCGATGGGGGAGACGGTGATGAGTGCGGGCGGGGGTCTCGATACGCTTCGCTACTCGACCGGCGAGACCGACCGCATCCTTGCGATCTTGTTGCTCGTGCTCACCCTCGTTGCCACCGCGACGCAGCTGCGGTACTGCTGGTTCCTCCGCGTCGGACGCGGCGGCGGACTGCCCCACCCCGGCTGGACGGCAGCACTCATCGCCCCCGCCGCACTCGTCTGGCTGCTCGGCCTCGCAGCTCCGGGCGAGGCGCTCACCGCGGCCGTGCCGCTGTGGGCCGCGGCATCCCTCGTCGCCGCCCTGCTGCCGAAGACGCCGCGGCGACTCGTGCTGCTCGCAGCCCTCGTCCTGACGGTTGCGCACGTGGCGATCTTCACCGCGCTGCACGGTGCACCCGACGGGCCGCAGAGCTCGAACACCTTCATGATCGGCCTCTTCGCCGTGATGCTGCCGATCATGCTGCTCACGAGCCTCTGGTGGTGGGAAGTCGTCGTGCAGCTCGACCGCAACCGGCGCACGGCCGCCGAGCTCGCCGTCACGCAGGAGCGGCTGCGCTTCGCCTCCGACCTGCACGACATCCAGGGGCACCACTTGCAGGTCATCTCGCTGAAGTCCGAACTCGCCGAGCGACTGCTCGAGCGCGACCCGGCGGCCGCGCGCGAGCTCGTGCACGAGACCCGCATGATCGCGAAGGAGGCCCTCGAAGAGACCCGCTCGCTCGTCGCCGGCTACCGCCAGGTCGCCTTCGACGACGAGCTCGAGAACGCCCGCGAGGTGCTCACCGCCTCGGGCGCCGCGTGCGAGCTGCGGCTCGGCCCACTTTCCGCGGACGCCGCCGCGCAGAGCGCGCTCGCCTCGGTCGTGCGCGAGGCGACGACGAACATTCTGCGCCACAGCGAGGCCACGGCGGTCACCATCGCGCTCACCACCGAGGGTGGGCGCTGCGAGCTGCGCATCGTCAACGACGGCATTTCGAACATGGATGCCTCGGCACCGGCCACCGCTCGCAACACCGGGTCGCGCGCGCCCGGGTCGGGGCTCGCGGGCCTGCGCGAGCGGCTCGCCGCCGTCGGCGGCACCCTCGAGCACGACGAGGATGCCTCGGCCGGCACCTTCGAGCTCAGAGCCACCGTGCCCGTGCGAGCGGGGGTCGCGGCATGAGCGGGGCACCGGCCGGTGCGGTCGAGAGTGATGCGGCACGTGGCATCCGCCTGATGATCGCCGACGACGAGCACCTCATACGCGGGGCGCTCGTCGCGCTGCTGAACCTCGAGCCCGACATCGAGGTCGTAGCTCACGCCGACAACGGCGTCGCCGCCGTCGAGCAGGCGATCGCGGCGCGGCCCGACGTGTGCCTGCTCGACCTCGAGATGCCGGGTGCCGACGGCATCGAGGCGGCCGCGCGCATCCTCGCCCAGGTCTCGACGCGGGTCGTCATCGTCACCCGGCATGCCCGCCCGGGCGTGCTGCGACGGGCGCTCGCGTCGAAGGTGTCGGGGTTCGTGCCGAAGTCGACGCCGGCGGAGGAGCTCGCGCACGTCATCCGCGATGTCGCCGGCGGGCGCCGCTACATCGACCCCGAGATCGCGGCCGCCGCCCTCACCGCCGAACGCTGCCCGCTCACCGACCGCGAACTCGACGCGCTGCGCTTCAGCCGCGGGGCGATGAGCGTGCAGCAGATCGCCGAGCGCCTGCACCTCGCGCAGGGCACCGTGCGCAACTACCTCTCGTCGGCGATGACGAAGCTCGACGCCACCTCGCGTCACGACGCCGCCGAGAAGGCGTGGCAGCAGGGGTGGATCTGAGGGTGTCCCTCGCGTCGACCCGACGCGCTCGAGGGATCGCCGTCGGTCTGGTCGACACGATCGTCGCCGCGACGGAACGTCGACGACTTCCCCGACATATCGACTGTGTACCCGTGGATGACGAGCGACGCGTGACGTGTGACGCCAGGCTGCATGATCGCCGGCCGGGGCGGGAATCGTCCCGTCTGGCGGGCGCGACCACACGACCATATGACCACACCGTTCGTGACCACACGACCACTTGACCACACGCTCTCCAGAGAGACCATCCGGTCCCATGGGCCGCAGAGCAGACGTGAACGCTGACTCCCGACCTGGCCGCAGGGTTTGCCGTTGCCGACGTACTTGATCCCGGGCGCGCGCCGGGTGTGCTCGATGAGAACCGTGTCTTCGAGGTCGGCGACGGTGACGGTGGGGTCGCCCTCGTTGATGAGCGCGTCTTCGCCCGCGTGTCGGCGGTTGAGCATGCAGGTGTCCTTGCGTAGACGGGTCCTTTCCGTTTCACGGTGTCCTGCGACATGACAGCCAGCCAGCCAGCCAGCCAGCCCGCCAGCCAGCCCGGCCGCTGAGCGGAGGCTCCGCCGGATCTCTCGTTCCGCGTGCGGATCTCCGCAGGGAGGGCAACTGTACGCATTGACGTACACCCCTCGAGCTGTCAGAATTTTCGTACATGCTTTGAATGTGCGAGTTCTCGTACATCGTGAAACTGAGGACATGACTTGCGAACAGGAGGCGACCATGTTCGTCGGCACACCGAGAGACTGGGGCAATGTCGTGCGCGAGCGGCGCGTCGAACTCGGGATCACTCAGGGGGAGCTTGCCGAGCGTGTCGGGCGTGCGCGCCAGTGGGTCGTGCGTTTCGAGTCGGGTCACGCCGGAAGTGCGAGCGTCGACAGCCTGACCAAGTTGCTTGACGCGCTCGACCTCTATGTCGACGTGAATGCGACAAGCGAAGATCCGGACCCAATGTTCACGGATCTGGACGGAACGGACCACTTCGACCGATGAGACTCTCCGCCTATCTCAACGGCGCCCGCGTCGGCTGGTTCGAGCAGCGGGTCGATGGTGCGATCACGCTCGACTTCGACGACGCCTGGCGCCGCCGGGCCGGCCGCATGGAGCTGTCCTTGTCGCTGCCGAAGAGCCGCCGCCACCACGACGGCCCAGCGCCGGGCAACTATCTGTGGAACCTGCTGCCCGACAACGACGAGGTTCTCGCGCGGTGGGGTCGAAGGTTCGGCGTTTCGCCGCGCAACCCGATGGCGCTGCTCGCGAACGTCGGGCTGGATGCCGCGGGCGCGGTGCAACTGCTCTCCAGCGACGACTACGACGAGCCGGAACTCTCGGACGACGGCGGCGTCGAGCCCATCGACGAGACCGGCATCGGCGATCACCTGCGCGAGCTGCGGAAGGACCGGTCGGCTTGGATCGCATCGGACTACGACGGCGGGTACTTCTCGCTCGCCGGCGCGCAGTCGAAGTTCACGCTCGCCCGCATCGGAAGCGGCGCCTGGGGCCTCCCTACAGGAGGCACTCCATCAACACATATCGTCAAGCCCGGAGTTGCGGGGTTCGCCCGGAGCGACCTGAATGAGCATCTGACGATGCGAGCGGGGCATCTTCTCGGCCTGCAGGTGGCGCAGAGCGAAGTGACGCAGTTCGACGGCGAGACGGCGATCGTCGTCACCCGGTTCGACCGCGCCCGCACTCGGGAGGGTGGCATCGTGCGTCGGCACCAGGAGGATTTCGCCCAAGCGACGGGGACGCACCCATCAGCGAAGTATCAGAACGAGGGCGGACCGGGCATCGCCGAAATCGGAAGGTTGATGCGGCAGTATCTCGGAAGCGGAGCGAATGACGACGTTGCCCGGTTCTTCACGGCGACGCTGTTCAATTGGGCCGCACTCGGCACCGACGCGCATGCGAAGAACTATGCGCTCGTCTATTCGGCAAGCCGGCTCAGGCCGCCGACACTCGCTTCGCTGTACGACGTCGGCTCCGCCCTGGTGTACCCCGAGATCAACAACCGCAAAGCGAGGCTGGCGATGTCGTATGCCGGGCACTATCGGACGTTCGAGATCGAGCCCAGGCATATCGTCCGAGAGGCGGCGCAGCTGGGGCTCGCCGAAGAATGGGTGATCGATCGAGCGCGGCACCTGGTTGACGGGCTGCCGGGCGCGTTGAGCGAAGCGGCCCATGAGGCGGCGCTGGTCGGTGACGACGCGGAGTTCGCCGGCAGGTTCATCGATCGCGCCCGCGAGCGCACCGTGGAACTCAGCGCGCAGCTGGCTCGTCGGCTGTAGCCGCGCCGGGGCCGCCATTCGAAGACCCACTGACCACACGCTCCGCCGAGGGATACCCCGGGCCCGAGGGACGAGAAGAATTCTGAGTCCGCACTCGCCCGTTGCTTCCGTCAGTTGCGAAGCGCGAGCCGGGCGAACCGCATCGCGGCCGCCGGGTCAGGGTCGGGCGTGAGGCCGCCGCAGGTTTCGAGAAAGAGGTGACTGCGTGCAGCCGATTCGTGCTCGACGGCGGTCCAGCTCTCGCCGGCGACGAACGCGTCGACAGTCTGTCCGGTGGCGATCGCGAAGGCGACGGCGAGTCGCACCGACCGGTCGCTCGCCGTCGACCAGTACGCTTCGGCGCACGCCCGCACGATGCCCATCGGATCGGCGAGCGCGTCGTCGCCGCGGCGCGCGCGAACGGTGAAACCGCTGCGACGGTAGGCGAGGCGAAGGCGGCGAAGCAGTGCCTCGTGGCCGGCGTCGATCTCGAGACGCGCCGACGCACCGTCGCCGGTCAACCGCGCGAGATCGCGTGAACTCGGCAGCGCAGTGAGGCCGGCGCGCAAAGCGGTCGTCAATGCAGCGGCCCACTCAGCGCCCGCCGGATCGGCGAGCTCCGGCCCGGCGATCTCCGCACTGACCGCGATCGCCTGCTGCGCGGCTGCCAGCTGCTCGTACTTCGGCCACGACGATGATTCGTCGAGTGCCCGACCGATGAGCGCATCATCGTGCCGAAAGCCGTAGCGATTCTCGCTGCGTCGCCACTCGATCAGCGCGCGGAGCGCAGCCGGATCGAGCGGTCGTTCTGCGCGTGGCCCGAGCGCATCGGACCACCCGGTCGAGGCCGTGCGGGACAGCAGGTCGGGGCAGCAACCGTACTCGTACTCGTACTCGTACTCGTACTCGTACCCGTCGCCGGCACCCCCATCGTCGTCACCGTCGAAGTCGCGGTCCATCCGTGGCGGCCAGCCCGCAGCATCCACGAGGTGCGGCAGCAGGGCCTTCGTCCTCACACGCGGAACCGCCGACGGCCTGATTCGCACGACCGCACGTGGCGCGGGAAGCGGGTCTTCACGACCGCCGTCGTACCTCGACCCCCGCGGCGCTCGATTGCACGTGCGACAGAGCGACGTGCCGTATTCGTAGTACAGCGGTGAGCCGGCACCGAGCGCATGGTCGATCGCGTCGACCCACGCGCATTCACTGACATGACCCGCGCTCGCCGAACTGGAGCCGTGCGACAGCTCCCAGACGCGATGATGAACTGGCGGCCGCCCCCGGTATGTGCCGGCGAAGAAGCCGGTGTCAGCATCGTCGTCATGGTCTTCGTCGTCATCATGGTCATGGTCGTCGGAGACGAGCTGATCGGTGAAGCGATGCGGGGCGTCGGCGCTCCACCCGAAGGCCTCGGTGATGACACGATGCAGTGCGGTCATACGTGTCGACGGGTCCACCTCGACGACACGGCGCACGGCGACGGGGTCATCGACGAGGTCGAGTTGGATCGAGAGGGCAGGCACAGCAGGCGGCATGGATGGCAGCATCACGTACCCCGGCACGCGACGGCGCAGCGATGGCCGGCAATGAGGATGTCGCGGCGAGTGCTCGACCTGTGAAGGAGAGGTCGAACTCGTCGGCAGTGTCGTCTACATGACCACACGACCACACCGTTCGCGACCACACGACCACACGACCACACGCTCTCCAGAGGGAATATCCGGCCCCGTGGGCCGCGGAGCACACGAGAACGCTGACTCCCGACCTGCCCGCGGGGCTGACGATCTCAGCGCGTCGCGCTGATCCCCGGTCTACCTGTCGCGGTGCGCGATGACGCGTTCGATCCACCCCGACACGATCGCATCGTACGCTTTCGCCCCCTCGGTGCGCTCAGCCGTGGGGTCTTCGGGCCAGGCGGCGAGCGGGTGGGCGACGCCGTCGACGAACCGCACCTCGCCGATGCCGAGACGCTCGAACTCGCGCACCGCGTCGATGAACGCCGGTTCGTCGTCGGCCCCTTCGACGATGAGGAGCGAGCCCCCGGCGCCCGCGAGCTCGCCAGCTCGTGCGACGAAGTCCATGCGGGCGGCCACCGCATCGGCCGCGGGACTCCATGCGTAGGGCTCGGGCAGGAACTCGGCCATCGCGTCGATCATCGGCCGCAGCCGCAGCATGGGGTTCAGCAGCACGCACGCGGCGATGCGGTGCGAGGCGGCGTGGGTCGCGAACACCTCGGCAGCCACGGATGCCCCGGCCGAACCGCCGAGCACGGCGAGCGCCGAGTCATCCGAGGCGCCGAGCGTGCTGCGCAGCTCGGCGAGGGCCGCCGGAAACTCTGCGGGCGCCTGCTCGTGCATCGGGCCGAAGTACTCGGTCACCATGTCGATGCCGCTCATCAGCAGCGCCTCGAAGTCGGGGTGCGGTGCGCGCTCGCCGCTGAGCGGCAGCCCGAGGTAGATCACGTGCGCGTCGAGCCCATCGAGCGGCAGCGCCGCGGCCATGCCGGCGGGCGTCGACGGAGGGTCGAGCAGGTGCCAGCCGACGACGATCGGGGCCTCGGGGCGGGTCGCGGTGCGAGCCGAGTAGGGCACGCCGGCGGAGGTGGTGCCGTGCATCCAGGTCATGGGCGCGAGGTTAGCGCGTGCGGGGGAGCGCGGCCAGTGCCTGCTGCCGAGGGCAGCAGCGACCGACCTGCACGGCCGACGCCTGCTGGTGGCACCACGGGCGAGGGCCAGGCGAAGCCGTCAGCGATGCACGTGCGACGGCTGCCCGGTGATGCCCGAGATGTCCTTCTCGGTCGTGTGCCGCAGCCGCTCCGAGAGGTCGTGCAGCGCGCGGGCGACCGCGAGCTCGTCGCCGATGGCGGGCACGTTCGGATCGAGTGGGTTGCGGTCCGCCTTGCCGATGCCGGTCACCTCCCGACCCGCGGGTGTGCGCACTGTGGCCTCGGCCATCGTCGTGTTCTCTTCTTCGTCGATATCGACGGTGACGCTCCACTGCTTCGTCGCATCCATGGAACTCACCACCTTCCGGTCTGGTTCCACCTTTCAGGGTACCGACCCGCCGCCTGCGCGGCGAGGGGATGTCGCGCTTCCGACACGCGGCCGTGCTCGGCGAGATCGGCGACCGTGCACACCATCTGAGGTACCTCAGACGCGATGGCTTCGCCGTGCCCCGCGAAGATAGGGCACCCGCCCGATACAGTCGCGCCACCTCAGCGACGAATCTGATCTCAGGCGGCCGGAGACTCGGCCGCGAAGCATCCGAAAGGGATCGGAACCATGGACCTCGCAGCCGGCTTCATCGCCACCACCCTCAACCGCAACGACGCCGAGTTCGCCTCGGGCGCGAATGAGCGCCGCCGCACCACGGGCGAGCGCCGCACTGTCGAGCGCGCCGACCGAGCGGCGCGCGCCGGCCGTCTGCACCGCCTCGCCGACCGCCTGCACCTGCACGCGGCGCACTGACCGAGGCATCCGGTTCACCGTTCGAGCCGGATGCCTCGGCCCACCGGGTCACGATGGGCGAGTTGGCGCAGCAGGGAGCGTGGCGGCCGCCGGATCGGCACTACGATCGATCCTCAGCGCGTCGACGCGCACCCACCCGACGGAGACCCTGTGACCCTCGACCCGAACCATGCTCCGCAGCCTGCCCTGCAGCCGCCGGTGCCACCGGCGCCCGCCCCGGAGCATCCTGCTCGCCCGAAGGGGCTCGCGGCGGCGCTCACCGCGGCGATCCTCGTCTCGGCGCTGCCGCTGCTCGGGATGCCGGTGTTCTTCGTCTGGATCTTCGCGGTGGCGTTCGACCAGGTGGCGGCGTACTCCTCCGAGGCGGAGGCGGCCGAGCACTCGACGAGCACGCTCGCCGCCGACATCCCGATCGACCTGCCGTGGGACGTGCGACTCGGCGGTGACGCGTACACCTGGTGGCTCGACTCGTTGCCGTACGACGATGCCTGGGTGCCGGGGGACGGGGCGGGCGAGCGCGACGGCAACTTCACGAACGCCACGTACGAGAACGTCGAGAGCGGATGCACCGTCTGGTTCTCGAATGCGCCGTTGGAGTCGATCGACGGCGTCACCGACGGCGACCGGGCCGCGAGCATCGCCTTCCTCGAGTTCACGCTGGGCGTCGCGACCGACGACGACGACGTGATCGACGCCGCAATCTCGACGGTCGATGCCGAGGAGGGAACCGAATGGGGCCTGACCGACGCGGTCGCGGTCGACGTCAGCGACGACGTGCGCCAGCGGATCGCCGTCGCTCGAGCCTTCCCGAGCATCGGCGAGGGCGTCATCTACACGGTCGACTGCGCTGACCGAGCGAGCCTCGAATCCTCGCTCGAGAACGTCGAGTTGCTGCTCACCCTCGCACTCACCTCCGCGCAATGACGAACGGACTGATCGACATGCTCCTCCTCGAGGCTCAAATACCGGAGTTCGACTTCGCCGCGTTGCTGCTGCCGTACCTCGCGTTGTGGGGCTTCCTGATGCTCTGCAGCCTGCTCGTCTACGTGCTCAACGGCATCTTCGTCTCGAAGATCTTCGTGAAGACCGGCGCCGAGGGGTGGCCGGCGTGGTTGCCGATCTACAACTCGTGGCGCCTGCTCGAGATCGGCGGCCAAGCGGGCTGGCTCGCGCTGCTCGCGCTGGTGCCGGGCGGCAGCATCGTCACGGTCGTGTTCCTCATCATCGCCGTCAACAACATCAACCGGGGCTTCGGCAAGACCACCGGGTGGACGGTGCTGTACTTCTTCCTGCCGCTGGTCTGGGGTGCGTACCTGGCCTACGGCCGTACCGAGCCGTGGCGCGCACCTGCGCCGGCCGGCAGCTGGGCGCCGCCCCCGCCGGCGCAACCGCCGGCGCAGCAGTGGCCGGCACCGTACCCGCCGCAGCCGACGCAGTCGATCTGAGCGGTAGGCGCCGGCGGTCGGTCAGGATGCCTCGCCCTCCGGGCGGACTTGCGGCGCCTCCCGCAGCAACCGGAACTCCTGCCGCCGCAGCAGCGTCAGCACCCACGAGGCCGGCGGTCCGAAGGCGCGCAGACCCGCCTTCGTCTCGATCTCCTCGATCCCGTCGACGTCGAACTCGCGCCCCTGCCAGATGACGGTCGCCCGGTTCGCCGCGACGACGTTGCGGTACCAGTTCACCTCGGGCCCGTAGGTGAGCTCGGCGACGAACCCCTCGGGCACGCGCGCGAGGATGAGCGGCGTCTCGAAGGTGCGGCCGCTCTTGCGCCCCGAGTGACGGATCAGCGCGAACGGGCCGAGGCCGCGCCGGGCCATCCCGAGCGTGAACGGGTTGAGCGTGTACTTGATCAGCGTCAGCCAACCGCGCTTGAACCACCCCATCGCCATGCTCCGATTCTCGCGAGATCGCGAGGTCGTGTGAAGCCCGGGCCGACGTCGTCGATGACCGGATGTCGGTGGGCCGGTCTAGCGTCGTGATCTTCGGCTCAGTCCGGAGTCACTTCAGGAGACGACCATGGGGTTCGACTCTTCGCGCACGGTGCCGACGGCGCCGCCCGCCCACGTGCCCTCAACTGCGACCGCAGCCGCGCTCGAGCTCGCCGTCACCTCGGCGCGGCTCACGGTGGCGGCACGCGACCGCCTCGAACGAACTCGGTTCTTGTCCGATGTCAAGGAGCTCGAACTGCGACTCGCGATCTTCGACGATCGCTTCGAGCGGCTCGCCGCCCGGCCCGACGAGCCCTACCAGGCCTGGCGCCGCGACCTCGTCGGACGCATCCGCTCGCTCGCCCAGAAAGCCGCCGATCTCGAGGCCGCCGCCCTGCTCGAGCCGCACCACCGCGACCGGGTCGCGGCGCTGCTCCTCACCCTGCGCCACCGTCTCGAGGCGCTCGACGCCCGTCACGCGGCGCTGTTCGAGCGCCGCCGGCGCTGAGCGTGAAGTCTCGGGCGATCAGCGCGGGAGGTGCGCCTTCGGAAGAGGCGACCACATGACCACATGACCACACGTCCCGCCAAGGGGAACTCCCGCCGGGACGGGGCAGTCGGCGGCGGCCGGTTCGCACGAGCGGGTCGCCGGGTTTCGATACGCGTCCGGCTTCGTCGGGCGCTCCTCAACCAACGGGGTGGTTTCGATACGCGTCCGACTTCGTCGGGCGCCCCTCAACCAGCAGACGGGCCGGCCAGAACTCCGTCGGGGTCGCGCACCTCGACCCGAGCCCGCCCGTCGTCGAGTCGCCCCACCGTCTCGGGCAGCGCGCTGAAGATCTTGCGCGACCCCGCCGCCACCCGTGTCACCGCGGTGAAGTCGAGCACGAGGCATCCGTGATCGCCCACCAACGGGCCGAGGCGGGTCATGATCTCCTCGGCCTCCGCGAACAGGATCTCGCCGCGCAGCACGGCCACCGTGTCACCACCACCGTCGGCGCCCTCGCGCGAGAGCGACGCGATCGGCGAGAGCGAAGCCCCGTGGTGCTGCAGCATGTGCAGGCCGTGCCGCTGCGACAGCAGCTCGAGCGTCGCGACGCCCCGCACGCTGTTGCCGCGTGCGTCGAGGCGCGGACTGAACGTTCCGATGCCGAACTGGCCGGGCTGCACCGCGGCGATGCCGCCGCCGACGCCGCTCTTCGCGGGCAGGCCGACCCGCACCATCCAGTCGCCCGACTCGTCGTACATGCCGCAACTCGTCATGACGGCGGTGGTCCAGCGCGCGGCATCCTCGCTGATGACGCGCTCGTCGGTCACGGGGTTCACGCCGCCGGTCGCGAGCGTGGCGGCCATGATCGCGAGGTCGCGCGCGTTCACGGTGAGCGAGCACTGCCGGAAGTACGCCGTCGTCGCGACCTCGGCGCTCGACCCGAGGGTGCCGGCCGACCGGGTCAGGTAGGCAAGCGCGCGGTTGCGATCCCCGGTGGATGCCTCGGAGGAGAACACCTCCTCGTCGACGAGCAGGTCGTGACCGGCGAACCGCTCGAGGCCCGCGCGCACGACGGCGAACTTCTCGTCGGCGCTGTCGCCCCGCATGAGCGAGGTCATCACGATGGCGCCCGCGTTGATCATGGGGTTGCGAGGGCGACCGGATGCCTCGTCGAGGCTGATGGCGTTGAACGGTTCGCCGCTCGGCTCGAGATCGACGTGCCGGCGCACCTCGTCGAGCCCGAGAGCGTCGACCGCGAGCGCGAACACGAACGGCTTCGACACCGACTGGATCGTGAACTCCGACTCGACGTCGCCCGCCTCATGCACCACGCCGTGGGTGCTCGCGAGCGCGGCACCGAGCTGCTCGGGCTCGACCGTCGCGAGCTCGGGAATGTACGACGCCACGTCGCCGTCGGTGCGATCTCGAACGGCATCGAGCACCGACTCGAGCGCGTGACGAACCGGATCCCCCAGAGCGGCAGCCATGCGGTCAGCCTACGGCCGCACCGGCGGTTTGAGTAGGGCCCACGGGGAGCTCCGACGCGTACCGTCAGAGCGGAGTCGAGTCGGCCCGCGCTCGTTCGAGCGCCGGCTTGTCGAACAGCTCGAGGCGCGTCGCCGATTCGACGCGCACGCGCGTGCGCAGCAGCTTCGAGGCGATCGTCTCGAGTTGGTAGGCCTCCCCGCTGCCGCGGTGCAGCGCGGTCGTGACGAGCAGCTCGAGCGGGCGCGGGGGAGTCCAGGGAGCATCGTCGTCAGGATCGTTCTCGCCGTCGCCGAACTCGTCGCCCAGGTGGAGCACGCGGATGTCGGTCGCCTCGCGCCTCGCGAACACGCGGATGAGTTCGTCACGTCGGAGTGCGAGCCGATCGGCGACCGGAAGCTCGTCGAACGTCACCTTTCCTTCGATGCGGACGATCGACCCGCGACGCTCGGCGTACTCAGCGATCGCGTCGGCGACGACGTACGTCTTCGTGGCGTCGAGGAGGTACGCGAGCTCGGTGATCGCACGGTGGGTCTCGTCATCGACCCGGATCGATCGTGTCGGCATGGTGCTCCTCTGCGCTCTCCGTCTCGACGGCTCGTGGTGGTGGTCTGCACGGGTCGAGGTGTCTCTCAGCGGACCGTGTGGAGAAGTGGAATTGTGGTCGGCCCGGGTGTGGTCATGTGGAATTGTGGTCGGCCCCCGCGAATGGATGCTCCCACTCCGGCCACGCGCGGAAATGAGACGGCGCGTCGACCGGGCCACATCTCGTGAAGCGTTCGCTGGGGAGGACGAGTCGACGACGGTCGGGGTCGGCCGGCGGGATGCGTCGAGCGGTGCGCACCCCCACGCAGCCGGGAACATCGACGCGCAGGCCGCGTTGCACTCACCATGACCACTCTCGGAATCATCGGTGCAGGACACATCGGCAGCCAGGTCGCGCGCGCGGCCGTCAAGAGCGGATACGAGGTGGTGATCGCGAACTCGCGCGGACCCGAGACGCTCGAGGGCCTCATCGCCGAGCTCGGACCGTCGGCGCGCGCCGCCACCGCGAGCGAGGCCGCCTCCGCCGCCGACATCGCCGTCGTGACCGTGCCGTTCAAGGCGTACGCGTCGATCCCGGTCGAGCCGCTCGCCGGCAAGATCGTGATCGACACCGACAACTACTACTGGGAGCGCGACGGTCACGTGCCCGCCCTCGACGAGGCCCGCGACACCGTGACCGGCATGCTGCAGAAGCACCTGCCGACGAGCCGCGTCGCGAAGGGCTTCAACCACATCACCGCCGCCGACATCACGACCGACGGGCGCCCGGCGGGCGACCCGGCCCGTCGCGCGCTCGCCACGTCGAGCGACCACGAGGATGCCGCGGCCTTCGTCACCGCCCTCTACGACGAGTTCGGCTTCGACACGGTCAACGTCGGCCCGCTCGACGACAGTTGGCGCGTCGACCGCGACCAGCCCGCCTACTCCGCCGGTGCGCAGACCCGCGACGAGCTCGTCGCGAACCTCGCCAAGGCCGAGCGCACGACGACCGCATAGCCTCGCTCGACTGCGGCCCGGACCCGACGGTTCCGGGCCGCAGTCGTGTCCGGAGACATCCGGAATGATCGTAAAGATCCGATCTCAATCATCGACACTTCCGCCGAATGCTGCCGGAATAAAGCCTGTGAAGCGAAGGCGACGTCGCATCGTTGCTTAAACATCGGATAACTACTACGCTCCCCGGCAGGGCGGCAGTGCCGCCGCCCGCGAGTGATCCGCTACTGGAGTGACGTTGACGATGACCGAGCCGAGTACCACGACCGCACCACGAACACCACGAACTTCACGATCCCGCCGCCGAGTCCTCGCCCTCGTCGCCGCACTCGGCGTGACCCTGACGGGGCTCGCCCCAGCGGGCATCGCGAGCGCCGCCGAGGGCGACGACCTCGACATCCGCTTCGGCGGCTCCCTCGTCGGCACGACCGCGTACACGACGACCGAGGGCGAGTCGATGCGCGGTGTCGTGCGTCGCCTGGCCGGCGGTGAAGAGCAGCTCGCGGCCGGGGGAGTCCGCCTCCACGGCGGCACCGAGGGCATCCGCTTCGAGGCGGCCGACTTCTCGTTCGGCGGCGCGACGCCGACGTCGGGCTTCCTCGCCGAGGTCGAGTTCACGCCGACCGCCGCGCAGTCCGACATGTCGACGATCCTCTCGGCGGCGGGCAACCTCTACGTGCGCACCCAGGGCGGCAAGCTCGTCTACGGATTCGACTCGTACGACGGATCGAGCTGGTCGAGCCACCGCGCCGAGGCGCCGGCCCCGGCCGCGGGCGTCGCCCACCAGCTCTCGGTGCAGTACGTCACGACCGACGACGGCGCCGAGCTGCACACCTGGCTCGACGGTGTCGAACTGCAGACCCTCGCCGCGGATGCGGGCGTCGGCGTGCAGGCCGCCTCGACGAACGCCTTCGGCTTCGGCAACGAGGTGCACCCCGCGGGCGCCGGCCGCGGCATCGTCGGCGAGCTCGGCCACGTGCGCGTCGTCGGCGACGTCACCGCGTACGACCCCGAGCTCTTCGAGTTCCAGCCGGCCCCGATCACGACGACCCTGCTCGACGTGCAGTTCGACGGCTCGGTGGATGCCTCGGCGTACACGCCGGCCGCCGGCGAACGCCTCGACGGGGCCGTCGCCCTGCGCAGCACCGCGAGCGTGAGCGGCGGCGACCTGCAGCTCGGCGGCGCGAACCAGGCCGCCGACTTCACGGCGAGCGAGGAGCTCTTCACCGGGGCATCCCTCGACCGCGCTTTCGTGATCGAGACCGAGTTCACCGCCTCGGGCGCGCAGGCCGACCTCGCGACCGTGGCCGCCGTCGGCGGCAACCTGAGCGCGCGCTACCGCAGCGACGGGCTGCAGTACGGATTCAGCGCGAACATCGGCGGCACCTGGCACGACTACCTGGGCAAGGTCGCCCTGCCCGCCGCCGGGCAGGCGCACGTGCTCTCGCTCGCCTACGTGCCCGGCGCCACCGAGACGAAGGTCATCGCCTGGCTCGACGGCAAGGAGCTGCCCGAAGTCACCGCACCTGCGCCCTCGACCCGCAACGCCAAGGCGACGCAGACCCTCGCGATCGGCAACGAAGTGGCCGCGATCGGCAACCGCGGCTTCAAGGGCACCGTCGAGCGCACGCGCTTCGCGCTGCTCAACGGCGAGTTCGACGACGCGGCCTTCCGCTACCAGGAGCTCGACGAGCCGATGCCGTGCCTGCCGCTCGGCGAGATCTCGCCCGCGAACTACATCCAGGTGACCAGCGCCGACTGCCCGGCGAACGTGCTCGCGAAGGCCGCGCTCGTGCGGCCCACCGAGGCCCAGCTCGACTGGCAGGAGCTCGGGCTCACCGCCTTCGTGCACTTCGGCATCAACACCTTCTACAACCAGGAGTGGGGCCACGGCACCGAGGACCTCGGGCGGTTCCAGCCGACCGGCGAGCTCGATGTCGACGCGTGGGTGAAGTCGCTGCGCGACAGCGGCCACCGCATGGCGATCCTGACGCTGAAGCACCACGACGGGTTCCTGCTCTACCCCTCGCGCTACTCCGACTTCGACGTCGCCTCGACGCCGTGGAAGGACGGCCAGGGCGACATCGTGCGCGACTTCACGACCGCCGCGCACAAGTACGGCATGAAGGTCGGCCTCTACATGTCGCCCGCCGACTCGCACGAGGAGCAGTTCGGGGTGTTCGGCAACGGCAGCGCCAAGACGCCGCGCACGATCCCGACCCTCGTCGAGGGCGACGACCGTGCCGGTGAGGACCTGCCGAGCTTCGAGTACCCGGCGACCGACTACGGCGCCTTCTTCCTCAACACCCTCTACGAGGTGCTCACCCAGTACGGCGAGGTCGACGAGGTCTGGTTCGACGGCGCCCAGGGCAACACGGGCAAGCAGGAGTTCTACGACTACCCCGCCTTCTACGACCTCATCTCGAAGCTGCAGCCGAACGCGGTCGTCGCGGTCGGCGGACGCGACGTGCGCTGGGTCGGCAACGAGAGCGGCACCGCCCGCCAGGACGAGTGGGCGCCCGTGCCGATCAGCGACGCCGGCGACGGCGGCAAGATCGGCGTCGTCGGCGGCGGCACGTTCGAGCAGGTCGGCTCGGCCGCGATGCTGCAGTCGGCCGTGCAGAGCGGTGCGAACGCGCTGCACTGGTGGCCGACCGAGGCCGACATGAAGCTCACGCAGGGCTGGTTCGCGCACCCGACCGATACGCCGAAGACGCCGTCGGCGCTGCTCGGCCATTACCTCGGCACGACCGGACGCAACTCGGTCATGCTGCTCAACACCCCGCCGACGACCACCGGCACCTTCGCACCCGCCTCGGTCACCGCGCTCGACGGGTTCGCGGCCGAGCGGCGCAAGGCGCTCACGCTCGACCACGCGCTCGGCGTGCCGGTCGCGGTCGGCGCCGACGGCGAGGCATCCGCCGCCCTGACCGACGGCAGCAGCCGTTCGTCGTGGCTCAGCGCGAGCGCCGAGCCGGGTGACGTGACGATCGACCTCGGGGCACCGGCGTCGGTGCGGCGCATCGAGCTCGGCGAGGGCGTGCTCGACCACGGGCAGGTCGTCGAGAAGTTCTCGATCGACGCCGAGGTCGACGGCGCGTGGGTCGAGGTCGCGAAGGCGGGCACGATCGGCGTGAGCCGCATCGTCACGCTGCCGCAGGCGGTCACGGCGCAGAAGTTCCGCGTCTCGATCGACCAGGCGCGGGCGCCCTACTCGCTCGCGAAGCTCGCCCTCTACGAGCAGCTGGCCGACGACCCGGGCAAGCTCACCGAGGCCTACCTCGACTGCGCGGCGCCCGTCGCGGGCGACGGCAGCGCCGAGCGCCCGTTCACCTCGCTCGAGCAGTTCCGCACCGCCGAGCTCGCGGTCGGCGCGCAGGTGAAGGTGAAGTCGGGCAGCGAGTGCGCCGACTCGTCGACGCCCTTCTGGGGTTACGGCACCGCTGACGACCCGATCACCGTGTCGGTGTACGACGGCGAAGTCGAGCCGAGCTTCGGCGACCGCACGCTCGAGGAGGTGTTCGGCCCGCTCGCCGCGCAGGGCTGGGTCGTCGAGCTGCCGAACCCGGTCGAGCCCGGCGCCGAGACGGTCACGCTCACGGTGTGCAAGGCCGCCATGGGCGAGGAGCTCGAGGTCTCCGTCGCCGGGTTCGCCCGCGGCGCGACCGTCGAGCTCGCGCTCGCCCCGAAGACGCCGAAGCACGGCCTGGCCGTCGAGCTCGGCACCGTCACCGCCGGCACCGATGGAACCGGCACGGCGACCGTCGCGCTGCCGACCACCAAGCCCGGCATGCGCACACTGACGGCCACCGCAGAGGATGCCTCGGCGAGCACCCGGCTCATCGTGACCCCCGCCGCGGCGGCCGGGTCGGGCGACGGCTGCGGCACCGACTGATCGCGAGGTGAGATGGGGATGCCCCGGGCTCCGGCCCGGGGCATCCCTTTGTCTGTGGGTCTGTGGGTCTGTGGGTCTGTGGGTCTGTGGGTCTGTGGGTCTGTGGGTCTGTGGGTCTGTGGGTCTGTGGATCCGGTGTGCTCAGCCGAGCTCGGCGACGAACGACCGCACGCGGGCCGCGAGGTCGTCGGGCGCCTCGGCCGCGGCGAAGTGCCCGCCGGCCTCGAGCCGGTCGAAGACCCGCAGGCCGAGGTAGTGGCGGCGCGCGAGCGACTCGGGGTAGCCGCCCTCGTGGCGCTGGATGAACACCGCAGCGGGCACGCCCGTCGACGGGATCGGGCCGTCGCCCTCACCCTCGTAGTACGGCCGGAACGAGCTCGCGATCGACTGCGTGACCCAGTAGATCATCGCCTCGGTGAGGATGCGCTCGCGGGAGATGCGGCGCTCGACGAGACGCGGGTCGCCCGGCGGGGTGTCGCTCCACGCCACGAGCTTCTCGGCGATCCAGGCGAGGAGACCGACGGGGGAGTCGTTGAGCGCGGCCGCGAGCACGTCGGGCCGGGTATTCTGCACGTGGCCGTACGCGCCCTCGGGCCATTCGCGCTCGGCGAGCGAGGCGAAGAACTCGAGCTCGCCCGGATCGGTGAGGGCGGCGCGCTCGTCGGAGGTCGGGAAGTGCGCGTGCGTCGCGACGATGCCGGCGACGTGCTCGGGATAGCTCGCGGCGATGAGGTCGCTCACGTTGGCCGAGACGTCCTCGCCGTAGGTGAAGTAGCGCTCGTAGCCGAGCACCTCGGTCATGAGCGCGTGCAACGTGGCTGCCAGCCGCGGTTCTGAGAGCTGGCCCTCGGCGTACGGCGACGAGAAGGCGAAGCCCGGCAGGCTCGCGACGACCACGTCGAACTCGGCCAGCCGGTCGGCGAAGTCGAGCTGCAGCGCGAAGGTGTGCGGCCAGCCGTGCATCACGAGCAGGGCCGGGGCGTCGGGCTGCGCCGACCGCAGGTGGGCGAAGTGCACCTGGGCGCCGTCGATCGGAGCGATGAACTGCGGGTGCGAGTTGAGCCACGCCTCGCGGGCCCGCCAGTCCCAGGCCTGCCACGACTCGACGAGCTCGCGCAGGTACGCCGCGTTCATGCCAGAGGGCGGCACGCGGGGCGAATCGTCGAGCAGGCGCGTGCGACCCAGGCGATCGCGAAGATCGTCGAGGACGGCGTCGGAGACATGCAGTTCGAACCGCTCGAGGTCACTCATGCGCCCGACGGTACTGGGTGCCGCCGACACGAATACCGGTGAACGCGACCGGGCCCGCCCGGCGGCCTGAGGCTCCCCGCCCGGAGATCTGAGGTACCCGGGCCGGCGGTCTGAGGTACCCGGGCAGGCGATCTGAGGTACTCGGCGCCGGCGAAATAGGGCACTCGCCCGATCTGCCCGCCCCACCTCAGCGAGGAGTCTGAAGTCAGGCAGCCACCAGGCCGCCGCACCGAAGGGAATCGGGACATGAACCTCGCAGTCGGCTACATCGCACAGACACTCCAGACCGCCGACGAGCGCGAAGCCGCGATCGTGAACGAGCGTCGCCGCCGCGCCCACGAGCGCCGCCTCGACGAGGCCGAGCGCGCCGAGCGCGCGGCGGGACGCCGAGGCATCCTGCACCGCACCGGCGGGGGAGCGCCGTCGCGCGGTCGCAGCGGAGCCGCCGCACCTCGCCCGGCCGCCTGAGCGCGGACCCGGGCGGTGCGGTCACGGGCCGCCCGCTCGCGGTAGTGTCGTCTCGCCGATTCCGGCGACACCCGACGACCCGAACAGGACCCTTCTCCATGACCCAGCTCATCCTCTCCGGCGACGACCAGCTGACCGTGCCCGTCGTCATCTCGATCGCCGAGGGGCTCGGGTACACGGCGACCACCCCGTCGGAGGGCAGCATCAAGCTCGAGCGGGGCAGCCTGCACAAGACGCTCTGGCTCGGCGCGATGGCCGGCAAGGGCTTCCACATCTCCTTCACCTTCGCGATCGGCGTCGACCAGTACGGCAACACCTGGCTGCGCTTCGACGAGAAGGGCGGCCTCGGCGCGGTCAAGGGCGGCGCGATCGGCTACGCGAAGAGCAAGTCGGCCTTCGAGGAGTTCGTCGCCGCGGTGCGCGCGCAGACCAGCGAGCGCGGCATCCTCATCGGCGAGCAGTAGGCGCAGAAAGAACAACCATCCCAATTTCTCCATCGATGTGACAAACTCGACGGAGAAGCGCACTCGCGCGTGACGGCGGTGGGAGGTGGCTGGCGATGGCCGGTACAGCACCTCCTGCCGCACGTCGCGGAACCAACCTCCCGCGCATGGGCGACTTCAACCGCTCGGTCATCTTCGACGCCATCCGGCGGGAGCCCGAGGGTCGCAGCCGGGTCGAGCTCGTCGAGATCACCGGGCTCTCGACGCAGACCGTGTCGAACATCGCCCGACGCCTGCTCGACGACGAACTCATCGTCGAGGCGGGCAAGACGAGCGCCGCGGGGCTCGGCAAGCCCCGCACCATCCTGCGCCTGAACCCTGCGGGGCTCTACGCCGCGGGGGTGCACATCGACCCGGCGGTGATGACCTACGTGCTGCTCGACCTCACCGGGCGGGTCGTCGCCCACGCTCGTGACCGCACGCCCGAGGCGAGCAACCCCGAGCAGGTGATGGCGCACATCCGCGACCACGTCGAACGACTCGTCGCCGACTCGGGCATCGCCCGCGAGAAGCTCGTCGGCCTGGGGCTCGCCGCCCCCGGCCCGATCGACCAGGAGCGCGGCACGATCGTCGACCCGCCGAACCTGCGCGGCTGGCACAGCGTCCCGCTCCGCGATGCGCTCGAGGATGCCACGGGCCTCCCCGTGCTCGTCGACAAAGATGTGACCGCCGCGGCCGTGGCCGAGACCTGGGTGGGCGGCGCGAGCGGCACCGGATCCTTCGTCTTCCTCTATCTCGGCACGGGCATCGGCGCGGGGCTCGCCCTCGGCGACGAGCTCATGCGCGGCGTATCCGGCAACGCCGGCGAGATCGGCCACATCGTCGCCGACCCCGACGGTCCGCCCTGCGCGTGCGGGCAGCGCGGATGCATCGCGGTCACCATCACGCCGCAGGCGATGGTCGAAGAGGCCGAGCGGCTCGGCGTGCTGCGAGCGGATGCCCCGTTCGAGTCGCCGCCCGAGATCGACGCGCAGTTCGCCCGGTTGTGCACGGCCGCCGAGGCGGGTGACACGGTGGCCGGAGGCATCCTCGACCGCGCGGCCGACCGCACCGCGCGGGCCGTCGCCGTGATCACGAACCTGCTCGACGTCGACCGCGTCGTGTTCGGCGGGCCGTTCTGGGCGCGCCTCGAGGCGCGGTACCTCGAGCGGGTTCCGCCGCGTCTCGCGGAGTACAGCGCGACCATCGCCCTTCGCGAGCTCGAGGTCGTCGGCACCGGCGTCGGCGAGGACGTCGCGGCGATCGGCGCCGCCAGCCTCGTGCTCGAGCGCACCTTCGCGCCGACGGCGAACCGCCTGCTGCTCGGGTAGGTCCTTCCCGTCGGTCGAGTAGCGCCGACGCGGAGCGGCGACGCGTATCGAGACCTCTGGCGCGAGGGTGGGGGTTTCGATACGCGTCCTCCTCCGTCGGGCGCTGCTCAACCGGCGAACGGAACTTGGGGGTTGCCGAGTAATTCCATTCGATTTACTATGTCGGAGTGGGGATTGCGATCGCCCCGTGGAGCACGGTTCGGGGGAGCCGGCTTGCTCCCCGGGGCGTATCGCGTCTGCCCGCCCGAACCGGAGCATCCGCACTGCAGTACTCGAGCAAGGGAGCACGAGCACCATGCAACGAACCCGCGCCACCCTGTCGTTCGCGGTCATCGCCGCGGCATCCGTCGCGCTCATCGGTTGCAGCGCCGACTCGGGCGGCGGTGACGACCAGACGATCCGCATCGTGTACCAGAAGACCGACGCGTTCGTCGCACTCGACGACCTCTTCACGAAGGTGAAGCCGGCCTTCGAAGACGCGAACCCGGGCATCACCGTCGAGCTCGAGCCCATCGTCGCCGACGAGGGCGACTACGCCACGAAGCTCGCGCTCATGCAGCAGAGCCCCGACACCGCGCCCGACGTGTTCTACGAAGACACCTTCAAGGTGCGCAGCGACGTCGACGCGGGCTACCTGCTGAACCTCGACGAGTACCTCGCCGACTGGGACGACTGGTCGAAGTTCAACGAGGGCGCGAAGGAGGCAGGGCGCGCCGACGACGGCAGCGTCTACGCGGTGCCGCTCGGCACCGACACCCGCGGCATCTGGTACTCGAAGTCGGTGCTCGAATCGGCCGGCGTCGCCCTGCCGTGGGAGCCGAAGAGCTGGGACGAGATCCTCGAGACGGCCCGCAAGGTGCACGCCGCCCAGCCCGACAAGGTCGCGTTCAACGTGTACTCGGGAAAGCCTGCGGGCGAGGGGTCGGTCATGCAGGGCTTCGGCATGCTGATGTACGGCACCGACGACGAGCTGTACGACGCCGACGAGAAGAAGTGGGTCACGGGCTCGCAGGGCTTCGTCGACTCGCTCGCCTTCATCGAGACGCTCTACTCCGAGGGCCTCGCGCCCGCGCCCGACGTCGCGCTCGACGGTTCGATGTGGCAGAAGCTCTTCGGCGAGTGGTTCCCCGGCGGGCAGATCGCGGGCACGATCGAGGGTTCGTGGTCGCCGTCGTTCTGGATGGAGGGCGGCCAGTACGCCTGGCCCGAGTACGTCGACGACATCGGCGTCGCCGCGTTCCCGACGCAGGAGGGCCAGGGCGACGGCGCCGTCAGCCTCTCGGGCGGATGGACCCTCGCGGTCGGCGCGAACAGCGGCAACCCCGACGCCGCGTTCGACTTCCTCGCGATGGCGCTGAACCAGGAGAACTCGCTGCAGTACAACATCGCGAACTCGCAGATCGCGGTGCGAACGGATGTCGCGGAGGATCCCTCGTACCTCGAGGCGAACCCCTTCATCGGCTTCTTCACCGATCTCGTGAGCTACACCCACTTCCGGCCGGCCACTGCCGACTACCCCGAGATCTCGGCTGAGATCCAGGCGGCCACCGAGGCCGTCATGACGGGGCAGATGACGCCGGAGGAGGCGGCCGCCGCCTATGACGAGGCGGTGGTCGGGATCGTCGGCGAAGAGAACGTGACCGGCTAGGAGCATGGTCGCGGTCTCGTCGCCCACGATCGAAGGCGGCCGGCCGACGCGGGACGACCCGAACTTCCGCGCCGGCCGGCAACCCCCTCGGGCGGGGCGACGGGCGTTCTTCCGGCTGCTGCCGATCGTTCCGTCGATCCTGCTGCTCGCGCTCTTCATGGCGGGTCCGGTGATCTGGGCCGTCGTCATCTCGTTCACCGACACGGCGCTCACCGGGCGCTCGGCACGCGAACCGCAGTGGGTCGGGCTCGACAACTACGTCGAGCTCGTCACCGACCGCGACTTCCCCGTCTCGCTCGTGCTCACGGTCGTCTTCGTGCTCGGCTCGGCCGTGATCGGGCAGAACCTCGTCGGACTCGGGCTCGCGCTGCTCATGGCGAAGGCGAACCGCACCGTGCGGGGGATCGTCGGCACCACGGTCGTCGCCGCGTGGGTGCTGCCCGAGATCGTCGCGGCGTTCGCCGCCTACGCCTATTTCGCCGACGACGGCACGCTCAACCAGCTGCTCGGCGCGATCGGCATCGACGGGGCGAACTGGCTCTACGACTTCCCGATGCTCGCCGTGATCCTCGCGAACGTGTGGCGCGGCACCGCGTTCTCGATGCTCGTCTACGAGGCCGCCTTGAACGACGTGCCGCCCGAGATCACCGAGGCCGCGATCGTCGACGGCGCGAGCGGCGCGAAGCGCCTCTGGTGGGTGACGATCCCGATGATCCGCCCCTCGATCGCCACGAACCTCATGCTCATCACCCTGCAGACCCTCGCCGTGTTCACCCTCATCTGGGTGATGACGAAGGGCGGACCGGGCATGGCCAGCTCGACGCTGCCGGTATTCGCCTACCAGGAGGCGTTCAAGTTCCAGCAGATCGGGTACGGCTCGGCCATCGCGGTCGTCATGATCGTCGTCGGCGCGGTCTTCTCGATCGCGTACATCAGGATGCTCCGCCCGGAGCGCCGCTCATGAGCCTCGCGTCGCCGCGCCGTGCCGTGGCATCCACTGCTCGAAACCTGGCGCTCGCCCTCATCGGCGTCTGCTTCGTCGTGCCGCTCGCGTGGCTCGTGCTCGCCTCGATCGACACGAACCCGAGCCAGCGCACCGAACTGCCCGAGGGCTTCACGCTCGACCACTACGCCGCCGTGCTCACCCCCGAGGGCACGCTGCTGCCGCTGTGGAACTCGATGCTGCTCTCGACCGGTTCGGCCGTCATCACCGTCGTCGTCGCCGTGCTCGCCGCGTACCCGCTGTCGCGGTACCGGTCGCGGTTCAACACGCCGTACCTCTACGCGATCCTCTTCGGAACCTGCTTGCCGATCACCGCGATCATGGTGCCCGTGTACAGCCTGTTCGTGCGGCTCGGCTACCTCGACAACCTCGCCGCGGTGACGTTCTTCATGGCGGCGACGAGCCTGCCGATGGCGATCTGGATGATGAAGAACTTCATGGACTCGGTACCCGTGTCGCTCGAGGAGGCCGCCTGGGTCGACGGGGCGTCGGCGATGGGCACCCTGCGGCGCATCGTCGTGCCGCTCATGCGGCCCGGCATCGCGGTGGTGTTCATCTTCGTGTTCATCCAGGCCTGGGGAAACTTCTTCGTGCCGTTCATCCTGCTGCTGAGCCCGGCGAAGCAGCCGGCCGCCGTCAGCATCTACAGCTTCTTCGGGCAGTACGGCACCGTCGCCTACGGCGAGCTCGCCGCCTTCTCACTGCTCTACTCGTTGCCGGTCATCGCGCTGTATGTGCTCGTCTCGCGCGGCATCGGCGGATCATTCGCGCTGCAGGGCGCGGTCAAGGGATAGGAGCCCCCATGCACGACGACGCCGCGCTGGTCGAGACGCGCATCGCGCGCTTCGTGCGCGAACGGCTCGAGCCCGCGCGCTACCGCGAGCGGGTGCCCGCGACGCTCGAACGGTGGGAGGCGCCGGGAGAACCCGTGCCGTTCGCCGAGGCCGTGGCGCAGCGCTTCGAGCCGGTGTCGGCGGGCACGCCGTGGGGGCGGGCGTGGGGCACGACGTGGTTCAGGGTGACGTTGCCGCCGGTGGCGGAACTGCAAGGCGTGGTCTCGATCGACGGCGGGCGCCCCGAGCTCGTCGTCGATCTCGGCTTCTCGTCGGTGACGCCGGGGTTCCAGGCCGAGGCGCTCGTGTGGCGGCCCGACGGCACGATCGTCAAGGCCGTCGAGCCGCGCAACCGGGCGGTGCCGCTCGTGCTGATCGGTGCCGCCGACGGGCAGGCGGTCGTGTACCTCGAGGCCGCGTCGAACCCCGACGTGATGCAGGACTGGACCTTCGCGCCCACGCTCCGAGGCGAGTGGGAGACCGCGGGCGACGAACCGCTCTACGTGCTCGGCGCCGTCGAGCTCGCGCTCCGCGACGTGGCCGTCGACGAGCTCCTGCACGATGTCCGCGTGCTCCGCCAGCTCGCCGCGCAGCTGCCCGCCGACTCGACTCGCCGCGCGCAGATCCTGCGCGCCCTCGAGCGCATGGTCGACGCGATGGACCCCGACGACGTCGCCGGCACCGCGGCGGAGGGCCGTGGCATCCTCGCCCCTGTGCTCGCGGCGCCCGCCTGGGCGAGTTCGCACCGCGTGCACGCCGTCGGCCACGCGCACATCGACAGCGCCTGGCTGTGGCCCGTGCGCGAGACGGTGCGCAAGGTCGCCCGCACCTTCTCGAACGTCGACGCGCTCATCGCCGAGCATCCCGATTTCGTGTTCGCCGCTTCGTCGGCGCAGCAGTACGCGTGGCTGCAGCGCGACTACCCAGAGCTCTTCGAGCGCGTGCGGGCGCGCGTGCGCGAGGGCTCCTTCGTGCCGGTCGGCGGCATGTGGGTCGAGTCCGACACGAACCTGCCTGGCGGCGAGGCGCTCGCGCGCCAGTTCGTCGCGGGCAAGCGCTTCTTCATGGATGAGCTCGGCGTCGAACCGCTCGAGGTCTGGCTGCCCGACTCCTTCGGCTACTCGGCGGCGCTGCCGCAGATCGTGCGCGCGGTGGGGTCGCGGTGGTTCCTCACGCAGAAGATCTCGTGGAACGAGACGAACCGATTCCCCCACCACACCTTCCGTTGGCAGGGCCTCGACGGCACCGAGGTGTTCACGCACTTCCCGCCGGTCGACACGTACAACGCCGAGCTCACGGGGGAGGAGCTCGCCCGTGCCGAACGCCAGTACGCCGAGAAGGGTGTCGCGAACACCTCGCTCGTGCCGTTCGGCTACGGCGACGGCGGCGGCGGACCCACCCGCGAGATGCTCGCCTCGGCGCATCGCACGGCGTCGCTCGAGGGGTCGCCGCAGGTGCGGCTCTCGTCGCCGCGCGAGTTCTTCGAGACGGCGGAGGCCGAGTACCCGGCGCCGCCGGTGTGGGCGGGCGAGCTCTACCTCGAGTTCCATCGCGGCACGTACACCTCGCAGGCCCGCACGAAGCGCGGCAACCGGCGCTGCGAGCACCTGCTGCGCGAGGCCGAGCTGTGGGCGACGACGGCCGCGGTGCGCGGCGTGTCGGAGTACCCGCGCGCCGAGCTCGACGAGGCCTGGCAGACGGTGCTGCTGCAGCAGTTCCACGACATCCTGCCGGGGTCGTCGATCGCGTGGGTGCATCGCGAGGCCGAGCGCCGCTACGCCGAGGTCGCCGAGGTGCTCGACGAGATCATCGAGCGCTCGGTGCGCGCGCTCGCCGGGCAGGGCGATCGGATGCTCCGCCTGAACGCCGGGCCGTACGAGGTCTCGGGCGTGCCGGGGCTGGGCGGGGCGTCTGCACCTCCCCGTCGGTCGAGTAGCGAAGCATCTCGAAACCGCGAGGCGAGCGCTGAGGCTCTCGATACGCTCGCTGGCGCTCGCTACTCGACCGCCGAGGGTCATCACATCTTGTCGAACGCCCATCTCGCGGCCGTCCTCGACGCCGACGGGCTCCTCATTTCGCTTCGCGACCACGCTTCGGGTCGCGAGGCGATCGCGCCGGGCCGTGCCGGCAATCTGCTCCAGCTCTTCCGCGACACCCCCAACCAGTGGGATGCCTGGGACATCGACGCCCACTACGCCCGCAACGTCGTCGAACTGCGCGAGGTCGAATCGATCGAGGTCCTGCCCGCGGGCGGGTCGCCGGCGACCGCGGACAGCGGTGTCGCGGTGCGCATCACGCGCCGCTTCGGGGCATCCCGCATCGTCGAGACCGTGTCGCTGGGGGCCGACGCGCGCGCTCTCGAGCTCGAGTTCGAGATCGACTGGCACGAGCGGCAGAAGCTCGTGAAGCTCGCCTTCCCGCTCGACGTGCACGCCGAACGGGCGACGAGCGAGATCCAGTTCGGGCACATCCACCGGCCCACTCACGCGAACACCTCGTGGGACGCCGCCCGCTTCGAGACGGTCGCCCACCGCTGGGTGCACGTCGGCGAGCCCGGCTACGGCGTCGCGATCGCGAACGACTCGACCTACGGGCACGACCTCCGCCGCGAGGCCGATGACGCGCGCCCGGGCGCCACCGTGACGACGGCGCGGCTCTCGCTGCTGCGGGCCCCGCGCTACCCCGATCCCGAGGCCGACCAGGGCGAGCACCGCCTGCGCGTCTCGATCCTGCCGGGAGCCGGAATCCCCGACGCAGTCGCCGAGGGCTACCGCATGAACCTGCCGCTGCGCGAGATCGGCGGCGTGGATGCCTCGGCGATCGAGCCGCTCGTCGGCCTGACCGGCGCGGTCGTCGAAGCGGTCAAGCTCGCCGAGGATGCCTCGGGCGACGTCATCGTTCGCCTCTACGAGCCGCACGGCGCTCGCGCACACGCGCGGCTCGAGGCATCCTTCGCGGCCGACGCGGTGGCGACCGACCTGCTCGAGCGCCCGTTCGACGCGGCCGACCCGACCGGAGGCGGGGTGGGCGTCGCGCTCGCCGGTGCCGGTCCGAACGCGTGGGAGTTCGAGCTCCGCCCGTTCCAGATCGTGACGCTGCGCCTCAGCCCCTCGATCGCGGAGGTCGAGTAGGCGCCCGCAGCACTCCTCCGAGGCGATCGGGTGACGCTGTCAGAGCCCGCGGGAGGCGGGCATCCGGGCGCGGCCTCGGGCCGATCGATACTCGGAATCGCACGAAGGCAGCCGCTGTTCGCGCGACTACGTCACTGATACGCCAGTGGTATCGGTGGGGGAGAGCGCGCTGATACCCCAGTCGTATCAGTGACGTAATGCTTCAGCGCAGTGGGTGCCGCGAGCGGTCGGTCGCCGCGCTACGGGCGCGTCGCGGCGGCAATCACCTCGTGGTGCAGGGCGAGCAGGCCCGCGGTGCGCTCGGCCGGGCCGCGTCCGAAGCCGCACTCGGTGCCGACACCGAACGAGGCGACGCCCGCCCGGGCGAAGGCCTCTTGGGCCGGGGCGATGCGGGCGAGTGCGCCGTCGACCCCGTCCTCGTGGTGCACGAGCCCGAGGTAGGGGGTCGTCGCGGCGGGCAGCGCCCACTCGGCGAGCGGGGCGTAGTATTCGGCGTCGGTACGCTCGATCGGCACGGGGAGGTGCACCCAGTCGATGGGGCGCTCGACCTGCGCGGCCAGCGCATTCGCGACGGCGACGAGCCGGCCGGCGTCGGTCGGCTCGACGAAGTGCTTCTCGGCGACGTCGCCGTAGCAGAGGTGGAATCCGAGCTGCGCGGCCCCGGGCACCCGGTCGGCGAGCTCCGCGGCGAGCGAGGCGATCGCCGTGACGAGCGCCGGGGCATCCGCGCCGCCGTCGGCGAAGAACGCCTCGAGCGGTCCGCCGCCGAGGCTCACGCCCTCGAGGTAGGCGAACTCGGTCGCGAGGTCGATCTGCACGGCGAGGTCGTCGGCCGGCACGAGCTCCGCGATGCGGTCGAGCTCGGCGGCGAGGGCGGCGGCGTACGCCGGATACACGGCGGCCCGATGGGCCGGCGCGACGAAGGTGGTGATCGGCGCGAGCGGCGAGGGCAGACACACCTGGAAGCGGGTGCCGTCGGCGATGACGCCCTCCTCGCGCAGGCGCACGAAGTCGGCATAGCTCGCGGCCGCGGCGTCGGCGTAGCCGAGCGGACCGAACGCGAGGGCTGCGGCCTCGACCGTGCCGTCGAGCACCGTCGGGCGCAGGTCGAACCCGGCGACGACGATCGGGTCGATCGGCACCCGGCTGAGGCCGTCGACCGCGTCGAAGGCCGCACCCTGGAAGAGGATCCAGTGGAACCGCTCGCCGACCTCGCCGTCGGGAATACGGGCGAGGTCGTCGCCGAGTTCCTCGGCGACGACACGGAACGTCGCCTCCGCGCTCGGCTGGTTGATCGATCCGACGAGGTGCGCGCCGGCGACGCGGGGGAGTTCGGGCATCCCGCAATCGTAGATCGACACCGCTGCACCGCGGACTCGTGTTACCCGCGCTGACGCGGAACGGCGCCCCGCGATCGGCCGCCTCGGCCGCTCAGCCGTCGTGCACGACGAGCGCGATCTCGATCTCGTCGCCCTCGCCGATGCCCTCGGCCTGCAGCACCGCCCGCTTCAGCGGGAGCGCGTAGGTGCCCCCTCCGGGGAAGATCGAAGTGCTCCACGTCGTTGCGCCGACCGTGGCGGTGACGCGCACCGAGTCGAAGCCCCGAGGCATCCGAGGGCGATCGGAGATGTCGGCGCTCGGCTCGGGCGGCACGTCGACGAAGAACCAGTTGCGCCTGGCCGACCACTCGTAGATCACGGCGGTGAAGTCGACGCGCATGCCGGAGGCCGGGCGAGGATCACGCATGCGGTCATCCTAGATCGCGCCACCGTCACGGCTCGGAGTCGCGACAGCACCAGCACGGTGACGACGTCCGATTCCCGCTGCCGATTCGCGCCCGCTGCCCGCGCGTCGCGGGCAGGATGGAGTCATGTCCCGCCGCCACGCCACCCTGTCGACGCCGCTCGGCGAGCTGCTCGTGGTCGCAGAGGGCGAGGCACTCCTCGGCATCTACTTCCCTGGGCACTGGCACCCGCCGGCCGCCGGCACGATCGGCGTCGAGGTCTCGGCCCGCGATGACGCCCTCATCACGCGGCTCGGCGTCGAACTCGACGAGTACCTCGCCGGTGCACGGACCGGATTCGAGCTGCCGACCGCGGCCGACGGCGACGAGTTCCAGCACCTCGTCTGGGGCATGCTGCGCGAGATCCCGCTCGGCACGACGGTGACGTACGGCGAGCTCGCGGTGCGCCTCGGCGACCGCAACCTGGCGCGACGGGTGGGCAACGCCGTCGGCCGCAATCCGCTCAGCATCATCGTGCCGTGCCACCGCGTCGTGGGGGCCGACGGTTCGCTCACCGGCTACGCGGGCGGCCTCGAGCGCAAGCGGTTCCTGCTCGAACTCGAGGGCGCCGCGGTCGTCGCGCAGGCTCGCCTGTTCTAGATTCACCGACCCGAGCGGCAACGAGCTCGGCGTCTGGTCGCAGCAGTAGGGGGCGCAGCCTCCTCGACACCGCGTCCGACTTCTTCTGTTGCGGAATGCAACGCCCAGGCGTAGCGTTGCATATGACAACAGAAGGAGTCGGGCATGGCGAGACGCACACCCCGCGACGAGCACGCCGCAGCGATCCTGCGCGAGCTCATCGTCATCACCCGACGCGGTGTCGCCGACGCGCGCACCGCGCCGCTCAGCCTGAGCATGACCGACCAGTCGATCCTCGGGTACATCGTCGACCACCCCGAATGCCGCTCGGTCGACATCGCCGAGGCGTTCCGCCTCAACCGTTCGACCGTGTCGCGCCAGCTCGCGGGGCTCACCCGGCTCGGCGTCGTGCGTGAGATCACGGATGCCTCGGGTCGAGGCCGCCCGCTCGAACTCACCGAGACGGGCTGGGCCGCGTACCGCGAGGCGATCGACCTCCTGCAGACGGTGGTCGACCGGCACCTCGGCGACTGGCGCGACGACGAGGTCGCGCGATTCGCGACCGACCTCACCCGCTTCAACGACGCGGCGAGCGACGGCGATCGGCCGAGGCATCCCGAGACGAACGCGCCGGCCGACGACTGACGCGCGCGAGGCCCCACGAGGGCATCGACCAGAGCCCCACGAGGGCACGACAGGAAGAAGGAAACATCATGACCGCAGTGCAGCACGTGACCGTGCTCGGAACCGGAGTGCTCGGCTCGCAGATCGCGTACCAGACCGCGTTCAGCGGACTCGAGGTCGTCGCGTACGACCTCGACGAGACCGCGCTCGCCGCGGCGAGGCAGCGCTTCGAGAAGCTCGCCGCCACCTACGTCGAGGAGGGCGTCACGGGCGCAGCCGACGGCGGTGCGCAGGCCGCCCTGGCGCGCGTGAGCTATTCGGCCGACCTCGCCGCGGCCGTCGCGAACGCCGACCTCGTCATCGAGGCCGTTCCCGAGAGCATCGAGATCAAGCGCGACACCTACGAGAAGCTCGCCGCCGTCGCGCCCGAGCGCACGATCTTCGCCACCAACTCCTCGACCCTGCTGCCGAGCGCGATCGCCGATGCGACCGGTCGGCCCGACCGGTTCCTCGCCCTGCACTTCGCGAACCGCATCTGGGCGCACAACACCGCCGAGATCATGGGCACGCCCGCGACCGACCCCGCGGTCTACGCCACGGTCGTCGAGTTCGCCGAGACCATCGGCATGGTGCCGATCGAGATCAAGAAGGAGCAGCCGGGTTACGTGCTCAACTCGCTGCTCGTGCCGTTCCTCTCGGCGGCCGGCCAGCTGCTCGTCGACGGCATCGCCGAGCCCGAGGCGATCGACGCGACCTGGCGCATCGGCACCGGTGCGCCGATGGGCCCCTTCCAGATCTACGACATCGTCGGGCTGACGACCGCGTACAACATCTCGAAGATGGGCGGGCCGAAGCAGCAGGAGTTCGCCGCGCTCATCAAGGAGCGCTACATCGACCAGGGCAAGCTCGGCGTCGCCACCGGCGAGGGCTTCTACCGCTACGGCGCCTGAGCCGCCCGGCCGCAGCGGAGCGTATCGAGACCGAACGCGAGGTCTCGATACGCTCCTTCGTCGCTACTCGACCGCCGGAACGACGTTCAGTCGAGCAGGTGGTCCAGCGCTCGGCCCATCCAGTCGGCCCGAGTGGCGGCATCGTCGATGCCCTCGAAGCCGAACCCGGTCATGAGCGAACCCGGGGTCGCCACGACCGCCGCCTCGGGGAACCCGGCGGCCGTCGTGATGATGAAGTCGTTCGGGTTCGGCGCGCTGCCCGGCGGCGGTCCGGCGACCTCCCATCCGCCGGTGTCACCGCCCTCGAACGACGTCGAGCCCTCGCCGGTCGACACCTCGATGTCGTCGACGAAGACGCCCAGCCCCTGCGTGGACCAGTCGTTGATGTACGCGATCGACACCTCGACCTGGCCGCCTGCGAAGGCACCCAGATCGACCGACCACTGCTGCCAGCCGCCCGAGTTGCCCGACGCGGCCTGCCAGACTCCCGAGGTCCCGGTCGGCTCGCAGCTCGCCGCCGCCTCGTCGTACGTCTGGTACTGATCGAGGTGCGGATGCAGCTCGCGCCACCCGGCAGGGCAGCTCTCGCCGACGCTGTCCGACGTGCTCCCGCCCAGGTCGGGCAGCGTCGTCCAGTCGTCCTCGCCGGGCGTGTGCGCCTCGACGGCGACGTAGTCCCAGTCGGCCTCGGTGTCGTACGAGGTCCAGAACGAGAGGTCGGCGCCGCCGGCGGGCACGTCGATCGTGCGCGTCAGCCGCTTGTACGCGACGTCGCCGATCTGCGAGTACGCGTAGGCGTCGCCCGTGTGCGGCTCGAACGGACCGCCCTCGCGGTCCCATCGGCCCGCGACCCAGCTGTCGAACTGCGGGTACTGCTGCGGATCGAGGATGCCGCTCGTCGTGATGAACGAGTTGCTGTGATCCTGGTTCTGCGCGCTGTCGGCACCGCCGAAGCCCCAGTCGAGGCCGGTCAACGGGGTGTCGACGCCGAGCACGTCGAGCAGCTCGCCGTCCTCGGCCGTGCCGGCGTTGTCGATCACCAGGTAGGCGCCCAGCCAGTACTGCAGCGTGTCGTTCATGCCGTCGCCCGATCCGCCGAGCGGGCGGCAGCGTGCTGCCACGGCAGGGTCGGCGCTGCACTGCGCGTTGGCGGCGGTCGGGTCGTACAACTGCGCGGCCGCGTACTGGGTGCCCGCGTACTTGCCGGTGTAGAGAACCTGCCCGCCCTCGTTGAGGAAGTCGCGCACCTCGAGGGTCTCGTCCAGCGCGAGCCGCGAGGCGTTGCCGCCGCCCCAGCCCGGTTCTCGGGTGATGATGTCATCGCCCGTGTACCAGACGACGGCGTCGTAGTGCGAGAGCACGCCGAGGGCGTCAGGTGCGGTCCTGCCTCGTGCGTCGACGTCGTAGACGTCGTAGCCGGTGCCGTTCGCGTCGAGCGCGTCCTCGTAGTAGGCGAGGTAGTTCGGTCCGCCGGCCTGCACCGGTGAGGCGCCCGTGTAGTCCTCCGACGCGAGGATCAGCACGTCGTCGGTCGACTCCTCGACGGCCTCGTAGGTGAAGGACTCGCTCGTCTCGCCGCCGCCCTCGAACCAGACCTCGACCTCGTCGCCGGGCTCGGTGCCCGTCACGAACCCGGTCATGACCCGGTAGTGCACGCCGGTCGTGCCGCCGTATCGCTCACCTCCGGTCCATTCCTCGGTCGTGGCGCTCACCGCGGGGTCGCCGTTGATCGAGTACTTCAGCGTGACGTCGCCCAGGTTGCGCCGCGCGGTGACGCGCACCTCCTGGGGGTCGCCGTAGGAGTAGTCGAACGTGAAGTTCACGAGCGGCAGGCCCGCCTTGTACGTGTCGTCGCTCTCGAGGTAGAAGGGCTTCGTCTCGAGGCCGAGGTGCGACACCGGTTCGGCGGGGTTCGCCGCCGACTTCGCGACGTCGAGCGCGAACGGCAGCGCGCGCTCGAACTCGGCCTGCACCTGCGCCTCGTCGTCGGGGAACACGAACCCGCCGCCGTCGGAGCCTTCGCCGAGCTCGGGCGTCCAGGCGAGCGTGCCGCGCTGGGAGTGGGCGTAGTCGGTCGTCTCGCCGTTGGTCACGTACAGCACGTCCGACGACAGACCCGGTTCGAAGTCGTCGATGGCCGGGTTGTCGCGGTTGCCCGAGAGTGCGTAGTAGATCGGGTCATCCGCGGTCGGCGTGCCGGTCTGCCAGCCCTCGGCGTACAGCAGCCACTGACCGAACGAGTGGTAGTTGACCTGGAACGAGAAGTCGGCCCGATCGAACAGCGACATCATCGCCTGCGTCTCGGGCTCGGACCCGGCCGACGGGCCGCGGTAGGTGTCGCTCGAGCTCTGCGAAGACGACCCCTCCTCGTCGTAGCCGAAGTGCTCGGGATAGTTGCGGTTGGGGTCGACGCCGTCGGCCCGCGTGATCTGGCCGTCGCCGTCGTTGTCCCGCAGGTTCTTGCGCCACAGCCGCTCGTGGTCGAACGTGTACTGGTAGCCGTCGGGGTTGGCCACGACGACGAACCACAGCTCGTTGTTCTTGAGGAGGTTCTTGATCTCCTTGTCGTTGTTCTTCCAGCCGTCGATGTAGTAGTTCATCAGCCGCCGGTTGACCTCGGTGGAGATCCATTCGCGTGCGTGCTGGGTCGAGCTGTACAGCACGGCCGGTCGTGCGCCGTCGGGTGTGCCCTTCGCCGCCTGGGTGACCTTCATGGCGATGATCTCGCGGCCCTCGTAGGTGTGGCCGATCACCTGCAGCTTCACCACCTGGGGGTATCGCTTCGCGAGCTGGTACAGCTCGTCGCGGATGCCTCCCGGTTCGTCCCACGACCGGAAGACCGTGTAGCCCTCGGCCGCCTGTTCGTCCGCCAGCTGCTTGGCCGACTTGCCGTTCTTGTTCTTCTTGAGCCTGACGTCGAGACCGCGGGCGTTGAGCGCCTTCGCCTCGTCGGCGGTGAGCACCAGGTCGATGCTCACCCCGGTCTCGGTCACTGTGCGGTTCGCGACGTCGAACCCGCCTGCGGCGATCTCGGCGGCTTCGTCGCCGCTGACCTCCGCCGTGTACATGTCGAGGGCGTCGTCGTCCTCCGCGGCATTGGCGCCGACGGGACTCAGCACCGTGAATGCCAGTGCGAGTGCGGCGACGACGACGGCGACGCGAGTACGAATGGAGCGATTTCCAGCCATGAGCGGACTACTTCGGCCCGTCCCTCGGCCGAGGTCGGATCGTGACGTCTGAGTCATGTCTGATCGTCACGCCTCAGGCGCTCTGCGGACCCTACGGGATAGCATTCCGCTGCCCGCGCGCGCCTGTCAAGGTCATCTTGAGGATTGCTCGCAGGAGCCCGGACGAGTCAACCGGGATCGCGGTCGCGACCGCGCCGGCGTGGGCGCGGCTCGTCGATTCCCATCCGCACGCGGGTGCGTCGACGCTCGACGACGATGAAGGCGGCGCCGACGATCCAGAGCGGCACCTGCGTGAGGAACGCGAGACGGAACGCCTCGAGCGAGTAGGTCTCGGGGGTTCCGGCGCCCTGCAGGTCCATCGCGAGGCCGATCAGGAAGATCGCGATGAGTCCCGCGATGAATCCGCCGCCGTTGACGATTCCGGTGGCGGTGCTGAGGCGGTGGCTCGGATTGTGGGTGCGCGCGTGATCGAAGGCGATCATCGACGCCGGCCCGCCCGTCGCGAGCGCGAGCGCGAGCGCGAAGAGCAGCCACAGCGGTGCCGGGCCGGGCCACGAGATGACCACGAGCCACACGACCGCCTGGATCGCGATGGTCGGCAGCACGAGCATGCGCGAGCGACGCAGCGGATGCCGGCTCGAGAGCGCCCCCATCACCGGTCCGACGAGCATGCCGAACACGACGAACGCGCTGAGCACGAGCGACGCCATCGCCGGGGTCAGGCCCTCCCCGGCGGTCAGGAACGGGAAACCCCAGAGCATCACGAACGCGGTGCCCGCGAACGGCGTCGTGAAGTGCGACCAGAACGCGAGTCGGGTGCCCGGGTGCCCCCACGACTCGCGGAAGCCCTGACGCAGATCGGCCGAGGAGCGGACGACGGCGATCGCCCCGGTCTCGGTGTTCACCGAGACATCCGCATCGCTCGTCGGCGGGTGGTTGCGCACGATCGCGAACGTCAGGATCGTGAAGAGCACGCCGAGCCCGGCGAGGCTGCCGAACGCGACCGTCCAGCTCGTCGCGTGCAGGAGCGCCGCCATCGGCAGGAGGGCGAGCAGCTGCCCCGTCTGCCCGAGGATGCCCGTGAGCTGCACCATGAGCGGTGCGCGCTGCTGCGGGAACCAGGTGGCGACGACGCGCAGCACACTCGGGAAGATCGCGGCGTCGCCGGCGCCGAGCAGCACGCGAGCGATGATCGCCGTGCCGACGTCGGTCGACAGCGCCATCACGAGCTGGCCCGACGCCATGAGCGCCATGCCGGCCGTGACGATGGGGCGCGCTCCGAAGCGGTCGAGCAGGATGCCCACGGGAATCTGCATGCCGCCGTACACGAACAGCTGGATCACCGCGAACATCGACAGCGTCGAGGCATCCGCGTCGAACCTGACCGCCGCGTCGGCGCCGACCGCTGAGAGCGAGGTGCGGTTGGTCACCGAGACGATGTAGGCGGCGACGCTGACGCCCCACACCAGCCACAAACGCCACGGGCGGACCGGCTGGGGAAGGAGCGTCACCGTTCCATTCTCCCCCTCTGCGACGCGGCGCAAGACACGACGAGCGGATGCCCCGTGGGGCACCCGCTCATCGTGTCGCCGTGTTCGGACTACTCGATCTCTTCGGCCATCTCCGCTTCGATGCCCTTCAGAAGACCGGCCTGCGGCTCGGCGTCGGAGGCCGTGACGACCGTCGCGTCGCCGAGCGCCTGCTCGGCGTCGAGGTCGGTCGCCGCCTGCTCGAACTGCGAGTTGTAGAGGCGGTAGTATGCGCCCTTCGCGGCGATGAGCTGCTCGTGGTCGCCCTGCTCGACGATGTCGCCGTGCTCCATCACGAGGATGAGGTCGGCGTCGCGGATCGTCGAGAGACGGTGCGCGATCACGAACGAGGTGCGACCCTCGCGGAGCGCGGCCATCGCGTGCTGCAGCAGCAGCTCGGTGCGGGTGTCGACCGAGCTCGTCGCCTCGTCGAGGATGAGCACGCTCGGCTGCGCCACGAACGCGCGGGCGATCGTGATGAGCTGCTTCTCACCCGCCGAGACGTTCGAGGCGTCTTCGTCGAGCTTCGTGTCGTAGCCGTCGGGCAGCGAGTGCACGAAGCGGTCGACGTAGGTCGCCTTGGCGGCAGCGAGCACCTCGTCGTCGGTCGCCGACTGGCGCCCGTAGCGGATGTTCTCGCGGATCGAGCCGGCGAACAGCCACGGGTCCTGCAGGACCATGCCGGTCTTCGCCCGCACGTCGTGGCGGGTGAGGTCGGCGATGTTCTGGCCGTTGAGCAGGATGCGGCCACCGTCGAGCTCGTAGAACCGCATGATGAGGTTCACGAGCGTCGTCTTGCCGGCGCCGGTCGGACCGACGATCGCGACCGTCTGCCCGGGCTCGACCCGGAACGACAGGTCGGTGATCAGCGGGTGCTCGGGCGAGTACGAGAACGCCACGTGATCGAACACGATGGTGCCGTCACCGTCGACCGGTGCCGGGGCGTTCTTCGCGTCGGGCTCCTGCTCGTCTTCGTCGAGCAGTTCGAAGACGCGCTCGGCCGAGGCGGTGCCCGACTGCACGACCGCCGCCATGCCGCCGAGCTCCGAGAGGGGCTGGGTGAACTGCTGCGAGTACATGATGAACGCCTGCACGTCGCCCAGTCGCAGCTGGCCGCTCGCGACCATGAGGCCGCCGAGCACGGCGATGCCCACGTAGGTGAGGTTTCCGATGAACATCATGCCGGGCATGATGATGCCCGAGAGGAACTGCGCCTTGAAGCTGGCTTCGTAGAGCTCCTGGTTCTCGGCCTTGAACGCCGCGCGCGAGGTCTCTTCGCGACCGAAGACCTTGACGAGTGCGTGGCCCGAGAAGGACTCTTCGACGCGGGCGTTGAGTCGCCCGACCTTGCGCCACTGGATGCCGAAGGCCTTCTGCGACTTCGGCCCGATGACGCCGAAGATCACGCCCATGAGCGGCAGCGAGACGAGGGCGACGAGCGAGAGCTGCCACGAGATCGAGAACATCATGATGAGCACGCCGACGACGGTGAGCACCGAGGTGACCACGGTAGAGAGCGACTGCTGCATCGTCTGGGTGATGTTGTCGATGTCGTTCGTGACGCGCGAGATCAGCTCGCCGCGCTGCACCTTGTCGAAGTAGCTGAGCGGCAGGCGGTTGATCTTCGCCTCGACCGACTCGCGCAGGCGGTACATCGTCTTCACCATGATGACGTTGATGACGTAGCCCTGCAGCCAGGTGAGCACCGAGGCGAGGAAGTACAGCCCGAGCACGATGATGACGACCTGGCTCAGGCGCACGAAGTCGACGCCCGCGCCGACCTGGAAGTTCTCCATCGCGGCGACCATATTCGCGAAGTCGGTCTGGCCGGCGGCGCGCAGCGCCTCGACGACCTGCTCTTGCGAGGTGCCCGCGGGGAACTGCTGGCCGAGTGCGGTCGAGGCGGCGCCCTCGAAGACGATGTTGGTCGCCTCGCCGAGCACCTTCGGTGCGAGCACCGTGAGCACGACGCCGAGGGCGCCGAGGATGGAGACGAAGACGAACGCGAAGGCGTGCGGCTTCAGGAGGCCGATGAGGCGGCCGAAGCTCTGGCCGAAGTTCTTCGCCTTGCCCGGCGCGACGGCGCCCGACCAGTCGTCGGCGTTGATGCGCGCCTGCTCGCCGAGCTCGATCTCGAGGCGCTCCTCTTCGGTGAGCTCGGGCTCGGGCTTGGCCTTCTTGTTCGCTTCTGCGGTACGGGAGCTCATGCGCCGGCCTCCACTCCGAGCTGGGATTCGACGATCTCGCGGTAGGTCGCACTCGAGACGAGCAGTTCGTCGTGGGTGCCGAGGCCGACGATGCCGCCGTCATCGAGCACGACGATGCGGTCGGCGTCGGTGATGGTCGAGACGCGCTGCGCGACGACGATCTTCGTCACGTTCGGCAACTCCCTCCAGAGTGCTTGCCTGAGTCTGGCGTCGGTCGTCAGGTCGAGCGCCGAGAACGAGTCGTCGAAGACGAGGATGCCGGGGTTGTGCACGATCGCCCGAGCGATCGCGAGGCGCTGCCGCTGGCCGCCCGAGACGTTGGTGCCGCCCTGCGAGATCTTCGCGTTGAGCCCGCCCTCCATCTCTTCGACGAAGTCGCGGCCCTGGGCGATCTCGAGCGCGTGCCACAGCTCGTCGTCGGTGGCCTCCTCGCGACCGAATCGCAGATTGGATGCCACGGTGCCGGTGAACAGGAACGGTCGCTGCGGCACGAGTCCGATGGTGGACCACAGGTGCTCGAGGTCGACCTCGCGCACGTCGACGCCGCCGACCTTCACGCTGCCGCCCGTCACGTCGAACAGGCGGGGGATGAGCGAGACGAGGGTCGTCTTGCCTGCGCCGGTCGAGCCGACGATCGCGACGGTCTCGCCGGGTGCGGCCCCGAAGGTGATGCCCGAGAGCACCGGGTGCTCGGCGCCGGGGTAGGTGAACTCGGCGTCGGCGAACTCGATCGTGCCGGGCGACGGGAACTCGGTGATCGGGTTCGCCGGACGCTCGAGGGAGGTGTCGGCGTCGAGCACCTCGCTGATGCGCTCGGCCGAGACCGCGGCGCGCGGGATCATGATCGTCATGAAGCTCGCCATGAGCACGCCGGTGAGAATGAGCATCACGTACTGCATGAAGGCGAAGAGCGTGCCGATCTGCACGGTGCCCGCGTCGACCTCGATCGCGCCGAACCAGACGACGCCGACGACGGTGACGTTGAGCACGAGCATGAACATTGGGAACAGCAGCACGAACAGCGAGCCGACCTTGCGGCCGATCACCATGATGTCGGTGTTCGCCTCGCTGAAGCGCTCCTCCTCGATGGGCTCGCGCACGAAGGCGCGCACCACGCGGATGCCGGTCAGCTGCTCGCGCATGATGCGGTTCACGTTGTCGAGCTTGTGCTGGTAGCTGCGGAAGAGCGGCACCATGCGGCTGATGACGACGACCGCGATGACGAGCAGCACCGGAACGGCGACCGCGATGAGCCACGAGAGCTCGACGTTCTGCCGGAGCGCCATGATGATGCCGCCGACCGCGAGGATCGGGGCGGTCACGAGGAACGTGGCGCCCATCATCGCGAGCATCTGCACCTGCTGCACGTCGTTCGTGTTGCGGGTGATGAGCGAGCCGGGGCCGAACTTCGACACCTCGCGCTCGGAGAAGCTCGAGACGCGCTCGAAGACGTCGTCGCGGATGTCGCGGCCTGCCTGCATGGCGGCCTTCGCCGCGAAGTAGGTGGCGATGATCGACGCCGTGATCTGACCGAGCGAGATGGCGAGCATCACGAGGCCGGTCGACCAGATGTATTCGGTGTCGCCCTTCGAGACGCCGTTGTCGATGATGTCGGCGTTCAGACTGGGCAGGTTGAAGGTCGCGATGGCCGAGGCGAACTGGAAGACCAGAACGCCGACGAGGAGCAACCAGTAGGGCTTGAGGTATTTGAACAGGAGTCTTCTGAGCATGTGATCTCCAGGAATCGGCGAAGCGGCGGATGCCTCGACCACGACGCATTCGTGCGCGCGCGACCGCTGCGGAGCTGGCGGCTCCTCCACCCGAACTGCATCGTCGCACCCCCGTCCGACATTGCAGCGTTACAGCCAAACACGGCCCTGATCAGGAATCAAGCGCACCGGGTCATCCGACCCATAGCGTTCACCGATGGCGAAATCGAGGCGGCCGCGGGGGCGCTCACCGGTCGAGCGCGGGATGTCACGGTCTGGTCCGACGGGGCGGAAGGGATCTCCCTCTTGCAGGAGCCCGGTACTTCGGTACTCCGGTACCGACGTTGATGGGAGGGCCGTGCGCAGCCCTGTGGATAACCGACTCGGCACGGTGCGCTGCTCACCTATGGTGGACGCCATGTCGATCCCGAGCACGCGCGTCGTCGCGCTCGCCGCAGCAGGCGCGCTGGCGCTCGTACTGAGTGCGTGCACGCCCGAGGCCGAGCCCGCACCCGAGCCGACGGCGACCGCGAGCACGGCACCGATCTTCGCCTCCGACGAGGAGGCCCTCGCCGCTGCGGTGGAGGCGTATGAGGCGTATGCGGCTGCATCTGATGCCATCGCAGCGGACGGAGGTGCCGGGCCCGAACGCATAGATGCCTTCGTGACCTCCGCATTCGCCGAGATCTTGTATGAAGAGTTCAGGGCATTGCGAACCGCGGGCGGTCACCTTGAAGGGTCCGGGACATTTGACACCGTTTCCTTGGCGCAGCACGAGCAAGTCGATGGCGCTGTGCACGTCACCCTCTATTTCTGTCAGGACGTGACGAACGTTCGAGCGATCTCCGCGGACGGCAAGGACGTTACCCCGGCGAGTCGTCCCGACCGGGTCCCGTCACAGGGGAACTTTGTGACCAACGGGTTGGACCCTGACGCCCTAGTCGTGGATGGAATCACACAATGGTCCGGCAGCGACTTCTGCTGATTGCGGCGTCCGTCGGGGTGGTTGTCTTCCTCGCCACGAGTGGGCCCGCCGCCGCCGGAACCGATGGTAGTTGTTCGCGAGTGCTTGCGAGCTTTGGATGCGGAAGCTTCGACGCGGAGGTGGATGATGGAAGCGTAGTTCTTGATGCGTACGTTCATCCCAACGACTTGCCAAGTCGAGAAACAGATACTCCGGGGCTGGGCGACGAGTCCGGGAGTTCTTCAAACGACGCGCTGGTAGACACACCACCACCCGGCGAAGCCGACGTCTGGTCCGGCGAGGACTGGGCCCGGCTGTGCGACGCCAACTTCCAGGCGGCGTGCGCGCGGCCGGAGACCCCACCTCCGCCGGCGACCCCCGGGGCACCTGCGGCGATCACCCTCCGCGACATCGCCTCCTTTCGGCCGGCGCAGCCGGGCAACGAGATGCAGCCAGGCGGGTGGGCCGTCGCGGGGCTCCCGGCGAACTTCGTGGCTGAAGCCTCGGTGGAGGTCGTGGCGGGCACGCTGCTCGGGCGCCCCGCCGAGGTGCGGTTCACCCCGGTCGGGTACCGATGGGTGCACAGCGACGGGGCGACCGTGACCAGTTCGACCCCGGGCGCGAGCTGGGAGCGGCTCGGGCTGCGCGAGTTCAGTCCGACCGCCACGAGCCATGTCTACGCCGAGCCCGGCGAGTACACGGTGACGGTCGAGGTCGCGCTCGCCGCGGAGTACCGCTTCGGCGGGTCGGGCTGGCAGGGCATCGCCGGAACGCTCGCCGTCGCAGGGCCGGCGCAGCAGGTCCTCGTGGGGGAGGTCGACACCGTGCTCACGAAGGACGACTGCGACGCGAATCCCGAGGGCCCGGGCTGCTGAGCGCGTTCGAGACCGCGCCGCGCGCGGTGTCGGAGGGGCGCGCCAGAATCGCGGCATGACCTTCGCGAATGTCGGGCGGCTCGGCGTGCAGCCGGGTGCCCGCGACCAGGTGATCGAGATGCTCACGCGGCCGGGCGCCGAGCTCGGCCGGCACGGCTGCCTCCTCTACGAGGTCGGGTTCAACGACGAGCAGCCCGACTCCGTCTTCGTCAGCGAGCTCTGGGAGTCGGCCGAGGCTCACCGGGCCTCGCTGCAACTCCCCGAGGTGCGCGCCGCCATCGCCGAGGTCATGCCGTTGCTCAGCGGCGACCACGACGGCCATCGTTTCGAGGTCATCGGCTCACCCCTCCGCGGTTGATCCGATTCGGCAGCTTGAACAGGATGAGCCATTCGGCACCCTCCCCAGCGGGCCCGCCGGCGCGCTCATCCTGCTCGAGCCCCGACGCGCGGCCAGCCCGCGGCGGGCGCCTCACAACCAGAGGAACGGCGGGTGCCCTGCAGGCACCTCACCGGCGGCGACGAGTCGCGCCAGTCTTACCGCGCCGCCGAGCGGCGTCGCCCGGCCGACGACGAGCGAGGCGTCGGGGGCGAGTCGGGCGAACTCCGCCGTGAACGCCGCGGTGAACTCGCCGCCGGCGGCGAACACGCCGCCGATGCCCGCCGCCCTCCGGGGGAGCGCCGGGTCGAGGGCTGCGGCGAGCGTGCGGGCGACGAGCGTGCCCGCGTCCGACATGATCCGTGCGGCGACGGGGTCGCCGACCGCGGCGAGCCCCGCGACATCCGCCGCGAACCCTGCGAGCACCGAGCCGCGATCGTCGCGCGTGTAGAGCTGGGCGGGCCAGCTCGGCGCCGGTCCGAAGCGCGACTCCGCCGCCGAGAGCAGCGCCGAGGCATCCGTGGTGATGCCGTCGTGCGTCTGGATCGCGGCCTTCAGGCCCTCGATGCCGATCCAGGCGCCCGAGCCGCGATCGTCGTAGAGATGCCCCCAACCGCCGACGCGACGCCACACCTCGTGCAGGTCGGTGCCGAGGGCGATCGCGCCGGTGCCGACGGCGACGACCGCGCCGGGCTCGCCCGCGAGGGCACCGAGATGGGCGGTCACCGCATCGATCGCGAGGGCGACGGGGCTGCCGCCGGCCGCCTCCGACAGGGCGGCGAGCGAGGCGGCGGGATTCGTCACGAGAGAGGCGACGCCGGTCGCACCGATCGCGACCGCGGCGATCCGCCCATCGGGCCACCGCACCTGCAGTGCCGCGCGCGCCTCCTCGATGAGCGAACCTGTCACGGCGAGTGCCGAACTCCCGCCCGAGGTGATCGCGACCGGCGGCCCGTCGAGCAGCACGCGCTCCGCGCCGAACGCCCCGGAGAGCGGCTCGAGCGCGGCCCGGCCCCCGGTGCCGCCGATGTCGATGCCCAGCACGACTTCCGAGCGTTCGGAAGTTTCTTGCAATCTTGGCGCCATTCCCGAATACTACTTCCAGAGAGTCGATCTGTTCGCGGATCACGTCTGTCCAGAGAATCACAGCCAGGGCCCCTGCGCCCACGACCAGTTTCAACGAGGAGACCATCCTGATGAACAAGCGCTTCCTCCCGATCGCCGCGCTCGGCGTCGCCGCCGCGCTCGGCTTGACCGCCTGCTCGGGCGGTTCCGGCGACAACGGCGACGGCGGTACGAACGCCGAAGGCCAGACGCTCACCGTCTGGATCATGGAAGGCACCAACCCCGACTCGGACGCCTACTTCGAAGAGGTCGCCGACGCCTTCACCGAGAAGACCGGCGCCGAGCTCGACGTCGAGTTCGTGCAGTGGGCCGACGCCCACGACCGCTTCGTCACGTCGATCGCGGGCGGCACCACGCCCGACGTCGCCGAGACCGGCACCACCTGGACCGCCGAGTTCGCCGATGCCGGCGCACTCGCACCGATCGACGAGTACGTCGCCGCCGACGACCTCGGTGACGACCTGGTCGAGGGTCTCGTCGCTGCGGGCACCTACGACGACGAGCTCTACGGCATGCCCTGGTACGCCGGCGTTCGCTCGCTCGTCTACCGCTCCGACATCTTCGAGGAGCTCGGCCTCGCGGCTCCGACCACCTGGGACGAGATCGTCGCCGCCGGCGACAAGATCAAGGCCGCCCACCCCGAGATGATGCCGTTCGCCGTTCCCGGCGACGCCGAGTTCGGCGTCTACCCCTGGGTCTGGGGTGCGGGCGGCGAGGTCTCGACGCTCGAGGGCGACGAGTGGGTCTCCGGTATGGCGAGCCGCGAGTCGCAGGAGGGCATCGGCTTCTACACCGGCCTCGCGACCGAGCACGGCTTCTCGTCGGCCGGCGCCACCACGTGGAAGGAGACCGACGTGCTCGACAACTTCGCACAGGGCAACGTCGCCATGGCCCTCATGGGCTCGTGGACTCCCGCCGCGATCGTCGAGAAGAACGCCGAGCTCGAGGGCAAGTTCGCCGCCACCCCGATCCCCGGCAAGGACGGCGGCATCGCCCCGTCGGTGCTCGGCGGCTCGCACCTCTCGATGTTCGAGACGGCCGAGAACAAGGACCTCGCCTGGGAGTTCATCAAGCTGATGACCACGGGTGACTTCGCCAAGCAGTGGGGCGACGAGACCGGGTACTTCCCCGGCCAGACCTCGCTCCTCGACGAGGCGATCGCCTCCGACGACCCGCTGGTGCGCCCCTTCGCGCAGCAGATGGTCGAGGGCGGCGGCACCCCGCCGGTGACCCCGAAGTTCGGCGCCGTCCAGGCGAAGAAGACCACCAACACCGCCATCCAGGCGATCCTCTCCGGGCAGAAGTCGGTCGAGCAGGCGCTCACCGACGCCGCCGCGGAGATGGACGAGATCATGAACGGCTGACCTCGTGTCGAACACCCTTCAGGTTCCGACGGCCGCGCCGGGAGCTTCGGCTCCCCGCGCGGCCGGCGGGGCCGCCCGCAAGAGCCTCCTGACCCGGAGCCGCCCCTGGCTCCTCCTCGCCCCCGCGCTCGCGGTGCTCGCCGTGCTGCTGCTGTGGCCGCTCGTGCGGGTGCTCCTCTTCTCCCTCCAGGACTACGGCCTGCGCGAGATCGTCTCGGGCGAGCCGAACTGGATCGGCCTCGCCAACTACGGCGAGATCTTCACGAGCCCCGAGCTCTACACCGTCGTGCTGCCGAACACGGTCGGCTTCGCGGTGCTGGCGGTCGCCGGCACCGTCGCCCTCGGCACCGCCGTCGCCGTGCTCATGGCGAGTCTCGGCGGCTTCTGGCGCACCGTCGTCGGCAGCGCCATCATGATCGCCTGGGCCATGCCCGCGGTCACCGGCACCTACGTCTGGATCTGGATCTTCGACGCCGACCGCGGCATCGTCAACGAGACCCTCCAGGCCCTCGGACTCCAGGACGAACCCGTCAACTGGTTCACCAACCGCTACACCTTCTACGGCATCGTCCTCCTCAACGTCATCCACCACGGCTTCCCGTTCGTCGCCATCACGATCCTCGCCGGCCTCCTCGGTGTGCCGAAGGAGATGCTCGAGGCCGCGGAGATGGACGGTGCGGGCCCCTGGCGCCGCTTCTGGCGCATCATCGTGCCGAACCTCAAGCAGGTCTTCGCGGTCGTCATCATCCTGTCGACCATCTGGGACTTCAAGGTCTTCGCGCAGGTCTACCTCATGCCAGGCGGCGCCGGCTCGAACCGCGAGGCGCTGAACCTCGGCGTCTGGTCGTACGTCGAGTCGTTCGGCCAGAACCGCTACGGCTTCGGCTCGGCGATCGCCGTGCTGCTCACCCTCGTACTGCTCGGCATCACCGTCGTGTACGTGCGCACCATGCTGAAGGAGGAGGAGCTGTGAGCACCGTCACCACCGAAGAGCGGTCGGATGCCTCGCGCGGCACCCGGCCCGAGGCATCCAGCGATGTGGCGCGGCTGCGCAAGGGCCGCACGTCGGCGCGCAAGGCGCGCGTCGCGGGCGGCAAGGCGGTGCTCGTCGTGCTGCTGCTCGGCTTCACCCTGTTCCCCGCGTTCTGGATGCTCTCGAGCGCCTTCGACGCGCAGGCCGGCGCCGGCGGGCAGCAGCTGCTGCCCCGCGAGTGGTCGCTGTCGAACTTCGAGTACGTGCTCACCGAGGGCGGATTCGACGTGTTCCTGCGCAACTCGGCGATCGTCGCCGTCGTGACGGTGCTCGCGAGCGCGCTGCTGGCCCTCCTCGCCTCGGTCGCGGTCGCACGCTTCCGATTCAAGTTCCGCACGGCGATGCTCCTCATGATCCTGATCGTGCAGATGGTGCCGCTCGAGGCGCTCGTGATCCCGCTGTTCGTGCAGGTGCGCGACCTCCAGCTGCTGAACACGCTGCTCGGCCTCATGGTCGTCTACGTCGCCCTTTCGCTGCCCTTCGGCATCTGGATGCTGCGCGGCTTCGTCGCCGCGGTGCCCGTCGAGCTCGAGGAGGCCGCCTACATCGACGGCGCCAGCTGGGGGCGGATGTTCCGTTCGGTGCTGCTGCCTCTCGTCATGCCCGGACTCGTCGCGACGAGCGTGTTCTCGTTCATCACCGCGTGGAACGAGTTCATCTTCGCCATGACCCTGCTCGGCGGGGCCAGCGAGAACTACACGGTCGCGATCGGCCTCAAGCAGTTCTTCGGCGAGCACTCCAACGAGTGGGGCTACATCATGGCCGCATCGACGATCATCACGATCCCGGTCATGATCTTCTTCGTCATCGTCCAGCGTCGCTTGTCGAGCGGCCTCGTGGCCGGCGCGGTGAAGGGGTGACCGCCGCGGACGATCCCACCATCAGGGACTTGGTGGGCGGAGTGCTCTGGCCCGGCTTCCTCGGCCGGAGCATTCCGGACTGGCTTCGCCGCGAGCTCGACTCGGGCCTCGCGGGCGCCGTGCTCTTCGCGCACAACCTGCACGGTGAGCCCGCAGGCGCTCTCGCGGCCGAGTTCGCCGCGTACTCGGCCGAGACCCGGCCCCTCCTCGTCGGCATCGACGAGGAGGGCGGCAACGTCACCCGCGTCGACGCGGCGCTCGGTTCGACGCTGCCGGGCGCGGCGCAGCTCGGCTTCGTCGACGACCTCGGGGCGACCGAGGCGGTGGGCGAGCAGCTCGCCGACCGGTCGCGCGCGGTCGGGGCGAACGTGGTGCTCGGCCCGGTCGCCGACGTCAACACCGACCCGCGCAACCCGGTCATCGGCGTGCGCTCCTTCGGCGCCGACCCCGAGCTCGTCTCGCGGCACGCGGTGGCGCAGCTCCGCGGCATCCAGCGGGCCGGTGCGGCCGCATGCGTGAAGCACTTCCCGGGGCACGGCGACACGCACCTCGATTCGCACCACGCGATGCCCGAGCTCACGATCGGGCTCGACGAGCTCGAGCGCATCCACCTTCCCCCGTTCCGTGCGGCGATCGCCGCGGGCGTCGCCGCCGTCATGACGGCGCACATCATCGTTCCCGAGTGGGGCACCGCGCCGGCGACCCTGAACCCGGTCGCGCTCGCCCACCTACGCGGGCTCGGCTTCGAGGGCGTCATCATCACCGACGCGCTCGACATGGCGGCGGTGCGCGAATCGGTCGGTGCCGGGCCCGGTGCCGTGCAGGCGCTCCGCGCGGGCGCCGACCTGCTCTGCATCTCGAACCCGACGAACCCGGGCGCGGCGGCCGCAGCCGACCAGGACGTGCGCGACTTCCGCGAGGTCCAGCAGGCGATCTTCGCCGCGCTCGACGACGGAACGCTCGACGTCGCGATCGTCGCGCGCGCGGCCGAGCGGGTGCGCAGGCTCGCGGTCTCGCTCGACGCGGCCCCGTCGAACGAGCGGATGCCACTGGACACGCGCCGGGTCGCCCGCGAGGCGATCACCGTGGACGCCGAGATTCCGGCGCTGCCGGGCGCGCGAGCGGTGCTCGACGTGCGCGGTCGTTCGACGCTCGCCGTCGACAGCGACGCCGACTACGTCGAGCGGGCGCTGGCCGCCGGCGGGCGGGTGCTGCGCGGCGACGCCGCGGTGCCGGGCGGCGGCCCGCTCGTCGTGATCGTCGACGCCGTCGGCGCTCCCGGCCCGCAGCGCGACCGCGTCGCGAACATCGCGGCGATCCGCCCCGACGCCGTCGTGGTCGACACCGGCATGCCGGGCGAGCCCCTGCCGCTGCCGACGCTGCACACCCGCGCCGCGAGCCGCCTCGCGGCCGAGGTCGCGAGCGAACTGCTCGAGTCGGGGGCCGGCGCGTGATCGTGCTCTCCCTGCAGTCGGGCACCTCGGCGGACGGCATCGACGTCGCCGTCGTCGAGATCCGACCCGCGCACGACGCCGTGGACCCGAGCACCCCGCCGCTGCAGCTGACGCCGCTGCACACGAGCACGATCGACTGGGAATCCGCGCTCCGCGCGAGGATCCTGGCGGTCGCGGCCGGGGAGGCCCTCGACGCGGGCGGGTGGACCCGGCTCACCACGGAGCTCGGCCAGGCCTTCGCCGAAGCGGCGGCACGTGGCATCCGCGCATCGGGTTCGACGCCCGATCTCATCGTCTCGCACGGCCAGACCGTGCACCACTGGGTCGAGGGCGGGCATGCCCGCGGCACCATGCAGCTCGGGGAGCCCGCGTGGATCGCCGAGCGCGCGGACGTGCCCGTCCTCTCCGACGTGCGCATGGCCGACATCGCCGCGGGCGGTGAGGGGGCGCCGCTCATGGCGTTCTTCGACCGCCTGTGGCTGGGCGACGAAGCCCGGGCCGCTGGGCGCACGCTCGCGACCGTGAATCTCGGCGGCATCGCGAACGTGCAGCTCGTGGGTGCCGACGGTTCCGTCGTCGCCTTCGACACCGGCCCCGGCAACTGTCTCATCGACGCCGTGGTCGACCGGCACTCGGCGGGCGCGCAGGGCTACGACGACGGCGGTCGGCTCGCCTCCGCCGGGCGGGTGCACGAGGGGCTCCTCGCCGAACTGCTCGCGCACCCGTACTTCGCGGCCCCTGCACCGAAGTCGACCGGACGCGAGACCTTCGACCTCGGGGTCGTCGACGCCGCGGTCGCCGCGGCCGCCGGGCCCGACGCGCTGCCCGTCGCCGACCTGGTCGCGACGCTCACCGAGCTCACCGCGCGCTCGGTGGTCGACGCGCTCGCCGAGGCCGCACCGGCGACGCTCATCTGCTCGGGCGGCGGCGCCCTGAACCCGGTGCTGCTCGCCCGCATCGCCGAGCACGCCACTGCTCGCGGAATCGCCGTCGAGTCGAGCGCCGCGCGCGGCCTCGACCCGGCGTTCAAGGAGTCGCTCATGTTCGCGCTGCTCGGGTACTGCAGCCGGCACGGCGTGCCGATCCAGCTCGGCCCCGAGCCGGCGGGAGCCCGCGTGCTCGGGCGGTTCTCGCCCGGGCCGGCACCGCTCGAACCGACCGCGCCGCTCGCCGGCGTGGCATCCGTCACCATCGAACACCGCACCATCGAACACCGCACCAACGGGGGAGCAACACCATGAGCGGTCACCCACCGCAGCAGTCGGCCGAGCATCGCGCGCTGCGCGAGCTGCTCGGCGAACTCTCGACCGAGCAGGTCAACGACGCGCACGCCGGATTCGACCTGCTCTCGACCGAGGCGCAGCTCGCCGCCATGCAGGCCGAGAGCGCCCAGGCCGTCGCGGCGGTCACCGAGGCGACCCCCCAGATCGCCGCCGCCGTCGACGCCATCGTCGCGCGCCTGCGCAGCGGCGGCCGCCTCGTGTACGCGGGGGCCGGCACCGCGGGCCGCATGGGCGTGCTCGACGCGAGCGAGATCCCGCCGACCTTCGGCACCGATCCCGCCCTCGTCGTCGGGCTCATCGCGGGCGGTGACGGCGCGCTGCGCTCGGCCGTCGAGAACGCCGAGGACGACGCGGCGCTCGGCGCCGCCGACCTCGAGGCGATCGGGCTCGGCCCGTCCGATGCGTTCATCGGCATCTCGGCGTCGGGGCGCACCCCGTACGTGCTCGGCGCCATCGAGTACGCCAAGCGCGTCGGCGCGCTCAGCATCGGTTTCGCCTGCAACGCGGACTCGGCGATCGGCGCGGCGGCCGACCTCGCGATCGAGACCGTCGTCGGCCCCGAGATCGTGGCCGGGTCCACCCGGCTGAAGGGCGGCACCGCGCAGAAGCTCGTGCTCAACGCGATCTCGACGATCGCCATGGTGCGGCTCGGCAAGGTGCACGGCAACCTCATGGTCGACGTGCAGGCCACCAACGCCAAGCTCCGCGCACGAGCCGAGCGCATCGTCATGCAGGCGACGGGCGTCGACGCCGCCACGGCCTCCGCGGCACTCGCCTCCGTCGACGGGCATGTGAAGGCCGCGATCCTCGTCACCATGACTGGGGTGGATCCGCAACTCGCGCTGGCGCGCCTCGCCGCCGAAGATGGAGTGCTGCGCGATGCTCTCTCCAGTGTGCGCGACACGACCGTCGAATAGGGGCGGCTGCCATCACGAGGAGAAGGAACGGAAGGCTGGAGATGTCGTCGAACGTGCTCTCGACCGTACGTGAGGCGGTGCCGCGCCTGAGCTCGTCCGAAGCGCGCGTGGCCGAGGCGATCATCGCCGATCCCACGCTCGTGGTCGACCTCACCATCACCGACCTCGCGCGCGTCTGCGGCACCTCGCTCTCGACCGTCGCCCGGTTCTGTCAGACGCTCGGGTACTCGGGCTACCGCGAGTTCCGCATGGAGGTCGCGAGCGCCGTGAGCCGCGAGGCCGCGGAACGCGACCGCTTCGGCATCGCGAACGCCGACATCGACCCCGACGACACCGCGGCCGACGTCGTGGCGAAGATCGCCTTCCACGAGGTGCTCGCCATCGAGCAGACGGTGGGCGGCCTCGACATGGCGGTGCTCGACGGGGTCGTCGACGCGATCGTGGCCGGTGCGCACGTCGACCTCTACGGCTTCGGCTCGAGCGGGCTCACCGCCCAGGACCTGCAGCAGAAGCTCTTCCGCATCGGCATCTCGGCGTTCTGCTCGGTCGACGTGCACCTCGCGCTCGTCTCGGCGGCGCTGCGCGGGCCGGGGGATGTCGCGATCGGCATCTCGCACTCGGGGCTCACCGCCGAGACGAATCACGCGCTCGAAGTCGCCCGTGAGGCTGGTGCGACGACCGTCGCCGTGACGAACTCGCCCGAGTCGCCGATCGCCGAGCTCGCCGAATTCGTGCTCATGACGCACGCCCGCGAGTCGAGCTACCGGGTCGGAGCGATGTCGAGCAGGATCGCCCAGCTGGCCGTCGTCGACTTCCTGTTCGTGCGGCTGGCGCAGCGCATGGGGGACTCGGTCGCAGAGCCGCTGCAGCGCACCTTCGAGGTCACCGCGACCCATCGGGTCGGGCCGCGGCGCCGGCCGGTCTAGCCGGTTCGGTGCCGTCGAGTAGGCGGCCGTGAACGTCGAGCTAGTACGCGGCCGTGAACGTCGAGCTAGTACGCGGCCGTGAACGTCGAGGTGTAGAGCTCGCGGAGCGCGGGCATCCCGCCGGCCGCGAAGGCCGCCCGCTGCCGTGATCCGCCCGTGCCCTGCTCGAGCAGGCGCGCGAGGCCGGATGCGACGAGCTCGGCATCGCCGCTCGCATCGAGCGCGGGAGCGAGCAGCGCCTGCGCGCGGTCGAGCACCTCGAGCGCCGGGCGGAGTTCGCCGAGCACCGGGTCGAGCACGAGCGCGTCGAGCCCGCTGTGCGCCGAGTGCAGCAGTGCGGCGTTCAGGAGCTCGGGGCCGGGGGCGGCCTCGGTCGTCGGCACGACGGAGGCCGCGGCACCGAGGGAGGTGTCGATCACGCTGTCGACGAGCGCCCGGAACACCGCCGCGAGGAGCACGGTCGACCACGCCTCGAGCTGGGCGTCGGCGATCCTGATCTCGATGGTGGGCACGTGAGCCGAGAGCCGAGCAGCCCACATGATGATCGCGCGGTCCTTCATGCCGCCGATGCCCACGAGCCGCTCGAGCCGCCGGTCGTAGTCGGCGGCGTCGCGGAACTCGGGCGGGCACCCCGCCGTCGTCCAACGGCGCTGCCCTACGTTTCGCCAGCTCTCGTAACCGGTGTCGTGACCGCGCCAGATGGGCGAGTTGCCGGTGAGGGCCGACAGCAGCGGCAACCAGTTGCGGACGGCGTTGAGGGCACGCACCCCGGCGTCGCGATCGACGATCCCGACGTGCACGTGCAGCCCTTGGATCTGATGGTCGGCGACCACACCCTCCATGTCGTGGACGATGCGCTGGTACCGCGGGGTGTCGGTGATCGTCGGGAAGGGCAGCGCGTCGGGCGGGCAGCCGACGCTCGCCGCGACCACGCCGTACCGGTCGGCCTCCGCGGCGACCCCGCGGCGGAAGTCGACGAGCGCCTCCCGTGCGTCCGACATGCGCGTGAACACGGCCGAGGCGTGCTCGACCTGCGCGGCGAGGAACTCGCGATGGGCGAGGGGCCGCCACCTGGGGTCGGCGGAGAGGTGCGCGAAGGCACCGTCGGCCACGTCGGCCGGGCGCAGTGTCTCCCGGTCGAGGAAGACGAACTCCTCCTCGACGCCGAAGGTGGTCATCGCGGCTCCCTCTCGCTGCTCACACTCTCCTCAGGGGGCGGTCGCGCGTCAAGGGCTCGCCCCCATCGGGGGTCAGAAGAGCAGCAGCATCGCCACGCTCGACGCGAGCGTCACGACGAGCGAGCCCGCCACGAGCGCGGCCACGACGATCAGCGCCACGCGCCCGCGGGGGAGACGGTCGCCCGAGTGCACCGGCCTGGTCACGAACGGCGATGCGGATGCCACGGCGCTGCCGTGCACGGTCGGTACGGTCGTGTGCTCGGGCACGAGGCGCATGGTCTGCATGAGGGGCTGGGCGAGTTCGTCGGCGCCGTCGGCGGTCGCGGCGAATGTGCCGGCCGGTGCCGGGATGAGCGCCGTGACGAGGCCCGGCGCCAGCGGCGGTGCGCCCGCTGCGGCGGGTGACGGGGCACCCGCCTTGCGGGCCGTGTGCGGGGTCCAGCTGCGACCGTCCCAATAGCGCAGCCACGTGGCATCCGCTTCGTCGTCGTACCAGCCCGCCGGGTGCTCAGCCATACGCGGCCGCGGCGTCGGGGGAGGTCATCCGCCCACTGTAGAGCCGCGCGTCAGGCCGCGCGATCGGCAGAACTCCCCATGGCGGCGAGCACGCGTTCGTGGTCGTGCCGGCTCGCTCCGGCGACGGCGACGGCGCCGGCGTCGACCGGTGCGTCGGGGCCGAGCGCCGCGGTCGGCGGGATGACCTCGGATGCGGCGACGGCACCGGCTCGGCGCACCATGCGGGCCGCCTGCACGAGCACCACGCCGAGTACGGCCCCGGCCGTGTTCATGACGAGGTCGCGCGGGTCGGAGATGCGATCGGGCTCGGGCACCTGGATGAGTTCGATGACCGTCGTGAAGGCGAAGCCGACGAGCAGTGCGAGCGGCCAGGCCCGACGGGGCAGCAGCAGGGCCGCCAGCACGCCCACCGGAATGAACAGTGCGACGTTGAACGCGATCTCGGCCAGATAGCCGGTGGTCCACGTCACCTGGGCCGTCCACGCGTCGAGGTTCAGGATGCCGCCGTCGAGCTGGTTGCCGGTCGTGCGCCAGGGCGCCGGACCGACCGTCACCCACAGCACGAGGGCCGCGTACGCGGCAGCGACGAGACCGAGGGGGCGGCGATCCATGGCCCGATTCTCCTCCTCCGAGCCTTCGAACGGGCTGGATTCGCCCCGGGAGTCCGATCCGAACGTCACAATCCGGTCGCGACCGGTGTGCTGCGGCGCAGAAATCGATAGTGTATCTTCACTGATTCCTCCATCAAGCGGGCGCCTGCCCGCGCCTCCATTCGATTGCCCGGAGGCGGACCGATCCGCGTGGCATGACCCGATACGAGACGGCGGATGCCTGCATGGCATTCCTCCCCTCGCCCCCCGCTCCGTCTGGCAACCCGCCGTGCGGGGCAGCGATCGACCGTCGATCGCATCGGGCCCGCAACAGCGGCCCATAAGGACAGAAGGACAGCAGTATGGCAACTGGAACCGTCAAGTGGTTCAACGCCGAAAAGGGCTTCGGCTTCATCGCTCCCGACGACGGCTCGGCCGACGTCTTCGCGCACTTCAGCGCGATCTCGGGCAACGGCTACCGCTCGCTCGAAGAGGGCCAGAAGGTCGAGTTCGACGTCGCGCAGGGCCCGAAGGGCCTGCAGGCGGAGAACATTCGCGGCCTCTGAGTCATCGGCAGAGTCGAACGCCGTCGCGGCACCAGCTGCGGCGGCGTTCGTCGTATCCGGGCGGTATCACAGGTTCACCGTCTAGTGTTGAGCCCGCGAGCCCTCGTCATCTGCACGAGCGGCACGCGAGCTCCCGGTGACGGACGTCGTCGCTGGGAACCCGCACGACTTGGAAGTCGTGCACGTCGCAGTCGCCTCGGCGACTCGGCTCTACAGAAGGAAATGAATATGGCAACCGGAACCGTCAAGTGGTTCAACGCCGACAAGGGCTTCGGCTTCATCGCCCCCGACGACGGCACCGCCGATGTCTTCGCGCACTTCAGCGCGATCGCGTCGGGCGGCTACCGCTCGCTCGAGGAGAACCAGAAGGTCGAGTTCGAGACCGCCCGCGGCCCCAAGGGCCTGCAGGCCGAGAACATCACCGTCATCGGTTAGTTCTCCCAGCGCGTTTCAGACGACGGATGCCTCGGCGCCCTCCCGTTCCCGGGAGATGCGCCGGGGCATCCGTCGTTGAAGCGCACCCGCCGCTGAGCGTCTTCAAAGCTTCGGTGCCTACGATCGGAGCAGATCGACCCCGGCCCGCGGTCGGCCCCGAAGGAGGAGCCCCATGCAATGCCCCAGTGACGGAACCGTGCTCGTGATGAGCGAGCGCAGCGGCATCGAGATCGACTACTGCCCGACGTGCCGAGGGGTCTGGCTCGACCGCGGCGAACTCGACAAGATCGTCGAGCGGGCCGGCCGCGAGTTCGGCGGCGCCCCCTCCGCGCCCGCCGCGCCCCAGGCTCCGTCTGCACCGGTGCCGCCCCAGCAGCCGGCCTACGGCCAGCAGGCGTACCAGCAGCCCTACGACAACCGCGGGTACGACAACCGCGGCTACGACAACCGCGGGTACGGCGACCAGGGGTACGGCCGCAAGAAGAAGAAGGAGAGCTGGCTCTCCGAGCTCTTCGACTGAGTCGTCGAACACGAATGCCGCGCGGGCCCACTCGGGTGCCCGTGCGGCATTCGTCGTCGATGGACCCGGATCAGGCCGCGTTGAACTCGACCGGGTGCGGGCCGGTGCGGCCGTCGCGCTCGAGCGCGTCGATCGCCGCCAGCTCGTCTGCGGAGAGCTCGAATCCGAAGACGTCGAAGTTCTCGGCGATCCGCGAGGGCGTCACCGACTTCGGGATCACGACGCGCCCCTGCTGCAGGTGCCAGCGCAGCACGACCTGCGCCGGGGTCGCGTCGTGTCGCGCGGCGATCGAGGTGACGGATGCCTCGCCGAGCACGGCGCCCTGCGCGAGCGGGCTCCACGCCTCGGTGACGATGCCGTGGCGATGGTTCGCCGCGACGGTCGCGCGGTTCTGCAGGGCGGGGTGCAGTTCGACCTGGTTCACCGCAGGCACGAGGCCGGTCTCGGCGATCAGCCGTTCGAGGTGGGCCGGCTCGAAGTTCGAGACGCCGACGGCGCGCACGCGGCCCTCGTCGAGCAGACGTCCGAGTGCTCGCCAGGTGTCGACGAAGAGCTCGCGCTCGGGCGTCGGCCAGTGGATCAGGTACAGGTCGAGACGGTCGAGCCCGAGCTTGCCGAGGCTCGTGTCGAACGCGCGGAGCGTCGAGTCGAAGCCCTGATCGGAGTTCCAGACCTTCGTCGTGACGAACAGCTGCTCGCGGTCGATGCCCGATTCGGCGAGCGCGCGGCCGACGCCCGCCTCGTTGCCGTAGATCGCGGCGGTGTCGATGCTCCGATATCCGGCGTCGAGTGCTGCGGCGACCGCTGCGGTCGTCTCGGGGTCGGGAACCTGGAAGACGCCGAAGCCGAGCTGCGGCATCTGCACGCCGTTGTTGAGGGTGACGTCGGGGACGGTGGGGTTCATGTGATCGCTTTCAGTGGTGAGCAGGGCGGACGGGGTCAGTGGGCCGCGGCCGGTGCGGGCGCGGTCGGGGGTGCCGCCGGTGCCGTGGCATCCGGCTGCTCGGCGGCGAGCGGTGCGGTCCGGCGAGCCGTCGCGGCGGCGATCGCCATCACGACGAGCGCGGCGACCGTGATCGCGGCACCGACCCAGATGGGCGAGGTGAAGCCCAGACCGGCGGCGATGGTGAGGCCGCCCGCCCAGGCTCCGAGCGCGTTGCCGAGGTTGAACGCCGCGATGTTCGCGCCGGAGGCGAGGGTCGGCGCCTCGGCGGCGTAGCGCATGACCCGGCTCTGCAGGCCCGGCACGGTGCCGAAGCCGAACGCGCCCATGAGCACGAGCAGCACGATCGTCGCGACCGGGCTGAATGCGAGCCAGGCGAACAGGGCGAGCACGACGACGAGGGCGCCGATGAAGGCGAGCAGGGTGCCGTCGATCGAGCGGTCGGCGAGCCGGCCGCCGGCCCAGTTGCCGGCCACGAGCCCGGCGCCGAAGAGCACGAGCAGCCACGGCACGGTTGCGGTGTCGAAGCCGCTGACCTCGGTCAGCGTGTAGGCGATGTAGGTGAACGCACCGAACATGCCGCCGAAGCCGAGCACGGTGACGGCGAGCGAGAGCCAGACCTGGCCCGAGCGGAACGCGGAGAGCTCGCGGCGCAGGCTCGGGGCCGCTGCGGCGCCTGCGGCGCCCGTGCGGTCGAGTCTCGGCACGAGGGTCGCGATGCCGACGAGGGCGATGACGCCGATCACCGAGATCGCCCAGAAGGTCGCGCGCCAGCCGTACTGCTGGCCGATGAAGGTGCCGAACGGCACACCGAGCACGTTCGCGGCGGTGAGGCCGGTGAACATGATCGCGATCGCGCCGGCCGCCTTCTCGGGGGCGACGAGTCCGGCGGCCACGACGGAGCCGATTCCGAAGAAGGCGCCGTGGCAGAGCGCGGCGATGATGCGACCGCTCATCATGAGTTCGTAGCTCGGGGCCATCGCCGAGACGGCGTTGCCGGCGATGAAGAGCACGAGGAGGCCCATGAGCACGGGTTTGCGGGGGAGGCGGGTCGTCGCGGCGGTGAGGCCGAGCGCGCCGACGACCACGGCGAGGGCGTAGCCCGAGATGAACCAGCCTGCGGCGGCCTCGCTCACGCCGAAGTCGGCGGCCACCTCGGGCAGCAGCCCCATGATGACGAATTCGGTGAGGCCGATGCCGAAGCCGCCGATGGCGAGTGCGATGAGGCCGAGTGGCATGCGCGGTACTCCTGATACAGTAGAGACAATTAGTTGCAGACGCGTTCTATTGCGCAAGCGACGTTAATACTTGCACACGCAAATACAAAGCGCAAGCAACTATCTTTCGAAGGAGGCAGCATGGGCATCGCCGACGACGCCGTCGAGGTGCGCGCGCAGGGATGGCGCACGCTCGCGGCCCTGCACGGGCTCATCGAATCCGAGCTCGAACGCGCACTCGGGGCATCCGTCGACCTCTCGGTCGTCGAGTACACCGTGCTCGATGCGCTGAACCGCCAAGACGGCTGGCACATGCGCATGCAGCAGCTCGCCCGCGCGACGGCGCTCAGTCCGAGCGCGACGACCCGGCTCGTCAATCGACTCGAAGACCGGGCGCTGCTCACCCGCATCCTCTGCGCCGACGACCGGCGCGGCATCTACACCGAGCTCACGGCGGCCGGGCTGGCGCTCTACGAGCAGGCGCGCCCGATCCATGACGAGACCCTCGAGCGCGTGCTCGCCGAGGCGGCCGGGCAGCCCGAGCTCGCCCCGGTCGTCGACGCGCTGCACGCCGCGGTGCCCGTCGCCGGCTGACCCGCCACGGCACCCCGCCCGGGCGGGAGGCCCGGGCGCGCTTCACGGTCGTGGCGCGGCGATCAGCCCTGCGCCGGGCCGCCGATGTTCACGAGCCAGGTCACGCCGTAGCCGTCGGTGCACATGCCGAAGGCGTCGCCCCAGGGGGCGACCTCGAGCGGCACGATCTCGGAGCCCGAGGCCAGCAGCTTCTCCCAGTAGCCGCGCAGCGTCGCGTCGTCCTCGTAGCCGCCCGAGAGCGAGACCGAGATGTTGCTCGTCTCGGGTACGGGCGGCATGTGGCTGGGCGTGTCGGCGACCATGAGCACGATGCCGCCGTCGCCCTCGAGCTGACCGTGCATGACCTTGTCGGCGTCGGCGGGGTCGTCGGCCTGCCCGAACTCGGCGAAGGTGTTGACGGTGAGCTCGCCGCCGAATACCGAGTGGTAGAACTCGAGCGCCGCGCGCGCATCGTCCTTGAGGTTGATGTAGGGGTTGAGCCGTGCCATGGTGCGTTCCCTTCGCTGGGTGAGCGGTCAGTGCCGATGATTCCCGCACGCGCGGCCCGCCGCAAGACCCCGTCCCCGCCACGGATGCCTCGTGCTCGACGATGTCCGAGCAGAAGACCCTTGACGTCATCGCGGGATCGTCGTATCTTGTAATCAACCAAATGGTTGATCAATGAACTGATTGAGGAGGGGCGATGATCGTGGACCCGAGTGCGGACGACCGGCTCGATCGCGCGTTCATGGCCCTCGCCGATCCGGTCCGCCGGCGTATCATCGCCCGACTCAGTCGGGGCCCGGCGACCGTCAATGAACTGGCCGACCCGTTCGAGATCAGCAAGCAGGCCGTCTCCAAGCACATCCAGGTACTCGAGCACGCCGGTCTCGTCACGCGAACGCGCGACGCCCAGCGACGCCCCGTGCACCTCGACCCGGCGGCCCTCGAAGCCCTCACCGCGTGGATCGACCGATACCGGTTGATCCACGAGCAGCAGTTCCGCTCGTTGGACTCGCTGCTCGCCGAAAGCACCACCGCGGAGGCCTCGTCCGAGGCGTCCGACCCCGCGGTCGGCGAAGCCGGCCGCCGAACGGAAGAAGAACGATCATGACGAACCCCGTCAGCATCACCGCCCCCGAGGGGCTGCCCTTCATCGACATCGACCGCGAGTTCGACGCGCCCGTCGCCGCCGTCTTCGAGGCCCACCGCGACCCCGCGCTCGTGAAGCAGTGGCTCGGGCCCGACGGCTACGAGATGGCCGTCGAGCGGTGGGACTTCGTGCCGCAGGGCGGCTACCGCTACGTGCACACCGACACCGACGGCGCGAAGTGGGCCTTCAACGGCACCTTCCACTCGGTGCGCGAGAACGAGATCGCGATCCAGACCTTCGAGTTCGAGGGCTACCCCGATGTCGTCGCGATCGAGACGCTGCGCTTCGAAGATCTCGGCGGCGGCCGCACCCGCCTCCGCATCCACTCGGTCTACCCCGATGTGCAGAGCCGCGACGGCATGGTCGCGAGCGGCATGGAGACCGGACTCACCGAGGGCTACGCGCGCCTCGATGCGCTCGTCGCCTGACGTGCCGACCCTCGGAGAGGAGCAGAACATGGACTGGACGCTCGAAGTGGTCATCGTGCCGGTGGCCGACCTCGACCGGTCGATCGAGTTCTACCGCGATCGCGTCGGGTTCGAGCTCGACCACCGCACGGTCACCGAGCACATGGACGTCGCGCAGCTCACGCCGCGAGGGTCGGGCTGCTCGATCGTCATCGGCACGCTGCCCTCGCAGCGGGAGATGGCGCCCGGCTCGCTCAAGGGCCTGCAACTCGTCGTCGCCGACGCCGAGGCGGCTCGCGCCGAACTCGTCGAACGCGGCATCGATGCGAGCCCGATCCAGGTGATCGACCCGCGCGACGGCGGCACGTTCTTCGGCTTCGCCGACCCAGACGGCAACACGTGGGCGGTGCAGCAGATCACGGCCAGGGCCGAGCGCCCGCTCATCCCGGTCGAGGCGCGGCAGCGCTTCGGCGCCGAGCAGGAGGCCTGAGCCGGCTCGTGCCGCCGCCACGGTCTCGGAGATCACCACGACCTCGGAGCGCTTCGCGAGAATCGTCCGATCGTGCGCAGACCCCCGAGGCCGTGGCGCGCGGCCGAGCCGTCGCGTGTCAGGCGCGGGCGACCGGCTGCCGCAGGATCGTGCGGAGCTTCTCGGGCGCGGAGCGCCGCGGGTCGCCGAAGTAGACCTCGTGGTGCCGCCCGTTGAAGCGCAGGCCCTGAGCGGGCATGAACTCGTCGTGCAGCCGGGCGAGCGTCGGGCCCTCGTCGTCGTAGGCGCCGCGGTGCAGCGTTTGCACGCAGAGCCCCTCGGTGAGGGTCTCGAACCGCAGCCGGGCGACGGCGGGCGCCTTCGCGAGCGCCTTGGCGAGCGCGGCCTGCTGCATGCCGGGCGTCAGCCAGTCGGGCTGCCAGATCATCATCGTCCAGCTCCAGGCCGACTTCTCGCGGGTCACGAAGACCGACGGGTCGGCTGCGCTCCACAGCCCCTCGAGCGGGCCGACGACGTAGTCGCGCTCGAGCTCGCGCTTGCTCTGGAACTTCGCCGCGTACGAGACCGCGTAGAGCGCCTCGACCGCTGCGGTGTACTCGGGCGCCGTGTTCGGGTCGCCCTCGCCGTCGACCATCGCGTAGCGCAAGGGCGGCACTTCGACGAGGTCGAAGGCGCCGTGCGCGGCGGTGTAGCTCGGGATCTCTCGTTTCGGATCGAACTTCGTCGTCGCCATCACGCCATCATCGCGCGACCCGGCGACACGGCGACCCGGCCGCGCCAGAACTTCGGGGATCACCGCAGTCTCGGACGGGTTCCGCGTTCCGCGACCGATCGGGCGGCGTTCTCCGATGAGGCGGCGTGCGCGTCAGGCGTCGACGGCGGCGGCCGGGGCCGGCTCGGCTGCAGGTGCCGGGCGTCGGCGCGCCTGCCCGGCGACGGCGAGGCTCAAGATGATCACTGCGCCCACCACGAGCAGCGCCGAGCGCGCCCCGACCTCGTCGGCGAGCAGTCCGAACAGCGGCGGCGCGGCGAGCGAGGAGATCGTCGAGAAGCTGGTCACGACCGAGACCCGCTGCCCGGCCCGGTCGGGGTCGTCGGAGGCCGCGGAGATCGCGATCGGGTTGCCGAGCGCGGTGCCGCACCCCCAGAGCACCAGGCCGATCCACGCCACCGCGAGATCGGGGCCGAAGACGAAGAGCAGCAGGCCCGCGAGCGACGAGAACCCCGAGACGCGCAGCACGGCGACCCGGCCGAATCGGTCGATGAGCCCGGTGCCGACGAATCGGAACACCGTCATCGCCCCGACGAAGGTGCCGTACGCCATCGCGCCCGTCGCCTCCGCGGCGGCGAAGCCGTCGACGACCGCGAGCGAGATCCAGGTGGTGGCCGCCCCTTCGGCGAGCGAGGCCGCGAGCAGCACCACGCCGAGCAGCAGCGTGCGCGGTTCGAGCCACGCGCCGAGCGCCGACCGCACGGCGTTCCGGTTGCGGTCGCGGGTCGAGTCCGCGTCGACCGATCCGGTCGCGGTGGTGACCGGCGACTGCGGGGTGAGGCGCATCGAGGGCGCAACGAGCAAGGCGCGCAGCAGGGTCACGACGGCGGTGACGATCAGGATCTGCGTCGCGACGTGCGCTCCGGCGAACGCGAAGCCCGCCGCGACGAGCGCGCCGAGCGCGGCCCCGATCGAGAAGGCCGCGTGGAACTGCGGCAGCACGGCCTTTCCGAGGCGCTGCTCGACGGCGGCCGCGTTGATGTTGATCGGCACGTTCACGAGTGCGCCGCACACGCCGTTGATCGCCATCCCGGCGATGAAGAACCCGAGTCCGAAGCCGAGCAGCCCCGTGGCATCCAGGCCGAAACCGACGACGTTGCCCACGATGCCCGCGATGAGCACGTTGCGGCTGCCGAAGCGCGCGATGATCGCACCGACCGTGAGCGCGCCGACGAGCGAGCCGAGCCCGCCGATGATGAGCAGCGAGCCGAGCTGCAGCGAGGTGAGCTCGAGGGCGTCGCGGATCGACGGCATCCGGCTCATCCACGAGACCTGGATGAGGCCGAACAGGGCGAACTGGGCCATGAGCGCCCAGCGGGCGGATGAGACGGTCGGCATTCGTCGAACGTAGCAGTAAGGATTCCTTACCCGATGGCGGGATCCGGCCATCGAGGCGGGACATCCTGCCGCACCGCCGACCGGCCCTCGGCGACCCTCACTCGCCGCGTGGCACCTCGAACCGCCAGCCGGTGATCCACTCGGGGTCCTCGCCGTGCTCGTAGGCGTACGCCCGCGCCGCCGTTCGGGCCGCCTGCCACTCCTCGACGAGCTCTTCCACGCGCGGGCGCGACGCGAGCCCGGGCACCCGGTGCACGACGTCGAGGGCCAGCCGGTACCGGTCGAGGTCGTTGAGGTGCAGCATGTCGAACGGCGTCGTGGTCGTGCCCCGCTCGGCGAAGCCGCGCACGTGCAGGTTCGCATGGTTCGTGCGGCGGTAGGCGAGCTGGTGGATGAGCGACGGATAGCCGTGGAACGCGAAGATCACGGGCTGCGTCCGGGTGAAGACGGCGTCGAACTCCTCGTCGGTCAGCCCGTGCGGATGCCGCGACCGGTCCTGCAGGCGCATCAGGTCGACGACGTTGACGAGGCGCACCCGCAGCGCGGGCAGCTGCAGGCGCAGCAGCTGCGCCGCGGCGATCGCCTCGACGGTGGGCACGTCGCCCGCGCAGGCGATGACGACATCCGGCAGGGATGCCCCGGGGTCGCCGGCGTCGAAGCCCGGCTCGTTGCCCGCCCAGGCCCACACCCCGAGCCCGGCGCCCACGTGCGCGTCGGCCTCGTCGGGCGAGAGCCACTGCTGCTGCGGCTGCTTGCCGGCCACGACGACGTTGACACGATTGCGGGTGCCGAAGACGTGCCGCATCGTTGCCAGGAGGGTGTTCGCGTCGGGCGGCAGGTACACCCGCACGATCTCCGCCTGCTTGTTGACGACGACGTTCAGGAAGCCGGGGTCCTGGTGCGAGAAGCCGTTGTGGTCCTGGCGCCACACGTGCGACGAGAGCAGGTAGCTGAGGCTCGCGACGTCGGCACGCCACGGCACCTCGCGGGCCGACTCGAGCCACTTCGCGTGCTGGTTGAACATCGAGTCGACGATGTGGATGAACGCCTCGTAGCTCGTGATGAGCCCGTGCCGACCGGTGAGCAGGTACCCCTCGAGCAGGCCCTGCATGAGGTGCTCGCTGAGCGCTTCGATCACCCGGCCGCGCCGGGCGAGGTGCTCGTCGAGCGGGTGCAGGGCCTCGGCCCACACCCGGTCGGTGACCTCGAACACGGCGCCGAGCCGGTTCGACAGCACCTCGTCGGGGCCGAACAGCCGGAACGTGTCGGGGTTCTCGCGCACGACATCGGCGAGCCAGGCGCCGAACACCCGGGTCGCCTCGCCGCTGAGCCCGCGCCCGTCGGACGGCACGTCGAGGGCGTGCGGACGGGTCGGGGGCAGCTCGATCGGGCGCACGATGCCGCCGTTCGCGTGGGGGCTCGCACTCATCCGCAGCGCGCCCGACGGTCGCAGCGCGTCGAGCTCGGCCACCGGGCGGCCGTCGTCGTCGAACAGCTCCTCGGCTCGGTACGACCGCAGCCAGTCGTCGAGCATCGCGAGGTGCGCGGGGTTCTCGCGCACGCCCGCGAGCGGCACCTGGTGGGCGTGGAACGTGCCCTCGACCTGCACGCCGTCGACGACGCGCGGCCCGGTCCAGCCCTTCGGGGTGCGCAGCACGATCGCGGGCCATCGGGCTGCGCGCGCCGCGAAGGCCCCGGCCGCGGCATCCGCCCGGATCGCGGCGATGCGGTCGTACGCGACGTCGATCGCGTCGGCCATGCGCGCGTGCACCGCCATCGGATCCTCGCCGTCGAATCCGCCCGTGACGAGCAGCGGCTCGTAGCCGTGGCCCCGGAAGAAGTCGACGAGCTCGGACTCGGGGATGCGGTCGAGCAGCGTCGGGTTCGCGATCTTGTAGCCGTTGAGATGCAGGATCGGCAGCACCGCGCCGTCGGTCTCGGGGTCGAGGAAGGCATGGCCCCGCCAGCTCGCCGCAAGCGGCCCGGTCTCGGCCTCGCCGTCGCCGATGACGCACGCGACGACGAGGCCGGGGTTGTCGAGCGCCGCGCCGTAGGCGTGCATGAGCGCGTAGCCGAGCTCGCCGCCCTCGTTGATCGAACCGGGCGTCTCGGGCGCCGCGTGCGACGGGATGCCGCCCGGGAACGAGAACTGCCGGAAGAGCCGCGCCATGCCCTCGCGGTCGGTCGTGACCTGCGGGAACAGCTCGGAGTAGGTGCCGTCGAGCCAGGTGTTCGCGACCATCGCCGGTCCGCCGTGGCCCGGGCCGCACACGTACAGCGTCGGGGTGCCGCGCTCGACGATCGCCCGGTTGAGGTGCGCATAGACGAGGTTGAGCCCGGGCGAGGTTCCCCAGTGGCCGAGCAGGCGCGGCTTGATGTCGTCGCGCGCGAGCGGTTCGTCGAGCAGCGGGTTGCGCATCAGGTAGATCTGCCCGACGCTCAGGTAGTTCGCGGCCCGCCACCAGCGATCGACGAGTTCGAGCGGGACGGTGTCGCGAGGCGCATGGTCGGATGCCTCGTGCTCGCCGCCCGTCGGTCGTGCCCGTCGTCCCTCAGCTCCGGCCATCGTCGCCACCCCGTTCGATCGTCCGCCACCCCGAGCCTAGGTCGGTGTCATGACGCCTGGCCAGCGCTCCGCCCGCCGGGCGCGCCGTCGCGCGCGGGTTAGGCTCGGGGCGATGGGATCGGTGTTCACGGGGTTCGCGGTGATCGCGCTCGCCGTGTTCGTGGGATGGCTGGCGGGGCGCACCGGGGTCGTGGGGCCCGAGGCGCGGCCCATCCTCGCCCGGCTGACCTTCAGCGTGCTCGCGCCGTTCCTCTTGTTCTCGGTGCTCGCGACCGCCGACGTGCGGGCCCTGTTCTCCGTGCTGCTGCCGGTCTCGGCGCTCGCCGCCGTCGCGATGATGCTCGTGTTCGGGCTCGTCGCGATGCTCGTCTGGCGGCGCGACCTCGCCCGCACCGTGGTCGGTTCGCTCGCCTCGGGATACGTGAACGGCAACAACTTCGGCATCCCCATCGCGGTGTACATGCTCGGCGACGCGGCCTATTCGGCGCCGATCGTGCTGCTGCAGCTGCTGCTCTTCGCCCCGGTCGCCCTCGCGATCCTGGGCGCCAGGGTCGAGGGGCGCACCTCGGCCGTGCAGATCGTGCGCGGCACCTTCACCAACCCGATCATCGTCGGCTCGCTCGCCGGGGTCGCGGTCGCGGTGGCGGGCATCGAGCTGCCGCCGATCGTGCTCGAACCGGTCGAACTGCTCGGCCACGCCGCGGTGCCCCTCATGCTCATCTCGTTCGGGCTCTCGCTGAACGGCCGGCGGATGCTCGCCGCGGGCAGCGGCCGGCGCGAGGTGCTGCTGGCGTCGACGCTGAAGCTCGTCGCGATGCCCGCGGTCGCATGGCTGCTCGGCCGCTTCGTCTTCGGGCTCGACGACACCGCGCTGTACGCGGTCACCGTGCTCGCGGCGCTGCCGACGGCGCAGAACGTCTTCAACTTCGCACAGCGCTACGACACCGCCGAGATCGTCGCGCGCGACACCGTGTTCATCACGACGATCGGCTGCCTGCCGGTTCTGCTCGCACTGGCGTTGCTGCTCGGCTGACGTCGGCCGCCCGCGGCATGATGGGTCGCGAGCCGAGGAGGTCGCATGCCCTTCCACACCGACGACGGCGAGCGTCTCGCCGAGCTCGGCCTCGCGCAGCGACCCGCGGATGCCCCGAGCTTCGAGCTGACCGCGGCGCTCGTGTACCTCGACCCCGAGACGGGCCGTCGCTACCGGGTGCCCGCCCGCGGCGAGGCATCCGCCGCCCCGACCGACCTCGCCTCGGTGCCGACGCCGCTCTGGGGGCTCATCGCGAGCCACGGTCGGCAGTCCGCGCCCGCGGTGCTGCACGACGCGAGGTCGCGCGAGGCGGCCGCGCTCGGCGACCGTCGGGCGGCGCTCGCGCAGCGGCGCGAAGACGACCGCGTGTTCCGCACGGCGCTTCGCGAGCAGGGCGTGCCTCGCGTGCGCGCGAGCCTGATGTGGGCGTGGGTGTCGGCCGATCGCGAGCGGGAGTTCGGCGGCGTTCCGGGATGGCTCGTGCTCGTCCAGTCGGGCATCGGGGCGCTCGTGCTCGTTGGGGCCGTGATCGCGGCGTTCTCGAATCCGATCTGGCTCGTCGCCTGGCCCGTCGTCGGGCTGGTCTCGCTCGTGCGCGGGCGGCTCGCGCCGCTCGTCGCGACGCTCACCTTCTCGCTCGCCCTACTCGGGCCGCTCGTCATCGTGCAGCTGGCCGTGCTCGTGCCGTTCCGGCTCGTCGAGGCAGCGGTCGAGCTCGTCACCGGCGGCGACCCCGGCGGGGTGTGGCGGCCGACCCTGCGCGCCGATCGACCCCGCGACGGCGAAGTTCAGGGTTAACCCTGATTCTCGCGCGTGCACCCGTCGGTACTTTGGGAACCGATCGCCGCCCGTGCACCGCAGGGGGAACTGTCAGCACGGACCCTCGGTGATCTCAGGCCGGCCAGCGCCTCGTTCCCGAACACGAGGTGCGGGCCGGCTTTCCCTGTTCCACCGGGGCACGATCCCGGTTCGCGCACGATGCTCGAGCGAACGAGAGGATCGGCCATGGCCGAATGGATGACGGCGCCCGTGCGGGCCGAGCGGGTCGCGGGCGACGGCGAGCACCGGCCCGCCGATCTCTTCCTGATCGCGGTCGCCGCGATCGGTGCGAAGCGCGCCGAGCACGACTGGCTCGGCGAGCCGCGGGGCCCCCACGAACGGCTCGGCGACGGTCAGCAGTACCTGCGCCGCTTCGACGGTGGCGCGGTGTGCTGGTCGAGTCGCACGGGCGCGCACGAGGTGCACGGGCCCGTCGCCGACCGGTGGGAGGCCCTCGGCGCCGAGACCTCGATCCTGGGCTTCCCGATCACCGATTCCGCGCCGGTCGCGAGGCCCGACGGCACGCCCCGCCCCGGCGGGCACGCCCACTTCGAGGGCGGCTCGGTCTACTGGAGCCCCGAGCACGGCGCTCGCGTGGTCCGGGGCATGGTGCGCGACATCTGGGCGCTCCTCGGGTGGGAGCGCGGGGCGCTCGGCATGCCCGTGGGCGACACCGAGGTCGGCGACGAAGGGCTGATGTCGGCGCGCTTCGAGCGCGGCCGCATCGCCTGGTCGTCGGCCGCGGGCCCGCTGGTGGAGATCTCGGGCGCCGAGGCATCCTCGACCCCGCTCGGGGCGCACGGCGAGACGGGCGCGCTCGACCCGGCGAGCGAGCGCCTGCTCGAACGACTGACCCCGGGCTTCGCACCGCGCGACTGACCGGTGCGCGCCCGTGCGCGTGACAGACTCGACGGGTGACCCAGCCCCTGCTCGACCGTGCCCCGCGCCCGTACGACGCCGATGCGATGTACGACGCCTTCGTCGAGTGGGCCGACGATCGGGGCTTCGGGCTCTACCCCGCGCAGGACGAGGCGGTCATCGAGATCGTCTCGGGCGCGAACGTCATCCTCTCGACGCCGACCGGCACCGGCAAGTCGCTCGTCGCCGTCGCGGCGCACGCGACGTGCGTCGCGCGCGGCGGTCGCTCGTACTACACGGCGCCGATCAAGGCGCTCGTGAGCGAGAAGTTCTTCCAGCTGGTCGAGATCTTCGGGGCGGCGAACGTCGGCATGGTCACGGGTGACAGCTCGGTGAACTCCGACGCGCCGATCATCTGCTGCACGGCCGAGATCCTCGCGAACCTCGCGCTGCGGCACGGCGCCGACGCCGAGGTCGACCAGGTCGTGATGGACGAGTTCCACTTCTACGGCGACCCCGACCGCGGCTGGGCCTGGCAGGTGCCGCTCATCACGCTGCCGCGCGTGCAGTTCGTGCTGATGTCTGCGACGCTCGGCGACGTCGACGCGATCGCCGACGACCTCTCCCGTCGCACCGGACGTCCGACGGCCCAGGTCACGGGCGTCGAGCGGCCGGTGCCGCTGCACTACTCGTACGCGAAGACCCCCGTGCAGGAGACCGTCGAGGAGCTGCTCGAGACCCGGCAGGCGCCGGTCTACATCGTGCACTTCTCGCAGGCGGCCGCGATGGAGCGCGCGCAGGCGCTCTCCTCGATCCGCGTCGTCACGCGCGAGCAGCGCGACGAGATCGCCGAGGCGATCGGCGGGTTCCGCTTCACGACGGCGTTCGGCAAGACCCTCTCGCGTCTCGTGCGGGCGGGCATCGGCGTGCACCACGCCGGGATGCTTCCCCGCTACCGCCGGCTCGTCGAGACCCTCGCGCAGCGCGGGCTCCTCAGGGTCATCTGCGGCACCGATACCCTCGGCGTCGGCATCAACGTGCCGATCCGCTCGGTGCTCATCACCGCGCTGTCGAAGTTCGACGGTCAGCGGATGCGGCAGCTCAGCGCCCGCGAGTTCCACCAGATCGCCGGGCGGGCCGGCCGCGCCGGCTACGACACCGCCGGCACGGTGATCGTGCTCGCGCCCGACCACGAGATCGAGAACGAGACGGCCGTACGCAAGGCCGGCGACGACCCGAAGAAGCTCAAGAAGGTCGTGCGCAAGAAGGCGCCGGCCGGCTTCGTGACGTGGAGCGAGGTCTCGTTCGACCGGCTCATCGTGGCCGTGCCCGAGGCCCTCACCCCGCACCTGAAGCTCACCGCGGCGATGCTCATCAACGTGATCGCGCGGGGCGGCGACGTCGTCGGAGACATCCGTGCGCTCGTGTTCGACAACCACGAGTCGCGGGCGCGACGCTTCGAGCTCGCCCGGCGGGCGCTCGAGATCCTGCGCACCCTCCGCGACGCCGAGGTCGTCGTGATCGCACCGGCCGCGGATACCGAGGCGCACCCGCTCGGCGTCGAGCTGCACCTCACCGTCGACCTCCAGCCGAACTTCGCGCTCAACCAGCCGCTCTCGCCCTTCGCGCTCGCGGCGATCGAACTCCTCGACCCCGACGCGGCGCCCGGAACCGGCATCGCGACGGGCCACTACGCGCTCGACGTCGTCTCGGTCATCGAGTCGACGCTCGACGACCCGCGGCCGATCCTCTCGCAGCAGCAGTACAAGGCCCGCGGCGAGGCCGTCGCCGCCATGAAGCAGGACGGCGTCGAGTACGAGCAGCGTATGGAGGCGCTCGAGGAGGTCACCTGGCCGAAGCCGCTCGACGAGCTGCTGCACCAGGCGTTCGAGACCTTCGCGTCGAGCCAGCCGTGGGTGCGCGACTTCGCGCTCTCGCCCAAGTCGGTCGTGCGCGACATGTTCGAGCGCAGCATGTCGTTCGGGGAATACGTCTCGTACTACCAGCTCGCGCGCAGCGAGGGCCTCGTGCTGCGCTACCTCTCCGACGCGTTCCGCGCCGTGCGCCAGACGGTGCCCGACGACGCGAAGGACGAGGAGCTGCTCGACGTCATCGAGTGGCTCGGCGAGCTCGTGCGCCAGGTCGACTCCAGCCTCGTCGACGAGTGGGCCGAGCTCATCGATCCGTCGGCGCACCTCCCCGAGGACGAGCAGGCCGTCGTGCCGCCCGCGCCGCCGTCGGTCGTCACGAATCGCCGCGCCTTCACCGTGCTCGTGCGCAACGAGTTGTTCCGACGGGTGCAGCTCGCCGCCCTCGAACGCGACGAGGAGCTCGCAGAGCTCGACCCCGAGGTCGACTGGCCCGGCGCGCTCGACCGCTACTACGACGAGCACGACGAGATCGGCACCGGACCCGCGGCGCGCTCGCCGCGGCTGGTCGCGATCGACGAGTCGGATGCCTCGAGCGGAATCTGGCGCGTCGAGCAGACGATCGACGACCCGGCCGGCGACCACGACTGGCGCATCCGCGCCGAGGTCGACCTCGAGGCCTCGGCCGAGGAGGGCGTCGCCGTCGTGAAGGTGACCGGGGTCGTCCGGCTCTGAGCCGGTTCGCCCGGGCGAACCGGCGCGACACCGGTCAGGCGACCGCGAGCATGGCCGCCGAGGCCAGGGCGAGCACCAGGCCGGCCCACTGCACCGGCGCGATGCGCTCCTTCAGCACGATCGCAGCGAGCAGGATCGTGCCGGCCGGGTACATCGCGCCGAGCACGGCGGCGATCGCCAGCTCGCCGGCGCGGATGCCGAACAGGATCAGGGCGTTCGCGGCCGCGTTGACGAGCCCGCCGACGGCGGCGAGGCGGATGCCCCGTGCCCGGTCCCGAGCGGCGGGGGCGGCGTCCGGCGACTCGTCGGCGCGCGGCATCCTCGACCGCTTCGCGCGGGCGCGGAGCGCGAGCCCGCCGACCACGGCGAACATGACGACCGCGGTGACCGCGGAGTTGACCGCGAGGGGCGCGAGGCCGCTCTCGTCCGAGGTCCGGTCGATGAGGATGTAGAACGCGCCGATCGCGGTGCCCGACCCGACGCCCATGACGATGCCGGTGAGGCTCGGCCGGACGGCGCCGCGTTCGGGCACGAAGCCGACGAGCACGACCGCGACGAGCGCCAGGCCGAGCGCCCAGGGCGCGAGCGGGCCGAGCCGGGCCCCCGTCGCGAGGCCCCAGAGCATCGGCACGATCGCCGAGACGACCGCGGTGAGCGGCGAGAGGATCGACATGGGGCCGATGGCGAGACAGGCGTAGAGGAGTCCGATCGCGGCGGCGCCGACGACTCCTGCCGCGGCGCCCCACCAGAGGTCGGCGGCGGTCCACTCGCCGCCCGACAGCGGCGTCACGACGGCGAGGCCCACGAAGCCGGCGACGGCGGCGACCGCGGTGGCGAGCACGGCGCCGACCCGTTTCGCGGCGAGCCCGCCGAGGAAGTCCGCCGCCCCGAACACGAGCGCTCCGGTGAGCGAGAGGACGGCGGTGAGCATGGTGCTGTTCAGCGTATCGGGCGCCGTCGGAGGACAGGGACCGCTCATCCGTGCGGATCCCGACGACCCAACTGCTCATCTGAGCAAGCGGTGTGAACTCCGCGTGAAATCAGGGCGAGCGGGTGGTGCGAATCCCTTGGCAGCGGCTCAGGGCGGTCATATGCTACGGAGCAATCGTCCCGCCGCCGGCGCGCTCGCTTCAGCGTCGAATCCGAGGTGGGGTGTGGTCGTTCGATGAGGAGAGTCATGCAACGTCTCACCAGAAACTGCCTGTCCGCGGTGGCCCTCGCCGCTGCGGGCACGCTCGTCGCCGGGTTCCTCGGCGCCGCGCCCGCGGTCGCCGCGGTCGACGGCTCGGGCGTCGTGATCAACGAGGTCTACGCGCGCGGAGGCAGCGCGAACCAGCCGTTCCAGAACAAGTTCGTCGAGCTCTACAACCCGACCAACGCCGACGTCTCCCTCGCGGGCTGGTCGATCCAGTACCGCTCGGCCACGAGCACCGGCGCCTCGAGCGGCGTCGGTGCGTTGAGCGGCACGATCAAGTCGGGCGGCTACTACCTCATCGGCCTCAACAGCAACGGCGGAACCGGGGCCGCCCTGCCCACCGCCGACGCGAGCTTCTCGATCGCGCCGAGCGGCACGAACGGCTCGCTCTTCCTCGCCAAGGTGCCGGGTGCGATCAACCCGGGCACCGGCTCGATCGTGGGCAACGCGCAGGTCGCCGACTACGTGGGCTACGGCACCTCGGTGAACTTCGAGACCGCGGCCGCCGCGTACCCGGGCGCCAACGACGTGCCCGGCAGCATCGTGCGCTCCGGCTTCAAGGACACCGACGACAACTCGAAGGACTTCGGCTTCGCGTCGACGCCGACGCCGCAGAACTCGGGCAGCCCCGGCGGACCGGTCCTGCCCGTCGCGAGGACCATCGCGCAGATCCAGGGCACGGCAGCGGCATCGAGCCCGCTCGCCGGCCAGGCGGTCGTCACCGAGGGCGTCGTGACCGCCGACCACCGCGTGGGCGGCTACGACGGCATCTACATCCAGACGCCCGGCCCCGACACCACGCCCAACGCCTCCGATGGCGTGTTCGTCTACCTCCACGGCGAGAACCCGGCCGTCGCGATCGGCGACAAGGTGCGGGTCACCGGCGTCGTCGAGGAGTTCAACGGCCAGACGCAGGTCAAGCCCGAGAAGGCGGAGAACGTCGAACTCGTGCAGGCCGGCGTCGGCGTGCCCGCGGTGACCCAGCTGCCCGCGACGGCGGTCGGCAACACGGCTCGTGAGGCCTTCGAGGGCATGCTCGTCGCACCGAGCGGCACCTACAAGGTCGTCTCGAGCCACAACCTCAACCGCTTCGGCGAGCTCTGGCTGAACGCCGGTGCTGCCCTGCCGGTCAAGTCGACCGAGACGCAGGCGCCGGCATCGGCGGGCGCCAACGCGATCGCCGCGGCCAACAAGGCGAGCCGCATCCTGCTCGACGACGGCTACAGCATCGCCGTGCGCAACTCGAACGGCACCGACAACCCGGCGCACCCCGGCGACCAGCCGTACTTCACGAAGGGCACCGTCGTGCGCAACGGCGACGTCGTGAAGTTCCCGACCGGCGGGTACGTGCTGGGATGGGGCTTCAACGAGTGGCGCCTGCAGCCGACGCAGCCGATCAACGACGCGAGCCCGGCTTCGGCGAAGCCGACGTTCACGCCCACCAACCTGCGGCCGACTGCGGCTCCCGCCGTCGGCGGTGACATCACGGTCGCCGCGTTCAACGTGCTGAACTACTTCACGACGCTCACGTCCGAGAACCCCGAGGCGCGCGGTGCCGACACCGCCGAGGAGTTCGCGGTGCAGAAGGCGAAGATCGTGAAGGCGATCAACGGACTCGATGCCGACGTCGTCGCCCTGCAGGAGATCGAGAACTCGGTCGCGCTCGGCGAGAAGCCCGACGAGGCGCTCGCCGACCTCGTCGCGGGCCTCAACGCCGCGGCGGGCGCCGGTACGTGGAAGTACGTGAAGACGCCCGAATCGCTGCACGACCCCGCGATCACCGACGTCATCACGAACGCGATCATCTACAAGCCCGCCTCGGTGAAGCCGAGCGGCGAGGCGCAGACGATCATCGACGAGACCGTGTGGGACATCGCGCGCGAGCCGATCGCCCAGACCTTCAAGCACGGCAAGCAGTTCGTGACCGTGATCGCGAACCACTTCAAGTCGAAGAGCGGCACCGACCCGTCGCCGCAGCCCGGCCAGGACGCCTTCAACGACGAGCGCACGGCGCAGGCCGAGTCGCTGCTGGACTTCGCGAACGAGCTCTCCGAAGGCCGCAAGAACGCGATCTACCTCGTCGGCGACTTCAACTCGTATGCCAAGGAGGACCCGATCAAGGTCTTCACCGACGCGGGCTGGAGCGACCTCGTCTTCAGCAAGGCGCGCGGCCAGTACACCTACACCTTCGACGGCGAGCTCGGCTCGCTCGACCACGTCATCGCGTCGCCCGCGGCGACCAGCCGCGTCACGAAGACCGCGGTCTGGTCGATCAACTCGCCCGAGTGGGCGGGCCGCGAGTACTGGGGTCCCGCTGCCGAGACGGTCGCAGAGGCCACGCCGTTCCGTTCGAGCGACCACGACCCGATCCTCGTCGGTGTCGGTTCCGAGAGCGTGCCCGGCAAAGTCGACATCGACCTCGTCACGGTCAACGACTTCCACGGCCGCATCGAGCAGTCGGCCCCGGCGGGCGGCATCGCGGCGCTCTCCAGTGCCGTGAAGCAGATCCGCGCGGGCAACCCGAACACGGTGTTCGCCGCAGCGGGCGACATGATCGGGGCGTCGACCTTCACGTCGTTCATCCAGCAGGACGAGCCGACCATCGAGGCCCTCAACGCCGCCGGTCTGGACGTGAGCTCGGTCGGCAACCACGAGTTCGACCAGGGCTTCGCCGACCTCACCGACCGAGTGATGCCGATGGCCGACTGGGAGTACCTCGGCGCCAACATCCGAGACAAGGAGACCGGAGACGCGGCACTGCCCGAGTACTACACCGAGACCTTCGATGGGGTGACGATCGGCTTCGTCGGTGCGGTCACCGATGAGCTGACGTCGCTCGTGAGCCCGGCGGGCATCGCCGACATCACGGTGGAGGACCCGACGGAGGCGATCAACCGAGTCGCCGACCAGCTGAGCGACGGCAAGCGAGGGAACGGCGAGGCCGACATCATCGTGGCGCTCGTGCACGAGGGCGCGGCGACGACCGCCAAGTCGTCGGCGGTCGACGCGGAATCGCGCTTCGGCAATATCGTGCTCGGCGTCGACGCGAACGTCGATGCGATCGTCTCGGGTCACACCCACCTCGCGTACAACCACGTGGTCACCACTGCCGACTCGGCGCTGTTCGATCACGCCCCGATGCCCGTCATCTCGAGCGGCCAGTACGGCGAGCGGTACAGCAAGATGGACATCCAGTACGACCGCAAGACGAAGTCGTTCACCATGAAGAACGAGATCTTCAGCCTCATGGACGGCACGACGGCGCTCTTCCCCGACGACCCCGCGGTGAAGCCCATCGTCGACGACGCGGTCGAGGTCGCGAACGAGCTCGGCAGCGTCGAGCTCGGCAAGGCCGACGGTGCCTTCGGCCGTGCGGTCGCCTCCGACCCGGCGGGTGCATCGTCGTTCCCCGAGAACCGTGGCGGTGAGTCGACGCTCGGCAACCTGGTCGCCGACGCGCAGCTGTGGTCGCTGAACGAGGACGGCAGCCGTGAGGTCGACATCGCCTTCATGAACCCGGGCGGTCTTCGCGCCGACCTGGCATCGGGTCCGGTCACCTACCGCCAGGCCGCCAACGTGCAGCCCTTCGCGAACACGCTCGTGACGCTCGACCTCACCGGTGCGCAGATCAAGCAGGTCCTCGAGGAGCAGTGGCAGCCGACGGGCTCGTCGCGTCCGTTCCTGAAGCTCGGCGTCAACAAGGAGTTCACCTACACCTACGATCCGTCGGCTCCGGCCGGCTCGCACATCACCGAGATGCGCTTGAACGGCGAGGCGATCCTCCCCGATACGGTCTACCTGGTCGGTGCGAACTCGTTCCTCGCTGCAGGTGGAGACAACTTCTTCACCCTCGGCGCGGGCGCGAACAAGGCCGACTCGGGCAAGATCGACCTCGAGTCGATGGTCGACTACTTCGAGGCCGCGCCCGAGCACACCATCACGCCCGACACCGCTCAGCGCGCGGTCGGCGTCCATGTCGACGGCGACGGCACCTACGCGCCGGGCGAATCGGTCACCGTGCAGCTGTCGTCGCTCGACTTCAGCCGCACCGAGCCGGCCGCGGGCACCGTCGTCGTCTCGTTCGGCGGAACGCAGCTCACGACGGCCGCGGTGAACCGGGCGTACACGCCGACGGTCGACGAGATCGGCAAGGCGACCGTGACCTTCACGGTGCCGGCGGGCCTCAGCGGCGTGCAGCGCTTCGACATCGCGGTGCCCTCGACGGGTACGGCGAGCTCGTTCACGCTGAACATCGGCTGAGCCCGAGTACTCCTCCACGGTGGGGCGAGCGGATCGAGTCCGCTCGCCCCACCGGCGTCTCCGGGCCGGGTCGGCGGTGCTCAGTAGACTCGACGGGTGAGCTGGAACGCCGAACCCGATCGGGCCGAAGAGGCCGCGTGGAACCTCGACGAACTCGCTCCGCCGCCCGACCACGACTGGGCGGCCCCGCCTCCCCCCGACGACTACGTCGGCGGGCCGGTCGATTGGGGTACCCCGACCGACCGCGCCACGTCGGGCTCCTCGGCGGAGCCGCCTCGCACCGCGGCATCCGGCCTGCAGCGTGCGGCGACCGCCGCACCCGCCCGCTTCGCGAGCGCCCACGAGGCGCTGCACACCGTCTTCGGCTACGACGCGTTCCGCGGCGAGCAGGCCGAGATCATCGAGCAGGTGGCCTCGGGCGGCGATGCGGTCGTGCTCATGCCGACGGGTGGCGGCAAGAGCCTCTGCTACCAGATCCCCGCGTTGCTCCGCGAGGGCACCGGCGTGGTCGTGTCGCCGCTCATCGCCCTCATGCACGACCAGGTCGACGCGCTCGTGCGCAACGGCGTTCGCGCCGCCTACCTCAACTCGAGCCAGCTGGCGGGTGAGCGTGCGGCCGTCGAGCGCGCCTTCCTCGACGGCGAGCTCGACCTGCTCTACATCGCCCCCGAACGCCTGAACACCGAGGGCGCCAAGCATCTGCTCGCCCGCGGCACCGTGTCGCTGTTCGCGATCGACGAGGCGCATTGCGTGGCGCAGTGGGGTCACGACTTCCGCCCCGACTACCTCGCACTCGCCGAACTCGCCGAGCGCTGGCCCGAGGTGCCGCGCATCGCCCTCACGGCGACCGCGACCGAGGCGACGCATCGCGAGATCACCGAGCGGCTCTCGCTCGGCGGGGCGAAGCACTTCGTCTCGAGCTTCGACCGGCCGAACATCCAGTACCGCATCGCGCCGAAGCTCGAGGTGCGCCGCCAGTTGCTCGACTTCGTGCGCAGCGAGGGCGTCGACGCCGAGGGCCGGCCGGTGCCGGGCATCGTGTACGCGCTGAGCCGGGCGACCACCGAGAAGATCGCCGCCTTCCTCGCCGCGAACGGCGTCAACGCGCTGCCGTACCACGCCGGGCTCGACCCCGAGCTGCGCCGCTCGACGCAAGACCGCTTCCTCCGCGAAGACGGGGTGGTGGTCGTGGCGACGATCGCCTTCGGCATGGGCATCGACAAGCCCGATGTGCGATTCGTCGCCCACGTCGACCTGCCGAAGTCGGTCGAGGGGTACTACCAGGAGACGGGGCGCGCGGGCCGCGACGGCGCCCCCGCGACGGCGTGGCTCGCCTACGGCCTGCAAGACGTCGTGCAGCAGCGACGCATGATCGACGACAGCCCGGGCGATCTCGCGCATCGACGCCGACTGTCGGCGCACCTCGACGCGATGCTCGCGCTCTGCGAGACCGTGCAGTGCCGCAGGCAGAACCTGCTCGCCTACTTCGGCGAGGCGAGCGAACCCTGCGGCAACTGCGACACCTGTCTCGAGCCGCCCGCCTCATGGGACGGCACGGTTCCCGCCCAGAAGCTCATGTCGACGATCGTCCGCCTGCAGCGCGAGCGGCGCCAGAAGTTCGGGGCCGGCCACCTCATCGACATCCTGCGGGGCAAAGAGACGCCGCGGGTGCGCCAGTACGGCCACGACTCGCTCTCGACGTGGGGGCTCGGCGCCGACCTCAGCGATCAGCAGTGGCGCGGCGTCGTGCGCCAGCTGCTCGCCCAGGGCCTCCTCGCCACGCACGGCGAGTACGGCACGCTCACCATCACCGACGCCGCCGGCGAGGTGCTCTCGGGGCGACGCAGCGTGATGCTGCGCACCGAGGTCGAGCGCGCACCGCGCTCGCGGGGCGCCAAGGCCGCTCCGGCGGCAGCCGATCTCGAGCCCGCCCAGGCCGAGTTGTTCGAGCAGCTCCGCGCGTGGCGCGCGGGGGAGGCGCGCGAGCAGGGGGTGCCCGCCTACATCGTGTTCGGCGACGCCACCCTGCGGGCGGTCGCCGTCGCGAAGCCGGCGAGTCTCGGCGAGCTCGACGGCATCACGGGCATCGGCGCCAAGAAGCTCGAGGCCTACGGCGAGGCCCTGCTCGCGGTGGTCGCCGCGGCCTGAGCCGCCAGACCCCGAGTCAGCGCGCCTCGGCGCCCCTCGAAGGGTCGAGAGCCGCGGGGCCGGGGTCGAACCCCGGCACCACGAGTTCTCGGAAGTACGCACGGAGGTGCGCTCCGACATCGATCGAGTGATCGTACGACCACTGGATCTGGAGCCCGTCCCACACCGCGGGCAGCCAGGCGGATTCGTGAGCCGGGTCGCGATCGTCACGCAGGGTGCCTTCGTCGCGCATTCGGCGGAGGAGACTCAGGAAGTAGCGTCGGCTCTCTCGGAATCGGCGCGCGAAGTAGTCGTGCGCCGGATGCCCCGGGGTCGCCCCCTCGCAGGAGAGCACCGCGTACAGCTCGATCAGTCCTGGCTCGTCGCGGGCCGTGCGGTCGGCCGCGTCGGCGAGGGCGAACAGGTGCTCGGCCGCCGTCGCGGCTCCGGGCGGCTCGGGCGTGATCGTGCGCCGGTCGCGCAGGCGCAGCACCGCGGTGAGCAGTTCGTCCTTCGTTCCGATGTGGTGCACGAGCGTCGATTTCGAGATGCCGGCACGCTCGGCGAGCTCGCGCAGGCTCGTGCCGTGGTACCCGTCGCGGGCGAACAGCTCGATCGCGCTCGCCGCGATGCTCGCGCGGCGCTCGCGGCCGAGCCGGCCTGCCGGCTCCTCCTCGACGACCACCGTCGGCGGGATGGGCTCGGCCGGTGCGGAGCGTTCGACCGGGTCGACGGGCGGCGGGTCGCCGAGGAGGCGCCGCTCGTGCCGTTCGAGGTGGGTGACGAGATCGAGGGCGGGAGCGTAGCGCTGCTGCAGCTGGAGGCCGTCCCAGGCCGCGATGAGGAGCGTCGCCTCGGTGGCCGGAACGAGGTCGCCGCCGAGCGGCAGCGCCGCGAGCTGCTCGGTGACGGAGGCGCGCACCCGCGCGTAGCGCTCGCGCAGGTGCTCGTGGGCCGGGTGGGTCGTGCTGGTTGCCTCGCCGGCGAGCGCCGTGTACAGCTCGAGGTAGCCCGGTGTGCGGGTGTTGCGCTCGGCGAGTGCCGCCATGCCGAGGGTGCTGGGCGCGGGCTCGACCGCGTCGATCCAGTCGGTGTTCGCGCGGTCGAGGCGTTCGACCACGGCGCCGAGCAGCGCATCCTTCGAGGCGAAGTGGCGGAGCAGTCCCGGGTGGGTGACCCCGGCGAGCCCCGCCACGTCGCGCAGCGACACCGCGGCGATGCCGTCGCGAACGAAGGCGGCGGTCGCGGCGTCGAGGATTCGCGTACGGGTCTCTGCGGATCGCGCCTGCCGGGTCGGTGCGGCGGCGCCGCCGAATCCGGCCGTGCTCATCGGGTCATCCTCATCGTTCTCGAGGCTACCGCCGCGGTTGATCGAAATTTTGTTACCAAGCGGTCGAAACTCCGCTAGGCTCCCTGCAATCGCACCCCCACCTGATCTGAAAGGTCACCGGACAATGTCGTCTCGTCGTTTCATCCGCCTCGCCGCGGCCGGCACCGTCGCCGTCGCCCTCTGCTCGCTCGCCGCGATGTCGGCGCAGGCGGTCGAACCCGTCGCCAAGAAGCCCAAGGCCCAGCCCGTCACGATCTACCTCACCCGCCACGGCGAGACCATGCTCAACGCGCTCGAGCGCGTGCAGGGCTGGTCGGACTCGCCGCTCACCGACGAAGGGCGCGAGGTCGCCGAGCACCTCGGCGCCGGGCTCGCCGAAGCCGGTATCGACTTCGATGCCGCCTATTCGGCCGACATGGTGCGCCATTGGGAGACGGTGTCGCTCGCGCTCGACGAGGTCGGCTACCGCGGCGAGGCCGTGCGCGACGAGCGCCTGCGCGAGATCTCCTTCGGCAAGTACGAGGGTGGCGACGGCTTGGAGATGTGGAACGAGATCGCCGTCGAACTCGGCTACGCCCACGTCGGCGAACTCTTCGCGGACCCCGAGTTCGACATGGGCACGGCGCTCGACGCGATGGCGCGGCTGAACGAGGGCTCGGGTCTCAAGGCCGAGACCTCGGACGAGGTCGCCGACCGGGCGCTCGCGGCGCTCGAGGAGATCGCGGCCGGGCAGTCGAAGAAGGGCGGCGACGTGCTCGTCGTCTCGAGCGGCATCACGATCATGGCGGCGCTCGAGGCGCTCGGTGCCGACCTCAGCGAGGTCACTGCGGGCATCGAGAACGGTGCGGTGTCGGAGCTCGTCTACCGGGGTGGCGAGTGGACGGTGCGCACCGTCAACGACCTGAGCTATGTCGAGGCCGGCTCCGACTGAGTCGTCCGAGAGCCCACTGGGAATCGACCGAGCGGCATTCAATACCGAATGCTGCTCGGTTTATGATCGAGGGGTGCCGCCACCGCGGCGGCACCCCAGCCCCAAGCATGAAGGAGTGCCGGCATGACCGATCTGCAGAACCGGGATGCCGCGGCATCCGTCGACGACACCGCCCCCATCGACGCGCGCTACCGCGATGTGAGCCTGCCGATCGCCGAGCGCGTCGAGATCCTGCTCGCCCAGATGACCCTCGAGGAGAAGGCCGGCCTGTTCTTCCAGACGGTCATCGGGATAGGCCCCGACGGCACACTCGCCGAGGAGGCGGGCGTCGCCGGCGGCGGGTCCACCGACGGGTTCGTCAACGGGCTCAAGATGAACCACTTCAACATCCACCAGGCACCGACAGACCCCGGAACCTTCGCCGAGTGGCACAACCGGCTGCAAGAGCTCGCGGCCCAGACCCGTCTCGGCATCCCGGTGACGATCTCGAGCGACCCGCGCAACTCGTACAGCGACAACCCGCTCGCCGCGCTGTTCGCCGGCACCTTCTCGGTGTGGCCCGAGCCGATGGGCCTCGCGGCGATCGGCGACGAGGCGACCGTCGAGCGCTTCGCCGACATCGCCCGCCAGGAGTACACGGCCGTCGGCATCCGCGTCGCGCTGCACCCGCAGATCGACCTCGCGACCGAGCCGCGCTGGTCGCGGGCCCTGCAGACCTTCGGCGAGGACGTCGAGCTCGCATCGCGGCTCGGCGCCGCCTACATCCGCGGCTTCCAGGGCGAGACCCTCGGCCACGACTCGGTCGCGACGATGACGAAGCACTTCCCGGGCGGTGGACCGCAGCAGGACGGCGAGGACCCGCACTTCGCGCACGGCCGCGAGCAGGTCTACCCCGGCGGCGAGTTCGAACTGCACCTGAAGCCCTTCGAGGCGGCGTTCGAGGCCGGCACGAGCCAGATCATGCCCTACTACGGCATGCCCGTCGGCACCGAGTTCGAGGAGGTCGGCTTCGGCTTCAACAAGTCGGTCGTCACGGGCCTGCTGCGCGAGCGCTACGGCTTCGACGGCATCGTCTGCACCGACTGGGGCCTCATCACCGACGACGCGATCATGGGCGAGCCGTTCCCGGCGCGTGCGTGGGGCGTCGAACACCTGAGCCCGCGCGAGCGGGTGAAGAAGGTCATCGACGCCGGCTGCGACCAGTTCGGCGGCGAGGCGTGCCCCGAGCTCCTCATCGAGCTCGTGCGCGACGGCGAGATCACCGAAGATCGAGTGGATGCCTCGGCGAGGCGCCTGCTCCGCGAGAAGTTCGTGCTCGGGCTCTTCGATCACCGCTTCGTCGACGTCGAACGGGCGAAGCGCGTCGTCGGCTCCGCCGAGTTCGTCGCCGCGGGCGAGGCGGCGCAGCGCGCGGCGATCACCCTGCTGGTCAACCGCGAACGTTCGGATGCCTCCGGCGCTGCCGCGCCGACCCTGCCGCTCGCTCGTGGGCTGAAGCTCTACGTGGAGGGCGTCGCACCCGAGGTCGCGGGCGAGTATGGCGAGGTCGTGGCGAGCCCGGCCGAGGCCGATGTCGCGATCCTGCGTCTCGCCGCGCCGTTCGAGGAGCGCCCCACCTTCTTCGAGAACTTCTTCCACTCGGGTTCGCTCGACTTCCCGGCCGAGCGCCTCGCGCACGTCCGCGAGGTCGCCGCGGCCGTGCCGACCGTCGTCGACGTGTTCCTCGACCGCCCGGCGATCCTCAGCCCGATCGTCGACGAGCTCGCGGCGCTGACCGGCAACTGGGGCGCGAGCGACCGGGCGCTGCTCGACGTGCTGACCGGGGCCGCAGCGCCCAAGGGCCGCCTGCCGTTCGACCTCCCGCGCAGCATGGCCGCCGTCGAGGCGAGCCGGCCCGACGTGCCGTTCGACACGGCCGACCCGCTCTTCCCCCACGGGTTCGGGCTCAGCTACGAGGCCTGACCCTCCGCCCCGCGCACCGTCGCCCCGGCCGGCTCCGATGACCGGACTCGCCGAGATCGACGGTTCGCGGGGCTTTTCGGCCGGCCGGGGGATAGCATCGCGGCATGGCTGGGAATCGACCCTTCGGTGTCACGCTCGTCGCCGTGCTCACCTGGATCTCGGGGCTGCTCGACATCATCGGCGGCAGTCTCCTGCTCTTCCAGACGAGCGTCGCCTCGACCGTCGAGATGTTCGGAGGGGCGAGCCAGCTCATCACCTCCGCCATCATCTCCATCCTCATCGGAGCGATCGTGATGGTCGTCGGCGTCGGGCTCCTGCGCGGCAGCAGCGGGGCGCGCCTCGTCATCACGATCGTCCAGATCCTCTCGATCGGGGCGTCGGTCTACCTCGCGATCACCTACCCGCCGAACGCGATCGGCGAGTACTTCAGCGCGGCGATCTCGCTGATCGTGATCGCGCTCCTCTGGACGGGCCGGGCCCGCGACTTCTTCGGCAGCTAGCCGCAGGCCCAGCCGCAGCCCGCCCAGCCGCAGCTCGCGCCGTCGACGTCAGCCAGTCGGTCTTGTGGATGCCCCAACGCTCGCTCCCCTCCTCTTTGTAGAGGGTGCACAGCCCGATCCGAGCGGCCTCCGCTCTCGTTTGTCGGGACCGAACGCACTGTTTCGGGCGGGCAGGGCACCGTCCTACCGTGGAAGAGGGCGCGCACCGGCCGCGCCCGGACCGCAGACGAAGGACGAGACCGACGATGGTTGACACGGCACCCCGCACCTCGAAGCAGAGCCCCGCGCCGGCGCGCGCCGCCGCCCCGACCCCGCAGGCCCCCGCGAAGACGGCCGGCGCCGAGGCATCCGCGCCCCGCATCGACGTCGCGTCGCTCGGCCGCCAGCTCCTCGGGACCTGGCCCGACATCCGAATGGCGGCGCGCGAGCGCGCCGCGATGCCCGAGCTGCAGCGCATCGAGGGCCAGCCGATGGCCGAGCACCGCGAGCGCGTGCTCGGGCAGTTGAAGATCCTCGTCGAGCAGGGCGCAGTGCACCGGGCGTTCCCGAAGTCGCTCGGCGGCCAGGAGGACCACGGTGGCAACATCGCCGCCTTCGAGGAGCTCGTCATCGCCGACCCGAGCCTGCAGATCAAGTCGGGCGTGCAGTGGGGCCTCTTCGGCGCCGCGGTGCTGCACCTCGGCACGAAGCCCCACCACGACAAGTGGCTGCCCGCGATCATGTCGCTCGAGGTGCCCGGCGCGTTCGCGATGACCGAGATCGGCCACGGGTCCGACGTCGCCGCCATCGCGACGACCGCGACGTACGACGAGGCCACCCAGGAGTTCGTCATCCACACGCCGTTCCGCGCGGCGTGGAAGGAGTACCTCGGCAACGCCGGCCTCCACGGCAAGCACGCGACCGTCTTCGCCCAGCTCATCACCAAGGGCGTGAACCACGGCGTGCACTGCTTCTACGTGCCGATCCGCGATGACGAGGGCGAGTTCCTGCCGGGCGTCGGCGGTGAGGACGACGGCCTCAAGGGCGGGCTCAACGGCATCGACAACGGCCGGCTGCACTTCACGAACGTGCGCGTCCCGCGCGAGAACCTGCTCAACCGCTACGGCGACGTCGCGGCCGACGGCACCTACTCGTCGCCGATCGAGAGCCCCGGACGCCGCTTCTTCACGATGCTCGGCACCCTCGTGCAGGGGCGGGTCTCGCTCGACGGCGCCGCGACCGTCGCGAGCGCGATGGGCCTCACGATCGCCATCACCTACGGCAACCAGCGCCGCCAGTTCAACGCGTCGAGCGACACCGACGAAGAGGTGCTGCTCGACTACCAGCGCCACCAGCGCCGCCTGCTGCCGCGCCTCGCCACGACGTACGCGCAGGTCTTCGCGCACGACGAGTTCCTCGTGAAGTTCGACGCCGTGTTCAGCGGCGAGGCCGACACCGACGACGACCGCCAGGACCTCGAGACGATCGCGGCCGCGCTGAAGCCGCTCTCGACCTGGCACGCGCTCGACACCCTGCAGGAGGCCCGCGAGGCCTGCGGCGGCGCCGGCTTCATCGCCGAGAATCGTCTCGTCGGCCTCCGCCAGGACCTCGACATCTACGTGACGTTCGAGGGCGACAACAACGTGCTGCTCCAGCTCGTGGCGAAGCGCCTGCTGACCGACTTCTCGAAGCAGTTCAAGGACGCCGACGCCGGCGCGATGGCCCGCTACGTGGTCTCGCAGACCGCCGAGCGCGCGTATCACGGCACCGGCCTTCGCCGCCTCGCCCAGACCATCGCCGACTTCGGTTCGACCGCCCGCTCGGTGAGCGAGCTCCGCGACGAGAAGTCGCAGCGCGAGCTGCTCACCGACCGCGTCGAGACGATGATCGCGGAGATCGCCGGTCGCCTGCGCGACGCGCGCAAGCTGCCGAAGGCCGACGCCGCGGCCGCGTTCAACCGCAATCAGAACGAGCTCATCGAGGCCGCGCGCGCCCACGGCGAACTGCTGCAGTGGGAGGCGTTCACGCGCGGTCTCGCGAAGGTCTCCGACCCCGACACCAAGCAGGTGCTGACCTGGGTGCGCGACCTCTTCGGTCTCGGCCTGATCGAGAAGCACGCCGCCTGGTACCTGATGAACGGGCGCCTCTCGCCGCAGCGCGCGCAGTCGGTGACGGCGTACATCGACCGGCTGATCGAGCGCCTGCGGCCGCACGCGCAGGACCTCGTCGACGCATTCGGCTTCGCGCCCGAGCACCTGCGCGCGACGATCGCGACCGGCATCGAGCAGGAGCGGCAGGACGAAGCGCGCGCGTACTTCGACGAGCAGCGCCGTGCGGGCACGCTGCCCGTGCCCGAGAAGGCGAAGTCGAAGAAGAAGAAGTAGCCGCGGCCGCAGGGCCGGCGCACGGGGCCGGGGCATTCGAATCGAGGATGCCCCGGCCCCGTGTCGTTCACGAGGGCACACCGCTCATTCCCGACGTCGGTGCCGCGCCGACCGCGCCGACCGCGTCCCTCCGGCGGCAGACTGGACGCATGACGCGTTTCGTCCGGATCCTCATCGCCGTCGCCGCGGTGATCGCCCTGCTCGTCATCGTGTTCCTGGCCTACGCCCACACGGTGATGCAGGGCGAGCGGCCCGAGGCGCTCGAGGCCTGGCGCGACGACGCCGTCGAGATCACCTCGGCCGAGGCCGGCATCGTGATCGAGCCCGTCGAGGGAGCCACCGGTGAGGGGCTCGTGTTCATACCGGGTGCGAAGGTCGACCCGTACGCCTACCTGTACAAGCTCTCCGGGGTGGCCGAGGCATCCGGTCTGACCGTCGTCATCACGAAGCCGACGCTGAACCTCGCGTTCTTCGATCAGCGCCCCCTGTCGACGTTCACGGCGCTCGCGCCGGGCGTCGACGACTGGTACGTCGGCGGGCACTCGCTCGGCGGGGTGCGCGCCTGCCAGATCGCCGCCGACGGTGCCGGCGGTACGAGCGGCGAGCCGGTCGCCGGTCTCGTGCTGTTCGGCTCGTATTGCGCGAACGACCTCTCGGGCTCGGGGCTCGCGGTGCTCAGCATCTCGGGCGAGCACGACGGGCTCTCGACGCCCGAGAAGATCGCGGAGGCGGCGCACCTGCTGCCGTCCGACGCCGAGTCCGTCGTGCTCGAGGGGGCGAACCACGCCGATTTCGGCGACTACGGAGTGCAGCCCGGCGACGGCGTCTCCACGCGCGACGACGCGGAAGTGCGGCAGGAGATCGCGGAGGCCGTCGCCCGGTTCGTCGGCTGAGCCCGTCGTGACTCGACGTTCGGCACCGGTCGTCGGGGCGACTCGGACGGTCGGTTCCGGTATGAACGGCGTGACCCGTACGGAGATTGTAGGCTGGCCCGCATGGCCGCTGACACGACCGGGCTCGACGAGCCCGACCTGACGCTCCGACTGCTCTGGCGCGAGCGGCTCGGCCGCCCTGTGGGCAGCCGCGGTCCGAAGCAGAGTTCGAGCATCGACGAGGTGCTCGACGCGGCCATCCGGCTCGCCGATGACGAGGGGATCGAGGCGCTCTCGATGCGCCGCGTCGCCGACCGGCTCGGGCTCAAGCCGATGTCGGTCTACACCTACGTGCCCGGCCGCGCCGAGCTCATCGACCTCATGGTCGACCACGTCGCGGGCGAGGCGCCGCTGCCGCGTCCGCGCGGCTCCCTGCGCGACCGGCTCGCGCTGATCGCCAGGCTCCAGTGGGACGAGTACCTGCGTCACCCCTGGCTGCTCGAGATCGACACCAGCCGCCCTCCGCTCGGCCCCCACATCTCGGACCACTGGGAATGGTGCCTGCGTACGCTCGACGGCTTCGGCCTCGATGACGTCGACCTCGATCGCGTGCTCACGATGCTGCTCGGCTTCGTCGCCGGCCCCGCGCGGTCGCACCTCGACGCCGAGCGGCTGCAGCGCAGTTCGGCCGAGACCGACGACGACTGGTGGGCGCGCAACGCGCCGCTGCTCGACCGCATCATGGACCCCGAGCGCTACCCCGTCTCAGGCAGGGTCGGCCAGGCGGCCGGTGCCGTCGTGAGCGCGCCGAACGACGCGTTCGAGTTCGGGCTCGCCCGCCTCATCGACGGCATCGAGGCCTACGTGCGGTCGGGGCTGCGCGAGTCGGCGTAGCGAGGCGGCTCACTCGGCGGGCGGGCGCATCAGCAGGCCAGCGACCGCGCCGACGACCGCGCCGGCGGCGAGCCAGAGCCAGAACCCCGTCCAGAGGCTGACGCCCACGCCGACCAGCAGGCCGACGATGAGGCCGACGATGAGCTGCTTGCGACGGGCTGCGGGCGAGGGGGATTCGGCCATGCCCCCAGTCTAGGAGGCCGGCCGCCGCCGCTCGGCGGTCACCGGCCGGAGAGCAGCTCGGTGCGTGCGGCGGCGCGCTCCTCGCTCGTGATGACCCCGCGCGTGGCGAGGTCGTCGAGTTCGGCGAGCCGCTGCTCGAGCGTCTGCTTCGGCGCGAGCAGCTCGCTGTCGAGCGCACGGGTCGCGAGGTCGGTCTGCAGGGTGAACGGGTCGTGCCCGGCCGAGCGGGCCTTGTTGTAGTTGCGGATCGCCAGCACGATCGACACGACGATTCCGCCGGCGACGATCAGGCAGGCGAGCACGAAGACCGTGCCGAAGGCGCCGGAGGCGGCCACGAACGGGTCGGGGGCGACGGGGGAGGGCAGGAAGGGTTCGTCCACGGGGATCCTGACGTGAGCGCTCGGATGGGTGGGCTCAGCATAGGGGCCGTCGACGGACGGAGGGAAGGGTCTCGTCAGATGAGCCCGAGCGCGCGCACCGCCGCGCGCTCCTCCTCGAGTTCGGCGACGGATGCCGCGATGCGGCCGCGTGCGAACTCATCGACGTCGAGGCCCGGCACGATGCGCCACGCGCCGTCGACCGACTCGACCGGGAAGGAGGAGATCAGCCCCTCGGGAACGCCGTACGAGCCGTCGGAGACGACCGCCGCGCTCGTCCACCCGTCAGGGGTGCCGAGCACCCAGTCGTGCAGGTGGTCGATCGTCGCCGAAGCGGCCGACGCCACCGACGACGAGCCGCGCACCTCGATGATCTCGGCGCCGCGCTTGGCGACACGCGGGATGAACTCCTCGACGAGCCACGCGCGGTAGCCGTCGGCGCCGAGGCGCGCCGTGAGCAGTGCCGACACCGAGTCGCCCGCCGCCGTGGCATGGGCGAGGTCGGGGAACTGGGTGGCCGAGTGGTTGCCCCAGATCGTCACGCCGCGGAGTTCGCCGACGCGTGAGCCGACGGTCGCGGCGAGCTGGCCGAGTGCCCGGTTGTGGTCGAGGCGGGTGAGCGCGGTGAAGCGCTCGGCCGGGACATCCGGAGCGTTCGATGCGGCGATGAGCGCGTTCGTGTTCGCCGGATTGCCGACGACGACGACCCTGATGTCGTCGGCGGCGCCCGCGTTGATGGCCGCGCCCTGCGGGCCGAAGATGCCGCCGTTCGCGGCGAGCAGGTCGCCGCGCTCCATGCCGGCCGCACGCGGCCGAGCTCCGACGAGCAGCGCGACGTTCGCGCCGTCGAAGGCCGGGTTCGGGTCGTCGAACACCTCGACGCCGTGCAGGAGCGGGAAGGCGGAGTCCTGCAGCTCGAGCGCCGCGCCCTCGGCCGCCCGCACCCCCTGCGGGATCTCGAGCAGGTTCAGCCGCACCGGGGTGTCGGGTCCGAGCATCGCCCCGGAGGCGATGCGGAACAGGAGTGCGTACCCGATCTGGCCGCCCGCGCCCGTGAGCGTGACGGTGACCGGCTTCTTCGCTGCCATGGTTCGAGCCTAGCCGCGACCGCGGGGTGCCCTGCGGCGCGGCGCCGGGATGCGGCATCCGGCGCTCGCTAGCGTTGCCCGCATGCGAGAGATGTATCCGGAGATCGAGCCGCTGGAGACCGGCATGCTCGACGTGGGGGACGGCCAGCACATCTACTGGGAGGTGTCGGGCAACCGCGAGGGCAAACCCGTCGTGTTCCTGCACGGGGGCCCCGGGGGAGGCACGAGCCCGTCGCACCGACGCCTGTTCGACCCCGAGCGCTACCGGATCGTGCTGTTCGACCAGCGCGGTTGCGGCTTCTCCATCCCGCACGCCTCCGAGCCCGACGCCGACCTCTCGGCCAACACGACCTGGCACCTCGTCGCCGACATGGAGCGGCTGCGCGGGCACCTCGGCATCGATCGCTGGCAGGTGTTCGGCGGCTCGTGGGGGAGCGCGCTCGCCCTCGCCTACGCGCAGACCCACCCCGAGCGGGTGACCGAGATGGTGCTGCGCGGCATCTTCACGCTGCGCCGGCAGGAGCTCGACTGGTTCTACGAGGGCGGCGCCTCGGCGATCTTCCCCGACCTGTGGGAGGAGTTCCTCGCGCCGGTGCCGCCGGCTGATCGCGCGCACCTCATCGAGGCGTACGGGCGGCTCCTGACCGACCCCGATCCGCTCGTCTACGAGCCCGCCGCGATCGCGTGGTCGCGCTGGGAGTCGTCGACGATTACCCTGCTGCCGCAGGTCGAGACCATCGCCCGGTTCACCGCGCCCGAGTACGCGGCGGCGTTCGCGCGCATCGAGAACCACTACTTCCGGCACGGCGGCTGGTGGGAGGAGGGGCAGCTCATCCGGGATGCCTCGCGCCTCCGCGACATCCCCGCGGTGATCGTGCAGGGCCGCTACGACATGTGCACGCCCGTGATGACCGCCTGGGATCTGCACCGCGCCTGGCCGGAGGCCGAGTTCACCATCGTCGACGACGCCGGGCACGCCTTCGACGAACCCGGCATCCTCGACGCGCTCATCACCGCCACCGATCGCTTCGCCGAGGAGTCCGCGCTCGCCGAACGCGCCGTTCGCGCCGATCGCGAGGACCCGGCCGACGCCGAAGCTCCCGCGGATGACGCGGATCACGCGTCGGACTCGGCGGACCCCGGGCCGGATGACCCCACCGACGCCGAGTCGGAGTAGCGTCGGGCCATGACCTTCAACCCCGACGCGGACATCAGCGGCGGCAAGGCCTCGAAGCGCGGACGCAACACGGGCATCGCCGTCGGCGGCGGCCTCGGCGTCATCGCGCTCTTCGTGCTCTCCCAGTTCCTCGGCGTCGACCTCACCGGGCTCCTCGGCGACGGGGGCGGTGCGCCGGCGGCGAGCGACTCGTCACTCGAGCAGTGCCAGACCGGTGCCGACGCGAACGAGAACGTCGAGTGCCGCATGCAGGGCGCCTCGGCGTCGCTCGAGGAGTACTGGGAACGGGAGTCGGCGGACCTCGGGTTCGACTACGCCGGCCCGCAGGCGTTCATCCTCTTCGACCAGGCCACGTCGACGGGGTGCGGCAGCGCGTCGTCGGCGACCGGCCCGTTTTACTGCCCGCCCGACCAGACCGTCTACATCGACGTCACGTTCTACGACGAGCTGCGCCAGCGCTTCGGCTCGAGCGGCGGACCGCTCGCCGAGATGTACGTGATCGCCCACGAGTGGGGCCACCACGTGCAGAACGTGCTGGGCATCCTCGAGCGCGCGCAGGACGGTCAGACCGGGCCGGCGTCGAACGCCGTGCGCGTCGAGCTGCAGGCCGACTGCTTCGCGGGGGCGTGGGCGGCGGATGCCTCGACGGTCCCCGATGACAACGGAGTGCCGTTCCTCCAGCCGATCAGCCAGTCCGAGTACCGCGACGCGCTGAGCGCCGCCGCCGCCGTCGGCGACGACCGGATCCAGCAGGCCGCGCAGGGGCAGGTGAACCCGCACACCTTCACGCACGGCTCGAGCGAGCAGCGCGTGCGCTGGTTCGAGACCGGCTTCGAGCAGGGGGCCTCGGCGTGCGACACCTTCTCGGTGTCGGGTTCGCAGCTCTGAGGCGACGAATCCGATGATCGGCGTCATGATCGGGGCGTCGCACGGTCTCTTCTGATGAGGGACGCCATGGAGCGCGTCCGACGGGAGATCCGAGCCATGCGACGACGACGTGCTGTTCCGGTTCCGCACCGCGAGTTCTTCCGCGCGGTGACCATCGAGGAGACCGTCGCGCTCGCCTGCAGCTGCCCCAGGGGCGTGGACCACTGGTACGCGGAGGCGCGCGCCGGAGCCGAGCGGGGTGCGCCGCGCCAGGCGCCGGCCGACGGTCGGGCGGGAGATCCGCTCGACGAGTCGATCGCCGCCCTCGTGCCGCGCCCTACTCGCTGATCGCGGCCGCGATCGCCTGGCCGAGCTGCACGGGCTTCGTGAACTGGGGCCAGTGGCCGGTCGGCAGATCGACGTAGTCGACGCGCTTCACCTTCGCGAGCTCGCGGGTGAAGGGCACCTCCCCGGCGATCCACTCGGTCAGCATCGCGCTCGGGAACTCGCAGGCGATCACCGTGACCGGAACGTCGTAGCGGCGCTCGTCGGAGAGCTCGATGCCGTCGGTGGCGACCGCGGCCGGCTCGGGGATCGCCCGCGCGCGGAACTCGGCGCGCAGCGTCTCGTCGAGGTCGACGAGGTCTTCGTCGCCGAAGAGCTCCCAGGGGGGCAGCGGGATCTCGCCGTCCACGATCGGCAGTTCGTCGTTGATGGAGTCGCCGTGCGCGAGAGGGCCCGCGTCGACGTAGACGACCCGGCCGATGCGATCGGGGCGGGCGTCGGCGACGCCGTGGGCGATCGCGCCCCCGCCGGAATGGCCGACGAGCACGACCGGTCCGGGCAGCGCGTCGACCGCCGCGACGACCGCGTCGATGTGGGTGCGCAGCCCGATGCCCGCGCGCTCGGCGTCGCGCGACTCGAGGCCGGGCAGCGTGAGTGCGTGCACCGTGTGGCCCGCCTCTTCGATGAGTGGGGTCACCCGCTGCCATGACGAGGCATCGAGCCAGAATCCGGGGATGAGGATGACGTCCATGCTCCGACGTTAGCGGGGCCCGCCGACACGGGAGGGCGGCGGTGCTCGACACCTTAACTGGGGCAGACGCGGGGCATCCCGATGTGAGACCATCGGCGCATCGGGATGGCTCGACCGCTGGAGCGGAGGATGTCATGACAGGACTCGAAGGGGCGAACGTGCTCGTGACCGGCGGTGCCGGCACGGTCGGATCGACCCTGGTCGACCGACTGCTCGACCAGGGGGTCGGCTCGGTCGTCGTGCTCGACAACCTGGTGCGCGGCAGGCTCGCGAACCTCGACCGGGCGAGATCGACCGGCCGGGTCACCCTCGTCGAGGGCGACATCCGGGATCGGGACCTCGTCCACGACGTGACCCGGGGCCGGGACCTCGTGTTCCACGAAGCCGCGATCAGGATCACCCAGTGCGCCGAGGAACCCCGTCTGGCGCTCGAGGTGCTCGTCGACGGGACCTACAACGTCGTCGAGGCCGCCGCGGACGCGGGCGTCTCGAAGCTCGTGGCGGCCTCGAGCGCCTCGGTCTACGGCATGGCCGAGGAGTTCCCGACCGGCGAGCGCCACCACCACCACAACAACGACACCATGTACGGCGCGGCGAAGTCGTTCAACGAGGGGCTCATCCGCAGCTTCCGTGCGATGCGCGGGCTCGATTTCGTCGTGCTCCGGTACTTCAATGTCTACGGTCCGCGGATGGACGTGCACGGGCTGTACACCGAGGTGCTCGTCCGCTGGATGGAGCGGATCGCGGACGGCCTCCCGCCGCTGGTCTTCGGCGACGGCCGGCAGACGATGGACTTCGTCTTCACGGACGACGTCGCCCGGGCGAACGTCCTCGCCGCCGCGAGCCCCGTCACCGAGGGCGTCTACAACATCGCGAGCGGCACCGAGACGAGCCTGCTCGAGCTCGCGCAGGCACTGATCCGGGTGATGGGCGCCGACCTCGAGGTCGAGCACGGGCCTGAGCGCGAGGTGAACGGCGTGGTCCGACGCCTCGCCGACACCCGCGCCGCCCGCCGCGACCTCGGCTTCGAGGCGCACGTCGGGCTCGAGGACGGCCTGCGGAGCCTCGTCGAGTGGTGGCGGCCGCTCCGCGAGGAGATCGCGCTCGGGCGCGGACTCGTCTCATGACCGACCGCGTGAACGTGATGCTCCCGTGGCTCGGCGAGGAGGAGATCGCGGCGGTCGCGGCGGTGATCGCGAGCGGGTGGGTCGCCCAGGGCCCGAAGGTCGCCGAGTTCGAGACGCGGTTCGCCGCGGCGATGCAGGCCGACCACGCGGTCGCGACGACGAGCTGCACGACGGCCCTGCACCTCGCGCTCGTCGTCGCCGGGATCGGCCCGGGCGACGAGGTCGTGATCCCCTCGTTCTCGTTCGTGGCGACGGCCAACGCGGTGCGGTACGTGGGCGCCGTGCCCGTCTTCGCCGACGTCGACGCCGCCACAGGCGACCTCGACGCCGCCACCGTCGCCGCGGCGCTGACCCCGGCCACGCGGGGCGTCATCGTGGTCGACCAGGGCGGAGTGCCGGTCGACGTGGAGGCGATCCGCGCGGTCGTCCCCCGGGAGGTCGTGCTCATCGAGGATGCGGCCTGCGGTGCGGGCTCGACGTACCGGGGCGCGCCGGTCGGGCGCGGCGCCGACGTCGCGGCGTGGTCGTTCCACCCCCGCAAGCTCCTGACGACCGGGGAGGGCGGGATGCTCACGACCGGCCGGCGCGAGTGGGCGGACCGGGCGCGCCGGCTGAGGGAGCACGCGATGAGCGTGTCGGCGGCTGAACGGCATCGCTCGGTGCTCCCCGCGCTCGAGGTCTACGAGGAGGTCGGCTTCAACTACCGGATGACCGACCTGCAGGCCGCGGTCGGGATCGTGCAGCTCGGCCGGCTCCCCGAGATCGTCGCGCGTCGTCGCGAGCTCGCCGCACGCTACGCGGAGGCAGTGGCCGACCGGCCGGGCCTCCGGCTCGTCGGCGACCCCGAGTGGGGCGAGGGCAACTTCCAGTCGTGCTGGCTCGAGGTCGGCCCCGAATCCGGTCGGACCCGGGAGGGCCTGCTCGAGGCGCTCGCCGCGAGCGACGTCTCGGCGCGCCGGGGGATCATGGCCATCCATCGGCAGCCGCCGTACCGCGACGCGGTCGCCCCCGGTCGCCTGCCGGTGACCGAGCGGCTGACCGACCGGACGCTGATCCTGCCGCTGTTCCACCAGCTCACCGAGGCGCAGCAGGACCGGGTCATCGCGGTGCTGACCGAGTGAGCCGCGACACCCGTCGACCGGTCGGGCGCCCTGGCGCGGTCGTCGTCACCCGGCGCGCACCGCGGCGATGAGCGCCTCGGCGACGCGCTCCTGCTGCGCCCTGGTGAGGTGGGGCGACATCGGCAGCGAGAGCAGCCGTGGCGCCTCGGTCTCGCTCACCGTGAGCGGGACGGTCCGAGGGTGGTCCCGGAACGCGGGCGTGCGGTGGATCGGCGAGGGGTAGTGGATGCCGGCGCCGATGCCGGCGGCGGCGAGCTCGCCGAGGACGCGGTCGCGCTCGTCGAGGCGGACGACGTAGAGGTGCCAGGCGTCCTCGTTGCCCGGCAGGACCGTCGGGAGGACGACCTCGTCGATCCCGCCCAGCAGTTCGGCGTAGTACGCGGCGGCGGCACGACGTCGGGCGTTCCACTCGGGGAGCCGGCTGAGCTTCACGTCGAGCACGACGGCCTGCAGGGCATCGAGCCGGGAGTTGAAGCCGACCAGGTCGTGGGCGTACTTCGTGCGGCTGCCGTGCGCGGCGAGGGTGCGCACCGTGTCGGCCAGCTTCTCGTCGTCGGTCGTGACCGCACCGCCGTCGCCGGCCGCGCCGAGGTTCTTCCCCGGGTAGAAGCTGGTCGCGGCGATCGCGCCGAGCCCGCCCGCCGTACGGCCGAACCGCGTCGCGCCCTGCGCCTGCGCGGCATCCTCGACGACGACCGCGCCGCACGCCTCGGCGATCGGGGAGTAGCGCTCGATCGGCGCCACCTGCCCGAAGAGGTGCACGGGGACGATCGCCCGGGTGCGATCGGTGACGGCGGCCGCCGCGCTCGCCGGGTCGAGGAGCAGCACATCGGGCAGTGCATCGGCGAAGACCGGCGTCGCGCCGGCACGCACCACCGCCTCGGCGGTGGCGATGAATGAGTTCGCGGGAAGGATCACCTCGTCGCCGGCGCCGAGGCCGAGCGCCCGGAGGGCGAGCTCGAGCGCATCGGTCCCGTTCGCGACGCCCACGCAGGAGCGGACCCCGACGCTCTGCGCGTACGCCGTCTCGAACGCGGCGACGTTCGGACCGCCGATGAAGGTCGCCGTGCGGAGCACCTCGAGGAGCGCGGGCTCGAGCTCGTCGCGGATCTCCTCGAACTGGGCCGCGAGGTCGAGGAACGGGACCGGTTCGGGTGCTCCCGACGCAGTCGGGTGCTGGGCGGGCGAGGGTCCGTCACGGGTGCCGGTGGGCATGGCCGCCTCCAAGGGTCGTGCTGCTGCCATCGTCCTCGCACGTCGTTGCGACGACGACCCCCCGTACGGGTAGGTGCGGCCGACGACAGTCGGGCCTACGCTGCACGGATGGGGGAGGCGACCCCGACGAGCGGCGCCCCGGACGAGCCCGTCGGCGACGAGGGCGCGACCGGATCGTCGCGACTCCGGCGGGCCGCCGCGGTCGCGTTGGTGCTCTACGCCGTCGCGCTCGCGGCATTCCTGCTCGTGCCCGGCGCACCCAGCACGGCGCTCGACGCGTCGTTGGGCGTCGTCAGGGAGGGACTCGGCTGGTCGAGCGTGCCCCGCGGGGCGATCGAGGTCGCCGCGAACGTCGCCGTCTTCATCCCGCTCGGGTTCCTGATCGCCGCCGTCACCGGGCGGCGATCGATCGGCATCCTCCTTCCGGCCGCGCTCTCGCTCCTCGCCGAGGCGGTGCAGCTGATGCTGCCCGATCGCACGGCGAGCCTCCGGGATGTCGCGGCGAACGTGACGGGAGCCGTGCTCGGAGCGCTGCTCGCGTGGGCGGTCGTGCCGCATCGCCGTCGACCGACGCGTCCTCCCGCCGAGATTTCGCCCTCGAACGGGTGACGTGCGCGCCGGGCGCGCACGGACGATAATCGGCAGCAGAGCCATTCCGAGCAATCCTCAGCTCATTCCCGGAGTGACGGGAGGAACCCCATGAGCATCGAAGACGTCCCGGTCTTCATCCTCGCAGGCGGACTGGGAACGAGGTTCCGGGAGCAGACCCACCTGCTGCCGAAGCCCATGATCGAGGTCGGCGGCAAGCCGATCCTGTGGCACATCATGGACACCTACGCGGGCTTCGGCTTCCGCCGTTTCGTGGTGTGCGCCGGCTACAAGGCCGAAGTGATCAAGGACTACTTCCTCAACTACCAGAAGATCCACTCGGATTTCACGGTCGACATGCGCCGGCGAACCGTGACGTTCCACTCCAACGGAGTGGAGGACTGGTCGGTGACGGTCGCGGACACCGGGGCGACGACCATGACCGGGTACCGCGTGCACGACGCGACCGACCGATTCCTCGCCGACTGCGACACGTTCGCGCTCACCTACGGCGACGGGCTGACCGACGCGAACCTCGGGGCGGAACTCGCGTTCCACCGTGCGCACGGCAAGATCGGCACCGTGCTCGGGATCCACCCGCCCTCCCGCTTCGGCGAGCTGAAGGCGAAGAACGACGCCGTCACCACGTTCGCCGAGAAACGACCGCTCGCGAACAGCTGGATCTCGGGCGGGTTCTTCTTCCTCGACCGCCGCTTCACCTCCTACCTGTCGTCCGACCCCGATCTCGTCCTCGAGGAGTCGCCGATGCGGTCGCTCGTCGCAGACCACGAGCTCATGATGTACCGGCACGAAGGATTCTGGGCCTGCATGGACACCCAGCGCGACCGCGACCAGCTCGACGCCCTCGCGAACGGGCCGAACCCGCCGTGGCGCCCGGAGCTCCAGATCCAGTCGGACCGGCCCCTGCGCATCACGGTCGGTGCCCGTTGACGCCGGTCGATCCCCGGGCGGAGGACCTCGCCGGGATCCACGAGCGCTTCACCTCCCGCGCCGCCCTCAGGGACAGCACGGTGGTCGTCACCGGCGCAGGCGGGTTCCTCGGCTACTACCTCGTGGGCTACCTCGTCGAGTACGCGGCCGAGCTCGGTCTCGCGGGCGTGATCGCGGTCGACAACGGGGTGGCCTCCGAGGAGCACTGGCTCGCCCGACTGGCCGCACGGAATCCGCGCCTCGAGGTCGTCGTGGGCGATGCCGCCGAGTTCGCCCGTGGGCGGCTCGCCGAGGTCCGGGGCCGTGTGCATCTCGTGCACGCCGCCTCGATCGCGTCGCCGACCACGTATCGACGGTTCCCGCTCGAGACGATCGACGCGAACGTGTGGGGCCTGCGGGCGATGCTCGACGCCGCGCGAGAGGCGGACCTCGGCGGCTTCCTCTTCTACTCGAGCAGCGAGATCTACGGTGATCCCCCGCCGGAGGCGATCCCCACGCCGGAGGACTACCTCGGCAACGTCTCGTGCGTCGGCCCCCGTGCCTGCTATGACGAATCGAAGCGGATCGGGGAGACGCTCTGCTGGGTCTACGCCACGCAGTTCGGCATGCCCGTCACCGTCGTGCGCCCCTTCAACAACTTCGGCCCCGGCATGCGCCCGACGGATCGGCGGCTGCCCGCCGACCTCGCCGCACGCGTCCTCGCCGGCGAAGACCTCGAGCTGTTCTCGTCGGGGGCCCCGAGCCGGACCTTCTGCTACGTTGCCGACGCCGTCGTCGGCTACCTGCTCGCGCTGACGCACGGCCGCTACGACTGCTTCAACATCGGGGCCGATCGGCCGGAGCTCTCCGTCGAGGCGTTCGCCGATCGCTTCCGCGCCGTCGCCGCCGAGCTGCTCGGCTACGGGGGCTCCGTCGTCCGGCGAATCTCCGACGACCCCGACTATCTGACCGGCAACCCGCAGCGCCGGTGCCCCGACCTCTCGAAGGCGCGCGCGGTGCTCGGCTACGAGCCCCGCGTCGACGTCGACGCGGGGATCGCCCGCTTCCTCTCGCACCTCGTGCTCGAGCGCGACGGGGCGATGGCATGAACGTCACGATCATCGGCACGGGCTACGTCGGGCTCGTCACGGGGCTCGGCCTCGCAGCGGCCGGGCACACCGTGCTCGGCGTCGACTCCCGCCCCGAGGTCGTCGAGCGGCTGAACGCCGGACGCCCCCACATCTACGAGGACGGGGTCTCCGAGGCCCTCGAGCGGATGCTCCTGGCCAGGCGCATCCGATTCGCGGAGCCCGACGTGGAGCAGATCGCGGCGACCGATGTCGTGCTGATCGCCGTCGGCACGCCGTCGACCGCGGACGGCATCGACCTCGCCCAGGTGCGCAGCGCGGTGGAGCTCGCCGCCCACGCGCTCCGACGGTCGGCCACCCCGATGAGCGTGATCATGAAGAGCACCGTCGTGCCTGGGACCACCCGCGAACTCGTGCCACGCGTCATCCGGGAGACCACGGGCATGGAGCCGGACGAGTACGGGCTCGGGATGACGCCGGAGTTCCTCCGCGAGGGCTCCGCGCTCGCCGACTTCTCGACGCCGGACCGCCTCGTGCTCGGATACGAGAACGAGCGGGGGCTCGACGCGCTGCGGGAGCTCTTCGCGCGCTTCGAGGCGCCTCGACTCGAGGTGAACACGTCGACGGCCGAGCTCATCAAGTACGCGAACAACCTCTTCCTGGCGCTGCAGATCTCGGCCTCGAACGAGATCGCCGCCGTGGCATCCTCATTGGGCGACGTCGACCCCCGCGTCGTGATGCAGGGCGTGCTCGCCGACCACCGCTGGAGCGGTGCGCCGCAGCCGGGCAAGGCCGCACCGCCGATCGAGCGGTACCTCGTGCCGGGGCCGGGGTTCGGCGGGAGCTGCTTCCCGAAGGACGTGCAGGCGATCCGCGAGTTCGGACGGCAGCTGGGGGTGCCCATGGCGATGGCCACGGCCATCCTCGAGGTGAACCGCCGTCAACCGCGCGCGAGCCTCGACGCCATGCTCGACGGACTCGACGCGATCGCCGGCGCCGAGGCGCTCGTGCTCGGCCTCGCTTTCAAGCCGGGAACGGACGACGTCCGCGAGACGCCGGCGGCGGAGATCGTCCGCGGTCTCCTCGACCGCGCCGCCTCCGTGCGGGTGCACGACCCGATGGCGGCGCGCACGTTCACCGAGGCGTTCGGCCCGTCGGTGCGGGTCGCCGAGCGTTGGGAGGAGGCCGCGCGGACCGCCGACGTCGTCGTGGTCGTGACCCCGTGGCGGGAGTACGTCCGCCTGCCGGAGTTCGTCGGCGGCGGGGCGATCGTGCTCGACCCGCGGCGGGCGTTCGAACCCGAATGGTTCGCGGTCGGCGTGCGCTACCGATCGATCGGGGTGCGTGCGCCATGACGGAGGTCCGGGAGACGCCGATCCCGGGGTGCGTCGTCGTCGGCTTCCACCGGGCGCACGACGACCGCGGGTCGTTCGAGCGGGCCTACAGCGCCGACGAGCTCGCCGAGGTCGGCCACGGGTTCTGGATCGTGCAGGCGAACGTCGCGACGACCACGCGCGCCGGGACGGTCCGCGGCCTGCACTACCAGCTCGCGCCGTACGGCGAGCAGAAGCTCGTGCGCTGCGTCCGCGGCGCGGTCTTCGACGTCGCCGTCGACCTGCGCGAGGGGAGCCCCGCGCGCGGGCGATGGTTCGGGATCGAGCTCACGCCGGAGAACGGACTGGCGATCCTGATCCCGCGCGGATGCGCGCACGGGTATCTCAGCCTGCTGCCCGACAGCCAGATGGTCTACTTCAGCGACGCCGCCTACTGGCCTGCGGCCGAGCGCGTGCTCGCGGCGGAGCACGAGGAGACCGGGATCGTCTGGCCGATCCCGGTCGTCGAGTCGAGTGCGAAGGACGCCGCGGCGTCGCGCACCGACCGGCCGGAGTGGTCGGGCTACTGATGTCCCGCCCCGTTCGGCTGCTGATGACCGGGGCGACCTCGTTCAGCGGTGCCTGGATGGCCCGCGCCTGCGCCGACGCGGGCATCGAGGTGCATGCGGCGATCCGGTCGGACCGGTCGACGTACGACGGGGTGCGCTCGCATCGGCTCGCCATGCTCGGCGGCTCGGTGACCCTGCACACCGGTGCGGTGCACCGGGCCGGGGCGCTCGCGGCGCTCATCACCGAGGTCGGGGCGGATGTCGTCGGGTACCACGGGTACCCGATGGAGGGCTTCCGCTCGCCGGACTACGACGCCCTCGGGGCCGCGGCGGCGGTGACCGCCGATCTCGACGCCGAGCTCGCCGCCGCCGCCGATGCCGGGTCCGTGATCGTGTACACGGGGACCGTGTACGAGCCCGGCCCGGTCGCCGGGGCTGAGGCCCGCGCCGCGGTGTCGGCCTACGGGCTCTCGAAGCGCGTCGCGTACGAGCGGCTCCGTCTGGCCGGAAGCCGCGCCGGGGTGCCGGTGCACCGCTTCGTCATCCCCAACCCGTTCGGGCCGCTCGAGGAGGGCCGCTTCGGCAACCACCTCGCGACCGCCTGGGGACGCGGCGAGACGCCCGTGGTGCGCACGCCGCGCCTCGTCCGCGACAACATCCCGGTGCGGGAGCTCGCCGTGCGGTACGCCGCCTTCGTCCTCGCAGGGGACGGGCGGGCCGTCTCGCTCGAGCCCTCCGGGTACATCGAGAGCCAGTTCGCCTTCGCCGGCCGTCTGGCCGAGGCGGTCGGCGTCCGCCTCGGCCGCGTCCTCCCGCTCGAGGCGCTGTGGGATGCCCCGATCGAGGAGCCGCTCGTCGTGGTGAACGACGGGCGGACCTCGGCCACGTTCGCCGCGAACGAGGCCGCCTACTGGGACGAGTACGCCGAGCACCTCCGCCAGCTCATGGCGGCGAGCGTTTCGTGAGCGCCGATGCACCCGTTCGGGGGGACGCGAAGACGCGGGAATCGTGACATGTTCGAACTGAGTAATTCTCATTGAAGGGTTGGGTTCCGTGACCGACTCGCTGGGCATCGCCGTCATCGGCGCAGGGTACTGGGGACCGAACCTCGCGCGGAATCTCCACGCGAGCGCCGACTGGCGCCTCGACGTGATCTGCGACCTGGATCCCGATCGGGCGGCGGCGCTCGCCGCCCGATTCGGCGGAGCACGACCGGAGACGGACGTCGGGGCGGTGCTCGCCGACCCGCGCATCGACGCCGTCGCGATCGCGACTCCGGCGCGCACGCACGCGTCCCTCGCGTGCGCCGCGCTCGAGGCGGGCAAGCACGTGCTCGTCGAGAAGCCGCTCGCGGACAGCGGCGCCCACGCGGAATCGATGATCGAGGCGGCGGCCGCGAACCGCCTCGTGCTCATGGCCGACCACACCTACTGCTACACGCCCGCCGTCCTCAAGATCCGCGAGCTCATCGCCGAGGGGGCGCTCGGCGACATCCTGTTCCTCGACTCCGTCCGCATCAACCTCGGTCTCATCCAGCCCGACGTCGACGTCTTCTGGGATCTCGCCCCGCACGACCTGTCGGTGATCGACTTCGTCCTGCCCGACGGGCTCCGACCCGAGTCGGTCTCCGCGATCGGCGCCGACCCGCTGGGAGCGGGTCGGGCCTGCCTCGGATACCTCACGCTTCCGCTCGGCGGCGGGGCGGTCGCCCACGTCCACGTCAACTGGCTCAGCCCGACGAAGGTCCGGCAGATGATCATCGGCGGAACGCGTCGCACGCTCGTCTGGGACGACCTCAACCCGCAGCAGCGGCTCAGCGTCTACGACCGCGGCGTGGACCTGGAGCTCCAGACGCTCGACGGCGTGGAGCGGGCCGAGGCGACCGTGTCGTACCGGCTCGGCGACACCTGGTCTCCTGCCCTTCCGGAACGCGAGGCGATCGCAGTCATGGTCGGCGAGTTCGCCGCGAGCATCCGCGAGGGCCGCGCCGCCCGCACCGACGGCGCCGCCGGTGTGCGGGTGCTGCGCGTGCTCGAGGCCGCGACCGCGAGCGCCGCCGACGGCGGAGCGCCCGTCGCCGTCCGCATCCCGGAGCCGGTGTCATGAACGAGGTCGTGCTCATCGGGGCGAGCGGGCTCGCACGTGAGGTCGTCGCCTCCGTGCAGGGCGCGAACCGCTACATCGGCATCCTCGACGACGACCCGGCGACCCACGGCCGGACGATCGCGGGGCTTCCCGTGCTCGGCGGAGTCGAGCTCGCCGCCGACCGCGCCGAGCGTCTCCTCGTGTGCGTCGGGGCCGGCGTGCTCCGGCGCGCGATCGTGCGACGGCTCGCCCTGCTCGGCGTCGGCGCGGATCGCTACGCCGCCCACGTCGCCGACCACGCCGTGATCGGCGCCGGCAGTCGCATCGGGGCCGGCGCCGTCCTCCTCGACGGCGTCGTCGTCACCGCCGACGCCGTCGTCGGCCACCACGTCGTGGTGATGCCGAACACGGTGGTGACCCACGACGACGTCGTCGGCGACTTCGTCACGCTCGCCGCCGGCGTGGCCCTCGGTGGCGGCGTCAGCCTCGGCGAGGCCGCCTTCCTCGGCATGAACGCCGCCGTCGCCCCCGGCGTCGTCATCGGACGGGACGCCGTCATCGGCATGGGCGCGGTCGTGCTCGCCGATGTGCCCCCCGCGCAGACCTGGGCCGGTGTACCGGCCCACCCCCTCACCCGCAATGACCCGAAGATCGCGAGGTCGGGACCGTGAGCGTTCCCCGTTCTCCCAAGAGCCTGGTGGCAGCCCTCGCCGCCGTCGCACTCACGGCGGTGTCGCTCGTCGTCGCCCCCACCGCCGCGACCGCGGCAGCCGGCTGCGGCACGGCGCCGAACCCCATCGTCTGCGAGAACGCGCTGCCCGGAACCGACCCGTCGGTCTGGGACATCGACGGCGCGGGCGACAGCGGCATCCAGGGATTCCCCACGGACATCAGCGTCAACGTCGGCGGCACGATCGGGTTCAAGATCGACACCTCGGCGAGCAGCTACACGATCCAGATCTTCCGGATCGGGTACTACCAGGGCGACGGCGCCAGAAAGATCGCGGATGTCACGCCGTCGGCGACCCTGCCGCAGCACCAGCCCGCGTGCGTGACCGACCCGGCCACTGAGCTCTACGACTGCGGCAACTGGGGCCTCTCGGCCTCATGGGCGGTGCCGGCGGATGCCGTCTCCGGGGTGTACATCGCGCTGCTCGAGCGGCCCGACAACCAGGACTCCAGCCACATCACGTTCATCGTCCGCAAGGACGGCAGCCATGCGCCGGTGCTGTTCCAGACCTCCGATCCCACCTGGCAGGCCTACAACACATACGGCGGCTCGGACTTCTACCAGGGCGCCGCGAACGGGCGAGCGTACAAGATCAGCTACAACCGTCCGATCGTCACCCGGGACGCCCAACGCGGCCGCGACTTCTTCTTCGCGAACGAGTACCCGATGGTGCGGTTCCTCGAGCAGAACGGCTACGACACCGCCTACATCAGCGGGATCGACACGGACCGGCGAGGCGGCGAGCTGCTGAACCACGAGGTGTTCCTCTCGGTCGGACACGACGAGTACTGGTCGGGCGCGCAGCGGGCGAACATCACGGCGGCGAGGGACGCGGGCGTCAACCTGCAGTTCCTCTCGGGGAACGAGGGCTACTGGCGCACCCGCTACGAGCCGTCCACCGTCGGAGGTTCGACGCCCTACCGCACGCTCGTCTCCTACAAGGAGACCTGGTCGAACGAGAAGATCGACCCCGCGCCGGAGTGGACCGGAACCTGGCGCGACCCGAGGTTCGCCGGACCCGCCGCCGGCGGCGGCCTTCCGGAGAACGCTCTGACGGGAACCGCGTACCAGTCGAACTTCACCGACCTGCCGATCAAGGTCTCCGCGGCGGAGGGGAAGGCGCGACTCTGGCGCAGTACCAACCTCGCGTCGCTGGCGGCCGGCACGACCGCGACACTCGCCGCGCACACCATCGGCTACGAGTCCGACGAGGACGTCGCCAACGGGTTCCGGCCGCCGGGCCTCATCCGGCTCTCGACCACGGTCGGCCCGACCCCCCAGTACCTGCAGGACTTCGGCAACGACGTCGCCGAGGGCACCACGACGCACAACGTGACCCTCTACCGGGCGGCGAGCGGCGCGCTCGTGTTCGGCGCGGGCACGGTGCAGTGGACCTGGGGGCTCGACGCCACGCACGACGGCGACGGCGCGGCCGCCGATTCGCGGATGCGGCAGGCGCAGGTCAACCTGTTCGCCGACATGGGCGCGAGTCCGGGGTCGTTGGCGAGCGGACTGGTCGCGACCGCCGCCAGCACCGACCAGACCGCTCCGACCGCGACGATCACCGCTCCGACGTCGGGCGCGATCGCGCACGGCACCGCGGTGACGGTCTCCGGCACCGCGTCCGACGTCGGCGGCGGCATCGTCGCGGGCGTCGAGGTCTCGACCGACGGCGGCACATCCTGGCGTGCGGCCAACGGCACCACCTCGTGGTCGTACTCGTACGTCCAGAAGGGCGCGGGGGCGCAGACGATCCTCGCGCGGGCGATCGACGACAGCGCGAACGCCTCGACCCCGGCGTCGCGCTCGATCACCGTGGGCGGGCCGTACTCGGTGTTCGGCGCCACCGTGCCGCCCGTGCCGGATTCGGGCGACACCTCGAGCGTCGAGCTCGGACTCCGTTTCACGCCATCGCAGGACGGGTACGTCTCCGGTGTCCGCTTCTACAAGAGCACGGCGAACGCGGGCACCCACGTCGGGTCGCTCTGGAGCAGCAACGGCACCCGTCTCGCGACCGTGACCTTCTCCGCGGAGAGCGCCTCGGGTTGGCAGACGGCGACGTTCACGAACGCCGTCGAAGTGCTGTCGGGGCAGACGTACGCCGTCTCCTACACGGCGCCGAGGGGGCACTACGCGGTGACCCAGTACGCGTTCGCGTACCGCGGCGAGAACGCCGGGCCGCTCCTGGTCGCGGGCGGGTTCGGTGCCGCATCGGCCGGCGTGTACGGCGATCCCGGGGCGTTCCCGGCGGCGAGCTATCGCGGCGGCAACTACTTCGTCGACGCCGTCTACACGACGACCGACGGCTCGCCGCTCACCGCCCGGTCCCAGTCGCCGCTGCCCTCGTCGTCGAGCGTGCCGACCGACACCGTCATCTCCGCCGTGTTCTCCAAGCCGGTGCAGCCCGCCTCGATCGACCTCCGGGTCGTCGACCAGAACGGCGCGGCGATCGCCGGCACCACGAGTTACGCGGCCACCACCCGTACCGTCACCTTCACGCCCGCGGCTCCCCTCAGCGGCAACACCACGTACACGGCGAGCCTCAGCGCGACCGATACGACCGGGAGCACGCTGAGCTCCGGCGGCTCGTGGAGCTTCCTCACGGTGAAACCGGCTCCTCCGGTCGGCACCTGCCCGTGCGGGGTCTTCACCGACGCCACGACGCCGGGCGTGCTCGAGGTGAACGACGCGGTGCCGCTCTCGCTCGGCATGCGGTTCACGAGCTCGGTCGGCGGCACAGTGACCGGGATGCGCTTCTACAAGAGCGTGAACAACACCGGCGCGCACGTCGGCACGCTGTGGTCGGGCACCGGCACTCAGCTGGCGACGGTCACCTTCGGGTCGGAGTCGACGGCCGGCTGGCAGAGCGCGAGCTTCTCGTCGCCGATCGAGATCACCGCAGGCACCGAGTACATGGTGTCGTACCGCAACACGACGGGGATCTACCCGGTCACAGCCGGCGTCTTCACCGGCGGCGGAGTGACCCGGACGCCCCTCACGGCCGGTAACGGTGCGGGCGCGTACACCTACGGAACCGGGTTCCCGGCGTCGACCTCCACGGCGAGCTATCTCGTCGACGTGATCTTCGAACGCGGCCCGGAGCCGATCTCGCTCGTCTCGACCAGTCCGGTCGACGGGGCGATGAGCGTCGCGGTCGACACCACGGTTTCGGCGACGGTCAGCACCGCGATCGTCGCGGGCTACGCGCTCACCGTGCGGCGAGCCGGCACCGCCGTCCCTGGAGCCACCACGCTCTCGGCCGACGGCAGGACGGTCATCTTCACCCCGGCGTCCCCACTCGCCGACGGCGCCACCTTCGAGGCCTCGCTCACGAACGCGACGACTTCGCAGGGGGTGAAGCTGCCGACGCAGACCTGGACGTTCTCGACCGGCGGTCCCGGCGCCACGAGCACGACGCTGCTCGGCGACCGGACACCTGCGGTGACCGCGTCGGACGACTCCGCGGCGGTCTCGCTCGGGATGGCCTTCCGGCCGAGCGTCGACGGTGCGGTCACGGCGATCCGGTTCTTCAAGGGCACCGGCAACACCGGCACGCACACGGGCACGTTGTGGTCGGCCGCGGGCACGGCGCTCGGCCAGGTGACGTTCGAGAACGAGTCGGCGCTCGGCTGGCAGACCGCGACGCTGGCGGCACCGGTGCTGTTGAGCGCGGGACAGGACTACCTGGTCTCGTACCACGCGCCGAACGGCCACTACGCGTACACGAGCGGGGCCTTCACCGATCCGCTGACGGTCGGGCCGCTGACCGCGCTCGGGGGCGACAACGGCCGCTACCTGTACGGTGCGACGCCGGGACTCCCGGTGAACTCGTGGCGCTCGACGAACTACTTCGTCGATGTCGTCTTCTCGCCGACGGCCGGGCCGACGCCGCCTCCGACACCCACGCCGACCCCGACCCCGACGCCCACGCCGACGCCCACCCCGACCCCGACGCCCACCCCGACGCCGACGCCCACCCCGACGCCGACGCCGACGCCGACGCCGACCCCGACGCCCGTACCGACGGTCACGCTCTTCGCGACCTCCGCAGTGCCGGCGCAGGCGAGCCGGCTCGACCTTCGGGCCGCGACCCGGGCCGTCCGCTTCCGCACGAGCGCCGCGGGCGTCGTGACCGGCCTGCGGTACTACCGCGGCCCCACCGACACCGCGCAGCACGTCGGCCGGCTGTGGAGCGCGACGGGCGCCTCCCTCGCCACCGCGACGTTCCCGGCCTCGTCGACACCCGGGTGGCAGGAGGTCTCGTTCGCGACCCCGGTGAGGCTGACCGTCGGTGCCGAGTACCGCGCGAGCTACGTCTCGGGCACGAGATACGCCTACACCGGCAGCGCGCTCTCCGCCGCCGTGCAGAACGGAGTGCTCTCGACGATCCCGAACGGCGGCGCGTACATCTACAGCAGCACCGTGTTCCCGAACAACCTCACCGCGCACAAGTACTGGATCGACGTGAGGTTCAGGCCCGATTGATGCGCATCGTGATCTGCCCGCATTCGCTCGAGCTCGGGGGAAGCCAGCGGAACGCGATCGACCTCGCGACCGCGTTCGTGCGACGCGGTCACGACGTGACGGTGTTCGGCCCGGACGGTGAGCTCGTCGAGGTGCTCGAGGCACGGGGCATCCCGTTCGTCGAAGCGCCGCGGCCGCGGATCAGACCGTCGTACGCCGTCATGGACGCCCTGTGCGAGCTCGTCGACCATTCGTTCGCCGACCTCGTGCACGCCTTCGAATGGCCGCCGATCACCGAGGCCGTGTACGGGCCGTACGCACGCCGGCGCATCCCGGTCGTCGGGACCGTCATGTCGATGTCGGTCGCCCCGTTCATTCCCGACCGGCTGCCGCTCACGGTCGGGACGCGGCACCTCCTCGAGACCGAGTCGGGCGTGCGCCGGAGACTGCACCTGCTCGAGCCGCCCATCGACACCGCCCACGACCGTCCCCGCGATGTCCGTGAGGCTCGCGCGAGCCTGTCGATCCCCGACGGCGAGCTCGTCCTCGTCATCGTGGCCCGCCTCGTCAGGGAACTGAAGCTGGAGGGCATCCTGAGCGCGATTGCCGCGGTCGGCGTGCTCGGGCGCGAGCGACCCGTCCGGCTGGTCGTGGCCGGCGACGGGCCCGAGTCGGAGGAGGTGACCGCCGCGGCCGCCGCGCAGAACGACCGCCTCGGCAGGCGCGCCGTCGTCCTGCTCGGCAATGTGCCCGACCCTCGCCAGGTCTACGCCGCCGCCGACGTCGTGCTCGGGATGGGGGGCTCCGCGCTGCGCGGGATGGCATTCGCCAAGCCGGTGGTCGTCCAGGGCGAGCTCGGATTCTGGCGCACGCTGACGCCGGAGAGCGTCGATGGGTTCCTGGTCGACGGATGGTACGGCCGGGGCGAGGGCGACGACGGTGTCGGCGCGCTCCTCGGGGAGCTGGGCCCGCTGCTCGCCTCGGCCGCCACCCGCAGGGAGCTCGGTGAGTTCTCGCGGTCGGTGGTGGAGCGGCACTACAGCCTCGATGCGGCCGCGGATCGCATGGAGGAGCTCTACGTCGACGCCATCGTCAGGGGCCCGGAGATCGCGCGCTGGAGGCTGCTCCGGCCGTATCTCGCCGTCACGGCGTACGACCTCGACCGCAAGGTCCGCCGCCGGTTCGGCGCCGGCGTCGCCCGTGACGACTTCAACGCCCGCCCTGCGATCCGCGCGGCGCGCGAGGTGGCGCCATGACCGACCCGGCGGAAGGCGAACTTGAATCGGCGATCGGCCGCGGCCTCGCCTGGAGCCTCGTCAACACCGCGACCGCCCGCCTCGGCTCGTTCCTCACGGGCATCGTGCTCGCCCGGATCATCGCGCCCGAGGCGTTCGGGGTGTACGCCGTCGCCCTGGTGGCGCTCAACGTGCTGCTCAGTGCGAACGAGCTCGGCGTCAGCGTCGCGCTGGTGCGCCATCCCGGCAACGTCGACCGGATCGCCCCCACGGTGGCGACCCTCTCCATGGCCTCCAGCCTCGTCCTGTTCCTCGGGGCGCTCCTGGTGGCCGGCCCGTTCGCCGCGGCGCTCGGCGCGCCCGAGGCGACCGGTGTCGTCCAGGTGATGAGCGTCGCCGTGCTCCTCGACGGCATCGCGGCCGTCCCGAACGCGATGCTCACCCGGGCGTTCGCGCAGCGCGTGCGGCTCAGGATCGACCTCATCGCCTTCGCCGTGAGCACCCCGGTGACGATCGGGCTCGCGCTCGCCGGATTCGGCGTCTGGAGCCTCGCATGGGGTGCCGTCGTCGGGAACGCGACCGCTGCGCTCCTCGCCCTCGTGTGGACGCCGAAGCGCTACGGCCTCGGATTCGATCGGGCGGTCGCGGCCGAGGTACTGCGGTTCGGGCTTCCGCTCGCGGGGTCGAGCCTGCTGCTGCTCGTGCTCGTGAACGTGGACTTCGCGGTCGTCGGCCGAGTGCTCGGCACCGAGGAGCTCGGGTTCTACTTCATGGCGTTCAATCTCGCAGCTTGGCCGCTGATGCTCGTCTCCTCGATCGTGCGCCGCATCACGACGGCGAGCTACGCCCGCATGAGCGACCGGGGCGACGGCGGCGAGACCTTCCGTGCCTCGCTGCGGCTGGTCATGGGGGTCGCAGTGCTCCTCTGCACGCTGCTGGCCGTCTACGCACCGGCGATCGTCGTCTTCCTCTACGGCGAGCGATGGCGTCCTGCGGCCGCGGCGATCCCCGCTCTCGTCGTGCTGAGCCTCGGGCGGATCATCGTCGAACTGTCGTACGACTTCCTCTCGGCCATCGGCCGGACCATCGGGACGATGTGGCTGCACGCCGCCTGGCTCGTGGTGCTCGTGCCCGCGCTGTGGCTGGGCGCCGAGCTCCTCGGGATCCGCGGGGTGGCCGTGGCGCATGCCGTCGTCGTCGTCGCGGTCGTGCTGCCCGGGGTCGGGATCGTGCTGCGACGAAGCGGTGTGCCGATCCTCCCGCTCCTGCGCGACCTCCTGCTCCCGGTCACGGGGGCCGCGGCCGTGGCGGTCACCGCGTGGCTCCTGACCTCGACGCTGGAGGAGGGGTTCCTGCTGCTTGCGGTGGGCGGGGTGGTCGGCGGACTCGCCTACGCGGCGATCGTCGGCCCATGGTGGCTCAGGACGGGCCGGACGTTCGCCGGCCGGCCGGCCGGCCCGCCGCGCGCTCGCCCGCCGCGCTCGCGGAGGGCCCGATCGGGGCGCTGAGCAGGCTCTCCTGCCGCATCGTGTTCGAGAGGGCGCCGATCGCGCCGATCCCGAGGAACAGCGCGGCGGTCACCTGCGGGAACCCGAAGGCGTCGAAGGTCGCGAACCCGCAGGCGGCCGCGGCGACGAGTGCGAGGAGCGCCTGCGCGAGGCTCCGGGTGCGCGGATCGGCGCTTCCCCGTCGGCTGAGGACGGCGGTGCGCATCACGACGACGAGGAGGCCGACGAATGCCGCCGTGCCGATGACTCCGAGCTCGATCAGCAGTCCGAGGTACTGGTTGTCGAGGATCCGGTACTGGGGGAGGAACGTCGAGAAGCCCCGGCCGAAGAACGGATGCTTCTCGATGAACTCCCATGCGAGCGCGTAGCTGTCGGTGCGCGAGCGCGCACTCCCGTCATCGGAGATTCCCGTGAACAGCCGGGTCAGCGTCCCGAGCATTCCGGGGATCGCGACGTAGACGAACACGAGCAGGGCGCCGATCGCCCCGTAGGCGACCCTCCGTCGGACGCGCGGCCACGTCGGCAGGACGATCACGAGCACGACGACGACGGCGAGCACCGCCGAACGCGACACCGTGATGGGCACCGCGATGGCGATCGCGGCGACTGGAAACCAGCGCAGGACGAGACTGCGATGCGTGTCGAGGATCGCGAAGTGGAGTGCGAGCGGGAGGACCATCGAGAGCAGCACGCCGAACTCGAGCGGATGGATCGAGGTGCCGGCGGCACGGTTGAAGCCGCCGCGGTCGTAGACGCTCGTGAGGTCGGTGTTCGGCGACAGGCCCGGGATCTGGATGACGTCGACGAGTGCGGCGCCGGTCGCGAACTGGAGGATGCCGATCACCCCGACGACGCCGCCGAGGAAGACCAGCAGACGCAGCGGCGACTCCATCCGGCGAAGGCCGACGAGCCCGTCCGAGGCGAGCAGCGCGACGCCGAGCAGCGACGCGATCTGCAGCAGTCCGCGGTCCGCCCCGCTCAGCTCGAGCGCCTCGATCGGGCGGGTGGTCGCGGCGACGTAGCTGGCGAGCACGGCGACGGCGAAGACGAGCAGTGCACGGCGAACCGGCTGCGCGGGGGCGAGCGTCGCCGAGCTGCGATTGAGCTGCGCTCCGATCCACCAGACGAGCGCGATCAGGCCGATGACCGACGACGGCTGGCCGGCGGCGCCGAGTGCGGGGATCGTGAGGTTCGAGGGCAGCGCCATCACCGCCACGACGTACGCGCCGAAGAACCATCCGGCATCGAGGCCGCCTCGCGGCTCGGCCTCGGAGCGGAAGTACCCCGCCGCCGGGAGGGCCTCGGCGTGGTGCGCGCGATCCGTCGCGGTCACGCGGTCACCGCCCGGGTGCGAGTGACGGTGCGCCGGGCTCCGGTGCCTCGGACTCGGCCGCTGACTCGGACTCGGAGTCGTCGGCCTCGGCGTCGACACCGGGCTCGTCGATGTCGGGCTCGTCGGAGTCGGTTTCGCCGACCTCCGCCTCGACCTCGGCTTCCGCCTCGACCTCGGCTTCCGCCTCGGGCGCGTCGACGTCCACGTCGACGTGGTCGGGTTCCTCGGCGTCGGGTGCGCGGGCAGGCGGACCCTCGGCCGCCGAACGGTCGTCGGCGGAGACCTCCGCGGGGTCGACGGACGCCTCCGCCGCCCAGGGGGCGCTCGTCGTCTCCGACCGCGTCTCGGCAGCCATCGCGGCCGCGGCGCGCGAGGCGCGGTGGCGCCGGATGATCGCGTCGATCGACACGGCGACGAGCAGCGTGAGGGCGATGCCCCCGGCGCCGACGATGATGAGCGCGCGAGCCGTGTCGGCGTAGTTCGGCACCGCGATCGTGTTGTCGGTCACCGTCATCACGCGGAGCTGGAACGCGTCGGCGGCGTCGACGGAGGCCTGCAGTTCGCCGAGCCTGGTCGTGCCGACGTCGAGCAGTTCGGCGAGCGCGGCTCGCGCAGCCTCCTCGCTCCGTGCGTTCACCGCGAACTCGAGCACCGAGCCGGACACGCTCGCGTCCTCCTGGACCGTGTACTCGATCCCCGACCCCTCCGGTGCGATCAGCTCGGCGGTGCGGGTGTCGCTCAGCGAGTTGGCGAGCACGCCCGCGGCGACGTCGAGTCCGCCGAGATCGAGGAACGGGTTCTGCACCGGCTTCGTCTCCCCGCTCGGGGTCACCGCATTCGCCGGGGGGAGGAGCAGCACCGAGGCCGTCAGATCGTAGGTCACCGGAACGTACCTCGGGACGAGCAGCATCAGCCCGACCGTGGCGATGAGGCCGATGAGGACGATGTACCACCGTCGACCGGCCGCCCGCAGCAGTTCGCCGAGTTCCACACCACCCCCACGATTTCGTGTCGATGTACTGTTGAGTATATGAGGTGCCCTCATGTCGAGTGGAGCCCCGTCTCCGGGGGGCGACGATGACGGTGTGGGACCTCGTCGCGCGGCTCGGGCGGCGCTGGTACGTCCTCGTCGCCGGGGTGCTCCTGACGGGCCTGGCGCTGGTCGTCGTGCTCTCGGTGACGCCGACCTACTTCGCGCACGTGCATGTCGTCTTCGTTCCGCCGGCCTCGAGCGAGCAGAACATCCTCGTCAGGCCCACGGATTCGCTCGTGAATCTCGCCGGGGTCGTCGCGCGGTCGGTCCAGTCCGGGGGCAGCGCCCAGCCCGTCTCGGCCGAGGTGACGCTGCTCGGGGAGGGCGAGACCGAGGGCTTCCTCGTCAGGCAGCCCAACCGCGGCGGGCAGTGGCAGTACGAGTTCGTCGAGCCGGTGATCGACGTTCAGGCCGTCGGGGCGACGCCGGACGAGGCGATGGCGAGCCTCGACCGGGCGCTCGCCGAGATCGACGCCGCGACCACCGAGCTGCAGGACGCGCAGGGCGTGCCGGAGTCGGCGCGGGTCGTCACCACCCTGAATCCGTCGACGCCCCAGCTCGAGAGCCAGTCGGGGAGCCGGGTGAGAGCGGTCACCGCGACCGTGCTGATCGGGGTCATCCTCACGCTCTCGGCCGCGGGACTCGGCGGGGCGGTGCCCCGCCGGCTCGGGGCGAAGTCGTCAGCCCGGGGAGCCTGAGTTCGCGGTGATGAGCGCCGCGAAGTCGTTCGCGCGCTCGGCCCAGCTCTGCGTACGCGCATAGGCGGTGCGCCGGGCGGCCGCCTCCGGGTCGGGCGGCGCCTCGAGGGCTTCGACGGTCAGCTCGCCGAACGCGGCGGGGTCGGCTGCGATCCGCACGAGTCCGTCGGGGATCACGCGCGAGGCGGGCAGGTCGCTCACCACGGCGGGTCGTCCGGCCGCGAGGTACTCGAGGGTCTTCAGCGGATGGCTCGCCCGATTGAAGGCGCTGTCGGCGTACGGGGTCAGACCGACGGAGATCCGCCGCAGATAGGACGGGAGGCGTTCGAACGGTTGCGGTCCGACCCACTGCACGTTCGGCCGTGCGAAGAGGGCCCCGACCCGCTCGAGGTCGAACGTGAGCTGCCGCGGACCGACGACGAGGAGCGACGCCCCCGCGTCGGCGACGGCCTCGAGCATCGCCAGGTCGATCCGATCGGAGAGATGTCCGACGAATCCCGCGATCGGCTCGGGGAGGACGACATCGGTGGCCGCCTCCGCCGTGTCGACCGCCGCGAACAGCTCGGTGTCGCAGCCGTTGCCGATCACCTCGACGGGCCGCCCCGGCGCCTCCCAGCGATTCGCGATGACGTCGGAGACGGCGACGACGACGTCGGCGAGTTCGAGCTGGCGCGCCTCCCGCCGGCGCAGCCACGATTCGGAGATGCGGAGGATCCCCGCCCCGGCCGTCCAGTCGTCGGTTCCGTAGAGGATGCGGAGATCGGCGGGGCACGCGCCGAACACGTCGTCGAGGGATGCCACGACGAAGGCGCGCGGGCGGGCGCCGAGCCGCGCGACGGCGTGGGCGATCGCGCGCCGCGTCGCCCATTCGCCGGCCTCCCGCAGGCCCGGCCGCGAGATCCCCGGAAGCGTGACGGGCGTCAGCCGGGCGAGGCCGGGGGCGAGTCGCCGCAGGCGCGGCCCGCCGCCCTCGCGCCGGAGCCCCGGCTTGCGCAGCGGCGTGAGCATCGACATCGGCGGGTCGACGAACAGCACGGGCATGAGGCGCGAGAGATGGATCGCGAGGTGCTTCTCCGACAGCCACGTGTCGTCCCAGGAGGTGCCGGAGGCGATGACGACCAGCCCGTCCCACGACTGGTCGTCGAGCCCGTCGCCGCTCATGCCGTCCGACTCGTGTCGTCGCGGAGCCACTTCTCGCCCCCCGTACGGCGAACGCGTCGCTCGGCCGCGCGGGCCTCCACCGTCATCAGGAGGAACGCGGGCATCCGCAGCGCCATGCTCGGCTCGTGGGCGACGATCGCGAGCAGATCGCGCGGATGGGTTGCCGAGGAGGCGGGGGAGCGCCCGTCGCGCCGGAGCTCCCGCATACCCTGGATCGCCCGGATGCGGCGGCGGCGCAGGGCGCGCCAGGTGCGGGCGGGCCGGACGCGCGACTCGGCGCCGCCCGTGATGCTGCGCTCCGCCGGGGTGAACGCATCGGAGAAGGCGGCGTCGTCGGAGAGGTACCGCGGCAGTCGGGAGATGCGCGCGAACCCCGCCTCCGACACCGCGATCACCCCGCGTCCGAACAGCCCGGAGCGAACCTGCGGCAGGCGCTCCCAGATGTCGTAGTACCAGCGGGCCGGCGCGGAGACGCCGGTCCGGTCGAGGTGGAGCCGCGGCGAGGTCGCGAGCACCTCGCCGCGCCCGAGCGTCTCGACGAGCGCCCGGAGCCCGGCCGTGTCGATCGCGACGTCGGCGTCGACGAACACGATCGGGAAGGCATCGGCGCGGGCCGCCCCCACCTCGAGCGCGGCCGCCTTCGAGGCCTCGGGGATGCTGACGACCTCGACGCCGGGGAACGTCGCGGCGACCGCCGCGGTGTCGTCGGAGCATCCGTTGCAGACGACGATCACCGCGAACTCGTCGTAATGCGCCTCGGCGAGCAGCGGTCGCAGCAGCCGGGGGAGCGACACCTCTTCGTCGTGTGCGGGGATCACCACGCTGCACGATCGCTCACGCGGAACCATGTGGGGACTCCTCCCGCAAACGGTGGGGTACAGAGTACACTAACGACCGCGTCCGGGGCAGTGGTTCCGGCCTTCGGCCGCCGGGCTGGAGGGCGGAGGCCATGACCGTCTCGGGGACGAGCGCAGCACCGCTCCGGGTGCTCTACAGCTTCCCCCATGCGATCGGCGCCCCCGGCATCGGCACCACTGCGCTGCAGCAGGTCGTGGCGCTCCGCCGTGCCGGCGCCGTCGTGGTCGTCGTGTGCGCCTCGGTGGCGCCGGGCGTCGCGCTCGAAGACACGATCACGACGCTCGTCATCGCGGGACGTCGGATCCCGCACAGGGCATTCGGGCGCATCGACGACGCCCTCGCCTTCCATGATCGGCGCGTCGCCCGGATGTTGCGGGGCGGGGGCTTCGACGTGGTGCACACGTGGCCGAGCGGGGCGCTCCGCACCTTGCTGGCGGCGCAGTCCACCGGCGTCCTCGGCACCCGCGAGTCGCCGAACACGCACACCGCGCACGCGTACGCCGTCGCGCGGGACGAGGCCCTCCGGGTCGGATCGCCTTCGGTACGCGGCCAGTCGCATCATCCGAACCCCCGTCGCCTCGCCCGGGAGGAGGCGGAGTTCCGTGCGGCACGGCTCATCCTCGTGCCGTCCGAGCGGGTGTCCGAGACCTTCGTCGAAGCCGGTGTCGACGAGGCGAAGCTCGCGCGCCATCGGTACGGCTTCGACCCGGCCGTGTTCCATCCGATCGGCCGTACGGATGACGGATCGCGGCCGTTCACCGCGGTGTTCGCCGGTTCGGCGGAGCCGAGGAAGGGGCTGCACTACGCGCTCGAGGCCTGGCGGCGATCCGGCATCGGCGCCGACGGGCGGTTCCGCATCCTCGGCCGGTTCGCCCCGGGCTACCGCGAGCGGCTCGGGTCGCTGCTCGAGCAGCCGGGGGTGGAGGTCGCCGGCTTCAGCGACGACCTCGCGGGCGAGTTCCGCGCCGCGGACGTGCTGGTGCTCCCCTCCGTCGAGGAGGGGAGCGCGCTCGTCGGCTACGAGGCGCAGGCGTGCGGCTGCGTCCCGCTGCTCTCGCGATCGGCGGGCGGGCAGTTCCGCCCCGGCCTCGACGGCTTCCTCCACGAGGACCGCGATGCGGAGACGCTCGCCGAGCAGCTTCGGCTCCTGCACGGGGACCCGGGCACACTGCGACGGATGCGCGAGAGCTGCCTCGACGGCGCGGCCGCATTGACCTGGGATGCCGCGGGGGTGCGCATGCTCGAGATCTTCTCGGCAGCGCTCGGTCGCTGAGCGTCAGGCGTTCGGGCCGTCGTCCGCCGCCGCGGCGGTGCCGCGACGCGACTCGCGCTGTCGCCGTGCCCACGCGGTACCGCCGAGCAGGCGGTACGCGGCCGCACGGCCGGAGTTGGCGAGCGTGAGTACGGCACCGACCGCAAGAGCTCGCGGCCGGGCGGCGAGCAGCACGACGTCGCGCTGCTCGACCCCGCGATCGGCGTAGTCGCGCTTGTACTCGGCGTCGCCGTGGCCGAAGTCGATGGTCCGCACCTCGGGGTCGCGGCAGAGCTCGTCGAACAGGGCGTGCAGCACGACGGTGCCGACCCGCTCCTTGGCGTACGCGCGGTCGAACGCCGTCGTGTCGACCGAGTACGTGCCCGCGTAGACGTTGCCCCACCAGAATGCGACGGGTCGGTCGTGAAGGTAGAGCATCCGGACCCTCGCCCAGCCCCGGTCGACGGCGAGCGCAGTGCGGGCCTCGGCGAGCGGCGTCCGCCGGACGCCGACGCCCATCGCGCGCTGGTACGACGCCGCGGCGACCGTCTCGACGTCGGCCCAGAGCAGCTCGACGTCGCCCTCCTCGAGCCGTTCGAGGCGGACCTCGTCGTCGTAGCGGCGACGGAGCCGGCGCTCCTTGTAGCGGGCGTCCTTCGGCGTGCCCTCCGAACGACGGCGCAGGAGCTCATCGGGGTCGGCCGGAAGCTCGGCGAGCCAGCGGGTCGCCCGCGGCAGCGCGTGAACTCGGGTGAAAGGGGTCGAGACGGCGCGTGCCGCCGCATCGGCGGGCCCGTCGCAGCTCAGCTTCTGGAGGAGCACGGCGTCCGCGGCGCCGCTGGCGAGCGTGCCTCGGAGCGCCCGCACGACCGTCTCGTGATCGGCGGCGGATCGGGCCCCGAGAATCCCGTCGAACGAGACGACGATCGTGCGGAGCCCGAGGTCGGCGATGGTCCGGCTGCCGGCGCTGACGCGGAACCGGTGGCGCTCGAGGCGGGCGACGACCATGAGGGGCGGGTCGGGTTCGCGCTCGATGATCAGCACATGCGGCGTGGTGCCTGGGACTCGGGCGGCGAGGAGGAGCCAGTCGAGATCGGCATCGAGGTTCTCGGCGTGCAGTGTTTCCCAGATCGGGCGGAGCGACTCGACCCCCTCGGGCGTGGTCGCGGACCGCAGGCGGGTGGCGGCGGCCTGCGGCGACGTCGGGCGTGAGGCTGTCGGCCGCACCATGAGCCCGACTATACTTGCCCTGCCTTTCCGCGGCGAGCGGCCCCGGCGCGCGATCCGCGGCATCCGATGCATCAGGGGGCATGATGGCGCGCAGCGCACGGATCGGGGTCGTGGCCGTCACCTGGAACTGCGCCGACGACATCCCGGGGCTCGTCGAGTCGCTCGTCGCGTCGCGCGTCGCGGACGCGGTGATCGACGTCGTTGTCGTCGACAACGATTCGAGCGACGACACGCTCGATCGGGTGCGTGCCGGAGCCCCGTCGTTCGCGATCGTGCAGCTCGGACGCGACGCCGGCTACGCGGCGGGTGCCAACGCCGGCATGGCCGCCCTCGGTGAGTGCGACGCATACCTCATCCTGAATCCCGACATCCGGTTCCGGCCGGATGCGATCGAGGCGCTCTGGACCCAGATGCGCGACTCGGGTGCGGGCATTACGGTCCCGCTGCTCACGGACGGTGACGGCCGGGTGAGGCACTCACTGCGACGTGAGCCGACGATCGCGCGGGCGTGGGGCGAGGCACTGCTCGGCGGCGCACGGGCGTCTCGCGTCGCGGCCCTCGGAGAGGTGGTCTCGGATGCATCGGCCTACACCGGCGCCAGCCGCGCGGATTGGGCGACCGGGGCGATCATGCTCATCTCGGAGGAATGCCGAGCGGCCGTCGGCCCGTGGGACGAGTCGTACTTCTTCTACTCGGAGGAGACGGACTTCGCACTCCGCGCGCGGGATCTCGGGTACGCGTTGGTGCTCGCGCCGGATGCCGTCGCGATGCACGACGAGGGCGAGTCTCACGAGTCGCCCTCGTTGTATGCCCGCTTGAGCATCAACCGCGTGAAACTGTACCGCTCCCGGCATGGAGGTCTCGCGACCACGTTCTTCTCGTGGGGCGTCGGGGCCGGGCTGGCGCTCCGCGCCCGGCGGCCGACCCACCGGGCGGCGCTGCGCGCCCTGCTCGGAGTCGAGGGCATCGCCGAGGAGCCGGCGCCGCCGTCCTCGATCGGCGAGCGCGCCGCTGAGTGACGGGAGGCCGCCCGCCGGCACGGCGGACGGCCTCCCGGAGTCGGCTGGGGACTCAGCCTCGGATGGTGCCACCCGCGGTGACACCGTCGGAGGTGTACGCGTTACCCGACCAGGCGGTACCTCCACCGACGTGCGCGTGGGTGCCGTAGTAGCCGACCTTCGACGAGAACTTCGTCCAGAAGAGGTTGTTCCGGATGGTCGTGCCGTCACCGCCGCCGTACAGCGTGTAGTTGCCGCCGGCGAGCAGGTTGTGCTCGGCCACGAGCCCGGGCGAGGAGGCCGGCAGGCCGAGCGCGGCGGTCATACCGCTCGAGCCCGCATTCGTGATCCACATCTCGACCGTGTTGTCGGCGATCCTCGCGGGACCGCTGATGCGGTCCCCGGGGTAGTGGAGCGCGTCGTAGTGCACGCCGTCGGTGCGGACCACGAAGTCGTGGATCCAGTTGCCGATGACCCGGGCGCCCTCGCCGTACAGGCTGATGCCGTCGCCGGCGATCCAGCTCACGTCGTTGCGGCTGAACTCGACGTCGTCGCCGACCAGCTTCACGCCGCTCGCCGGGGACTTCCACCAGTCGGTCCCGGAGGTGCCGCGGATGATGTTGTCGACGATCTTCGCGCGGTCGCCGGTCACGTGGATCGCGGCCTGGTCCCAGGACACGTCGGTCGCACCTGCGATGAGGTTGCCCTGGATCGTGACGTCGTCGGCCTCGATGCGCAGCCCGGCGGGGATCACCTTCCCGGTGATGACGGTACCCGCCTTCGTGATCGTCATCGGCCCGGTGTACGCGTCGCGGGGGGTGAACCCGGCCGCGGCGGGGCCGGTGTTCGACGAGCCGGCGAATGCCGAGGAGCCGCCGGTCGGCGGCGTCGGCGTGGGCGTCGGCGTGGGCGTCGGCGTGGGCGTCGGCGTCGGCGTGGGCGTGGGAGTCGGCGTGGGGGTGGGGGTGGGGGTCGGCGTCGGCGTCGGCTTGACGGCCTGGTCGGGCCGGAAGACCACGTCGACCAAGTACGTGCTCGAGCGCCAGTTCTTCGTGGGGAATGAACCCGCACCGCCGTAGGCGTAGACGCCGCCCGCTCCCGCGCCGACGGTGGTGAGGGAGGCCGAGGTCGTCGTCGTCGTCACGTCGAGCTTCGTCGCATACCGGCCGTTGGGTGCGTGGTAGGACGCGACGTACTGCCGGCCGGCGGTCACCGTGACGGGCTTGTCGAAGTACACGGTCTGCCAGCCGGTCACCCCCTCGTTGGTGAAGGTCGCCTTGGCGAGCCGCTTGCCCGACGCGCTCCAGAGGCTGCCGACATGGGTGCCGGTGTTGGTGCTCGTCTTCCAGTAACGCACGCCGAGCACGGCGCCGTCCCGGCTCGCCCGGAAGGTCGTGCCGAGCTCGACGGACGCGCGGTCGGCATCGATGGACACTCCGCGGGGCGATGCCGTGCCGTAGAGGCTCTCGGCGGTCGTCAGGGTGCCGGCGGACGGCAGTCCGGCGACGGAGTCGACGGTCGGCGCAGCGGCGATCGCGGCGGTCGCGGATCCGCCGACGGCGATGCCGAACGCCAGGATGAGGGCGGCGGTCGCCGAGGTGCGAGGTCGATGAATCGAAGAGGGATGGGGCAAAACGTGGTTCTCCTGTGCAATGCATGGACGATGGTCTGTCCGGAAGCAGCTCGTACCGGTAGGGCGGAAGGGCCGAGCCGCCAGACCACCCTTTCAGGGGGGTCGGACGACCGCAACATGAATTGAGGATTCTTTCAGTTTTGCGGTGAGTTCGCGGCGGTGCGCTGCTGCCGCTGCTCGCGCGCGCCCCACCAGAGGTGGGCGAGCGCGGGATGCATCGCCGGCGCACCCGCTCTCCGGTGGCGTCGGCTCTCGGCCTCGGCCTCGGTCTCGACGGGCGCGATGAACTCCTCAGGCGGTTCCCGAAGCCCGAAGTGCGCGCCGAGCGCTGCGACCACACGGTCCGCCGCCCGGCCGTCGCCGTAGGGATTGACCGCGCGAGCCATCTCGAAGTATCGGTCGGGCTCGTCGAGGAGTTCGCTCGCGGTGTCCACGATCCGATCCTCGTCGGTGCCGACGAGGGCGACCGTGCCGGCTTCGACCGCCTCGGGGCGCTCGGTGGTCTCGCGGAGCACGAGCACCGGCTTGCCGAGGCTCGGCGCCTCCTCCTGGACGCCGCCGCTGTCGGTGAGCACGATCGTCGACGCAGCGACCGCGTGCGCCATGTCGACGTAGTCGAGCGGGGCGGTCACGACCACGTTGTCCAGCCCCTCGAGCGGGGGCAGCAGCGACTCCCGCACGATCGGGTTGAGGTGGGCGGGCAGCAGCACCTTCGCCTGGGGGTACCGCCGTGCGAGGCGGGCGACGGCGCGCCCGATCCGCTCCATCGGAGCCCCCCAGTTCTCCCTGCGGTGGCTCGTGACGAGGATGAGTCGTTCCGCGCCCCCGATCCGGTCGAGCGCCGGCTCGGTCGTCGGCAGGTGCATCCCGTGCACCTGGAGCAGTGCGTCGATGACGGTGTTGCCCGTCACGTGGATGCTCGCCGGATCCACGCCCTCGTGCTCGAGATTGCGGCGGGCGTTGGAGGTCGGCGCGAGGTGCAGGGAGGCGAGCACCGTCGCGAGCCGCCGGTTGATCTCCTCGGGGTAGGGGTCGTAGCGGTGCGAGGTGCGGAGTCCCGCCTCGAGATGCGCGACGGGCACCTGCGCGTAGAAGGCGGCGAGCGCGGCCGCGAACACCGTCGTGGTGTCGCCCTGGACGAGCATCATGTCGGGCTTGTGCTTGGCGAGCAGAGGTTCGATCCCCTCGATCGTGCCGGCGGTGATCCCGGTGAGGTTCGGTCGATCGCGCAGCAGGTCGAGGTCGTGATCGGGTCTGATGCCGAAGATCTCGTTGACCTGGTCGAGCATGAGCCGATGCTGGGCGGTGACCGCGACCACGGTCTCGAAGCAGTGCGTCCGTCGGAGCGCGGTCACGACCGGGGCGAGCTTGATCGCCTCGGGGCGTGTGCCGTAGACGACGAGGATGCGGGGCATGGGTCCTCCGTTCGTCACCGCCACGCGCCCCGGGTGTCGAACACCACCCGGCCTTCCAGACGCGATCGCGGAATGGATGTGAATTGGGAATGGTCGACGAGGAGCACCACGATGTCGGCCTCATCGATGGCCTCGCCGACGGGCTGCATGCGCACGTTCGGCCGCCCCGAGAGGGCGGCCGGCAGCTCTCGGGCGAACGGTTCCGAGACGCGGATGTCGAGTTCGGGGGCGAGGTCGGCGAGCGTCTCCACGACGTCGACCGCGGGCGACTCGCGGAGGTCGTCGATGTCGGCCTTGAACGCGAGGCCCAGGCAGGCGACGGTCGGCTGCCGGAAGCGCGCGGCGCGCTCGAGCACCATCTCGGCGACGTGCCGCGGCTTGGAGTCGTTCACCTCGCGTGCCGTGCGGATGAGGCGCGAGAGCTCCGGTGCCATGCCCACGATGAACCAGGGGTCCACCGCGATGCAGTGGCCGCCGACACCCGGGCCGGGGTTCAAGATCTGCACGCGCGGGTGGCGGTTCGCCAGGCGGATGACCTCCCATACGTCGAGCTTGGCCTGCTCGCAGATGAGCGAGAGCTCGTTGGCGAAGGCGATGTTCACGTCGCGGCTGGCGTTCTCGACGAGCTTCGCCATCTCGGCGCTCGCGGCGTCGGTGGTGAAGATCTCGCCCTGGGTGAAGACGCGGTAGAGCGCGGCCGCCCGCGCCGCGCAGCGTGGCGTCACGCCGCCGATCACGCGGTCGTTCGTGATCATCTCGATCATGATCCGGCCCGGCAGCACCCGCTCGGGGCAGTGCGCGACGTGCACGTCGGGCACGCCCTCGTCCTCGTGGGGCATGGCGAGGTCGGGGCGGAGGCCCTTGATCCAGCGGCTGACCTGCTCGGTCGTGCCCGGCGGCGATGTCGACTCGAGCACGACGAGCTCGCCGCCGCGGAGCTTCGGCGCGATCGAGGCCGCCGCCGCGCGCACGAAGGAGAGGTCGGCGGTCCGGTCGCCGTTGAAGGGCGTGGGCACGGCGATCACGTAGGCGTCGGCCTCGGGCACCGTCGTCGTCGCGGTGAGCCGCCCCATGCCGACCGCGCCGCTCACGCCGATCGCGAGATCGGGCTCGACGAACGGGATGCGTCCGGCCGCGACGGCTTCGACGGTCGCGTCGTCGACGTCCACGCCGATGACGTCGACCCCCCTGGTCGCGAGGGCGACCGCGGTCGGGAGCCCGATGTAGCCGAGCCCGAGGATCGCGACGGTGCCGCTGAAGGGTTCATCCATCGGAGTCTCCGGAGTCTCGTGCGCCGGCCGGGTGGGCGGGGTGGGCCGCCGGGCGGTAGGGCGGGGTCGCGTGCAGCCGTTCCCGCACGGTGAGGACGATGAAGGCCGTGTTGGTCGACAGGTATCGTCCGGCGAGCCGCCGGGGCTCCTGCAGCAGCCGGTAGAGCCACTCGAAGCCGAGCCGCTGCCACCGGTCGGGCGCTCGCCGGGTCACCCCGGCGAGCACGTCGAACGAGCCGCCGACGCCGTGCAGGATCGGCACGTCGAGCTCGTCGCCGAAGTGTGCGAGGAACTTCTCCTTCTTCGGGGAGGTGATCCCGAGGAACAGCATGTCGGCGCCGCTCTCGGCGATCTCGTGGGCGAGGTCGCCCGCCGAGGCATCCGGGAAGTAGCCGTCGTGCGCGCCCGCGATGCGGACGCCGGGGAACCGGGCGCGCACCTCCTCGAGCATCCGATCGAGCACCTCCGCTCGGGCGCCGAGGAAGTAGACGGCTCGGTGGTCCGCATCGGCCACCGCGAGCAGGCGCTCGAACAAGTCGCAGCCCGCCACCCGCTCCGGAAGCGGATGGCCGAGGAAACGGCTCGCCCAGACGACCGACTGGCCGTCGGCGAGCAGGACGTCGGGCTCGAGCAGGGAGTCGCGCAGTTCGTCGTCGGCGCGCATGTGCACGATCTTGGCGGCGTTGACGACGCCGACGAGCAGCCGGCGATGCGCGCTGATCGCCTCGCGCGCCCTCGCCAGGACGTCGTCCATCGTCAGCGGGTCGAACTCGAGGCCGAAGAGGGGTTGGCGGCGGGGGGAGTCGAGGTTGGTCGTCGTCATCGGATCCGCCCCTCCTCGAGAATCGGATGCCACGCGTAGAGCGCCCAGCCGAGCTCGTAGGGCCGGCACTCGTGATCGATGCGCTCAGGGGGGAAGGCCGCGTCGAGGCCGGGCAGGTGCCAGCCGGGCCGCAGCGCGGTCGTCGCCGCCGAGATCGTGCGCACGGCCTTCCGCGGCTCCCTCCGGCCGAGCTTGCGCCAGACGAGCGAGTGCGACTCTGCGACGAGCTCGCCCGCGCCGGGTCGGTCGAGCCAGCCCATGCCGCGCTCGATCGGGGCGAGGTGCTCGACGCCGCCCGCGCGCGCGAGGTCGAAGAGCGCCATGGGCGCCATCGCGTGCTGGTGGACGCTGTACACGGGGTAGCGCTCGACCACCTCCCCGGTCCGCGCGTCGTAGTGCCACCACCACTCGCCCGACCCGCCCTGCAGTCCGATGATCCTGCGTGCGGTGCGCTCGGCCCGCTCGAGGGCGTCGGCGTCGCCGGTCAGCGAGGCGAGTCGTGCGAACGCCTGGAGCGGGTAGACCTGGTCGGCGAAGCTGCCGACGTGCGCGCGGAGCCGCCCGCCGCGTCCCGCGGGGACGGTGTGCGGATAGCATCCGTGCTCGCCCTGCGCCTCGGCGAGGCGTCGGGCGGACGACTCGGCGAGGCGGGCGGCGTCGGCGTCGGCCGGGTCCAGGCGGAGGGCGGCGACGGCGGCGGTGAGCATCCACGCGAGGTCGACCGTCGGGGTCGCGTCGGCGGCGTCGGCGGCGTCGGCGAGGCGGGCGAGCGGCGCGGGCTCGATCCGGCCGAGCGCTTCCGCGGTCGCCCATACCGACAGGGCGACGGCGCCGAGGTCGCCGCCCGCCATGACCGGACCGCGGAGCCGGAGCAGCAGCGCTTCGAGCGAGCCGCCGTCGAGCGCGGACTCACGGGCTGCGGCCGGGGCGACGGAGAGTCCGAGCACCGCGATCGCCGTGTAGCGCAGGCTCGTCCCCTCCGCGCGGAGCGCCGATCCGGCGCGATCCGGTACGAGGCGGACGGTGTGCGCGAAGGTCTCGGAGCGGGGGTCGTAGGCGAGGCGAAGCCCGGCCGGAGCGAGGCGGAGGATCCGCTCGGCGGTGCGCCGGGTCGTCGGCGAGAGTCGGGACTCAGTGCTCTGCTGCGACTCGCTCATGGGGGATCCGACCGGCGGGAGTGCCGACGCCTCGGCACGCGTTTCGGGGACGCTGGGTATCGATCGAAGTCGGGCTCACGGGTGCTGCCTCTCCGTACGCGATGGAGTCGGGTGGGGGCGTGGGCTCGGGTCGCTCACCGGTGGGTACCGAGGGTGAAGAAAACTCACGTATTCCCTGTCGTCACGGTAGCCCCTCGTGCCCCCGGTCCTCGCGCCCCAAGTCGGGGGGCACTAGCGGACGACCGAGGGGGAGGAGGCGTGCCTGAGGTACTCCGACGCCTCGGAGCGGCCGTCGGCGGCGATCCGCCAGACGTCGCCGTCGCCCACCTCGGCGCCGGGCATGCCGTAGAGCAGCGTCTCCTCGTCGAGCCACTCGACCTGGTCGTCGACGCTCCGCTGTTCGGGCAGGATCGTCACCTCGCCGCTGTCGAGGTCGAGCACTGCGATCCGCCAGTCGGGGACCGTCGATTCGGAGACGTCCCGCTTGAAGGCGATGCGGCTGCCGTCGGGCGACAGGGACGGGCACTCGGCGTCCGCCTCGATCGAGGTGAGCGTCCGCGCCGCCACGTCGCCCTTCACGAGCCACGTCCGGCCCCCCGAGGCCGCCGTCGCGTAGAAGGTCGCCCCGTCCTCGGCGAAGGTGACGCCCCAGAGGTTCCGGTCGACCGCGTCGAGACGGCTGCCGTCGACGGTCAGCGCGAAGTCCTCGAGGTTCTCGCGGGCGTCGCCGTCGACGGGGCCGACGACGGTCTGGGTCGAGAACCCGGTCGTGGCGTAGGAGTGCCCGGTCACGAACGCCGTCGTCGCGACCAGCTCGCCGTCGGGAGAGAGGCGCGCCCGGCTCGGAATGCCGGCGAGCGGCCAGCTTCGCACGGCCTGCCAGTCGGCGGTGTACAGCGTGGCACCGAACGTCGTGACGACGCCGCGATCGGTGTGGAGGCAGATGGCGGCCGCGTCGCTCGCGTCGATGCGGTCGCACGCGATCGGCAGGATCGTGCGCGCCCCTGCGGGGTCGTCGAGGGCCACGAGGGCGGCGTTGCCGTATCCCTGGCCGGCCGCGGTGTTGCGGAACACCAGGCGCGGCTCGTCCGCGGCCGGCGCGTCGGTGGTCGTCACCGCCTCGCTGGGAGACGAGGCGCGGGCGAGCTGCGCGAAGTAGGCGGTGAGTCCGTACGCGAGGGCGCCGGCGAACAGCGCGATCGCGACCAGCGCGATGGTGAGTCGTCGTCGGCCGGTCACGACGTCGTCCCCGCCTTCCGGCGCAGCAGCACCGCGATGACGGGGATGGCCACGGCCAGGCCGCACGCCATCACGAGCACGGCGGTGGTCGGGCCGAGCAGGTACCAGAGCACGCCGAATCCGGTCGAGGCGATGAGGCGTGCGAGCGCGACGACGGTCTGGGCGGCTGCGATCCCGGTGGCGCGCGCCTCGGGCGGGGTGACCATGGCGGCGATGGCCGCGAGGATGCCGTCGGTCGAGGCGTAGAAGACCCCCAGGAGGACGAGGCAGAGCAGCGTCGACGCGAGGCCGAACGAGGGGGCCGCGGCCGCGAGGTACGCCGCGAGCAGGGCGACGTAGCCGAGCACGAACACCCGCGTGCGGCCGAACCGGTCGGCGAGCCGGCCGATGGGCACCGCGAGCGCCAGGAACACCACGTTGGTGCCGACGTAGAGGAGTGGGAAGAACTCGGCGGCGAAGCCGTCGCGCGCCTGCAGCAGCAGGTAGAGGAAGCCGTCGCCGATGGTGAGCAGGCCGAGCACGCCGGTGACGACGAGGAGCCGCCGGAGTTCGGGAGCGAGCAGCGACCGCCAGCGGAACGGAGTGCGCGGTGCTTGCGTCCGCGCGGCGCGGTCGGCACGCGGGCGCAGGTTCGGCACGGCGAGTCCGAGCAGGACCACGCCCATGACGGCGAACGCGAGGGACACGACGAAGACCGTGCTGAAGCCGTCGGGGATGAGGAAGAGGATGAGGAAGGCGATCAGCGGGCCGGCGGCGGCGCCGACGGTGTCGAGCATGCGATGGACGCCGAACGACCGCCCCAGGTCCGACGGATCGGACGCCGCCGAGATGAGGGCGTCGCGAGGGCCGGTGCGGATCCCCTTGCCGATCCGGTCGGCCGTGATCACCGCGAGCAGCGCGCCGAACCCGGTCGCGAAGACGAGGGCGATGCGGGCGAGCGCCGAGCATCCGTAGCCGATGAAGGCGATCCACTTCGGCTGGTCGCTCCGATCGGCCGCCCAGCCGCCGGTGATCCTGACGAGCGCGCTGACGCCCTGATACAGCCCGTCGAGGAACCCGAACGCGATCATGCCGAGACCGAGCACGCTCGTCACGTAGAGCGGCAGGACGGCCGCGGTCGACTCGGAGGAGACGTCGGTGAGGAGGCTGACCACACCGAGCACGACCACGGTGGCGGAGACCCGCGCGCCCGAACCGCCGCGGGTCCCGTCCCCGGTGGCCGGGGTGTTCGAGAACGAGATGTACATGGGCGCCGCTCACCCGCCGCCCGAGGTGAGCGTGCCGAAGAGCTCGTAGCTCGAGCCGCTCCCGTCCGGGGTGATCACGAGCGTGACCTGGTCGTCGCCGCGGGTGAAGGCGACGGCGGTGGAGCCGGAGGCGGTCTCCGCGGGCAGCTCGACCATCCCGTAGGCGGCGAGGGCCGTGCGGTAGTGGACGAGCAGCTCGTCCACTCCGCTCGTGGAGCTCCCCGTGAGCGAGGCCTGCACCCGGCCGTCGTCGGTGCTGAGCGAGCTGTGCTCCACCGTCGACGCCGGTGGGGGCTCGAGGCCTTCGGGGAACCCGTCGACCACCTCGCCGTCCGCCGCGGCGTCCCGCGGGGCGGGCCCGGGGACGAGCGTCGGTGCGGCGGTCACCGGCGGCAGCGTGTACCCGGCGGGCGCTTCGGATCCGTCCTGATCGCCGTCCGACGCGTCGCCCTCGGGGTCGGCCGCCTCCGCGGTGGAATCACCCGCGGGCGTCTCGCCGTCGACCGCAGCTCCTCCGTCCTGCGGCTCCGCACCGGGATCCGCCGTCCCGGATGCGGCGGTCCCGCCGGTGTCGGATGCGGTGCCCGCCTGCCACACCGCGAGGCCGACGCCGCCCGCGGCGAAGAGCACGGCGACGAGTACGGCGACGACGATCGCGGTCGAACGTTTCATGAGCGGCAGCCTTCCGGTCTCTCAGTACGCGCCCTTCGGACGGACGAACACCTTCACCGTCCTCCACACGATCACCAGGTCGCCCATCAGCGACCAGTTCTCGACGTAGTAGAGGTCGAGTCGCACGCTCTCCTCCCAGCAGAGGTCGGAGCGGCCGTTGATCTGCCAGAGCCCGGTGAGGCCGGGCTTGATCAGGAGTCTCCGCGAGACCGGGCCCTCGTACCCCGCCGCCTCGGTCTCGAGGGGCGGGCGGGGGCCGACGACGCTCATGTCGCCGACGAGCACGTTCCAGAACTGCGGCAGCTCGTCGAGCGAGTACTTGCGCAGGAAAGCGCCGACTCTCGTCACCCGGGGGTCGTCCCGGATCTTGAAGAGGGCGCCGGCGCCCTCGTCGAGCGCGCGGAGCTCTGCCAGCCGCTGTTCGGCGTCCGGCACCATGGTCCGGAACTTCAGCATCCGGAAAGTCCGGCCGTCACGGCCGCACCTCGTCTGCCGGAAGAGGATCGGCCCGGGGCCGTCGAGGCGGATCAGGAGGGCGACCGCGAGGTAGACGGGGATGAGCAGCACCAGCGCGACCGAGGCGAACGCGACGTCGAAGCTGCGCTTCAGCGAGTGCCGCCACCCGTCGAAACGCGGAATCTCGACGTGGAGGAGGGGGAGCCCCTCGACGGGGCGGAAGTGGAGCCGCGGTCCGGCGACGTCGGCGAGCCGCGATGAGAGCACGAGTTCGGCGCCGGTCCCTTCGAGATCCCAGCCGAGCTGCCGCAGCCGGGCGCCGTCCTCGCTCAGGCGTCCGCTCACGATCACCGCGTCGGCGCGGAGGACTGAGACCGCCTCGGCCACGCCGTCGAGGTTCGCGAGCCGGGGGATCGCCGCGAGTTCGGGGGAGTCGGCGGAGCGATCGACGTCGGTGGGCGACGGAGGCTGCTCGACCGCACCGTCGTCGACGGCCACCCCGACGACGCGGAATCCCGCGGCGGGGCTCCGCCCGATCTGCGCGACGGCCCACGAGACGTCGGCCGGCCCGCCGACGACGACCGCGCGGGAGAGGTAGCGTCCGGCCAGGCGCTCGGCCATGAGCCACTTGCGCCAGAGCCACCGGGAGAGGATGAGCAGGACGCCGCCGAGCGGCACGGCCACGATGAGATACCAGCGGGCGTCGCGGGCGTCGGCGAGCTGGAGTGCGATGGCGATGAGGGCGAACGCGGTCGCGGTCGCGTTCAGCGTGCGACGGTACTCGCTCGCGCCCACCCCGATCACGTGGCTCGCCCTGGTGTGGAAGTTCGCCAGGGCGAGCAGCCAGGTCACGGTGATCAGCACGGGGATGACGACCGTGGACGGCGTCGGCCGCGTCGCGACCGCGGTGTCGCCGAGCATCGCCATGCGGACGCTCGCGGCGGCGAGCGTCGCGCCGGCGACGATGAGCGTGTCGGTGATGCGGAGCCGGGCGCGGTAGTGGCGGTGCCAGTCGGTGGCGAGTTCTGCCGTGTCGGTCTGCTCCGACGGATGCCGGCGCCGCTCCGCATGGGGGCGGACGAGCCCGCCGATCCGGCGGGCCGAACCGGGCATCGTGCTCATGGCCGTGGCTGTGGCGGTCGGGTGAGCGGGCTGCGGGGCTGGTGGGGGCGGGGCGTGGCGTCGGCCATCGGGGAGTCCATCGCTTTCGGGCAAAGGGGGCGTCGCCGCATCCGGGCGGCGCCGTTCGCGCCCCAAGGCGCCGGGGTGTGCCGGTGGGACGGCCGAGCGTGCGTCGCCCTGCGACCGTTGCCGGTCGGGCGAATGCGGTGTCGAGGTTGGCGAGTACTCGAATATGAAGATAGCTCAGAAACAGATCTTTCGGCTCACCCAAAACGGGGGTGCCCGGCCGGTGTCCGGCTGAGCAGATCGTCGATCCCGGGTCACGCCCCGGCGGAGCTCGTGCTCGCTGCCGCAGGTCGTCCTAGGGGTTGATCCGCGCGCCCGCTGCGCCCCGCGGTGCCCGTCGCGAGCACCACGATGCCGGTCGCGAGCACGGCGAGGCCGAGCACGGCGCCGGTGGGGAGGTGCTCGCCGAGCACGAGTACGCCGAGCAGTCCCGCGGTCAGCGGCTCGGCGAGGGTCAGCGTCGAGACGGTCGCGGGGGCGAGGCCCGTGAGGCCGAATCCGAAGAGGAGGTAGGCGATCGTCACCGTCACGAGTCCGAGCCAGAGTGCCATCGCGAGGCCCGCGGGCTGCGCGAGCCACGAGGCATCCGTGGCGATGAGCAGGGGGAGTGCGAAGACCGCACCCGTGCCGAAGAGCGCGCCCATGCTGCCGGTGGCGCTCCAGCCGCGATCGATGAGCGCCTTCGCGGCGAGGGTGTAGACCGCGTACGAGGCGCCGGCGCCGAGCGAGGCGACGAGTCCGAGCGGGTCTGCCGAGCCGGCGGCCCCGCCGCCGGGTGCGCTCGCCGCGGCGATGACCGCGACGCCCACGGTGGCGATCGCGGTGGCGACGGCCCATCGGTGGCCCGGGTAGCAGCGCCGGAGCAGCCAGTCGAACGCACCGGTGATGACCGGCGCCGAGCCGAGGGCGACGACGGTGCCGATGGCGACGCCGTTCGCCTCGGTCCCGGCGAAGAACGCCGGTTGGTAGGCGAGCACGCCGGCGGCGCCCGCCGCGACGAGGAGCAGCTCGGCGAGCGGATGACGCGTGGTCGCGTGGGTGCCGGTCGGCGACGCGACGGGTGTCCCGTCCGCGCCGCGTCGCCGACCGAGTCGAAGGGCGAGCGCGAGTGCGCCGAGCACTCCGCCGCCGATGACGAGCCGCGCCGCGCCGAGCGAGGCCGGGTCGGCCTCGGGGCCGAGCGCCTGCGCCGTGCCGGTGGTGCCGAAGCACACCGAGGCGAGGAGCACGGCGATGACGAAGCGCATGCGGAATTGTTACACAATGGCGCCTGGTCCACGAGTCCTTGCGGACGAATATTGATTAGTGTACTAATCATCAGTACACTTAACGCCATGAGCAGCGCGATGAACCCGTACAAGGGCCGCCCCGGCTTCTGGAACCGTCTGAGCGCTGCGATCTACCCGATCACCGGGCCGGCCGAGGTCGGCATCGGCATCGGTGTCACCGAGGCGCCGTACGAGCCGCCGGCGAACCCGATGTGCCCGATCTGCGCCGCACCGATGGCCGAGCACGACATCAAGCGCGGCGACGCCTCGACGCCCACGTACTTCACCTGCCCTCGCCCGTAGCGCGAGCACTCTCGGCACGGCGGCCGCGGCCGGCGCGTGCGACGTTCCGCCGCGGTGCCGGTAGGCTCACGGATGTCGCGCACGCGGCGGTGAGGGGGCCGCCCGGTCACGCGGCATCCCGGCCCGACCCGACGGGCCCGCCTGAACCGAGAGGACCCCTGTGCGCGCCGTGCTCTTCACCGAATTCGGTGCCCGGCCCGAACTCGCCGAAGTCCCCGAGCCCGTCTGCCCGCCGCGCGGCGCCGTGATCCGCGTGCGCGCCACCGGCGTCTGCCGCAGCGACTGGCACGCCTGGATGGGCCACGACGAGGGCGTCAGCCTGCCGCACGTGCCCGGCCACGAGTTCGCGGGCGAGATCGCGGCCCTCGGCTCGGAGGTGTCGGCCGACAGCGGCTGGAACGTCGGCGACCGGGTCACCGCCCCCTTCATCTGCGCCTGCGGGCGATGCGGCGAGTGCCTGTCGGGCAACGAGCAGGTCTGCGACCACCAGTCGCAGCCGGGCTTCACGCACTGGGGCTCGTTCGCCGAGCTCGTCGCGATCGACGAGGCCGAGCTCAACCTCATCCGGCTGCCCGACTCGCTCGGCTTCGTCGAGGCCGCGTCGCTCGGCTGCCGCTTCGCGACCGCGTACCGCGCGATCGTCTCGCGCAGCAGGCTCGCCCCCGGCGAGCGCATCGCCGTGCACGGCTGCGGCGGCGTCGGGCTCTCGGCGATCATGATCGCCGTCGCCGCCGGGGTCGAGGTCTACGGCGTGGATGTCTCGGACGCCGCGCTCGCCGCGGCCGCCAAGCTCGGCGCGGTGCCGGTGCAGGGCGGCGACGGCGCCGCCGAGCGCATCATCGAGGCCTCCGGCGGCGGGGTGGATGTCTCGGTCGACGCCTTCGGCTCGAGCCAGACCTCGTTCGCCTCGGTGCGGAGCCTGAAGAAGCGCGGCCGCCACGTGCAGATCGGCCTCATGGTCGGCGACTCGGCCCTCTCGGCGATGCCGATGGACGCGGTCATCGCCGGCGAGCTCGAGATCCTCGGCAGCCACGGCATGTCCGCGCACGAGTACCCGTCGATGCTCGGGGCCGTCGCCTCGGGTGACTTCCGCCCGATCGAGCTCGTCGGCCGGCGCATCGCGCTCGACGAGGTGCCCGATGCGCTCATCGCGATGGGCACCGGCTCGGGCGGTTCGGGCATGACGGTCGTCGAGCTGTAGGGGGCCTTTCACGGGCGACGTCCCTCTCGGAGCCGGTGCGCCCTACGATGGGCTGGACCCGACAGGAGCAACGCATGAGCGACCCCCGAACGGCCCCGGCCGGCTGGTACCCCGAACCGAGCGGCGCCGAAGGCCAGCGCTGGTGGGACGGCACGCAGTGGACCGAGTACGCGACGCCGCTCGCGGCGCCGCCGGTCGTGCCGCAACCGGTGCCACCGCAGCCGGCGTACGGGCAGTACGCGCCGCAGCCGGCGCCGCAGCCTCTGCCGTACGGTCAGGTGGCGGTGTCGTCGGTCGACGCGACGACGCCGACCTCGACGGTCTGGATCTGGCTCATCGTCGCGCTGCCGGCGCTCGGCTTCGTGCCGTTCCTCCTCATCGACTGGCAGCGGGTGCTCGAACTGGGCATGGACGCGCAATACTCGTCGTCTCCGGCGGCGCAGCTCGCCGTGTACTCCGACCCCTGGTACGTCGTGAGTTCACTGGCGGGCTGGGTGATCGCCGCCCTCATCGTGCTGTTCGCGTACTTCGACCGACGCGAACTGCTCAGGCGCGGGTTCGAGCGGCCGTTCCACTGGGCGTGGGCGTTCTTCGCGCTGTTCACCTCCCTCGTCTACGTGATCGGCCGCAGCATCGTCGTGAAGCGTCGTTCGGGGCGCGGCATGGCGCCGATGTGGGTCGCGATCGCGGTCACGGTCGTGATCATGGTCGCGGGCATCGCGTGGTTCGCGATCTTCATGACGATGGTGTTCGAGACGGCCTACGAGCAGGCGACCCTGTACTGACCCTTCGCGACGCGGTACCGTGACGCCATACCGTTGGGAGGTCGGCTCATGGATCTCGGCATCATCCCGATGATCGCCGTGGCGGTCGGCATCGTGGCCGCCGCCATCTGGCTCGCGATCCGCGCGCGACGCACCCGCTCGCTGCCGGGCGACCCCCAGGCGGCCTACCACGGCGATCATACGAACGCCGAGGCGGCCGCCCGGGCGTACGGCGTCGACTCGGCGCGCGACGGCGGCGGCGCGTTCTGAGCTGAGGCGCGACGCGGCGCCCGCACCGGTCGACCCGGGTGCGAGCGCCGCGCACGGTGCAGATCAGGCGTCGACCGTCGCCCGGGCCGCCGCGTCGTCGGCAGCCGAGGCCGTCGAGCGGGCCCCGCGCAGCAGGGCGGCGGCGGCGAGGAGCCCGATGAGGGCGACGACGCCGGCCCCGAGGAACGCCGCCGAGAACCCGCTCGTCAGCGCCGTGGCATCCGTACCGCCCGCCGTCACCGCGGCGCCGACCGCGGTGAGCACCGCGAGCCCGACCGCGGAGCCGATCTGGTAGCTCGTGTTCACGAGGCCCGAGGCGACGCCGGTCTCCTCGGGGCGAGCGGCGCCGATGGCGGTGCCGAGCGAGGGTACGAAGGCGAGCGCCATGCCGAGCGCGGCGACGAGTGACGCCGGCAGCACGTCGGCGACGTAGCTGCCGTCGGGGCGCACGAGCGCCAGCCAGCCGAGTCCTGCGGCGAGCAGGGCGAAGCCCGCCACGATCAGCGGCTTCGCACCGAAGCGCGCCTGGAGACGCGGGGCGAGTGCGACCATTCCGATCACGATGAGGGCCGTCATCGGCAGGAGCGCGGCGCCCGAGGCGAACGCGCCGGCGCCGAGCACCTGCTGCAGGTAGAGGTTCAGGAAGAACCACATCGGCACCCACGCCGCACCGAGCAGCAGCTGCGCGAGGTTCGCCGCACCGAGCTGCGGGGCGCGGAAGATGCCGAGCCGCAGCAGCGGCTGGCGGCTCTTGGCCTGGATCACGAAGAACGCGACGAGGAGGGCGGCGCCGACGGCCAGTGCGGTGATCGTCTCGAGCGAGCCCCACCCGACCTCGGGTGCGCGTACGACTCCGTAGACCACGGCCGCGAGACCGGCGGTCGCGGTGATCGCGCCGGCGAGGTCGACGGATCCCCGTCCGCCGCGGACGGCGGGCAGTGCGAACGGCGTGAGTACGAGCACGAGGGCTGCGATCGGCACGGTCACGTAGAACACCCACGGCCAGCTCGCGTACTCGGTGAGCACGCCGCCGAGGAACACGCCCGCGGTGCCGCCGATCGGCGCTGCCGCACCGTAGACGGCGAAGGCGCGGGGGAGCTCGGGGGTGCCGCCGAAGAGCACCATCAGCAGCGTGAGCGCGGCGGGGGCGATGAGCGCCGCCCCGGCGCCCTGCACGGCGCGGCCGGCGATCTCGAGCCCGACGTTCGTGGCGGCGCCGGCGAGCACCGAGCCGAGCGCCAGGGTCACCCAGCCGGCGATGAACACGCGGCGGGCGCCGAACACGTCGGAGAGCCGGCCGCCGAGCAGCAGCAGTCCGCCGAAGGCGACGACGTAGGCGTTGAACACCCAGGAGAGCGATTCGGGCGTGAAGCCGAGCTCGGCCTGGATATCGGGCAGGGCGACGCCGATGATCGACGTGTCCATGATGACGACGAACTGGGCCGCCGCGATGAGTGCGAGGCCGAGCCACCGGCGTGGCGCCGGTGCGGTGGAGGTGGACATGGTCTGGTTCCTTCTCTCGATCTGAATACCCCTAGGGGGTATAGATATACCGAGGAATTCGGGCGGAGTCAAGCGCGAGCGGCCCCGCTCGCGGCAGAATCGAGCTATGGACCCGGTGGCGGCGCTCGAGGAGATCGCCTTCCTGCTCGAGCGCGATCGCGCCTCGGCGTACAAGTCGAAGGCGTTCCGCCGGGCCGCCGACGCGATCCGCGACCTCGCGCCCGACGACCTCGCCGCACGCGCCGTCGACGGCCGGCTGCGGCGCACGGCCGGTATCGGCGACTCGACCTTCGCGGTGATCGAGCAGGCCCTCGCCAGCGCGGTGCCCGAGCGCCTCGGCGCCCTGCGTGTCGAGGTCGGGCTGTCTGCCGAAGGTTCGGTCGCGGGCCTGCGCGCCGAGCTCCGCGGCGACCTGCACAGCCACACCGAATGGTCCGACGGCACGACGAGCCTCGCCGTGATGGCGAAGGCCGCCGAGGCGCAGGGGCTCGAGTACCTCGCAGTCACCGACCACTCGCCGAGCCTGAGGGTCGCGAACGGCCTCAGCGCCGAACGGCTCGCCGAGCAGCAGGAGCTCATCGAGGTCGTGCAGCAGGGCCTGCCGAAGCTGCGGCTGCTCGCGGGCATCGAGGTCGACATCCTGCAGGACGGCGCGCTCGACCAGACCCCCGAGATGCTCGATCGGCTCGACGTCGTCGTCGGCAGCGTGCACTCGAAACTCCGCATGGAGCGCGCCGAGATGACCAGGCGGATGCTCCGTGCCATCGCCGACCCGCAGCTGAACGTGCTGGGTCACTGCACCGGACGGCTCGTCGAGGGCGCCCGCGGCACGAGGCCGCAGTCGACCTTCGATGCCGAGGCGGTGTTCGCCGCCTGCGCCGAGCACGCGGTCGCCGTCGAGATCAACTCGCGCCCCGAGCGGCAGGACCCGCCCGACGAGCTCATCGCGCTCGCGCTCGACGCCGGCTGCCTCTTCTCGATCGACAGCGATGCGCACGCACCGGGCCATCTGTCGTTCCTCGAGCTCGGCGCCGCACGCGCCGAGGCGAACGGGGTGCCGGCAGAGCGCATCGTCACGACGTGGCCGGTCGAGCGTCTGCTCGCGTGGGCGAGCGGGCGGGGTTGAGCTCGGTCCGCGCCACGCGGAGTTCGCCTCTGCTCTTGTCGGTGCCGTCGCGGGCCTGCAGGATCGTGGGCATGGGACGCCGACGGGATGGGGCGGGGCGAACGTCGCCGAGCGAGACGCGCGCCGCACAGCTCGCGCTCGTACGCGAACAGGCGGGGCGTCGGCGGCTCGTCGACGTCGCGCGGCAATACGACACCGACGCCTTCGTCGCGCCGGCGCCGATCGGGCTGCGCCTCGCGAACACGCTCGATCGGCTCGCCCTCGACGCAGCATCCGGTTTCGAGCCGCTCCTGCTCTCGCCGCTTGCGCCGCTCGGCGCGAGCTCGGTCATGGCGCCCGGTTCGCAGGACCGAGTCGTCTCGACGACTCGCACGACCGAGGTGGTCGCCGACCCGACGAACGTCCTCGCCCTCGAGTGCGCGCGGCGGCTCGGGAGCGGGTCCGAGCTCGGGAGCGCCGGCGAGCTGCGGCTCGCGACGGTGCAGCAGACCGTGCGGGCGCAGCCGCTTCCCGTCGGGGGGCGATCGTCCCTCTCGCGGCACTTCAAGATGTTCGCGCTCGCCGAGGCGGGTCGCGGCCGGCCCGACGACGGCTTCGAGGTCGACGCGGTCGCGCGCCAGCTCGCCGTCCACGATCGACTGCTCGACGCCTGCGCAGCCGAACTGCCGGTGGAGGCCGGAAGGCGACGTGCGATCGTTCGGACGGCGCCCGGCGCTGAGGCCCTCGGTGCGCGGGTGCGCGATCGCATCACGGAGGCCATGCCGCACGTCGACGTCGTCTCCGAGGCGATGGATTCGCCCTACTACGACGGTCTCCGAGTGGGCTTCGGCGCGTTCGACGCGAGCGGCGGCTTCGTCGAGATCGCCGACCTCGGGCGGTTCGACTGGGTCGCCAGGCTCCGCAGCGATCACCGGCTGCGTTTCGTCGCGAGCGGGTTCGGGCTCCAGCTCGTACCGCTGCTGTTCGCGGCCCCCTGAATGTCGTCCGTACCCGTCTGCGCCACCAAATGTTCACGTTGCCATGTTTACGTTGACATTCGCTTGCTCCCGCCCATAGCCTGACCATTCAGGAGCCGGATCGGCGTCCGCGCACGCCAGCGTCGGCGCTGTCCACGGCAGAACAGAGAGGTTCGCAGAATGCATCGTCGTCTCCTCAGGGCAGCGGTCGGTCTCACGACCGCCGTCGTCGCGATATCGGTCGCGAGTCCCGTGTACGCAGCGTCACCCGACGACCCGATCCCCGTGCTCACCGGCCCAGAGCTCGCCGCGTCGTGGACGGCGCCGCTCAGCACGGTCGGCCGCTACATCGTCGACGCCGACGGAGACCGGTTCAAGCTGAAGTCCGCCAACTGGGACGGTGCACAGGGGCACTGGAGCGGCAGCGGCGACAAGAACGATCCCGCCAACCACAACAGCGGCATGAGCTACGACATCCCGATGGGACTCGACCGGGTGCCGATGGCGACCCTCATGAGCGACTTCCACGGCCTCGGCATCAACAGCATCCGCCTGTCGTTCTCGAACGAGATGCTCGGCATGACGGCACCGGTGCCCGATGTCGCGGTGGCCGCGAACCCCCAGCTCGAGGGCAAGACGCCGCTGCAGGTCTTCGACGCGGTCGTCGAGGCGCTCACCGCCGACGGCTTCGCCGTGATCCTCAACAACCACACGACCACCTCGCACTGGTGCTGCGGCACCAACGACGGCAACGAGCGGTGGAACAGCAGCCAGACCACCGAGAAGTGGATCAGCGACTGGGTCATGCTCACCACGCGTTACCAGGACAACGCGCGTGTGGTCGGCATGGACCTCCGCAACGAGGTGCGGCGCGACATCCTGAACGACGCGAACTGGGGCTGGGGCAACGACTACGACCTGTACCAGGCCTACCAGCGAGCCGGCATCGCCATCCAGCAGGCGGACCCCGACGTGCTCGTCATCATGGAGGGCATCAACTGGCAGGGCATCCCGACCGACCTGACCCCCCACGAGCGGCCGCACCTGAAGCCCGTCGCAAACCTCTCGAACGCGCTGCCGTATCCCGACAAGCTCGTCTACGCCGCGCACATCTACGGCTTCACCGGCCCGAACCACACCGGCGCGACCGGCCTCGGCGAGACCACCGACCCGCGCTACCGAGACATGACCGCGGCAGAGCTCGAGGCCTCGGTGACCGAGGCGGCGCTCTTCGTCAACACGGCGAACCAGCACTACACCGCACCCGTGTGGTTCAGCGAGTTCGGCACCACCGGCGCCGGCCAGACGAACGACAAGGAGAAGGCGTGGTGGGCGAACTTCACCGACATCCTGATCGAGAACGACAGCGACTTCGCAGCCTGGCCGCTCGTCGCCCACGCCAGGGATGACGGCTCCTTCGTCGACACCTTCTCGCTGCTGGCCTACAAGACCGACGGCACGAAGCTGAGCATCGCCGACGACTGGCGCTACCCGCAGTGGAAGAAGCTCATCAATGCCTCGGGCAAGACCGGCCCCGTGGCCTCCGTGCCGCGCTGGAACATGCTCGGCAGCGGCAGCTTCGTCGACAGCCAGTCGTCGTTGCGCATGCTGCAGGCGGGCGACTGGTCGCCCGGCCAGTGGAAGGGCACCTGCCCCGACAGCCAGCGCCTGCAGGGCATCGCCCGCAGCACCAACCGCGCGCTCTGCACCGACATCGGAGGCATCGCCACCTCGAACCCGCGCGTGCAGAGCGGCGAGGGCAACATCACGAGCGACTGGGCCTCGGGCTACAGCAAGCTGCAGTGCAACCCCGGCGAGGTCGCCGTCGGCTACAGCCTGGGCACCGGTGGCAGCACCAAGGCTGCGATGTGGAACCTCGTCTGCGCGACGAGCACCACGGCGCTGCCGGCGAGCCAGGGCCGCAAGGTCTGGTTCGACAACGGCGACAACCGCCCCGCCGGCGGCGGCTCCGTCGCGAGCGACTGGGCCCCCGGGTACTACAAGGGCCAGTGCAACGACACCGAGTACATCGCCGGCGTCGCGTTCACCTACCGATGGAACCACGGCGGCGTGCCCGACGCGCTGCTCTGCAAGCCGCTGAGCTGATCGGCGGATGACGAAGGGGCCGGGTCGCAGTCGCGACCCGGCCCCCTTCCGTCGTGCGGCGTCAGCCGAGCGGTGCGAGCCGCACCTCGTGCAGCACGCGGCCGCCGAGGTCGCGCATCGTGAGCACCAGCTCGTCGGCGCTCGCCTCGCCGTCGATCCACGCGGCCGCCTCGTCGGAGGCCGTGTCGGCATCGGGCCCGCCGCTGATGAGCTGGGCGTAGGGGAACTCCTCGGTCGCCGGCAGCCACGTCTGGTAGTGCGTGTGACCGGACACGACGATCTGGGCGCCCCAGCCGACGAGGGCGTCGTGCCACGCGTCGCGGCTCCTGCGGCTGAACCAGTCGTAGCCGTCGGCGTCGTAGTCGACGACGGCCTCGTCGGTCCAGCGCAGCGGGATGTGGCAGAAGACGACGCGGTACGGGGCATCCGCGATCTCGGGCCGTGCCGTGACCTCGCGCAGCCACTCGGCCTGCTCGGCGCGCAGGGGCTCGAACGCCACGCGTCCCTCGAACGTCGGGTGGTCGTCGGGCTTGTCCTCGCCGGTGTGCAGCACGATGCACGCGACCGGCCCGATGCGGAAGGCCGTGAACGGCCGCCCCTCGGGCGTGGCCACGAAGTCCTCGAGCTGGTACGCCCAGGTGCCGCGCACGTCGTGGTTGCCGACGACGACCGCGAGCGGCCTGCCCGCACTCACGTCGAGGCCGGCGGGGTTCAGCACCGTCGTGGGGAACTCCGCCGGGTCCGTCCAGTCGTTGCAGAGGTCGCCGTTCCACACGAGCACGTCGACCTCGGGCGTGGCCTCGTGCAGCCCCCGCAGGGTGTCGTCGCGCTGGTGGGTGTCGTTCCAGACGGCGAAGCGAGCGGTGTCGGATGCCGCGTCGAACGTGCGCACCGGCTTCCACTCGCTCTCGTGCCGCTCCTTCGGCGCCTCGACCGCCTCGGTGACCGAGCGCACCCTGAGCGAGGTGCCGGCGGACCATCCGCTCGCGCGGACGCGAAGCACGCGGTCGCCCTGCGGCACCATGCCGAACGCATCGCCCGTCACGGTGCCGCTCGTGCCGTCGGCGGCCTCCCACTCGATCCAGCCGCGGCTCAGGCGGCTGACGCCCCAGACGACCTCGAAGCCGTCGGCGCGCGGCGCCATCACGACCGGGGGGCTCGTCACGAGCGCCGCGGTCATCGTGCCGCTCCGAGCTCGAGCACGAAGCGGAACCGCAGGTCGTCGTCGAACCACATGGTGAAGTTCGTGCCCCACATGTTGTTGTGCAGGTTCACGTGCATGCCGTCGTTCGGGTCGGGCACCGTGTTGTCGAAGCGGTAGAGCGCGGGACGGCCGACCGCGACGAGCGCCGCGTCGACGGGGCGCAGCGAGAAGGCCTTCGCGGCCGTGTGCGTCACCTCGGCGACGGCGTGCAGGCTGCGGTTGCCGTTGCGCACGACGGACTGCGGGTCGACGGGGGTCTCGATCTTCGTGAGGCGCCAGTCGCCGGGTTCGACGCGCGGGCGGAACCCGAGCCAGCTCGCCTCGGGCAGACGCGAGGCGTCCTTGCCGCGGAGATCGAGCGTGACCTCGATCGGTCCGGGTTCTGCGGGGAACCGGTACCCGAGCCGGATGTCGCGCGCCCCGCCCCAGGCCTCGCACGCGGCCTCGGGCAGCGCGAGCTTCAGGGTCACGACCGTGTCGGTGCCGTCGTCGCGGCGCTCGGCCGAGACGACGCTCGGCGCGAACGTCGTCGCCGGCAGCGTGTCGGCGATCGCGAGGCCCGGCTTGGCCTGGTCGGGCACGGCCCACATGGCGTTCTCGTCCATGTTGCGGCAGTACTCCTCGAGCCAGCGCGCCTCGTCGCGCTCGTCGAACGTCTCGTAGCGGTACGCGGCGAGCGGATGCTCCGGCCCCGCCCAGTCGGTTCCGTCGGCGTCGACGAGAGAGACGAGGGAACCGTCGGCACCGATCCGCACCCGGTAGGCGCCGGCCGTGAGCTCGGCCTCGAGGTCGACCTCGGCGCCGGCGGTCGCCGGCGCGTCGTCGTCGGCGGGGCGGGTCGCGGCGATCGCCGCCTCCGCCTCGGCGCGACGCTCGGGCGAGAGCGCCGCGAGCGCGCGGTCGAGGTGGGCGCGTTGCTCGGCCCATGAGCGCTCGAACGCCGAGTAGCCGAGGCCCTGCGGGCTCGGGTGCTCGGTGTATGCCCAGGCGTAGACGTCGAATTCGGCGGGGTTCTGCGACGGGTCGACGACATCGGCTGCGCGCGCCCGCTGGAAGTCGGCCTTCTCGTAGTTCACGTAGTCGGGCAGATAGGTCTTCAGGTCTTCGCCCCAGGTGTGCTCGGGCACGAGCAGCAGGCCGTCGCTGAAGGCGTCGCACTCCTCGGTGCCGGGCACGAGCGTGCCCGAAGACAGCCACTCGGTGCGCAGCCGCAGCAGCGCCCGCAGCCGGGCCGTCTGCACGGGGTCGCTCGCGACGCCGTGGATCCAGGAGTCGCCGATCTCCTGCTCGACCACCGGAAGGTTCGCGCGGGCGGCGACCGCCTCGCGGCTGAAGGCGTCGAGCGTCGAGGCGATCACGCGCGCGCCGGGGTAGGCGGCCTGCAGCTCGGCGAACAGCGCCTCGACCTCTTCGACGGGCGGGGGCCCGAAGTTGTCGCCGGTGTGCGCGAGGTGGAGGGCATCGGTGCCGCCGGGCACCACGGCGACGCCGAGCTCGGTCGCGCCGTAGCTCTGGGCGTAGTTCACGACGACCTCGCTGCCGTCGGGCGCGCGCCAGACGAAGAACTCGGGCACCTCGGGCACCGCGGACGCCCCGTTGACGCCGAGGTGCAGGAAGTCGAGGCCGCCCCGGGCGAGGAAGGGCACGAGGCCGATGGTGTGGCCCGGGACATCCGTCATCTTCGCGGCCTTCGTGCTGTGGCCGAACCGGGCGTCGAGCTTGCGCCCGATCGCGATGCCGTGCTCGACGAGACCGGCGTCCATGAGCTCGGTGTGCGTCGTCATCGGCAGGCCGTGCCAGGTCACGTGGCCGGCGCGGATCGCGCGCTCGAGGGCCGCGCGCTCGTCGTCGTCGCCGAGGCGGAGCGCCTCGTGGATCATCCAGGACCCGGTGGTCCAGATGAAGCGGGCCTCGGCGCCGCGGCGTTCGAGCTCCTCGGCCAGCGCGATCGCACGGGGGAGGTACTCGTGCACGTAGCGGTCGGTCACGTTCGCGGCGGTGTCGGTGAAGCCGAGGTCGAGGTGCGTCTTGAAGACGACGTGGACGGTGGTGATCATGCGTGCATCCAAACGGCGGTGTCGGGCAGGAGGGTGTCGGTCTGGGTGGGAGAGCTTGCGAGCAGCACCTCGCCCGCGGGGAGCGGGGCCGGTTCGCTGCCCATGTTGATGAGCACGGTCGTGTTGCCGTTCCGGAAGGCGAGGACGTGCGACGGGTGGCCGGGCAGCCACTCGAGATCTCCCGCGCCGAGCGTACGCGAACGGCGCAGCGCGACCGCATCCTGGTAGAGGGTGAGGGTCGAGTCTGCGGCGTTCTGCTGGCGGTCGCGTGCCAGCCGCCCCCAGATCGCGGGCTGCGGCAGCCACGACGCCGCGCTCGGGCCGAAACCGTACGAGGGGGCATCGGACGCCCAGGGCAGGGGCACGCGGCATCCGTCGCGGCCGTATTGTTCGCCCTCGGTCCGTGCGAACGTCGGATCCTGGCGGGCCTCGTCGGGAATGTCCGCGACCTCGGGCAGGCCGAGCTCCTCGCCCTGGTAGATGTAGGCGGCGCCCGGAAGGGACAGCGTGAGCAGCGCGAGCGCCCGAGCACGGGGGAGGGTGTCGTCGTACGGCGGGATGCCGATCGAGCTCGGCCCGAGGCCGTTGGGGCGCACCGCGCGCGGGAGTGAGAGGCGAGTGGCCTGCCGCACGATGTCGTGGTTGGATGCGACCCAGCTGGAGGGGGCGCCGACCGCCGAGAAGGCCGAGAGGGTGTCGTCGATGATGCCGCGGAGCTTGGGGGCGTCCCAGTCGTCGAAGAGGTCGTTGAACGCCTTGTGCAGCTCATCGGGGCGCACCCACAGGGCGCGGCGGGTGAGGGGCTTGATCCAGGACTCGGCGACGAGCACGCGGTCGCCGTCGTAGCCGTCGACGATCGACCGCCAGTCGCGGTAGATCTCGTGCACGCCGGGCTGGCCGGTGTACGGTGCGAGGTCCTCGTCGATCGCGTAGTCGCGGTCGGGCAGTCCCTCGGCCTTGACCAGGCTGCTCGCGACGTCGATGCGGAACCCGTCGATGCCGCGGTCGAGCCAGAAACGCAGGATGCGCCGGAACTCCTCGCGCACCTCCTCGTTCGTCCAGTCGAAGTCGGGCTGCGAGCTGTCGAAGAGGTGCAGGTACCACTCGCCAGGCGTGCCGTCGGCCTCGATCACGCGAGTCCACGCGGGTCCGCCGAAGTGCGACGGCCAGTTGTTCGGCGGTTCGGTGCCGTCGACGCCGCGGCCCTCGCGGAAGAGGTATCGGGCGCGCTCGGGGCTGCCGGGTGCTGCGGCGAGCGCCGCCTGGAACCACGGATGCTCCGAGCTGGAGTGATTGGGCACGATGTCGGCGATCACGCGCATGCCGCGGGCGTGCGCCTCGCGCAGCAGCTCGTCGAAGTCGGCGAGCGTGCCGAACAGCGGGTCGACGTCGCGGTAGTCGGCCACGTCGTAGCCACCGTCGCGCTGCGGCGAGGTGAAGAAGGGGGAGAGCCAGACCGCATCGATCCCGAGCTCCTGCAGCGCGTCGAGGCGCGAGGTGATGCCGGGCAGGTCGCCGATGCCGTCGCCGTCGGCGTCGGCGAACGAGCGCGGGTACACCTGGTAGATCACGGCGGAGCGCCACCACTCGTCGTGCCGGCGCGGTCTCGCGGAGGTCGGGGCGGGAAGTTCCCCGGAATCCTGCGCCGTTTCGACGGTCGTGGTCATGCGTGACTCCTTTGTGACATTCGGATCATCCGATTCTGTTTGCGCAAACATCATCCTCGCCTATACTGCGATGGGAACGCAAACATTCACGAAGGAGTGCGGACGCGAATGACGAAGACGTCGCCGACCCGAGGCGCGAGAGAAGGCCGCAGATGACCGTGGCGCATGTCCACCCCCAGCAGCCCGCCGGAGTCTCGACCGAGACCTATGCCACGGTCGCCGTGGGGCGCACCGCATCGACCGGAGCCGCCGGCGGCCGCCGCAGGCGCGTGCGTCGCGACTGGTCGGGCTGGTGGTTCGTCGGGCCCTTCATGCTCGTCTTCGGGCTCGTCTTCGTCGCGCCGCTGGTGTACGCGATGTACCTCTCGTTCTTCCGCGAGACGCTCATGGGCGGCAACTCCTTCGTCGGGCTCGAGAACTACGCGCAGGCGCTGGTCGACCCGAAGTTCTGGGAGGCGATGGGCCGCGTCTCGATCTTCCTGCTCGTGCAGGTGCCGATCATGCTCGGGCTCGCGCTCTTCGCCGCCCTCGCGCTCGACAGCGCGCGGCTGCGCTGGGTGCCGTTCTACCGGCTCTCGATCTTCCTGCCGTACGCCGTTCCCGGCGTCGTCGCGGTCATGATCTGGGGCTACATGTACGGCTCGCAGTTCGGACTCGTCGCCGACCTCAACCGGTTCTTCGGCGTGGAGCTGCCCTCACCGCTGTCCGAGAACCTGATCCTGCTGTCGATCGGCAACATCGTCACGTGGGAGTTCGTCGGCTACAACATGCTGATCTTCTTCTCCGCGCTGAAGGCCGTGCCGCAAGAGCTGTACGAGGCGGCTGAGATCGACGGCGCCGGCACCTTCCGCACCATCTTCTCGATCAAGCTCCCGTCGATTCGCGGCGCGCTCGTCATCGCCACGATCTTCTCGGTCATCGGCAGCTTCCAGCTGTTCAACGAGCCGTCGATCCTGCAGACCATCGCCCCGAACTCGATCACGACCTACTTCACGCCGAACCTCTACGCCTTCAACCTGTCGTTCGCCGGCTCGCAGTTCAACTACGCCGCCGCGATCGCGATCGTCTCGGGAGTCATCACCATGGTGGTCGCCTACCTCGTCCAGCTCGCCGGCGAGAAGAAGGAAAAGGCATGAGCGCCGTCGACACGGGAGCCCGGTCCGGCCACGCACCGAGCCGGCTGGCGAGCGGCAAGGTCGCGCCCACGCCGCCCAAGCGGGCGAAGGCGACGCCGCGTCACAAGCGCGCCTCCATCACCCTCGGCATCCTCATGACGCTGATGCTGCTCTACTGCCTCGTGCCGCTGTGGTGGCTCGTCGTGAACTCGACCAAGGCGATGGACTCGCTCTACAACTCCTTCGCCTTCTGGTTCAGCGGCGAGTTCTCGCTCTTCCAGAACATCGTCGACACGTTCACCTACCAAGACGGCATCTTCCTGCGCTGGCTCGGCAACACCCTCGTCTACGTGGTCATCGGCGCCGGTGGCGCGACGCTCCTCGCGACGCTGGCCGGGTACGGTCTCGCGAAGTACAACTTCCCCGGCCGCAAGTGGGTCTTCGCGATCATCCTCGGGGCGATGGCCATTCCCGGCTCGGCGCTCGCGGTGCCGCAGTTCCTGCTCTTCAGCGGGCTCGGGCTCACGAACACGCCGTGGTCGGTGATCATCCCCTCGATGGTGAGCGCCTTCGGCCTCTACCTCGTGTGGGTCTACGCCCGCGAGGCGATCCCCGACGAACTGCTCGAGGCCGCACGTCTCGACGGTGCCGGCGAGATCCGCATCTTCTTCGTGATCGCGCTGCGCCAGCTGGCGCCGGCATTGATCACCGTGCTGATGTTCACGGTCGTCGCGACCTGGAACAACTACTTCCTGCCCCTGATCATGCTGAGCGACTCCGCCTGGTACCCGCTCCCGGTCGGGTTGGCCCAGTGGTCGGCGCAGTCGAGCGCGATCGGCGGGCAGGCGATCCCGAACCTCGTCATCACGGGTTCACTGCTCACCGTCATCCCGATCTCGGCGGCATTCCTCTACCTGCAGCGCTACTGGCAGTCGGGACTGACCGCCGGGAGCGTCAAGTAGTCCGGCTCGTCCGGCGAAACCCCCAACACCCAGCGAAGGGAAAACACAGCAATGGAACGAAACACCACCCGCCGATGGGCGCGTCTCGGTGCCGCAGTCGGCACCGGTGCGCTGCTCGTCGGAGTGCTCGCGGGCTGCAGTGGCGCAGCACCGGGCGCCGACAGCGGTTCGACCGACACCGACGCGGCGCTCGAGGAAGACGTCACGCTCACCTGGTGGACCTGGAGCGACGCCACCCAGGACCAGGCCGACGCCATCTCCAAGGTGTACCCGAACGTCACGTTCGACGTCGTGAAGCTCGAGAACCCCGACGCCGTCGTCACGAAGCTGCAGAACGCGATCAAGGCGGGCAAGGGCGCGCCCGACATCGTGCCCGTCGAGTACCAGACGCTGCCGCAGCTCACCCTCGGCGACGCGCTCGCCGACCTGACCCCGTACGGCCTCGGCGAGTACGAAGAGGCCTTCACGGCGTCGACCTGGAACTCGGTCAACGTGCAGGACCAGCTCGTCGCGCTGCCTGGCGACTCCGGCCCGATGGTCATGATCTACAACAAGGCCCTGTACGAGAAGGCCGGCATCACCGAGGCGCCCACGACGTGGGACGAGTTCGCGGTGGCCTCTGCCGCGATCCACGCCGCCGACCCCGAGGCCTACATCGCGAACAGCGGTGACGCGGGCTTCTTCACCAGCATGATCTGGGCGTCGGGCGGTCAGCCGTTCAAGACCGACGGCGAGAACGTCACGATCGACCTGCAGGACGAGGGCACCAAGAAGTTCGCGGACTTCTGGAGCGAGCGCCTCGACGCCGGCGAGCTCTCGGGCCTCGCGACCTGGTCGGACGAGTGGACCAAGGCCCTCACCCAGGACAAGCTCGGCACCCTGCTGATGGGCTCCTGGATGATCAGCGGCGGCATGGAGGACTACGGCCCCGTGGGTCGCTTCAAGGTCGCGCCGATGCCGACGTGGGACGGCGAGCCGGCTTCGGCCGAGAACGGCGGCAGCGGCATCGCCGTCACCTCGCAGAGCGAGAACAAGGCGGCCGCGGCCGGCATCCTCAAGTACCTCGCCGAGGGCGAGGGCCGCGCGCTGCTGAACGCGAACGGCTTCCCGTCGACGGTCGCCGACCTCGAGAACCCCGAGTGGCTCGACTACGAGTTCCCCGGGTACAGCAACCAGCCCGCCAACCAGATCGGTGCGGCGTCGGCCGAGTCGGTCATCCCCGGTTGGCAGTACCTGCCCTACCAGGGCTACGCCAACAACGTGTTCTCCGACTCGGTCGGCAAGGCGCTCGGCTCGGGCGGCGACCTGAACGAGGCACTCCTCGAGTGGCAGGACACCCTGGTCCAGTTCGGCAACGAGCAGGGCTTCTCGGTCAACAAGTAGCACCCGACGCACCACTCCGCGGGGCAGTCGCCGTCACGGCGGCCGCCCCGCGGTCCGTTTCTCGACCCAGGATCAGCGAATGCCCACCTTCTCCATCGGTGACACCGACTTCCTCCTCGACGGCTCGCCGTACCGCGTGCTCTCCGGCGCGCTGCACTACTTCCGGGTGCACCCCGACCAGTGGAGCGATCGCATCCGCAAGGCCAAGCTCATGGGCCTCAACACCATCGAGACGTACGTGCCGTGGAACGAGCACTCCCCGACGCGCGGCGAGTTCCGCACCGCGGGCGGGCTCGACCTGGCGCGGTTCCTCGACCTGGTCCACGCCGAGGGCATGCACGCGATCGTGCGCCCCGGCCCCTACATCTGCGCCGAGTGGCACGACGGCGGCCTGCCCTCCTGGCTGATCGCCGACGAGGCCGTCGTGCTCCGCTCGAACGACGCGGCCTACCTCGACGCCATCGCCGAGTACCTCGACGCGGTCTACGCCATCGTGCGGCCCCGCCAGGTCCAGCACGACGGCCCGGTGATCCTCGTGCAGGTCGAGAACGAGTACGGCGCCTACGGCGCCGACCCCGAGTACCTCCGCCGCCTCACCGAGCTCACGCGGGCGCACGGCATCGACGTGCCGCTGACCACGGTCGACCAGCCCCTCGAGCAGATGCTCGAGCGCGGCGGCCTCGACGAACTGCACCGCACCGGCTCATTCGGCTCGCGGGTGGGGGAGCGGCTCGCCACCCTGCGCCGCCATCAGCCGACCGGTCCGCTCATGTGCTCCGAGTTCTGGTGCGGATGGTTCGACAGCTGGGGCGAGATCCACCACACGACCTCGGCCGAGGACTCCGCCCGCGAGCTCGACGAGCTGCTCGCGGCCGGGGCATCCGTCAACGTCTACATGTTCCACGGCGGCACGAACTTCGCCTTCACGGGCGGTGCGAACGACAAGGGCACCTATCGCCCGATCGCGACCTCGTACGATTACGACGCGCCGCTCGCCGAAGACGGCACGCCGACCGAGAAGTACTGGCGATTCCGCGAGGTCATCGCGAAGTACGCGCCCGTTCCCGACGAGGTGCCGGCAGCGCGCATGGATGCCCCGGAGTTCGACGTGCTCCTCGACCGCAGCGCGTCGCTGTGGTCCCTCCCGATCGTCGCCTCGCAGCGCTTCGACCGCTTGCCCGTCGCCGCGGAGTTCGGATCGACGCGGGGCTTCGCGTGCTACTCGACCCGCATCGAGCACGGGGGGCTCCTCGCCTTCGGCGAGGTGCGCGACCGGGCGCAGGTGTACCTCGACGGGGCGCTGGTCGGCACGCTCGACCGCGAACTCCACGAGCGCGTGCTCCCGCTGCCCGACGACGCCAGGGGCGAGCTCACCGTGCTCGTCGAGAACCTCGGCGGCGTGAACTACGGGCCCCGCCTCGGCGAGGCCAAGGGCCTCATCGCACCCGCGACGCTCGACGGCGTGCCGCTCGTCGAGTGGTCGGCCGGGTCGGTGCTGCTCGACGACCTCGCACCGATCCGTGCGGTGCTCGCCGGGGCGCAGCCCACCGAGCCCGCCTCGCCCGGCACCGAAGCGGCGCCCCTCTCGGGGCCGGTGTTCGCGAGCGGCACGTTCACGCTCGACGAGGCCGCCGATCTGCAGTTGCAGCTGCCCGGCTGGACCAAGGGCGTCGTGTGGGTGAACGGCGTGAACCTCGGTCGCTACTGGAGCCGCGGCCCGCAGCGCACGCTCTACGTGCCGGCGCCCGTCGTGCGCGCCGGGGCGAATGAGCTCGTGATCTTCGAGACCGTCGGTGCGGCGTCGTCGGCGGTGCGCTTCGTCGCGCGCCCCGAACTCGGCCAGACCGAGGCGTGACCGTGCTCACTCGGCGTCGGCCGCGGCGGCGCCCGGCGCCGCCTCGGCCGGCGTCAGGCCGTGGGCACGGGGCCGGTGCTGTCGCGCACGACGAGACGCGTCGTGATCAGGATCTTCTGCTTCGTGTTGGCCTCGCCGTCGATGAGCGAGAGCAGCAGCGACGTCGCGTGACGCCCGACCTGGTCGAAGTTCTGGTGCACGGTGGTCAGCGCGGGCCAGTAGACCTCGGCCTCTTCGGTGTCGTCGAAGCCGACGACGCTGATGTCGCCGGGCACGCTCCAGCCGCGCTCGTGGATCGCGTGCATCACGCCGAGCGCCATCTGGTCGTTGCTGGCGAACACGGCGGTCGGGGGGTTGTCCGCCGCGAAGAGCTCGCGCGCGAGCGCGAGACCCGAGGCGGCGCTCCAGTCGCCGACGAGCACGGGCCGCGTCGGCAGGCCCGCGTCGGCCATCGTCTGCCGGTAGGCGTCGGCACGACGGCGCGACGAGAACGAGTCGGCCGGGCCCGAGATGTGCACGATGTCGCGGTGCCCGAGATCGAGCAGGTGCTCCAGGGCGATCCGTGCGCCCTGCTCCTGGTCGGTGTCGACGATCGTGTAGGGCAGGTTCGCGTCGGAGTCGACGATCACGAGGGGGAGCCCGGCGGTGATGCCCAGCTCGTCGAGCGAGCCGACCTCGGAGGACATCACGAGGATGATGCCGTCGACGGCCTGCTCCTCGAGGCGGCCGAAGGCGCCGGCGACGTCGAGCTGCGTCGGGTCGATGACCGGCAGCAGCGTGGTCGTGTAGCCCGCGGCCTCGGATGCCTCGGCGACGGCGTTCAGCGTGCGCTCGTTGCCGAGCGTGGCGAGGTTGAAGGTGACGAAGCCGATGCTCCGGAACCTGCCCGACTTCAGGTTGCGCGCGGCGCTGTTGGGGCGGTACCCGAGGGCCTGCATCGAGGCCTGCACCCGCTCGCGCGTCGACTGGCGCACGTTGCTCTGGCCGTTCGCGACCCGCGAGACCGTCTGCGCCGAGACACCGGCATGCACGGCGACGTCGTTGATCGACGCGCGCGCCCTGGGTTGCGATGCGTGGCCGGACAGACTGTTCGATACATGCGTCATGGTGACGTAAACACTACTCCGAAGCCCTGCTTGAAAGGAATCTTGAATGACTGAAACCCCCGACTTCGGCGTCGTGTTGCGCGCGGGCGGCGTCGCCCTCGTGCTCGACCTCAGCGACGGCGGCCTGCCCGCCGTGGTGCACTGGGGAGCCGACTACGGCGCGCTCGACGGCCGGGGGTACGCCGCGCTCCTCCGGAGCGGGGTGCTTCCGGTCGCCGCGAGCGAGGTCGACCTGCCGGTGCGCATCGCGATCCTCCCCGAGCACGCGCGCGGCTGGATGGGGCGCCCAGGGCTCAGCGGCTCGAGGGCCGGTGCCGCCTGGTCGCCGCTCTGGCGAGTCACGGGGGCGACGCTCGACGGCGCGGTGCTCGACGTGGCATCCGCTCGCACCGTCGTGAACCACGGCGCCGGAACGCTCGTCGTCACCGCGGTCGACGACGACGCCCGGCTCGCGGTGACGCTGACGATCGAGCTCAGCGAGGCCGGCATCGTGCGGGCGCGCGCCGAGCTCGAGAACCTCGGCGACGAGGCCTACCAGATCGACGAGCTCCTGCTCTGCCTGCCGACGCCGGCCATCGCGAGCGAGGTGCTCGACTTCGCCGGCCGCTGGGGCGGCGAACGCGCACCGCAGCGCCGCGCCATGGCGATCGGCGCCCATCGGCGCGAGGGGCGTCGCGGCCGCACGGGACTCGATGCGCCGATGATCCTCTCGGTGGGCACGCCGGGCTTCGGGTTCGGCAACGGCGAGGTCTGGGGCATCCACACCGCCTGGTCGGGCAACCACGTGCACCAGGTCGAGCGCGTGCTGAGCGGCGAGCAGCTGCTCGGCGGCGGCGAGCTGCTGCTTCCGGGCGAGGTGAGCCTCGCGCGGGGCGAGCGCTACGAGAGCCCGTGGGTGTACGGCATCTACGGCGTCGGGCTCGACGACTCGGCGAGACGGATGCACCGACACCTCCGTGCACGTCCGCAGCACCCGCGTTCGGCCCGGCCCGTCACCCTCAACGTGTGGGAGGCGGTCTACTTCGACCACGACCTCGACACCCTCCTCGAGCTCGCCGACCGGGCGGCCGAGCTCGGCATCGAACGCTTCGTGCTCGACGACGGATGGTTCGGCGCCCGCCGCAACGACCGGGCGGGGCTCGGCGACTGGACGGTCTCGAGCGAGGTCTGGCCGAACGGGCTGCACCCGCTCGTCGACCGCGTGCGCGGGCTCGGCATGGAGTTCGGCCTCTGGTTCGAACCCGAGATGGTGAACATCGACTCCGAGCTCGCCCGCACCCACCCCGAGTGGATCATGGCGACCGGCGGCCGGCTGCCGGTCGAGTCGCGGCACCAGCAGGTGCTGAACCTCGGCATCCCCGAGGCCTACGCCTACGTCCGCGATGCCATGTGCGCCATCCTCGACGAGTACGACATCGCGTACATCAAGTGGGACCACAACCGCGACCTCGTCGACGCCGGCACGCAGCCGTTCGGACGGGCGGGCGTGCACGAGCAGACGCTCGCCTTCTACCGGCTCGTCGACGAGCTGAAGGCGCGCTACCCCGAGCTCGAGATCGAGTCGTGCTCGTCGGGCGGCGGGCGCGTCGACCTCGGCGCCCTCGACCGCACCGACCGCATCTGGGTCTCCGACAACAACGACCCGATCGACCGGCAGCAGGCGAACCGGTGGACGACCCAGCTCGTGCCGCCGGAGCTGATGGGAACCCACATCGCCTCGGGTGCCTCGCACATCACCAATCGGCTCCACGCGCTCTCCTTCCGGGCGATCACCGCGCTGTTCGGGCACCTCGGGGTGGAGTGGGACCTGCGCACCTCCGACCCGGTCGAGCTCGCCGAGCTCGGCGACTGGATCCGGCTGCACAAGGCGAACCGCGAGCTGCTGCACGGCGGCGAGCTCGTGCGCCTCGACCACCCCGACCGCACCGTCTCGGTCAACGGCGTCGTCGCGGCAGACGGCTCGGCCGCCCTCTTCGCGTACGTGTCGCTCGCCCGCGCGTCGGTGGCGAGCCCCGGCCGCATCCGCCTGCCAGGGCTCCTGCCGGGCGCCGTCTACCGGATGGAGCCGGCGCTCATCGGCGGCGTGCCGCACGGCGCCGACCCGGCCCCGTGGTGGGAGGAGGGCCCGCTCGAGCTGAGCGGCGCGGCGCTCGCCTCGGTCGGCGTCGTCATGCCGGCCCTGCGCCCCGAGCAGGCGGTGCTGCTGCGCGTCGACCGCGTCGACGACGACGGGCGGGACTCGCACGGTTCCGCCACATGAGCGGAGGCATCGTGCTCGCCGTGCTCGGCGCGGCGCTGCTGCACGGCAGCTGGAACGCGATCGCCAAGGCGATTCCGGCCCGGCTCGTCTCCTCGGCGCTCATCGGTGTGGTCTACCTGCTGGTGGGGGCGATCGGATGCCTCGTCTTCCCGCTCCCGCCGCAGGAGGTCTGGCCGTACCTCCTGATCTCCGCCGCCGTGCAGACCGCGTACCTCGTGCTGTTGACCGCGGCCTACGCGAAGACCGAGTTCGGTCGCACCTATCCCCTCACCCGCGGCATCGCCGTGCTCGGCATCGCGCTGATCTCGACGGTCTTCCTCGGCGAGCGGATGACGCCGGCCCAGATCGGCGGCGTGGCGGTCGTCGCCATCGCGCTCTTCGCGCTGTCGTGGTCGCCGAAGGGTCGGGGCGGGAGCGGGAACGGGAGCGGGAGCGGGGGCGGCGCGGCCGGCACGCTCATGGCGGTCGCGGTCGGCATCACGATCACCGCGTACTCGGTGATCGACGGGATGGGCGTGCGGATCTCGGGGGAGCCGTTCGGCTACGCGTCGTGGCTGTTCCTCCTGCAGGGCATCTCGATCCCGCTCGTCTGCCTCGTGCTCTCGCGCGACAAGGTCGAGATGCTCCGCGGGATGCGACGGCACGCGCCGATGGGCGCGCTCGGCGGCATCCTCTCGCTCGTGGCGTACACGATCGTGGTGTGGGCGCAGTCGCTCGCGCCGCTCGCGGTCGTCTCGGCGCTGCGCGAGACCGGGGTGCTCGCGGCCGGGGCGATCGGCTACCTCGTGTTCCGCGAGCCGTTCAGCCGGTGGCGGATGACGGCGACGGCGTGCGCGGTCGCCGGCATCGTCGCGATCCGGCTCGGGGGATGACGGCGGGCCGGCGACGGTCTCGCCGGCATCGCCGCACCCCGCCGGATCATCGGTCAGGATTCGAGAAGCAGCCCGACGGGGCCCCGAAATAGCGTGAACGACATGAACACGATCACCGCATCCACCGCCATCGACTCCATCGTCATCGAGGCCGCCGACCCGGCCGCGGCCGAGCGCTTCTACGCCGAGGCCTTCGGCCTCGGCGCCCGCATCCGCGTGCGTGCGACGGACTCGCCGTCCACCGGGTTCCGCGGATACGTGGCCTCGCTCGTCGTCTCGCAGCCCGCAGCCGTGCGTCGTCTCGTCGCCGCGGCGGTCGCCGCCGGCGCCACCGTCGTGAAGCCCGTCGCGAAGTCGATGTGGGGCGTCGGCGGCGTCGTGCAGGCGCCCGACGGCAGCGTCTGGAAGATCGCGACCTCCGCGAAGAAGGACACCGCGCCCGACACCGGCGAGATCGAGCGGATCGTGCTGCTGCTCGGCGGCGACGACATCCTCGCGAGCAAGCGCTTCTACGTCGAGCAGGGCTTCCGCGTCGGCAAGAGCTTCGGCCGCAGCTACGTCGAGTTCGAGAACCAGGGCGGAGCGATCCAGCTCGGCCTCTACCGCCGTGGCCCGCTCGCGAAGGACGCCGGGGTCCCCGAGGAAGGTTCGGGCTCGCACCGCCTCGTCCTCGTCGGGGGCGACTCGACCACGACCGACCCCGACGGGTTCGAGTGGGAGCCCGCCGGGCGTTGAGCCCCCGACCGCTTCGACGCTCGGTGCCGCCTCGCGGCGCCGAGCGTCGTTCCATGCCGGCCGGGCGGATCGGTGGCGGCTGCGGCGCTGCCTCTACCCCGCCGAGTGCCCGCCGTCGAACAGGGGCCGCTCGGGCGGCTTGCGCCCGGTCTCCTGCTCCCACGCCTCGAGCTGCTGGGTGAGCGCCTTGGCGAGTTCGAACACCTGCTCGGGTGGAATGCGGATCCGGCTCACGATCTGGCCCGGCACGGCGACCTCGCGCGTCCCGTCGGCGGCTTCGACGGTGGCGGGCGGCTGCGTCAGCGCGACGTAGTCCATGACGAAGACGTTCGGCGTGTGCCAGACCCGCGCGAAGTCGGCGAACACGCCCTGTGCCCGGGCGGCCGGCAGTTCGATCTGGAATCTGCGCGGGAGGTGCTCGTCGTTCATGGTGCTCCTTCGCGATCACTCTGCGACATGACGCCGCACGTCGTCGCATTCTCGCCGAGCTCCGGTGGCGCGACAAGCGGGCGAGCGCGTGGCGCTGGCAAGGTGGTGGGGTGGATGCCACGGACGAGCCCCAGGAGATCGAACTCTCCGGCGGCAACATGGAGCCCGCGGATCGCGGGGGCGCGCACCCGATCGTGAACTGAGCCGAACGCATCCGGGTCGCGCGTCGCCGCGCGAATCCCGGGAAGGGCGCGTGAACGTCGCTATCGTGGAGGCGACCCGCAGGCGAGCCGACCGACGGGCGGCGCCCCTCGAGGAGGACCATGTCCCGCGAACTCTCCGACGGTGTCGGCTCGTGAACATCGATCCCGCGGTCGTCACGACCATCGCGCTCGTCGTCGCCGACTGGACCATCCGCATCGTCGCGCTCATCGTCATCCCGCGCGACCGCAAGCCGACCGCCGCGATGGCGTGGCTGCTCGCCGTCTTCCTCATCCCGTTCGTCGGCGTCGCCCTCTACCTCCTCATCGGCAACGTGCGCCTGCCGAAGCGGCGCATCGAGCGCCAGCGCGAGATCGACGCCGAGATCGCCGCGCGCACCGTCGACCTCGCGCCGGTCGACGGGCGTGACGAGTGGCCGGCCGCGTTCCGCTCGATCACCGAGCAGAGCCGCGTGCTCACCGAACTGCCGGCCGTCGGGGGCAACAACGCCGAGCTCATCGGCGACTACCAGGCCTCGATCGATCGCATGGCCGCCGAGATCGACACCGCCAGGCACTTCGTGAACATCGAGTTCTACATCGTGGCCTTCGACGAGACGACGCGCGGGTTCTTCGCCGCGATGGAGCGCGCGGTGGCGCGCGGCGTCGCGGTGCGACTGCTCGCCGACCACGTGGCATCCCGCCGGGTGACCGTGGCCGACGCGACCGCCGCCGAGCTCGACCGCATCGGGCTCGAGTGGCACTATATGCTGCCGGTGCGCCCGTTGAAGGGCCAGTTCCAGCGGCCCGACCTGCGCAACCACCGCAAGCTCGTCGTCGTCGACGGGCGCGTCGCGTTCACTGGATCGCAGAACCTCATCTCGCGCGACTACGACTCGCCGAAGAACCAGAAGCGCGGGCTCATGTGGCAGGAGCTCGTCACCCGCGTCACCGGTCCCGTCGTGGCATCCGTGAACGCCGTCTTCTGCTCGGACTGGTACATGGAGACGGGGGAGTCGCTCATCGAGACCGCCCACGTGCCGGCCGCCGAGGTCGAAGCCGACGGCGGCCCGGGCGCCCTCGTCTGCCAGATCGTGCCGAGCGGTCCGTCGTTCGCGCAGGAGAACAACCTGCGGCTCTTCCTCTCGCTCGTGAACTCGGCGCAGGAGCGCGTGATCATCACGAGCCCCTACTTCGTGCCCGACGAGGCGATGATGTACGCCATCACCTCCGCCCGCTACCGCGGCCTCGAGGTGCAGCTCTTCGTCTCGGAGATCGGCGACCAGGGGTCGGTGTGGCATGCGCAGCGCTCGTACTACGCGCCGCTGCTCGAGGCCGGCGTGCGCATCTTCCAGTACCCCGGCCCCTACATCCTGCACTCGAAGCACCTCTCGATCGACGACGAGGTCGCGGTCATCGGCTCGAGCAACATGGACATCCGCTCGTTCAACTTGAACTTCGAGATCTCGATGCTCGTGCACGGCGCCTCGTTCGTGCGCGACATGCGCGAGGTCGAGCAGGGGTACCGCTCGATCAGCCGCGAACTCACCCTCGAGGAGTGGCGGCAGGAGCCCGCGACCGCGACGTTCCTCGACGGGGTGGCGCGGCTGACGTCGGCGCTGCAGTAGGGCGGATGCCGCGGGGCGCGGGCCGCTCGCGACGACCCGCGATGCGTGGCAGGCTCGGTGCATGGATCGCAGGGACCTGCCGCAGATCGGACCGCTCGAGGTCGAGCCCGAAGCGATCGAGGCGCACGGCGAACCGCTGGACGGGCTGCTTGCGCGGCTCGGGGCGGTCGTGCCCGACGCGCAGCTGTCGACCGGTGCGTCCGGTGGAGCAGCCGTGGCTCGCGGCGAGACGCCGCCGATGCCGGGCGAGGGGTGGAGGGTGCTCCACACCGACCGCGCGGTCGTCCTCGGCGCGCCGATCGATGACGCCCGACGGTTCTGGCGTCTCGCCAGCCTGCAGCAGCCCTCATCGCAGCGGCCCTCATCGCAGCAGCCGAACGCCCGGTTCGACCTGCACCCCGACCGCCATCCGCTTCGGCCGAGTCGCGCTGAACGGGGCCGGGGCCTCGTGCTGCGCTGGCCCGGCGTGACGACCTCGGCGCCTGACGTCGACTCGCTCTGGATCGACATCGTGAACGAGGGTGACGCGCCATGGGTTCCGAACGGCGACGGGTTCCACGTCGCAGCCGCGGTCGTTCGACCGGATCGCGACCGTGGCGTGTACTTCGGATTCGTCGCCGGTCATGACGGCGCGTTCCCCCTCGATCCGGGCGAGTACGGGCGGGTGCGCGCGCACTTCGACCAGAGCTCGCTCGACGGACTCGAGCCCGGCGAGGTGGAGGTGCACGCCTGGCTCATCGACCTCTCCATACGCACGAGCGAGCCGCTCCTGGTGCGCGTCGAGCCCGAGACGATCGAGCGCCGCCGCAATGCGGTACTCGATGCGCGCCCTGGGCCCTCGCGGGATGCCGCCGAGCAGACGCGCACGCGGATCGCCCTGCTGCGTACACTCGTCGGCGCGCGCGAGATGCTCCCCGAGCTCATCGACGCGCTCGACGGGCCGGGCGACCGCGAGCAGGGAATCGCGCGCATCGCCGAGGTGCTGGGCTGCACGCCCGACGAGGCTCGCGGCGTCGCCGCAATGCCGCTCGCGCGTTTCGGGCGCGCACAGCGCGAGTCGATGTCGGCAGAGCTGCGGGAACTCGAGCAGGTGCTCGGAAAGCTCGAGGAACGGGACCGGTGAGTCGGCCGGTCGCTCATCGGCGCCGAAGCGACCGCTGATCGCGGGGAGTTCGACGCCTGCAGGGCGGCGGAGCTGCGAGCGTCGAGCTCGGTGTCGCGGGCGCCAGGTCAGTGCATGTTGTCGTTGCCGGTGACATGGGTGGCGTAGCCCGCGCACCCCGCATCCTCCCAGCGATAGGCGGCCCCTGCGCCGGTGTCGCCCCACATCGCGAGCTCCCACGCGGCGGTGCCGTCGTCATCGACGCCGAAGCCGTGTTCGGTCATGCACGCGTCGACCTCTGCCTGGTAGACCGCGGCGGCCTCCTCCCAGGTGAGTGCTTCGGGGTCGGGCTCGGGCAGGGGCGCTGACAGCGGGGTCCCTGCTGCGCGTGCGACGGCGACCGCGTGATCGCCGACCCCGAGGCATCCACGTCGCTCCCACTCGGAAGCGGGGACCGACCAGCCGTCGCGCTGCTCGCCGTAGTAGGCGTTCAACCAGATGACCGACTGTTCGAAGCTCAGCCCCCTGGGCTGCTTGTTCTGGTTCAGCCATGGCGCGGCGGGCAGGTACTCGACGCCCTGCCCGCTCATGCACTCGGCGATGACCTGCTCGCGGCCCATGTACTCCGAGCGCTCCTCGGTCGACTCGAGCTCAGAGCTGAACGGCTCGACGACCACGACATCGTCGTCGGTCGATGCGCTCGCCGCGGCGGCGTCGAGCCCGCCCGACACACCCGCCGACTGGACCTCGCCGAACGGCGGTTCGAACGGCGCGACTCCGTACGCACCGGCGACGGTGAGCCCGGCGGCGGCGGCGCACACGACGAGGCCGCCGATCGCGAGGGGGGCCAAGAGTCGTCTGAGGTTCATCGCGACCCCTCGTCGGGCTCGGGGGCAGCGGGCGTCGGTGCCGCCCACCACGCGCTCATCGAGAGGAAGAAGAGCACCGCCGCGCCCGTCGCCACCCGGTTCAAGAGCACCATCTGCGCGGTCGACGACGCGAAGAACTCGGTGAACGTCACGCTCGTGTCGACGAGCGCGTACGTGCCGAAACGGATGAGCAGATAGGCCGCGACCGCGAGCACGAGCCCCGCGAAGCCGCGATGTCGCGCGACCATGAGCAGCCACGAACCGACGAGGGCGAGCACGAGGCCCACCGCCGTGAGCTCGGCCACGTCGGCCGCGCCGTGCCAGTCGCCGAGCAGCACGCTGCGCGCAACCCGCCAGACGACGAACACACCCCATGCCACGAGCGCGATCGCGGCGAGGTGCGCGAGCGCCGGCATCGCGAGCGGGAACGTGCCCCGCGGGGCACCGAGCGCGCCGCCGCGCAGACGAGCGCCGCGCCAGGCGAGGTCGGCGGGGATGCCGCGGATCGCCCGGCCGAGGATCGATGCGGTCGCGCCCGCCCCCGAGTGCGCGCGCTCCTCGAAGAGGTCGGAGGCGAGCTCGGCCCGACGACCGGCGGCGACCTCGTCGGGCAGGTCGGCGGTGTACCAGCGGCACCAGCCGATCACGGCGGCGTCGATGCGCCCGGCCGCGGGGTGCAGCGGGCGAGCGGATGCCTCGAGCCCGAGTGCTCGGTCGGCTTCGAGCGCTCCCTCGGGCTCGAGCCTGGCGTCGCTCATGCGAACGCCGACCGGGGGCTGGGTGCAGGCGCGGTGCGCTGCTCGGTCTCGGTGCGACACGCGGCCACGCCGGCGCCGGTCACCCGGTAGAGCCGCCGTCGTGGGCGGCCTTCTGCCGCGGCGATCGCGGGATCCTCCCACTCGGATTCGACCAGGCCGCGCTCGGCGAGGCGACCGAGCGCCTTGTAGAGCGTGCCGTGGGCGGTGAGTGCCGAGGCTCCGGAACGGTCGGCGATGCGCTTCGCGAGAGCGAATCCGTAGAAGTCGCCGCCGTCGGCCTGAAGTTCGATACCCGCGCCGAGGATGTCGACCTCGAGGTCGACCAGTCGGCCTTCTCGTCTGCGTGGCATGGAGCCAGTATAGGAAGATATCCCCGAGACGTATAGGAAGATATCGGACTTCCTATAGGAAGATATCTGCCCATATGCTAGCGTCCCCCTCGAGCCGCCTGAACGGGCGGCGCAGAAGGGAACGACATGAACACCAAGAGGGTGATGTTCCAAGCGGTCGCCGGCGTGGCGTTGACGGTGATGCTCACCGGGGGATCAGCGCTCGTCGCGGGCGCGCTCGACGTCGGCGGCGCGAAGACGCCGGCCGCAGCATCCGCGCCTGCCGCGGCATCGCCGGCCGTCGACATCGTGACGGCCGACGCCCGCGCGACCTCCGCCGCAGTGACGGCGGCGAACGCGAATCGGGGGCAGGCGGCAGCCCAGGTGCAGCAGAACGACCGCGCCGCACCGGCCGGCCCCGTCCACTGCGAAGACGTGCAGCTCACCATGGACTACGTGGAGCGCCCCGACCGCTCGACATCGACGACGAACGCCTTCGACCTCGTCTTCACGAACACCGCGTCGCAGCCGTGCTCGTTCGACGGGTGGCCGGGTCTCGTCGCAGAGGACGCCGAGGGCGCGACCCTGACCTGGGCGCTCGCCTCGGGAACGACGAGCACGCTGGCCGTGGTGCCCCCGAACGGCGGCCGTGCCGTCGCCGAGGGCACGGCCGAGCTTCCCGCCGCGATCGGGTGCGCCGAGGCGACCTCCGACCGTCTGCGCGCCTACATCTCGTCGGACGGCGCGGGCGGCGGCATCGTCGACGACGTGCAGCTCCCGGTCTGCATCGACGGAACCTGGACGCTGTCGCTCGGATCGCTGACCGCGCTCCACGGCGCACCCGGTGAGGTGACCACGCCGACCGAGCCCGAGCCGCAGCCCGAGCCTGAGCCGCAGCCGGTCAAGTGCCAGGACGAGCAGCTGAGCCTCGAGTTCGTCTCGCGGCCCGATCGCTCGGCCGACGGCGCGGAGGCGTTCGAGCTCGTCTTCACGAACGCGAGCGAGACGCCCTGTGCGATGTGGGGATGGCCCGGACTGGTCGTGGAGGCGGCCGACGGAACCCGCATCGGCTCGTCGTGGGCGGTCGGGGAGGACGACGAGCCGTTCGTCCTCGCGAACGGCGATGTCGCCACCGTGTTCGCCACCGCCCTCACTCCCAAGTCGTTGAGCTGCGAGGCGATCACCGCCGACCACGTGCGGGCGTACATCACCTCCGACGGTGCCGGGCCCGGCGTCGTCGCCGCTGCTCCGTTCGAGGTCTGCGCCGACGGCTCGAGCGTGCTCGAGATCGGGGCGCTCACCCCGGCCTGAGTGGGGTCGCACTGCAGGAACGGCGTCGCGAGTCCGCTCGCGGCGCCGTTCCTGCATCGGAGCCGACGTGAACGTCGCCGCAACCCTCGAACTGGGGCTATCTAACTCTGAGTCTTCCTCAGCAGTATCGGCAGTAGCAGCAGTATCGGTCTGAGCGGGGGCGACGACGATGGCTGACACGATCGCGAACGACACCGAAAGCGACCCTGACGCCGGCGACGATGTCGACGTCGGAGGCGATGGCGGCAGCGGCATCCCGGGCGACATCGCCGACATCACGAAGTGGGTCGGCAAGTGGCGCGCGCACGCCGTCGATCTCCTCCGTCTCGTCACGCTCACCCTCGTCGCACTGATCGCGCTCGCCGAGATCGACCGGCTCATCGCGGGCAGCCTCGGCACCGGTGAAGAACTGCGCGGAAGCAGCGCACCGCTCACGGGCGTGATCGGGCCCCTGTCGTTCTCGGATCGAGCCTCGTGGGAGATCTGGTTCGACAACGCGGCGACGCGAGGCTCGGTGGGCGGATGGATCATCGCCTCGGCGCTGATCGACGTCGCCTTCATCTACGCCTACGCCCGGTTCTTCCTGATGCTGATCGATTCGAAGCGCGTCACGGCCGACCGTCGGCCGACGCAGCTGGGCTTCCTCATCGTGCTGCTCATCGCGGACGGCGCCGAGAACGTGCTGCTCCTCCTCGGCGGCGGATCGCTCGTCCTGGGCATCGGACTCTCCGAAGAGGGGATCCTGCCAGTCCTGGTCGCGAGTGCGGCACTCGCGAAGTGGGTGGCCCTCGCGCTCCTCCTCGTCGCGCTCGCGCGCGATCCGAAGGTGCGGCACCTGACGTGGGCGGTGCTGCGCCGGCTCGCCCAGGCGTTCTGGCTGCACCGCCTCTCGGCGGTGCTCGTGGCGACCCTCTTCCTCGTCTCCTGCCTCCCGTTCGACGGCGTGCTCGACCAGCTGCCCGACATCCAGCGCCAATGGGTCACCACGGGCGCCTGGGGCCATGGTCTGATCGCCGCCCTCAGCATCGCGATCGCCTCCTTCGCGGCGTTCGGGCTGGGGCGCGCGCGCACGCGCGCCTTCATCGACGTCAACGTGCGGGAGTTGAAACGGTTCCGTGCACCGGTCACCACGTCCCTCGCATGGTGGGCGATCCCGGTGGTCATCTGGCTCGTCGTCGTGCTGTACTCCGTCATCACCGCAGGCGACTGGGCGATCCACTGGCCCGGCGCCGCGGTGTTCCTGGCGATCCCGATCGCGGTCTTCCTCCTCGCGTTGCTTCCGAAAGGGGCGCCTGAGCCGGAGGCGCGCCCCGACGCGCGAGTGCGGGCGCAATACGCCTGGCTCACGGGCGATGTGATCGCCGTGCTGCTCTGGGCGATCGCCGGACTCGGGCTCGTGCGCTCCCTCACCGGTCCGGTCTTCCTCGGCCCGGTCGCGGTGGCCGACACCGCACCCGACTGGGGCATCTGGTCGTGGGCGGTCGGAGCCCTCGCGGTCGGCGTGGCCGTCGCCATCGCGTCGCCGTGGCTGATGCTCCTCCTCACGAGGGCGCCCAAGTGGGCCGACCCGACCGAGTCGCTTGAGGTGCCCGCCCCGAAGATCTCGCTTCGCGAGCGCCGAACCTCGTCGAGCTGGCACACGTGGCGCTGGCACCGTCGTCGCCTCTGGGGGATCATGGCCGTCGGAGTCGCACTGCTCTTCGCGCTCCTGATCTGGCCGATCCAGATCGCGACCTTCATCGGTGCCGTCGCCACCACGGTCATCGCGCTCAGCGCGTGGGGTGCGGTGCTCGGCGCCTTCACGCTCGCCCTGCAGGACTACCTCCCGCCCGAGGTCTTCCTGCGGATGCGCCTGCGGGCTACGCCGGTGCTCACGCTCGCGATCACGATCCCGCTGGTCGCCGCGACCGTGTTCGCCCAGGTGCACTGGGGCGACCCATCGCTCCACGCCGTGCGGCAGGCGGGCAGCAGCGTCACGTCGGCATCGGATGGCGGTGGTGGGCGCCCGGGCTCCGATGCGCCGGAGGACACCTCGCGCACGAGCGTCGCGGATGACCCCGAAGCCTTCGACGACCTCGAGCGCGCCCTCACGGCGCAGGTGCAACGTCTCGGCCTCCAGCACTGCACTCTCGCCGAGTCCTCGGCGATCCCCGTCGTGATCTTCGTCGCCGAAGGCGGAGGCATCCGCGCCGCCTATTGGACCACTCGCGTGCTCGACGAGCTGCAGCGATCGGGCGGATGCTTCGCGAAGTCGACGCTGCTCTCGAGCGGAGTCAGCGGCGGTTCAGTCGGGCTGGCCCTCACGCACACCGCTGCCAGTCGAGTCGATGCCAAGGCCGCGCTGCTCGACGTGGCTTCGCCCGACACGGTCGCGACCGGCGTGACCGGCCTCTTGGTGGGCGACATGGTGGCCTCGGCGACCGGGGTGCGAGTGCCCTCGCTCGTCGGCGGCGAGTTCGGCTGGCGCGACCGGGCGGGCCTCATCGAGCTCACCTGGCAGCACGATATCGAGGCGTTGAAGAAGCCGGCGCGCATGTTCGCGGATCCCGTGGTCGGGCTACCCATCCTCAACTCGACGGATGCCGCGTCGAAATGCCGGGTGCCGGTCACCCGGCTGCCGATCGTCGGCGACGGCGACGGGTGCGCACAGCCGACCGGTGCGCCGGCGGCGACCATTCCGATGCTCGACGCGTGCGTGCGCTCGCTCGACTGGGCCTCGGCGGCGATGCTGTCGGCGCGCTTTCCCATCATCACGCCCGCCGGTCGACTCGGCGACCCCGACGGCGACGACGCGGGTGCCTGCGGGTTCACGACCCGGCAGCTCATCGATGGAGGTTATGCCGAAGGATCGGGCCTCGGCACCGCCGCCGATCTCGCGCCGCTCATCGCCTCCACCGTGCGCGAGAGGAACGCCACCGGGCAGCGCGACGCGTTCCTCGTGCCGATCCTCGTCTTCGCCCAGAACTCGGCCGGCTACGACCTCGCCGACGATCTGCGCGGCGTCTCGGCGGAACCGCTGGTGCCCCTGGTCGGCACGGCGGCCGAATCGACGCTGACCGCGAAGAGCAGCTGGGTGCAGCGCATCTCGACCGCGTTCTCGCAGGTGTGCCCGTCGCGTGCCGAGGCGGGCGAGACACGGGCAGCGGCCTGCGCCGAGGCGCTCGCCTCGGTGCAGGCGGCGCTTCCGGCGCAGTTCGTCGCGGTCGCCCCATCGACGAAGCCGACGGTGGTGCCGCCGCTCGGCTGGGCCCTGTCGTCGTTCAGCATCGACAGCCTCGAGCGATCACTGCAGGACCAGCTCGACGGTCGCGTCGAGGGTCGGGCCGACCTCAAGGGGCTGCTCGAGTTGAGCCCGTCGCCGAGCGGCGACGAGTGATCGACCATCGCAGGGCCGGCGTGGGTCGCGAGTGGTCGGCGGCGGAGAGCAGAAGGCCCCCGGTCTCCCGGAGGGTTCGATGGTGGCTCCGACCGGCATCGATCCGGTGACCTTTCGATTTTCAGTGAGCCTGGGCGGTTTTTGCTCAATTCTTATGGACATGATATCGCGCTGATCAGGGATTCTTCTGAATGGTCACAGTTGGTTTCAGTTCGTTTTCCCACACTTAATGGCACATTAATGGCACAGATTTGGCACAAGATCGGGGCGGCGGGACCACGTCAGCGAACGATCCGAGCCGACCAAGTCGGGGCCGGATGCCTCGTCCGTGTGTCGGGCAGTTTGGGACGCTCACCTCGGTCGCAGGGCCCTGCGACGATACCGGCTCGGTGGCGCGCAGTTGTTCTTCGAGCTGGGAGGCGCACTCGAATAATCCGACGGTGCGAGCCCTTCGTCACGCCGCTCGACGCGAATGTGCGTGGGTGCTCGAGGTGCCGCGCGGCCACGAGGCTGGCGAGCGACGGGATCGAGGCAAGGTTTACCCCGATACCGTGTTGCGGTTGGCGTCCCCGTGCGTGCGTCTTCATCCGGCGGGGGTAAACGGGCCGCCTCAAGCCTCTTTGCGTGAACTTGAATCGCCAGCGGCAGCCCGCAGCCCGACCGGCAATCGGGCGTCCCAGCGAATCCGCTTGCTGACGTCCCATAGCGGGCCGGACATCGGGAGCAGATCCGTGAGTCACCACCTCCCATCCGACCGAGTTGGAGACGGTCGCGCACATGTAGACGAACAGAAAGCTGCCGTTCACCACGCGTTCATTTAGACGACCTTCTATATGTTGTGCCGGGTTCGACCGGCATCACATTCATCGATGAGGCGAAATCCTCTCCCGGAAGGATCACAGTGTCTTACCGTTCTCTCAAGCTCGCGGGGCTCAGCGCCACCATCGCTGTCGCCGCCCTTGTTCTCACCGCGTGTGGCGGACAGCCCGCCGCCGGCGGCGACTCGGCCGATGGAGGGGTCAGCGGCTCAGTCGTCGCCGACGGCTCATCGACCGTCGCCCCGCTCACGGAGGCCGCCGCGGACTTCTTCCGCGACGAAGCCCCCGACGTCAACGTCACGGTCGCCACCTCCGGCACCGGCGGCGGGTTCGCAAAGTTCTGCGCCGAGGAGACAGACATCTCCAACGCCTCACGCCCGATCAAGGACGAAGAGATCACCCTCTGCGAAGAGGCCGGTATCGAGTACACCGAGATCGTCATCGCGAACGACGGCCTCTCAGTCGTCGTGAACCCCGAGAACGACTTCGCCAAGTGCCTGACCGTCGAACAGCTCAACACCATCTGGGGCCCGGAGGCCGAGGGCACGGTCACGAATTGGAACCAGGTCGACCCGTCGTTCCCCGACCTCGAGCTCGCGCTGTTCGGTGCCGGCACCGATTCGGGCACGTTCGACTACTTCACCGACGCGATCAACGGCGAAGAGGGCGCGATCCGCACGGACTACAGCCCCTCCGAGGACGACAACATCACCGTGCAGGGTGTCGCGGGTGATGAGGGCGCGATCGGGTTCCTCGGTCTCTCGTACGTCGAGGAGAACCCCGACTCGATGAAGGCTGTCGAGGTCGACGGCGGTGCAGGCTGCGTCGCTCCGACCGCGGAGACCGTGCAGGACGGCACCTACTCGCCCCTCGGCCGCGAACTGTTCATCTACGTGAACAACGCCTCGTACGCCGAGAAGCCGCAGGTCAAGTCGTTCGTCGACTTCTACGTCGAGTCCGAGGCCGAGGTCGCCGAGGCGGCGCTCTTCATCGGTCTGACCGAGGAGCAGAAGACCACGGCTCAGGACGAGCTCGCGACCCTCGGCTGACGACGCTGATGCTGGCCAACACCACGGCCTCGGACACCGAGGCCACCACGACCGCCAGCACGGGCGGCCCGACGACTCCGTCGGGCCGCCCGCCTCGGTCATCGCTCGCAGGGCGTGCACGGCCAGGCGAGGCAGTCATCAAGCTCGTGCTCCGTCTCGCGGCAGCCGTCGCGGTCCTCACCACCATCGGCATCGTCATCGCCCTGCTGGTGCCCGCCATCGGATTCTTCCGCGAAGTGCAGGTCTTCGACTTCCTCTTCGGCGATCGATGGGCGCCGCGATTCGCGGATGCATCCTTCGGCGTCATCCCGCTTGTCACCGCCACGCTCTGGACTACTGCGATCGCTTTGCTTGTCGCCGTGCCGCTCGGCCTCGGCGCCGCGATCTTCCTCTCCGAGTACGCGCGCCCGAGGGTACGGAACACGCTGAAGCCGATCCTCGAGTTGCTCGCGGGAATTCCGACCGTCGTCTATGGGCTCTTCGCACTCCAGTTCATCCAGACGACCGTGTTCCGTGAATGGCTGCGGCTGGACACCGGCGCGTTCAGCGTCCTCGCGGCCGGCCTCGTCATGGGCGTCATGATCATCCCAACCGTGGCGTCCATCTCTGAGGACGCCATGTCGGCCGTGCCGATGTCGCTTCGTCAGGGCTCGTTCGCGCTCGGCGCGAACCGCATGCAGACCAGCCTGCGCGTCGTGTTTCCCGCTGCACTCTCCGGCGTTATGGCCGCCGTCGTCCTCGGCATCTCCCGCGCCGTCGGCGAGACGATGATCGTGGCGATCGCTGCCGGCAGCCAGGCTCGCATCGTCACCGGACCCCTCGAGCAGGGGCAAACCATGACCGGATTCATCGCGAACGCTGCTCTCGGCGACTCCCGGGTCGGCTCGCTCGAGTACGACACGCTCTACGCCGTCGGCCTGCTTCTGTTCCTGATCACGCTGATCGTGAACTTCATCAGCATCCGACTCGTCCGCCGATTCCGACAGGCCTACTGACCATGCGAACACTCCAGGACTCCCTCGCCGGTGCGCCGACGATGCCCCTCAAGACCGGCAAGGCACACGGTGAGCGTCGAGCCGGCCCGCTCATCTTCCTGATCGTGCTCTGGCTCAGCCTTGCGGTCGCGGTGATCTTTCTCCTCACGCTCATCGTGAACCTCCTCCTCGAGGGCGGGAGCCGGTTCGGGATGCCGCTGTTCACCGAGTACCCGTCCTCCTCTCCCGACCGTGCCGGTGCACGCCCGGCGATTCTCGGGTCGATCTGGGTGATCGCCACCACGGCGCTGCTCACCATCCCCCTTGGTGTCGCCGCCGCGCTGCACCTCGAGGAGTTCGCCGACAAGAAGCACTGGTTCAACCGGATCATCGAGCTGAACGTGCAGAACCTCGCCGCGGTTCCCTCGATCGTCTACGGTCTGCTCGCTCTCGCGTTCCTCGCGCTGATCGGGGTGCGTGACAAGAACATCGTCATCGGCGGCGCGCTTGCCCTGAGCCTGCTCATCCTTCCGGTGATCATCATCGCCACCCGCGAGGCGATCCGCGCGGTGCCCTCTGAGATCCGCGACGGCTCTCTTGCCCTCGGCGCGACCAAGTGGCAGACCACCTGGCGACAGGTCCTCCCGGCATCGGTACCGGGTATCGCGACCGGCTCCATCCTCGCCCTCTCGCGCGCGCTTGGCGAGGCGGCACCGCTCCTGCTTCTCGGCGCGCTCGTGTTCGTCAGCTTCGACCCCAATGGCCTGCTCAGCGGCTTCACGACCCTCCCGATCCAGATCTTCAACTGGACGGGGCGCCCGCAGGAGGGGTTCCACGAACTCGCCGCCGCGGCGAGCATTCTCCTCCTCGGCCTCCTGCTCCTCATGAACGGGCTCGCCATCTTCATCCGCAACCGATACCAGAAACGGTGGTAATCCACATGGCCAGCGCTCCCGACAACGCACCCATGCACCTGCACGCCACGCACCCCGGCCAGGTCCCCGACTACATCGCCCGGCCCATCATGCGCGTCGAGAACGTGGACGTCTACTACGGTGACTTCCGCGCCGTGACCGAAGTGAACCTCGAATTCGGCCTCCACGAGATCACCGCACTCATCGGCCCGTCCGGATGCGGCAAGTCGACCCTTCTACGCTCACTCAACCGCATGAACGACCTCATCGACGGCGCCCGAGTCGACGGTGAGATCCTCTTCCACGGCGAGAACATCTACAGCAAGGGCGTCGACCCGATCGAGGTTCGCCGTCGCATCGGAATGGTGTTCCAGAAGCCCAACCCCTTCCCGAAGTCGATCTACGACAACATCGCCTATGGGCCCCGGGTCACCGGCATGAAGGTGGAGTCCATGGACGACCTCGTCGAGGAGTCGCTCACCCGCGCGGCGCTCTGGGACGAGGTCAAGGACAAGCTCAAGCAGTCGGCCATCGGCCTGTCAGGTGGGCAGCAGCAGCGTCTTTGCATCGCCCGAGCGATCTCCGTACGCCCGGACGTGATCTTGATGGATGAGCCGTGCGCGTCGCTGGACCCCATCGCGACCATGCGCATCGAGGACCTCATGCAGGAGTTGCGGGAGCAGTACACGATCGTGATCGTCACGCACAACATGCAGCAGGCAGCACGGGTCGCGGACCGCACCGCATTCTTCACCGCTCAGGTGTCGGAGGGGACCGGGGCACGCACTGGAGTGCTCGTCGAGTACGGCACCACGACCCAGATCTTCGAGGATCCGAACGATCAGCGCACCGAAGACTACATCTCCGGTCGTTTCGGATGAGCACCGTCAGCCCAGGGCAGGCCACCGCGTCCCTCGCGAACGATTTCGCGTACGCGCACCCTGGAGCGTCGAAGCACTCGATCGGCGCCCCCCGGTGGCCGGCTCGCGTCCTGTTCATCGAATCCCGATCCTCTCCGGGCTATCCTGCGGAGTCCTTCGAAACCCACGGATTCGAGATCCAGGGCTACAGCGATGCCATCGGCGCCCTCCTGGCCGTCAGGCTCGAGGAGCCAGCCGCGATCGTCGCCCCGACCGACATGATCAACGTCGACTTCCTCAGTTTCATCGAAGCGATGACGGTGTGGAGCGAAGTCCCTGTGATCGTCGGCATCGCCAGTCATGCGGGGGCCACCGACCTTGCCTATGAGGCCATCGATCGGGGTGCGCGATCGATTCTCGCCTTGCCGTGCCGGGCGGACCAGCTCGTCGCGGCTGTCCGCGCGTGCGGAATCCGATCAGATGTGACCGCGCGCCCGATCGAGATCGGCAGATTGCTCGTCGATCCGCAGGCGTTCAAATGCACGATCAACGGGCGCACGGTGCCGCTCACCGCACGCGAGTTCCTGTGCATGCACCACCTGATGCTGGCTTCACCTCGAGTGGTCAGCGTCGAGGAACTCACTCGTGCCCTGACCACCTATGACGAAGGCAGTATCTCCGCTACCCGCGTCCTCGTGACCCGTGTGCGGAAGAAGTTCGCAGCGGCCTCTCCAGGCTCGGCGAAGGTTCTCGAGACGATTCGCGGCATCGGATATCGGATCGCTGCCGAGTAGTCCTCACCGGAGATCGAGACTCGCCATCAGCGCTTCGACATGCGTCCGGACTTCATCGCGGATGCGGCGGACCTCGTCGATCGGCAGGCCGAGCGGGTCCGGGATCTTCCAGTCCATGTATTGGCGCCCTGGATATACCGGGCACGCGTCGCCACAACCCATGGTGACGATCACGTCAGCGGCCTGCACGACCTCATCGGTCAACGGTTTGGGGAACTCCGCAACGGTCGGGACGCCGATCTCTCCGAGCGCCTCCGCCACCACCTGATCGATCGCGTCGGCCGGCTTGGAACCGGCGGTCCGGACATGCACACGCTCGCCGGCGAGGGTGCGGAGCAGCCCGGCCGCCATCTGAGAACGGCCCGAGTTCTGCACGCAGACGAAGAGCACCTCCGGGACGCCGGTCAGATCGAATCCTTGCGCTGACGCAAGGGCACCGAGCCGGTCAGTTGCAAACCTGCTGGTCAACGACGGAAGATGCCGAGTCGTCTTCGCCCGCGAGTACAGCAACTGGTAGCTCTCAGCGACATACCGCTCAACCGTCTCCCGCGAGAACTGGGCGCTGAACCGGTAGGCGAGACGATCTGCGATGCGCTGAATGACCGACGGGAGTGCGCTCACGTCGATCTCTCCACCGGCGGGTTCCACCGGTTCATAGATGGGTTTTCCCGCGAGAAGGCGTCCAAACCGAACCCACGCCTCAGCGGACGGAATCAACTGGGATGCAGACGCCCCGGGCCGTGGCACCAGCAACCCAGACTCTTCCAGCACCCCGAGGTGCGCGAGGACGGATCCGGCGTCGACTTCAAGCTGCGCCCCCAACTCTGTCGGGCTCCAGGGCCGATCTGGATCGCTTGCGAGGATGCTCAGCAAGCGGAGTCGAACCGGGTCTGCGAGCGCCGTGATCTGTATGGCGCGGCTCTCTGCTGATGCCGCATCCAGAGGTCCAGGCGAGCCGGGCGCGCTCATACGTCACCGCAGCAGGTCGTCGATCTCCGTCGCGCGATCCGCGACCACGGAGAACCAGACATGCTTGCCGCGCTGGTCGCGGACGAGAAGACCATCGTCGACCATGATTCGCAGGTGATGGCTGACCGTCGGTTGCGTGAGCTGCAAGCGATCGGCGAGTTCGCCCCCGGTCGCTTCTGCGTTGGGACTGCTTCGGATGAGGCTGAGGAGCTGCAAGCGGGTCGGATCTGCGATCGCACGAAGGGTACGAGCAAGCGATTCTGCAGCTTCCCGGTCGAGCGCCGTGGACGGCTGTCCCTGCGGGATCCGGAGCGGACGGGCACCCATATGTCGAATTCTACCGGAGCGGCCACGCCCCGGCCGTCGGACCCACGCGACGATGCCGCGATCGCGGCCGTGACCCTGCCCATGTCCTAGGACGTCTCGAGGATGATCGCTGCTTGTTCCTCCACCGGCTCGGCGAGCCCGTGCGCGGCGAGGTAGTGCTCGGCGTCGAGGGCCGCGGCGCATCCGGTGCCTGCGGCCGTGATGGCCTGACGGTAACGCTTGTCGACCAGGTCACCGCACGCGAAGACGCCCTTGAGGTTCGTGTGGGTCGACGGATGTGCCACCTTCACGTAGCCGTCGTCGTCGAGGTCGACCTGGCCGGCGACGAGCTCGCTGCGCGGGTCGTGCCCGATCGCGATGAACAATCCGGTCGCGTCGAGCGCGGCATCCTCACCGGTCGTGGTGTCGCGGAGTCGGAGACGCTCGAGGCCGTCGTCGCCTTCGACGGCGATGACTTCCGCGTTCCAGTAGGGGCGGATCTTCGGGTTGGCGAAGGCGCGTTCCTGCATGATGCGCGAGCCGCGGAGCGAGTCACGGCGATGCACGAGGGTGACGGAGTCGGCGAAGCGAGTGAGGAACATGGCCTCCTCGAGCGCGGAGTCGCCGCCGCCGACGACGGCGATGTCCTTGCCCTTGAAGAAGAACCCGTCGCAGGTCGCGCACCAGGAGACGCCGCGGCCCGTCAGCCGTTCCTCGCCCTCGATGCCGAGCTTGCGGTAGGCCGAGCCCATCGCGAGGACGACGGCGTGGGCGCGGTATTCGACGCCGTTGATGGTGCGGATGGTCTTGACTGCGCTGGTGAGTTCGACTTCGGTGGCGTCGTCGTAGACGATGCGGGCGCCGAAGCGTTCGGCCTGTTCGCGCATCTGGTCCATGAGTTCGGGGCCCATGATGCCCGTGGAGAAGCCGGGGTAGTTCTCGACTTCGGTCGTGGTGACCAGGGCGCCGCCGGCTTCGACCGAGCTCGCGAGCACGACGGGAGACAGGCCGGCGCGGGCGAGGTACACGGCCGCTGTGTATCCAGACGGGCCGGAGCCGATCACGACGACGTTCTCAATGGACTGCTCGCTCATGAAACGACCTCCAAGGTCTGCAGCAGGTCTTCGATGTGGGCACGAATCTCCTCGCGGACCCGCCGGACGTCATCGAGCACGAGATGCTCAGGGTCATCGAGGTGCCAGTCAAGGTACTGCTTGCCCGGATAGATCGGGCACGCGTCACCGCAACCCATCGTGACCACGACATCTGCGGCCTGCACCACGTCATCGGTCAGCGGCTTCGGGAACTCTCGGCTCGAGTCGAGCCCAAGTTCGTTGAGCACCACCACCACGGCAGGATTCAGTTCGGCGGCCGGCATCGAACCCGCCGATCGCACGTGCACCCGATCACCGGCGATGCTGTGCGTCAGCACAGCTGCCATCTGGGAACGGCCGGAGTTCTGCTCGCAGACGAACAGCACCTCCGGCACATCGTGGGCGAGCGCGCCTTTCGCCTGGGCGAGGGCAGTCAAGCGGTCGGTCGCGAATCGTCGGACGTTGTTGGTGAGGTGAGCCTTGACGGTCGCGGTGCGCAGTAGGGCGGTGTACGACTCGAGCACGTACCGCTCAACCGTTTCGCCGTTGAAGGTGCCGTCGAAGCGCTCGGTCAATTGGAGCGCGAGATCGTGAAGGTAGCGCTCCGGATAGCTGATACCTGGCATACCCCGCCGACCGGAGGTGTCGAGTCCGGACATGGCTACGCGGCCGGCGCGATCTCAGCGAGGAGGGCCTCGACGCGGCCCCGAATGTCATCGCGGACACGGCGCACCGTCTCGATGCTTTTGCCCGCAGGGTCTTCGAGTTCCCAGTCCTCGTACCGCTTGCCGGGAAAAATGGGGCACGCGTCGCCGCAGCCCATCGTGATCACGACATCCGATTCCTTCACAGCGTCGACGGTCAGGATCTTCGGAGTGTTGCCGGCGATGTCGATGCCCTCTTCCGCCATCGCCTCGACGGCGACGGGGTTGATCTGGTCCTTCGGCTCCGAGCCCGCGGACAAGACGTCGACACGGCCGCCACCGAGTTCACGGAGGTAACCGGCGGCCATCTGCGAGCGACCCGCGTTGTGGACGCAGACGAACAGGACCGCGGGCTTTTCAGTAGTCATGCCGCTAATGATAGACGCAAATCTATGGTTTGGCTATTCCGAGTCTCCTGTTCGTGCCGTCCAGGTCTGCGTCGGCGACGACCGGTATGCGGCCCGGAAAGAGAATGCTCACGAGAAGGATGCCCATCAAACCGCCGACGAGCTGCGCGCCGAGGAACGGCGCGACGGACACCGGGGCGATGCCGGCGAACGTGTCGGAGAAGACACGACCGATGGTGACGGCCGGATTGGCGAACGAGGTGGAGCTGGTGAACCAGTACGCCGCACCGATGTACGCCCCGACCGCTGCCGGGATGATGCGCGTGTTGCCAGCTCGAACGAGCGCGAAGATCACGAAGACGAGCCCGGCGGTCGCGACGACCTCGGCCAGCAGCGTGGATGGCGTTGCCCGATCGGTCGACGAGATCGCGGTGGGCACGCCGAACATGGCGTTCGCCAGGAGAGCGCCGGCGATGGCGCCAACCACCTGCGCGACGATGTACGGTCCGATGTCGCGAGCCGGGAATCCGGGCGTGCCGGTACGTCGGGCCAGGAACCAGTCCGCCAGCGACACAACCGGGTTGAAGTGCGCACCTGAGAGCGGTGCGAGCACGGCGATCAGCACCGCGAGGCCGAGCGTCGTCGCGAGGCTGTTCTCGAGGAGCTGGAGGCCGACGTCGTCCGGTGAGAGCTCGGATGCGGCAATGCCTGAGCCGACGACGATTGCGACGAGAAGTCCTGTGCCGAGGAATTCGGCGACCAGGCGACGTGCGAGTGGGGCGGTATCTGGCCGGGGCGATTCGTCTGTGGTCATCAGTCCTGTCGATCTTCGAGGGTGGCGAGCAGTTCGCGGATGCGGCGCTCGATGTCGTCCCGGATATCCCGCACCTCGGCGAGGGGCTTGCCCACCGGGTCGGGGAGGTCCCAGTCGAGGTAGCGGCGGCCCGGGTAGATCGGGCATGCGTCGCCGCAGCCCATCGTGATGACGACATCAGCTGCGCGGACGACTTCGTCCGTCAACGGTTTCGGGTACTCACCGGCCAATGGGACGCCGATCTCGTCAAGTGCGGTGAGGACCGAGCTGCGCACCTCGCTCGCCGGGTCCGAGCCCGCGGTTCGCACGTGCACCCGGTCGCCGGCCAGATGTCGGAGGATCGCCGAAGCCATCTGCGAGCGTCCGGCGTTCTGCACGCACACGAACAGCACCTCGGGTACGTTCGTGTTCGGCGAGGCGTCAGCGCGAGCCAGTGCCTCGAGGCGGTCGGCTGCGAACTGCGCCGTCAGCGAGGGCACCCTCGGACCCGGGACGGGTCGTGCTGCGAGAAGCTCGTAACTCTCGCGGACGTATCTCTCGACCGTCTCTCTGCCGAAGACGCCTCGGAAGCGTTCGCTGAGGTCCCGGATGACGCGGTCGAGGATCGGATCGACGGCCACCTCGGACGTTGGCCTGCCGAGCATTTCGGCGATGCGATCGGCATGAGCCGGGGCCAGCGAGTACCAGGTCCGTCGCCCGTCCGGTTCGCGAGTCAGCAGCCCCTCGTCCATCAGCGCCTTCACGTGATGGCTGACCGTCGGCTGCCTGAGCTCGAGCTCCTCGGCGAGGCGGCCCACGAGCACGCGACCGTCGGGTGCAGCCAAGATGCTCCGGAGAATGTGTCCGCGCGTCGGGTCGGCCACGAGCCGGAGCTCTCGAGTGCCTTCGGCCGTCGAATTCATAGATGGAAGTCTATGTCAGAACGCCGAAGGCAGGTACCGTACATACCGTGCTTCTCCTTCGTTCAGCGTCTCCGTTCTGTCAGCGACCTGGTCGGACCGCTCTGACTCAAAGCCCGGCTGACTCGAGGGGCCTCCTCTGATGCACGTCGTAATCATCGGTGGGAGCGACGCGGGTATCTCCGCTGCGCTGCGCGCCCGCGAACTCGACCCGAGCGCCGACGTCACCGTGGTCGTGGCCGATTCATACCCGAACTTCTCGATCTGCGGCATCCCGTACTACTTCTCCCGCGAGGTCCATCCCTGGCAGTCCCTCGCCCACCGCACACACGCCGACCTCGAAGCCACTGGGATGCGTTTGCGCCTGAACACGTTCGCGACCGACATTGACGTGGCAGCGCAGCAGCTCGTCGTTCGCGATGAGGACGGGTTGCATTCCCACATCGCGTACGACGAGCTGATCGTGGGCACCGGCGCCCTCCCTTCGAGCGTCGGCATCACGGGCCTCGAAACGCTCACCTCTCGTGACGGCGTACACGTCCTGCACTCAATGGGAGACACCTTCGCGCTCGAGCGCTACCTCGACGAACATGATCCACAGACCGCGATCATCGTCGGCGCCGGATACGTCGGCCTCGAAATGGCCGAAGCCCTCACCGTCCGTGGCCTCCACGTCACCCAGCTGCAACGCGGGGCAGAAGTGCTCAGCACGCTCGACCCCGAACTCGGCGCCCTCGTGCACGCCGAGCTCACCGAGCGCGGCGTCGAAGTGCTCACCCGCACGACCGTCGCATCGATCGAGAAAACCGCCACCGGACTCGCCGTACACGCCCTCCACGATGGAACGCCGCTCACCCGAGTCGCCGAAATCGTGCTTCTCGTCGTCGGCGTCCAGCCCAACACCGACCTCCTCGTCCGAGCCGGCGCAACCCTGGGCGCCGGCCGCGCGATCCGCGTCGATGAATCGATGCGCACCGGACTCCCGCACGTCTTCGCCGCGGGTGACGGCGTCACCACCCACCATCGCCTCCTTGGCAGCACCTACCTCCCGCTCGGTACCACCGCGCACAAGCAGGGCCGGGTGGCCAGGGAGAACGCGGTCGGCGGCAGGACTCACTTCGCCGGCTCGGTTGGGACGCAGGTCGTCAAGGTCTTCGACCTCGTCGCCGCCCGCACCGGGCTCAGCGAGCACGAAGCCCGCGCCACCGGATACTCCCCGGCAAGCACCAGCACCGTTGCCGACGATCACAAGCGCTACTACCCGGGCGCCCAGCCCATCAACATCCGGATCACCGGCGACACCGGCACCGGCCTCCTTCTCGGCGCACAACTCGTCGGCCGTCTCGGAACCGAGACCGCCAAGCGTGTCGACACCTACGCGACCGCGCTGTTCGCAGGCCTCACCGTCGACCAGATCAGCGAACTCGACCTCTCATACACACCGCCGCTCGGCGCCCCTTGGGACGCCGTGCAAATCGCAACGCAGACCTGGACCCGCACCCACCACGAAAGCAGCAGACCCACATGAGCAACCCCACCGTCCTCTTCCTCTGCCAGCACAACGCCGGCCGCTCCCAGCTCGGCGCCGCTCTCCTCGAAATCCTCGCCGGCGACCGCTACACCATCACGTCTGCCGGACTCTCGCCAGCCGACACGGTGAACCCGGCGATCGCCTCGACCGTCGCAGAGCTTGGCCTCGACATCACGGATCGGACCCCTCGCGCAGTCACCGTCGACGACCTCCAACACGCCGATATCGTCATCGCGATGAAGCCAGGGCTCGACCTTCCAGCGGTTCCCTCGGGCCGGCTCCTCGAATGGAAGTTCCCCGACCCAACGGACTGGAGCACCGAGAACGTTCGCCCACTGCGCGAAGCCGTGGCCCTGCGAATCCAATCAGAGCTGCTCGACGAGGGGTAACCGCTGCCGCACGAACCCCCATCGCGTCGGAGCGGCACCCAGATGAGCACGTCCGGGATTGCGGGCTCGGTCTCAGACGCCCGCGCCCGCTTCTGCGTCATCGTCGCGCCGCAGTTCGATGAGGATCGTGTCCCGCCACCGACCGGCGTGTGGGCCGTAGCCCATGCGTGCGATGCGTTCGCGTCGGCCGACGGTGCGGAAGCCGGCGCGTTCGTGGAGGGTCAGGCTCGCGACGTTCTCGGGGAAGATCGAGGACTGGATCATCCAGTAGCCGGCCGCGTTCGTCGTCTCGATGAACGCGGCGAGCAACTGCCGTCCAGCGCCGGTTCCCTGCGCGGCCGGGTCGACGTAGATCGAGTGCTCGATCACGCCGCGGTACACCTCACGCGCCGAGACCCGGGATGCCGCCGCCCATCCGATCACGCTGCCACCCGGGTCACAGGCGACCAATCGGGCATCGGGCACCCGGGATTGGTCGAAGGCGTGCCAGCTCGGCGGTTCTGCCTCGAATGTGGCGTTGCCGGTGCCGATACCCGCGGCGTAGATCGCCTGCACGGCCGGCCAGTCCGATGCCGCCATCGGCCGAACGGATGTCACGAGCAGCAGCTCGAGGCGCCGGTCGAGGCGTCGCCCGTGCCGCAGGACGACCCGTCGGGCGCAAGGCTCGTCGAGCAGACACCCGTCTCGGGTAGCACGAGCTCGACATTGCTGGCCGCGGTGATGTCGCCGGCGAGCCAGGCCGTGATCGAACGCACCTGCTCGTACCCGGTCGCGAGGAGGAAGGTCGGCGCACGACCGTAACTCTTCATCCCGGCGAGGAAGAATCCGGGCTCAGGGTGCGTGAGCTCGGCGAAGCCGTGCGGCTCGACCGTGCCGCAGGTGTGCACGTTCGGGTCGATCAGCGGCGCGAGGCGCTTGGGCGCCTCGACGATCTCGTCGAGGTCGAGGCGGATCTCCCGGAGCATCTGGAGGTCGGGGCGGAAGCCCGTGGCGCTGACGACGAGGTCGGTGTCGTGCTCGACGAGCTCGCCGGCGCGCGCGCCGATGAGCCGGACGCCGTCATCGGTGCGGCCGAGGCGCACGATCTCGAACCGGTCGAGCACCGTGATGCGGCCGGCGGCCACGAGGGCGTCGACGCGCCGACCGATCGATGCCCGAGCCGCGAGTCCGTCGTCGTCGGAGGTCGTGACGCGGACGGCGCTCGCGTTGCGGATCAGCCAGGTGATGCGGGTCTCAGGTTCCTGCTCGGCGAGCTCCGCCAGGGCCAGGAGCGTGTTCGCGGCGGAGTGCCCGGCGCCGACGACGGTCGTGTGGCGTCCGGCGAAGCGGTGGCGTTCGCGGCCGAGGACATCGGGCAGGGCGTGGCTGACCCGGTCGGTCACGTCGGGCAGGCCCAGCGGGTCCAAGCCAGAGGAGCCGAGGCTGTTGGGGTGCGCGTAGGTGCCCGAGGTGTCGATCACGGCGCGCGCGGTGAACTCCTCGACGCCGTCGGGCGTGGTCGCGCGGAGCAGGAACGGGGTGGATGCACGCCGCGCCGTGCGAGTGCGGTCCATGCCCCGACGAGTGACGGCTTCGACCCGGATTCCGGTGCGGATGCGGCCGGCGATCGCGTCCAGCGCCGCGAGCGGCTCGAGGTACCGCTCGACGAGTTCGGTGCCCGTGGGAAGGCTCTCGGGCGCCGGGAGCTGCCATCCGGTCGCTTCGAGCAGGCGACGCGAGGCGGGGTCGACGACGTGCTTCCACGGCGAGAACAGCCGCGTGTGCCCCCACTGCCGGATGCTGGACCCGATCTGGTCGCCCGACTCGTACACGACGAAGTCGATGCCGCGTTCGACGAGGTTCGCCGCCGCGGCCAGCCCGACCGGGCCGGCGCCGATGATCGCGACCGGCAGGGTGTCGAGACCACGTCGCTGCAGACTCGGGACGGTGAGATCGATCAACGTCATGACAGGCGCCTCCTCAGGCATCGATGAACTTCGATATTGAGTGTGGCCACTTCATCGATGTTTGTCAATATTGGAGTACGATGGCTGACATGTCCACCACGCTGCTGCCCGTGATCCAGCCCGACGCTGCCGTGTGCTGCACGCCCCTGACCAGCGAGGCGATGGACGCGGAGCGTGCAGACACCCTCGCGAAGAAGCTGAAAGCCCTGGCCGACCCCACCCGCCTCCGGCTGGTGTCCATCGTCGCGGCATCCGAGGGCACTGAGGCGTGCGTCTGCGACCTCACCGAACCCGTCGGCCTCAGCCAGCCGACCGTTTCGCACCATTTGAAGATCCTCATGGAGGCCGGGTTCCTGAGCCGCAGCAAGCGCGGAACCTGGGCGTATTACAAGCTCGTGCCGGGAGCCCTCGGGGAACTCTCGCAACTGCTCGACGTCACCGCCTCACGCTGAGTCCGCCCCCACGCAGGCCGTGTCGACGCATCCGCTCGGAGTCCGCCTTGCCGCGCTTTCCGTCGGGCAGGTCATCAGCTGGGGCATCCTCTATTACGCGCTGATCATCGCCGCTCCCGCGATCGCGGACGAGACCGGCTGGAGCGTCGCGACCATCACGCTCTGCTTCTCGGGCGGGCTCATCGTCTCGGCCGCGGCGGGTATCGTCGTCGGCCGCTGGCTGGATGATCGGGGACCGCGCCTGATCATGAGCGTCGGTGCCGTCGTCGGAACGCTCGGCTTGATCATCGTGAGCGCTGCACCCGACCTCATCGTCTTCACGCTCGGCTGGGTCGTCTGCGGGCTCGCCCAGTCTGCGGTGCTCTACCAAGCCGCGTTCACGGTCATCGCCCGCCGCCACGGCGACGCCCGACGGGGTGCGATGACGATCCTGACCTTTGCGGGCGGTCTCGCCTCGACCGTGTTCGCGCCGGTCGTGGCGGGTCTGCTGGCCGTGCTGGACTGGCGCGCGACGTTCCTCATCCTCGCGGTCATCCTGCTCGCCCTGACCCTGCCACTGCATTGGATATTCCTCGAACGCACCTGGGCACCGCTCCCACCCGCGCACGACGGCGAGCAGGTCCACAACGTCGGGACCGTCATCCGCACCCGCCGGTTCTGGATGCTCGAGATCTCCATGCTCGCCCTTGCCGCCGCGCTCTTCAGCGTCACCCTTGCCATCATTCCGCTCTACATGGAGAAGGGTATGAGCTACGAGCTCGCCGCCTGGGCACTCGGGCTCCTCGGCGCCGGCCAGGTAGTCGGCCGACTCCTCTACGTCGCCATCCCACACGGAACCGCACCTTGGATCCCGCTGGCGATCACCTCGGGCCTCGCAGCACTCCTGCTCGCCCTGATGGGTCTCGTGCCCGGCCCGCCCTGGCTCCTCATCGTGGTCGGCGTCATCACCGGCGCCGTCCGCGGCGCGCAGACCCTCGTGCAAGGCTCCGCGGTGGCCGACCGGTGGGGCGTCCGAAACTACGGCACCATCAACGGCGTCTTCGCCGCACCCATCACCGCGATCACCGCACTCGGCCCCGCCCTCGGCCCGGTCATCGCGATCGCCGTCGGCGGTTACTCGACGATGGCCCTCGTCATGGCAGGCCTCGCGCTCATCGCGGTGGTCACGGCGCGATTCTCATGACGGTGTGTACTCGGATCCAATGTCGCGTGTTCGGCGGGAACAGCTGGCGAACCTCCGAGAATGACTACTACTCGGGCTTGTCGGTGCGAAGGCGGAGCGCAATCCAGAGGCCGCAGCGGCGGCACACGTATGCAGTTCCGCCGCCGAGAGCGTGCACTTTTCGTCGCGGTAGGGTTCTGCCGCAACATCCGCACGGAACTGGCGTGTTGCTACTCACGCGAGACCAATGCCTCGACGAGCTGTTCCGTTGTCGGCATCCCGGCTAGCCCACTTGGGGTTGCGTAGACCCGACATGCCAGGTCGGACGTTCGCGGGTTCGACGGGAAGAGATCCTTGCCGTCGAGGAGAATCGTCGGGGAGCCGGCGAAGTTGACGGCCGCGGCATGGTCGGCCGTTCTGAGAACTCGATATGTGATTTCGGTGTCATCGAGTCCTGCAGCGGCCAATGCATCATTGACGCGGTTGCCTGCTTCCTGCCAGCTCGGGCAGTCGTCGATATAGAGGAGCTCGATGTTCACTTCTCCATCATCCTCCTGACTTCACATGCCGAGCTAGCCGAAGCTGGATCGGGGTCCCGCTCTTCCGACCGGCGTCGGATAACGAGGCGAACCCGACTGAGTTGAGCTTCGAGCTACTTGAAGGTTTACGGTGGCCCTATGGGCGGGTTGCGTATCTCTGAGGTGGCGGAGCGGACCGGGCTGCCGGCGAGCACGATCCGGTATTACGAGTCGGCGGGGTTGATCGAGCCGGCTGAGCGTGGTTCGAACGGGTACCGGCGGTACGGCGACGTCGAGGTGGAGCGATTGGCGTTCATCGCGGGTGCGAAGCGATTGAACCTCGGCCTCGCGGAAGTGCGGCAGTTGGTCGCTGCGCGGGAGTCTGACCTGTGTGAGCACGTGCAGCGCGACATGCGGGCCGTCGTCGCCACCCGATTGGCAGAGACGCGGGCGCAGATCGCTGAGCTCGTGCGGCTTTCCGATGAGTTACAGCGCGCCGAGGGTCGCCTGTCGGAGCCGGCGACCGGCGGCGTCTGCTCGGACGCCTGTGCCTGCTCCGTGATCACTGGCGACGAGGCCGTGCGGCCTCCGGCCGGCGCTACGGTGCTTTCAGTCCGGCACCGCTGAGCGCGGCCTCATCGTCCTGGCTCCGCGTCGGCTGGATCTCGACGTCAACTCGGCTGGCGGGAAGTCGACAGGCTTTCGCACGGCGCCGACGGACGAGCAGGACCGTCACGACGATCCCCGCGAGCACGGCGACCACCAGGAGACCGGGGACCCAATACGCACCGAGGAGGGACGCCGCGCCGACGCTTCCGACGATCGCCAGCAACGGCCCGGCACAGCACGCCGCACAGGCGAGCACCGCAGCGCCGATGACCGCGGCGGTCGATGCGAGAGATCTCTTGTCGCGTTTCATGCCGCACCCTCCGCCGTCAGTCCGGCGTCACGCGTCGCGGCCGCGACGAGCGCCTCGAGCACGGCCGTGTGCTGCTCGGGCACGGTGATGCGCATCGTGAGCGAGTCCGCGGCCGACTCGAACTCGAACGTGAAGAACGAGCAGCACGACGACTCACCCGCCGCGAGGTCACGGGCGACCGTCTCACTCGCCGGATCGAGGATGAGGTCGGCGCGGGCGCCATCCACCTGGCGCACCGCGCGAAGACTGCTGGCGAACAGGGCACTGAACTCCCTTTCGCGGAGCGGGCGCTCAACGGTCGGGAGCGTGCAAGCGGTTGGGGCCCAATCAAGTTCGGTCATGGCATCGACGCTAAAGCTTCGACCGGCTTGAAGGTCAAGCCTTGTCTAGGCTGAACGGATGCAGCGACTCGTGGACTGGTGGGACCGGCACCAAGTCGCTCTCTACGTTGCCGCGATCATCCTCGGCGGCGTGTTCGGCGTCCTGGCACCGGGCGCGGCCCCGGTGCTCACGGCCGCGACGAACCCGGTGCTTGCGGTGCTGCTGTTCGCGACGTTCCTCGGCGTCCCGCTAATCGAGGTCGGCCGATCGTTCCGAGACCTCCGGTTCCTGGGCACCGTGCTCGCCGTGAACTTCGTCATCGTCCCCCTGATCGTCTGGGGGCTCTCCCAATTCGTGGCCGACGACCGTGGGCTGTTGATCGGTGTGCTGCTCGTTCTGCTTACTCCCTGCGTGGACTACGTGATCGTGTTCACCGGACTCGCCGGCGGCGCGAAAGCGCGCCTGCTCGCCGCGACCCCGCTCCTGATGCTGCTGCAGATCCTCCTGCTGCCCGTGTACCTGTGGGTGTTCGCCGGCGGTGAGGTGGTCGCGCACATCGAGCTCGAGCCGTTCATCGAGGCGTTCGTGATCATCATCGTCATCCCGCTCATTGCGGCCGCGATCGTGCAAGCCGTGGCCCGCCGGCACCGCGCCGGTCGCGCCATCGAACACGTCATGGCGGGGGCGATGGTGCCGCTCATGATGCTCACCCTTGCGGTCGTGATCGGATCCCAGATCGCCGCCGTCGGCAGCGAAGCCCTCACCCTCCTGCGCGTCGTCCCGCTCTACATCGCGTTCCTCATCGTCATGCTCCTCGTCGGCCTCGCGGCCGGCCGACTTGCCCGGCTCGAGGTGCCCGAAACCCGCGCCGTGATCTTCAGCGGCGCCACCCGAAACTCGCTCGTCGTGCTCCCGCTCGCCCTCGCCCTCCCGGCCGAGCTCGCGATCGCGCCACTCGCCGTCGTGACACAGACCCTCATCGAGCTCGTCGGCATGGTCGTGTTCGTCCGGCTGGTTCCGAAGCTCATCCCGATCGCCCGCCGTGAGCAGACGCTCCGATAAGAGCCTCAGGTCGGGCGGGTTCTGTGTCCCGACATTCCTCAGGACGAACGTCGTCTCAGCTGTTCGCCTGGACCACGGCAGGGGCAGCCTGGACTATCGCTCCAGCCCAGGGGGCGGTGCGTTCCGCTCCCGCTCACGCCCGGAAGCAATGGTTTGCAGGATATGGGAGGCAGGCCCCCACGGATCGGTTCTGACGACGAGACCGCGCACGGACTCTCGCGCAGCAGCCGTCGCCTTCACGAGTCCGCGATCAGCGCGATCGCGTTCAAGCGCCAGCACGAACTGCTCTCTGGCATCGTCCAGGCCACCTGCGACGAGGTGCAGGCGATTGCCATCGCGTGCACGAGTCATGCCGACATAGACGCCGGCCGCGTCGATGGCGTCGCTGATCACGGTGTGTGATTCGGGCACGGTGCTGCCCTGCATGCCGTAGGCGGTTGACGCATACGCCAGATGGGTGTGCTCGGCGACATACTCCGCCGGCAGTCGCACGGTGCGTTTTCTTCGAGCCGAAGAGTGCTCCTTTGCCCACACCGCGCCATCGTCACTCACTCTCTGGACGGTCCATGTCTGCCGGTTCGCGACGCGCAGTGCCGAGTCATTCTTCCGCGTCTGGATCACGTCGCCGCATCCGATGCACTCTCCGTCGGCGCCGGTCGCGATGTCGACGTCGTCCACCAGGCCGGCGCGCACCCGCTCCTCGCGAACACGCGCATTCAGCTCGCACGCTTCGTCGTTCGTCGCGACGGTGACCGCATCCCCATCGCGCCACTCACGAGCGAGCGCCTCCTGCAACGCATCCGGGCTCTCATGCAACACGACGAGCCCGAGCGCATGCAGCCGATCGAACACCGCCTCGGAATGTTCGCCGCGCCGCATCTGCACGGTGAGCGCGGCGTACGCGGGGTCGGTGAACCGGTGCACGGTCGTCATGCTGTGCACGCGGGGGAGGAGTTGCGCCGCCATATCGAGCACACCGCCGCGCCCGACCGCTGCGAGTTGCGCGCGGTCGCCGACCAGGGCGACGGTTGCGCCGTGCTCATTGGCAACGGTCAGGAGCGCGAGCGCCGTGTCCTGGTCGAGCATCCCCGCTTCATCGACGAGGATGCGCTCACCACGAGCAAGACGAGCGGATGCCGCGGGGCCTGCATACGTGGCATCCGTATCGGGATCTGTGTCGCCGACGGCGAGCCGGGTCCAGACGCCGTCGCGGTTCCACCGCCAGCCGTGCTCGTGCACGAGCTTCGCCACGCTGTCGGTCGCAACGCCAAGTTCCTGGTGCGCAACGTCGGCCGCCTTCTTCGTCGGCGTGACCACGCGGGTCGCGCGGCCATACGCGGCGGCGGTCCCGATCGCGGCGGCGAGCATCGTCGTCTTGCCCGCGCCGGCGGCGCCCTCCACGACGACGAGCGGCTCGGTGGATGCCACGGCCGAGGCCGCTCGCACCTGCGCGGCGTCGAGCCGGTGCCGGCGTGCCACGTACGTCAGGTTCGGCGTGCGCCGGCGGCCGGCGTGCGCGGCCAGTGCCGTGAGCAGGTCGCGCAACCGGGTCTCGGCGGTGATGACGTGCAGGCTCGTGAGGTGTGCGACGTGTTCGGGATGCGGGCTGTCGGGTGGCAAGACCGAAACGCAGTCATCCGCGGCCAGCCGCGTCATGAGCACGATGAACTCTCGCAGCGGTTTCGCGTCGGCGCGCACGCCGGTCTCCGTGATGATGCGCGTGGCCTGCTCCTGGATGTCGTGCACCGTCCACGTCGACGCTGCGGCCGCGCAACGGTCGAGCGCACGCGATGCGACATTCCGAATACTCACGTCGTCCAGCGACGTCGGCGCCGGCGCAGGACGGCGCTCGAGGTCGGGGCGGTAGCCGGCGTCCGTAAGCTCGGCCCGCCATGCCGCCTCGCTGCCGAGGGAGGACGGCCGCTTGTGCGGCCGCTCGTGATCCCACGCCATCGCGATCAGCCGCGACATCGCCGCCGGGCCAGGCTCCGCGTCAGGATGCGTTGCACGCCACTCCTTCTCGAAGTGCGCGAGGTTGCGCGCGACCTGCTCGGCCCGCTTGCTCATCACGGCGTTGAAGGGTTGAAGCTCCGCGACCTCCCCGGTCACAGGGTCGAGGGTCAGACCGTGGGCATCGAGGACGGTCGCGAGCTGGGGGTGTGCGGCGATGACGGCCGTGCCCAGCGAACGGATCGCGCCCTGCTGTCGGAACAGCGCCGCAGTGTCGAGGCCGCGCCATGTTCCGGCTGCCCACACCCGCGTCCCGATCTGGAAATGGGTGTGCCGGTGCGGGTCTCCCGCGCGCGAGGTCTTGTGCGAGACGGCGACCGTTTCCAACTGCTCGACGGGTACGACCCGCTGCCGCCCGCGCGGGCCGACCCTCGTGACCGAGTGCTGGCCGAGCCACGAGCGAATCGCGGCGACCGCGTCGCGCTGCGCAGCATCGAGAGCGACGGATACCTCGGGGTGCAACGCCGCGGCAATCGACAGGGACTTCGGCGCATTCACGACCATCTCCGCGAATCGCGGCGATCCTTGCCGGCCGTCGCCCGGCAGGCGGGGCTTGCCCATCGACTCACTGGTGAGCGGGTTGATCCAGTCCACCCAGTTCGCGTATTGGTCTGGGGTGAGCGCGCCTTCGCCGATCCCCTCGCCATCGATGCCGACGACCGAGAACTCGGCGAGGGATGTCCCGCCCTCGAGGTAGTAGTCGTCGGCGCGGGAGCGATCTGACTCGAGGTATCGGCGCGCGTCGGCCCCGGAACCCCGATACAGGATCACGCCACCCTTCATTGCCTTCCTCCGAGCTAGCTCAGGTTCTTGCAACTACCTACGGTAGCATACGTCCATTCATTTGAGGTGCATTCAGTTGAGGTGCATTCAGTTGAGGTGCCGACGGGCCAAGAAGGTCGTGGCGGAGCAGGCCTCATACGGCTTGTTGGTTGGCGGTCGCTTGGGTGTGGCCTTATGGCCCAAGCTGGCCCCGTCGTTGGATAAGCGAGCAGGACGCGCGCTGAGATACTCATCGATGACATGGCCGACGCCGTGGGTCATAACTTGCCTCAGAGGGCGTCTCGCGACGCAGTGTACGTCCCCGAGGCGGCATGATGGGCCATGAGCTTGACGTCAGTTTGGGAAAAGGGGCAGGTGGGCCGAGGTGCACGAACTTGAGGTCGACCTCGAAGCGTTCGGAGAACTCTTCGCGACCATTCAGAGCAGTCCCTTCACACTCGTTGAGATCGACGCAGAGCAGGCGGCCGCGCTTGCCGGGCAGCTCGGTGTTCCCGTTCGCCGGTGCTATATCGGCGACGGCGCTCTTCACGAGCGCATGGTGAACACTGGGGCATCCGCACAGGCGATCATCGCGGCTAAGCTTCCCGATCGTGGGTCGACGATGGCGGGCGACTTCGGGGAGATTCTCACCGCCCTCTTTCAGGCCGCTCGCGAACATCCGGGCGAGGTGCTCGACTCGAAGAAGTGGCGGTTGAAGCAGGATCGCACGAAGCCAGCGCCGGGCTCCGATGTGGTGCAGCTGATCCTTCCGTACTGGCCGGACCCATCTGATGAGGACCGTGTCATCTGTTCCGAGGTGAAGACGAAGTCGACTCCGGGGGACTCGAAGCCTGTTGCAAGTGCGATCGAGGACTCGAAGAAGGACAGCTCTCGACGCTTCGTAAGGACGTTGAACTGGTTGAAAGAGCGAGCGCTGGACACGGGCCTGTCCACGGTCTCCGTCGAGCAACTGGATCGGTTCATTCATGCGGTCGACTATCCGGCGGCACGACGTGAGTTCAGGGCCGTCGCTGTGATCTCTGCCGCTCTGGTCGAGGCAGAGCTGGAAGGGGTCGAGGCTCCGCCTGGGGATGAGAGGGCCCTGATTGTGATCTCCGTGCCCGACTTGAAGGCGAACTACGAGTCGGCGTATGACGCGGCGTTGGTCAGTGCTGACGAGTCTGAGGCCGTCGCATGAGGGAGATCCTGGGACGTTGGATCGCGGATGCGGAGACGAACCACGCGATTGAGGACTTCCGGCTCGACGCGCGCCTGGGTCAGCTCGACTACCTCGACAATCGCGGCACGGACCTGTATTACTCGCTTGTCGGTGAGCTGTTCGACATGGTGAGAGACGGAGCCAGCGATCCGGCCGACTGGGCGTCGGTCGGTCGAGGTCTTGATTCGGTGAGCCACGAGCTTCAGGACGGCGCCAAAGCGGATGCCCTGTTCTTCTCTTCAGTTGCGTTTTATTTGGGTGGTTATCCTGCTTCTGCCGTAATGACGATGCGTCGCGCTGATCCTCAGTATTGGGAAACCCACGTCGAGGCGGCGTCATATGAGCTCCTGACTCGTTCCACGAATCCGCGCTCGCCGCTCACAGGTGCTCTCCTGGCGTCGGTGCGTGCCGGTGAACTCCAGATGGTTGACGCCGCGGTTGTCGCAGCGGAGGGCGGCGTTGCCCAGGCCCTCGATGCCGGACCTGAGGAATGGGTGGCGCACCGGCTGTACTTGGCGCTGTTGCAGCGGTTCCAGCAGACTAATCTGCGCGCGGTTCTACCGGATGGCGTGCTCGAGAGGTGGGATCCTCTTGTCGAGTCGTTCCTCGATAGGCAGCAGCCGGTCTGGGACTTCTTTCCTTCGCAGATCGAGGCCATCGATGCGGGCCTCCTGACGAGTTCCGAGTCCTACTCGCTGCAGATGCCCACCGGAGCTGGGAAGACCGCGCTCACCGAAACCCTCATTTTCGATCACCTTACGCGCTCGTCCGACAGCAAGGCGGTCCTGCTCGTGCCGTACCGTGCGCTGGCGCGGGAGCTGCGGGGAAGCGTCGGCCGGCACCTGACCTCGATGGGTCTTCTTTCTCGGACGGTGTACGGGGGCACCGTACCTGGCACCGAAGAGAGCGAGGATCTGGACGATGTTCGCGTCATCATCGCAACACCCGAGGCGCTCACCGGTCTCATCGGAGCGCACCCGGAACTGTTGTCGGTCATCTCGCTCGTGGTGTGTGACGAAGGACACCTCCTTGACAGCGGCGCGCGCGGCGTGGGGCTTGAGCTTCTGCTCGCACGTATGAAGGCGCGGGACCCGAGCCCACGGACTGTCTTCGTATCCGCGATCGTCCCGAACATCGAGGAGATCAACAGCTGGCTCGGCGGATCCGACGCATCCGTGGTGAGAAGCCATTATCGACCCGCCATCGCCGAGTTCGCGGTGTTGCGTCCGGTCGGCTCTGGTCGAACGGCGACGATTGGGCTGGAGCTTCACGAGCCAGTCACGTCGGTCCCGTCTCACACATTGCCGGAGTTCCTGCGACCCACCGACTTCCAGTACACGAACCCGACCACAGGTAGACGCAACACCTACGCCTATTCGTCGACGAAGACGAGGGCTGTAGCGGCTGCGCGGAAGGCGCTCGCACTTGGGCCGGTCGCAGTGTTCGCGACAGAAAAGGGAGGGGAGCGAGGTGTCCTTGGGTTGGCAAACGAGCTCCTCAAACAGATCGACGCCGGTCTCGCATTACCCGCGCCCTTGAACTACGTGAACGACACGGAGCTGGTCGAGTCGGTGGTGGCCTACTTGTCTCACGAGTTCGGCGACGGCTGGGTGGGAACGATGGTGCTTCGCGCTGGGGCGATCGTGCACCACGGCGACGTCCCACAGGAGACCCGCGAGGTGCTCGAGGAGTTGGTCTCGGACCGTCACGTCTCGATGGTGATGTGCACCAGCACCCTGGCTGAGGGAGTCAATCTTCCGTTGCGGACGATGGTGTTGTACTCGGTGAAGCGCAGCTCGGACGGTAGCGCACCCGAGCCGATGTTGGCGCGAGACATCAAGAACCTCGTCGGCCGCGCGGGCCGGGCAGGAAGCTCCACCCGCGGGCTCGTGATTTGCGCCAACCCTGACGACTGGCGGGTGGTCAGTCCGGTCGCCGAAGGGCAACCCGGTGAGCCGGTCGAGGGTGCCGTCATCGAGCTGATCCGTCGTCTCGCGCGAGCACTTGCCAGCAATCAGCGACAGTTGACCAACCGGGCGCTAGAAGCGAGCGCACCACTACTCCCGCTCGTGGATGGCGTCGATGCCGCGCTCATCGAGCTCATACGAGACGAGCTAGGCGAAGACGAGTTCATCCAGATCGCGGAGGCTCTCGCCGCGGAGACATTCGCGGCCGCGAAGGCGAATAGCAACGAGCGTGCACTGCTGCAGACCGTGTTCGAACTGCGCGCACGTCGAATTGTCGAGATGCGATCGACAGGGCGTCTCGTACTCGCGCGCAACACTTCCGCCCGACCGCGACTGGTGGATCGGGTGATCAACGACCTGATACCGCGCTACGAACACTGGAGTTCCACGGACTCAGCCGTGGACGCAGAGTTCATTCGTGTTCTCGTGGACTGGGCGCTGGAGCAGCCCGGGTTTACGAGCGACGTTGAGACCGAGTACCGCCGCACCATTATCACGGACTTTGGCGGTTCGCTGACCACTCTGGTGCTCGCCTGGCTGGAGGGCCGCTCGTACGAGCACATCGCCGAGGAGGTCGGTGTCAGCACAGACGTGCTACTGCGAATTCACACCAAAGTCGTGTTGTACAACTTCGTCACTCTCGTTGAACAAGCCGTCGCGCTGGTCCAGGAGTACCTCACCGAGACAGGAGACGAAACTCTTGCCCCGGTCATCGGTTCCCTTCCTGACTTCCTCCGTTTCGGGGTATCCACACCGGCCGCGCGAGAACTGATGGCCCGTGGCATGCGGCACCGGCTCGCAGCGATCGCGCTCGGCACGGATCCGGCCATGCGAACCTCCACCAACATCTTCGCGACCCCGCGGTCGATCGCAAGGGACCTGCTCATGGACGAAGACACCTGGCGTCCCCGGCTTGGTGCACTGGTTTATCGCCGAACCGTCTCAGACGTCGCCGTAAGAGGTTGGGGGACATAGGGCGCGTCGGCGGGGTCATGATTGCCGTCGCCCGCAGCTGCGTATTGAATCAATCGTGAGTTCAGGTCGCGTTCGAAAAACGCGTGCTCGGCACCACCTTTCAGTGCGAGCTCGTCACGTTACGAGTGAGAGTCGGGGCCGCTCATCGTGCTCGCCGAGCATTCGGCGGACATGTGCTGGCGACCATGACAGCTCGTTCGCGAGGTCGCGGACCGTAATACCACGCTGCTCGGCGAGTTCAACCGCCTTCGACAGTAGGGCTGGCTGCTCGCCCGGGAACTTTACGACGGGTTCGTGCATGACGCCGATCTGGTTCAACCGGATGTAGCCGCGCCGGGCCGTCGCTTCGGAGATCTTTCCTAGCTCCCGACTGCGAAGGATGATCGAGCTGGGCTCCACGCCCCACTGCTGGCTTTGGCGAATGACCACCGACATCTCAAGACGGGACTTCAGCTCGACTTCCATAACTCGGCGCGGTGTGAGGAACTCTGCGGCGAAGCGGTCGGCCTGACGCTCGATGTCGACCGTTCCCGAGGTGCGGCCGCCATGAAGGATGATGTGCCCGAGCTCGTGCGCGGCGCTGAACCGATGACGGTAAACGTCGTCAGCCCGGTCAGGGGAAAGGACCATGACAGGCCTGCCGAATGAGACAGTCGAGAACGCATCGATCCGAGCAACCTCGGCCTCGACCATCGGAACCAGAACCGTGATGATCCCCTTCGACTCGACTAGTCGGACCATCTGCGGCACTGGCCCGTCGCCCAGCTGCCACGCATCTCGCAGCTGTTGTGCCGCAAGGACTGGGTCGTCGGAAAAAGTGCCGGGGGTGATCTCGCCGCCGGAGAATCCGGGGATGTCCACATGCGGAAATCGCACGTGGGCTTCGAGAGCATTCGAGAGTTCCCACACATGCTCTGTGTAGGCCACAGCCTTGTTCCGCTGCTTTGCTGTTGTTGCACGGAGGCTCCGGAAGAACACGCTTCCGGATTCCAGCGCTTCGCGCGGTCGGCCCGCTGCGAAGAACGCTGCCGGCACTCTCAGGTAGGCCGCGAGCTTTTCGATGACGTCAGGGCGGGGCGCGATGATGCCCGCTTCGAATTGGCCCACCGCCGCAGGCGAAACCTTGACCGCGTTCGCGACGTCCTGTTTGGTGCGCAAAGCCAACTGGCGTGCCTGACGGAGTCGCTCAGGATCGAAGATCCGCGCGACGTCCGTGGCGGTCAAGCCGTTCGGCCGACTAGGTGTTACAGGCTTCATCGGCCACCTTCGGCAGCGTCATCATCTACATAGAGACCCATGTCGAGGTCCGGCATCGGGGCGTCGTCGAAGCGACCCGCCTGCTCGGCCGACGTCACGCCCGTGCCCATCTCGGCGGGCCCCACCGACAGTTCTTCGTAGTACACCCAGTGCACATGCCCCTCAGCGTCGAGGTAGCCGTCCCCGATGTAGATGCGCTCAAGACCACCACGATCGCTGGCCACATACGCGACGAGGATGACTGCGTTTGCGGCGGAGCTCGGTGTCTCGATTCGACTTGTTTCCGGCTCCCACTCGGGCAGGGGCAGGTGCATGGCGTCCGGGCGTTCGACGTTGTCGAACAAGCGCTCACGGAAGTTCGACCATCGGATCATCAAGCGGTCCGCCTGGGGGCCGGACTGTGACGCGCACTTAGCTGCGTACAGGATCGTGCCGTTCACCACGGGGAGTTCGAACCGGCTGCCCTTCGGCTTCGTGGTCTGTACGCCCTGGATACCAGAGAGCTCCTCGACGGTAGACAGAGCCAGGATCTGCCAGAAGGTCGCGCCGTATGGCTCATCGGTCCTCAGCTTGCTGGCTGCCTTCGAGTCAGCAGCCGTCTCATGTGCGTTCCGTCCAGCACGGACGAGTGCTTCAGCGACTTCGTCTGCCACCGTCCCGAAACGCCCCTGAAACCATTCGCTTCCACCCAGAACCACACCCGTCACGACCACTCCCTCTGAAGAACTCAACCGATAACCACAATGATTACTTTAGTTCCATGCGCCAAACATGCACAAGTGCTTCAGAAGGCGTGTCTTGCTGTCGGCCAGCCAATATTCAGTAGTCGGCCATCATCGGGTTAGCGGCAGTGTTCAGCCCGCCCGCCCTCGCCTTCCAGGCGGCAGCAGGCCGCGGTCGCGGGCCTTCGTGATCCAGCCCTGAGCGGTGGAGAGCGCGACACCGTTGATCTGCGCCATCGTCGCACTCGGGTTCTTGTCGCCCTTCCGGGAGAGGTGGCCGTGCTGCAGGGCGACCAGCTCGTAGAAGTCGGGCGTCTTCTTCGGGTCGCCGAGCGGGTTGAGCAGGTCGCGCTCGCTGATCTTGTGGCCTGAGGGCAGCACGATCTTGCCGCCGGTGATCGTCTCGGTGCGCTTCATCGCGAAGAGGCGCTTGTTGATCGCTGCCTCGATGCGGGCGGTCGGGAGCTCGCGGAGGAGCTGGCTTGTGATTGGGTCGCCAGGGCGCCACGGCAGGTAGATGACGCCGGTGATGCGGATCTCCTCGGGCACGGCGAAGAGCTGGCGCTGCAGGCGGATCATCACACGGGTGTGGGTGGCCTCGTGCTCGAGGTAGCGCCAGCGTCCGTCGGTGGTCTCGTTCTGGTCGGAACCAGCCGGCGAGCCCTGATCGTTGTACCCGAGAACCTGGTCGATCTGCTCGCTCGCGTCGTCGTCGCGCTCGCCGGGGAACCGGCTGGGCAGATACCAGCCTTCGGGCAGGTCGTCTGCGACGAGCAGGCCGTCGTAGGACTGGTCGCCGGGGCGGGGTGTCGAGGCGGGCATGCGTCGAGTCTAACCACTCAACTCAGGTACTTGCCGAAATGCGCGAAGCGATGATATTCTCAGGTACTTGCAAATAGCCGCGCTTGCGTTGGCATGCACGAGATGCCAGCACAGCGGTGCAACAGCCGAAGGGGTGCATCATGGTCGACGTCGTGCTGAGGGTCGAGTATCTGAGCCGAGTGGAGGCGGCCGAGCGGTGCCGCATCCCGGTCTCGAGCTTCGACAAGCTGCGCCACGACGGCCTCATCCCCGAACCTGACGCCCGCATGGGCAAGCACCTGCTCTGGAGTGCCGACACGATCGACGAGCTGCTCGCCCGGGGTGGAACGGAACACTGATGGCCGGTCGGCCGAACCGCGATACTCCGAGCCGTGTCGATCCGCGCACGGGCCGCCCGCTGCCCGAGGGCATCCGTTGGCGCGCCGATCGGCAGCGCTACCAGATCCGCGTCGTCGGTCCGAGTGTTGACGGGGGAGCGGCCGAGCGATCGCGCACGTTCCTGACGCTCGCCGAGGCGAAGCGCGAGCTCGCGAAAGCGGTCGCCGGCCGCAACCCGAACGGGTCGATGACCCTCGAGCAGTGGCACGAGAAGTACTGGCCGGCGATCGCGTCATCCGTCCGTCCGGCGACCGGGCGCAGCTACGGCGTCGCCTGGCGGCTGCGAGTGAAGCCGAGCCTCGGCAGGCACCGGCTGGAGGACATCACCTCGCCGATGATCGAGTCGGCGATGGTCGCGTGGTCGGGCGGAGCATCTGCCAAGAACGACGCACTCGCCGTCCTGTCACGCCTGCTCGACGGCGCGCGCCGCTCCCGGTTCATCGACTACAACCCGGCGCGCGAGGTCAAGCGACCGAGCATGCGCGACTCCATCTCGCCGGTCTCGAGGGCGCTCACGCTCGAGCAGATCCAGACGCTGCTCGACCTCGTTCCCGAAGGCGCCTACCGCGGCTACCTCGCCGCGCTCGTCTACACCGGCATGCGCGCGGGGGAGGCGACCGCCCTCCGCGTCGGCGACGTCGACTTCGAGCGCGGCATCATCCGCGTCAGCCGATCGCTGAGCCCAGGCCAGCGCGGCGAGCTGATCGAGCAGTCGCCGAAGAGCCACAAGTCCCGCGACGTCCCGCTGATCGACGCGCTTCGTCCGTACGCGGAAAGAGCTGCAAGAGGCAAGCAATCCAGCGACCTGCTCTTCGCCGGACCCGACGGCGGCCGGCTCACCAACCACAACGCCCGCCGCGGCGCCGACTGGGAGACGCTTCGCGAGGCGATCGGCCGACCCGACCTTCGCATCCACGACCTCCGGCACACGTTCGCGACCATCCTGTTCGATGCCGGCGCCAGCGCACCAGACGTGCAGGCGACCCTCGGGCACTCGAGCTTGCAGGTCACCGAGCGCTACTCCCGTGCCCGTGAGGGCGTCGCCCTCCGTGCCGGCGCGGCCCTGAACGACGCACTGAAGAGTGCGGCCGGCGAACCACCGAAACGAACCAGGCGGCAGGCCTCGGCCGACCTTAATGGCACATTAATGGCACAGCCCCACGGGCGGCCCGGCGAAATCGCCCGCTGAAACAAGAAAACCCCCGGTTACCCGGGGGTTTCGATGGTGGCTCCGACCGGCATCGATCCGGTGACCTTTCGATTTTCAGTCGAACGCATGAGGTAGAATGAGAGGCGGGAATGCGCAAGATCCGCGTAATTCCGGGCGAACACGGATGCACAAAAGTGCACGGTTGCGCATAGGGTGGGGTGTAGTTCGGGTGTAGTAATCCACTAAGGGGGACCAATGGAGATCAGCGACAAGCTTCGCAAGGCACTCGGCCCGAACGCGACCGCGTTCTACTCGGAAACCAAGGGCCTGTTCATTGGGCGTATCGAACTCCCGTCGTCCGACCCGAAGAAGCGTCGGCGGCGCGAGTTCACCGCGAAGGATGAGGGAGAGTTCCTCCGCAAGGCACGAACGCTTCTCAACCGCTACCGAGAAGCGGGCGACCTCGCCACCTCGTCACCGACCGTGCGGACATGGATGACGTACTGGCTCGAAAACATTGCCGCCAAACGGGTGAGGCCGAAGACGCTCGCCGGGTACCGGTCCGTGGTCAACCGGCAGATCGTGGAGGCAATCGGAAACGTCAAGCTCGAGAAGCTGACCGGTGTGCACATCCGCCTCGTCCACGACTACATCACCGACAACGGCGGCAGCTCGACCTATGCCCTCAACGCCCACAGGGTGCTGTCTAAGGCGCTCGAAGACGCGGTCCGGGAGGGGAAGATCAACCGCAACCCTGCCGGCCTCGTAGACGCCCCCCGGAAGTCACGCACCCAACTGCAAGCGCTCGACCTCAACGAGGCAAAGGTGATCATCAAGCGCGCATTCCTCGCCCTCGACGCACCCATCTACGACCCGGAGCCGGTTCGATGGGCGGCGTATCTTCTCACCGGGCAACGCCGGGGCGAAATCATCGGACTCGAATGGGACCGTGTGGGCGACCTCATCGATATGTCGTGGCAGTTGCAGCGCCTGTCCGAGGAGGAGCTAGCGGCAGCGCCAGCCGACTTCGAGTGGCGCGACCTCGACGGGTACGGGCTGTACTGGACCCGTCCGAAGTCAGAAGCCGGCAAGCGCATGCTCCCTGTCGTCGCGGCACTAAGCTTCCTGCTCGAAGAACACCGGAAACGAGTGGCCCCGAACCCGTGGGGGCTCGTGTTCACACACAAGGGCCGCCCGATCGACCCCGACTGGGAGACGAAGCGGTGGCCGAAAGCACTCGCCGAGATGAAGGTCACCAACAAGAAGATCCGCGTGCACGACCTTCGCCACACGGCCGTGGACATGCTGCTCGAGGCGGGCGTGCCCGAGGATGTCGTCATGGAACTGGTTGGTCATTCAGAGGTGGCGATGACGCGACGCTACAAAGACCCTACGAAGATGGAGCGGCGCACCCAGGGGATGCTGCAACTGTCAGCGTTCCTCAATCCCGACGGGTGATAACGTCGGCTTCGTGGATCACGGAGATGAGCTGTAACCCGAGCGCGTCGCAAACCCGGTCGAGTTGATCCAGCGTGAACACGGTCTTCCCGTTGAACACGTTCGAGATGTGGGGTTGGGAGATGCCCGAGCGTCGCGCAAGTTCCGACTGAGAGACGTAGGTTTCTTCCGTGTAGTTGCGGACGATCGTCGCTACCGCATCTGAAAGCGTCCCCACCCGAGTCACGGGCAGACGATACGCGCGGACGTGTCCCCCATAAGGGAACCTAGCGTCTCTATTGCGATTCACATAGAGTCCCCTCAACCCTTCGAGGTGGCCCTACACGCCATCCCCGAGGGATGAAAGCGCCCACATCATCGGGGATCGGGCGCAATCCGGGGAAACGGGGAATGGCGATGACCGCATTGGAGCACGTCACGATTGGGCAAGTTCGCGCCGCGGGCCGGGCGATGGGGGACGATCAGCTACTGATCCGAGTCCTCGAGGGTAGCGAGCTGGCTTGCTACCAGGCGTGCGCCTTCTTCGCGAGTGAGCTGAAGGACTGTGCGGATTGCGTGGTACGCGCCGACTGTCATCGCGCGCTCGCTCGCTAGGTAGTACTTCACGGTCCGTTCTGAGATTCCAGTTCTGCGCGCAAGTTCCGCTTTGCTCATGCCGAGTTCGGCGCGTCGGGTTTCGAGCACGATGCTCGCCGCACGATCCTCCAGTGTCATAGCCAAAGCGGTCATGCTCCCAGTTCTAGTACATATGTGCACGGTTCCGTAATTAGGTTGCCTCAATTTAAGGGCTGACACCTAGACCCATTTAGGGGTCAAAACGGATACGCGCACACCCTTGACTATGCACGTACGTGCACGGTATCGTGTACATATGAACACGATGACGGCACGGGAACTGGCCCAGAAGCTGGCGAACCCGAACATGTTTACCGTTGGTGAGCTTGCCGCTATCGCCCGCATCTTCTCGGTTTCTCCGGCTGATCTGCTGGCGGTGGTCTAGTGGCTCGCATCGCATACGACCTGAAGGGGGCGGCGGAAACCTCCTCCCTCTCGGTTCGTGAGATCCAGTACTCGATCGATGAGGGGTCGCTGATCGCCCACTACGGCGGACGGCAGAACACGAAGCCCCTGATCCATCACGAAGACCTCTCCGAATACATCAAGCGCCTACCCACCACCAGGAGGGCCGGCTGATGCACGACTTCAAAGCGTTTGGCATCCAGGACGAGGTGTACGCAATCCAGTTCTCATCCGGAGTGGTGAAGGTGGGACGCACACAGGACTATGGCCGTCGCATCTACGAGCACACGAAGGCGGCCAAGGCTCGAGGCCAGTTCGTCACTGGCGAATGGCACATGTTCGTTGACGACTCTCACCATGCCGAACTTCAACTCATGGGGTTCGCTACGGCACTCGGGGGCGTGGCCCTGCCGCGCAAGGCCGAGTTCTACAACGGGGTCGACTTCGACGCGCTCGTGAAACTCGCCACCGACCAGTACGGCGACTTCGACTCGTGGATGCACGAGCAGGATGTGCTCATCGCCCAGGGGATGAACGCCTGGTTCGCCATTCCTGACGCGTAGCGCGTCCCTGTTCTTCCACTGCTTTCGGGTGGTGGGTGGTGCTCAGTGCACCCAAAAACTACATAGGACTGGTGACCGGAAGAGGCCCCGAAGTACAGGGGACAGATACGGCAACCGAATGGTTGAAGCCCCCTGAATAGGTTCGCGATGACCACCACGTCCACTCATATAGGCACGAACGATTAGCAGCTCGGTCGTGTCAAGCCTCTGGCGTCGTTGGGCGTACGCAGCAAAGCAACCAGAGGCACGGGAGGCAGGAGCGATGACCGTTCCTGCCTTGGGTTTCATAATCCGGGCCGTCCTCTTTATGGGGTGTGGCCCTTTCTCATAAGGAGGAACGGCAATGAGAATCCTCGATTTGTTCTGTTGTGCTGGCGGCGCAGGCATGGGTTACTCTCGCGCCGGCTTTGACGTTGTTGGGGTTGATATTAATCCGCAACCCAACTACCCGTTCGAGTTCCATCAGGCGGACGCGCTCAAGTTCCTGCTCGAGCATCACGAAGAGTTCGATGCGTTCCATGCGTCGCCCCCGTGCCAGGCGTTCACGAATGCGCAGAAGATCCAGAAGAACGACCACCCCGACTATGTGACCGCGATCCGTGCGGCGTTCCAACTCATCGGGAAACCGTGGGTCATCGAGAACGTCCCCGGCTCACCACTGAACGACCCGGTGGAACTCTGCGGGTGCATGTTTCCCGAGTTGGGGACGTACCGCCCGCGACTGTTCGAGACGAGCTGGAAGGCGGCTCCTGCTGCGCACCGCACCCATGTGGCGCGGACGGCGAAGATGGGCCGGCCTCCCCTCGACGGCGAGTTCATGCACGTCGTCGGGAACTTCTCTGGCGTCGCCAAGGGCCGCAAGGCAATGGGCATCGACTGGATGACCCGCGACGAGCTGCGCGAGGCAATCCCACCTATCTACACCGAGCACATCGGGCACGCATTGGTGGGGCAGCTCAGGTTCACAGACCACCGAGGGGTGACGACTGATGGATGAGTACCGGGATGCGTTTCGTGATGGTTGGAACGCCGCACTAGAGGAGATGGAGCGCCGGTGTTCACGTATGTGGCATCAGAACGGGGACACCGTTCAGGGCGTGACGAACGTGGATTTGGTGTGGATGCGATTCCCCACCGAGAAAACAGGAAGAGAGAAGCAGACATGAGTGTTCCGGGGCACGTCACTGTTCTGAGTGTTCAGAAGATATCGGGCGGCTGGGCGAAGGTCATGAGCTTTCACGGCGGCGACTCTGGGTCGCAGCTTGGACGAGCGGTCGAGCATGCGAACAGCTTGGTCGAAATCAACAACATGCCGGTTCGCATCGTTCTGGAATGGGAAGAGGAGATGGGCTGATGTCGAAGCTTGGTGCGGCGGAGTGGGTGACTCAACCCGACGACCGGTTGGGTTCGAAGAACGTGTTGGATGGGGCGTTTGACCCGATCCCGGACGACGTACAACGGGCGGCGCTCGCGACGGTGACCCGGTTTGCTGAGTCGGCGTCGTTGGCGGAACTCGTTGCAATGCTCGGACTCAGCGCAAGGGGCGGGGCTGATGCGTGACTCAATCAACGATGTTGTAGCGGCGTACGCGGCACGACACGCAATGGAACCCGTCGAAGCGGAAACACACGCACACCTCATCGCACACCGAATCCTCGAAGGCATGGAAGAACCCGTGTGCGAGTTCGGCCACACAGCAACCACATGCACTCGTTCGGTGACGCACCGGCTGGTGTCGTGTGAGGGGCCGGCGAACATTTGCCAGGGTGCGCGTGCGTTCGCGGATGAGGTGCGGGCTGACCCGAACATGCGGTGTAAGAAGTGTCGCCGCCCGTTGGGTGTGTGTTGGCGGATGTGGGTGATCTGATGTCCGAAACGTCTGGTATTTACCGGTCCAACATTGATCTGACCATCGAATGTGATTGCGGGTTTGAGGGTGACGTGGTCGGTGTTGAAGACCGTGAGGATCTCACGTTGTGGTGGACGTGCCCGAACTGTGGTCACCCCGAAACCGAACACTTCGGAGACGACCGTGACTGAGATCGGCGATGCGGCGCAGAAGCGTCTCGATGAGATTCGCGAAGATAACGACGGACAGTGGGGGCCAGCATTTCAGGATGAGCCCTCCGCGTTCGTCGATGGGTTCGAGGCGGGAGCGCTGTGGATGGCTGACGCGCTGGCGGACTGGATTCGCGGTGACGCCAACCGATCCGCAATCGCGCAGCGGGCACATGACGACGCGGAGGGAATCGAGCCCGTCGGGACGAGCACGCCGAACGAAGTCGAGTGGTATCAGGCGGGCAACTGGGCACACTCGCGGCTCCGCGCAAGAGCCCGCGAACTGGGCGGAATCATCCCCCAACCCACCCCTGAACCCGACACCACCGAGGAGGACGACTGTGGCTGACCCCGTGACGATCCCTACGTGCATGGTCTGCACGATCAAGGCACACGGAGGCGACCGCTTCCCCGAGCCGCTGCCGGATCACGTTTGGATGTGCCCGCAGCACTGGAACATCTATCTCGCGTTGGCGCTCGGCCCGATGGATCTGCACCTCCCGACCCGCGTGAGCGTGATCGCTGAACCCGACACCACCACCACGAACGAAGACCTGATCGCCGAGGTGCGGGCGCACTCGAAGTACCTCGAAGACGGTACGGGGCTCCACTACGAGGCCAAGATGCTCACCCGCCTTGCCGACGCCCTCGAAGCCGCCGCGATCCGCACCGCTGAACCCGACACTTCCGAGATTGACGCTCGTGAGTAGCGGCCGGTTCACTCTCGCCATCTGTTTCACCGCCGCACTCACTTTTTGTGTGTTGGGCAGGCAGTGGCAGTTCGCTGGGGTCGTGTTCGCGGCCCTCCTCATCATTGTGGGCGTCCGTTGGGGCGCAGACAGGAAAACAAGACCATGACTATCAACAGTGTCGCGAGCGCCAGGAAACTGACTGCCGAAGCCAGCACCCCCGCCAACAAGTATCTGGGGCTGACCATCTCTGGTGGCGAGGGGGCCTTGACCATCAATGTCGCCCCGGAGGATTTCGCACGCGAGATCAACGCGGCTGGTATTCCCGGGTTGACCGTCACATACGAGAAGCCCGTTGAGATGCCCACCGAACCCGGCGCATACCACGACAAGGACGGCGACCTCTGGGTTCGCGACCGCGACGGCAACTGGATCGACTTCAGCCTGGGGGTGCGCCTCGACCGCCGACCGGGAACGAACCCGCCGAAGCAGTACGGCCCCTACACCCGACTGATTCCCGAAACGGAGGCCGACCTGTGAACACCGTCGAACACCTCACAGACGCCCTCACCGCGGCACGCAAAGACAGCGAATACACGCGCACCATCGTCGCGAACCTTGAACAGGCCCGCGACCACCACCGACACCACGCATCAATGGCAGACGCGGAACTCGTGACCGCATACCACGACCGTGACGCCACCGAACAGCGTGTCCGTGAACTCGAATCACAACTCATCGCCGCATGGGGAGAACCATCGTGAGCGACCGGCGAGAGTTCGTCGGCGCGGGCTGCTTCAAGTACCGATGCCCGGCTCCCATCGCGTGGATCGTCTACGAGAACATTCACGATGGCGAGAGCGACTGGATGCTGACTTGCGACGCCCACAGGACGTGGGCCTGGTCATGAGGTTCCTCGAACTGGTCGCCGTCCTGTGCACGGTCGTGTTCTGCACGTACTGCATGTTCCTACTCGTCACCGTACGACCGAAAGAGGTGAAGTGATGGGCGTCGATACCACGATGGGCATCCTCGATCAGCGCGAGCACGAGATCGAGACACTCGACGCGCTGATTGCTCAGGGGCACGTGAGAGTCGAGCAGGCACGGGAGCTTGCCGCGAGCATGAGGGAGAGCGCGGAGCTTGCGGACAGGCGCGCCCGTGGCGAGGAGAACAACCTTCGCCGCGAGTGCAACGGCGTGAACGCGCTCGTCGCTGCGCGTGAAGCGCTCATGGCGGCGGATGCGGCGTACCGAGGATGGGCATCATCTGAATCACGCGACGCCGAGTCCTCATGACTTTCCTTTCTTACAACACCGGGCAGATCACATACGTGGTCTGCCCCACCTGCTGGGCGTGGGCGAACACGACAACCCAGCTCAACCGTCACCACTGCGACCGCGACTGGCCGCGGTTCCTTCGAACATGCAACTGCGGCGACTGCCGTGCGTTTAGGGGATGGGCCGATGTTCACGAAGACGTTTGAGTTCGAGTGGACGAAACCGCCCCTCTCGCTCAACTACCGGATGCACCGAATGCAGGAAGCAAAGATCGTCAAGGAAGTCCGCACCCTCATGCACGCATCCGCACGACACATGCCCGACCTCGGACGGTGCGAAGTGCGACTCGTGTGGTTCGTGAAAGACCGACGACGCCGCGACGACGAGAACCCCGTCTCCACCCTCAAGGCGCTCTGCGATGGACTCGTTGACGCCGAGGTAGTGCCTGACGACACGCACGAATACATGGTCAAGCACATGCCCGAGATTCGGTACGTGCCTGGTTGCACACCGCACTTCGAGTTCACCGTTACGGAGATCCCATGAACGCCCTGTACTACACGATCGAATCCCGTAGTGACGCCACGTCTGAGGACTGGTCGCGCTACCTCGGACCGTGGTCGTTTGATGACGTGGTGCAATTCGTCTCCTACTGGAACCGCGCGCTCGGATACAACAAGTTCCGCTATGTCAAGGGGGAGTCATCGTGAACGCTGTTGAGACGTTGGAAGCCGCAATCACGAAACTCGAACGCATCAAGTCGGACAGTTTCCCCGGACCTTGGGCACACTGGCCCGAGGCAGGCGACATCGAGATCATGAACGAATCCTTCTCGCACGTGGTCGTCTCAAAGGTTCGGCCACGTGACGGTTGGCGAGGACCGATTTACCGGGAGAACTACGAACCGAACGCGGAACTGATCGTCACCTTGCATCGCACGATCGACGCACAACTCGCGATCCTGCGGGACTCGTATCTGATCGCGAGCAGTCTGCCGCCCAGCGTGGCATTCCCGAGCACAAACACACCGGACATTCGAGCACTCGCGTTGGCACGCGCAATTTTGGGGGACTCATGACACACCCACACACCCCAGACGAATGGGACGACCTCACACTCATCGACCCCGACGAACACTGGCAACACATCATCGACCACGCCGACAACACGAGAGGCGACACATGATCGACCGCATCCTCTGTGACGGAACCGACCGCGACATGTGGAAACACGCACGCGAATCCGTCATTGGTGCGTCAGACGCCGCCCGCCTGTCAAAACTTGGATCAGTGCCGCTGTACCTCGCGGCAAAACTCAAACGCGACATCTTCACCGGGAACGTGTTCACCGAATCGGGATACCGGTGGGAACCAATGATCCTCGGGTGGGGTGGCTACGAACACAACGTCGCACTCTTCCACGCACCAGACGAGACCGGGTTCGCCGCGACCCCTGACGGAATCAAAGTCAATGCCGCTGATACTTCCATTTCGCTGGCCGAAGTGAAAGTAAAACACGTTCTGCTTTCAAAGCGAACCAAAGGCCCAACGTTGGCCGAATGGCGTCAGCTCGCATGGCAGTTCCGCGTCATCCCCGAAGCCGAACACATCGACTGGTTGTGGGGCGACATCGACAAAACGGGTGACGGTGAAGACCTCATCGACGACGAACCCCAATTCATTCGCGTCTACCCAGACGACCCCAAGATCGTCCAACTGCAAGAGCATTTGGAACCGATCGCCACTGACCTTCTGAGCCGCCTCCGGGCGGCTCTCGCATTTGAACGGGAGCTTGAGAGTGTCTAACGAAGTTGTGTTGGTTCCGCAGTCCGCTGACCCCGCAAAGTGGTCGCTCGAGCAGGGCGCGCTCCTCGAGTTCGCCGGCCTTGTGAAGACCGTCATGAAGGACGGGCAACGCGTCAAAGAGTACGCACCCGTCAGCGTCACGCAGGCGTTCATTCAAGCCGTCCAGCGAAGCGGTCTCGACCCGTTCGCCCGGCAGATTTACGCCGCCGAAATGGGCGGCAAGTGGACAATCCTGGGCGCGATCGACGGATTCCGTGCCGTTGCTGCCGCGTCGAAGGAGTACGAGGGTCGCACGCCGATCCAGTACACCGCAGACGGGGTCACATGGACTGACGTTTGGCTGTCGCAGGACAACCCTGCCGCCGCCCGCGTGGGAGTCAAACGCAAGGGGTACAACGACTACGCGTACACGGTCGTGACATGGGCCGAGTTCGGCAGGACAACGGGACAGTGGCGGTCACAACCCGCACACATGCTCGGAATCCGCGTGCTCTCGCACGCTCTCCGCGACGCCTTCCCGCAACTCCTCGGCGGCATCTACACCCCAGAAGACTTCGACCACCAAGCAGACGCAATCGTCATCGAACCATCCGAAGACTGGGGGGCACTCATCGCGGTTGCGACCACCAAGGAAGACCTTTCCGTCATCGCCGAACGGGCACGCAACCGCAACGAATACTCCGACGACGTGAGAACCCTCGTCCTCACCCGTGCAGGAGCAATCAGCCGCGGCGAGATCGAGTCGGAACCGGTCATCACGCAGGCATACCACGACGCAAAGGAGGAATCATGAGCGCACTCACGGAAGCAATGCAGGAGTACGCAAACGCGATTCGGGGCGACTGGTCTGACTTCGATGGCCGCTCCGAGCGGGATGTGATCGAGGACTGGATCGGCGAGATCGACAACCCCTCAGATAAGACGCTCGAGCAGTGGCGGGATCAGCTCGGACTGTGCCCGGACGGCAACGGACACTGGGCTGGTTTCAAGTGGGGGAACTGTCGCCGCGAGGACTGCCCGACTCAGGTGGCGAGGGAATCGTGAGCGTCGTGAATCTGAACCCGCCCACCTTCCACGCCTGGATGGACTCGGCCGCCTGTGCCGAATACCCCGGTGACATGTGGTTCGCCGAAAACGGTGGAACCGACCGCCTCGAAAACGCACGCCGCATATGCGAAACCTGCCCCGTCCAACAAGCATGCCTACAACACGCACTCAACAACAACGAACCACACGGCATGTGGGGCGGCAAAACGTCACGGCAACGCAAAGCAATCCGCCACAACGAACACGAACGCCGACGACAACTCAAAGCACAACGAGAAGCCAGCTAACCCGGAAGAGAGACAGATATGGGCGACATGAACGTGCTCTCGCTCTTCGCTGGCATCGGTGGGATCGAGCTTGGACTTGAACGCGCCGGAATGAAAACAGTTGGGCAAGTCGAGATCGACCCGTGGTGCAGGACGGTCCTTGAACATCATTGGCCCGATACGCCGCGGCACGACGACGTACTCACTACGCCCCAATGGTGGGCATCAAAGGAGCGACCGAATGTCGATCTCGTCTGCGGGGGATTCCCTTGCCAGCCGTTCAGCCTTGCCGGCTTCCAACTCGGAGTCTTCGACGAACGATGGATGTGGCCCGCATTCGCGGATGTCATACGCGCAGTACGACCCCGCTACGTCCTCGTGGAGAACGTCTCAGCTCTCGTTCGAGATGCCGGAGCTTGGGGAACCGTCCTTGCCGACCTTCACGCCCTCGGGTTCGATGCAGAGTGGGCGACTCTACGAGCGTCCGACTTCGGCGCACCCCATAACCGTGAACGGGTCTACCTCGTGGCCTACCCCCAGGGCGAGCATGGGCAAGCACGGGATCGCTTGGGCGCGAGCCGAGTCGGGGGAGCACCGCTCACAGCTCGAGGACTATCTGGCTTGGCGGTACCTGCGCGCCGGCGGGCAGCGAGTGAGTGGCTTGCTCGTGAACCCCGAGTGGACCGACTGGCTGATGGGATTCCCCGACAGGTGGACCGCCTGCGAGGAGCCGGCAACGCTGTCGTCCCTCCCGTCATCGAACACATTGGAGGGCTGATCGTTGAGCACGCCGAAAGCACTGCTCAAGCAGCTTGAGGCTCGTGACGGTCATGTGTCTGCTTGGACTGGTGAGGATTGTCCGGAACTTGTTCCGCAGCATCGTCAGGGTGGTATGGGTGGCCGGCGGGGGAAGCATCGTCTGTCGAATGTGGTGTGGCTTGAGTCGTCGCTGAACGGCTTGATCGAGTCAGACCCGGAGTTTCAGGCGGAAGCAGTACGCCGGGGCATCAAGGTGTCTGGGTTTGAGGAGCCGTCGTTGGTGCCGATCGTGCATGCCGTTCATGGGCGTTGTCTGCTTGCGGATGACGGCACCGTGCATACGGGTTTGGAGGTGTTCTGATGCGTGAGTTGCCGTGTCCGTGGTGCGGGTGCAGAACCAACCCGGAGGAAGTGTTTTGTCGTCCGTGCGTGCTGGTGGCGCGCGAATACATGGCCCTATGGAGGTGAGCTAGTGCAGAAAGACGATCGCTTGTATGGGCGATTCACACTCGATTTCGCTGACTCACCGAAGATTGCCCCCTTGTCGGATCAGGCGTTTCGGACGCTCGTTGAGATGACGTTGCATTCGCGTCGCATGTTGGATGACGGGTTCGTTGATGCACGTATTGCGTCGAAAAAGTGGCGGAAGAAATCAATTGATGAACTGTGTACGAACGACACAGAGAAGCCGTCACTGATTCGCGTGGATGGCGGTTTTCGTATCCATGATTTCGAGCAGCATCAGCAGACCCGCGCGGACATTGAGAAGAAGCGGGAGGCAGGCCGAAAAGGTGGTCAAGCACGTGCTCAAGCACATGCTAAGGCGGATGCTCAAGCACCTTCCAAGCTAACAACAGAGACAGAGACAGAGACATCTTCTTCTACGAAGAAGAGAGAGAGCGCTTCGCGCGGGTCTCGACTTGATCCGTCTTGGCTTCCCTCTGCCGGGGATGTCGCGAAGATTCGTTCGGAGTGCCCCGATGTTGACCCTCAGCGAGAGCATGCGGCGTTCGTGGATTACTGGATTGCTCAGCCTGGACAGCGGGGGGTGAAGGTCGATTGGTCGGCGACGTGGAGGAATTGGATGCGTCGGAAGCAGTCGGATGCAACCCGTGGTGTGAAGGCGACGCCGTCTGAGAAGGCTCGGCGGACTGTGATGTTGGCAACGGAACTGTTGGAGGTGGAGTCATGAGCGGGTACAACGACGATGGCTTCCTTGTCGACGAAGACGGCAATGAATGGGGCTATTGCAACTCGTGTGGCGAGGAAGCGCTGGCCGGTTCTGAGTGCTGCGAAGACGGCGAGGTGGTGCCCAGTGAACAGGGCTGAGTGTGCGAAGGTGTTGGCGAAGATCCAGTTGGGTGATAACCGGCAGGTTGATCAGCTCACGTTGGATGAGTGGTTTGACACGATCGGGCACCTCGAGTTCGGTGATGCTGTGGCGGCGGTTCGCCTGCATCGGCAGGAGTCGGATAAGTGGTTGATGCCGGCGCATGTGATCGCGAACGCTGCCCGTGCACGTCGCGACCGTCTGCCGTTGCGTGCTGTTGAGGCGGCTGCTCGTGAGTGCCCTATGCATGCGGGGTATCCGTTGCCGTGTCTCAGATGCGAGGCATTCTGATGGAACTCGAGCAGACGTACTACCTCGATGACGATGGCGACGCGGTGTGCATCTTCCATGACGAACTGATCGACTGGCGGTATGGGTGCCGTATCTGGCCTAAGGGGTTCGACGAATGAGGTTGGAGATTGAGCTCCCGGATCGTGTGTGGGGGCATCTGGTGTCGAAGGCCGATGCGCAGGGGATCACGTCACGCGAACTAGTGACGGCAGCGCTCGAGGGTCTAGTGCCTGCCGTGTCTGGTCGTGACGCGTTGTCGCAGTTGTGGTCTCAGGGCATGTCGGATGCGGAGATTGGTGCCGCGTTGGGTTGGACGAATTCGGCGGTCGCGGCCATGCGTCGTCGTAAACATCTTCCCGCGAACAAGCGGGTTTGGAAGGAAGGCAAGTAATGGCAATCGTGCAGCTCAGGGATGTAACGGTGTCGCGTGTGAATCGCACGGGCAACGGGTTGAAGGTGTTGGAGGAGAACGAGTCGGGCGGGAAGACGTACAAGACGTACTACAGCGTGTGGTTCAAGGAGCCGCATGGTCTGTCCGAGGGCGACAAGGTTTCGCTGTCTGGTTTTCTGGGGGCGAAGATTGGTGACCCGTGGACTGACCGGGAGGGGAATGAGCGCACGTCGGTTGAGTTGTCAGTGAACAGTCCGCGACTGTCGGGCGAGACTGCAGCACCCGATACTGCTCCTGCTGCGTCGTGGGAGACTTCCCCTGCGAGCGGCGAGTACGATTCCACCGTCCCGTTCTGAGAGGTGAATCGTGGCTGAGACGAACTACAGAGCAACTGTTGTACGTAGCGATGGCAACAAAGAGGACTGGGGCTTCTTCGCATTCCGCGTGAATGATGCTGGTGTTGCCGCGTTCCGGTCGAACGAGTCAACGAGAGACGGCGACTTTGATCACTTCCTCGCACCCGGATCTTGGGTGGAGATCCGCGACATCTACCCGGAGGCTTAGCGCATGACTGAGGAAGCACGAGAAGCGGCGAGGCTGGACATCCAGGCTGCCGAAGCCGCAATCACTGAGGCGCGGGCGCGACTGACTGCCGCGATCAACGAGGGGGCTCGCGCGCACAACGTTCTGAACGATCTTAACTACGCGGAACAGCGCGCCCGCACTCGCGACTAACTGAACACACATCCTTTTTCCGGGTCGCATCTCTTCGGGGGTGCGACTTTTTCGTGTCCCTTAGTGCAGATTTTCGAGGCGGTTTGATGAAGGTTTTGGAGCGGTTGCAAGTGTTCAAAGCACCGCCTCGATGGGTGGTGTTTCATCCGTCTGGTTTGTGTTTGTGGGCGGGCTGTTCGTGGGTGGATGCGATTGGGTTCGCAACAGGGAGGAAACAATGAGCGAGGACGTTGAGGCAGAGATTCGTTTGATCGTGTCTGACTGGCAGTTGGGCGCGTTCTCATCTCGCCACTTCGGTGCGCATCTGGCGATGTCGAAGCTCGTTGCACTTTTGGCCGAGGGGAAGGCGCATGAGTGAATGGCCGGAAACGCTGGTCGAGAAGGTGGCAATCGCGATCTTCCAGTGGGACATCGAGGAGCATGACGAACCAAAGCCGATCTGGACTGGGCTGAACGACGTGCAGCGTGACGTGTGGCGCTCCGGTGCGACTGCCGCCCTCGACGCCCTCGGGCTGCGAGAAGAGACGCGGGACAGCTGGAATCCGCGAGATATCGAACGCCGTTTCGTGACTCCTTGGGAGGACGTATGACGACCGAACTGGCCGAGGCAGTCGAAGCCCTCACGAAACCGTCTCGTACGAAAGTGATCCGCGACGACGGGTCAACGATTGTGGTTGAGCATGAACCGTTGTTGGTGCAACTCGAGACTGCTGTCACGTCTGCGATTGGGAATGGTGGCGGTGGTGGTACAGCAACAGGGTCGGTGATCAATGATGCGGCTTTGTATCAACTGTTGTTGATCAAAACGCAGATTGGTGACTGGTGTCGGTTGGCGGGTGTTCGACCTGACCGGCAGAACACGACCGTGACACTTGAACGGTGGTTCGCGGCGCAGGTCAACGAGTCAACGTTTCACACGCGAACCCTCGAAACGTGGGCTGACACCATCACCGAACTCCTCGACCCGCCCAAGACCGTCCCACTCGCCGGCCCCTGCCCCGTCTGCAAACAAACCAACTGGGTCGGGTTGGACGGGTCACTACGCGCGTCACCTGTAGCCGTCCTGTACGACCAGGCAACCTTGCATGCGTCGTTGCGGGCTGTGTGCCGTGTTGTTGAGTGTTCGGCTGAATGGTCGGGTGCAGATGCCGTACAAGAACTCATCGAAGAAATGATCGAGGACGACCCCGAGGGGGAACAATGAGCGACGAGAACACGATCACTACCACCGAGGCACTCGAAGATGTCGCGATCGGCCAATGGGTGCAGGATGCCGAGGGCGAGGCGTGGTGCCTCGTGAATACTCACGTCATGCACCCGCAGATCATGTGGATGCGTGCGAAGGGGCGCTCGTTTCAAGCCGTCGACCAGATCGCGCTGCCGGTGCACCTCGCCGACTTCGAGGGCGGCTGCGAGCACCGTTGGGGCACCAACGAATGCGGGCACTGCCGGCGCTGCGGTCAGGTCTCCGCACCCGAGGACGACCACAGCGCGAAGGTGTGGGGCACGATCGGCATCCGCATCGAGGGCGGACATGCGCTGTGACGAGTGTGGCAAGTTCCGCAAGGAGGCAGACGTGAAGATCGTCTACACGGGCGGCCCGACGCCCGAGCCCGACCACTACGCCTGCGCAAACGGATGCGTCTGACACGCGACTACCACATGTTGCGGTGTAACACAAAATCTGGCACAATAGAAGCAAGCCGATGTCGCGCGCCTAGAAGCCGCAAACACCGGCTTTTTCTATGTCTTCCCTCGGCACACGCGGTTACCTTCGCTATAGCCAGCCAACACGGCTGAGCTGATGAACACAGCGCGCTTTGTGGCCTTGAGGGATCATCGTCCTCGCCATCCTCACAAGGGTTGGTGGGAGACCGGCGCGGGAATCCACCCCGCTTGTTGCGTACGGCGCGCCGCCAATAGCCGCGTGGGGGCAGTCTTCTCGGATGGTTGACGAGCCCCCACCTTTGCCTGTCTGGCGGAATTGGCAGACGCGCTCGACTCAAAATCGAGTTCCCTCACGGGAGTCCGAGTTCAATTCTCGGGACAGGTACGCGGTTGGCGTCCACACACGTGGGTTGCGCTTACCTGCTGTCAACTTCATAAGTGCTGGGCCGGCAGACGCCAATCCGGTCACCCCAATACATTAGAAACTCCCGCGCTGCGTCAACAGCCGGGAGCATGACCAACTCGGCAAGGAGTTGATGTGAGCAATTCTACATGCACCGTAACGGACTGCGGGTCGGGCGCGAGGGCGCGCGGACTCTGCAACATGCACTACAAGCGCATCCGGAAGACCGGGCATGCCGACTCAATCAACGACCTGAGCATCGAGGAACGATTCTGGTCGAAGACCGAGCGAGACGGCGATTGCATCGTCTGGAGCGCGGGCAGGTCCGACACCGGTTATGGCACGGTCAAGCTCGATGGCAGGACTCAGCTTGTTCACCGCGTCGCGTACGAGTGGTCTGGTCGCACGATCCCAGAGGGCCTTGTGCTTGACCACCTGTGCCGAAATCGTGCATGCGTCAACGTCGAGCATCTTGAACCTGTAACCCAGGCGGAGAACGTAGCCCGCGGGGTGTCACCCCTTGCCCGGTACATCACCGACGTGCCCCAGGATCTCTGCTCCAAGGGCCACAAACTCACGTCGGAGAACGTGTACGTCCATCGCCGGCCCGGTCGGCAACGTCCGACCCTCGCGTGCAAGACGTGCAGGCGGATTCGTGCCGCCGCGTAGTCACAACTGAAAACAAAACTCCATAGATGGTTCCGCTGTATAGCGCCCGGAAGGGGTGTTGTTGTGTCTCATTCCCCGTTGTTCAATGACCCCCTGTTCGTGGCTGACCTGTTGGACTCTCGCATCTCGAGTTCCAAGGTTCAGGCGAAGTGGGGTTTGGCTAAGTCCGCTGTGAACAAGTACCGCCGTCGCGTTCGTGATGGTGAGCAGCTTCCCAGCGCCGGCACCTCGGCACACAAGGTTGCCTCGGCGATCCTGGCTGATGATGTCCAGCTCGACTCCGAAGATCGCATCCTTTCCGCCGTCCGCATGTCTTCTACTGCGTGGGGTCGTGATGACTGGCGTGAGTTCATCCGTGCGAAGGGTCAAGACCCTGACACGGTGACGTTCACGTACGGTGTCACGTCGAATCCTGGTGGCGGTTACTGGAACAAGCTTCTGAATGTTCGCCCGCTCGCACAGAGCATGGCTGAACTGTTCACGGATGCTGATGTTGAGGCGGCGCAAAAGCGTGTCCGACTGTGGAAGCTTCCGACCCGTACCCCTGGTACTGGTTTGGGTGCCCCTGTCGCTGCGGTGTTGAACCTTGCTGACATGCAGCTCGGTAAGTCTGAGGGTGGCGGGGTCGAAGCGACCGAGCAGCGCCTGTACGACGGTCTCGAGAACTTTCAGCGATGGGTTGCCCGTCAACGCAAGGGTGGCCGCAACATTGATGAGGTTGTCATCGTCAACAACGGTGACCCCGGTGAGGGCATCGCGGGCAACTATGCTTCGCAGACTCACACTGTGGAGAAGAACCTTCGCGGCCAGATGAACCTTGTTTTGGATGTGTGGCAGGCGTACGCACGCAACTTGTACCCCCAGTTCGATAAGGGCCAGTTCGTGTCGGTGTTGTGTAACCACATGGAGTTTGGTCGTCAGGGTGGTGCGAAGAACTCGATCACGGGGGATTCGGATAACGGGTCAGCGTTCCTCGCTGAAACTCTGCGTCGTGTCTTGTCTGGCCGGTCTGAGTTTGATCATGTTGAGTTCACGATCCCGCATGACGAGATGAACGTGTACACGACGGTTGCTGGTATCCCGATGGGGTTCAATCACGGTCATAAGATCCCTGGCTCGGATGCTGCGGGGTTTGAGAAGTGGTTGAACGGTCAGGTGCGTGGTGACCGGCAGGCGTATGAGGCGCGCATTTGGGTGACGGCTCATAAGCACAATTTCCAGCAGTGGGAGATGGGTTCTACCCATGTGTTCCAGTGTCCGTCGTGTGATGGCGGGTCGAAGTGGTTGCGTGATGCGACTGGCCGGTTCTCACGTTCGGGGATTTTGGCGTTCCTTGTTGGGGAGCATGAGCCGTTGTCGTGGTCGGATCCGGCGTTCCTGTAATGGCGACCGTGCACGCCGTTAGCCCACGTAGTGGCGGCATTGATCGTCGTTGCGGTCTTCTGCCGCACTTGTTTCTGCCGTTCCTCGTCCTCTGGGGGTTGCTGATGTGTGTTTGGCGTGGTCGTGGTAACCGGTGAGCCGCGCCGGATTCTGAAAGCTGGCGACAGGTGCGATACCCGAAATTGTGGTGCTGCGGCGTATCACCGGGTCTTGTTCTCGAAGGGGTTGCTGGATTTCTGCCATCACCACTACGACGAGGCGCCGGACAGCTTGTTGGCGAAGGCCGTGTACGAGATAGATGAGTCGTGGGCGATCTAGTGAAGGGTCTCGCAAAACTATTGCAAAACCCCTTCTCGGTGACTCGCCGTCATATCGTGTTCCTTTTTGGGGATCGGCTAAAGCACCAAAAAGCACCTAACCGTGAGGAGACGGTCGTGACACGCGCAGAGCGTCTAGTCGAAAGCATCCGAGCGATGCCCATTGAGGCGGTTCGCGAACGTATCTCATCAGCGCAGGCTATGACTACCGAAGAGCTTGTTGAGCGTCAGCGTCTTGAGCGTCGTGAGTGGGCGCAGGCAGCAGCAGATTCGCTTGCTGGTGATTGGCAGTTGCCGCCGTCTGATGAGTCAAAGGTCGGCGAAGACTGATGAGCACCCGTGCCGTCCAGGTGAAGGATCTCGCACCCTACATCAGTCGTCACGTCTCATTCACCTTCTGTGACGGTTGGGAATACTGGCCCATGTCGGGGATTCTCCTCGGGATTGATAAACCAGAAGGCTTCCACCTCACATACCTCACGTACTGTGACTGCGGGGATGATCCGTGCGAGCTCATAGCCGATGAACACGGTGCGGTCGCGATGTCTGACGATGATCTCGTCCGCGTAAACGTGGGTGGCCGTTCGTGATGGTCGTCACTCGTGATGGGTTCCCGCATGGTGTGTTGTGTGGCACGTGTCGCACCCCGATCCCGGACGGCCACCCTTACAGCCTGGCTCCGGAAGCGATGACACGTGACGGTATCCCCATCGAAACCATCAACTGTGTGACCTGCCACCCGTAGGGAGGTGCATGAATGTCCGACGTTCTCGAACAGGTTGACTTCATCCTCCTCGAAGACGAGTTGCACGCCACCACCTGCGAATCCGTGTACGAACAAGAAAACGGTTGGCCCGAACACGAAGCCCACTGGTATGCGGGTGCACCGTGTGGCGACATTATTGCCGTGTGCGACAAGAGGCGTGCGAAAGCTCGTCGTGATGGTGGTTGGTGGTGCACGGTGAAAACGGGTTCCGGGTGTTCCGGGTATCACGACTATGCGGTGCTCGAGTTCCGGAGGATCACGCAGCACTAGGTAACTCAACAGGGGGCGCTGATGCTCACAGGTCAGGTTGGTATCTGTCGGAGTGAGCACTGGTTCTCCCGCATCGTGCAAATCGTGACCGGCTCCTACTGGGGGCATGTTGTTGTGGCGGTATCGAACGACCGTTGTGTCAGTGCAGAACCTGGTGGTGTGCGTTACCGGCCCATCAGTTACTACGCCGACAACGAAGAAATCGTGTGGTCTCGTTTCGAGCTGACGCCCGCACAACGGAAAACGATCCAACGGTGGGCTGTCAACCACGTCCGCACAAAATACAACTGGGCCGACTACTACGCCATCGGGTTCGCAATGATCACCAAATCCGCGACACCCGCACGGTTGCGACGGTGGCTCAGCTCCACCGACTCGTTGCAATGCGCACAACTCGCCGACCAAGCACTACAAGCAGCCGGCATCCACCTCTTCAAAGACGACCGAGTCCCAGGTGCCGTGTACCCGGGATCATTCGGGAAACACTTCCACGCGATGGGGTGGGCACACAAACCGTGATGTCAGACAAGGCGTACACCGCGCTGGTTGTACGACGGGTCGTACACGCATACGAACACCTCGAAGAGTGGGCAGGAATCAACAATGACTGATCGCGACCTCATCATCGAGGAACTACGCAAATGCGGCATCGCCGAGGAAGACATCGAAGCAATGGCAACAGTCACAGCCGAACTGGTCGCAGCGCTCGAGTCACCCGAACTCGCATGGACACCTGACGTTCACGACACAAGTACTGACACGGCCACCATCACGGACGCCGCCGACAACCTCAACCACAAACTGGAGGGCTGATGCTCACGCTCACTGAGCACGTGAAGGTTCTTGACACGCAGGCTCGCACGATCGTCAGCATCGTGAATCGCAAGGGTGAACTGGCCATCGATGATGTCCTCGCTCGGGTGGCGAACGTCTATCGCACAACCCCCAGCCAAGTGAAGTACGCCCTCAGCTACGGGAACGCAAAGGACATGTACGTCATCGACTACGGGTCCGCGACCGTGAAGCCGAATGTCTGAGTTTCGGTGTGAGTTCTGCGACTCCGACTGCAACAGCGCATCCGAACTCTTGGCATGCGAGATCCGGTGCGAAGAAGAACGACGACAACACCGCTCATGGACTGCACGATACAACCCGCACCGCAAAGACTGAGAGACTAAACAAGGGTCGTAAGTCCGGGCCTACAGGGGCGCTAACCACACCTCTCGGATTAGCCCGGTTGATAAGGGATGCTATGCCCCTGAAAGGGGGAGCGGTTCGAATCCGCAACGACCACTAACGCTTGGTTAGTAACACCCAGGACGTTACAAACCAAGCACGCAACCAAACCTAAGAGACAGCACTGATGACAAACACGTCACCCCTCTGCCACAATGCGACCATGACCACCACACAGCAAGCACCCGCAGGCTGGTATCCAGACCCCGAACACACAGGGCAGATGCGATGGTGGGACGGCAACCAATGGGCAGCACCACAACCCGCCCCCATACCCGCGAAGAACACGCCCGCGCTCGTGGGCACCATCATCGGTGGGGCTGCGATCCTGTTCATCTGGGCACCCGTCATCGCATGGGCACTGGCACTCACAGCCATGGTGTTCGCAACAGTAGGCAACCACAAGTCGCGCACCATCCGAGTAGGTAGAGGGCTGGCGTTCATCGGCCTCACGCTCGCGACCATCGCAGTAGTGGTCAGCATCATCATGCTCACCCTCTGAGCCACACCGCCCTCGCAACCCCTACACCTCACGGTGTGGGGGTTGTCTGCGTTAAGAGGGGGTAGCCATGGGTGACCCCCGCAAGACCAGGCGCTACCAACAATGCGTGCGCAACCTCAAAGCACAGGGCGACGCATACTGTTGGCGAGGATGCGGCACATACCTGTACGCCAACGCACCATGGCCGCACCCACAATGCATGACCCTCGGGCACATCATCGCCCTCGAGGATGACCCCTCACTGTTCTATGAGGCGAGTAACCACGCCCCCGAGTGCATCAAATGCAACATGGGTGACGGTGCACGACGCACAAACCGCAAACGCAAAGGCGAGTCGACCTCTCATCGCTCCCGAATTTTTTAGCGATTCGATGCACAGAAGACCGCGCCCTCTTCACTTTTCTATCTACCACGTTTTTCCACCACCAAGGGAGGTGCGCTGATGGTTGCGCGTAAGAACCTCCGAGCGGTCGAAGACGACGAGAAGGCGATCCCGACAAAGTCGGTGTCCCAGGCTGCGGCCACAGGTGATCATCGGTCTCTGCTGGTGGCGATGCGGGAGCGGATTGCTAGGGCCGTGTCTGACCCGGAGTGTCCGCCTCGTGATCTGGCTTCGTTGACGCGTCGCTTGCAGGACATTTCGAAGGAAATCGGGGCGATCGACCTTCGCGCTAAGGAGGCAGGAGCGGATGCTGCCGACGTCGCAGCGGACGAAGACTGGTCCGCCGAAGCTCTCTGATCTGGCGAAGCATTTGCATGTGCCGACTGACATTACGTCGACCGGTTGGCCGGCTGTTCGGAAGACTTGTGTCGAGAAGCTGGGCGCGAAGTTCGATCCGTGGCAGGACGGTGCCGGTCGTGTGATGCTCGCCAAGCGGTCGGACGGCAACCTTGCGGCGATGATCGATGGCGTCGGCATGTCGCTGCCTCGGCAGGTTGGCAAGACTCACCTGGTCGGCTACACGGTGTTCGCGTTGTGTGTGAACATTCCGGGTCTCCTGGTTATCTGGACGGCGCACCACTCGGCCACGTCGAGTGAGACGTTCCTGTCGATGCAGGGCATGGCGCAGCGGGAGAAGGTCGCGCCTCACATCAAGCAGGTGTACACGGGGTCGGGTGATGAGGAGATCCGTTTCCACAATGGTTCGCGGATTCTGTTCGGTGCGCGGGAGCGTGGCTTCGGTCGAGGCATTCCGGGCGTGGACATTCTGATTTTCGATGAGGCGCAGATCCTCTCCGACAAGGCGATGTCGAACATGCTCGCGACGATGAATACTTCGGCGTTCGGGTTGCAGCTCTACATTGGTACGCCTCCGAAGCCGGAGGACATGTCGGAGTCGTTCAAGCGGATGCGTCGTGAGGCGTTGGCTGGCACGCTCGCTGATGGGGCTTGGATTGAGTTTGGTGCGGATGAGGACGCCAGCCCTGATGACAGGAAGCAGTGGGCGAAGGCGAATCCGTCGTATCCGAAGAGGACTCCCGCGGAGTCGATTCTTCGGTTGAAGCGGAAGCTGACTGCGAGTGACTTTTCTCGTGAGGGTTTGGGTATTTGGGATGACGATTCGTCAGATGCTGAGTTCCCGAACTGGGCTGACGCGAAGGTGTCTATCGATGCGTTGACTGGGTCTCCGGTGGTTGCACTTGATGTCCGTATGGGATTGAAGCAGTCTGTGTCGCTCGTGGCGGTAGGGGATTCGACCGAGGGTGTTGTTGGCACCGTCAGTTTGTATGAGCAGCGTGCTGGCGCTCAGTGGTCTGATGCTGAGGTTGTCGGCTGGGTTGTCGCGGAGCTTGAGCAGCGGGGCGTCGCGCGTCTCGTTGTTGACGAGTATGGCGAGAATGGCCCGCTGATTCCTTTGCTTGAGCAGGCCGGTATCAAGGTTGTGCGTTTGAAGACGCGGGACATGCGTGACGCGTGCATGGGTATCCATACTGCGTTCCTGAATGGGCAGGTGAAGCATCTCGGCGAAGGCCCGTTGGATACGGCTGTGCATGGGGCGCGGCGTCGTAAGTCGATGGAGGGCTGGTTGTGGTCACGGCTGAAATCTGTGACCGATATTGGCCCGTTGATGGCGTTCGCAGCAGCATGGTGGGTTTTGACCTCGGGCGACGCTGAATATGACGTGATGGATTCGTTCTACTAGGGGGTTTCGAGTGAGCGTGTTGACGACAGTGCTCGAGCTTCTTGGGCTTGGGCTGATCGTGCTTGGTGTGGTGTTCGTGTTCTGGCCGGCTGCGTTGGTGGTTGCTGGGGCTGGACTTCTTTGGGTGGCGCGTGGTCTGAGTAGGCGGGGGGCGGTATGAGCATCCTCTTCGGTAAGCCTTCTGTGGAGCAGCGTTCGGTTTCGTTTCAGGATGTTTGGGGGTCTGGCGGGTCGACGACTCGTGGTGTGAATCCGTTGTCGATCGTTCCTGTGTATTCGGCGACTGGGTTGATTGCGGATCAGTTTGCGTCGTCGCCGTGTTCGGTGTTCGACAAGGGTGATTCGGATGTGCCGGTGCGGGCGAAGGAGCAGCCGCAGTTGGTTCGTGATCCTGGTGTGAACGGGTTGGATATTTACTCGTGGAAGCATCAGGCGATTTCGTCGGCGTTGCTTCGGGGCAACGCGTACGGCTACATCTTGGCGTGGGATAAGCGGGGTGTTCCGTCGAGTGTTGTGTGGTTGAACCCGAACGATGTTGATGTTGATGAGTCGGGTTCGTCTCCGGTGTTTCTGTTCAAGGGGAATGTGATTCCTCGGGAGCGGCTGATTCATGTGCCGGCGTATGTGCAGGCTGGGTCGATTGTCGGGTTGTCGCCGTTGGCGTTGTTCAAGGCGCAGATTGAGACGGCGGATGCGGCGCAGACGTATGGCAAGACGTGGTTCAAGCGGGGCGGAATTCCTTCGGGTGTGTTGAAGAACACGCAGAAGGCGTTGCTGCCGGCGCAGGCGCAGGAGGCTAAGTCTCGGTTCAAGGCGTCGGTTTCGTCGTCTGACCCGTTTGTGACGGGCATGGATTGGTCGTATGAGGCGATTGCGATTCCTGGTTCGGAGGTGCAGTTCATTTCGGCGTTGAAGTTGACGGCGAATCAGTGGGCTGCGATCTATCGGGTTGCGCCTGAGGATGTGGGCGGCGAGTCGTCTGGTTCGTCGTTGACGTACAAGTCGCTTGAGCAGGATCAGATCAAGTTTGCGATGCGGACGATGCGTCCGTGGACGACACGGTTTGAGGCTGTCCTGGACCGGTACTTGTTTGGGTCGCAGTATGTGCGGTTCAACTTGGATGCTTCTGCTCGAGCGGATCTGACGACGCGTATGGCTGCCCATAAGACGGCCATCGATGCGGGTGTTGAGACGGTTGATGAGGCTCGAGCGCTTGAGGAGCGTGCACCGCTGACAGATGAGCAGTGGGCGCAGTTCCAATCTATGAGAAGTAAGGCACCGCAGACCGGGGGAGGCACCGATGCGTGATCTTGAGATGCGGCACGTGTCGCAACCTGTTGAGTTCCGTTCGGCGGATGATGGGCCTGGAACGTTGGACGGGTACGCGATCGTGTTCAACAAGTATTCGCAGAACCTGGGTGGGTTCGTTGAGCGGGTTGATCCGTCTGCTGCGACGAAGTCCGTTTCCGACAAGCTGCCTGTGGTGGCTCGCTACAACCATGACGACAACTTCCTGCTTGGCACGATCGAGGCCGGCACGTTGCGGCTCGAGGTTGATGACGTGGGGGTGCGGTACATCGTGGATCTGCCGGATACGTCTGCGGGTCGTGATGTTGCGGCGCTCGCGAAGCGTGGTGACCTCCGGTATTCGTCGTTCGCGTTCCACACTCTTGAAGATGAGTGGGGTGTGACCGAGCAGGGGTTCCCGTTGCGGACTCTGCGCAGTATCCAGCTGGTGGACGTTGCCCCGGTTGTGAATCCCGCGTACCGGGATTCGACGGTGGGTGTTCGGTCGTTGGCTGAGCATCTGCATATTGAGGTTGATGCGGTTGCGGCTGCGTCGACTGAGGAGCTTCGGTCGCTGTTGTCTGGCGAGCCGGTTGAGTCGCCCGTTGAGGTTCGGGCAGAAGAGCAGGAGGAAGAGGGGCAGAGCGAAACTCACCCTTCGATTTCTTTGCGTCAGCGCCTTTTGGAGCTGGACAACCTCAAGTAGCACGTGAGCAGGTAGACGACCACTCGCAAACCCCTTCATTCATTTAGACGCCCCTTGAGGGGCGTTTTGCATTTAAGGAGATCACATTGAGTGATTTGGCGAAGCACCTGCTTGAGCAGCGTGCGAACACTTGGGAGCAGGCTAAGGCTCTGCTCGACAACGCGGCGGAACAGAAGCGTGACCTGACCGCGGAAGAGAACGTGCAGTACGACCGGATGACGGCTGACATTGAGTCGCTTCGTTCGCGTGCGGACAAGCTCGTTGAGGATGAGGCGAACTCGGAGGCTGCCGCGGCGTCGCTGCGTTCGCTTGCTAAGGTTCCTGAGCGTCGCGAGGTTGTCCCGACCGAAAACGAGGAGCTTCGCAAGTTCCTCTCGGGCGAGGTCAAGGCGTACGAACTCCGTGCACTGTCGAAGGGCACCGCAACGGCTGGTGGCAACACCGTGCCTACGTCGTTCCGTTCGCAGCTCTGGGAGCACCTGGTTGAGACTGCAACCCTCATGGGTGGCGGTGCAACCATCTGGACGACTGACTCTGGTGAGTCGTTCGAGGTTCCGATCACGCTGACCCACGGTGCCGCTGCTGCGGTCTCTGAGGGTGTCGCGATTGCCGGCACCGACCCGACGTTCTCGAAGCGCACTCTTGGTGCGTTCAAGTTCGGCCAGCTCATCAAGGTGTCGCGTGAACTCGTTGAGGACACTGGTGTCGACCTTGAGGGTTACCTTGCCCGTGCTGTGGGTCGCAACATTGGTAACGCGTTCGGCGCGAAGCTGATCTCTGGTGTTGGTACCACGGAGCCGACCGGTATCACCGTGTCGTCGACGCTGGGCAAGACGGGTTCGGCTTCGGTCGCGGGTGTTCCTAACCTGGACGATCTGATCGACCTGTTCTACTCGGTGACGCCCCCGTACCGTAACCAGTCGACGGCCAAGTGGCTGTTGAAGGACTCGACGGCTGCGGTTATCCGCAAGTTCCGTGAGGGCGCGGGCACCGGCCAGTACCTCTGGCAGCCCTCGGTTATCGCCGGCCAGCCTGACTTGCTTCTCTCGAAGCCGGTTCTGACTGACCCGAACGTCGCGGGCACTGGCCTTGCGGCGAAGTCGGTTCTGTTCGGTGACCTGTCGGCGTACGCGGTGCGTGTCGTCAACGGGATCAAGTTCGAGCGTTCGGACGAGTTCGCGTTCGACACCGACCAGATCACGTTCCGTGCGACGATCCGCGGCGATGGTCTGCTCGTCGACCAGACGGGTGCTGTGAAGCACTTCATCGGTAACGCGGCTTGATCTAGTTCGGTTCTGGTGTGGGGGCGGCTTCGGTCGCCCCCACACCGTTTCCTAAGACTTCGAGGAGATGGCGGAATGCCGAAGGTTGAAATGGTCGTCCTGATCAGTGGGACGCGGAACGGTGTTGATTGGCCTGCTGTTGGTGGGTTCATCGATGTGCCGGCGCAGGAAGCTGCGGAGTTGATTGCGAACGGTTTTGCTCGCGCCCCGGAGGGTAAGTCTGCTGAATCGGAGAAGGCGACTGCGCGGCGTAAGCCTGAGCAGCGTGGCGGGCTTACGAAGGCGTCCCTCGGATGACGGTTATCGAGGGCGGCCTGATCACCCTCGAGTACGCCCGCGAGGGGTTGAATTTCAAGTCTGCTGATGCGACGCGTGATGCGGATCTGACTACGTATGTGCAGGCTGCGACGCCTGTGATTGAGTCGCTTGTTGGTCCTGTGTTGCCGGTGACGCGCACTAAGCGGTTCGCGGGCGGCAACGTCGCTGTCGTGCTGCCTGAGGTTGCGTTGACGATCGTCGAGGTTGCTGAGGATGGTGTCGCGACCACAGATTTCGTGTTCGATTCGGACGCGAACGTTGTGTACGCGGGCGATCCTGCTGGGTCGCGGTCTTTCGTCGATGGGGTGCTTGCCGTGTCGGTTGAGTACACCGCTGGTTTCGCGTCGGTCCCGTTGACGTTGCAGTTGGCTGCGCGCGAGTTGGTGCGTCATTGGTGGCAGCAGGGGAAGCAGTCGAACCGTCCTGCGTTCGATGACGTGCCTGATGCTGTTGCTGGTGTCCCGTTGGGGTTTGCGGTGCCGCGTCGTGTTGTTGAGCTGTGTCAGCCGTATGTGAGAGTGCCGGGGTTCATCTGATGGGTACTGCTACTGCTGCGTATGAGGTGAAGAACGCACTCTATGACGCCGCGTCTACGTTGTTCGCTGCGGATGATGTTGTTGTGTCGTGGGGGTTCCCGATCGCACGTGACTTTGACGACTATGTCGTGTTCACGGGGATGCGTACGGAGCAGGAGCCGGGGCCGATGGGTGCCAGGCGCGCCCGTAACGAGAACGTGTTCATCACTGCGTCGTTTGATTTCTTCCGTGCGGGTGAGGCCGATGATGACCGGGTTGTCACGGATGCTGCGGTTGATGCCGTTCGCCGGCTCGAGGAGTACGTGCGTGTCACCGACACGACCCTCGGGGGGCTTTGTGAGTGGTGCTTTCTTGAGTCGATTGATTCGGAAGGTTTCACCGATATGGGGATGCTCGCGCGAGGCCGTCAGGCTGTCGTCGAAGTGGTGTTCCACGCGTTTGTTCGGATTACGAGCTAGGGGGCCTTGTGAGGCTGGTTCATAAGTCGCCGTTTGGCGCATTGGAAATTGTTGGTGTGCCGGGGCGTCATGAACCGGGGGAGCCGTTCGAGGTGTCGGAAGAGCAGGCCGAAAGTCTGCTCGAGCAGGCCGACTTGTACGCAGTGTTCGTTGAGCCGAAGGGGAAGAAGGCATGACCACACAGTTGGATGCTTCTGTTGGTTTCAAGAAGGAGACCACGTTCGGCACGTATGTGGCACCGGACAAGTTTGTTGAGCACATCTCGCAGGAATTCGCTTGGGAGCCTGAGTTCTCGGAGGGTCCGGCGTTCCGGTACGGGCGGCGTATGCAGCGTGCTGACCGGCGCGTGAAGGTGAAGGAGTCCGTCTCGGGTTCCGTTGAGGTTGAGGCGACCACGAAGTGTCTGGGCGCATTGTTCGAGGCGGCGTTGGGTGCCGCTACGTCGACGGTCGCCTCCGGTGCGGCGTACCAACAGCTCTTCACGCCGACCGCTACGGACCCGCTGCCGTCGTACACGATTCAGACGGGTGTCCCGCTGGTTGGTGGTGGCGCGAATCAGCCGGTCTCCTACCTGGGGATGGTGTGTTCTGGGTTTGAGTTGTCGGCACAGAATGGCGCGGTTCCGACGCTCAAGTTCAATTTCGTTGGCAAGGGTGCTGATACTGCGCAGTCGTTCGCGACGCCGTCGTATCCGGCATCGTATGAGCTGCTGGACTTTGTTGGGTCGTCGATTCGAATTGGTGGGTCGGTGACGCCGCCGACGACTACTGCGCTTGCCTCGGGTGGTACTGCCGCGGCGAACGTGACTGACATTGACATGACGTTTGAGAATGGTCTTGACGACGGCGGCTTCTACCTTGGCGGTTCCGGTAAGCGTGGTCGTAAGCCTGTTGTGGGTGCGCGAACGTTGACGGGGACGATGACGGTTGAGTACGACTCGAACACGTTGCGGGATGCGTTCCTGAACCAGACGGACCTTGCTTTGGTGCTGAAGTTCGCTCACCCGGTTGCGATCACTGGGGCGTTCTATCCGACGTTGGAAATCACGATCCCCGTCATTCGACTTGATGGTGAGGTTCCGAAGCCGTCCGGTGACGGCGTCGTGACTCAGTCGATCGGGTTCACGGCACTTGAGGGCGCCGCGGCGCATCCCATCTATGTCGCGATTGTGACGGCTGAGACGGCGATCTGATGCCGGTTCAGGTTGTCATCGATCCGACTGTTTGGAATCGGCTCGCGGGTGACCTGAAAGCGTACGACAAGAAGTTGTATGCGCAGATGCGGAAGCGCATCCGTGATGCGGGGAAGATCGCGGTCGACAAGGTTCGTGACGAGCTGGGTAAGCCGGCCCCGTCACGCGGCAACCATTCGGTGGGTGCGCGTGCGGGGCTGGCTGCCGGCACACGGTTCTCGTTGTCGTTTTCTGCAAAGCGTGCGGGTGTCCGCATTGTGACTTCACCTTCGCGGTTGGCTGCGGGTCACAAGGGTTTCGCTTTGGCGTACAACAAGCCGAATTGGCGTCACCCGGTGTATGGCAGCAACGAGTGGGTGTCTCAGGAGGGCCGTCCCTATTTCGGGAAGGTCATCGGCAAGGCGCTCAACAAGGAAATTCTCGATGAGATCCAGTCGGCGATCGATGACTCGTTGACTCTCATCTCCAAGTACGACGATGTCCTGTAGCTAAAGGGGGAAGCACTTTGACGAATCTGACCGTTGATGGGGTCTCGTATGACCTTGAGCGGGCCATTCAGCATGCCGCGATCCGTGACCTTGTGGATTTGAAGCGGGCCACACAGGTCGGTGGTGTGGGGGGTATTTCGATCAAGTCGATTGTGACTGCTCTTGAGGCGATGCAGGAGTTCGATTCACCGATGGACATGTTCGATTCGGTGGAGACGTTGGAGACGTTCGCCGCGTTGGTGTTCCTCTGCAAGCGGCGTGCGGGGGAACCGGTCACGTTCGATGAGGCATGTTCGGTGTCTCTCGCTTCCGTGGGGCTTGAGGTTGAGGATGGCGAGGCGGTAGAGGTCGACCCAAAAGACCAGTAAATGCCCGCAGGCAACGTCAACGCGAGGCGAATGACCTGGACGAGATCGATGACATTGAGGCGTCGATGGATAAGTGGTTGCCGGCGATCTCGCACCACTTCCCTGGGATTCATCCGGGGACTGTTTATGACTTGCCGCTTCATTGGTGGCGGGTGTATCTGGCGTCTATTAAGGCGATCGACGCGGAAGTCAACAAGCGCAAGTAAATAGGGTTCGGGGGCGGCATGGCAACCAAGTCTCTGACGTTCGACATTTACGGTCGGGATAAGACCGCGTCGAAGACGATGAAGGGTGTTGGCCGCGAGGCTGAATCCCTCGGTAAGAAGTTCTCGGGGGTGGCGAAGGGCATCGGCATGGCTGCCGCTGCCGGTATCGCCGCATTGACGGTTGCTGCTACGGCGTTCGCGGTGGAGTCGGTGAAGGCGTTCGCTGAGGCCGAGGAGCAGCAGAGGAAGCTCGAGGATGCTTTCGAGCGGTTCCCGGCTCTCGCGGATACGAACATTGAAGCGATTCGCCGGATGAATTCGGCGCTTGCGAAGAAGACCCGGTTTGATGATGACGCCATTGCGGTGGGTCAGGCTCAGCTTGCACAGTACGGGTTGACTGGTGAGCAGCTCAAGGATCTGACACCGTTGCTGCTCGACTATGCGGCACGCACGGGTAAGGATCTTCCGACTGCGGCGGGCGATCTGGGTAAGGCGTTGCTTGGGCAGGGTCGCGCGCTCAAGGACATTGGTATCGACTTCAAAGACACCGGGACTGTGGCGGGGAACCTGGCGCAGTTGGTTGCCGGGTTGGGTTCGCAGGTTTCCGGGTTTGCTGAGAAGGATGCGGCGACCGCGGCGGGTCAGCTCGAGATTCTTCGGAACCGTTTCGGTGAGATCCAGGAGAAGATCGGCGAGGCGCTGATGCCCGCCCTCGGCAAGCTCATGGACTTCTTCGAGTCTGACGTAATGCCGGGGCTTGAGGACTTCGCGACATGGTTGGCAGATACCGGTATCCCTGCGGTGCAGGAGTTCGGTGCGTGGTTGGGCGGCAACAAGGACATCCTTGGGCCGGCTGCAATCGCGATTGGCGGGGTGACCGCCGCGGTCTGGTTGCTGAACGCGGCGATGGCCGCAAACCCGGTCACGTGGATCGCGGCTGCCGTTATCGCCGTGATTGCTTTGGCGACCGCGGTGACCGTCTTCTACGAAGACATCAAGAAGTTCATCGACGAGAACCCGTGGGCGGGCGTCGTTCTGGCGTTCATCGGGGGCACTGCGGCTATCGCGTTCGCGATCAACTGGATCATCAGAGAGTGGGACACGCTGGTTGCGGCGTTCAACCAAGCCGGGGCGGTCATCGGCGGAATTGTGAGCCGGATCGTTGGCGTCGTGCAGGGCATGGCTTCTGTGGTGCGTTCAAGGGTTGAAGACATTGTCGGATTCTTCCGGAGCATCCCGTCGCGAATCATGGCGTTCTTCGGGGGCGCGGGTTCTTGGCTGGTCTCCGCTGGTCGGGATTTGATCGGCGGCTTCGTGGACGGTATCCGCAGCATGCTCGGGTCGGTCGGTTCCGCGGTGGGCGACGTGATGTCGTTTGTGGCTGGGTTCTTCCCCCATTCGCCGGCTAAGCGTGGCCCGTTCTCTGGGGCGGGCTGGCGGCGCGTGCTCGAGGGTGGTGTCGCGTTGGGTGAGCAGTTCACGACAGGTCTTCAATCTGTCACGGGCGGCATGGCCTTCGGTTCCATTGCAACTGCGACAGCAACGCCGCCCCGCTCTGTTGCGGGTGGGCCTTCTATCGCTTCGGTGTCAGCGGTCCCGTTGAGCGGCATGTCCATCTCTGGTCGGCTCGAGATCGGTGGCGATGGGTTTGCCCGCCTCGTTGATGGGCGAATCAACAGTTACGACGCGTCCTCTTCGCGGGCACAGGTACAAGGTTTCCGACCCTAGGGAGGGTTCATGGTTTCGACGGTGACACCGCACACGGACATGGACCCAACCCCTCGGGTTGACCTGTTCGTCGATGTGGCTGACGTGGACCCTTCGGCGGTGACGATCACCGTGCATCAGATTTCGGTTGCCGGTGATATTGAGGTCCGGAACATGCGTGGCGTGTCCATCGCGGGAGGGTTCGCGCAGACGGACTATTGGGTGCCGTTTGGTGTGCCGGTGACGTACAAGGTGCAGCAGTTCGATGCTTCTGGGGCGGAACTTGGGTATGTGCTCGAGTTGGTCACGCAGGTAGATATTGAGCAGGGGCTTGCGGTGTTGTCCGATCCGTTGGCCCCGGCGACTGCCGTTGCGGTAAATGCGCTCGGAACGTACGGGGGTGAACTGCACCGGCCTCGCCCGACGAAGGTGTATCGGGCGGGATATCAGACACGTGCGTTGATGGGGTTGCAGTCACTCCTCGAGGATGTGCCGCTGCACTGCGAAACGTTGACCCTCGATGATGCCGACCGGCTCGGTGAAGTCCTTGCGGCGGGACAGTTCCTGGTTCGCGTAATGCCTCCGACCCGCCTGCCGCTACTGTTGCATGTCGTTGTTCCTGATCCGGTTGAGAAGCCCATTGATGTGCAGTTCGGTGGCGAGCTGATCGAGTGGGAGATGTCAGGCACGGAGGTGACGCGTCCGGAGATTGACGTGCTTGTTGCGGTGATCAACTATGGCCGGTTCCAGGCGTACATGAACACGCTCCCGGATAACACGTATGGCAATGCGGCAACGGAATGGTCGACGTACTTGGATGCGTCTTTGAATCCTCCGCCCGAGGTCTGAACACAGGGGGTTTGCATGCTGTCTCATACCGACGAACTGTTGGAGTATTTGCGGGGTTCGGCGGTGGTGTCGTTCAACCGTGGTGTGGCCCGGTATGGGGATGTGCAGGTTGAGTTGCAGATTGCGGACACGGGGTCGGTGTCGTTTACGGGGTCGGGGCAGGTGCAGGCGGCGGGTTCGTTCACCGTGTTTGGTGATGGGGATTCGTTGGTGCCGAAGTCTCGTACTGACGTGTTGGCACCGTATGGGCAGGAGGTTGCCCTGTTCCGCAGTGTCATGTTTGGTGATGTGGAGTACCCGTTCGCGTTGGGTGTGTTCCGGGTGGTTGGGAATTCGAACCATTTCGAGGACGTGTACTTGGTTGGTGAGCCGACTGTTGTCGCACCGGCTGACGCGTTGGCTGAGGCCGAACCGGGCATGTACTTCCTGCCGGTCGGGTGGGTGGAGGATCCGCCCGGGTCGGGACTGTATCCGATTCCCCCGGGGTGGGTGGAAGACCCGCCTGGTTCTGGGTTGTACTTGTTTCCGTCGATGGCGGATCAGATGAATGCGATGCGTTCTGTGGTGCGTGGCTGGTCGGTTGATGTTGATGTTGCTGACCGGTTGCGCATGTTGGAGCGTGCTTCACTGTTGGAGTCGAAGTCGCCTCAGACGGGCACCATGTATTCGGAGTTGCAACGGTTGGCGCTGTTCCCGGTGCAGGTGAATCCGATCATCCCTGACGTGAACATTCCTGCAGGCATGATTTATGAGGACGGCCTCGTGGGTGCCGTGTATGCGTTGGCCGAGTTGGCTGGTGCGGTGCCGCATATGACTCGTGATGGTGTGTTGACGTTGCGGGTGAAGGATGCGTGGGCTGAACCCGATCTTGACCCCGTGTTTGATTTTGACGGGACGATTGAGTGGCGTGACGCACAGTCCGATGATTTCCATAACCGGGTTCGGGTGTCTGACCCTGACGGGAAGTATGTTGCGTGGGCGGTGCTTGATGATGATTCGAACCCGTTGTCGGTGGATCGTGCTGGCCCGTCTGATTTTGAGCACGTGTCGCCCGTGTACACGTCGCTGGCTGCGGCGAGGGCTGGTGCGGCGACGACTCTTGAGCGGGTGCTGAATCGGCGTTCGCGGGAGGTCAGGGTTGAGCTTGGCCTTGAGGGGTTGTTGCTCGAGCTGGGTGATGTGGGTTGGGTTCGTGATCCGACGCAGGGTCGTGCCGTGTTGGGTGAGGTGTCTCGTATTGAGGTGCCGTTCGATGTGACTTCGCCTGTTGGGGTGACGTTGATTGTTGCGGAGGCCGCATGAGCACGTCTGAGGAGAATACTCAGCGCCGGTTGGCGGCGATGGCGCAGAAGCTTGGTGCGTCGGCCGAGGGTTTGGTGACCGCACAGGACTGGGATAACCAAGTGGTGACAGTCAGCCTTGGCGGCACCCCGCAGGTGGTGAAGTGGGTTGGTGGTGCACCGTGGCCGGGTGACACGGTTCGTGTGATCACGTCAGCGGGTAACACTTGGTGTGAGCTGGTTGAGGGCGCCCCGATGGGTACCGTTCAGTCGGTTGCGTCTTCTCGCGCGACCGTGCTGGGGGATGACAGCCGCACTTACACGTACCCGTACATTGGGTCGGTTCCCGGGCCGGGTGACCGGGTGGGGCTGTTGCATTCGCACCGACTGGTGGTTGGTGCGTATTCTGCGGAGCCTGCCGATTCTGAGTATTCGGCACCGCCTGCACCGCCAACCCCGACCGTGCGTAGGCGATCGTTTTACCCGACATGGTCGGGCAATTGGCGTTCCGGTTCCTATCAGGGGACGGCTGCTGAGATCTCGACCACCCGGACAGCAGCGTACGGGTATGGGACGCAGATTCGCGACACCATCCCCAATGGGGCGACGATCACGAAAGCCGTCCTGTATTTGACGGAGAACTGGGACAACGTTCCCGGTGTGCCGTCGTCGATGGGGACACATTCGTTCAACGAACGCCCGTCGTCTTTGACAAACGGGTCACTCTCAGGGGCGTACTCGGTTCCCGGGACCACGTTGAACATCATCGGCACGGTTGCGAACGCGTTGAAAACGGGTTCCGCGTTGGGTGTCGGGTTCCGGTCTGGTTCTGATGGTTGGCGCCAGTACGGTGTCGCACCAATCTCCGGTCGCATTTACATCGAGTGGCGACCCTAACCCCCTTTCCGTTTTCGAGCCTCCTTCGGGAGGCTTTCTGCTTTTAAGGAGCACACATGGCAGACGTGACCGGGGGTACCCCTCCCACGAACGCTTCACCCTTCGATGTGGCCGGTGACATCAAAGCGGTGTACGACCACTTCGGTGATCCGAGCATGTTCAGCGTTTCAACCCCTTCCTCGCTCCCGGTATCAGACAACTGGACGGGCCGGCGACTGTGGGTAGCTGATGAGTCGACCTTCTACATTTGGTCGGGATCAGGGTGGGTGGGCGATGGGAATGTTGTTTCCCCCTTGTCTCCGTCCGGGTATTCGGTCACGGGCGGAATCGAGGTCGGGCGCGCCGGGACATTGAAGAAGGTGACGTACAGCCTCCTGGTCACCCGGACGGGGGCCGATACGACCATCTCGGATGGTTCGTGGCTGAGTATCGGAACCGTGATTCCCACAGTTGCCCGTTTCGGCTCGGGGTCTTCGAAGTATGTGACATCTGAGTGTTGGAACTCGGCGCAGTGGGAGCCGGTCGCCGTGTCGCTCGGACTGGTTTCGGGTGGCTTGTCTGTTCGCGCCTCGGTTGCGGCGATTGCGTTCAGCACGAGCGGATATTTCATGGTCGATGGTGTCGCGTACGGATAGGAGGGGCGAGATGACTGACTATAACGAGACGCCTGTGTCCCGGCCGGCTCACCCGAACAATCGCCCGGGCCGTAAGCGTCAGGGCGGCCGACCACTTGGGTATGTGGATCATCACATTGTTGGTTCCCTGCCTGGTTGCACCGCCCACTTCCAGAACCCTGAAACGGGTTACGCCACGAACTACGGCATCGGCTCCGGTGACGGGCGCGGCGGTGGCGGTTGGTGGATTCACGAGTATGTGCCCGCCGATCAGGTTGCGTGGGGCAACGGCAACACGTTCCTCAACGAGTACGGCGTATCCGTCGAACACGAGAACAACCTTGCGGTCGCGATCAACGGCAAGCCCCGCATGGAGGTTCACGAACTGTCGGCACGGTTCCTCGCGTATCTCGCGAAGAAGTGGGACTGGCGCATCAACGGGAAAGTGCAGCTTGTTGTCCGCGACTTCCCCAACCACGACTACTACGGCGAATCGATCCCAGGGTTCGGGACAGAGTTCAACGTCATCACCCACCGGTCGGTGGCACTCAAGGACTGCCCCGGACAGTTCGACATTCACTGGCAGGTTGCCCGAGCAAACGAACTACTCGCCGGAGACGCCGGCAAGACTGACGAGTCCGAGGAGGACGACATGAAGCCTTTTCTGATCTGGAAGCGTAACCCGAACGGCACCCGTCAGTGGGCGCACATCTCTGGCGACCTCGCCCGCATGGTCCCGATCTGGAAGCTTGCGACCGCGAACGCGCTCGGAACGGTATTCGGCCCGGCGATCCCCGTCGATCAGACCGAGTGGGACGGATACGTGGCTGCGTCCGAGATTGAAGTCAAACTGATCGACGCAACAGAACCGGACGAAAACTGAACCATGACCGAGCCGGAGGAACCATTCACGAAGGTAACCCTTGGAATGGTCTACACGGAAGTCAAGAGCCTCCGTGAAGAGATCGGCGGCGAGCTGGCGAAAATCAAAGCGCAGCTCGCCGCCCAATGGGTTGTTGTCGGCATTGTCATTGTCGCGCTCGGCGTGGTCGCTGGGCGCTCATTTCTTGGGGGTTGAAGCATGGCATCGAAGTATGCAGATAAGGCGTTCTGGGTCGACACGTTCGACCGGGCGGTATCCACTGTCGCACAGGCGGGTGTCGCCACCCTGACCGCAGGGGCAACCGGCATCCTCGAGGTCGACTGGGTGCAAGCCGCATCCGTCGCGGGTCTCGCGGGGGCCGTGTCGGTCCTCACGTCGGTTGCGTTCCGCGGCGGCAACACCAACAAGGTTCAGTAGCCCAAAACCACCCTGACCCTATTCGCCACCCCCTTGCGGGTGGTTTCTTCATTTAAGGAGCCAGCATGGCGAACCGTGTCCCCGCTGTAGACAACTCGTCGTACCAGTTGCCGTCCTCCGTCCGCGAACGCACGCGAGACAACCTGTTCGACCCCGCCGAGATCGAGGGTGCTGCCATGCAATCCCTCATTGGGTCTGTGAACGCGTTGAGCTACGGTGCGGTGGGAGATGGTGTTGTCGACGACTCGGCGGCGATTCAAGCTGCCGCCGATGCGGCGGCACTGCTCGGCAAGGACGCCCGACTGATCCTCCCCGCCCGCACCTACCGAACCACGACCACCATCGAAATCCGGTCGAACGTGGATGCGTCGCAGGCGACGTTGGAGTACGCCGGGTCGGGTACTGCGCTCGTACTGGGCGACAACGCGTCAGGGTCGTTGACGAGCCGTCTGGTCGCGTTCCTCCCGCACGTCGTAAAAGCGGCAGCGGACTGGTCTGGTTCATCGACTGGTGTGCGCCTAGTGAACTTGAACACGTGCGAGGTGCATGTTCCGTTCGTGCAAGGGTTCGCGACCGGGCTTGTGTTGTACGGGTGGGACGGCGGCTGCGCATACAACGTCATCCACCTAGGGGCGTTGTGGCAGAACCGGAAGAACCTCGTTCTCGACACGGACGCGTCAGGCTGGTGTAACCAGAACACCATCATCGGCGGACGGTTGCAGCAAACCCTTGGCGGTTCAGCAACCGATGAGGATGCGTCCTCGAATCAGATCGTGTTGGGGTTGACGACAGGTGCGGCACCGAACAACAATCTATTCCTGAACACGTCGCTCGAGGGCGACAACCCGTCGTACTACCGCCTAGACGTTGCGGGCCGCTTTAACCGGTTCGTGAACTGCCGGTGGGAACGATTCTCGGCACAGTCGCGGGTGCGGTGGCGCGCCACGGCAATGTACAACGTTATTGACGGCGGGTATGACGCTGACGGGCTGGTCGAGACTGTTGTCGCGGGTGCGGTGGGGAACGAGATTTACGACCGGTTCGGCGCGTATGTGGAGGCGACGAACGTTTCGGGCATGTCGATCCCGAACAACGCGTTCACGGTGGTAACGGGTTGGACGGTCGATTCGCGGCGGTGTGCGTACGACGTGGGCACGGGTGGGTTCACCCCCCGTCAGGGGCGGTGGCGCTTCACTGCCGCGTTGACGTACACGAACAATGCGACGGGGAACCGTAGGGTCGGCTTGTACGTGTCGGGGGCGCAGGTCGCTGTCGGCGACATTCCGAACAACGGCAGCACGGCGCAGGCGGTCGTGACGATGAACCGTCGCTTTGATGGGGCCGAGCAGGTGACGGTGCGCGCGTTCCAGGCATCTGGCGGGGCGTTGGCGTTGTCTGCGTCGGCGAACTTTTCGTACGTGTATGCCGAGTATCTTGGCCCGTGATGGCCTGTCAGGTTGGGGTTTCTCCTTCGGGGGGAACCCCAACCTTTTCTGCGTTAAGGCGGTCCGCACGGTAGAACCGGATCTCACCTGCGGCGGTCTCAACACCCCACACGGGCGTGTTGTCAACGTTCGTGAGGGGGCCGGGGCCGGCAACGTTCACAATGGTGCCGGTGATGCCGTCGCCCGTGACGGGGTCGCCGTGTTTGAAAGTCATGTTCGCCACCTTATCGGTGGGTCGGCGGTGCGGGTCAAGCCGGGTTTGCTAACCGCAAATAGCGCGCCCCTTAGTAGCAGTTACGCCCCCATTCTCCTTCGGGAGGGTGGGGGCGTTTTTGTGTTGCCCGGAAACGGTGTGGGCTTTACCGGGTGCGGGGTAAGGGTGACGGGTGTGCGGGAAGACTTCCCCCGGGTGTACTTCTGGGTGGAGTTGGAATCTTGCTGATTCCCGTTCCCAGCGTTTACGGTGGCTCCGACCGGCATCGATCCGGTGACCTTTCGATTTTCAGTCGAACGCTCTACCAACTGAGCTACAGAGCCTCGAGGTGGAAAGACCGCCTCGAAAGGAGAAAAGCCCCTTCTCTCGTAAGGGAAAGGGCTTGTCGCCTGAGCGACCCTGACGGGACTTGAACCCGCGACCTCCGCCGTGACAGGGCGGCACGCTAACCAACTGCGCTACAGGGCCTCGAAGTGAAGCTGTTCAATTATATACGCCTTGCAAAGTGACCCCAACGGGATTCGAACCCGTGCTGCCGCCGTGAAAGGGCGGTGTCCTAGGCCACTAAACGATGGGGCCGGAGGTCTCGCTCTGCAGCGCGACCGCCGAGAAGCAAGCATACGTGCTGATTCGCTTCTGCGCAAAACGAGTGCTGCGACGGCGTGAGACGCGCGCGCGGGATGCCTCGCGGCAGCTGCCGCGCATCCGCGGACATGCCCGTCAAATCCCCGGAAACAGTTGCCGCCGTGCCTATCGTGAAGGCTGCCAGTGCCCGGAAACGAGAGCGAGGAGCGCGGGGTCCCGAAGCCCGCGTGGACGGGGAACCATGCACCGCACCACACGACGATCGCAGACCGCCCGAGCCCGAACGAGCCTGCAGGGGCCACCGAGCCTGGTGCGGCGCACCCTCGCCGGAGCCGCGCTCATCGCGCTGGCGCTCGTCGGCTCGGTGGCGGTGCCGCAGGGCGCCTACGCCGCCGACTACCCCAGTTGGGACGAGGTCGAGCAGGCGAAGGCCGACACCGCCGCGGGCGCCGCAGCGGTCGAGCAGATCGTCGGGCTCATCGGCGAGCTCGAGGCGAACGTCGAGCGCACGCGGATCGAGGCGCAGCGACGCACCGACGAACTGCTCGTCGCGCAGCAGAAGTACGACGACGCCGTGCGCAAGGCTGAGCAGATCCAGGCCGAGGCCGACGCCTCCGCCGCCGAGGCGGCCGAGGCCGAGCAGAACGCCGGGCAGGTCGCTGCGCAGCTCTACCGCACGGGCACCGGCGACCTCAGCGTGAACCTCTTCCTCGAAGCCGGCAACGCCACGTCGACCGATGCGCTGCTCTCGAAGCTCGGCAACATGAGCCAGATGGTCGAGCGCAGCTCCGAGGTGTACCGCACCGCCCAGGAGAAGGCGAACTCGGCCCAGTCGCTCGGCGACCAGGCCGAGGTCGCCCAGGGCGAGCGCGAGAAGCTGCGGGTCGCCGCAGAGGCCGCACTGCAGGCGGCGCAGGAGGCGCAGGCGGCCGCCGAGGCGGCGCTCGCCGAGTCGCAGGCGAAGAAGGTCGAACTCGAAGCGCAGCTGAGCTTCCTGAAGGACGCCGAGGCGAAGACCACGGCGGCCTACGAGGAGGGCGAGCGCAAGCGCAAGGAGGAAGAGGAGCGTCGCCGCAAGGAGGAGGAGCGCCGTCGCAAGGAGGCGATGGAGAACGGCTCGCCCGGCGGGGTCGCGACCTCGGGCTGGGCGCTGCCCGCCTCGGGCTGGATCTCGGGCGACTACGGCCCCCGCGAGGTCATCTGCGGCGGCGGCTACTGCTCGAACCCCTTCCACTACGCCACCGACCTCGCGACCGGCTGCTGGTCGCCGATCTACGCCGCCAACAGCGGCACCGTCACCTACTCGGGCTGGTCGGGCAGCTACGGCAACTTCGTGAAGATCGACCACGGCGGCGGCATCTCGACGGGCTACGCGCACATCGTCGAGGGCGGACTGCTCGTCGGGTACGGCCAGTGGGTCTCGGCCGGGCAGCAGATCGCCTGGTCGGGAACGACCGGCGCCTCGACCGGGTGCCACCTGCACTTCGAGGTCTACGACGGCTGGAACCGCATCGATCCGGTGCCGTTCATGGCGAACCGGGGCGTGTACCTTGGCTGACCACCGCACGAGGCCCATCTCGCGGGTGAAGCCCGCGACCGTGTTCTCTGCCGTGGCCGTCGGCGCGGTGACCGCCTCGATCGGCCTCGTCGGCCCGCCCGCGGCGGCCGAGCCCGACTACCCGTCGTGGGGCGAGATCGAGCAGGCCAAGCAGAACGAGGCGACGAAGCAGGCCGAGATCGGCCGGCTGGGTGCGCTGCTCGCCGGGTTGCAGCAGACGGCGGATGCCGCGGTGCAGGTCTCGATGGTCGCGGATGAGGCCTATCGCGTGGCCGTCGACGAGCGCGATCGCGCGGCCGAGCGGGTGCAGACCCTCGGCAAGCAGGCCGAGGAGGCCGAGGCGGTCGCCGAGATCTCGAGGATGCGCGCGGGCCTGATCGCCGCGCACCTCGCCCGCACCGCCGGCAAGGACCTCTCGGCCGAACTCGTCTTCAGCGGCGACGACGCCGAGGGGCTGCTGAAGCAGCTCGGCATCGCATCGAAGCTCGGCGAGCAGTCGCAGGGCCTCTACGAGCAGGCCGAGACCGACCGCAACGCGGCCGAGTCGCTGCGGGCGCAGGCGGTCGAGGCCGAGGCCGAGCACGAACGGCTCACCGCCCTCGCCGAGACCCGGGCCGACGAGGCCAGGGCGGCCGCCGACGAGGCCCTCGCCGCGGTCGCCGCGGCCGAGCAGCGGTCGGCCGAGCTGTACGCGCAGCTCGCCTCGCTGAAGGACACGACAGCGGCGCTCGAGCGCGAGCGCGTCGAAGGGCAGGCCCGCGAAGCCGCGGAGGCCGCGCTCGAAGAGGCGGAGGAAGCCGAGTCCGGCGGCGGCTCGAACGGCGGCGGCTCGAACGGCGGCGGCTCGAACGGCGGCGGCTCGAACGGCGGCGGTTCCAACGGCGGTGGCTCGGGCGGCGGCTCGAACGGCGGAGGCTCGAACCCGAATCCCAACCCGAACCCGAAGCCGCCGAACCAGAACGCCGTCGAGTCGGCGATCGCGTTCGCGAGGCAGCAGCTCGGCGAGCGGTACGTGCTCGGCGGCGCCGGCCCCGACGTGTGGGACTGCTCGGGCCTCACCCGCGAGGCCTACGGCTACGCGGGCATCGGCATCGGCACGCACTCGGCGACGAACCAGTACTACACGCTCGCCGAGCGCGGCAAGGCCGTCTCGCTCGGCAGCATCCAGCGCGGCGACCTGCTCTTCTGGGGGTCCGGCGGCGACTACTACCACGTCGCGATCTACCTCGGCGGCGGCCGCATCCTCGAGGCCCCGCGCGAGGGCGTGCCGGTGCGCGAGTACTTCATCTGGGGCAGCCCCTCGGCCGCGGCGCGGCCGGCCGGCTGAGGCACCGCAGACGACGAAGGGGGCGAGCCGTGCGGCTCGCCCCCTTCGCTGCGTCGGATGCCACGTGGCATCCGCGGAGCTCGTTCGCTCAGTGACCGGGGAAGGCCTCGATCGCCTTCTGGATGAGGGCCTCGGCCTCGGCGGCGTTCGCCCAGCCCTCGGTCTTGACCCACTTGCCGGGCTCGAGGTCCTTGTAGTGCTCGAAGAAGTGCTCGATCTCCTTGCGGGTGTACTCGGGGATCGAGTCGACGTCCTGGATGTGGTTCCAGCGCGGGTCGCCCGCGGGCACCGCGATGACCTTGGCGTCGCCGCCGCCGTCGTCGGTCATGTGGAAGACGCCGACCGGGCGGACCTTCACGCCGACGCCCGGGAAGAGCGGGTACTCGAGGAGCACGAGCACGTCGAGCGGGTCGCCGTCGTCGCCGAGGGTGTTCTCGAAGAAGCCGTAGTCGGTCGGGTAGACGAAGCCGGTGTAGAGCACGCGGTCGAGGAACACCCGGCCGGTCTCGTGGTCGACCTCGTACTTGTTGCGGCTCCCCTTGGGGATCTCGATGACGGCGTTGTACTCGCCCATGCGTTGGGTTCTCCTGTTCTGGAAGTCTCGCCGGGCGCTCGGCACGCGGCGGAATAAGGTTACCCCGATGCCTTCTGACCAGCACATGGATGCCGCGGGCCCCCGCCGCCCGCGATTGACCCCGCCGATCGCCGACGTGCGCCGCGCGGTGCGCGAGGCCGTCGGTCGAGTAGCGACGAAGGAGCGTATCGAGACCACGACCCCGCCGCCGCTCGTGCTCGTCGCCCTCTCGGGCGGCGCCGACTCGCTCGCGCTCGCCGCGGCCGCCGCCTTCGAGGCGCCGCGCGCCGGGCTCCGCGCCGGTGCGGTGATCGTCGACCACGGCCTCCAGCCGGGCTCAGCGGATGCCGCGTCCGCAGCAGCGGCGCAGGCTCGCGAACTCGGACTCGACCCGGTGCTCGTGCGGCGGGTCGAGGTGGGCGACGAGGGCGGGCCCGAGGCATCCGCCCGCGCCGCCCGGTACGCCGCGCTCGACGAGGCCGCCCGCGAGACGGGCGCCGCGCTCGTGCTGCTCGGGCACACCCTCGACGACCAGGCCGAGACCGTGCTGCTCGGGCTCGCCCGCGGTTCGGGTGCTGCGAGCCTCTCGGGCATGGCGCCCGTCACCGGGCGATACGCGCGGCCCCTTCTCGGCATCCGGCGCACGACGACCCGGCAGGCGTGCCTCGATGCGGGCCTCGAGCCGTGGGACGACCCGCACAACCTCGACCCGGCCTACGCGCGGGTGCGGGTGCGCGAGCGCGTGCTGCCCGTGCTCGAGGCCGAGCTCGGCCCCGGCATCGCCGAGGCGCTCGCACGCACCGCCGAGCAGCTGCGCGAAGACGACGCGGCGTTCGCCGAGCAGATCGAGGAGTTCATCGAGGAGATCTGCGAACCCGCCGAGGCCGGCATCGCGATCTCGGTCGCCGCGCTCGCCGCGAACCCGGCCGCACTCCGGCAGCGGGTCATCCGGCACGTCGTCGCGAGCGAGTTCGGGGTGTCGCTGAGCCGCACGCAGACGCTCGAGGTGGCGAGGCTCGTCACCGAGTGGCACGGACAGGGGCCGATCGACCTGCCCGGCGGAGCGCTCGTCACCCGCGCCGGTGCGCACCTCGTGTTCTCGACGACCGGGTCGACCGAGGTGCTCGAGCACGACCACTGAGCGGCTGCCGCTCGTGTGGGGCTCAGGAACGCTCGTCTAGGATTTACGCATGGATGCGCGCGAGATTCAGGCCGACCTCACCGAGACCCTCGTCACCGAAGCTGAGATCCACGCGAAACTCGCCGAGCTCGCCCGACGGATCGAAGCCGACTACGACGGCAAGGACCTGCTGCTCGTCGGCGTGCTGAAGGGCGCCGTCATGGTCATGGCCGACCTCGCCCGCGAGCTCAAGAGCCACGTCAACATGGACTGGATGGCCGTCTCCTCCTACGGCGCAGGCACGCAGTCGAGCGGTGTCGTCCGCATCCTGAAGGACCTCGACGCCGACCTCACCGGCCGCCATGTGCTCATCGTCGAGGACATCATCGACTCGGGCCTCACGCTCAGCTGGCTGCTCGGCAACCTCGAGTCGCGCGGCGCCGAGTCGGTCGAGATCTGCGCCCTGTTCCGCAAGCCCGAAGCGGCCAAGGTCGAGGTCGGCGTGAAGTACCTCGGCTTCGACATCCCGAACCAGTTCGTCGTCGGCTACGGCCTCGACTACGCCGAGCGCTACCGCAACCTGCGCGACGTCGCGATCCTCGCACCGCACGTCTACAGCTGAGCCGGGCGGCGCCGAGGCCACCCGGACTGGGGTGGACCCCAGCCCCTGCGGCACGGCGACCGACGCCCTAGAGTCGTGCCATGGGCGAGGGCATGCGCCGGAGCAGACTGCGTGACGCTGCCGCCGCCTTCGCGAGCAACGCGCAGAACCCGAACCTCCGGCGCGCCCAGCTGAGCTTCCTCGGCGCCTGGACGGCCGAATGGGCGTTCACCGTCGCGCTCGGCATCGTCGCCTACCGCGACGGCGGCGCCGCGGCGCTCGGGCTCGTGGGCCTGCTCAGAATGCTCCCGTCGGCGATCCTGGCTCCGCTGCTCTCGCCGATCGCCGACCGCGGCCGACGCGAGCGCGTGCTCATCCTCGTCTCGGTCGTGCGCGGCATCGCGACCGCGGCCGCGGCGGTGGTCGTCGCCGTGGCCGGACCTCCGGCGGTCGTCTACGCACTCGCCGTGCTGTCGACGATCGCGGCGACGCTCTACCGGCCGGCGCACTCCGCGCTCCTGCCCTCGCTCTGCCGCACCGGCCACGAACTCGCGAGCGCCAACATGGTGCGCGGGCTCCTCGACTCCGCCGCGACCCTCGTCGGCCCGCTGCTCGCCGCGGTGCTGCTGCAGTTCGCCGGCGTCGACCTCGTGTTCGCGGTCGCGGCGGCCGCCTCCTTCTGGGCGGCGGCGCTCCTCGTCCGGCTCCGCTACGAGGCGCCGCCGCGCCCGGCCGCTCCGGCACGCCGCAACCTCGCCGTCGAAGCGCTCGACGGCCTCCGGGCGGTCGCCCGGAGCCGCGGCCTGCTGCTCATCCTCGGGCTCGCCTCGGCGCAGGCGCTCACGCGCGGCGCGCTGACCGTGCTCTCCGTCGTGGTCGCGATCGAGCTGCTCGGCACCGGCGAACCCGGGGTCGGCGCCCTCATGACCGCGGTCGGCGTCGGCGCCGTGCTCGGCTCGCTCGCCGCCTCCCTGCTCGTCGGCACCGGACGCCTGGGCGCCTGGTTCGCGGTCGGCGTCGGCCTCTGGGGCCTCCCGCTGACGCTGGTCGGCCTCGCCCCGCACGGATCGACCGCACTCGGGCTGCTCGCCTTCATCGGCGTCGGCAACGCGCTGATCGACGTCGCAGGGTTCACCCTGATCGGCCGCATGGCGCCCGACGACGTGCTCGCGCGCGTCTTCGGCGTGCTCGAGAGCCTCGTCGCCGTCTTCATCGGCATCGGCGCCGTCGTCGCGTCGACGATGGTCGACCTGTTCGGCGTGCAGACCGCGCTCATCGCCATCGGACTCGTGTGCCCGGTGCTCGCAGTGCTGACGTGGCATCCGCTGCACCGCCTCGACCGCTCGGTGGGCGTGCTCGACGAAGAGGTGCGCCTGCTGCGGGAGGTCGCGATGTTCCGCCCCCTGCCGCTTCCCGCCGTCGAGCAGCTCGCCCGCGGCCTCGAACCCGTCACGGTCGCGAGCGGCGGCACGGTGTTCAGGCAGGGCGAGCTGGGCGATCGCTACTACCTGATCGAGTCCGGCCGGGCCGAAGTGGTGGGCGACGGGCGGGTGGTGGCGACACTCGGGCCGGGGGAGGGCTTCGGCGAGATCGCGCTGCTGCGTCGCTCGCGCCGCACGGCGACCGTCACGGCCGGCACCGAGCTCCGGCTGCGGGCGCTCGCCTCCGATCGCTTCCTCCCGGTCGTGCTCGGCTACACGCCGAGCGCGCAGCAGGCCGCCGCCGAGATCGACGACCGCCTCGAACGCTACGAACCCAGCGAGCAGCCGGACGAACCGCCGGCCACCCCCGATTCGCGGGGTTGAGGCCCTCCGGGATCGGTGACACGCTGAGCCAATGGAGTCAGGCCGAGCGGTACTGCTGATCGCCGACATCGGCGGCTACACCGACTACATGAGCTCCCACCGGTTCAGCCTCGCGCACGCCGAGGTCAACACCGCGCGCATGCTCGACAAGATGATCGACGCCGCGCCCGACTACGACCTCATCGAGATCGAGGGCGATGCGGCCTTCCTCTCGCGACAGGCGGCCGACGGGCACGATTCGGATGCCGCGGTCACCGAGATCCTGCGGACCGCCGCCGCGATGCATCGGGCGTTCCACCTCGAGCGCCAGAACGTCGCCGCGAACCTCTGCCCCTGCGCGGGGTGCAAGGAGGCCGCCGAGCTCAAGCTCAAGTTCGTCGCGCACGTCGGCGACGTGGCCACCCAGACGATCCGCGAACGTATCAAGCTCGTCGGCATCGACGTCATCCACGTGCATCGCATGCTCAAGAATCCCGTCTCGATCCCCGAGTACGTGCTGCTCTCCGACGAACTCCACCGCAGCGGTGCAGGCGCTCTGCCCGCCGAGGTGCACGAGATCTCTCAGGACCTCGAGGGCATCGGCACCGTGCGCGCGTACTTCGTCGACGTCGGAGACCTCGACGGCGACCTCCCGCCGCTGCCCGGGCCATCCGTTCGCGGGCGCCTGGGGCGCACCTTCGCCGCGGCCGGACTCGGCATGCCGTATCTGCTGGGACTGCGCCGGAGCCGTCGCGAGGCTGCGGCGAGCTGAGCGCTGCGCGCTTTCAGCGGCGGCGCCGGTCGGTCCGCTTCACGCGCTGCGCGCTTTCAGCGAACAGGCAGCCGCCGTCCAGTACCGCCGATGTAGCCTTGCAGGATCATGAACATGAAGAAGGTCTTCCGCGGGCCGATCATCTACATCCTGCTCGCGATCGTCGCCGTGTGGATCGGCTCGAGCCTCATCACCGCGTCCGGCTTCAAAGAGGTGTCGACGCAGCAGGGCCTCGAGCTGCTGAGCGACGACAAGGTCGCGGCCGTGAAGATCGTCGACGGCGAGAACCGCGTCGACCTCACCCTCGCCGAAGAAGACGAGAAGCTCGGCAAGCAGGTGCAGTTCTACTACGTCACGCCCCGCGGCGCCGACGTGGTCGCCGCGGTCGACGCGGCCGACCCGAAGGACGGCTACAACGACGAGGTGCCGCAGCCGAACTGGTTCATGTCGATGCTCGGCATCCTGCTTCCGCTGCTGCTCATCGGCGTCTTCTTCTGGATCATGCTGTCGGGCATGCAGGGCGGCGGCAACCGCGTCATGCAGTTCGGCAAGTCGAAGGCGAAGCTGGTCTCGAAGGAGAGCCCGAAGGTCACCTTCGACGACGTCGCCGGCGCGAGCGAGGCGATCGAAGAGCTCCACGAGATCAAGGAGTTCCTGAAGGAGCCCGCGAAGTTCCAGGCCGTCGGCGCCCGCATCCCGAAGGGCGTGCTGCTGTACGGCCCTCCCGGCACCGGCAAGACCCTGCTCGCGCGCGCCGTCGCCGGCGAGGCGGGCGTTCCCTTCTACTCGATCTCGGGCTCCGACTTCGTCGAGATGTTCGTCGGCGTCGGCGCGAGCCGCGTGCGCGACCTGTTCGACCAGGCCAAGCAGAACGCGCCGGCCATCATCTTCGTCGACGAGATCGACGCCGTCGGCCGTCACCGCGGCGCAGGCCTCGGCGGCGGGCACGACGAGCGCGAGCAGACCCTGAACCAGCTGCTCGTCGAGATGGACGGCTTCGACCCGAAGACCAACGTCATCCTGATCGCGGCGACCAACCGCCCCGACATCCTCGACCCCGCGCTGCTGCGCCCCGGCCGCTTCGACCGCCAGATCGGCGTCGACGCCCCCGACCTCAAGGGCCGCCAGAAGATCCTCGAGGTGCACTCGAAGGGCAAGCCGCTCGCGAACGGCGTCGACCTCGAGGTGCTCGCGCGCAAGACGCCCGGCTTCACGGGCGCCGACCTCGCGAACGTGCTCAACGAGGCCGCGCTGCTCACCGCCCGGTCGAACGCGCAGCTCATCGACAACCGGGCCCTCGACGAGGCCGTCGACCGGGTCATCGCCGGCCCGCAGCGCCGCTCCCGTGTCATGAAAGACAAGGAGAAGCTGATCACCGCCTACCACGAGGGCGGGCACGCCCTCGCCGCGGCGGCGATGAACTACACCGACCCCGTGACGAAGATCACGATCCTGCCGCGCGGACGCGCCCTCGGCTACACGATGGTCATGCCGCTCGAAGACAAGTACTCCGTCACCCGCAACGAGCTGCTCGACCAGCTCACCTACGCCATGGGCGGCCGCGTCGCCGAAGAGATCGTGTTCCACGACCCGTCGACCGGCGCCTCGAACGACATCGAGAAGGCCACCTCGACGGCCCGCAAGATGGTCACCGAGTACGGCATGTCGGCGAACGTCGGTGCGGTGAAGCTCGGCCAGTCGCAGGGCGAGGTCTTCCTCGGCCGAGACATGGGGCACCAGCGCGACTACTCCGAGGAGATCGCCGAGCGCGTCGACCTCGAGGTGCGAACCCTCATCGAGCAGGCGCACGACGAGGCGTGGCAGGTGCTCAACGACAACCGCGACATCCTCGACCGGCTCGCGGCCGAACTGCTCGAGAACGAGACCCTCGACCACCACCAGATCGCCGAGATCTTCAAAGACGTGCGCAAGCTGCCCGAGCGCCCGCTGTGGCTCTCGAGCGACAAGCGCCCGGTCTCCGACATCCCGCCGATCTCGTTCCCGACCGAGAAGATGCCCATCGACCAGGGCGCCGTCGACGGCGGCGTCGACTCGGGCCAGGTGCCCGAAGAGGCGCCCGCGGCTCGCTCACCGCGGTCGAACCCGCGACCGGCGACGGCGTGACCGTCGCCGCCTGAAGGGCTGACATGGCCGGAGTGGATGCCGAACGCATCGAGCGGGCCGTGCTCGAGATCCTCCTCGCGATCGGGGAGGATCCCGCGCGTCCCGGGCTCGAGCGCACCCCGCAGCGGGTCGCCGAGGCGTACGCCGACTTCTTCGGCGGGCTCGACGTCGACCCGCTGAGCCACCTCGCCGACACCGTGCCCCTCGGCTCGACCGAAGCCGGGGTGCCCGCGACGTCCGACGCGGTGATCCTGCGCGACCTCGCGTTCCGCTCGGTCTGCGAGCACCACCTGCTGCCGTTCGTGGGCACGGCCCACGTGGCCTACCTGCCCGGCGACCGGGTCGTCGGCCTCGGCCGCATCCCCGCCGTCGTCGACACGCTGGCCCGCCGGCCGCAGCTGCAGGAGCGCCTCGCCGAGGAGATCGCCGATGCGCTCGTGACCGGCCTCGAGCCGAAGGGCGTGCTCGTGGTGCTCGACGCGCAGCACCGCTGCGTCACGACCCGCGGCTCCCGGCAGGAGCGCAGCTCGACCGTGACCATCGCGAGCCGCGGCGCGCTCGCCGAACCGGCCGGCCGCGCCGAGATCATCGCCCTCATCGGAGTGCGCGATGCCTGAGGCGCCGTCGACGCTCGTCATGGGCGTCGTCAACGTCACCCCCGACTCCTTCAGCGACGGCGGCCGATGGTTCGACGCAGAGGCGGCCATCGCCCACGGGGTCGAACTCGTCGCGCAGGGCGCCGACCTCGTCGATGTCGGCGGGGAGTCGACGCGGCCGGGTGCCGCCCGCGTCGAACCCGAGGAGGAGCTGCGCCGCGTGGTCCCGGTGATCCGCGAGCTCGTCGGCCGGGGCATCCGGGTCAGCGTCGACACGATGCGCGCGGCGACCGCGCGCGCCGCGGTCGAGGCCGGCGCCGAGATCATCAACGACGTCTCCGCCGGACTCGCCGACGCCGAGATGGCGCGGGTCGCGGCCGAGACGGGCGCGCACTACGTCGCGATGCACTGGCGGGGCCACTCCGACCGCATGGACCAGCTCGCCGAGTACGACGACGTGGCGACCGAGGTGCGCGACGAGCTCGCCGCACGGGTCGAGGCGCTGCTGGGCGCCGGCATCGCCGCCGACCGGCTCATCCTCGACCCCGGCCTCGGGTTCTCCAAGCGCGGCGAGCAGAACTGGCAGCTGCTCGGCCGGCTCGACGTGCTCGGCGGGCTCGGGCTGCCGATCCTCGTCGGCGCGTCGCGCAAGCGGTTCCTCGGCGCGCTGCTGCCCGACGGGGCATCCATCGCCGAACGCGACCTGCCGACCGCCGTCGTGAGCGTGCTCTCGGCGCAGGCCGGTGCGTGGGGGGTGCGCGTGCACGACGTCGTCGGCACCCGGCGCGCCCTCGACGTCCTCGGGGCGTGGCAGAGTGGACGACGTGGCTGAGCAGCGGGAACTTCGGCGGGGCGACCGCATCACCCTGACCGGGCTGCGCGTGCGCGCCCACCACGGCGTGTTCGACTTCGAACGCGCCGAGGGGCAGGAGTTCGTGATCGACGTCGTCGTCGCCGTCGACCTCGCCGCCGCAGCCTCGGGCGACGACCTCGCCCGCACCGTGCACTACGGTGAACTCGCCGAACAGGTCGTGGCCGCGGTCGAGCGCGACCCCGTCGACCTCATCGAGACCGTCGCCGAGCGGGTCGCCGCCGTGGCGCTCTCGTTCGACGCGGCCGACGAGGTCGAGGTCACGGTGCACAAGCCGCAGGCGCCCATCACCGTGCCCTTCGCGGATGTCTCGGTCACGATCGTCAGGCGCCGGGCATGAGCCGGGCCGTCATCGCCTTCGGCGCGAACCTCGGCGACCGCGAGCAGACGATCGCCGCCGCCGCACGAGCACTGGCCGACGCCGACGGCGTCGAGCTCCTCGCCGTCTCGCCGCTCTACGAGACGCCGGCGCTGAAGACGACCGGGGTCGATCACGACGCTCCCGGATACCTCAACGGGGTGCTCATCGTCGAGACCGCGCTCGAGCCGCACGCGCTGCTCGACGTGCTGCAGGGCATCGAGACGGCGCAGGGCCGGGTGCGCGCCGAGCGCTGGGGCGATCGCACCCTCGACCTCGACCTCATCGACGTCGACGGGCGCGAGCTCGCCGACGCGCGACTCGAGCTGCCCCACCCTCGGGCATGGCAGCGCGCCTTCGTGCTCGCGCCCTGGCTCGACCTCGAACCCGATGCCGTGCTGCCCGGGCGGGGCCCGGTGGCGGCGCTCCGCGCCGAGGCATCCGACGAGGTGGTCAGGCGATGAAGCGCACGCACTTCTCGACGCTGCTCGCCTTCGTGCTCGGCGGGCTCGTCATCGGCTACCTCGGCGACCTCGCGATCGTGAACACCGGCGCGAAGGCGCTGGTGCCGCCGCTCTCGCTGCCGATCACCCTCGTGGGCGTGGCGGCGATCGTCGTGCTGCTCGCCTGGCCCATCCGGCGTGCGGTGAAGGGCAAGGCCACGAAGCACCTCGATCCCTTCCGCGCGATGCGGGTCGCGGTGCTCGCGAAGGCCTGCAGCCTCAGCGGGGCGCTCGTGCTCGGCGTGGGTCTCGGCATCGGGCTGTTCCTGCTGACCCGCAGCGTCATGCCGCCCGCCGGAACGGTGTGGCTGGCGTTCGCGACCGCCATCGGCGCGGCGCTGCTGCTCGTCGGCGGGCTCGTCGCCGAGTGGTGCTGCACGCTGCCGCCCGACGACCCCGAGAACGAGAAGGAAGAGCACGCACATGCCTGAGCACGACGCGGCCGAGCACGCCGCCCCGACCGAGCACGACGGCATCGCCGCCGGGCCGGCCGAGACGGGCCGCTCCGACGAGTGGCGACGGGTCTCCCCGAAGTACATCGTGGTCGAAGTGGTCGGCTCGCTCATCGGCATGGTGGTCTTCGTCGGTGCCGCGCTCGTGGTGCACTTCCTCTGGCACCAGCAGTGGGCGCTGTGGGCGGCCGTCGCGATCGGCGTGCTCTCGCTCATCGGCATCGCGTTCGAGCCGCGTCGGGTGCGCTCGATCCAGTACCGGCTTCGCGCCGACGATCTCGTCTTCCGCCGCGGGATCATGTTCCAGCGACAGGTGGCCGTGCCCTACGGCCGCATGCAGCTCGTCGACATCACTCGCGGCCCCGTCGCGCGCGCGCTCGGCCTCGCCGACCTCAAGTTCGTCACGGCGGCGGCGGCGACCGCGGTCACCGTGCCCGGGCTGCCGATGGAGGAGGCCGACCGGCTCCGCGACGAGCTCGTCGCCCTGGCCGAGACCCGTCGGGCGGGGCTGTGAGCGCACCGGTCCGTCCGGCACCGGTGCAGTCGCTCGCCGACGGCGAGTGGCATCGACTGCACCCGGCGAGCCCCTTGCTGCGAGGCGGGCTCGTGTTCATCGCGGTGCTCGGCTTCGTGATCGCGAACCTGCGCGAGCGGGTGGTCGACTTCTTCCTCACGGTGTTCGCGCCGTCCACCCGCGACGCCTTCGGCGATCGATACGGTTCCGGCCAGGACGACTGGGCGAACGACCCGATCGGCGGCATCGTGAACCACGGCCTCGTCGGGTGGGCGCTGCTCGGCGTCGTTGCGGTGCTCATCGTGGTCATCGCGGCGTTCTGGCTGTCGTGGCGCATGCACACCTTCCGGGTGACGCCCGAGGCGGTCGAGGTGCGCAGCGGCATCCTCTTCCGCTCGCACCGCAGCGCCCGCCTCGACCGCATCCAGGGCATCAACGTCAACCGACCCCTCTTCGCCCGCCTCTTCGGCACCGCGAAGCTCGAGGTCTCGGTCGCCGGACAGTCGGCGAACGTGCAGTTGGCGTACCTCGGTTCCGCCCTCGCCGACCGGCTGCGCGCCGACGTGCTCCGGCTCGCCTCGGGCGCGCGCGCCGAGCGGGCGGCGGCACGCGGTGAGACGGCGGCGACGAACGGCGTGCCGGTGGCCGCCGGCACTGAAGCGTCGCTCAGCAACGGTGCGCCGCTTCCCGCGGCAGTCGACGCAGCAGACGTCGCGACGGCCCCGTCGGCGAGCGAGACCGCGCCGGCCCGCGTTGCGGCGGCCGCGCGCGCCGGGGCCCTCGTCGGTCAGCGCGTCGACGAGTTCCTCGCCCCAGAGCTCGACCCCGATCTCGCCCCGCCCGAGTCGGTCGTGCACCTGCCGTTCGGCCGGGTGATCGGGTCGACCCTGCTCGGCGGTTCGACGATCTGGGCGATCATCCTGGTCGCGATCATCGTGATCGGCGTCACCACCGGTCAGGCCTGGGTGCTGTTCAGCTTCGTGCCCGCGGCGATCGGTCTGGTGAGCTACATGTGGTCGCGCATCACGAAGTCGCTGCGCTACTCGATCGCGGGCACGCCCGACGGGGTCCGCATCGGCCACGGGCTGCTCTCGACCGGCAACCAGACCATTCCGCCGGGCCGCATCCACGCGGTCGAGGCGACGCAGTGGATCTTCTGGCGGCCCTTCGGCTGGTGGTCGATCCGCATCAACGTCGCCGGCCACTCGGTGAGCGCCTCGAACGAGGCGGCGCAGCGCACCACGGTGCTGCCCGTCGGCACGGCGGCTGACGTGCAGCGGGTGCTCGCACTGCTGATCCCCGATGCCGCAGCCGACCTCGAGCCGCTCGCCGCAGCCGGTCTCACGGGCCGCGGCGGTGCGGGCGGCTTCTCGCTCACGCCGCGCCGCGGCGCCTGGCTGCGCCCGTTCTCGTGGCGCCGCATCGGCTGGGCGGCGACGTCCGGGGTCGCACTCATCCGACGGGGCGCGCTGGTGCGCAGCCTCACCCTCGTGCCGCTCGCGCGGATGCAGTCGGTGGCGATCTCGGTCGGCCCGATCGACCGATGGCTCCGGCTCGCCGGCATCCGGCTGCACACCGTCACCGGCCCCGTGAGCGCGGTGCTGCCGGTCGTCGACCGCGACGAGGCCGAGCGGCTGTTCGAGCGCCTCGCCGAAGAGGCGGTCGACCGTGCCGCGATCGACACCACGCACCACTGGGGCGCCGTCGAACCCGTGCGCCCCGAGGCATCCCCGACGCCCGAGCCCGCTGCCGCCCCGACGGCGGCGCCCGACGAGACGGGCGCCGATCATGCCCGCTGAGCGCGCAGGCCGACTCGGCGTCGGCACGATCGGCGCGGGCCGGGTGGGCGCCGTGCTCGCCGCCGCCCTCGGCGGTGCGGGCCACGCCCTCACCGGGGTCGCCGCCGTCTCGGAGTCGAGCCGCGAACGCGCCTCGGTCATGCTGCCGGGCGTGCCGGTGCTCGCGGTGCCCGAGATCGTCGAGCGCAGCGAGCTCGTGCTGCTGGCCGTGCCCGACGACGAGCTCGAGGCGCTCGTCTCGGGGCTCGCCGATGCCGGGGTCTGGCAGCCGGGGCAGCTCGTGCTGCACACCTCTGCGAAGTTCGGCACGGGCGTGCTCGACCCCGCCCGACGATCGGGCGTGATCCCGCTCGCCGTACACCCGGCGATGACCTTCACCGGCACGAGCCTCGACCTCGCGCGACTTCCCGGCACGTGGTTCGCCGTGAGCGCGCCTGCGCCCGTCCTGCCGATCGGCCAGGCGCTCGTCGTCGAGATGGGCGGCGAGCCGTTCATCGTGGCCGAGGGCGACCGGGCCGCCTACGGCGAGGCCGTCGACACCGTCGTCTCCTTCTCGAGCGCGATCGTCGATCAGGCGAGCGCCCAGCTCGCCGGTCTCGGCGTCCCGCGCCCCGGTGCGGTGCTCGCCTCGCTCGCGCGCAGCGCCGTCGAGAACGCGCTCGCCCGGCACGACACCGGGCCGTTGCCCGAGGGGGCCGGTACGATCGACGAGGCCGGATTCGACCGGCCGCTGGGAGGTGGCTCGTGAGCGGGATCGTGGTCGAGCCGACCGCCGGCACCCGGGTCGTGACGACGATCGCCGAACTCCGGGGGCTCCTCGCGGGGCGGCGGGCGGCCGGGGCGTCCATCGCGCTCGTGCCGACCATGGGGGCGCTGCACGACGGCCACTTCGCCCTCGTGCGCCGCGCGCGCGAGCTCGCCGACGTCGTCGTCGTGTCGATCTTCGTGAACCCGCTGCAGTTCGGGCCCGCCGAAGACCTCGATCGCTACCCGCGCACGCTCGACGCCGACGTCGACGCCCTCGCCACGCTGGGCGTCGAGCTCGTGTTCGCTCCGTCGGCCGCCGAGATGTATCCCGACGGCCCGAGCTCGACGCGCGTCGTCGCGGGCGCCGTCGGCGGGCTCTACGAGGGCGCGTCGCGGCCGGGCCACTTCGACGGCATGCTCACGGTCGTGGCGAAGCTCTTCAACATCGTCGCTCCCGAGTTCGCGGTGTTCGGCCAGAAGGACGCGCAGCAGGTCTTCCTCGTGCGCCGCATGGTGCGCGACCTCGACCTGCCGCTCGCGATCGAGGTGGTGCCGACCGTGCGCGAGCACGACGGGCTCGCGCTCTCGAGCCGAAACCGGTTCCTCGGCGATGCCGAGCGCACGACGGCGCTGGCGCTCTCCGAAGCGCTCGGCGCCGCGGCCGAGTCGGCCGACGAGGGGCCCGCCGAGGCGCTCGCCGAGGCGGCGGCGGCGTTCGGCGACCACGACGGCGCCGAGCTCGACTACTTCGTGATCGTCGACCCCGAGACCCTGCTGCCGGTCGCGGGCGATGCGACAGGTCCCGCGCTCGCGCTCGTCGCGGCGCGCATCGGTGCGACCCGGCTCATCGACAACCGGGTGATCGAGCTCGGGTAGCGGCGCGCCGGTGCTGCGGTGCTGCGGTGCTGCGGTGCTGCGGTGCTGCGGAGCACCACGCCGCCTGCGGTCCGACGCTGTGGTGACCGCCGAAGTTCTGGCGCGGCGGCCGCGCAAGTAGGCTGGTGCACGCACGATTCCGCCCGCCAGGGCGCCGACGAGAGAGAACCATGGCCGACGAGACGCCGAACCTGCCCGCCGAACCCACTGCCGAAGAGATCAGTGAGCAGAAGGCCGTGCGGCTCGCCAAGCGCGCGCGGCTCATCGACGAGGCATCCGACCTCGGGCTCGGCGCCTACCCGGTGCGACTGCCGATCACCGCGACGATCCCCGAGGTGCGCGACCGCTTCGTCGGCCTCGGCGTCGACGAGGCCTCCGGCGAGACCGTCGGGCTCGCCGGCCGCGTCGTGTTCTCGCGCAACACCGGCAAGCTCTGCTTCGCGACCCTGCAGTCGGGCGACGGCAACCGCATCCAGGCGATGGTCTCCCTCGCCGAGGTCGGCGAGGAGTCGCTCGCCGCGTGGAAGGAGCTCGTCGACCTCGGCGACCACGTCTTCGTCGCCGGCGAGGTGATCACGAGCCGTCGTGGCGAGCTCTCGATCATGGTGCGCGAGTGGCGCATCGCCTCGAAGGCGATCCTGCCGCTGCCGAACCTGCACAACGAGCTCAGCGAAGAGAACCGGGTGCGTTCGCGCTACCTCGACCTCATCGCCCGCGACCAGGCGCGCCGCAACGTGATCGACCGCGCGAAGGTCAACGCGAGCCTGCGGGCCACCTTCACCGGCCTCGGCTTCATCGAGGTCGAGACGCCGATGCTGCAGGTCATGCACGGCGGCGCCTCGGCCCGCCCGTTCGTCACGCACTCCAACGCCTTCGACACCGAGCTCTACCTGCGCATCGCACCCGAGCTGTACCTCAAGCGCGCCGTGGTGGGCGGCATCGAGCGCGTCTACGAGATCAACCGCAACTTCCGCAACGAGGGCGCCGACTCGACGCACTCGCCCGAGTTCGCGATGCTCGAGGCCTACGAGGCCTACGGCGACTACAACACGATCGCCGACCTGACGCAGCAGCTCATCCAGGATGCCGCGAAGTCGGTGTCGGGTTCGCACGTCGTCACCTGGGCCGACGGCACCGAGTACGACCTCGGCGGCGAGTGGGACCGCATCTCGATGTACGGCTCGCTCTCGCAGGCGGTCGGCGAGGAGATCACGCCCGAGACCCCGATGTCGCGCCTGAAGGAGCTCGCCGACGAGGCCGGGATCGAGATCGACCACCCGATCCCGGGCAAGTTCGTCGAAGAGCTCTGGGAGCACCACATCAAGGGCGGCCTCGTGCGTCCGACCTTCGTCATGGACTTCCCCGAAGACACCTCGCCCCTCGTGCGCGGCCACCGCGAGATCGCCGGCGTCGTCGAGAAGTGGGACCTCTACATCCGCGGATTCGAGCTCGCCACCGGCTACTCCGAGCTCGTCGACCCCGTGATCCAGCGCGACCGCTTCGTCGAGCAGGCGAAGCTCGCCGCGGGCGGCGACCCCGAGGCGATGCGCCTCGACGAGGAGTTCCTGCGGGCGCTCGAGTTCGGCATGCCGCCGTCGGGCGGCATGGGCATGGGCATCGACCGACTGCTCATGGCGATCACGGGTCTCGGCATCCGTGAGACGATCCTCTTCCCGCTCGTCAAGTAGCGACCAGAGACGGATGTCACGGCGATGAACGACTACCTCCCGAAGGACCAGCTCGAACCCGAGCAGGATCCGAAGCGACCGTCGAACACGCGGCTCGCGATCTGGATCGTGGTCGGGGCGATCGGGCTCTACCTCGTCGGCTCGGGCGTCTGGGGTCTGCTCACCCGGGGGTGACGAACCGCCGTGCGCATCCGTCGTGCACCGGCGCCGGGCAGGGAGCCCGGCGCCGCCGCACGGCCGGCGGTCAGCGGCGCCCGACGAAGACGACGCCGCGGTAGCCGGCTTCGCCCCACGCCACCATGCGGTCGAGGTCGGCATGGGCGACCGGCAGCTCGTGCGAGTCGACCCAGGTCTCGCCCTCGTCCGAGCTGATCCACGGGTCTTCGATCACGATGACGCCCTCACCCGCCGCATGCGCGAGCACCCAGTGCGGGCCCGTCTCGCCGTGCATCGGCGCTTCGTCGACGAGCAGCAGGGCGAGCTCGCCGCCGGCGATGCGCCGCGCGATCTCGTCGATCGAGATCCGGCTGCGGCGCACCGGCAGCCCGGCCGCCTCGGCCTGGCGCAGCGACTCCGCCTGCAGCTCCGCCCGGAAGTCGCGCTCGAACCCGGTGTACGCCTCGATCAGCACGGGCCCGTCGTGGTCGAGGAACACCTCGACGCTGACCTCGCCGGGCAGCGTCTCGCGCATGACCACACCGAGGCCGACGGGTTCGATGGCCGGGTAGTTGCTCGCCCGCCGCCAGAACGCGAGCTCGAGGTCGCGGTCGGCGAGGGACGGCGTGGGGAGGCCGTCGACCGAGGCGTCGGATGACTCGCCCGACGCGACATCCGACGTATCGCCGAAGCCGGCCGCGCCGATCGCCTCGGTCGCGAGCAGTCCGCTCACCGCGCCGCAGGTGTAGAGCGTGGTCTGCGCATAGTAGGGCGCTTCGTCATGGGGCACGTCGCGCAACCAGCGCACGTACCCGCGCGATCCGAGCGTGCCGGGTGCCGAGGGGTGCGGCGCGGCAAGGGGCACGAAGCCCTGTTCGACGGCGAACGCCGGCAGCTCCTGGCCGAACGGCACCTCCCACTTCACGGCGGCGTCACCTGCCGCCACCGCGCGAGCGAGGATCTCGTCGACGAGGGTCGCGGCGGCCACGGAATCCGCCTCCGTGCGCCACCAGACATCGACGATCTTGACCGCGGCGGTCGCACTCCGTCGAGAGGTGAGGGCCGCCGCCGCGGGACCGTCGTCGCGATGGACGACGTCGACCCGCGGCGAGTACGGCGTTCGCGGCGAGCCCCATCGTTCGGCGCGGATCTCGCCGAGCGCCGCTCGCAGCTCATCGTCGAGCAGGGGATCGGTGATGGTCGTCATGCGACGGTGGTCCTTCCTGTGCTGTCGCGGCGCGCTGCCGCGACCAAGAGTTTCGTGTAGTCCTCGGACGGCTCGTCGAGCACCTGTGCGCACGTGCCGTGCTCGACGACGCGCCCCTGCCAGACGACCGTCACCGTGTCGGCGATGCGGCGCACGACGGCGAGGTCGTGCGAGATGAACAGGATCGCGATGTCGAGCTCGTCGCGCAGCCTCCCGAGCAGGTCGAGGATCTGCGCCTGCACCTGCACGTCGAGGGCCGAGACCGACTCATCGCAGATCAGCAGGCGCGGTCGCGGCGCGAGCGCGCGGGCGATCGCCACGCGCTGGCGCTGCCCGCCCGACAGCTGAGCCGGTCGCTTGGCCGCTGCGTCCGCGGGCAGGCCGACGAGCTCGAGCAGGGCGGGCACCTCCTCGGGCCGGCGACCGCCGACCGCGAGCGCCTCCCGCAGGATCGCCCCGATCGTCATCATCGGGTTGAGCGACGAGTACGGATCCTGGAACACGATCTGCATCTGTTCGGGCGTGCGCGAGCGACGGCCCGGCGCGAGCGGCCGACCGTCGAAGACGATCGACCCGCCGTCCTCGCGTTCGAGGCCGGCGATGCAGCGGGCCAGCGTCGACTTGCCCGAACCCGATTCGCCGACGACGCCGACGACCTGTCCGGGGGCGATCGAGAGGTCCACCCCGTCGAGCACCGTGCGCAGGCCGAAGCGCTTCACGACGCCGGTGGCCGAGATGAGCGGTATGCGGCCGGAGACCCCGATGTCCGCACCGTGCCCGAGCGCATCGCCGGGCCGATCGGGCCGATCGGGCCGATCGGGCCGGTCGTGCCGGTCGGCCTCGATGGCGAGCACCGGGTCGGCGGCGATGAGCGCGCGGGTGTACGCGTGCTCCGGCGACGAGAGCACCGTCGCTGTGGCGCCGCGTTCGACGACCTCGCCGTGCCGCATGACGAGCACGTCGTCCGTCCGACCGCGGACGAGGCCGAGATCGTGCGAGATCAGGAGCATGGCCATGCCGCGCTCGATCTGCAGCGCGCGGAGGAGGTCGAGGATTTCGGCCTGGTTGGACGCGTCGAGCGCGGTCGTCGGCTCGTCGGCGATGAGCAGCCGGGGGTCGCTCGCGAGCGCGGCGGCGATCGCGACCCGCTGCCGCATGCCGCCCGACAGCTCGTGCGGATACGCTCGGGCCACCCGCGCCGGCAGGTTGACCTCGGCGAGGCGCTTCGCGACGGCGAGGTCGAGCTCGCGCTTCGGAAGCCGTCGGCCCGCCTGCGCCTCCAGCGTCCACGCGATCTGGGGCCCGCACCGGTGCACCGGCGAGAGGCTCGTGAACGGGTCCTGCAGCAGGAGCGAGACCTCGCGGCCGCGCACGCGGCGCCACGAGGCATCCGTCGCGTCGAGGGGGTGCGCGCGGCCGTCGACGCGCAGCACGCCCCGAGCGACGAAGCCGTTCGGAAGCAGGCCCACGAGGCTCTTGGCCGTGAGCGTCTTGCCCGAGCCCGACTCGCCGATGAGCGCGAGCGAGGCGCCCGGCTCGATGCCGAAGGCGACCGCCGCGACCATCGGCCCGGTGGGGCCGTCGATGCCGTCGATCGCAACGTCGATGCCGGTCATGCGAGACCTCCCGAGCGGGTCAGGCGCTGGCCGAGCCAGTCGCCGACCAGGTTGACGCAGCACGCCACCGCGATGATGAGCACCGCCGGCACGATCACCGCAGCCGGGTTGTCGAACATGATCGCCCGGTTGTCGGTGAGCTGGCGGCCCCAGTCGGCCGTGCCCGGCGGCACGCCGACGCCGAGGAACGACAGCGACGAGAACGCGACGAGCGCGAACGCGACGTTGAGCATCGCATTCGTGATGACGAGCGAGGAGACGTTCGGCAGGATGTGCCGGAACATCACCCGCCAGCGCGAGAGCGAGAGCATCTGCGCGGCCTCGATGTACGGTCGCGCCGCCTGCTCGAGCACGCCGGCGCGCACGATGCGGATGTCGGACGGCGAGAAGAGCAGGATGAGCAGCGCGACCGTGGTCCAGTAGCCGCCGCCGAAGACGCCCGAGACGACGATGGCGGCGAGCAGCACAGGGAGCGCGAGCAGCAGGTCGGTCCACCGGCTGATCGCGAAGTCGAGCGGGCCGCGCTCGTACCCCGCGAGCGTGCCGAGCAGGATCCCGAGGAGCATCGAGCCGACCGCGACGCAGACCGGGCCGACGAGCGCCGACGCGGCCCCGGCGACGGTGAGGGCGAGGATGTCCCGGCCGAGCTCGTCGGTTCCGAGGGGATGCCCGGGGGAGCCCGCGGGCATGAGACTCGAGAGGATGTCCTGCTCGGTCGCGTCGGGGAAGAGCAGCGGTCCGAGGAGCACGGCGAGCAGCGCGACGGCGAGCACCGCGAGGCAGACGACGATGGTCACCGGGATGCGTCGGCGGGAGCGGAAGCCGACGCCGACGGGGCCGAGCGCGGCGGTCATGCGGCACCTCCCTGAGCGCGGACGCGCGGATCGAGCATCAGGTAGGCGAGGTCGGCGAGCAGCGCGATCATGGCGATGACGAGGGCGACGAGCAGCGTGAGCGCCTGCACGACGGCGAGGTCCTTGAACAGCACCGAGTCCTGCAGCAGGGTGCCGAGGCCGGGGAGCGCGTAGGTCGTCTCGGCGAGCACGGTGCCGCCGACGAGGAAGGTGAGCAGCAGGCTCGCGCCGGTGACGATCGGGATGGCGGCGTTGCGGAGCGCGAGCCGGCGGGTGCGCGACTCGGGGATACCGCGGGCGCGGGCCGAGGTGACGTAGTCGGCGTCGAGCTCGCGCAACATCGCCGTGCGGGTGAGCTTCAGCACGATGGCGCCGAGGCCCGCCGCGAGGGTGACGGCCGGGAGAACCAGGTGGTAGAGCGTGTCGAGCGGGCCGCGTCCACCTCCGTATACCGGGAAGATCGGCAGGTAGTAGGCGAAGACGTAGAGCAGCAGCAGCCCGACCGCGAAGGTGGGTGCGCTGAGCCCGATGACCCCGAGGGTCGTGCCGGCGCGGTCGAGCACGCCGCCGGCTCGAACGGCGCTCTGCACGCCGAGCGGAACACCGACGGCGAGTGCGATCGCGAAGGCGAGCCCGCACAGGGCGAGCGTCAGTCCGAGTCGCGCGGCGATCGCGTCGGAGACGGAGGTCTGCAGACGGATGGACTCGCCGAGGTCACCGCTCAGCACGCCGCCGAGCCAGCGCAGGTACTGCACCGGCAGCGGGTCGTCGAGGTGGTACTGCTCTCGGATGGCGGCGACGGCCTCGGGCGAGGCGGGACGTGTGCCGAGGAGCGTCTTGACGAGATCGCCGGGCGCGAGGTGCAGCATCGAGAAGACGATGATCGAGAGCACGAACAGGATCGCCGCCGTGCCCAGCACGCGCACCGCGAGCATCCGGCCGATCGGCCGGAGTCGCGGTGCGCGTGCCGTAGGAGTGGACTCGGTCACGGCGCGGTGCGGTAGATCTGGGTCGGCCACGACGAGATGAAGGCGAACGAGCTGTAGTCGTCGAAGCCGAGATCGTTGCCGAACGCAGTGGCCGACTGGCCCCACCAGAGCGGCACGTTCACGACGTCCTCGGCCTGCAGCGTCTCGGCCTGCACGAGCAGCTCGACGCGCGCTGCCGGGTCGGACTCGGTTCCGGCCTGCGCGAGCAGTTCATCGATCTCGGGGTTCGAGTACGCCGAGGGGTTGCCGGCGCCGAGCAGGTAGCTCGGCACCTCGGCGGGGTCGCCGAGCGTCGAGAAGTACCACATCATCCCGGCGCCATAGCTCGACGAGGCGTCGAGGCTCGCGAGCCACTCCTCGATGGGAACCTCGCGCACGTTCAGCGTGATGCCGATCGACGAGAGGTTCTCGGCGAGCGACTGCGCGGCCGTGCCGAGCTGCGGGCCGGTCGAGGGCGTCAGCAGCTCCGCCTCGAAGCCGTCGGGGTGCTCGGAGGCGGCGAGCGCCTCCTTCGCCGCGCTCAGGTCGAAGTCGTACTGCGGGATGCCGGCGAGCACCTCGCGTGCCTCGTCGGCGTCGTACGCCTTGCCGAGCGACTCGGGCGTCATGATGGCGGTCGCAGCCTCGCCGTGCCCACGCAGCAGCTTCTCGACGACGGCGTCTCGGTCGACGGCGTGCGCGAAGGCCTCGCGGACCTTGGGGTCGTCGAACGGCGCGAGCGAGGTGTTGAAGTAGAGCCCGACGTACGACAGGTCGTTCACGTACTCGACGCGCATGGTCTGCAGCTGCTCCCACTGCGTCGACTGGGCGAGCGGCACGTTGAAGGCGATGTCGACGTCGCCCGCCTGCGCGGCGAGCAGCCGGGTCGACTCGTCGGGGATGAACTCGACGGTGATCGACTTCACCTTGGGCAGCTCGCCCCACCAGGTGTCGACCCGCTCGAACTGCACGTGCGAATCGGGCACGAACTCGGTCACCTGGTACGGCCCGGTGCCGAGCAGCATCGCATCGGCCGTGCCGACCTTGCCGCCGTGCTCCTCCCAGAATGCCTGCGAGGTGATGAAGGCGGCGCCGCCCGAGCTCATGTTGGCGGCGAAGGCGGCGTCGGGCGCGGTGAGCGTGATCGTCACCTCGTTCTCGTCGGTCTTCTCGATCGTGTCGACGCCGGCCAGGTAGTACGCGAGGCCAGGGGAGGCGGTCTCGTCGCGCGCCTGCTCGAGACTGAACACCACGTCATCGGCGGTGACGGGCGTGCCGTCCTGGAACTCGGCGTCGTCGCGGAGTTCGTAGACGTAGGTGACGTCGTCGGTCTGCTCCCACGATTCGGCGAGGCCCGGCTGCACCCGACCCTGGGCATCGACCGAGACGAGGCCCTCCTGGGTGATCGAGGCGATGTAGTAGTTCAGGATGCCGGCCTCCTGGCCGACGTAGAGATTCGACAGCGAGCCCGGCAGGGCGACGCTGATGTGGTCGATCTCCTCACCGGTATCGGTGCCGGTGCTCGACTCTGCAGCCCCGCTCGTGCAGGCGGCCAGCAGCAGCACTCCGGCTGCGGCGGCGCCCGCGCGCGCGATGCGGGAACGGGATGTTGCGGACATGAGGGGGTCCTCCTCTTGCAATCGGGGGAGTGTTGCGAGGGCGATCGGACGCGCGAAGCGCGCGCGGTGACCGTTCGAGCGACGACGGGCGTCGGCGAGTGCCTCCACCTCGTAGCCGCTCGGACGGCGCGCGGCGAGCATGCGCAGGCTCGCCGCGACGGCGGGGATCTCGCTCGCCTCGGCGAGCGTGACGGCGACGGTGCGAAGGCTCAGCGCCGGGCTGAGCCCGAGGACTCGCACTCCGGCCGGCGGAGCCGCCGCGAAGGCGCTCTCGGGCAGGAAGGCGACGCCGACGCCTCCCGCGACGAGCGCGAGCGCCGCGTCGGGGCGGCTGACCGCGAGGTCGGCCGGGCCGCCCGTACGGCCGACGGCCTCGGCGACGACCGCCGAGCGGGTGCCGTCGCCGAAGATCCAGGGCAGGTGGGCGAGCGCGGATGCCTCGACGCGCACCCCGGGCTGGGGCATCTCGTCGAACGGGAGCACGGCGATGAGCTCCTCGCCGTAGAGGAACGTCGATCGGAGGCCCTCGCGACGCAGACGCTGCCCGCGCTCGCCAGGAGCGCCTGCGGCCCCGGTGGTCACGGCGACGTCGACCCGGCCGGAGCGCACGAGCTCGAGTGCCTCGTCGGTCTCCGCCTCGACGAAGCGCACCTCGATGCCGGGGATGTCGGCCGCGATGCGCGCGAGCGCCGGGGCGATCGTGCCGACGACGGCTTCGGCGGGGGCGGCGATGCGAACGGTGCCGACGCGATGTCCGAGGGCCCTGGCGAGCTCGGTCGCGGCGGCCGTCAGGCTCGCGTCGATGCGGGGCGCATGGGCGGCGAGGAGCTGCCCGATCGCGGTGAGGCTGGCGGAGCGTGCGGTGCGGGCGACGAGCGGGGTGCCGAGGCGCGACTCGAGGCGCTGCACGTGCTGGGTGATGGTGGGCTGGCTGAAGCCGAGCGAGCGCGCGGCCGCGCTGATGGACCCGGTCCGGTCGATCGCGACCAGGATCCGGAGCGAGTGGACGTCGAGCACACGGGTGAGGGCATCGATCTCGATGAGTCCTGCGTTCTCCAGCTCCATAGGCACAGGCTATATATCCGAAGGTTTCGATGGTGTAACAATATGTACACGGACGTCATGTGACGTCGAAGCCGGAGGACGACGGGAACCGTATGGAACTGCGAGCGGCGCACGAAGACTGGATGGACGAGCGGGAGACGCGCGTATGGGGCGAGTGGGGACTCGCGACGCTCGCCGCGACGCACTGGCTCACGGCCGACGCCACCGAGCTCGAGGGGCTGCCCGGCCGCTGGCGTGCGAGCGACGGCGAGGTGCGAGGCGAGGTGCACGGCGAGGACGTGCGGCTCGCACCGGGGCAGCAGCTCGAGGCGGCGGGCGTGCTGCTGCGCGGGTTCGAGCGCGACGGCTCGCTCGCGCTGCGGGTGCTCGATCCCGCGGCGCCCGCGGCCCGCGGCATCTCGTCGATCGAGCGATTCGAGTTCTCGGAGGCCGCCCGGCTCCACGGCCGGGTGCGAGGTGAGGCGGCCACGGCGGAGACGCGATCGGTCGACGACCACGCCGCCACGCTGTCTTTCGACGCGATCGTCGAGCTCGAGTGGGAGGGCGAGCCCTTCTCGTTGACCGTGCAGGAGGACGACGGCTGGTACTTCGCGGCCTTCGCCGATGCGACGGCCGGGCGGGAGAGCCACGCCTTCCGGTTCATCCGATTCCCGGTGCCGGTCGACGGCGAGGCCGTCGTGGACTTCAACCGCGCCTACCTGCCTCCGTGCGCGTTCTCGGACCACTACGTCTGCGTGATGCCGGTGCCGGGCAACCGGTGGTCGGTGCCGATCCGGGCGGGCGAGCGCCTCGTGCGGTGACCACGGCCCGCACGCCGGTGGAACTCGCAGGGAAGCCGTATATCCTGAGTCCACTATGGACGATTACTGGGCGAACGCGATCTGGTCGCTTGCGCCGACCGTGCTCATCGGACTCATCTTCTGGTTCGTGATGCGCTCGATCATCCGCGCCGACCGCACCGAGCGCAAGGCGTATTCGCGCATCGAAGCCGAGGAGCGCGCGAAGCTCGGTCGCGAACGGCCGACGGCCTAGCCCGGCATGGAGCCGGGGCTCTCGCAGACGACGCTCGTCGTCGGCGCGCTCGTCCTCGTCCTCGACCTCATCGTCCGCGTGATCGCGGTGATCGTGGTGCCGCGCAACCGCCGCCCGACGGCGGGCATGGCGTGGCTCCTCGCGATCTTCTTCATCCCGTTCCTCGGGGTGCTGTTCTTCGTGCTCATCGGCAATCCGAAGCTGCCGAAGCATCGCCGCGAGAAGCAGGCCGAGGTCGACCGCTACATCCGCGAGTCCACGCACGGCGTCGAACGCGTGAGCGACTCGAGCGCGTGGCCGAGCTGGTTCGAGGGCGTGGTGCGCCTGAACCGCAACCTCGGGTCGATGCCGCTCATCGGCCAGAACAGTGCGAGCCTCATCGGCGACTACGAGGGCTCGCTCGCGGCGATGACCGACGCGATAGGCGATGCGAAGCGCTACGTGCACGTCGAGTTCTACATCTTCGCGCTCGACGCCACGACGGAGCCCTTCTTCGAGGCGCTCGGCGATGCGGTCGCCCGCGGCGTCGAGGTGCGGGTGCTGCTCGACCACGTCGCGTCGCGCCGTGCGGCCGGATACCGCAAGACCCTGAAGCGGCTCGACGCGATGCGGGTGCCCTGGCAGCTGATGCTCCCGGTGCAGCCGCTCAAGGGCAAGTACCAGCGGCCCGACCTGCGCAACCACCGCAAGATCCTCGTCGTCGACGGCGAGGTGGGGTTCATGGGGTCGCAGAACGTCATCGACCGCAGCTACAACAAGCGCAGCAATCAGCGGCGCGGGCTGAAGTGGAAGGAGCTCGTCGCCCGGGTCGAGGGCCCGATCGTCGCCGGACTCGATGCGATCTTCGCCACCGACTGGTACCTCGAGACGGGCGAGGAGCCCACGCGCGATCTCGCCGCGTCGCTCACCCAGCCCGGCGAGGCGCAGGATCTCGACTGCCAGGTCGTGCCGAGCGGTCCGGGGTTCCGCAGCGAGAACAACCTCAAGCTCTTCCTCGCGCTGCTCTATGCGGCGCGGGAGCGGATCATCATCACGAGCCCGTACTTCGTGCCCGACGAGGCGATGCTGTACGCGATCAGCGGGGCGACCCAGCGGGGCATCCATGTCGAACTCTTCGTCTCGGAGATCGGCGACCAGGCGCTCGTCTACCACGCGCAGCGCTCGTACTACGAGGCGCTGCTGCGGGCGGGCGTCAAGATCTACATGTACAAGGCGCCGTACATCCTGCACGCGAAGCACTTCACGATCGACGACGACGTCGCGGTGATCGGGTCGAGCAACATGGACATCCGCTCGTTCGAGCTCAACATGGAGGTGTCGCTGCTCGTGCGCGGCCGCTCGTTCGTGCGCGAGATGCGCGCCGTCGAAGACGGTTACCGGCGCGACAGCCGCGAGCTCACCCTCGACGAGTGGCTGAAGCAGCCGCTCGGCGCGACGGTGCTCGACAACCTCGCGCGGTTGACCTCGGCCTTGCAGTAGGCGAGGGCCGGATGCCTCGGGGCCGGTCTCAGCCGCGGGGCTTCAGCCGGACGGTCGGCAGCTCGGGGGCGGGCAGCGGCTCACCCTCGTAGTCGACGCGACCGAAGCGGCCGTCGGGATTGTCGCGGCCGATGACCTCGGACTGCCACTGCCTGCGGGACTCGGCGATCTCGTCGTGGTCGCGGCCGATGAAGTTCCACCACATGACGATCTCTTCGCCGAAGGGAACGCCGCCGAGCAGGATCACCCGCACCGGGCCGTCGTTCGCGGTCAGGCGCACGCCGTCGTGACCGGTCGGCAGGTACCCGAGCTCGCTCCATCCGAGCGTCGCCGCGTGGCCCGCGACGGTGAGCCCGTCGGCGTCGGCGGGGGAGTCGTCGACCTCGTCGTCGGTCGCGGCGATCGTGACCCTGACGGGCCCCGCATCGACGAGCACGCCGTGCTCGAAGGCGGGGTCGAGGTCGATCCAGGCCTCGCCGCCCGCGGGCAGGTCGATCTGGGCGCCGACGAGGGGGCTGAAGAGCGTGACGGATGCCTCGTCGCCGACGCCGGGCAAGGAGCCCGCGAACACGTGGACGACGGCGTCGTCGACCGTCTCGGGGGCGATCTCGTCGTGCTCGAAGAAGGGGGCGACGTCGCGGGAGGCGTCGGGGAGGGCGACCCAGAGCTGGACGCCGTGCAGACGGGTCGTGGCGGGAGTGGAGACCTCGGAGTGCGAGATGCCCCGACCGGCGGTCATGAGGTTCACCTGCCCGGGGCGCACGAGCTCGCGGCTGCCGGTGGAGTCGCGGTGCTCGATCTCGCCCTCGAAGAGCCAGCTGACGGTCTGCAGCCCGGTGTGCGGATGAGGCGGCACGACCATGCCGCCCGATTCGGCGACGTCGTCGGGCCCGTAGTGGTCGGCGAAGCACCAGGCGCCGATCGTGGTGCGCCCGCGCTGCGGGAGGGTGCGCCGCACGTTCATCGCGCGCGGCCCCCCGAGCGGCACCTCGCGCGGCGCGAGCACCTGCACGGCCGGGCCCTGCCGCCCTTCGGGCGGGCAGAGCAGCTCGAGCGGGTCCTTCTCGAGATTGCTCATGATGCAAGCGTAATCCGGGCGTCCGACGACGCCGGTGAAAGGCGGTGGCGGGTGCGCCCGAACCGATACCATTACGGCATGGCTACCTCCGTGCGTCTCCGTCGTGCCGGCCTCGCTGCCGCGGCCCTCGCTTCCGTGTTCCTCCTCGCCGCGTGCGCACCGCCCACGCGAGCGGCCGAGAACTTCCCGGGCGAGCCGGTCGTCGAGCACGGTGAAGAGGGCGGTCACGAGGAGGAGAACGTCGACGGCGCGCCGCAGGCGGCGTGGGTCGGCCAGGGCGGCCAGATCGCGGTGACGATCTGGGGCAGCTCGACGTGCCCGGTCGTCGGCGACGACATCCGCGTGCTCGAGCCGGCCGGCGAGGGCAACCGGGTCGCGATCGACCTGGTCGAGCGCCCCGCCGACGAGATGTGCACGATGGACCTCGTGCCGCACACCACCGTCTTCTGGACGCCGATGAACGTCACCACGACCGAGCCGCTGGCGGTCGAGGTGCAGGACACCGAGGTCACGGTCCCGATCAAGTAAGGGGCGATTCGCCCCCCGACGCCGATTCGGGTGTCCCCCAGCGCGAAAATGGCCCCTGAACTGGGGTCGAGACGCATGGCACCTCACGGGTTCGTGAGGAATCCTGTTCGATTAGCGTTGCCCGCACGTGAGCCGTCCACCCGGGACGGCAATCCGACACGTGAGGACGCTTGCCCGTGCCCCGACGCAGACTGCCCGCTGCCACCGTCGCCATCACCACGATGGTCGGCGCGCTCCTGACCCCCTTGCTCATCGCCTCGCCGGCGGTCGCCGTGACGCTTCCGAGTGGACTCGCGACCGGGTTCGAGATCGACGGTGATCGAACCGGCGGCACGCCGCCGGACACGTACGACTGGAACAGCTTCCTGACGCCGCTCGCCGATGACGGGACGTACACCTTCACGCCGACCGGCCCGTACACGACGAGCCAGGGCTTCGATTCCACCGGAATCGTCGACGGCAAGGAGGGCTGGGACAACGGTTCCCTCGCGACGTCCTGCGACGTGCTCGACGCGACCGGCTCTCCCGGCAGCCAGACCCAGGCCACGAATCCCTGGATGCCCGGCCCGCAGAACGTCAACGCCAAGGGCGACGTGTGCAGTGGCGGTGCTGCGTACGAGATCATCACCGACGACCAGGGTGTCGAGCACGTCGTGTTCTACCTGTACTGGACGCGGTTCGAGGGCAACGGCGACATGAGCACCTTCACGACGCTCGAGGGTCCCGACGCCGGTCGCTGCGACGACTACGCGATCGAGTTCAACTACGACTCGGCCGGCGATGTCACGACCGCCAGCGTCCTGCGGTGGTTCCCCTTCGGGGGTGACGACTGCGCCGACCCCGACGGGCCGGGCGTGTGGGTCGAGACCGACATCGAGCTCGACTTCGCCGCGGAGGTCGGCCAGCGAACCGAGGGGCCGGGCACACTGCCCGGCGACCCCGAGACCTTCGGCGAGCTCGCCGTCGACCTGACGGCCGCGGGGCTGTTCGAGCCCGACTCCTGCGAGGGATTCGCGACCGGCACCTCGTTCTCGCGCACCGGCAACGCGCCGACGGCCCAGATCCAGGACTTCTTCGAGCCGCAGGACGCGCTCGTCATCAGCAACTGCGGCGGTCTGAGCATCCAGAAGCTCTCCGATCCGCCGGCGATCGCGAGCACCGACGACTTCGACTACGAGGTCGTGCGCACGAGTGGGGGCCCGATCTTCCAGGGCGGTGCCACGGCCATCAACGACACCCTCCGCATCGGCGAGACCGACGTCTGGCCCGAGGTGCTGGCCGGCGACGACTACACGCTCGACGAGACGATCGCAGCAGGGTTGCCGTGGGAGGAGGTCTCCATCACGTGCGAGGTCGGCGGGGAGACCTTCGAGATCACCTCGCCGACGACGGAGTTCCCGGTCGTCACGGGCGAGGTGACCGAATGCAAGATCGTCAACACGACCTCATGGGTCACGGTCGAGAAGCAGACGCTGCCCGACGGCTCCGACGAGACGTTCACCTTCGACGTCGACGGCACGGAGGTGCAGCTGACCGACGGACAGACGAGTGCCCCGATCTACTACCTGCCCGGCACCGAGGTGCCGGTGACCGAGACGGTTCCCGAGGGCTGGAGCCTCACCGACGTGACCTGCACCCCTGCGGGTACGGCGATCGAGGACGGCGAGACCGTGACCACGGTCGCGGGTGAGGGCGTGAACTGCGTCTTCACGAACACGCAGAACGGCCAGGTCCAGGTGCACAAGATCGTCGACGGCCCCGAGGGCGCCGTCTTCGAGTACACGGGCAGCTGGCTGGAGGACCCGTCGACCTTCACGATCGACGCGAGCGACGGTTCGGGCGACAGCGAGGTCTTCTCGGTCGAGCCCGGCAGCTACGACCTGGCCGAGACCCCGCTCGAGGGCTACGACACGACCGACCTCATCTGCATCGATCCCGATGACGGCACGCTCGTCGACGGGGAGGCGCTGACGGCAGTGCTCGACGTCGACCCCGGTGAGTTCGTGGAGTGCACGTACACCAACACCCAGCGCGGCGAGATCCGCGTCGACAAGGAGACCATCCCCGACGAGTGGGACCAGGCGTTCGACTTCTCGCTCGCCGGCATGGACACCGACGAGCAGTTCTCGCTCAACGACTCGACCGACGACGAGGCGAACCCGTGGAGCACGGGGCTCGTCGTCCCCGGCGACTACACCGTGACCGAGACGGTGCCCGCGCACTGGGAGCTCGACTCGATCAGCTGCGGCACCCCCGAGGGCGCGTCGACCGCGATCGTGCTCGAGCCCGGCGCCGTGATCACCTGCGTGTTCACGAACCGCGCGCTGCCCGGCTCGGTCGTCGTCGAGAAGAGCGTGGAAGGTGTCGCCGAGGGCTTCGAATGGGCGTTCGACCTCACGATCTCCCCGGTTCCCGGCGAGCAGGCGGGCACCCAGACGGTGAGCGGTGCCGGCGAGGCATCCGACTCGGCGACCTGGACCGACCTCGTACCCGGCGAGAGCTACACGATCACCGAGTCGGCGGTCGACGGTTGGGAGATGGGTGAGATCACCTGCAGCTTCGGCGAGGGCACGCTCGAGGACCTGAACGGTGACGAGCCCGGCTTCGAGTTCATCGCCGAGATCGACGCGCAGATCGACTGCAGCCTCACCAACACGGCCGAGCCGGGCATGATCGAGGTGACGAAGACGGCCGTCGGCGGTGACGGAACCTTCGACTTCGAGCTCACCCCGCTCGACGCCGAGGGCGCTCCCGCGGGCGAGCCGATCGTCTCGAGCGTCACGACCGAGGGCGGCGCGGGCACCGCGGTGTTCGACGACGTGCTGCCCGGCGGGCGCTTCTCCCTCGCCGAGGCCGACCCGGGCGAGGCCTGGGTGCCGGGCGAGCTCGAGTGCACCGTCGACCCGGTCGGCGAGGCCGGGCCGTCGCCGATCGACGCGAGCGACTTCACCGTTCAGCCGGGCGATCTCATCGCCTGCGAGATCGTGAACACCGCCAGGGGTCCGCTCGACATCGTCAAGACGGTCGACGGTCCGGCCGTCGACAACGGCGACGGCACCTGGGATGTCTCGTACACGATCACGGTGACCAGCAGCTCCGCCACGGACGAGGCCTACGACCTCACCGACGAGTTGAAGTTCGGCGCCGGAATCACGCCGACCTCCGCCGTGATCACCGGCCCCGAGGGCGTGGTCGTCAACCCCGACTGGAACGGGATCGACGTCGTCGACGTGACGACCGCGCTACTGCCGGCGGGCGGTGAGCATGTCTACGCGGTCGAGGTGACCGCCGAGGTCGCCGCGGACGTCGCCGCCGATCAGGCCGATTGCACCGTCGGCATGGGTGAGGACGGCAGCGGCCTCCTCAACACCGCGACGATCGAATTCTGGAGCGGTTCGGCCTCGAGCGAGGACTGCGCGCCGGTCACGCCCGAGCAGCCGTCGCTGCCGGCGACCGGTGCGAGCCTCACGGCCGGCTGGATCGGCCTCTCGGTGCTCGCAGTCGGCGCCGTGCTGCTGCTCCTCCGTCGCCGTCGGCAGACGGTGAAGGCCGAGTAGCCGCGCAACGATCGACGGGCCGTCGGGGGAGACCCCGGCGGCCCGTGGTGGTTCACCGCGGACGGACGACGAGCAGTTCGCCGACCTCGCACCCGAGCGTCTGGCAGATCGCCTGCAGGGTCGAGAACCGGATGGCACGGGCCCGATCGTTCTTCAGCACGCTGAGATTCACGAGCGAGACCCCGACGAGTTCTGCCAGGCGAGTGAGGGTCATGCCCCGCTCTTCGAGCAGCTCGTCGAGCCGGCAGTGGATGTCGGTCGCCTCGTCGGGTTCGGCGGGCGGCATCAGACGAGGCCCTCGGCGTCGCGCTGGAGGCGCTCGCCGACGGCGAAGACCGTGCCGAGCAGCGCCGCCACGAACGCGGCGAGGATGAGCGGGAACGGTTCGACCGAGAGGATCACGTTGTCGAAGGTGCGTTCGCTGAGCACGGCGAACGCACCGTTCGCGGCCATGTTGCCGAGGAACGGCACCGCGAAGTAGCCGACGAGTCCGGTGAGGCCGGCGGTGGTGACGAGAACGGTGTTGGTTCGGCTGAACACGATGCTGCGGCTGACGTTGCGGGCGAGCCAGACGAGGCAGACGACCACGCCGACCACCGCGACGACCACGACGAGCTGCTGCAGGACGAGCGCCCAGAGCGACGCGACGGGCAGCGATGGGGCGGTGATGAACGCGCGATCGAGTTCGACGGGGATCGGGGCGCCGTCGACTCCGATCGGCGCCTCGGCGGTCGTGCCGGCGAACTCGGCGAGCACCGGCACGTCGCGATTCGGCAGCACTTCGATGATGCGGGCGACGGCCGACCAGGCGGCCCAGACGGCGATGCCGATGCCGGCAACCATGAAGAGCCACAGGGCGACGGCGTCGCCCCGAGAGACGGCGGGAGCGTTGAGAGTGGTGGCCATCGGTCGATCCTAACGATTATCGATAATAACGAATATCGATAACTTAGACACCTGGTCGGCCCGGCGTCAACCCCTGGCCCGAGCCTGAACCGCGATGCGCCCACGGCGAACAGGGCCCCACGGGGCATCCGGCTTGTTTACGCTCGTTGTAACGACGTCCCCTGCCCAGTGGGGCCGTGAGGAGTAGAGCATGTTCGAGAGATTCACCGACCGAGCCCGTCGTGTCGTCGTCCTGGCCCAAGAAGAGGCCAAGATGCTCAACCACAACTACATCGGCACCGAGCACATCCTGCTCGGGCTCATCCACGAGGGTGAGGGCGTCGCCGCCAAGGCGCTCGAGTCGCTCGGAATCTCGCTCGACGCGGTGCGCGAGCAGGTCCAGGACATCATCGGCCAGGGCCAGCAGCAGCCGACGGGGCACATCCCGTTCACGCCGCGCGCCAAGAAGGTGCTCGAGCTCTCGCTCCGCGAGGCGCTGCAGCTGGGCCACAACTACATCGGCACCGAGCACATCCTCCTCGGCCTCATCCGCGAGGGCGAGGGCGTCGCCGCGCAGGTGCTCGTCAAGCTCGGCGCCGACCTCAACCGGGTGCGCCAGCAGGTCATCCAGCTGCTCTCGGGCTACCAGGGCAAAGAGCAGGTGCAGGTCGGCGCGAACGAGCAGCAGACCCCGCAGGGCGGCTCGCAGATCCTCGACCAGTTCGGCCGCAACCTCACGCAGGCCGCCCGTGAGTCGAAGCTCGACCCGGTGATCGGCCGTGAGAAGGAGATCGAGCGGGTCATGCAGATCCTCTCGCGCCGCTCGAAGAACAACCCCGTGCTCATCGGCGAGCCCGGCGTCGGCAAGACCGCCGTCGTCGAGGGCCTCGCCCAGGCCATCGTCAAGGGCGAGGTGCCCGAGACGTTGAAGGACAAGCAGCTCTACTCGCTCGACCTCGGTTCGCTCATCGCCGGCTCCCGCTACCGCGGCGACTTCGAAGAGCGCCTGAAGAAGGTCACGAAAGAGATCCGCACGCGCGGCGACATCATCGTCTTCATCGACGAGATCCACACCCTCGTCGGTGCGGGTGCCGCCGAGGGTGCGATCGACGCCGCCTCGATCTTGAAGCCGCTCCTCGCGCGCGGCGAGCTGCAGACCATCGGTGCGACCACGCTCGACGAGTACCGCAAGCACTTCGAGAAGGACGCCGCGCTCGAGCGCCGCTTCCAGCCGATCCAGGTCGCCGAGCCCTCGCTGCCCCACGCGATCAACATCCTCAAGGGCCTCCGCGACCGTTACGAGGCGCACCACAAGGTGTCGATCACCGACGGCGCGATCGTCGCCGCGGCGAACCTCGCCGACCGCTACATCTCCGACCGCTTCCTGCCCGACAAGGCCATCGACCTGATCGACGAGGCCGGCGCCCGCCTCCGCCTCTCGATCCTCTCGTCGCCGCCCGAGCTGCGCGAGTTCGACGAGAAGATCGCCGTCGTCCGCGCCGCGAAGGAGACCGCGATCGAGGAGCAGGACTTCGAGAAGGCCGCGTCGCTGCGCGACGAGGAGAAGAACCTCCTCGGCGAGCGTCTGCGTCTCGAGAAGCAGTGGAAGTCGGGCGACGTCAAGACCACCGCGGTCGTCGACGAGGGCCTGATCGCCGAGGTGCTCGCACAGGCCACGGGCATCCCCGTCTTCAAGCTCACCGAAGAGGAGTCGTCGCGACTCGTCTTCATGGAGAAGGCGCTGCACGAGCGCGTCATCGGCCAGGAGGAGGCGATCTCCGCCCTGTCGAAGACGATTCGCCGCACCCGCGCCGGCCTCAAGGACCCGAAGCGTCCCTCGGGCTCGTTCATCTTCGCCGGCCCCACCGGCGTCGGCAAGACCGAGCTCGCCAAGGCGCTCGCCGAGTTCCTCTTCGACGACGAGGCCGCGATGATCTCGCTCGACATGTCGGAGTACGGCGAGAAGCACACCGTCTCGCGGCTGTTCGGCGCCCCTCCCGGGTTCGTCGGCTTCGAGGAGGGCGGCCAGCTCACCGAGAAGGTGCGTCGCAAGCCGTTCAGCGTGGTGCTCTTCGACGAGATCGAGAAGGCCCACCCCGACATCTTCAACTCGCTTCTGCAGATCCTCGAAGAGGGCCGCCTGACCGACGGGCAGGGCCGTGTCGTCGACTTCAAGAACACCGTCATCATCATGACGACGAACCTCGGCACGAAGGACATCTCGAGCGGCCCCGTCGGCTTCGCGCTCGAGGGCGACACCCGCACGGGGTACGACCTCATGCGCGGCAAGGTGAACGAAGAGCTGAAGAAGCACTTCAAGCCCGAGTTCCTGAACCGCGTCGACGAGATCATCGTGTTCCCGCAGCTCTCGAAGCCCGAACTGCTGCAGATCGTCGACCTGTTCCTGAAGCGGCTCAGCGAGCGCATGCTCGACCGCGACATGACCGTCGAGCTCACCGTGCCGGCGAAGGAGCGCCTCATCGAGGTCGGCTTCGACCCGGCCCTCGGCGCCCGCCCGCTGCGCCGCGCGGTGCAGCACGAGGTCGAAGACCGCCTCTCCGAGAAGATCCTGCACGGCGAGCTCAACTCGGGCGACCACGTGCACGTCGACTTCAAGGACGGCGAGTTCGTCTTCACGACCACCCAGCGCGAGCTGCCGGCGAGCGTGGGCGTGAACACCAACGCCGCGATCGGCACGGGGCCGGCGACGCCCGACCTCGCCGCGGCATCCGGCGACTAGACGCGAACGACACGAAGGGGCGGATGCTTGCGCATCCGCCCCTTCGTCGTACAGCGACGATTTGACCCTGCACCATGGTGCAGGGTCGACGATGACGGTATGACCACCTCCACCGCCTCGGGCGGCACCGCAGACCCCATCGCCCTCACCACGCCGACCCCCGCTGCGTTCCCGGCACACACCGCGACCGCGGACTTCGCACGACCCCGATGGGGCCGAGCCGGCGCGATCTACGACCTCATCGTGACGATCGGTTTCGCGACCCCGTTCACGGCCGCAGCGCTGTTCGAGCTCTCCCGATGGGCGCACGACGCGCTCGGCCTTCCGGGAGCGCAGGTGCCCGCGTTCGACGCGGCGGCCCTGATGTTCACGAGCATGTTCGGCACGGCGGTGACCATGTGGGCGATCGCCCGGATCCTGCGCCCCGAGCCGCGCTTCATCGCGATAGACACGTTCGTCGGACGTGTGCTGTTCTCGTTCTGGATGATCTGGGCACTGTTGAATGGGCAGAGCGCGACGATCGTCGTGTTCCTGATCGGGGAGGTCGCATGGTTCACCCTGCAGCTCAGCGGGCTGATGCGGCTGCGCCGACGCTGACGATCGGCGCGCTCGCCGCCGCCGCCGGCGTCGCGATCAGCACGGTTCGCTTCTACGAGCGCGAAGGCCTCGTGCAGCCGATCGAGCGCTCCCGGGCGGGATATCGGCACTTCTCCTCGGAGGAGCTCCGGCGCGTCCGGTTCATCCGGCGGGCCCAGGAACTCGGATTCACGCTGCGCGAAGTGCGCGACGTGCTCCGGCTCTCCGACGAACCCGAGCTCATCACCTTCTCGGACGTCGCGCAGCAGGTCGAGGAGAAGCTCGCCGAACTCGAGCAGCGGATCATCGACCTGGGCCGGGTCCGCGACGCGCTCGCCCTCCTCGTCGAGACCGGTCCGACCCATCCGCGATGCCCGGTCGTTGAGGCCGTCGTCTGAGCGGCGGAGCAGCACGTGCACGTGCGCGTGCGCGTGGGTGTGCACGTGCACGTGCACGCGCGGGCGCAGCGTGGGCCGGGCGGTCGCGCGCCGAGGAATACGATGGGCGGATGACGACCCAGTTCCAGGTGCGCCGGGCGCGCACGAGCGATGTGCCGAAGATCATCGACGTCGTGGAGCCGCTCGTCAGCCGACGGATCCTGCTCGGCAAGGAGCGGGTCGACCTGTACGGCGCGATCCAGGAGTTCCGCGTCGCCGAGGACGCCGACGGGCGAGTGATCGGGGCCGGCGCGCTGCACGTGATGTGGGAGGACCTCGGCGAGGTGCGCACGCTCGCCGTCGACGACGACTGGCTCGGCCGGGGCGTCGGGCACGCGCTGCTGAGCGCACTCGAGCAGGAGGCCCGCGAACTGGGGCTCAGCCGGCTGTTCTGCCTCACGTTCGAGACCTCGTTCTTCGGACGGCACGGCTTCGAGGACATGGGCGCCGAGACCGTCGACCCCGAGGTCTACGCCGAGCTCGTGCGTTCGCACGACGAGGGTGTCGCCGAGTTCCTCGACCTCGCGCGAGTGAAGCAGAACACCCTCGGCAACACGCGCATGCTGAAGCGCCTCTGAACACACCCCGGCGCGCCGGGCGGATGCCTCGGGGGCGGGCTCCTGCGGCCGTACCCTGTGAGCATGTCGACGAATTCCGCACCGTCCGGGCGCCAGACGCCGCAGGTGTACCGTCGGCGCCGGTTGCTGGTGCTGCTCGGAATCGTCGCCGTGCTCGTCGCGATCGTCCTGATCATCGTGCGGCCGGGGGCGAGCGAGGGCGGCGAGGTCACGCCGACGTCGCCGGCCGAAACCGAGTCGGCCTCGCCGCAGACCGCCATTCCGACCGAGCCCACCGCGGCCGACGGCGACCCGTGCGGTCCCGAGCAGGTCACGGTCGAGGCGATCACCGACACGAGCTCGTATGCGGCCGGTGAACAGCCGCAGCTCTCCGTCACGATCACGAACACCGGCAAGAACGTCTGCGTGCTCAACGCGGGCACGAAGGCGCAGGTCTTCACCATCACGAGCGGCGACGAGGTCTACTGGACCTCGACGGACTGCCAGAGCGACGCGATCGACGCGGAGGTCTCGCTCACCCCAGGGACGCCGGTCAGTTCGAGCGCGCCGATCGTCTGGGATCGGACCCGTTCGACCCCTGAGACCTGCGACGGCCCCCGCGAGGCGGTGCCGGCGGACGGTGCGTCGTACCACCTCGCCGTGTCGGTCGACGGCTTCGAGTCGGCCGAGCAGAAGCAGTTCCTGCTGTACTGAGCGGGCGGACGCCGCCGCGCGCGTCCGTGTGCCGGGGCGTGTTGCTTCTGCAGGAGATTCGGCCCTATGCCCGGCTGAGGGCTGGGTTCAGTGCAGATCTCCTGCGGAAGCAGCACACATGGTCGCTGCGGTACTCGGGACGAACGCTGGGTAGCCTTGAAGCATGGCAGGCAAGTCACGCAAGAAGCCCACGGGCGAACCGCTCGAGTTCCGTTCCCAGGCGCTCGCCGAGGCGCTCGAGCGGCAGGACATGGCGGCCGTCGCGCTCGCGCTGCGCAACGGCAACACGATCGTGCCGCTCATCAAGCCGGGCCCGCGTGACAAGCCGCTCGACGGCGGCGAGGTGTGGACCTTCCGCGACCCGAAGACGGGGGAGGTCGCGCTGCTGCTCTTCAGCGATGCCGCGAACAAGCCCGCGAACCTGCCGCCGGCCGTCGGCCTGCAGAGCCCGGCCTGGCTGCGCACGTTCTTGAGGCGGTACGAGTCGACGATCACCACGGTGTTCCTCGACATCGCCGGCCCCCACCCGATGCAGGCGCCGCCCGGAGAACTGCTGCGGGCGCTCGAGGCCTGAACCGGCACCGGGAACCCCGGAGCCGGACCGGGCCTAGAACGCGGCGTCGAGCTCTCGCGTGCGGGCGTCGTTCGCGACGAGCATCGCCTGCGTGACGGCCGCCCGAACGCTGCCCGCCTCGACGTCGAGGATCGTCGTGTAGCCGAGCCGCCGGGCCTCGGCGGCCCGCTGCTTGGCGGCCGTGACTGGGCGCACCTCGCCGGCGAGGCTGATCTCGCCGAAGGCGGCGAGCTCGTGCGGCACGGCGGAGTCGCGCATGGCCGAGGCGATGGCGACGGCGATCGCGAGGTCGGCGCCCGGCTCGCTCAGCCGCACCCCGCCCACGGTCGAGACGTAGACATCGTGCTCGCCGAGCGCCTTGAGGCCGGCGCGACGCTCGAGCACGGCGATGATCATCGCGACGCGGGCGGGGTCGACCCCGTTGACCACGCGGCGGGGCTGCGGCGCCTTCGTCGACACGACGAGTGCCTGCACCTCGACGGGGAGCGCACGGCGGCCCTCGAGCGCGACGGTGACGCAGGTGCCGCTGACGAGGCTGCGGCCGCTCGAGAGGAAGAGCCCCGAGGGGTCGGGTACCTCGGCGATGCCGTCGCCCGTCATCTCGAAGCAGCCGACCTCGTCGGTCGGACCGAAGCGGTTCTTGAGCGCCCGCACGAAGCGCAACGCCGTCTGGCGGTCGCCCTCGAACTGGCAGACGACGTCGACGAGGTGCTCGAGTAGGCGCGGGCCCGCGATGGAGCCGTCTTTCGTGACGTGCCCGACGAGCAGCACGGGCAGGTGCCGCTCTTTCGCGACGCGGATCAGGGTCGACGCGACCTCGCGCACCTGGCTCGGCTGCCCGGGCAGCCCGTCGGAGAGCGAGGACGACACCGTCTGCACGGAGTCGACGATGAGCAGATCGGGTCGGGTGGCGTCGACCTGCCCGAGGATCGTCGCGAGGTCGGTCTCGGCGGCGAGGTACAGCTCGCCGTGCAGGGCGCCGGTGCGACCGGCGCGCAGCCGCACCTGGGCCACCGACTCTTCTGCCGTGACGTAGAGCACGCGGCGACCGGTCGCGGCGACCCGCGCGGCGACCTCGAGCAGCAGGGTCGACTTGCCGACGCCGGGTTCGCCCGAGAGCAGGATCGCGGCACCCGCGACGATGCCGCCGCCCAGCACGCGGTCGAACTCGCCGATACCGCTCGGCCGGTGGGCGGCGTCGGCCGTCTCGACGTCGACGATCGGCCGCGCGGTGCGCGCCTCGCCGAGCTGCACGGCCTGCACCGCACGCACGATGCCGGTCTTCTCGGCCGCCTCGACGACGGTGCCCCATTGCTGGCATTCGACGCAGCGGCCGACCCACTTGACGGTCGACCAACCGCACTCGGTGCAACGGAACGCGGAGGTGGGTCGGGCCATGCCCCGAGACTACCGGCGGCCTCCGACAACGGCGGAGGCGGCGAGGGCGGCCGGCTCAGGGCCGAGCGCGTCGAGCCGGGCCGCGACGAGCGGCCGGAAGGCCTCCGCCCAGACGGCATACCCGCTGTCGTTCGGGTGGAACATGTCGCGCGCGAACTGCGTCAGGATGCCCGGCAGTCCCTGGCGGCGGGTCGCCTGGTGCAGGGGCGCCACCGCGAGTCCGCGCGAGCGGGCGGCGGCACGGAGCATCCGATTCGCCTCGGCGACCCTGCGCTCGTTGCGCGGGAAGTGGAAGCACGGCAGCTCGCCGACGATCGCATGCCCCGGCAGCTCGTCGAGGATGGTCCGCAGATTGCGGTCGAAGGCGGAGGCGTCCCATTCCGCGATGTCGTTGGCGCCGATCGCGACCGTGACGACGTCGGGCGAGAGGGTTCGGAGGCGCGGCAGCTGGTCGCGCACGGCGAGCCCGGTGGTCGCGCCCGAGACGCTGAGGTTCACGGTGCGGATGCTCCGCGCCGAGGCCGCGCGCATCCCCTCCGCGAGCACGCCGACGTAGCTGCGATCGGGCCGGGACGCGCCGATGCCCTGGGCGGCCGAGTCGCCGAGGGCGACGTAGAGCAGCTCGCCGTCGGCCGCACCGTGCTCGCGCCACCACTTCGAGTGCACGGGCAGGGTGTCGTTGAGCGCACCGCGGCGGAGCTCCATCCGCTCGCGGAAGGGGCGAACTCCCGCCGTGCCGAGCACCGTCGACATCGCGAGCGAGGTGCCCGCGGCGAGTGCGCGTGCCGAGTTGCGCGGCCGGGGCGGCGCGAAGGCGGTGGCGAGGGGAGCGGTGGTCATGCCGTGACGGTATCCGCGCCCGCTTCGAGGTCGCTGGGCGGCGGCTGGGCGCCGGCTGGGCTTTCGATGACGAAACGATCACGGCGAGGATGCCACGTGGCCGACGAGCGCGCGAACTCGCTGAACTCGCCGCTGATCAGGGGAGAAGTGCCCGAAGCGGCGATGCCCGAACCGAACCGAGGCCCCGGGGCGTCCACTCGTTTTGGCAGTCTTGCTCTCGTCGCCTACTATTGATCCCGGTACCGTGTCCGAGCGGCCGAAGGTGCAACTCTCGAAAAGTTGTGTGCGTGAAAGCGCACCGTGGGTTCAAATCCCACCGGTACCGCCACAGAACCCCGCGATCGTCATGATCGCGGGGTTCTTCTGTATCCGGGCAGGAGTTCGAGATCTCACTGCACGGGCTGTCGAAGCTCGGTCGTCGCGGCACCGGCAGGAACGGCGGCGGAACGGGGCCAGGTCCAGGCGGAGCGCAGGACGAAGGCCAGGAGCAGCAACTCGAGCCCGATGGAGATGCCGTAGAAGCCGGCCCACTCCCAGGTCGTCCCTGCCGCGTTGAAGACCGTGTAGGGGATGAGGAGCGATGCGACGACGAGGTTCGCGGCGCGGTTCACCCGGGCGGGCAGCGTCATGGAGAGCGCGACCATCATCGCCGGGATCGAGACGGACACGAGGACGACGGTCAGCAGCGTCGAGCTGACGTCGAACCGCCACATGAGCCCGTTCAGGATGCCGTCGACGACACCCGGCTTGTAGAAGTTGAGGACGTCGACGTAGACGTAGAGGAACATGAAGCTGGCCCATGCGGCGGCGAGCTTGGCCTGCACCGGGAGAGGCCGGTCGTCGAGCGGGCGCGGGGTGTTCGTTCGGATGGTCATCGGTTCTTCCTTCGAGGCGAGCGGTCCGTCCGCCGGATGCCAGGAGGTCTGGGCGGCCGACGCGTACGCCGTACGCGTACACTGTACTCTCGCGCGTACGGTGTACGCTTGTCAAGCAGATCGAGAGGGTGAGGAGACCCGTGACTGCGATGGAGCAACGCCAGATCGCGTCGGACGCGGGGCTGAGCAGGCAGCGGGTGGTCGACGAGGCGATCCGGCTCGCCGACCGCGAGGGGGCCGACGGGCTGAGCATGCGCCGGCTGGCCGGCGCGCTCGGCGCGGGTGCGATGTCCCTCTACCGCTACGTGGCGAGCAAGGAGGAGCTGCTGGACTCCATGATCGACCTCGTCTTCGACGAGATCGAACTCCCGTCCACGGCGACCGACTGGCAGTCGGCGATGCGACGGCGCGCGGTCTCCGCCCGACAGGTGCTCGCTCGCCACCCGTGGGCGATCCCGCTGATGGAGTCGCGGACATCGCCGGGGCCCGCGAACCTCCGCCACCGCGAAGCGGTCACCGCCTGTCTGCGGAGGGCCGGCTTCACGGTGGTGATGGCGACGCACGCCAACTGGTTGCTCGACAGCTACGTCTACGGATTCGCCCTGCAGGAGGCGAGCCTGCCGTACGACACCGCCGAGGTGCTCGCGGACCTGGCCGAGAACGTCTTCCTGCCCCAGCTCCCTCCCGACGAATACCCCTACCTCAACGAGTCCGCCGCGGCCCTCGTCGCTGCCGGCTACGACCCCGCGGAGGAGTTCGTCTTCGGCCTCGACCTCCTCCTCGCCGGCCTCGAGCCGCTGCGAGCCTCTGCAGGGTGATGCTCACTGAGCGTCGCGCTCCGATCGTATGATCGCGGGGTTCGTTGTTTCTCGGGAGGCGCCATGTTCGACGCGGTGGAACTCGACGACGGGGTCGTCATGCGGCTGCTCGCTGCCGGCGACGGTCCGGCGCTCGCCGCGGCCTACTCGCGCAATCGCGAGCACCTCGCCCCCTGGGAGCCGCTGCGCACACCCGAGTTCTTCACCCCGGCCTGGCACCACCGCGACGTCGCCGGGGCGATCGCTCGCATCCATGCCGGCACCTCGGTGCCGTTCGTGCTCGCCCAGGGCGAGCAGATCGTCGGGCGCGTGAACCTCTCCGATCTCGTGCGCGGCGTGTTCGAGAGCGCCCACCTCGGCTACTGGGTCGATGAGCGCTTCGTCGGGCGGGGGCTCGCCACGACGGCGGTCGGCGTCGCCCTGCACCACGCCCGCGCCGCCGGACTGCATCGGGTGCAGGCCGGCACGCTCGTGCACAACACGGGATCGCAGCGGGTGCTCGAGCGCAACGGCTTCGAACGGTTCGGGCTCGCCCGCCGCTACCTGCGCATCGCGGGGGAGTGGCAGGACCACGTGATGTACGAGCGGCTGCTCGACGAATGAGCCGACACCTGGGGGCGTGCGATCACGGGCGCCGGTGGTAGCGTGACACCGTCGGGAGGAGGCGTCGTGATCGAGTTCATCGGCGCGCTGCTGCGCTCGCTGCAGGCTTCGCTCGAGCTCTCGCTCGCCTCGAACGGCCTGCTCGCGGTGCTCCTCATGGGCGTCGTCGGCGCCGCGGCCGTCGCGGTCGTGGTCATCGCGTGCCGTGCACTGCCCGTGCTCGTCGCGGCCGACGCCAGCGGCGCCGCGCGCCGGCTCCGGCAGACCGCCGACCCCGGGCTCCTGCTCTCCCAGAGCGACCCCGATGCGCCGGGGCGTGCCCGGCCGAGGGCACCGGGTCGCGGCCTCGCGGCCGCGTAGCGCCCGTCCCGCCTCCGCCGACCCGCATCGTCGTCTCATGACGTGCGCCGCCGGCGACTCCTCGGCGATGTTCGGCGACCCTTCGCGGCCAGACGGAATCCCGTTTCGCCGACCGCAAAGGACTCACCCATGGATCTCTACGCCTTCCCGCCCATCGCCGCACTCCTCGACGGAGCGCACGCCCTCCTCATGGGCCTCGCCGACCTCCTCGCGCCGTTCACCGGGGCCGCGAGTGCCGCAGCAGCCATCGTGCTCGTCACGCTCCTCGTCCGTACCGCGCTCATCCCCGTCGGCGTTTCGCAGGCGAAGGCCGAGCAGGGGCGAGCCCGGCTCGCACCGAGGCTCGCCGAACTGCAGCGCAAGCACGCCAAGCACCCCGAACGCCTGCAACGGGAGATGATGGCGCTCTACCGCGACGAGGGCACGAGCCCGTTCGCGGGCTGCCTGCCGATGCTCGCCCAGGCGCCCGTCGTCGGCGTCATCTACGCCCTCTTCATCCTGCCCACGATCGCCGGCCACGAGAACGCGCTGCTCCAGGAGACGCTCGCGGGCGTTCCGCTCGGCTCGAGCCTCGCGGGTTCGGTCTTCGACGGCACGCTCACGGCCGGGGGCTTCGCGGAGTTCGCCACGATCATCCTCTCGATCGCGCTCGTCGGCGAGGTGACGAGGCGGGTGTTCCGGGCGCAGGCGCCGGCGGTGCCCGCGGCCTCCTCGGCACCCGCACGGCGGCCGGCGGGCGGCGCGCGGGACGCGGCATCCCTCTCGCCCCTCTCGACCGCCGGCGCCCAACGGATGCTCGGCCTCCTGCAGTTCGTCACCGCGGTCATCGCGGTGTTCGTGCCGCTCGCCGCGGGCCTCTACCTGCTCGTCACGGTCGCGTGGACGCTCGCGCAGCGCATGCTGCTCCGTCGGGTCTACCCGCTGCCACAGCCGAATCCGGCCTGATCCGGGTGTTCCGCCCAGCCGTCGCGTGCGGACGACACGCGCGGCAAGGGCTTGCCCCGCAGACGCCGCGGTGCCAACGTTGGACCATCGAACGAAGGAGCAACCATGAGTTTCCTCGCGTTTCTGATCCTCGGCCTGATCGCCGGGGCCATCGCCAAGCTGATCCTGCCCGGCAAGCAGGCGGGCGGCTGGTTCATCACCCTGCTGCTCGGCGTCGTCGGGGCCCTCCTCGGCGGCTGGCTGGGCAGCCTCATCCTCAATCGCCCCCTGACGGAGTTCTGGGACCTCGGTACCTGGCTCCTCGCGATCGGCGGCTCGATCATCGTGCTGCTCATCTGGGGACTCGCCACGCGCGGAAGCCGCAACAGCGCGGCCTAGTCGCCGTGGGGGAAGCGGATGCTCCGTGGGCATCCGCTTCCTCTCGGCGCGCCGGCTCAGCGCCAGTCGCCGTCGGCGAGCTCGACGAAGCGGGCGAGCAGTCGCTGCGGTTCGGTGACGCTCGCGGAGTCGAGCCGCGCGCTCACCTCGCGCAGCTCGCTCGCCGGGAAGTAGCCGTGGTGGCGGTAGACCTGCGCCCGGGCGATGAAGTCGGCCGTGGTCACCTCGGGATGGAACTGCGTCGCGTAGAGACGGGCGCCGGCCCGATAGATCTGCACGGGGCATCCGGCCGAACTCGCGAGGAGCACGGCGCCGTCGGGCAGCTCCTCGACCGACTCCTTGTGGCCGACGAGCGCATCGAACCGGCGCGGCAGCGCCCCGACGAGCGGGTCGGCGGCGCCCTCCTCGGTCAGGGTGATCTCGACCGCCGCGGCGTTCTCGCCGTGCAGGGTGCCGACGGCACCGCCGAGCACCCGGGTGAGCACGCCGATGCCGTAGCAGGTGAAGAGCAGCGGGAACCCCGACTCGAGCGCCCACTCGGCCAGCTCGGAGAGCTCCGCCTCGACCCTGCGCTGCACCGCGTGCTTGTTCGCCTCGGGCGTCGTCACGTTGTACGGGCTGCCGCCGACGACGATGCCGGCGTACGCGGCGAGCGGCAGCTGCCTGAGCGACTCGACGTCGAGACGGTGGTGCTCGAGCCGGCTCGCATCGAGCCCGGTCGCCCGCCGCACCGACTCGTACTCGGGGCCGACCGCCTCGATCTCGGGGCGCGCCGAGATGAACAGGAACGGCGCGGGCGCGGTCATCGACCCTTCCTCCGGCCGCGCTGCGAGGCGGCCCGGGCGGATGCGCTCTTGCTTGACCGCCCGGACGCGCTCTTGCCGGTGCTCTTGCCCGAGCCCTTGCCGGTCTTCCCGGTGCCCTTGCCGCCGCCGCGGGCCGCCTCGGCCGCACGGCGTTCGGCGGCCGCCTTCTTCGCCGCCTTCGCAGGCGAGAGCTCCGGCGTCTCGTCGGCGCGCGAGCTGCGGGCGGTGCGGCCCCGCACCACGCCGACGAACTCCTGGATGTCGTCGTCGTCGCGCTCCGTGCGCCAGACGAGGGCGATCCGCGTCGACGGCGCGTCGACGAGCGGGATCGCGACGACGTCGCGCCGCTGGTGGAGCCGTGCGATCGAGTGCGGCACGATCGCGTAGCCGGTACCGGCCGCGACGAGCTCGAGCGTCATCGCCGGGTCGGGCTGCACGGGGGCGAGCGCCTCTCCGGCGAGATCGGCCAGGGCGAGCTCGGCCTCGTCGGCGAAGGGATGCTCCTTCGGCAGCGCGACGACGGCGAGCTCCTCCCAGAGCCGGATGAGGTGGAGCCCGTCGGTCTCGACCGGCAGCCGCACGAAGGCGAGGTCGACCTCGCCCTGCCGCAGGCGCTCGAGCTGCACGTGCTCATCGACCCTGGCGGCCTCGAGCGGCAGGTCGGGGCGACGCTCGCCCCATGCGCGCAGCCACTTCGCCGGCGAGACGCCTGCAACGTAATCGAGCCGCAATGCCATTCGGCTCCCCCTTGTTCCCTGCGTGCGGATGCCTCTCAGGCTACCGTCGGCTACGGTTGCAGGGTGAGCGAGAAGCAGCCGAAGGCCATGAAGCCGCAGTCCATGAAAGCGGAGACCGCGGCGAAGAAGCTCGGCATCCTCCTCGACGCCGCGCCCGAGGAGTTCCGGGCCGCCGTGATCACGCGCGACGAGCTCGCCGCGCTGCAGGCCGATCCGCCCGAGTGGCTCGAGACCCTGCGCCGCGAAGGGCCGCACCCCCGCAACGTGGTCGCCGCGAAACTCGGCGTCTCGAACTCGGGTCTCGCCCGCGGCGGCGTCACCGAGCCGATCACCACGGCCGAGATCAAGGCCCTCCTCGAGGCGCCGCCCGCGTGGCTCGTGCAGGAGCGTGCCACGCAGGCCGCTGTTCGCGCCGAGAAGATCCGCGTCGCCGATCGCGACAAGGAGCGCGCCGCGCGTCGTGCCGCCGGCGGTGGAGGCGGCAGCGGGGTCTGACCCGTGCGGCGGGCCTACGCGCGCAGGTCGGCGTAGCGCTCGCGCAGGAAGCCCGCGACGTCGGCGAGCTCGCGCTCGGACACCGAGTGCCCGAGCCCCTCGTAGATGCGAGCGTCGAGCGTCGAGTGCTCGGGCAGCCACGCCAGCGTTCGCGAGACGGATGCCTCGGGGATCACCTCGTCGTCGGTGCCGCGACCCCAGAACACGTGCGGCGCGAGCCGTGACATCCGTTCGTCGCCCTCGCGATCGCCCGGCAGGGCGAAGCCGGCGAGGCTGACCGCGAACGAGAACCGATCGGGCGCCCTTCGCAGCAGTTCGAGCGCCATCGCACCGCCTTGGGAGAAGCCGAGGAGGCCGACCGGCTCGGAGCCGGGCACGGCGCGGTCGAGCCAGGCGAGCAGGGCGTCGACGGCTGCGTCGGCACCCTCCACCGAGAGCTCGGCGCCCTCGGCGAGGAGCGGGAACCACGCGTAGCCGTACCCCGCGAACAGCGGCGCCCGCAGCGAGGCGACGGCGGGCTCGAGCGGCAGGTACGGCGTGAGCCCGAAGAGGTCGCCCTCGTTCGAGTTGTAGCCGTGCAGCAGCACGAGGAGCGGACGCCCCTCGCGGTCGGCCTGGGAGGCCGACCAGAGCACCGCTTCGTCGTCGATCAGCACACTCGTCATGCGACAACGCTAGCGGCGTGGGGCAGAATCGAGGGCATGAGCGTGCGCACCCCAGATCCCGACTGGAATCCCGGCGACGAGCCCGTCGTGCGTCCACCGGCGAACCCGGGCTGGCTGAGCGACCTCGAGCTCGCCGAGGTGCGCGGCCGGCTGCCGCTGCTCTACGTCGAAGCCGTGCCGGTGCGCGTCGACGGCCTCGGGCAGGTCACCGAGGTCGGGGTGCTGCTGCGCGCGAACGCCGTCGGCGAGATGACCCGCACGCTCGTGTCGGGGCGGGTGATGTACGGGGAGACGATCCGCGATGCCCTGTTCCGGCACCTCGAGAAGGATCTCGGGCCGATGGCGTTCCCGCTGCTGCCGGCGAGCCCGGTGCCGTTCACCGTCGCGGAGTACTTCCCGCTGCCGGGCATCACGCCGTTCACCGACGAACGACAGCACGCGGTGTCGCTCGCCTTCGTCGTGCCCGTCACCGGCACCTGCGAGCCGCGCCAGGACGCGCTCGAGGTGACCTGGATGACGCCGGCGGAGGCGGTCGGCGAGACGGTCACGAGCGAGATGGAGGGCGGGCGCGGGCTCCTCGTCAAGCAGGGCCTCGCCTCGGTCGGCGCGCTGCGCTGATCGATCGAGGCGGCCCCGCCGCCGGCCTCAGCGGACCAGCCGCACCTCGTGGATCTCTTCGCCGAGGAACGGCACGTGCTGGTCGGCGCCGTCGGCGGTGAAGCCGTTGCGCGTGTAGAAGCGGTGCGCGCGGGGATTGTCGGAGGCGACCCAGAGGTAGACCGGGTCGGTGCCGACGGCCGCGTCGAAGAGCTTCTGGCCGATGCCGGTGCCGTGGTAGGCGTCGAGCAGGTAGATGAAGTACAGCTCGCGCTCACGGGGGGCGTTCTCGTCGCGGGCGGGGCCCGAGCCGACGAAACCGACGATCTCGCCGTCGACGAGGGCGGCGAACTGCGCGTACTCCTCGCCGCGCTCGGCGTAGTGGTTCCAGAGCTCGGCCATGCGGCGCGGCGAGAGCTTCTCGAACGCGGCGGAGCTGATCAGGTGGTCGTACGTCTCGTGCCAGCAGGTCGCGTGAACCCGGCCCAGCGCTTCGACGTCGGAATCGCGGATGGGACGGACGACGACTTCGGCAACGACTTCGGTGCTCATGTTCCCGAGACTAAGCCAGTCCGTCGCCGCCGCGAAATCGAGGACCCCCGACGGATCGGGAACCTCGATGGGGCATCCGGACATAACACTGCATGGCCACTCTCACGAATCCGCGATCGGCGGGTCGCCCGGTTAGGCTGGGCCGACCATGGGCGAAGACGGGCGGACCGATGCAGCGCTCTGGCTCGAGGCGACCTCGGGCACAGAGGCGTCGTTCGGCGTGGTCTTCGACCGCTACCGCGCGCGCATCTTCCGTCGCGCCTACGCGCAGGTGCGCCACGTCCCCGACGCGGAGGACATCGTGGCTGTGGTGTTCCTCGAGGCCTGGCGACGTCGCAAAGACGTGCGCTTCGTCGACGGCTCGCTGCTGCCGTGGCTGCTCATCGTGACCACCAACGTGACCCTCAACACCCAGCGCGCCGCGCGGCGGCACAAGCGGCTCCTCGCGGCCATCCCCGCCGCCCCGCACGCCGTCGATCCCGGGCACGAGATCGAGGAGCGCCTCGACGGAGGTCTCCTCACGGGCCGCCTGCAGGAGGCGCTGCAACGGCTGAACCCGGCCGAGCGCCGCGTGGTCGAGCTGTGCTTCATCGAAGAGCTGCCGCTCGCCGACGCGGCGGCCGCGCTCGACGTGCCGCTCGGCTCGGTCAAGTCGCGGCTGTCCCGCGCCCGCCGCAAGCTGCAGGCCGAACTCGGCGACTCGGCGTGGCCCGGAGAACGGCAGACGAGCGAGGCGCCGGAGCGAAGCGGGCGCGCCCCCGACGGCCTGGAGGTGATCGGATGACCGGCCCCGAGATGCGCCCCGAGCGCGCCGACGCGATCCGGGCGATGCTCGTCGAGCATGCACGCACCGAGCCGGCCGTGCGCGTGCGACGACGTCGCAACCGCGTCATCGGCTGGGGCGGCCTCGGCGTGCTCGCGGTCGGCGTTGCGGCGACCGCTGGCACGATGCTGCTCGCCCCCGGTCCCGTGACCGAGAACGGGTTCGTGCAGTGCCTGAGCGAACCGAGTCGCAATCCCGACGGCACCTACCCGGGTTCGGGTGCGGCGGTCGCCGAGGGCAGTGGCCTGCCGACCGATCCGATCGAGCTGTGCACGCTGATGTGGGAGCAGGGCCTCTTCGAGCCCGACTTCGACCCCCTCGCCATGACCAACCCGCCGGGCCGGGTGCCCGACGAGCTGCAGCTCTGCGTCATGGCCGACGGCGCGGCCGCGGTGGTGCCGTCGCCCAACGAGTCGATCTGCGCCGCGCTGGGCATGGCGCCAGCGACGGACTGAGCGCGGCCGGGCCGACGCCCGCCGGCGTTACCCGACCGAGCCGGTCGGCCGGAAGACGAGCGACCTGACCCGGTCGTTGAGGCCGCCGAGGCTGCTGCAGTACGGCATGCAGTTCACGCGTGCACCGCTGTAGCTCGTGGCGGCGTAGGCGGTCGCCCAGCACCCGCTGAGGCCCGTGAGCGAGCTCACCGAGGTGCTCCAGCTCGAGGAGAGCGACGGGAAGCCGAAGCTTGCGCCCGCGCAGCCGCTCGACCCCCAGAACGTCAGGCTCGAGCCGCCCTTGTCGGCGTCCTTGTAGATGCGCCCGACCGCGATCGAGGCCGTCGCGGCCAACCGCGAGTCGGCCGCGGCGACCGAGCGGCGCTCGAGGTATCGCTCGACCTCCTCGATGGACGAGAAGCAGATGGGCTCGGGCGCCTCGAGGCCGAGCTCCTCGGCCGAGGCCGCGACGCCGATGTCGAGCGCGCAGTGCTCCTCGGCCGCGGCCGGGGCGAGAACCGACCGCTCGATCGAGGCGGAGCCCGTGGCCCGGACCTCGGCCGGGGTCTCGGCGCTCGCGGGTATCGCCGGAGCGAGCGCTCCGGTGCTCAGGGCGAGTGCGGCGGCGGCGGTCATGACGGCACGGCGGATCGGCATGGAAGGCTCCCTCGGGTCGGATGTGCGCCGTCTCGGAAGACGGGTCGAACAGATATGTCCGGATGCCAGAAGAAAGTTCCGCGAATCGGGAACCTTTTCCGCGCACCCGGACATACCTGTGATGAGGGAAGGGGAGTGGCGATGCGACGCACGAAGGCGACGGCCACCGCGCTGCTGGCGTTCGCCGCCGCGGCGATGGTCGCATTGGCGACGGTCGTCGGCGGAGAGATCGGCCGCGCGGTCATGCTGAGCGGCTGACGCGGCGCATCGCGACCGACCCGGGCCGAGGGGACGCGGCCCGATCCCGTCGGGGGACGGGAACGCGGTACGGCGATCGGGGGAACGCCGAACCGCAGCAACGGGGCCCGTGGAGTCGAACTCCACGGGCCCCGTTGCATGCTCGGAAGGGCTCAGCCCTGCGCGCGCCGATTGCTGCGCGTGTTGCGCGACGGCGAGACGAGGCTGCCCACCCGGATCGGCTGCTTGGCGCCGCCGCGCGAGCTGCTGCTGCGCTGGGCGCCGGTGGTCTGGCTGCCCCGGCTCTGCCCCGAGCCCTGCTTGGGCGCGTTCGACTTGGTCTCGGCGGGTCGGCCCGAGCGGTCGCGGCGCGGGGCGCCCGCCGAGACATCCGACTGGCCGGAGCGGCCGCGCCCGCGGCCGCCCTGCGACTGGCCCTGGCGTTCGCTGCCCTGACCCTCGCGGGCCGCGCGCTTGCCCTGCGACTGGCCCTGGCGTTCGCTGCCCTGACCCTCGCGGGCCGCGCGCTTGCGCTGGGCGTTCGCGCCCTGCGAGCGGCCGCCGCCCTGCTGCGGCGCAGCCGCGCGGGGAGCGGGCTTCACGTACGGTGCGACGTCGCCGACGAGCTTCACGACCTCGGGGGTGGTGGGCACGGCGGGCGACGGGGTCACGGTGATGGCCGCCTTGCGGAGCAGCTGCTTGAGGTCCTGGAGCTGGCCGGGCATCGCGATCGTCACGACGTCGCCCTCGCTGCCGGCGCGGGCCGTGCGGCCCGAGCGGTGCAGGTACGCCTTGTGCTCCATGGGCGGGTCCACGTGCACCACGAGCTCGATGTCGTCGACGTGGACGCCGCGGGCTGCGACATCCGTCGCGACCATGACCTTGGCCGAGCCGTCGGCGAACGCCGCGAGGTTGCGGTCGCGCTGCGGCTGCGAGAGGTTGCCGTGCAGGTCGACGGCGGGGATGCCCTGCTCGGTGAGCTTCTTCGCGAGCTTCTTCGCGTGGTGCTTCGTGCGCATGAAGAGGATGCGGCGGCCCATGCCGCTCGCGAGCGTCTTCACGAGCTCGAACTTCGTGTCGGCGTCCTCGGTGAGGAAGACGTGGTGGGTCATCGCGGCGACGGGCGAGTTGGCCTCGTCGACCGAGTGCAGCACCTCGTTCTCGAGGTAGCGCTTCACGAGCTTGTCGACCCCGTTGTCGAGGGTCGCCGAGAACAGCAGGCGCTGCCCGCCGCGCGGGGTCTTGTCGAGGATGCGGGTGACCACGGGGAGGAATCCGAGGTCGGCCATGTGGTCGGCTTCGTCGAGCACGGTGATCTCGACGGCGTCGAGGTGCACGAAGCCCTGCTTCATGAGGTCCTCGAGGCGGCCGGGCGCCGCGACGACGATGTCGACGCCGGCTCGCAGCGCCTCGACCTGGCGCTTCTGGTTGATGCCGCCGAAGATCGTGGTGACCTTGAGGCCGTACGCCTCGGCGAGCGGCTCGATGGTGCGGGCGATCTGGGTGACGAGCTCGCGGGTCGGGGCGAGCACGAGGCCGAGCGGCCGGCCGGCGCGGCGCTGGCCGCCAGCGAGGGTGGTGCCGAGGCGCGCGACCATGGGCAGCGCGAAGGCGATGGTCTTGCCCGAGCCGGTCTTGCCGCGGCCGAGCACGTCGCGTCCGGCGAGGGTGTCGGGCAGGGAGTCGGCCTGGATGGGGGTGGGGACGGTCTTGCCGTCGGCCGTCAGGACCGCCACGAGGGGGGCGGGCACGCCGAGCGTTGCGAAGGTGATGTCGGTCACTGGTGCCTTTCAGGGCATGGTTCACCGCGCGCCGATGCGATCGGCATCGGACCCGGCGGTGGGAGTGTGGCGAAGGCGCCGGTCGGCGCATCCGTTCGCCGTATGAGAGTCATCGGGCGGCTCGGTGAGGAGCCCGCCCGGAAGCGTTTCTACGACGCAGGCGGCGCGATCGTCGCGCTCGCCGTCCGCCAGCATAGCGGATGCCCCTGTGCAGACGCCGTCAGCGGGGCATCCGCTCGCCGACCGGAACTTCGACGCGAAGCGTGCTGCCCTCCTGCGCGAGCGGGCACGACCACGACGGGTCGTAGGCGCACGAGGGGTTGTAGGCGAAGTTGAAGTCGACGACGAGGGTGTCGGTGTCGGCACCCGGTCCGAGGTCGGCGCCCTTGACCGTGTCGAGCAGGTAGCGGCCGCCGCCGTAGGTGCCGCCCGGTGCGCCCGCGAGCGCGTCCTTCACGGGCAGGAACAGGCCGCCGCCGTACCCGGTGAGACGCCAGACGTCGAGCGTGCCGAGGTAGGGCAGCCGCACGGTGCCGACGAGCGCGAACGGGATGACGCCGTCGGTCGCGCTGTCGACGGTCATCCGCTGCGGCTCCTCGGCGCGGCGCACCTCGAGCTCGAATCGCCAGTCGGGGTCGTAGCGGGCGACGGTGAGGCCGGTGAATCGGGCGCGGTCGTCGGGCAGCAACGGCGATTGCGGATGCCCCGCGAACAGCTCGTCGCGGCCCGAGATCCAGAGCGCGTGGCCGGCCGCGGGGTCGTGCACGCTGAGCTGGCGCACGCCGGCATAGAGGCCGAACACGCGTCGGCGCCAGTCGGCGAGCTGGAGCGCCCCGATGGTGGCGGTCACGCCGCCCCCGCCGCGGCGGCATCGGCGGTGCCCGGCGGATCGTACGACCAACCGGGCGCGAGTTCGCGGAGCCGTCTTCCTCGCCACTGCCAGAACAGCCAGGTCGGGTACCAGGCGGCCGGCTCCCAGGGGCCCGCGCTCGCGAGCAGCCGGTCGCGGTAGAGCGTCCGTCCGTCGGGGAGGGCGGAGACCGCCATCCGGTGATCCCATCGGCGGAACACCGCGAGCGGCCCGGTGATCGCACCGCCGCCGTCGCGGAGCATCCGCACTCCCTCGGGCAGCCCGCCCGGGTAGTCGATGTCGACGAACTCGTCGCCGGCGGGGTAGCGCCGGAAGGCGAGGGCGCGTACCCGGTGCCGGCCCTCCGGCCAGACCGGCGGGAGCCCGCCCGGTTCGAGGGACTCGAAGTCGAGCCAGGGCGCGACCACCTCGCGCAGCACGGCGGGGCTCCGGATGGCACGCCACGCGGCATCCGGCGTGCAGTCGAGCGTGAGTCTCAGGAGCACCCGCATGTGCCGAGAGTAGGCCGGAGCACTCGTCACTGCCAAGGGATCCGGGGCGATTCCCGGCTCACGCGCGGGGCCACCGCCTAGACTCGCGCCATGCCCGATGCCCTCTCGTGGTTGCCCGCGCTCGTCGTCTTCGGGGCGGCCGCGCTCGCCCTCGCCGGCGCCGTGGTGGGCCTGCGCCGGCTCGGCGACCGACGCGAGCGCGCCGAGCTCGCGGCCGGGCGCGACGCCGAGGTGCGTGCGAAGCAGCTCATCGTGCAGGCCGACGAGGCGGTGCGCGACGCCGAGCGCGAGATCGCCTTCGCCGAGGCGCAGTTCGGCGCGGCAGCGGCGCGCGACACCCGCGCAGCCGTCGAACGCGCCAGGGCGTGGCTGCGCGAGGCGTTCCTGCTCCAGCAGCGACTCGACGACGCCGAATCCGACACCGCCGCGGAGCGCCGGACCTGGAGCGCACGCATCGACGACCTCTGCCGCTCCGCCCTCGTCGCGATCGACGACGTCACCGTCGAGCTCGGCCGTCGACGGCGGCAGGAGCGCGGCGCGGGCGTCGAGCTGCCGGCGCTGCGCGACGACGTGGCCGGGCTCGCACGACGCCTGGACGCAGCAGAGCCGCTCCTCGCCGACCTCGCCTCGCGCTTCGCGGCCGCCGCGCTCGCCGGGGCGCAGGCCGCCCGTTCGCGTGCCGCGGCGAGCCTCGCCCGCGTCGATGCGGCGCTCGCCGAGGGCGAGGCGCTCGTCGCGCGAGCGCAGCCCACCGCTCCGCTGCTGGCCGAGGCGGCCGACGGGCTCGAGCGGGCCGGGCGCGATCTCGACGAGGTCGAGTCGATCGAGGGCGAGCTCGAGGCCGCACGCACCGCTGCCGACGAGGACGCGGCGCGGCTCGGCGAGGAGCTCGCAGCCGCGCGCTCAGAACGCGACCGTCATGCCGTCGCCGACTCGGCGGCGGCGCTCGCCGCAGCGGTGGGCGAGGCGTCCGAGGTGCTCGCCGCACGCACCGCGCACCGCGGCGACCCGGTGCTCGATCGAGACCGGCTGCGCGCCGCCCGAGACCGGCTCGAGGTCGCCCGGGCGACCGCGCGAACCGCGCAGAGCCGGATCGACGGCGCCCGGGGCGCGCTCGGCGGAGCGATCTCGATCGCCGAGAGCCAGCTGCGCGTCGCCGAGGCGGCGATCGCCCGCGGCCGCAGCGGCGTGGGGGCCACCGCGCGCACGCGGCTCGCCGAGGCGGAGCGGCAGCTCCTGATCGCGCGGCAGGAGTCGGATCCCGTGCTCGCGCTCGACGCAGCGCGGCGGGCGAGCGCCCGGGCGAGCGACGCCGAGGCACTCGCGCTCTACGATGCGCTCGGCCGGTAGCCTGTCGCGATGACCGATTCGACGTCGCCCTTCGGCCAGGGCAAGTACCAGGTCCGGTTCGACTGGGGGCTCGACGGCGCGGAGCGCATCCTGCCCGGAGCGCACGCGGTCGTCGTCGTCGACGCGCTCTCGTTCACGACCACCGCGGTCGTCGCGGCCGAGCACGGGGTCGCCGTCGCGCCGTGGCCCGCCGGGCCCGATGCGCGTGCGAGTGCCGAGGTCTTCGCCGCAGAGCGCGGCGGGCTCGTCGCCGGCCGCCGCAACGAGCCCGGGGGCCCGACGCTGTCGCCCGAGAGCTGGACGGGGGTCGGGGCATCGCCGGTCGTCGTCCCCTCGCCGAACGGCGGCGCGCTCGCGCACGCCCTCGGCGACCGCGGGGTCGTCGTGATCGCCGCGGCGATGCGCAACCGGAGCGCGGTCGCCGAGCATCTGCTCGCCCTTCAGGGCGAGCGCGGCGAACGGCTGATGATCGCGATCGTCGCCGCGGGAGAACTGGGGCGCGAGGCGGACGGGCCCGGCGGCGGCCTGCGATTCGGCATCGAGGACCTGCTGGTCGCCGGAGCCGTCGTCGACGCGCTCGTCGCGCGCGGCATCGACCACACCTCGCCGGAGGCGGCCGTCGCCTGCGCGGCGTTCGAGGCCCTCTCACGGGCGACCGGGCACCTCATCAGCGCCTCGGGCAGCGGCGTCGAACTCCGCGAGCTCGGCTTCGCGGGCGACGTGCGCGCCGCCGCCGCGCGCGACGTCACCGACGTCGTGCCCGTGCTGCGCGACGGGGTCTTCGTCGCCGAATAGGATCTGCTCATGACGACGGCGACCAGGCGAGGGTTCTTCGCCGTCGTCACCGCCCTCGTGCTCGTCGCCCTCGGTCTCGGCGTCGCCTTCGCAGTGGGCGACGCGCTCGGCATCCGCACCGAGCCGAGCGAGCAGATGCAGCCGGCCGCAGCGGTCGTGCCCGAGGTCGCACCGCCGGCGACGCCGCCCGAGTTCACCTTCGACGTGCCCGAGACGGCGCGGTTCGGCGTCGCGGTCGATGAACTGCTCGACGCCGTCGCCGACGCGCCGGCGCGCGACGGCGAGGCCCGGGTCACGGTCGAGCTGATTCCGGGCCAGGAGGCCGATTCGGGGCCCGGGGACGACGGGTACGAACTGCGCGGGGAGGCCTCGGCGCTGCACATCTTCGCGTTCACCGAGGTCGGCGCGGTGCGCGCGATCTACGACCTCGCGGCGCAGGTGCGCGCCGCCGCGCCGATCACCGACCTCCTCGGCGTGCACGAGCGTTCCCGGCTTCCGCTGCGCATGACCGACCTCGGCGCGGTGGGCGTCGAGCCCGACCCGGCCGAGTGGGAGTCGGGCGACGACTACTCGCACGCGTCGAAGGCCTTCGCCGCCGTCGTGCAGCCCGAGGCGCCGTACATCGACGAGACCGCGCTCGGCGCGGCCTACGACGACTTCGAGGTGTTCCTGCGGCACTCGCTCGCGAACGGCTCCAACGCCGTCGCGTTCCCGGGGTTCGTCGAGTTCGTGACCTTCGACGACGCGCCGGGGGGCCCGGTCTACGCCGACGGCGACGAGCACCGCGATCGTGCACTCGCGCTGCGCGCGGCGTTCGCCCCGTTCTGGGAGCGTGCCGACGAGCTCGGCGTGCAGGTGTTCCTGCGCACCGACATGCTCGCCCTCACCGGACCGCTCGAGCGGGCTCTCACCGACCGCTTCGGCTCCCTCGACACCGAGGACCCCGAGTTCTGGCAGGTCTACACCGCTGGTCTCGGCGAGCTCTACGAGGCGGTGCCCGCGCTCGACGGCGTGCTCATCCGCATCGGCGAGGCCGGGGCGATCTACGACGTCGGCGGCTGGGACTATTACTCGGCGCTGAAGGTGACGACGGTCGACGCCGTCCGGGCGATGCTCGGGGCGTTCACCGGGCAGGCCGAGGCGTCCGGCCGCGAGGTCGTCTTCCGCACGTGGAGCGTCGGGGTCGGCGCCGTCGGCGACATGCACACGAACGACGCGTCGTACGAGGCGGTGCTCGGCGGCATCGACTCGCCCGCGCTCATCGTGTCGACGAAGTACACGCTCGGCGACTTCTACAGCTGGCTCCCGCTCAACCACACGCTCGAGCAGGGGTCCCAGCGTCGCATCGTCGAGTTTCAGAGCCGGCGCGAGTTCGAGAACTTCGGTGCCTTTCCCAACGACCTCGGTCCGCAGTACCAGTGGGCGCTGCAGCAGCTGCTGGCGGCGAACGACCGCATCGAGGGCGTCTGGGTGTGGACGCAGGACGGCGGCCCGTGGCGGGCGGGCCCGATGTCGCTCACCCTCAAATCGGGGTTCTGGCAGTTGTACGAGCTCAACACCCAGCTCGCGGTCGAGCTCGCGCGCGATCCCGACGCCGACGTCGCCGCGATCACCGCGGCCTGGGCGCGCGAGTGGTTCTCCGACGACCCAGACACGGTCGAGGCGATCGCCCAGGCGATGACCCGCTCGCGCGAGGCCATCGAGCAGGGCATGTACGTCGAGCAGTTCGCGCAACAGCGGGTGTTCGCCATCGGCCTCGAGCCGCCGCCCATGATGTGGATCTTCGAGTGGGACATCCTCACCGGCGACTCGGCGGTGCTCGACGTCATGTACTCGATCGTGCGCGACTCGGGCGGCGGCGGCGTCGACGCCGCGATCGCGAGCGGCGCCGAGGCGGTGGGCGCGGTCGAGCAGATGCGCGAGATCGTCTCGGCGACGGATGCCTCGAGCTGGCGCTCTCCGGAGATGCGGGAATCGTTCATCTCGACGCTCGACTACGAGCTCGACACCCTGCGACTCCTCGAGGCGTATCGCGCGATGATCCTGCACCAGGGGCAGTGGCACGACACGCGCTCGCCTGCGGCCCGCGAGGAGTGGGAGGCCGACCGCGCCCGCTTCGACGAGCTGGCGGCCGGGCACCTCGCCCGGTACGAGGGCGACCTCGACCATCCCGCGTTCAACCTCACGGCCGCGCAGCTCGGCGTCGATCGCGCCGAGCGCGACCCCGCCATGGCCTGGGCGGCACGAGTACTGCTCGTGCTCGCGCTCGCCTGGGTGGTGATCGGCGTGCTCTCCGCGCGCACGCGACTCGTCGCGAAGCCCGGTGCCGCGGCGGCGTGCGCGACCTGGGTCGCGTCGATGCGGCCGTGGCGGGCCCGCGAGACGACGCTCGGCCTGTACGACCTCGACCGCTGGCTGCTCATGCTCGTCCCGGTGGCGCTGCTCGTCGGCACCCGTGCCGTGCAGACCTCGTTCCTGTCGTGGACTCACCTCGCGGCCGTGCTCGGCGCGTGGACGGTGTTCGCGCTCGTCCTGCGGTGGTGCGTGGGGCGGCGTTCGCCCTGGCCGGTGATCGCCGCGGTCGGCGGGGTCGTCGTGCTCCGCTGCATCGTGACGCTCGTCGCCCTGTCGTTCACCGGGCCTGGCGGGTACTGGTTCGCATTCTGGACCGACCCGGTGCTGCGCACCGCCTACGTCGCGCTCGCCTTCACGCTCTTCGTCTGGGTGTTCGTCGCCGCCGGATGGGCGCTCGCGACGCAGGTCGGGGCGCGGCGGGCCGCCGGCTTCGTGCTCGCCGCAGTCGGCGCGGGGCTGCTCGTGCCGTCGCTCGTCGTCGGTGCGATCGGCCTCGAGCGGGCGCTGACGCTCTGGAACGACGAGATGGGCCTGCTTCCGTGGGGACTCGCGAGGATCCTCGGCATCACGACCTACCTCGAGATCCCGGGCGAGACGGCATGGTACGCGGCCGGTGTCGCCGCGGTGCTGCTCGGCGCCGGGGTGCTGCTGGCGCTGCCGGCCCGCCGCGGCGCGGACTCGCGCGGCTGAGGCGCGCCGCCCACGCTCGTCGCGGGCCGGGTGGCGCGGTTGGGCCGTCGCCCGCGACGCCGGGGCTGCGGACCCGCTCGACCCGGGCGCGCTCGACCCGGACGCGAGACCGTCAGGCCGCGCGTTCGGGTTCTGCGGGTGCGGGTGCCGGCTCTGCGAGGAGGGGCTCGTCGAAGAGCGGTTCGGCGGGGTCGGCCGAGGCGGGCGAGCGCCGGCTCTTGCGGGCTCGGTGCGCCCGCACCTTGGCGCGGTTGCCGCAGCGCTGCATCGAGCACCAGCGGCGGGTCGCGGCGCGCGAGGTGTCGAGGTACACGATGTCGCAGTCGTCGCCCGAGCATTCGCGGATGCGCTCGAGGTTCGCCGGTCCGAACAGGTCGACCGCGTCGCGCGCGATCGTCGACAGCGCCTGCGGCACGGTGTGCACCGAGCGGCCCGCCTGGCGCGAGCCGCCGGTGAGCGACGGCGGCACGTCGGGCGTCGCCGCATAGAGGTTCACGAGGTCGATGTCGCCCGATCGCGGCGCCTCGCGCCGACTGGCGGCGAAGGCCATGCGCGCGATCGCGTCGCGGAGCGCGACGGCGTCGAACAGGTCGCGGGAACGCGCGGCGCCGACGGGGACCGGGAACCGTTCGCGCAGCCAGGCGGTGAGGTCGTCGGGGGAGTGGAGACGTTCGACGCCGGCTCCGGCCGCGGTGCCCCCGATCGACCCGGTCGTCGCGAAATCGAGCGCGAACGAACCTGAGTCGAACCACCAGCGGACGCCCTCGGCGGGAATGAGCCACTGCCCGATGGGGATCGAGACGGTGGAGACGGGCATCCGTCCAGCGTAGTGGTATCGGCAGGTCAGCCGACGGCCGCGCTCGCAGCCCTGCGGCGCACCGCCGGCGTGATCTCGCGGTGGCGCCAGACGATGAGATTCGCCCGATCGAAGCCCCGCCGGCAGAGCCCGCAACTGAGGGGCCTGGTCGGCTGCCGGTACCGGAAGTGCTCGTGGCCGGCCGGGCACGAGCCGACCCAGGGTGCGAGTTCGTGAGCGACCTCGCCGTCGTGCGTGCGCCGTCCGACATAGCCGAGCTCGGCGCCGACGGCGGCCCATTTCGGCCCGTGCGCCGCACGGGGGCCCGCGATCGCGTGCGCGACCTCGTGCAGCAGGATCTGGTGGATCTCGTCGTCGTCGTAGCGGGCGGCGAGGTACCGGGACACCGAGATGCGCTTGGCCGTGTAGTTGCAGAGGCCGGCGCGCTTCTTGGCGTTGTCGAACTCGAAGGTCCACACCGCGGGGTCGAGATGCAGCACGATGAGCGCCTCGGCCCAGCGCCGCACTCGATCGAGATCCGCCATGGGATGAGAATAACCCCGGCCGCCCCCGCCGGGGAGGGCCGCGGCACCCCCGAACGGGGCAGAGCCTCCCCGCATCGGCGTTCGCCACGATGTCGGGCGGTGCAGGGGGGAACGGTCCGATCCTCTGCAGATCTCCGATGGCGCGGCGGCGCGATCAGCCCGAGGGAGCCAGCCCGACGGCGAACAGCCGGTCGTCGCCGTCGCGCGGCGAACCCCGCCCGTCGGTGTTGTTGCCGATGAACCAGAGCCCGCCGTCGGGCGCCGCGGCGACATCGCGGATCCGTCCGAACTCGCCCGCGAACCACGGCGTCGCGACGAGTGCGGTCGCCCCGTCGGCGCCGGAGCCGGCCGCCGGTGCGACCGCCCAGACCCGCTCGCCGCGGAGCGCGGCGAGGAAGAGCGTGTCGCCGACCACCGCGAGTCCGCTGGGGCTCGCCTCGCCGGTCGACCACTGCTGCACGGGGTCGGTGAAGCGCGGGTCGCCCGCCGCGCCCTCGACGACGGGCCAGCCGTAGTTCGCCCCGCGGCCGATGCGGTTGAGCTCGTCCCACGTGTCCTGGCCGAACTCCGCGGCCCACATGCCGCCCGAGGCATCCCACGCGAGGCCCTGGGGATTGCGATGCCCGAGCGACCAGGTGCGGTTGCCGAACGGATTGCCGGGGGCGGGGTCGCCCTCGGGGGTCATCCGCAGGATCTTGCCCGAGAGCGAGTCGGGATCCTGCGCGGCGTCGCGGTTCCCGGCGTCGCCCGCGGTCGCGTAGAGCATGCCGTCGGGTCCGAACGCGAGCCGCCCGCCGTTGTGGTTGCCGGCCTTGGGGATGCCGGTGAGCACCTCCTCGGGCGCCCCCAGCGAGAGCGTTCCCCGCGCGCCGCCGAGCGGCATCCGCACGATCCGGTTGTCGTTCGCGGCGGTGAAGTACGCGTACACGTACGGCGTGCGGTCGGCGTCGCCGGGCAGCAGCGCGAGTCCGAGCAGCCCGCCCTCGCCGCCGGCGACGACCCCCGGCACGGCGGTCACGACGCGGAGGCCGCCGCTCGGCAGCACCTCGACGATGTCGCCCCGATCGCGCTGCGAGACGAGGGTGCCGCCGCCCGGCAGCACGAGGATCGACCACGGCGCGTCGAGTCCTTCGGCGACGACCGACACCGCGCCCGTCGGCTGCAGCACCTCGGGTGCGGGCGTCGCGGTCGGCGTCGCGCTCGCCGACGGCGCGGGCGTCGCCGTACGGGTGGGGGTGGGCACCGGCGGCGCCGTCGTGCAGCCGAGGAGCGCCGCGGCGACGAACGCTGAGTACACGGTGACGACGAGTGCGCCGCCCCGGATCGGGCGGTGGGCGGGCCCGTGGGGCCGGCGCGAGGCATCCGCCCTGTCGCCGCCCGTGCGTCTCATGCCGCCTCCCACCCCCAGTCTGCGCGTCGCGGCGGCAGAATGGGAGCATGCGGCCCGCGATCGACCTCAACAGCGACCTCGGCGAGTCGTTCGGCGCCTGGCGCGTCGGCGACGACGAGACGATGTTCGGCCTCGTGTCGAGTGCGAACGTCGCCTGCGGGTTCCACGCCGGCGACCCGATCACGATGCTCGAGAGCGCCCGGCGTGCGGTGCAGCACGGGGTCGCGCTCGGCGCGCACCCCGGCTATCGCGATCTCGTGGGCTTCGGCCGGCGGGCGCTCGACGTGGCCCCCGGCGAGATCGCCGCCGAGGTCGTGGCGCAGCTCGGGGCGCTCGACGCGCTCGCCCGTCTCGCGGGCACGCGGGTGCGCTACGTCAAGGCGCACGGGGCGCTCTACCACCGCCTCGTCGCCGACCGGGCCGCGGCGTACGCCGTCGTCGAGGCGATCGCTGCCGCCGACCCGACGCTCGCGGTGCTCGGCCCGCGCGCGAGCGAGATCGAGGCCGCCGCGGTGGCCACCGGTCTCGTCTTCGCCCGCGAGGCGTTCGTCGATCGCGGCTACACGGCCGACGGCTCGCTCAGCCCGCGCGGCGAGCCGGGCGCGATCGTCGACGACCCGGCCGCGGCCGCCGACCGGGCGCTCGAGCTCGTCGAGACGGGCGGCATCACCGCCGACGACGGCAGCCGGCTCGAGCTCGCCCCCGACTCGCTCTGCGTGCACGGCGACACTCCGGGTGCCGTGGCGATCGCTCGTGCCGTGCGCGTCGCGCTCGAGGGCTCGGGGCTTCGCATCGAGGCCTTCGCGTGACCAGGCGCCTCCTGCCGAGCGGCGAGTCCGCGCTCCTCGTCGAGTGCGACGGCCTCGACGAGGTGCTGGCGCTCCACGACGCGCTCGCCGCCGAGCGTCGGCCCGGCGTGGTCGAACTCGTGCCGGCCGCTCGCACGGTGCTCGTCGCCGTCGATCCGGCGGTGCTGCCCCTCGAGTCGCTCGCGACGTGGCTGCGGCGCATCCGGGTGGAGGAGGCGCCGGCCGCGACGGCCTCCGCGCTCGGCGAGGCGGTGATCCGCGTGGTCTACGACGGCGACGACCTCGACGAGACCGCGGCGCTGCTCGGCATCTCGCCCGAGGCGCTCGTCGCGCGTCATCTGGCCGCGTCGTGGCGGGTCGCATTCGGCGGATTCGCCCCCGGTTTCGGCTATCTCGTGAGCGACGACTGGGTGTTCGACGTGCCGCGCCTCGGCGCACCTCGGGCCCGCGTGCCCGCGGGATCCGTCGCGCTCGCCGGGGCCTTCGCGGGCGTCTATCCGCGCCAGAGCCCCGGTGGCTGGCGGCTCATCGGCCGCACCGATGCGGTGCTCTGGGATGCCGGACGGCCCGAGCCCGCCCTGCTCGCGCCCGGCCGACGGGTGCGTTTCGAACGGGCGAGCGGATGACCCGCGCCCTCGTCGTCGAGACGGGTGAGCGGATGACCCGCGCCCTCGTCGTCGAGACGGGTGAGCGGATGCCCCGCGCCCTCGTCGTCGAGACGGGTGAGCGGATGCCCCGCGCCCTCGTCGTCGAACGGGCGAGCGGATGACCCGCGCCCTCGTCGTCGAGACGCCAGGCCCGCTCGCGCTCGTCGAGGACCTCGGCCGGCCGGGATTCGCCCACCTCGGGGTGACGGGCTCGGGCGCCCTCGACCGCGGCGCCGCCCGGCTCGCGAACCGGCTCGTGGGCAACCCCGACGGCGCAGCGATCGTCGAGGTGCTCGTCGGCGGGTTCCGTGCGCGGTTCACCGGCGGTGCCTGCTGGTTCGCGGTCACGGGCGCCTGGGGCGCGGTCGCGCTCGACGGGCGGGACGTGGCGCCCTACACGGCCGTGCGCGCCCCCGACGGCGGGGTGCTCGAACTCGGGCCTGCGGTTCGCGGACTCCGGTACTCGCTGGCCGTGCGCGGAGGGGTCGACGAGCCGCCGGTGCTCGGCTCGCGCTCTCGCGACACGCTCGCCGGCCTCGGCCCCGAGCCGCTCGGGCCGGGGAGGGTGCTCGCGATCGGCGCCGAGCCCGGGGCATCCGTGCCGCTCATCGACCAGGAGGCCGCGTTCGCGCCGCCCGACGGCGCGGTGACGGTGGCCCTGCGTCCGGGGCCGCGCACCGACTGGTTCACCGACGCGGCGCAGGCGACGCTCTTCGAGGCACCCTGGCGGCTCTCGGAGCAGGCCGACCGCATCGGCGCCCGGCTCGTCGGCCCGGCGCTCGCTCGGCGCGAGGCAGGAGAGCTCGCGAGCGAGGCGACGGTGCCCGGCTCGGTGCAGGTCGCGGGCGACGGGCGGCCGACGATCCTGCTCGCCGACCGGCCGGTGACCGGCGGGTACCCCGTGATCGCGATCGTCGCCGACTCGTCGCTCGACGCGGTGGCGCAATCGCGGCCTGGGCAGGAGCTGCGGTTCCGGCACGCCTGACCGTCCGGAAATTACTCTTCACAACTTCGAGCAGGTATGGAAGTATCTTCCAAAACCCTACGACTCGGAGGTCCGAAGATGCCCCTCGACGACACGCGCGACGACCACGCGACCCACCGCGGAGGCGCCGAGCCTCCCGCCATCGCCCGTGACGGCCTGCACCGGCGCGGGTTCCTCACCCTGGCCGTCGCGGGGGTCGCGGCCTCGGCGCTCACCGTGACCGTGGGCAGCCTCGCGCCGACCCCGGCGTTCGCCGCGGGCGCTGCAGTCGGCGCGGCGAGCGCCGGCGCCGCGAGCGCGGGCCCGCGCAAGCGCGAGCTGCGCGCCATGTGGATCTCCTCGGTCGTCAACATCGACTGGCCGAGCCGCACCGGCCTCACGGCCGACGAGCAGCGCGCCGAGTTCCTGCACTGGCTCGACGTCGCCGAGCAGTTCAACCTCAACGCGGTCTTCGTGCAGGTGCGGCCCACGGCCGACGCGTTCTGGCCGAGCCCGCTCGAGCCCTGGTCGCAGTACCTCACGGGCGTGCAGGGGCAGGACCCGGGCTACGACCCCCTCGCCTTCATCGTCGAAGAGGCGCACGCCCGCAACCTCGAACTCCACGCCTGGTACAACCCGTACCGCGTCTCGATGCAGGCCGACCCGGCGAAGCTCGTGCCCGAGCATCCGGCGCGCGTGCACCCCGAGTGGGTGTGGGCGTACGGCGGCAAGCTCTACTTCGACCCCGGCCTGCCCGAGGTGCAGGAGCACATCCAGCGGGCCATCCTGCACTCGGTCGAGCACTACGACCTCGACGGTGTGCACTTCGACGACTACTTCTACCCCTACCCGGTCGCCGGGCAGACGATCCCCGACGCGGCGACCTTCGCCGCGCACGGCGCCGGCTTCGGCGACATCGCCGACTGGCGGCGCCACAACGTCGACACCTTCGTGAGCTCGATCTCCGAGCGCATCAAGGCGCTGAAGCCCTGGGTGAAGTTCGGCATCAGCCCGTTCGGCATCTGGCGAAACCGCTCGACCGACCCGCTCGGCTCCGAGACCGGCGGGTCGCAGTCGTACGACCTGCAGTTCGCCGACACCCGCAAGTGGGTGCTCGAGGGCTGGCTCGACTACATCAACCCGCAGATCTACTGGCAGATCGGCCTCGCCGTCGCCGACTACGCGAAGCTCGCACCCTGGTGGGCCGACGTCGCCGCCACCTCGGGCACGCATCTCTACATCGGCGAGGCGCTCTACAAGGTGACCTCGGGCGCCTTCACCGACCCTGCCGAGCTCTCGAACCACCTCACGATGGACCGCGGGATCGACGCGGCGGGAACGCCCGTGCACGGCAACGTGTACTTCTCGGCGAAGCACGTGCCGGCCGATCCGCAGGGCTCGATGTCGCGGGTGCTCGCCGACCACTACGCTCACCCGGCGATCGTGCCGGCCATGGAGTGGCTGCCGGCGACGGCGGTGCGGGCCCCGGTGCTCACGCCGCCCGTGCGCGGCGACGCGGGCGTCGTGCTGCAGTGGCAGGATGCGGCGCCGCCCACGAGGCGGGCGACCTCCTTCGCCGTCTACCGGGTCGAGGGCGACGGCGCGATCGACGTCGAGGATGCCACGTCGCTCATCGCGACCGTTCGTGCGGGTGCGGGCGTGGTGCAGCGATTCACCGACGGCTCGGCTGAGGCGAGCCGCTCGTACTCCTACGCGGTGACGGCGCTCGACCGGGTCTGGAACGAGAGCGCGCCGAGCCGGGTGCGCACGGTCGGCTGAGGCGCCACGGAATCGGTGATCACCGCGGGAGCGGCTCGGATCGGGGGAATCGTTCCGATCTCGTGGTGATCGCCGATCTCGTGGCGGGTGCGGTGCGGTACGGCCCGTCGCGTCAGCGCCCGGGCTTCGCGAGGAAGATCGAACGCGCGGGCGGCGGGGACGGCACCGCCGTGGCGTCGGTCACGATCGGCGCACCGGCGATGAATCGGCGCAGCTCGTCGCCGTCGACGAGCTTCGCGGGCGCCGGGTCGCTCGCGAGTCGGCGGGGCATCTCGTCGAACGGCAGCGGCGCGTTCGAGGCGTACATGACCACGTTGCCGAAGCGGCGGCCCTTCAGCATGCTCGCGTCGGCGGCGATCGCCACGTGCGCGAAGACGTGCGCGAGGGTCGCCGCCTGCGAGCGGGCGAAGGCGAGCCCCGCGCCGTCGGCGACGTTCACGGCGACGATGCCGCCGGGGGCGAGCCGCGGCGCGATGAGCCCGTAGAACTCGACGCTCGTGACGTGCGCGGGCGTGCGGGCTCCGGAGAAGATGTCGACGATCGCGAGGTCGACGGCGCCGTCGAGCCCGCCGGGCAGCTTCGCGACGACCTCGCGGGCGTCGCCGTGGCGGATGCGGAGCTGCGCCCCGCGGGGCAGCGGCAGGTGCTCGCGCACGAGGTCGACGAGTTCGGACTCGAGCTCGACGACCTGCTGGCGCGAGCCCGGCCGGGTCGCGATGACGTAGCGCGGCAGGGTGAGCGCGCCGCCGCCGAGGTGCACCGCCGTGATCGCCTCGCCCTCGGCGCGCACGAGGTCGGCCGCGTGCCCGATGCGGCGCACGTACTCGAAGCCGAGCCACTCGGGGTTCTCGAGCTCGACGTGCGACTGCGGGGTGCCGTCGACGTAGAGGGTCCACGAACCCGGCGTCTGGCGCGACTCCTCGAGGTGCGCGAGGTGCCCGCTCACGGCGAGGCGGCGTTCGAGCGAGGGGTCGGCGGTCACACGACCACGCTACCCGCAGCGGCCGGTGCGCCCGTGCGCCCGGGCACGAAGCTCAGCACGCTCCCCAGAGCGCGAAGTCGAGCCGGTCGCCCTCGAGCACCGCGGCCGGGTGCGGGCCGAGCGCCGCGAGCCGTTCGTCGAGGCCGCCCGACATGCCGCGGGGCGCCGCCACGAGCACGGTGTTGCCCTCCTCGGCACCCGAGACGACGTTCGCGTCGCCCGCGACGAGCAGCTCGGCGCTCGGGTCGGCCCGCGCGATCGCGCGGGCCTGCGCACGCAGGCGCGCGAGACCCGCTGCGTCGGCCACGTTCACGACGAGCAGGCCGCGATCGGCGAGCAACTCGAGGCATCCGCCCATGAACGCCGCCGTCTCGACGAAGGCCGGCGCCTCGAGCCGGTCGTACAGGTCGACGATCACGAGATCGAAGGGCGCACCGCCCGCGAGTTCGCCGACGACGGATGCCGCGTCGCCGACCCGCACGGCGATGTCGGCGCCGGCCGGCAGCGGCAGGCGATGCCGCACGATCCGGGCGAGCTCGCCGTCGATCTCGACCACGAGCTGCGCCGAGTCGGGACGGGTCGCTTCGATGTAGCGGGGCAGCGTCATCGCGCCGCCGCCGAGATGCAGGGCGCGAAGCGGTTCGCCGGGCAGGCCCATCGCATCGACCACGTGGCCGATGCGGCGCACGTACTCGAAGAAGAGCCGGGTCGCGTCGGCTGCGTCGACGTGCGACTGGGCGACGTCGTCGACGAGCAGCGTGAACCCGGTCGACGAGAACACGTCGGTCTCGAACTCGATGCGGCGGGGGCTCGTCGGCACGGAGGCATCGTCGCACAGATCGGGGGAGGAATGAGCAACGATTGCTCAGGCGTCCGCAGGCGGCATCCGCCATGATCGATTCACGACCGATGAGGAGAACGGATGCACGCGATCTATGACGAGCTCGGCGGCAGCGACGGGGTGCGCACGGCGGTGGCGGTCATGTACCACCGCGTCGTCGCCGATCCCGAGCTCGCGCCGTGGTTCGAGGGCATCGACGTCGACCGGCTGCAGGCGCACCAGCGCGCGTTCCTCGCCGCGGCGTTCGGCGGCCCGCAGGTCTTCAGCGGCCGGTCGATCGGCGAGGCCCACCACGGCATGGCGATCACCGACGCCGCGTTCGACCGGGTGGTCGCCTCGCTCATGACCGCGCTCGCCGACCTCGGCGTCGCGAAGGAGGCCGTCGGCGCCGTCGGCGAGCGGCTCGAGGACCTGCGCGCCGACATCGTGACGGCGTAGGCGTCGCCGCTCCAGCTGCGCGCCGCCGCCTGGCAGCGCGCCGCCTGGCAGCGCGCCGCCGGGCAGCGCCGCCGCCTGGACTACAGCTGCAGCTCGCGCCGGCCGCGGATGCCGAGCTTCGTGTACGTCGACTGCAGGTGGTTGTTCACCGTGCGCGGCGAGAGGAACAGCCGCTGCGCGATCTCGTTCGAACTCAGCCCCTGGGCCGCGAGCGACGCGATCTCGCGTTCGCGCGGCGTGAGCGGCTCGGTGCCGTCGGTGAACGCGAGCAGCGGCGTGCGCGCGCCCTCGCAGGCTGCGGCCAGCGCACCTGCACGCTGCAGGTCGGCGGAAGACTCGCGCCCGCGCCCCTCGGCACGCGCCGCCTGCCCGGCCGAGGCGAACGCCTCCGCCGCGAACAGCAGCGCACCGAGGCGCTCCCAGTCGGCACCGACCGAGCGCAGCTCCGACGCGTCGGCGGAGGCCTGTGCCCGGGCGTGGCGTGCACGCAGCGACACACCGGTCGACGGCACGAGCGAGCGCAGCGCCTCGAGCCGGGTGGCGGCGCGCGCGGTGTGTTCGGGGGCGCCGAAGCGGGCGATGTGGTGCAGGAACGACGCAGCGGGGTAGTTCGCCCCGTGCGCGACGAACACGTCGACGCGTTCGAGCAGGATGCGCACCGCGTCGTCGATGCGACCCTCGACGCGTGCCAGCCAGGCGTCGGCGATCGCGGTCGTCGCGTCGTCGGTCGCGTAGCCGACGCCGATGCGTGCCCGGAACGCTGCGGCGGACTCGAGGTCGCCCTGCTCGCAGGCGATGACGGTGAGGAAGGCGAGGGCGGGACTGCCCACGGAGGCCGGCCCGCGCAGCTCGGCGCCGCTGGCGGCGTCGCGGAACCAGCGCGATGCCGTGTCGAGGCGCCCCATCGCCCAGAACACACGCCCCATCATCAGCTCGTCGATGCGAGCCGTGACCTCGTCGCGGTCGGCGATCGCGCTGTGCAGCGACGACACGAGCACCTCCCGGGCGTCGGTATGGCGTTCGTCTTCGAACAACGCGTACGCGTAGGCGAGCTGGGCGCGGCGCTTCGGGATGATCGCGCCCTCGGTGGCGGCGTAGTCGACGGCGAACTTCGCGGCGTCGATCGCCTCCTCGCAGCGCTGCATGTGCGACAGGGGCATCGAGCGGGCGACGGCGACGAGTGCCCGCTCGGGAAGGCTGTCGCCGATGCCCCGCTCGGCCTGCTCGACGACCTCGAGCGCCTCGTCCACCCGAGAGAGGTGGCGCAGCAGCGTGGCCCTGCTCAGTCGCAGCAGCGGTCGTTGCTGCGGCAGCCGGTCCTCGAGGTCTTGCAGCAGCCGGATGCCGCGCTCACTGCCGAGGGGATCGCCGCCGTAGATCTCGGCACGTTTCGCGGCGATCGCCGCGAGCGTCGAGTCGGGGCGGTCGATCGCGTGCGCCGCGACCTCTGCGTCGGCGAGGGCTTGGAGCGCGTCAGCGCCCCGGCCGAGCGACCACAACAGCTCGGCGTGCAGCATGTGCGCCGAGGCATCCCTCGCGCCGGCGCCGATCGCGGCCGCCGCGAGACGCTCGGCGGCGCGGTGATCGTGGGCGCGGCGCGCGAGGTCGGCCGAGCGGATCAGCAGCTCGGGGTCGGAGGGCCGGCCGGCGTCGAGTCGCCACATCGCGATGCGCAATTCGTCGACGACGGTCATCGGGCCGCGCTCGACGACGTCGGCCTGCTCGGTGAGCAGTGAGATCGCCTTGATGCGGGGCAGTGACTCGCGCACGGCGCCCGCGTACTGCGGGTGCGCGAGCGTGATGGCGATGCCGTGGCCCGACTCGTCGACCCTGATCATGCCGCGCAGTTCGAGCTCGGCGAGGGCTTCGGGCGCGCCGGGGCGCACGAACTCGTCGATGCCGAGCGGCTGGCAGAGCGCGAGCCGTTCGATCGCGTCGCGCTCCTCCGTGCCGAGGCCGCGCAACCGCGCGCGGATGAGGTCGCGGAGTGCGGGCGTGCCGACCGGGTCGCCCTCGAGCTGCCAGCGCTCGCCGGCGCGCACGAGGGCGCCGGTCTCGACCGCGCCGATCACGAGCTCGCGGAGAAAGAGCGGATTGCCATGCGATGCACGGTGCAGCTCGACGGCGTCGCGGTGCGCGATCGGGGCGCCGAGCACCAGCCCGACGAGCTCGGTGACCTCGTCGAGGTCGAGTGCCGGCACGTCGATGCGCACCGAGTCGGCCGACGAAGCGATCGGCAGCACCCCGTCGGGCACCGGTTCGCCCTCGGGGAGCGTCGCGATGAGCGAGAGCGAGCCCGCCGCGACGAGCTGGGCGATGAGCCCCACCGACACGCTGTCTGCAGACGAGAGGTCGTCGACCGCGATGAGCGCGCGCCGGCCGCCGGCGAGTTCGGCGATCGTCGCGCTCGTCGACGCGAAGAGCGCGAGCGGATCGCCCACCTTCGGCATCGCCGGGTCGTCGATGCCGCGGGCCAGCGCCGGGGCGACCGTCGCGAACGGCACGGCCGAGAGTGCGGGGTTGCCGCTCGCCGTCAGTACGAGCCAGCCGGCCTCGTCGAGCAGTTCGCCGACCGCCGACTGGATGCGGCTCTTTCCGACACCGGACGGGCCGTAGAGGAAGACCGAACGCGTCTGCCCGCCCTGCAGCGCGCCCGCGGCGCGCTCGACCTGGCCGTCGCGGCCGATGAGCGGCCACGCGCCGTCGAGGTCGGGCTCGGGGCCGGCTGCCACATCGGGATCGTTCGAGGCCATCGGTGCCTTTCGGTGATCGGGACGATTCACTGTACGGCCCGGATGCCTCGGCGCGCAGTACCCCGCACAGGGGGGTGTCCGCCCCCGGTCCGCAGGCCCGGCTGAGCAATCCGCCGCACCGTCTGAGTAACGACGCCCGCACTGATTGAGCAGCGACTGCCCATCCGGCAGCCCCGGCCGCCGCGGGAACCTTCTGGCATCACCCGGTGAGCACCGGGCCGTACCGGAAGGAAACGACGATGAACCTCTTCAAGCAGTTCGGCGACATGGCCCAGATGGTCAAGGCGGCCCCCGGCCTCATCGACCAGGCGAACGCCCTGCAGGCGCAGTCCGCGCAGTACCAGCAGCAGATGAACGCGCAGGCGGTGCACGCGATGACCGCCGAGGCCGCCCCCGGCGCCCTCGAGCCGATCGCCGGCGTCGACCTCGAGCGCTACGCCCGCATCTCCAAGGGCATCGCCGCGTACGGCTACGACGCGGCCATGCTGCCGACCGTCGCGGCGATGTTCGGCGTCGACGGCCCGTCGTGGGAGACCGCCGCAGCCGGCTGGAGCGCCCGCATCCAGGCCGACCGCGGCGTCGGACGCCGCTTCAACGAGCTCTACTCGGCGGTGTGACATGGGATTCCTCAAAGACCTCGCGACGTTGACCCGCCAGGGGTACGAAGCGCAGCAGCGCATGGACGTCGGCGCCTCCATGGCGCAGGCCCAGGCTTCGATGGCCGAGGCGAGCCGCATCATGGCCGCCACGACGCCCGCCGCCACCGCGCCCCACCTCGAGGCGCAGCGCCTCCGCACGACCGCGAGCGTGCTCGACGCGCGCCAGCTGCCGATGATGTTCGGCATGAACGCGGTCGTCGACCTCGAACTCCACGTGCTCATGCCGGGCGGCGTGCCGATGCCCGTCACCCGCACCGAGCAGCTCGCGCCGCTCCACCTCGCCCGGGCGGTGCCCGGCGCGACCCTCGACGTCAGCCTCGTGCCCGGCCGCCCCGACACCCTGCGGATCGAGTGGGCCTGATCGCCCCCGAAGACCCGACCACCGACCGAATCATCAGAGAAGTGAGAGAAACGTGAACAGCACAGAGTCCGAAGAACCGATGTTCCGCCGCAGACCGGTCGTCGCGCGCCTCGCGAGCCTCGCGCTCGCGGCCGCCCTCGGCGGAGCGGCGATCGCCGCACCGCTCGGCGCGGCCGCAGAGGAGGCGTCGATCCCGGCAGGTTCCGCCGAGCAGGTGGATGCCTCGGGCGAGAATGCGGTGAGCGACGACGCCGACGCGCAGGCGGAGAGCGAAGCCGTGACCGAAGCCGCAGCCGAAGCCGAGACCGAAGCCGCAGCCGAGTCAGGTGCCGAGACCTCCTCCGCGGACCCGGCAGAGCCGCCCGCCGAGCCGGAGAACGCGGAGAGCGCATCGGCCGCTGCCGTGGGCGAGCCCGGCGACGTCCGCGACGAGGACGTCGCCGAGGCATCCGCCCCCGGCCCTTCGTCCGTCGAGGCGACGGCGAAGTCGATCGAAGGCGGGCCGCAGGAGCTCGGCGGTGCGAACAGTGCGCCGGTCGCGGTCGACGACAACTGGCAGATGGTGCAGGACACGACGCTGCAGGTTTCCAGCCCGAGCGTGTTGCAGAACGACTTCGACCCCGACGGCGACTGGTTCAACCTGGTCGACTCCACCGTCCCGTCGGTGGGCGACCGTGAAGGTTGGGGAGGGTTCCCCGGCTTCGCGTACTCGCCGCCGGCCGGCTTCACGGGCACGGTGACCTGGCAGTACCAGATCCGCGACGACCACGACGACGCAGACCTCGAGAGCGAGTGGGCCACGGTCAGCGTCGAGGTGCTGCCCACCGGCAGCGACGTCGCGCTGCCGCCGGTCGCCGCCGACGACACCTATCTGTTCACACCGGGCAGCCCGCTCTACATCGCGGACTTCCAGGGCCTCCTCGCGAACGACGAGCTCGACGGGCAGGCCGTCACCTCGATCGAGCTCCCGTACGGTGACGACATCGGCAACGGCCGGGTGACGATGCTGGGCGACGGCGGAGCCTTCCTCGCCGACGCGGGGGACGCAGCCCCGGCGAGCCACGACCTCCAGTACCGCGTCTGCACGGCGATCGGCTGCAGCTTCGCGACCCTCTGGCTCTCCCCGACCGACACGGGGGTCGAACCCTCGGGGCCCGACGCGATCCCCGAAGCGCCCGTCGCCGCGCCCGATGTCTACGGCGTCGTGAAGGACACGCCGCGCACCGTCTCAGCCGGCGAAGGCCTGCTGGTGAACGACACCGACGTCGAGCTCGGCCAGCCCGGCGAGTCGCTCGAGGCGATCGTCGACACGGCCGGTCTCCAGGGTGCGCTGCAGTGGTCGACCGACGGGTCGTTCACGTACACGCCGCCAGCGGGCTTCTCGGGCACCGACACGTTCCACTACTTCGCGAACGACCAGCACGCCTACGCGAGCAAGACCGTCGTGGTCGAGCTGCAGGTCGGCGACGGCTCGGTGAACCACCGCCCGGTCGCGGTACCCGACCACTACACCGTCGCCGCGGGCGAATCGCTCTACATCCCTGCACCGAGCCAAGTCGCGAACGACATCGACGCCGACGGCGACGACGTCGAGTGGGCCGGCGCCGGCGACTCGCCCCAGGGCAGCTGGAAGACCTTCAGCGACGGATGGTCGGTGTACACGCCGCCCGTCGGATTCGTCGGCACCGACCGCCTGACGTACCGGGTGCGCGACGAGCACGGCCTCATGGGCGCCGACGAGGGCGAGATCACGATCGACGTGGTCCAGTCGGACGGCCAGGCCAACACCCCGCCCGTGCCGGTGGCGGATCGCTACTTCGTGCAGTCGGGCGAGTCGATCACCGTCCCCGCCTCGGAAGGAGTCCTCCTGAACGACACCGATGCCGATGGCGACGTGATCGAGGTCCTGGCTTCCAGCGGAGCCTACAAGGGCGATGCGAAGCTCGCGGCGGACGGCTCGTTCAGCTACACGGCGCCGGTGGGATTCACGGGTTCCGACTGGCTCGAGTTCTCGATCACCGACGGACGGAGCAAGGTCGTCTCGATGGCCGTGCAGCTCGTGGTGTACGCGGAGGGCGAGGAGCCGCTGTACGGCGCCGACGACGTCTACACCACCACGCAGGGCGTCACGCTCGACGTCGCCGCACCCGGTCTGCTCGAGAACGACCACGCGCCCGACGGTTCCGCCAAGGTCGTTGCCTACCTGCTCACCGAACCGGGCCACGGCAGTGTCGACTGGAACGCGGACGGCTCGTTCACCTACACGCCGGAAGCAGGGTTCACGGGAAGCGACTCCTTCCGATACACCGTGACGGCCGACGACCAGTGGTCGTACCCGACGGTGACGATCGAGGTGCTCCCGGCCGAGCCGGGCGAGGGCACGCCCACCGAACCCGGGACGCCGACCGAGCCCGGCGGCGACGACACCCCCGTCACCGAGGAGCCGGCGGTCGCGCCCGCCCGCCAAGAGGAGGCAGGCCCGGCCGCGGCGCCGGCGGCCGGCGCCGAGTCTGCGCTCGCCGAGACCGGCGCCGAGGTGCGGGGCGCGGCCGAGGCATCCGCCCTCGCGCTGCTGCTCGGGCTCATGGCGCTCGCCGCAGCCCGATTCCGTCGGCGCGGCAGCGCTCGCTGAACCCCGTCACGAGGGGCCGATCTCACGGAGTTCGGCCCCTCGTGGCATCCTCGAAACGGGCCCGACGCGCGGTTATACCGGACATCTGCGAACAAATCAAGAATCGGACTGGACTTGGCGCGTCGGATCGCATATAGTTGACGTTTGCGCTCCCAGACCCTGCATGCCTTCATATTGCGGTCGGCTTCGTGTGTGTCGAGATCCTGCGATCTTCGACGTCGCACCATGTCTGAGGGGTACTGAACTCTCTCCGCTACCGACAGTGAACCGGCCCGACGGGGCCATGGAGGTTATTCACTTGGCTGCTGCGCGCAACGCGACCACGCCCACCCCCAAGAACGGACGCGGTGCAAGCCGCCTCTCGTTCGCGAAGATCGCCGATACCCTCACGGTACCCGACCTCCTCGCACTCCAGACCGAGAGCTTCGACTGGCTCGTCGGCAACGACGCGTGGAAGGCACGCGTCGCCGAGGCACAGACGGCCGGTCGCAAGGACCTGCCCGAGACCACCGGTCTCGAGGAGATCTTCGAGGAGATCTCTCCCATCGAGGACCTCGGCGAGACCATGCAGCTCTCGTTCACGAACCCCGAGCTCGAGCCTCCGAAGTACACGATCGACGAGTGCAAGGAGAAGTCGAAGACCTACTCCGCACCGCTCTACGTGAACGCGGAGTTCATGAACCACCTCACGGGTGAGATCAAGACCCAGACGGTCTTCATGGGCGACTTCCCGCTCATGACCCCCAAGGGCACCTTCGTCATCAACGGCACCGAGCGCGTCGTCGTCTCGCAGCTCGTCCGTTCGCCCGGCGTCTACTTCGAGCGCACCCCCGAGAAGACCTCCGACAAGGACATCTACTCGGCCCGCGTCATCCCGAGCCGCGGTGCCTGGCTCGAGTTCGAGATCGACAAGCGCGACCAGGTCGGCGTCCGCATCGACCGCAAGCGCAAGCAGTCGGTCACGGTCTTCCTGAAGGCCCTCGGCCTCACCTCCGAGGAGATCCTCGAGGAGTTCGCCGGCTACGAGTCGATCGCCCTCACCCTCGAGAAGGACAACATCCTCACGAAGGAAGAGGCGCTCAAGGACATCTACCGCAAGCTGCGCCCGGGCGAGCAGGTCGCCGCCGAGGCCGCGCGTGCGCTCCTCGACAACTTCTACTTCAACCCGAAGCGCTACGACCTCGCGAAGGTCGGCCGGTACAAGATCAACCAGAAGCTCGGTCTCGAGGCGCCGCTCACCGACTCGGTGCTGACGGTCCAGGACATCGTCGCCACGATCAAGTACCTCGTCGCCCTCCACGACGAGCGCGAGACGCTGCCCGGCCGCCGTGGCGGCAAGGCGGTCGACCTCCGCCTCGACGTCGACGACATCGACAACTTCGGCAACCGTCGCATCCGCGCGGTCGGCGAGCTCATCCAGAACCAGGTGCGCACCGGCCTCAGCCGCATGGAGCGCGTCGTGCGCGAGCGCATGACGACGCAGGACATCGAGGCGATCACCCCGCAGACCCTGATCAACGTGCGACCCGTCGTCGCCGCGATCAAGGAGTTCTTCGGCACCTCGCAGCTGTCGCAGTTCATGGACCAGAACAACCCGCTCGCGGGTCTGACCCACAAGCGCCGCCTCTCGGCGCTCGGCCCCGGCGGTCTCTCGCGAGACCGCGCCGGCGTCGAGGTCCGTGACGTCCACCCCTCGCACTACGGCCGCATGTGCCCGATCGAGACGCCTGAAGGCCCGAACATCGGCCTCATCGGCTCGCTCGCGTCGTTCGCGCGCATCAACTCCTTCGGCTTCATCGAGACGCCGTACCGCAAGGTCGTCGCCGGCAAGGTCACCGACCAGATCGACTACCTGACCGCGATGGAGGAGAACGACTACATCGTCGCCCAGGCCAACGCGCCGCTCAAGGCCGACGGCCACTTCTCGGAGGAGCGCGTGCTCGCCCGTCAGAAGGGCGGCGAGGTCGACCTGATCCCCGCCGACGAGATCGGCTACATGGACGTCTCGCCGCGCCAGATGGTGTCGGTCGGCACCTCGCTCATCCCTTTCCTCGAGCACGACGACGCGAACCGCGCCCTCATGGGTGCGAACATGCAGCGTCAGGCCGTGCCGCTGCTCCGCAGCGACTCGCCCTACGTCGGCACCGGTATGGAGGGCTACGCCGCGATCGACGCCGGTGACGTCATCACCGCCGACAAGGCCGGTGTCGTCGCCGAGGTCTCGGCCGACTCCGTCACGGTCCAGCTCGACGAGGGCGGCACGCAGACCTACTTCCTGCGCAAGTTCGACCGCTCGAACCAGGGCACCTCGTACAACAACCGCGTCATCGTGAACACGGGCGACCGCATCGAGGCCGGCGAGGTCATCGCCGACGGCCCCGCGACCGACAACGGCGAGCTCGCGCTCGGCAAGAACCTGCTCGTCGCGTTCATGCCGTGGGAGGGTCACAACTTCGAGGACGCGATCATCCTCAGCCAGAACCTGGTGAAGGACGACGTCCTCTCCTCGATCCACATCGAGGAGTACGAGGTCGACGCCCGCGACACCAAGCTCGGCAAGGAGGAGATCACCCGTGATCTCCCGAACGTGAGCCCCGACCTGCTGGCCGACCTCGACGAGCGCGGCATCATCCGCATCGGCGCCGAGGTCCGCCCCGGCGACATCCTCGTCGGCAAGGTCACGCCGAAGGGCGAGACCGAGCTCTCGGCGGAAGAGCGCCTCCTCCGCGCGATCTTCAACGAGAAGAGCCGCGAAGTGCGCGACACCTCGCTCAAGGTTCCCCACGGCGAGCAGGGCACGATCATCGCCGTCAAGGTGTTCGACTCGCAGGACGGCGACGACGAGCTCGGCTCGGGCGTCAACCAGCGCGTGGTCGTCTACATCGCCCAGAAGCGCAAGATCACCGAGGGCGACAAGCTCGCCGGCCGCCACGGCAACAAGGGCGTCATCTCGAAGATCCTCCCGGTCGAGGACATGCCGTTCCTCGCGGACGGCACGCCGGTCGACGTCGTGCTCAACCCGCTCGGCATCCCCGGTCGAATGAACTTCGGCCAGGTGCTCGAGACCCACCTCGGCTGGGTCGCGAAGCAGGGCTGGAAGGTCGAGGGCAAGCCTTCGTGGGCCAAGCGCCTGCCCGAGGCCGCCCACGAGGCCGATCCCGGCACCAAGGTCGCCACCCCGGTGTTCGACGGCGCGTTCGAGGAGGAGATCGCGGGTCTGCTCGACTCCACCCTCCCCAACCGCGACGGCGAGCGACTCATCGACTCGAGCGGCAAGACGCAGCTCTTCGACGGTCGCTCCGGCGAGCCCTTCCCGTACCCGGTCTCGGTCGGCTACATGTACATCCTGAAGCTGCACCACCTCGTCGACGACAAGATCCACGCGCGTTCGACGGGCCCGTACTCGATGATCACCCAGCAGCCGCTCGGTGGTAAGGCGCAGTTCGGTGGCCAGCGATTCGGTGAGATGGAGGTCTGGGCGCTCCAGGCCTACGGCGCGGCCTACGCGCTGCAGGAGCTCCTCACGATCAAGTCCGACGACATCCTCGGCCGCGTCAAGGTGTACGAGGCGATCGTCAAGGGCGAGAACATCCAGGAGCCCGGCATCCCCGAGTCGTTCAAGGTGCTCATGAAGGAGATGCAGTCGCTCTGCCTGAACGTCGAGGTCCTCTCGGCCGACGGCACCGCGGTCTCCCTCCGCGACACCGACGACGAGGCCTTCCGCGCTGCGGAAGAGCTCGGCATCAACATCTCCGCGCGCTTCGAGTCGTCGAACATCGACGAGATCTAAGCCAGGCCAGTAGACGACTACAGAGACTTTCCAAGGAGAGAAATTGCTCGACGCAACTACTTTTGACGAGCTTCGGATCGGCCTGGCCACCGCAGAGGACATCCGCAAGTGGTCCTACGGCGAAGTGAAGAAGCCGGAGACCATCAACTACCGCACCCTCAAGCCCGAGAAGGACGGTCTGTTCGGTGAGCAGATCTTCGGCCCGAGCCGCGACTGGGAGTGCGCCTGCGGCAAGTACAAGCGCGTGCGCTTCAAGGGCATCGTGTGCGAGCGCTGCGGCGTGGAGGTCACCAAGTCCTCCGTCCGCCGTGAGCGCATGGGCCACATCGAGCTCGCCGCCCCGGTCACGCACATCTGGTACTTCAAGGGTGTGCCCAGCCGCCTCGGCTACCTGCTCGACATGGCGCCCAAAGACCTCGAGAAGGTCATCTACTTCGCCGCCTACATGGTGATCGACGTCGATGACGAGGGCCGCCACGCCGACATGCCCGGCCTCGAGAACGAGCTCCGGCTCGAGATCAAGACCATCGGCGACCAGCGCGACGCCCGCATCGCGACGCTCATGGCCCGCAAGGAGGAGGAGCTCGCGACGCTCGAGGCCGAGGGCGCCAAGAGCGACCAGCGCAAGCGCGCCGAGGCCGCCGCCGACAAGGAGATGACGCAGGTCCGCAAGTCGGGCGACGAGCAGATCGCGCACCTCGAGCGCGTGTGGGAGGCCTTCCGCACCCTCAAGGTCGGCGACCTCAAGCCCGAGGACGCGGACTTCCACGAGCTCCAGGACCGCTTCGGCATGTACTTCGACGCCTACATGGGCGCCGAGGCCATCAAGAAGCGCCTCGAGGCGTTCGACCTGGCCGCCGAGGCGGAGGATCTGCACCTGCAGATCGCCGAGGGCAAGGGCCAGAAGAAGATCCGCGCGATCAAGCGCCTCCGCGTCGTCAACTCGTTCCTCGCGACGGGCAACTCGCCCGCTGCGATGGTGCTCGACGTCGTCCCGGTGATCCCGCCCGAGCTCCGCCCGATGGTGCAGCTCGACGGCGGCCGCTTCGCGACCAGCGATCTCAACGACCTCTACCGTCGTGTGATCAACCGCAACAACCGTCTTCGTCGTCTGCTCGACCTCGGTGCCCCCGAGATCATCGTCAACAACGAGAAGCGCATGCTGCAGGAGGCCGTCGACGCGCTGTTCGACAACGGCCGCCGCGGTCGCCCCGTCACCGGTACCGGCAACCGCGCCCTCAAGTCCCTGAGCGACATGCTCAAGGGCAAGCAAGGTCGCTTCCGCCAGAACCTGCTCGGCAAGCGCGTCGACTACTCGGGCCGTTCGGTCATCGTCGTCGGCCCGCAGCTGAAGCTGCACCAGTGCGGTCTGCCCAAGCAGATGGCGCTCGAGCTCTTCAAGCCGTTCGTGATCAAGCGCCTGATCGACCTGAGCCACGCTCAGAACATCAAGGCGGCCAAGCGCATGGTCGAGCGTTCGCGCCCGCAGGTGTGGGACGTCCTCGAGGAGATCATCCGCGAGCGCCCCGTGCTGCTGAACCGTGCACCCACCCTGCACCGTCTCGGCATCCAGGCGTTCGAGCCGCAGCTCGTCGAGGGCAAGGCCATCCAGCTCCACCCGCTCGTCTGCGCCGCCTTCAACGCGGACTTCGACGGCGACCAGATGGCCGTGCACCTTCCGCTCTCGGTCGAGGCCCAGGCCGAGGCGCGCATCCTCATGCTCGCCTCGAACAACATCCTGAAGCCGTCGGACGGCCGTCCGGTGACCCTGCCCTCGCAGGACATGATCATCGGTCTGCACCACCTGACGACCGAGAAGCCCGGCGCAGCCGGCGAGGGCCGCGCGTTCTCGTCGATCGCCGAGGCCATCCTCGCGTTCGACCAGAACCGTCCCGGCGACCTCGAGCTCGACCTCGGCGCCAAGGTGAAGATCCGTCTCGACGGTCTCTACTTCGGCGAGGGCGACGAGCCCGAGGGCTTCGTGCAGGGCAAGCCGTTCCTCATGGAGACGACCCTCGGTCGCGCGCTCTTCAACGAGGCGCTCCCGGTCGACTACCCGTACTTCAACCGTCAGGCCGGCAAGGGCCAGATCTCGGAGATCGTCAACGACCTCGCCGAGCGCTACCCGAAGACCGAGGTGGCCGCGACCCTCGACCGCATCAAGGACGCCGGCTTCCGCTGGGCGACCCGTTCGGGCGTCACCGTCGCGCTCTCCGACATCATCACGCCCCCGAGCAAGGGCGAGATCGTGTCGAAGTACGAGAAGCAGGCCGCCAAGGTGCAGTCGCAGTTCGAGAAGGGTCTCACGACCGACCTCGAGCGTCGTCAGGAGCTCATCCAGATCTGGACCAAGGCCACCGACGAGGTCGCCAAGGCCATGCAGGAGAACTTCCCGACCGACAACACCATCAACCGCATGGTGACCTCGGGTGCTCGTGGTAACTGGCTGCAGGTGCGCAACATCGCCGGTATGCGAGGCCTCGTGAACAACCCGAAGGGTGAGATCATCCCTCGCCCGATCATCTCGAGCTACCGCGAGGGCCTCTCGGTCGCCGAGTACTTCATCGCGACGCACGGTGCCCGAAAGGGTCTGGCCGACACGGCCCTCCGTACGGCCGACTCGGGTTACCTCACGCGTCGTCTGGTGGATGTCTCGCAGGACGTCATCATCCGCGAGGAGGACTGCGGCACGTCGAAGGGCCTCGAGCTCCCGATCGCCGCGGTCGACTCCTCGGGCGAGCTCGTCCGCGACCCGAACGTCGAGAACTCGGTGTTCGCCCGTTCGCTCGCCGCTGACGCGGTGAACGCCAAGGGCGAGGTCGTCGCCGAGGCCGGCAGCGACGTCGGCGACGTGCTCATCAACGAGCTCATCGCCGCGGGCGTCGAGTCGATCCGGGTCCGCTCGGTGCTCACCTGCGAGTCGGCCGTCGGTGTCTGCGCGAAGTGCTACGGCCGTTCGCTCGCGACCGGCAAGCTCGTCGACATCGGCGAGGCCGTCGGCATCATCGCGGCCCAGTCGATCGGTGAGCCCGGTACGCAGCTGACGATGCGTACCTTCCACACCGGTGGTTCGGCCTCGGCCGACGACATCACGCAGGGTCTTCCCCGCGTGCAGGAGCTCTTCGAGGCCCGTACCCCCAAGGGTGCGTCGCCCATCGTCGAGGCCCCCGGTCGCATCACGATCGACGAGACCGACAAGCAGCGCAAGGTCATCCTCACGCCCGACAACGGCGACGAGCCGATCGCGTACAACGTGCTCAAGCGTTCGACGCTGCTCGTCGAGGACGGCCAGCACGTCGAGCTCGGTCAGCAGCTGATCGTCGGCACCGTCGACCCGAAGGAGGTCCTCCGGGTCAAGGGCGTCCGCGAGGTGCAGAAGCACCTCGTGAACGGCGTGCAGGACGTGTACCGCTCGCAGGGCGTGCCGATCCACGACAAGCACATCGAGGTCATCGTGCGCCAGATGCTGCGCAAGGTCACCGTCGTCGACCACGGCGACACCGACCTGCTGCCCGGTGAGCTCGTCGACCGCTTGAAGTACAACGAGATCAACCGCGCGACGCTCACCGAGGGCAAGAAGACGGCATCGGCCCGTCAGGAGGTCATGGGTATCACCAAGGCCTCGCTGGCGACCGAGTCGTGGCTGTCGGCCGCGTCCTTCCAGGAGACGACCCGCGTGCTCACGCAGGCCGCCATGGAGGGCAAGAGCGACCCGCTGGTCGGCCTCAAGGAGAACGTGATCATCGGAAAGCTGATCCCGGCAGGTACCGGCCTCGGCAAGTACCGGAACGTCGCGGTCGAGGCCACGGAGGAGGCGAAGGCGGAGCGCTACCCGAACCGCATCTTCACCGACGACGCGGCCTTCAGCGAGGGCGACCTCAGCTTCGTCGACTTCGACGCGTTCTCGAGCGACGACTTCACGCCCGGCAACTACAGCTAAGGCGCGAATCGTACGAACGGCCCCCGATCCCAGCGGATCGGGGGCCGTTCGGCGTTCCGGGGCGCGATCGGGAAACGCCGAACGATCCGCGCGGCGCGGGGCGGCGGCGGCCACGCGGCGTTACAGTTGGCGCACCGCGGGTGCGAGGTGTACCCGAAAGGAGCGCGATCATGAGCAGCACGACTCCCGGATCCGAGTCGGACGACGAGGCGCGGCGCGACGAGGTGAGCGAGCCCGCGGAGGTCGTCGACGCCGACGAGACCGCTGAGGCTTCGACCGAGCCCGTGGGCGCGACCGAGCCCGGCACCGTCGAGGCGGACGAGCCCATCGCGCCGGCTGCGACCGCCGTTCCCGTCGACGCGGCCGAGCCTGCGGTCGGCGATGAAGCCGCTGCGGCCACTGCGACGACGACCGATCCCGTCGCTCCGGATGCCGCGGTGCCCGCCCCGCTCGACGAGCCCGAGCCTTCCGACGCGGCGGAGACGAGCGCGCTCGACGCCGCCGTGCTGCGGGCGAACGCAGGCGCTGAGACCTCCGCCGACCTCGACGACGAGCCCAACGGCATCGACGACGCGGATTCGGCGCCGCAGCCCGTGCCCGCGGGTTCCGTGCGTCGTGAGACCTACGTGCCCGCCTCGACGGCCGCCACCGCGGCCGCGGCCGGCGCGGCCACCCTCGCTCCCGAGCCCGCCACCGAGCTCGCACCCCAGTTCGGCGCGCAGACGGTCTACGTGCAGGCGCCCGAGCCGCCGCGTGCCAAGGGCAATCGGGCGTTCGGAGCCCTCGTCGCGCTCATCGGCGCCGCGCTGTTCGCAGCGCTCTACGCGGGGATCGCCTATCTGCTGCTCCTCAGCCAGGGCGACGCCGCCGAGGTGAACACCGTCTTCGTCGAGCGGTTCCTGGCGAAGCCCGTCTACTGGGTGCCGATCGTGGCCTTCTTCGTCGGCTTCGCGCTGCTCGCAGCGATCGTGAATCGCGGTCGCTGGTGGGCGTACGTCGTGTTCGGCCTGCTCGTCGGGGTCTTCGTGTACTTCGCGTACCTCGGCGGCGCACTGCTCACGGTCGAGGCGTGGACGCTCACCTTCGAGGAAGCGCAGTCGTTCATCGCGCAGCGCTGGCTCGATCCCTTCGCGATCGTCGCGGCCCTGATCGCCCGTGAGATCCCGATCTGGCTCGGCGGGTGGGTCGCCGCGCGCGGGCGCACGGTGACCGAGCGCAATCGCGTCGCGCTCGAGGCGTACGACCGCGAGCTCGCCGCAGGCCCGCAGCCGCAACCGCTGCGCTGATCGGGGCCGCTGCGGGCGGCTGTGCACAACGCACGGCGGAGCCTGGGGCTGCGGGTACGCTCGTCAGACGGGGATGGTGACTCCTCCCCATCGACAGCGTGCCCACGATCGGGTTGGGTAGCAGCTTGGACCACCCTGCCGACCTGCCGATTCGAGGAGCGACGTGAGCGTCACCATGGACATCGACGACGAGCCGACGCCCGGCCTCCGACCCGATGGTCGTCCCGATCCCGAGTACGCGCGCGCGCTCGGCCTCGTGCCCGCGCCGACCGGTCGACGAGCCGGAGCCTTCGCGCTCGACGCCGCCATCTGGGCGGTGCTCGCGGCGCCGACCCTGATCGGGGTGCTGCTGCTCGTCGACCCCGTGCTCGCCTCTGGCGGCGACCCGAGCCGGCTCGGCTCGGCCGCGATCGGACCGCTCATCGCGATCGCGGTCGGCGAGGCGCTCACCGTCGTCTTCGGCCTCGTGCAGCTCGTCTTGCACGGCCGGTTCGGCGTCACCGTCGGCAAGGCCGCGTCGGGGCTCCGTTCCGTGAGCGTGCGCGACTTCGGGCCTGCCGGCTTCTGGCGGGTCGTGCTGCGTGCCCTGGTGCTCGGCGCCGGTCAGCTCGTGCTGCCGTTCATCGGACCGGCGATCCTGTTCGCCTCGGGTTCCTGGGATCCCGAGCAGCGCGGCCGCTCCTGGCTCGATCGGGTGGGCGGATGCTACGTCGTCGACGCCCGTCGCGCGCTCGACCCGTTCGACGCCCGGGCGATGCGACGGGCCCGACGCGTCGCGGCCGCGCCGCCCGAGGCCGAGGCGGTCCGACTCCCGTCGCTCGCGAGCGACCGCCCGCTCGGTGAGGTGTTCCAGATCCCGGCAGAGCGCTCCAGCTCGGGGGTCGTGTCGCCCGGGGCGACGAGCATCGACTCGTGGACTCCGCCGCCGATCGGCGGCGATGCCGCGGCGGCGCCGCCGGCGCCCCCGGCCTTCACCCCGCCTGCACCGGCTCAGCCGGCACCGCCTCCAGCCGCACCGGCACCGCTCCCGGTGCCCGCGCCGGCGGTGTCGGGCACCGCTCCGGGCGCCGGCCCGTCGGCGCCGGCCCGGATCGTGCTCCGCTTCGACGACGGCACCGCTGTCGAGGCATCCGCATTCGGCCTGCTCGGCCGCGCCCCCGATGCCGGACCCGGAGCGACCGCCCAGCTGCTGCCCGTCGACGATCCTTCGAAGCGGATCTCGAAGGTGCACGCGGAGTTCGGAGCCGTCGACGGGGGATTCTGGATCGCCGACCGCGGCTCGACCAACGGCACCGAGGTGCGCCTGCCCGACGGCCGCGTCGTCGAACTCGTGCCCGGCGTGCGCACCCCGCTCGCACCGGGTGCGCTCGTGGTCGTCGGCGGTCGCAGTTTCACCATCACGAGCGAGCCCGGAAGGTAAGGCATGAAGCTCAAACTCGGACTCCGCCGTCAGCAGGGCGCGCCGGTCGATCTCGTCATCACCGCCGACGCGACCGCGACCGTCGGCGACGTCGCGCGCGCGATCGCCACGAACGATCCGAGCACCCCGGTGCTCGGCGGCACCGCCGGGGTGACCCTCGCGGTCGCGCCCCCGACCTCGAGCGAGCCCGTCGTGCTCGACCCGCAGGTGCTCATCGGCGACGCGCCGATCGGCTCGGGCTTCAACGCCGCCGTCGTGGCCCATGCGCCTCGGCCGAACGGCGCGACTGCCGAGGCGGTCGCCGTGATGCGGGTGCACTCCGGCGCCGACGCGGGCCGAGAGTTCGGCCTGCCCCGCGGGGCGAGCATCATCGGGCGCGGCGCCGACGCCGATCTCGTGCTCGCCGACTCGCTCGTCTCGAAGCGGCACGCCCGCATCGAGGTCGATCACTCGATCGAGCTGGTCGACCTGAATTCCGCCAACGGGCTGCTCGTCGACGGCGGGCTGGTTCAGCGCGTCAGAGTCATCCCGGGCCAGGTCATCACCATCGGCGCCACCGAGGTCTCCTTCGACCTCGCCGCGAGCGCGGCGGGCGCCCCCGACGCCTCGGTGCTCGAGCGCGGCGGCGCGCTCATGTTCAACCGCTCACCGCGGGTCGAGGTGCGCTACCCGGGCACCGAGCACCGCCATCCGGTGATCCCCTCCGAAGCCGAGCCCCGCATGTTCCCGTGGCCGATGATCATGGCGCCGGTGCTGCTCGGGCTCGCGATGTTCGCGATGACCCAACGCCCGACCTCCCTCCTCATCGTGGTCATGGCGCCGCTCATGATGCTCGGCAACTTCGTCGGGCAGCGCACCCAGCAGGGCAAGAAACTGCGGCTCGAGATCGAGACCTTCGAGACGCAGATCGAAGACCTCGAGGAGTCGCTCCGCGCCGAGACCATCGTCGAGCGCGAGCGCAGGCACGACGAGGCCCCCGCGGTCGCGCACGTCTACGAGCAGGCGATGCGCCTCGGCCCGCTGCTCTGGACCAGGCGCCCCGAGCACTGGAACTTCCTCGGGCTGCGGCTCGGCGTCGGCCGGGCGCGCAGCCGCAACACGATCGCCGAATCGAACGACCAGCGGGGCATCGCCCGCTACGCGAAGCAGGTCGACGTGCTCCGTAACCGGCACGAGCGCATCGACGATGTGCCGCTCATCGAGCTGCTGCCGGTCTCGGGCGCCATCGGCATCGCAGGTCCCCGGCACCTCGCCGCCGACGTGCTCCGAGGCCTCGGCGTGCAGCTGTTCGGCCTGCACGCGCCGAACGAACTCATCACCACGGCGATCGTCGACCCGGCATGGGCGAAGGAGCTCGAGTGGATGAAGTGGCTCCCGCACACCACGAGCCCCCGCTCGCCGTTCGCCGAGATGGCCCTCGCCGACAGCCAGTCGGCGGGCACGGCGCTGCTGAACGGGCTCGAGGAGTCGATCATGTCGCGGCTGTCGGGATCGCCCGGACGGCGCGGGCCGCTGCGGCTGCCCGATACGAGCATGGAGCGCGGCGCCAAGGTCGGCGAGGAGATCGGCGCGAATCGGGATGCCGCGTCCGACCTCGCCCTCGTGCTCGTCGCCTCGAACGACGCGCCCGTCGACCGCCCCCGCCTCACCCAGCTGATCGAGCGCGGTGCCGACGTCGGCGTCTACACGATCTTCCTCGCCCCCACGGTCGAGTCGCTGCCCGCCGCCTGCCGCACCTACATCGACGCGAGCGACGGCCTCGACCGCGCCAAGGTCGGCTACGTCCGCGCCGGCGAGCAGTACGAGCGGGTCGCCATCGAAGGCGTCTCGAACCAGTACGCCGAGGTCTTCGCGAAGCGATTGGCGCCCGTCGCGGACTCGAGCTCGGTCACCGCCGACTCGTCCGACCTGCCGCGGAGCGTCTCCTTCCTGAAGCTCATCGGCACCGAGATGGCCGCCCAGCCGCTCTCGGTGGCCGAGCGCTGGCGGCAGAACAACTCGATCCTCGACCGATCGCGCGGCCAGCGCCCCAGGTTGAAGCGCGCCGGCACGCTGAAGGCGTACATCGGCCAGGGGAGCCCCGACGCGATGTCGCTCGACCTGCGAACGCAGGGCCCGCACGCCCTCGTCGGCGGCACCACGGGTTCGGGCAAGTCCGAGTTCCTGCAGGCCTGGGTGCTCGGCATGGCGGCCGAGTACAGCCCCGACCGGGTCACCTTCCTCTTCGTCGACTACAAGGGCGGTTCGGCGTTCGCCGACTGCGTCGAGCTGCCGCACTGCGTCGGGCTCGTCACCGACCTGAGCCCGCACCTCGTGCGTCGCGCGCTGACGAGCCTTCGAGCCGAGCTGCACCATCGCGAGCACCTCTTCAATCGCAAGAAGGCGAAGGACCTCCTCGAGCTCGAGAAGCGCCAGGATCCCGAGACTCCGCCGGCGCTCGTGCTCGTGATCGACGAGTTCGCGGCGCTCGCGGGTGAGGTGCCCGAGTTCGTCGACGGCGTCGTCGACATCGCCCAGCGCGGTCGCTCGCTCGGCATCCACCTGATCATGGCGACGCAGCGCCCCGCAGGTGTCATCAAAGACAACCTGCGGGCGAACACCAACCTCCGCGTCGCGCTGCGCATGGCCGACGAATCCGACTCGAACGACGTCGTCGGCGACCCGGTCGCGGGCACCTTCGACCCCTCCATCCCCGGTCGCGGCATCGCGAAGACGGGTCCGGGGCGTCTCGTGCCCTTCCAGTCGGGTTACGCGGGCGGGTGGACGTCGGACACCCCTGAGCAGGCGCAGGTGAAGGTCGCCGAGCTGCGCTTCGGGTCGATCACGCTCTGGGAGTCCGACAACGATCAGGAGTCGGACTCGCATGACGACGACCTCGGTCCGAACGATCAGAAGCGCCTCGTCGCCTCGCTCGTGTCGGCGGCCTCGGACAGTCGCATCCCGGCGCCGCGGCGGCCGTGGCTCGACGAGCTCGCGACGACCGTCGATCTCGCCGAGCTCGCCCTCGAGGGCGATGCGCGCATCCCGCTCGGTCGCGCCGACATTCCTGAGCGGCAGTTGCAGGAGGCGGTCTACTTCGAGCCCGACACCGATGGGCACCTGCTCGTCTACGGCACGAGCGGCGCCGGAAAGACGACCGTGCTGCGCACGATCGCCGTGGCGGCGGGGGCTCGGCCCGAGCGCGGGCGCGTGCACGTCTACGGCCTCGACTTCGGCACCGGCTCGCTGCGTTCGCTCGAGTCGCTTCCTCAGGTCGGATCGATCGTCCCCGGTGATGACGCGGAGCGCGTTCAGCGCCTGCTGAAGACGCTGCGCGGCACGCTCGACGACCGTGCGAAGCGCTTCTCCGCGGTGAACGCCGCGAGCCTCACGGAGTATCGCTCGATCACGGGTCGCGACGAACCGCGCCTGCTCGTGCTCATCGACGGCTTCGGCACGTTCAAGCAGGAGTGGGAGGGCACGTCGGCGCGTGCGCCGTACTACAACGTGTTCATGCGCATGCTCGGCGAGGGGCGTCCGCTCGGCATCCACGCGGTCGCAACGGCCGACCGCTACGGCGCCGTTCCCACGGCGGTGAGCGCGAACGTCAACCGCCGTGTGGTGCTGCGGCTCGCCGACGAGAGCTCGTACGCGATCCTCGGCGCCCCGAAGGACGTCCTGAACGAGCGCAGCGCCCCCGGGCGCGCGATCGTCGACGGGCTCGAGACGCAGATCGCGGTGCTCGGCGGTACCACGAACGTCGCCGAGCAGACCCAGGCGATGGAGGCATTCGCCGCCTCGCTGCGGGAGCGCGGGGCATCCGAGGCGCCCGAGATCGGCTCGCTGCCGACCGAACTCCGCGCCGACGAACTGCCCGACTCGATCGACGGGGCGCCGGTGATCGGCGTCGCCGACGACGTGCTCGGCCCCAAGGGCTTCGAGCCGATGGGCACCTTCGTGGTGGCCGGCCCGCCCCAGAGCGGCAAGACCAACGCGCTGCGCGCGCTCATCGAGGCGGTCGCCCGCTTCGATCCCGAGACGGAGTTCTTCCACTTCGGCGGGCGCCGGGCCGCCCTGCGCGACGCGCGCGCATGGCGGCGCACGGCGTCGTCGATCGAAGACGCGCGGGCGCTTGCGAAGGAGCTCAAGGAGCTCGTCGCCGACGAGTCGATCACCAAGCGCATCATGATCGTCGTCGAGAACATCACCGAGTTCGGCGACACCGATGCCGAGCGCCCCATGAAGGAGCTCTTCCAGGCGGTCAACCGCAGCGAGCACTTCCTCATCGGCGACGGGGACGTCTCGCAGCTCTCGAGCGGGTACGGCCTCGTCGGCGAACTCAAGGCCGGACGCCGTGGCATCGCGCTGCGTCCCGAGACGTACGACGGCGACTCGCTCTTCAAGGTGCCGTTCCCGAAGGTCGCGCGTCATGAGTTCCCGGCCGGGCGAGGCATCTTCGTCGAGAACGGGCGCTTCGTGACGGTGCAACTGCCGTTGGTCGAGGTCGCCCGATGAGCCGCGGTGACCACGGCGACATCGCCGACGATTCGACGACCACGCCATGGATCACGGTCGTCGAGCGCGTCGCCCCGGCCGCGCGCGCCGTGGCCGTGCTCGGTGACGGCGGCGAAGGCCGGCGCCGGGCCGTGCGCAGCTACGCCGAAGGCGACCGGATCGACGGACCCGAGCTCGTGCCGATCATGCTCGGCCTCCAGCGCGAGGCGGCATCGGACGCGTTGCGTCCGGCGCTCGCGGCCCTCGCCGAGCGCGACGCCGAGGCTCGCCGGGGCGCGAACCGCCGGGCGGACGACGCATTCCTCGGCGGCGTCTCCGCTGCGGGTTCCGGCTCCGCGCGCAGCGCATCCCTGTGGCCCCTCGCGCTCGCAGTCCTCGCCGCCATCGTCGGACCGGTGCTCGCGTTCCCCGCGAAGAACGGGGGATACCTCCTCGAGTCCGAACCGGCGGCCCTCTGGGGCGGCGCGCTGTCGCTGGCCGCAGCACTCTGGATGGCGTTCGCCGAACCCAGGCGCCGCAACGTGCTCGCGATGCACTATCCGCCGAAGCTCCTCATCCTCCTCGCGGTGCTCGCGGCGATCGGGCTCGCGCTCCTCTGGTGGCAGGTCTCGCGCGACGGCTGGTGGGTGACCTGGCCGATCGTCGTCGGCACCCTGATGTTCGCGGGGGCGATCGTGCTCGAGCTCCGCGCCTTCGTCGAGTTCCGCGCCTGGCAGCGCGAGCACGTCCCCGCGGCGATCGCCGAGGCGGAGCGCGCCGTTGCGGCCGCCCACGACGAGGTGGAGCGGATCGACGCAGATTCGCTGCGCGAACTCGAGAGGCTCCTGGCCGAGGAGCCCGAGGCAGAGGGCCTCATGCGGAGGGCGGCCGTCGTCGACGGGCTCGGCGTCCTCTACCTCCGCCGCCTGCTGGACAGCGCGACCGCGGAGGAGTGCCTGGTCCGAGGGCTCGCCTGAGCTGCATGCCGTCGGATCTCACCGGCCCTGCCAGCTCATGGGGAGTGCTGCCCATTCTCCGGGTTTCGGGGGACGGTTAGTCTCATGAGGGTCGCCCGTCCGGGCGGCGAGGATTCTGAGGATGGGGTTGATGATGGCTGATTTCAAGGCGTCGTACGGTGAGATGGAGTCGATGGCCGGTCGTCTCGACTCGGGCCGTGAGGAGATCGGCGACGTGCTGCGTCGTCTGAAGGACGATGTGGACCGTCTGCTCGGTGACGACTTCAAGACGCAGCACGCGTCGGGCAAGTTCGGCGAGGGCTACACGGAGCTGACCACCGGTCTCGAGAAGGCGATCGAGGGCATCTCCGACATGGGCGAGTCGCTGCGCAAGATGATGCAGGCGATCAAGGACACCGACCAGGCACTGGCCGGCAACTAGTCCTCCGCATCTCGGCGGGCGCGGCAGCGGCCGCGCCCGCCGAGGACTGCTCGGCCCGGCCGAACGCCGCGCCCGTATCGAGAGGACCCGCTGATGGGCATGATCAGACTCGACCTCGCCGTGATCGGCGAGGGGGCGCGCAACGCGAGCTCGCTCGCGAACGCCTTCGACGGCACCGACGGCGTCGCAGGGGCGGCAGCCGACGCGTGCGGCCACGGGGGCCTGGCCGGCACGATCCGCGACTTCGAATCGACCTGGTCGCATCGCCGCGACGAGTTCGCCGAGCAGCTCGACACGGTCGCGTCGGCGCTCGTCGCGGTGCACGACGCATTCACGACGCTCGACCGCGATCTGGCATCGGAGGGGTGATGGACCCGATCCACGGAGAACCCGCGATCGTGCGCCGCAGCGGCGCGCGACTCGTCGACACCGCGCAGGCGATCCGCAACGCGGTCGCCGAACTCGAGGCGATCGCGAGCCCCGACGACATGCGCAGCCTCGCGCTCGACCGGATCCGCCGCGAGGCCGGCGCCCTCGCCGACGAGATCAAGCGGGCCGAGTCCCGATACTCCGAGACCGGTCGTGCGCTGCTCGACTTCGCGGCGGTCCACGAGCAGGCGCAGGCCGACGCGGCAACGGCGATCGACGACGCCGAGGCGGCGGAGGCCGCAGCCGATCGCGCCGCGGACGTGCGTCGTGCGGCGCTCCTCGAACTTCGGGCGCTCCCGCCCGCATCGGACGCAGATGAACGGCGGGCCGCGGAGCGCAGGGTGGGCCGCGCCGGTGCGGCCGCCGACGAGCACGGCGCCGATGCCGCCGCCGCGGAACGCCGCCATGCGCAGGCGGTCGCGGAGTTCGAGCAGGCTGCGCGCCGGGCGATGGAACGGATCGAGAACGTCGTCGAGGGCAGCGAACTCAACGACTCGCTCTGGGACCGCTTCACGGGCGCGCTCGACGGGCTCTTCGACTTCGTGCGAGACGCGATCACTGCCGTCTTCGAAGCCGTCACGGCCGTCATCAAGGCCATCGTCGAGCTCATCACGGCCGTGCTCATCGTCATCGCCGCGCTCGTCCTGCTCGGAGTGCTCGCCCTGCTGGCACTCGCGGTGCTCGCACTCGCGGTCATCGCCCTCCTCGCGGTGATCGCACTGGTCGCCCTCGCCGCGATGGTCCTGCTGGCCATCGGCATCGCACTCGTCGGCGTGGTGCTCCTGCTCGTCGCCCTCGTGACGGCGGCCGTGGTCGGGCTGATCCTCACCGTGGTCATGTTCACCGCGGTGAACCTGATGACGGGCATGGACCCGGTCGAAGCGCTCACCCAGGCGCTCATCGTGGCCCTGTTCACGCTCGCACCCGCGCTCTGGCTCGTCGTCAAGCTCGCCTCGGGCGCCGAGACCGGCGACCCGGTCTTCGTCGATCGCACCGAGGGATGGAAGCCCGAACAGGACCAGGGCCTCGCCGACCTGTTCGAGGACCTCCAGGACATCGACGACGCCGGCCACCTCGACCCGAACGACCCCGACACCAATCACGAGTCCGTCGTCCGCATCGTGCCGTGCGTCGCGGAGGACGGCACCATCGTCTACCGGGTGCACATCCCGAGCACCCAGCAGTGGACGCCGGGCGGCGAGAGCGGCAACGACGTCACGAGCGATATCGTCGCCAAGATGGACCAGGCCCAGCAGACCCAGCTCGAGAAGATGGTGATCGCGGCGATGAAGGAGCACGGCATCCCACCGGGGTCGCACGTCATGCTCGCGGGCTGGAGCCTCGGCGGCATCACGGCGGGCAACCTCGCCTCGGACCCCGACTTCACCTCCACGTACAAGGTCGATGCGATCGCGGTCGCCGGGTCGTCGGTCGACGACCTCCCGATCCCGCCGAGCGTGCGCGTGCTCGACGTCTCGCACACGACCGATCCGGTGCCGCGCACCGAGAATCCCTGGGCGCCCGACTACTCCAACGAGCCGAACCGCTACAAGATCGACGTCCCACCGCCCGGCGGCGCGGACGCGCTCGGTCACGATTCCGAGAAGTACAAGACGACCATGCAGGACCAGGTCGACCAGGGCGGGTCGCCGCAGGGCAGCGCGTTCATGGCCGACGACCCCGACGCCGATGACGGGATCCAGATCTCGGACTACTTCCGGGAGCCGACGGGCAGCACCGACTACGCGTACACGAGGGGCGACTAGATGCGGGCCCGCAGCTTCCGCATGCTGCTCGGTGGAGCCGTCGTGCTCGCCGCGCTGACCGGGTGCACACCGCCCACGACGGAGGGAACCGAGATGAAGATCGACGCGACGGCGATCGAGCGCGAACTCGAATCGATCGACGGGGTCGCCTCGGCGACGATCGGGACCGCGAGTACCGGCACCCCGGGTTCGTACCGGCTCAGCGCGAAGATCGAGCTCGACGAACAGGGCGACGCTGCGCTCGGCGAGGTGCTGCTCGGTGCGGTGCACGCGGTCGAGGCGGGCGCCGACGGCTTCACGACGTACGCCTTCTACGTGGCGGCCCCCGATCCCGCCGGCGGCGATGCCCCGGCCGAGCAGCGTCTGAACGACCGTCGATCGGAGATCCCGATCGACGTCGGTGCGTACCGCGGCAGCGGGCTGGTCTTCACCGAAGAAGAACTCGCCGAGGCGGCGGGGTGACGGCGGCGCGGGCCGCGCTGGAGTTCCGGCTTCCGGGGGAGTGGTGGGAGGTGCAGCTCGGTTCGGAGGCGCAAGCCGCCGAATCCATCCGCGAGCTCGTCCGACGCGAGTACGGTCGGCGCGACGACGATGCGGCGATCCGGGCTGCGCACCGCCGACGCCTGACGGATGCCGCGGGGCGGGCGATCTCCGCCGGGGCCACGCAGCAGCACATCGCGCTGCGGCTGGCCGCGCGGGCATCGCTCGCGACGACGCTCATCGAGTATCGGCCTGCGCTCCCGCTCGGTGATCGCGCCGAACCGGCGCTCGTCGCCGAGCAGCTCGTCGCGGGCCTCTTCGGGGGTCGCGCGGGAACCGACTCCGCTCGCCTCTGGTCGGACTTCGCCGACGACGGGGGAGTCGCGTTCGAGAAGGGCGACTCGATCGTGCTGCGTCGCTCGCGCCTCATCGCATCGGGATCGGGCCGCGACGAGGCGGAGGCGCTGCAGGTCGACTACTGGCTGACGGAGCCCGGCCGGCCCGCCGCGGTACTCGTCGGACTCTCGACGATCCTCGTCGACGCCGGCCCGATGATGGTCGAGTTGTTCGACGCGATCATCGCGGCCGCCGAGTGGCGCTCGGCGGGACGCGCGGGCGATCTGCGAGCCGAGCTCGCCTCCGGGTGACGCGGCGGCCCGACGCGCGTGCGATGCTGTCCTGATGAGACTCGAACTCGACGCCCCGAGCAGCGCATGGGTGCGTGTGCCCACCGACCTCCCGAGCGAGCATGGCGAGGCCTGGGCCGACGAGGCGCTCGAGGGGGTCCGTCGCCGGCATCCCGATGCATCGGCCGAGCAGCTCGCGGCCGTCCGCCAGCTGGTGCTGCGGGCCCGCGACGGGTTGCTGCCCGGCGCCGCGGTCGGGCTCCTCTACCTGCCCGAGCCGCGGCCGTTCGGCCTTCTCGTGAGCATCGGCGTCTCCGAGCCGGAGGCCGTCGAGGGTTCGCTCGTCCGGGCCCTGCTCGGCGAGGCAGAGCTCGTGGGGCGCCCGATCGTCGACCCGGTGGAGGTTCCGGCGATCGGCAGCGGCATCTCGGTACGCTGCCTGTTCGCGCCCGCGGCAGCCGACCGCAAGCCGGCCGCAGGGCTCGCTTACCTGCTCCAGGGCGAGCGGGCGACCGTGCGTGTGATGGCGAGCCCTGCGCCGCAGGAACTCGTCGCCCACGCCGCGCCCTCGCTCGGCAAGATCGTCGCGTCGCTGCGCCTCGTCGACTGAACACCTCGACCGTCGAACCGGCGTAGCCTCGGATCATGGCCGACGACCCGCGCGGGAGCGAACCGCAGCCGACGCGCGACGCATGGGTCGTCGCGAGCTTCGCCGCGGCACTCGACCTCGCGCTGGTGGTCTGCGGGTTCGGTTTCGTGAGCCTGCTGCTCGATCTCGAGGTCGTCGGGGATCCGGCGGTCGGCCTCCTCGTCGGGCCGGCGGCGGTCGGGGCATCCGTCGTCGCGGTCTTCATCGCGCTGGGCGTGCTGCTCCGCCGTCCGGAGCGCATGGCCGGCACCGTGCTCGTCGCCGCCGTCGCGAGCTGGATCGCCTTCGTCGCGGTCGCCGCGATCGGCCACCTGCTCGGCTCGTCGTCGGCGGTGTTCGCGAGCCTGCGGTTCGCGTTCGTCCTCGGCGCGGGCTGGTTCGGGCTGCTCGTGCCGGCGTGCGCGGCGCTCACGGCGTCGCTCGCGGTGCTCGTCGCGCGCGGCCGTCGGGGTGGAATGGAGCGCCCGCGCTGGCCGTGGGAGCGCGACGAGGAGGAGTAGCGAGGGGTGCCGGGCCAGGCGATCGCGGGCCGCGCGGCCGTCGCGGCACGCCACTCGTTCGCCGACGCGGCCCGCCGAGGCATCCGGCGCAGTATCGTGAACCCGATGGAGGGTTCGGTCGAGGCGCGCGTGAGCCACGAGGTCGACCGCTGGCTGCAATGGCTGCCGCGGTGGCGACCCGGCACCCATCGTGCGCGCGTGCGACTCTGCCAGCGCTGCTTCGGCTCGCCGATCCTCGCCGCGGCGGGTCTCGACGTCGACATCCCGCACCCGGTGCAGCACGCCTTCTCGATGCGCATGAAGGGGGTCATCGACGTCTCCGTCGACGACTACACCGCGCGCAACCTGCCGATGCTGCACCGAGAGATCCGGCTCGCCGAAGAGCGCAAGGCCCGGCGTCCGTACCGTGCCGGGGAGGGGCTCGACCCCGAGTACCTCGGCCTCGAGGTCGACCCCGAGCCGGTGCCGGACCAGCCGTTCCTCTTCACGCTCGGCGGCCTCGAGGCCGTCACCGCGGCCGAGGCGAACGAGCCGGCACCGCGCCCGTTCACCCTCGAGGAGAAGGAGGCGCTGCGCGAGGAGGTGCGACTCGCCGACGAGTTCGCGAAGCAGCTCGGCCGCCGCATCTGCATCGAGCTCGCCCAGCACCGCTACCGCATCGGCAACGCGATCGAGCGGCTCGTCGAGCCGCAGGTCGCCGAGATGCTCGCCGATCTCGACCGCGAACTCGATGCTCCGGGGTGGCCCGGTTGAGCGCGGCGTGCGCCTGCATCGCGCTCCGCTCCGGAGAGGAACAGGGTTCCGAGCGCCGGCGACGGGGGCGTTCGGCATCCGCCGTCATTTGACCGCAAGGTTACGTGGCATTACCATAGATCGGGTGTGTGCGCTCTTGCGCGCACATTCGGGTGCCCGCGCTGTTCAGCGGGTCACCCCCACGGCATATCCACCACTGAAGGCTCCGCTGCTCTGCGGTGCCGGTGGGTCTGATGTGAAATCCATCACCGCTGTCACCGTGCAGCACCAACAAGGAGAAGCAGTGCCAACCATTCAGCAGTTGGTCCGCAAGGGTCGCTCGCCGAAGGTCACCAAGACCAAGGCTCCCGCCCTGAAGGCCAACCCCCAGCAGCGCGGCGTGTGCACGCGTGTGTACACCACCACCCCGAAGAAGCCGAACTCCGCGCTCCGCAAGGTCGCACGTGTGAAGCTCTCGAACGGCACCGAGGTCACCGCCTACATCCCCGGTGAGGGCCACAACCTGCAGGAGCACTCGATGGTGCTCGTTCGCGGCGGTCGTGTGAAGGACCTCCCGGGTGTCCGTTACAAGATCATCCGCGGCGCCCTCGACACGCAGGCCGTGAAGAACCGCAAGCAGGCTCGCAGCCGCTACGGCGCGAAGATGGAGAAGAAGTAATGCCTCGCAAGGGACCCGCTCCGAAGCGCCCCGTCGTCGCAGACCCCGTCTACGGCTCGCCGGTCGTCAGCCAGCTCGTCAACAAGATCCTCGTCGACGGCAAGAAGGACCTCGCGCAGCGCATCGTCTACGAAGCGCTCGAGAACGTCGCCGCCAAGTCGGGCCAGGACGCCGTCACGGTGCTCAAGAAGGCGCTCGACAACGTGCGCCCGACCCTCGAGGTGCGTTCGCGCCGCGTCGGCGGTTCGACCTACCAGGTCCCCGTCGAGGTCAAGCCGCACCGTGCGAACACCCTGGCGCTCCGCTGGCTCACCAGCTACGCCAAGGCTCGCCGCGAGAAGACCATGACCGAGCGTCTCACCAACGAGATCCTCGACGCGTCGAACAGCCTGGGTGCTGCGGTCAAGCGCCGCGAAGACACACACAAGATGGCTGAGTCGAACCGCGCCTTCGCCCACTACCGCTGGTAGTAGGCCGGGTGGATGCCTCCGCACCGCGGCGGCATCCGTCAGGCCCACTGCCGCTGGGAGTAGGCCGGGTGGATGCCCCGCACCGCGGCGGCATCCGTCAGGCCCACTGCCGCTGGCAGTAGGCCGGGTGGATGCCCCGGCATCGCGCCGAGGCATCCACCCGCCCCCCACCTTCGCTTCCTGAATCCTCCGGAGGAACCCCCGTGGCACAAGACGTGCTCACCGACCTGAACAAGGTCCGCAACATCGGCATCATGGCGCACATCGATGCCGGCAAGACCACCACGACCGAGCGCATCCTGTTCTACACGGGCGTCAACCACAAGATCGGCGAGACCCACGACGGCGCCTCGACGACCGACTGGATGGAGCAGGAGAAGGAGCGCGGCATCACGATCACGTCTGCCGCCGTGACCTGCTTCTGGAACAAGAACCAGATCAACATCATCGACACCCCCGGCCACGTGGACTTCACGGTCGAGGTGGAGCGCTCGCTCCGCGTGCTCGACGGTGCGGTCGCCGTCTTCGACGGCAAGGAGGGCGTCGAGCCCCAGTCCGAGACCGTCTGGCGCCAGGCCGACAAGTACAACGTCCCGCGCATCTGCTTCGTCAACAAGATGGACAAGCTCGGCGCCGACTTCTACTTCACGGTCGACACGATCATCTCGCGCCTCGGCGCGAAGCCGCTCGTGCTGCAGCTCCCGATCGGTGCGGAGTCCTCCTTCGAGGGCGTCGTCGACCTGGTCGAGATGCGTGCGCTCACGTGGCGCGGCGACGCCAAGGGCGACGTGCAGATGGGCGCCAAGTACGCCGTCGAGGAGATCCCCGCCGACCTCGTCGAGAAGGCCGCCGAGTACCGCACCGCGCTGCTCGAGACCGTCGCCGAGACGAGCGACGAGCTCATGGAGAAGTACTTCGGCGGCGAAGAGCTGACCGTGGCCGAGATCAAGGCCGCGATCCGCAAGCTCACCGTCAACTCCGAGATCTACCCCGTGCTCTGCGGCTCCGCGTTCAAGAACCGCGGCGTCCAGCCGATGCTCGACGCGGTCATCGACTTCCTGCCGTCGCCGCTCGACGTGCCGGCCGTCGAGGCCCGCGACCCGCGCGACGAGGAGAAGATCATCCTCCGTCACGCCGACGCGAAGGACCCCTTCGCCGCCCTCGCGTTCAAGGTCGCCGTGCACCCGTTCTTCGGTCGCCTCACCTACGTGCGCGTCTACTCGGGTCGTCTCGACTCGGGCGGGCAGGTCGTGAACTCGACCAAGGGCCGCAAGGAGCGCATCGGCAAGATCTTCCAGATGCACGCCAACAAGGAGAACCCGGTCGACTTCCTGACCGCGGGCAACATCTACGCCGTCATCGGTCTGAAGGACACGACGACCGGTGACACGCTGTGCGACCCCGACAACCAGGTCGTGCTCGAGTCGATGACCTTCCCCGACCCCGTGATCGAGGTCGCGATCGAGCCGAAGACCAAGGCCGACCAGGAGAAGCTCGGCACCGCGATCCAGAAGCTCGCCGAGGAGGACCCGACCTTCCGCACCGAGCAGAACCAGGAGACCGGTCAGACGGTCATCAAGGGCATGGGCGAGCTCCACCTCGACATCCTCGTCGACCGCATGAAGCGCGAGTTCAACGTCGAGGCGAACGTCGGCAAGCCCCAGGTCGCGTACCGCGAGACGATCAAGCGCGCGGTCGAGAAGCACGACTACACCCACAAGAAGCAGACCGGTGGTTCCGGCCAGTTCGCGAAGATCCAGTTCGCGCTCGAGCCGCTCGAGATCGAAGGCGACAAGACCTACGAGTTCGAGAACAAGGTCACCGGTGGCCGCGTGCCCCGCGAGTACATCCCCTCGGTCGACGCCGGTTTCCAGGACGCCATGCAGTACGGCATCCTCGCCGGCTACCCGATGGTGGGCGTGAAGGCCAGCCTGCTCGACGGTGCCGCCCACGACGTCGACTCCTCGGAGATGGCGTTCAAGATCGCCGGTTCGATGGGCTTCAAGGAAGCCGCTCGCAAGGCGAACCCCGTTCTGCTCGAACCGCTGATGAGCGTCGAGGTCCGTACTCCCGAGGAGTACATGGGCGACGTCATCGGCGACCTGAACTCGCGCCGCGGCCAGATCCAGTCCATGGAGGACGCCGCCGGTGTGAAGGTCGTGCGTGCGCACGTCCCGCTCTCGGAGATGTTCGGCTACATCGGTGACCTGCGGTCGAAGACCTCGGGCCGTGCGGTGTACTCGATGGAGTTCGAGAGCTACGCGGAGGTCCCGAAGGCTGTCGCCGACGAGATCGTCCAGAAGAACAAGGGCGAATAGCCCTGCCCGCACGAACCTTCCGGTTCGCGTAACATATCAACACAACCCCCGTAGGCCACCGGTCGCAATCCAGCGCCCGGCGGCTCTACACGAGTCCTGAGGAGGACCCACAGTGGCTAAGGCCAAGTTCGAGCGGACCAAGCCGCACGTCAACATCGGAACGATCGGTCACGTCGACCACGGCAAGACCACGCTCACCGCTGCGATCTCGAAGGTGCTTGCTGACAAGTACCCCTCGGCGACCAACGTTCAGCGCGACTTCGCGTCGATCGACTCGGCTCCCGAAGAGCGTCAGCGCGGCATCACGATCAACATCTCGCACGTCGAGTACGAGACGCCGAAGCGCCACTACGCGCACGTCGACGCCCCTGGTCACGCCGACTACATCAAGAACATGATCACCGGTGCGGCTCAGATGGACGGCGCGATCCTCGTGGTCGCCGCCACCGACGGCCCGATGGCTCAGACGCGTGAGCACGTGCTGCTCGCCAAGCAGGTCGGCGTGCCCTACCTGCTCGTCGCGCTCAACAAGAGCGACATGGTCGACGACGAGGAGATCCTGGAGCTCGTCGAGCTCGAGGTTCGCGAGCTGCTCTCGTCGCAGGGCTTCCCCGGCGACGACGCTCCGGTCGTTCGCGTCTCGGGCCTCAAGGCGCTCGAGGGCGACGAGAAGTGGGTCCAGTCGGTCCTCGACCTCATGGAGGCCGTCGACGAGTCCGTTCCGGACCCGGTGCGCGACCGCGACAAGCCGTTCCTCATGCCCGTCGAGGACGTCTTCACCATCACCGGTCGTGGCACGGTCGTCACGGGCCGCGCCGAGCGTGGCACGCTGAAGATCAACTCCGAGGTCGAGATCGTCGGCATCCGCCCGACGCAGAAGACCACCGTCACCGGTATCGAGATGTTCCACAAGCAGCTCGACGAGGCATGGGCCGGCGAGAACTGCGGTCTCCTGCTCCGTGGCACCAAGCGCGAGGACGTCGAGCGCGGCCAGGTCGTCGTGGCGCCGGGTTCGGTCACCCCCCACACCAACTTCGAGGGCACTGCCTACATCCTCTCGAAGGACGAGGGCGGCCGTCACAACCCGTTCTACGCGAACTACCGTCCGCAGTTCTACTTCCGCACCACCGACGTCACCGGCGTCATCACGCTGCCCGAGGGCACCGAGATGGTCATGCCCGGCGACACCACCGACATGGTCGTCGAGCTGATCCAGCCGATCGCCATGGAGGAGGGCCTCGGCTTCGCCATCCGCGAGGGTGGCCGCACCGTCGGCGCCGGTACCGTCACGAAGATCATCAAGTAATCTTCGCGATACGCGACCTGTGAGGGGGTCGGGCTTCGGCCCGGCCCCCTTCGTCGTCCCCGCGGCGCCTTCGTCGGGTCCTGATCTTCGAGAATCCCTTGGGCCGAGGATCGGCTTCGCCGTAGGGTTGAGCCGATGGCCGATTCACCCTCGCCATTCGCTCGATCCACGGTACGTCCCGAGATCCAGGCTCTCCGGGCCGTCGCCGTGGGGGCGGTCGTGCTCCACCACGGGTGGCCCGCCGTGGCACCGGCTGGGTACATGGGCGTCGACGTCTTCTTCGTCGTCTCGGGGTTTCTCATCACGGGCCTGCTCATGCGGGAGATCGAGCGGACCGATCGGCTCTCGCTGCGCGACTTCTACCTGCGCAGGGCCCGACGCATCCTGCCCGCGGCGATCGCGACCCTCGCGACCGTCTCGGTGCTCACACTGCTGCTCGTCCCGCAGCGGGAGTGGCGTGCGTGGTTCCGCGAGATCGTCGCGTCCACCCTCTACTACGAGAACTGGCAGCTCGCCGTCGACTCGCAGATCCCACAGCGCGCAGACCTCGAGTCGACGCCGGTGCAGCACTTCTGGTCGCTGTCGGTCGAGGAGCAGTTCTACCTGTTCTGGCCGCTGCTGATGATCGTCGCGCTCTGGATCGCGGCGCGGCGCGGCGCGGCGTCCACCACCGTGATGCTCGTGACGCTCTCCGTCGTCACCGTCGCCTCGTTCGTGCACTCGGTGGTCCTCACCGTGCAGGATCCGAACCTCGCCTACTTCTCGACCTTCGCGCGCACGTGGGAGTTCGGCGTCGGCGGGATCCTCGCGATCGTGAGCCGTGCGCCGATCGCCGGCCGTGCGGGGCTGCGCTCCGTCGTCTCGTGGGCGGGCCTCGTGATCATCGTGGTGCCGATCGTCATCTTCCGTTCGCCCGAGGTGTTCCCGGGCGTCTTCGTGCTCCTCCCGGTGGTCGGAACGCTCGCGGTCATCTGGGCGGGGATGCCGGAGCGCGTCTGGTCGCCCGCGATCGTCGCGCGGCTGCGTCCGGTGCAGTGGACCGGCGACGTCTCCTACTCGCTGTACCTCTGGCACTGGCCGATCTTCATGTTCACCCCGTACCTGACCGGGATGCCGAGTCCTCCGTGGCTGATGGTGGTCCTCGTCGGGGTGTCGGTGCTCGTCGCCGGGCTGTCGAAGCGCTGGATCGAGGATCCGTTCCGTCAGGGACGCCGAGGACTCGGGCTCCGTCCCGTGTTCCTGCTGAGCGGACTGGCCGGGTTGATCGCCCTCATCGTGGGGGCCGGCGTCGTCGCCCCGAGCATGGCGGACGAGCGGGCGGTCGCGTGCGAGCGCTCCGACGAGGAATGAGGGACGGCGGGCCCGGCTACGCCGGGGAACCGTCGATGGTGGTGTCGAGCTCGATGCTGTCCTCGACGCTGCGCGCCACGGTGCATCCCCGCTCGATCGCTCTCGCCATGATCTCGATGAGCTTGGTGCGATCGGATGCCTCGAGTCCGCCGAGATCGACGAGCAGCTCCTCGTCGACCCGGGTGTACCGGTTCGACTCGGGGTCGCTCATGCCGTGCGCCCAGATCGTGATCGCGTAGTCGTCGCCGAGCCGCCGGGCGGCGACCCGATCGGTGCTGAGCCCGGCGCAGCCGATGAGGGCGAGCTTCAGCAGCTCGCCCGGCGAGAAGTGCTCGCCCTCGAGTTCGTCGCCGCCGATGCGCACCGTGGCGCCGCGCTCGTTCAGGCCCTCGTAGCTGCGGGGGCCGGTGCGCGTCACCGAGACGCTCCCCGGACCGATCCGATCGCTGACCTGATGTGCGTGCTCGCTCATTGCGCCTCCAGACGGGGTCGTGGCTCCTTCACCCATCATGGGCCATCGGGCCGGAACGGGGCCGGAGCGGGCCTGGATCGGGGCGGCCGCGGGGCCGCAGCGGGCCCCATTCCTGCGACGTCCCTGTGAGGACCGGTGGGCGCGACACGCCCGGGTTGCACGGACGTCCCGACTGTGGCAAACTCGTTGAGTTCAACATTTCGAACGTGTGCCCTCGTGCGCGCGTTCGAATCACTGTCAGGCAGTGCATAACCACCCGAAGCGCAGCTCCGGGGTCAGGTTAGGCGGCAGGCAGCAGAACACACAACCGACAACCACTTGGCATGGGCCTTCCCATGTTGCGTGCGCGCCGATTGGGGCTCGAAGGTCGAGCGTGTCGAGGGCACCGCCCCGGGTCATCCGGGCGGGTGGCTTCGACAGGCTCGATCACCGGCCTTTGACAGAAGAACAGTGGTGCTTCACACGGAGTAGCTACGCGGCGTCCGATGCCCTCGGAAGGGGTAAGACGCCTTGACAGAGAGAGAGTCAGCAATGGCGGGACAGAAGATCCGCATTCGACTGAAGTCGTATGACCACGAGGTCATCGACACCTCGGCGCGCAAGATCGTCGACACGGTGACCCGCGCGGGCGCCACGGTCGTCGGCCCCGTGCCGCTTCCGACGGAGAAGAACGTGGTGTGCGTCATCCGCTCGCCCCACAAGTACAAGGACAGCCGCGAGCACTTCGAGATGCGCACCCACAAGCGCCTCATCGACATCGTGGACCCGACGCCCAAGGCCGTCGACTCGCTGATGCGTCTCGACCTGCCGGCCGACGTCAACATCGAGATCAAGCTCTGAGGTAACAGATGTCTTCCGCTACCAAGAACGTGAAGGGTCTGCTCGGCACCAAGCTCGGCATGACCCAGGTGTGGGACGAGAACAACAAGCTCGTTCCGGTCACTGTCATCGAGATCGCTCCGAACGTGGTCACCCAGCTCCGCACCGTCGAGAAGGACGGCTACGAGGCTGTGCAGATCGCCGCAGGCGCCATCGACCCGCGCAAGGTGAACCAGCCCGCCGCCGGTCACTTCCGTGAGGCAGGGGTGACCCCGCGTCGCCACCTCACCGAGGTCCGCACGGCCGACGCCGCCTCGTACGAGCGCGGCCAGGAGCTCACCGTCGACGGCACCTTCGAGGCCGGCCAGCTCGTCGACGTCGTCGGCACGAGCAAGGGCAAGGGCTTCGCCGGTGTCATGAAGCGCCACAACTTCAAGGGCGTCTCGGCTTCGCACGGTTCGCACCGCAACCACCGCAAGCCCGGCTCGATCGGTGCTTCGTCGACCCCCAGCCGTGTCTTCAAGGGCATGCGCATGGCCGGTCGCATGGGTGGCGAGCGCGTGACCGTGCTCAACCTCCGCGTGCACGCCGTCGACGCCGAGAAGGGCCTGCTGCTCGTCAAGGGCGCGGTTCCCGGTGCTCGCGGCCGTCTCGTTTTCGTCCGCAACGCAGTGAAGGGGGCGTAGTCCATGGCTACCGCCAACACCATCGACGTGCTCGACGCGACCGGCAAGAAGTCCGGCTCGTTCGAGCTGCCCGCCGAGCTCTTCGACGTGCAGACCAACGTCCCGCTCATCCACCAGGTCGTCGTCGCACAGCTCGCTGCGGCACGCCAGGGCACGCACAAGACCAAGACCCGCGGCGAGGTCTCGGGCGCCGGTCGCAAGCCGTTCAAGCAGAAGGGCACCGGCCGCGCTCGTCAGGGCTCGATCCGCGCTCCGCACATGACCGGCGGTGGCGTCGTGCACGGCCCGCAGCCGCGCGACTACTCGCAGCGCACCCCCAAGAAGATGATCGCCGCGGCTCTGCTCGGCGCTCTCTCGGACCGCGCCCGCGGCGGCCGCATCCACGCGGTCTCCGGGTTCGTCCCCGGTGACGCCCCCCGCACGAAGGACGCCCTGGCGCTCCTCGGCGGCATCGCCCCGGCCAAGCACTTCCTGATCGTGCTCACGCGCGACGAGGAGCTCGCCGAGCGCGCCGTCCGCAACATCCCGACCGTGCACGTGCTGCCGGTCGACCAGCTCAACGCCTACGACGTGCTCGTCGCCGACGACATCGTCTTCAGCGCCGCCGCGCTCGAGGCCTTCGTGGCCGCGAAGTCGGCGAAGAAGGAAGAGGTCTCCGCATGAGCGCCGCACACAACAAGGACCCGCGCGACATCATCATCGCGCCGGTCGTCTCGGAGAAGAGCTACGGCCTGATCGACGAGGGCAAGTACACGTTCACCGTGGACCCCCGCTCGAACAAGACCGAGATCAAGCTCGCCATCGAGAAGATCTTCAACGTCCAGGTGGCGTCGATCAACACCCTGAACCGTCAGGGCAAGACCCGCCGCACCCGGTTCGGCATGGGCAAGCGCAAGGACACGAAGCGCGCGATCGTCACCCTCAAGTCCGGCTCGATCGACATCTTCACGGCTGTCGGCTAAGGAGCAGAGGTAGAAAATGGCTATTCGTAAGTACAAGCCCACGACCCCGGGTCGTCGCGGTTCGTCGGTCGCCGACTTCGCGGAGATCACGCGTTCGACTCCTGAGAAGTCGCTGCTCCGCCCCCTGTCGAAGACCGGTGGTCGTAACAACCAGGGCCGCATCACGACCCGTCACATCGGTGGTGGCCACAAGCGCCAGTACCGCGTGATCGACTTCCGTCGCAACGACAAGGACGGCGTCAACGCCAAGGTCGCTCACATCGAGTACGACCCCAACCGCACCGCGCGCATCGCGCTGCTGCACTTCGTCGACGGCACCAAGCGTTACATCCTGGCTCCGAACAAGCTCTCGCAGGGCGACATCGTCGAGTCGGGCCCGAACGCCGACATCAAGCCGGGCAACAACCTGCCGCTGAAGAACATCCCCACCGGTACCGTCGTGCACGCCATCGAGCTGCGCCCCGGTGGCGGTGCCAAGATGGCTCGCTCGGCCGGCGCCTCGGTGCGTCTCGTCGCCAAGGACGGCCCCTACGCGCAGCTCCGTCTGCCCTCGGGCGAGATCCGCAACGTCGACGCGCGCTGCCGCGCGACCGTCGGCGAGGTCGGCAACGCCGAGCAGTCGAACATCAACTGGGGCAAGGCCGGCCGCAAGCGCTGGAAGGGCGTCCGCCCGACCGTCCGCGGTGTCGCGATGAACCCGATCGACCACCCGCACGGTGGTGGTGAGGGCAAGACCTCCGGTGGTCGCCACCCGGTCAGCCCCTGGGGCAAGTCCGAGGGCCGCACTCGTCGCCCCAACAAGGAAAGCGACAAGCTCATCGTCCGTCGTCGCACCGTCGGCAAGAAGCGCAAGTAGGAGTAAGAGAAGATGCCTCGCAGTCTCAAGAAGGGCCCCTTCGTCGACGAGCACCTGCTTCGCAAGGTCGTCGTCCAGAACGAAGCCGGTTCGAAGAACGTCATCAAGACGTGGTCGCGCCGCTCGATGATCATCCCGGCCATGCTCGGGCACACGATCGCCGTGCACGACGGCCGCAAGCACATCCCGGTGTTCGTCACCGAGACCATGGTGGGTCACAAGCTCGGCGAGTTCGCCCCCACCCGCACCTTCCGTGGTCACGTGAAGGACGACAAGAAGGGCCGCCGCCGCTGACGCGGTGGCGTGAAGGAGGAAAGAAATGGTGGAGTCGATCGCACGCGTGCGTCACATCCGCGTGACCCCCATGAAGGCCCGTCGTGTCGTCAACATGATCCGCGGCAAGCAGGCTCAGGAGGCCCTGGCCATCCTGAAGTTCGCCCCCCAGGGTGCGAGCGAGCCCGTGTACAAGCTCGTCGCCTCGGCCATCGCGAACGCTCGCGTCAAGGCCGATGCAACGAACACCTATCTGGACGAGCAGGACCTCTACATCAGCCGCGCATTCGTCGATGAGGGCACCACCCTCAAGCGATTCCAGCCGCGTGCGCAGGGTCGTGCCTTCCGCATCAACAAGCGAACGAGCCACATCACCGTCGTGCTCGCCACGCCCGAGGAGGGTACGAAGTAATGGGTCAGAAGGTCAACCCGTACGGCTTCCGTCTCGGCATCACCACCGACCACGTGTCGCGGTGGTTCTCCGACTCGACGAAGCCCGGACAGCGCTACGCCGACTACCTCGCCGAGGATGTCAAGATCCGTCGTCTGCTGCAGACATCGCTCGACCGCGCGGGTGTCTCGCGCATCGAGATCGAGCGCACCCGTGACCGCGTCCGCGTGGACATCCACACGGCGCGTCCCGGCATCGTGATCGGCCGCCGCGGCGCCGAGGCCGAGCGCATCCGCGCCGACCTCGAGAAGCTCACCGGCAAGCAGATCCAGCTCAACATCCTCGAGGTCAAGAACCCCGAGGCCGACGCCCAGCTCGTCGCGCAGGGCATCGCCGAGCAGCTCTCCGCTCGTGTGGCGTTCCGCCGCGCGATGCGCAAGGGCCTGCAGGGCGCGCAGCGCGCCGGTGCCAAGGGTGTCCGCATCCAGGTGTCGGGCCGTCTCGGCGGCGCCGAGATGAGCCGCTCGGAGTTCTACCGCGAAGGCCGTGTGCCCCTGCACACGCTCCGCGCGAACATCGACTACGGCTTCTACGAGGCCAAGACCACCTTCGGCCGCATCGGCGTGAAGGTCTGGATCTACAAGGGCGACATCACCAACAAGGAACTCGCGCGCGAGCAGGCGGCCCAGAAGCCGTCCCGCGACCGCAACGACCGTCCCCGTCGCGACCGCGCCCCCAAGGCCGAGCCGGCGACCGCAGGAGTTGAGGCATAACCATGTTGATTCCCCGTCGAGTCAAGTACCGCAAGCAGCACCACCCCGGCCGCTCGGGCCAGGCCACCGGTGGCACCAAGGTGTCGTTCGGTGAGTACGGCATCCAGGCGCTCACGCCCGCTTACGTGACCAACCGTCAGATCGAGTCCGCTCGTATCGCGATGACGCGTCACATCAAGCGTGGCGGCAAGGTGTGGATCAACATCTACCCCGACCGTCCGCTCACGAAGAAGCCGGCCGAAACCCGAATGGGTTCCGGTAAGGGTTCGCCCGAGTGGTGGGTCGCCAACGTCAAGCCGGGTCGCGTCCTCTTCGAGGTCTCGGGCGTCTCCGAGGAGCTCGCCCGCGAAGCCATGACCCGTGCCATCCACAAGCTGCCCCTCAAGGCACGCATCATCAAGCGCGAGGAGGGCGACGCATAATGGCCGTCGGCACCAAGGAGCTCAGCCCCGCAGAGCTCGACACCTTTGAAGACGAGCGACTCGTCGACGAGCTGAAGAAGGCCAAGGAAGAGCTGTTCAACCTGCGCTTCCAGTCGGCCACCGGTCAGCTCGAGAGCCACGGCCGCCTCCGTGCGGTCAAGCGCGACATCGCCCGCATCTACACGGTCATCCGTGAGCGCGAGCTCGGCATCCGTGCCACGCCCGCGCCGGTCGAGGCGGCCCCCGCCAAGGCCGAGAAGAAGACGAAGAAGGCCAAGGCCGAGGCGACTGTGCAAGCTGACAGTGGCCCGGCTGACGCCGCAGAGACGAAGGAGGCCTGATCATGGCTGAGACCAAGAAGGCTGCGAAGCCCGCGGTCGAGACCGCGACCGACCTCGCGGAGTCCAACGAGGTTCGCGGCTACCGCAAGGTCCGCCGCGGCTACGTCGTCAGCGACAAGATGGAGAAGACCATCGTCGTCGAGGTCGAGGACCGCGTGAAGCACCCGCTGTACGGCAAGGTCATCCGCCGTACGTCGAAGGTCAAGGCGCACGACGAGCAGAACACCGCCGGCATCGGCGACCTCGTCGTGATCAGCGAGACCCGCCCCCTTTCCGCCACGAAGCGCTGGCGTCTCGTCGAGATCGTCGAGAAGGCCAAGTAAGCCTCGGGCTTGCTTGAAAGAAGGAGTTCGAAGTGCTTCAGCAGGAATCACGAGTCAAGGTCGCCGACAACACCGGCGCCAAGGAGCTGCTCACGATCCGCGTTCTCGGCGGTTCGAAGCGTCGTTACGCGGGTGTCGGTGACGTCATCGTCGCCACCGTCAAGGACGCTATCCCCGGCGGCAACGTCAAGAAGGGCGATGTGGTCAAGGCCGTCATCGTCCGCACCGTCAAGGAGACCCGTCGTCCCGACGGCTCGTACATCAAGTTCGACGAGAACGCCGCGGTCATCCTGAAGAACGACGGTGACCCCCGCGGCACCCGTATCTTCGGGCCGGTCGGTCGCGAGCTGCGCGACAAGAAGTTCATGAAGATCATCTCGCTGGCACCGGAGGTGCTGTAAAAACATGGCCAAGATCAAGAAGGGCGACCTCGTCCAGGTCATCTCGGGCCGCAGCCAGGCTCGCGGCGGAGACCGCGGCAAGCAGGGCAAGGTCCTCGAGGTGCTCGTCGCCGAGAACCGCGTCGTCGTCGAAGGCGTGAACTTCGTCACGAAGCACGTGCGCGTCGGTCAGACGCAGCGCGGCTCGAAGACCGGCGGCATCGAGACCCACGAGGCGCCGATCCACGTTTCGAACGTCGCGATCGTCGACCCCGAGACGAAGAAGCCGACCCGTGTCGGCTTCCGCACCGAGCAGGTGACGAAGGACGGCGTCACGAAGACCGTCCGCGTCCGCTACGCCAAGAAGTCAGGTAAGGACCTGTAATGACCGACACGGCTACGCAGGCTGGCAAAATCCAGCCGCGACTGAAGACCAAGTACCGCGGCGAGATCGCCAAGGGCCTCACCGAGCAGTTCGAGTACACGAACCCGCACCAGGTGCCCGGCCTCGTGAAGATCGTCGTGAACATGGGTGTCGGCGAGGCCGCCCGCGATGGCAAGGTCATCGACGGCGCGATCGCCGACCTCATCAAGATCACCGGCCAGAAGCCGCAGGTGACCAAGGCCCGCAAGTCGATCGCGCAGTTCAAGCTGCGCGAGGGTCAGCCGATCGGTGCGCACGTCACGCTCCGCGGCGACCGCATGTGGGAGTTCCTCGACCGCCTGCTCTCGCTCGCCCTGCCCCGCATCCGCGACTTCCGCGGACTCAGCGACCAGCAGTTCGACGGCAACGGCAACTACACCTTCGGTCTCACGGAGCAGTCGATGTTCCACGAGATCGACCAGGACAAGATCGACCGCGTTCGCGGCATGGACATCACCGTGGTGACCACCGCCAAGAACGACGACGAGGGTCGTGCGCTGCTCAAGGCGCTCGGCTTCCCGTTCAAGTCGACCGACAACGCGTAGTAGACTCTACGAGTTTGTGCTCGCATTCGCCGGTCTCCGATCACTCGGAGGCCGGCGGGTGCGGGACTTCGGTCTCATGCAATCGCTGAGACCACACCACAGGTCAGTCCCCGTGTAACGGGTCCTGAAACCTGGTGAACGTAAGGAACGAATCGTCATGACGATGACCGACCCGGTCGCTGACATGCTGACCCGCCTGCGGAATGCGAACTCCGCGCACCACGACTCCGTGTCGATGCCCAACTCGAAGCTCAAGGCGCACATCGCCGAGATCCTCAAGCGCGAGGGCTACATCGCCGACTTCGAGGTCACCGACGCTCGCGTGGGCAAGACCCTCACGCTGAAGCTCAAGTTCGGCCCGAACCGCGAGCGCTCGATCGCCGGTATCAAGCGCGTCTCGAAGCCCGGCCTCCGCGTGTACGCGAAGTCGACCGAGCTGCCCAAGGTCCTCGGCGGCCTCGGCGTTGCGATCCTGTCCACTTCCAGCGGTCTGCTGACCGACCGCCAGGCCGAGAAGAAGGGCGTGGGTGGGGAAGTCCTCGCCTACGTGTGGTAATTCCATGTCACGAATCGGACGACTTCCCATCGTCATCCCCGCGGGTGTCGACGTCAAGGTCGACGGCTCCGCCGTCACCGTCAAGGGACCGAAGGGCGAGCTCTCGCTCAACGTCGCCTCGCCCATCGAGGTCAAGCTCGAAGAGAACCAGGTCGTCGTGACGCGTCCCGACGACGAGCGCGCCTCGCGTTCGCTGCACGGCCTCACGCGCACCCTGATCGCCAACGACATCATCGGTGTGACCGAGGGCTACTCCAAGGGCCTCGAGATCGTCGGCACCGGTTACCGCGTCGCGCAGAAGGGCAGCGCGGTCGAATTCGCGCTCGGCTTCTCGCACCCGGTCACGGTCGAGGCGCCCGAGGGCATCACGCTGACCGTCGAGGGCAACAACAAGCTCACGGTCGCGGGCATCTCGAAGCAGGCCGTCGGCGAGACCGCCGCCAACATCCGCAAGATCAAGAAGCCCGAGCCGTACAAGGGCAAGGGCATCCGCTACGCCGGCGAGGTCGTGCGTCGCAAGGCCGGAAAGTCAGGTAAGTAATCATGGCTGTGAAGAGCAAGACGGCCGCGCGTTCGCGCCGCCACACCCGCCTTCGCAAGAAGATCGTCGGCACGGAGCTCCGCCCCCGTCTCGTCGTCACCCGCTCGGCCCGCCACGTCTTCGTGCAGGTCGTCGACGACGCCAAGGGTCACACCGTCGCGTCGGCGTCGACCATGGAGGCCGACCTCCGTGCGTTCGAGGGTGACAAGACTGCGAAGGCGAAGAAGGTCGGCGAACTCGTCGCCGAGCGCGCCAAGCAGGCCGGTGTCGAGTCCGTCGTCTTCGACCGCGGCGGCAACAAGTACGCCGGTCGCGTCGCAGCGATCGCCGATGGAGCGCGAGAGGCAGGACTGAGCCTGTGAGCGAGAACACTGTGAAGGAGACCGAGGTGACCGCAGAGGCACCCGTCGAGACGGCAGCGGCGTCCGAGCCCGCCCGCAACGAGCGCGACTCGCGCCGTGGCGGCGGTCGCGACCGCAACCAGGGCCGTGACCGTGGTGGTCGCGACGCTGAGAAGAGCCAGTTCCTCGAGCGAGTCGTCACCATCAACCGCGTGTCGAAGGTCGTCAAGGGCGGCCGTCGCTTCAGCTTCACGGCGCTCGTCGTCGTGGGTGACGGCAACGGACTCGTCGGCGTCGGCTACGGCAAGGCGCGCGAGGTCCCGACCGCGATCTCGAAGGGCGTCGAGGAGGCGAAGAAGAACTTCTTCCGCGTTCCCCGCGTCGGTTCGACCATCCCCCACCCCGTCCAGGGTGAGGCTGCCGCCGGTGTGGTGCTCCTGCGCCCGGCGTCGCCCGGTACCGGTGTCATCGCCGGTGGTCCGGTGCGCGCCGTGCTCGAGTGCGCCGGCATCCACGACGTGCTCTCGAAGTCGCTCGGCTCGTCGAACACGATCAACATCGTGCACGCCACGGTCGAGTCGCTGAAGCAGCTCGAAGAGCCCCGTGCGGTCGCCGCACGTCGTGGTCTCGACTACGACGAGGTCGCGCCCGCGCGCCTCATCCGTGCCGAGGCACAGGCGGCCGAGGCCGCCGCAGCAGCGAAGGCAGGTGCCTGATGGCCAAGCAGCTGAAGGTGACCCAGATCAAGTCCAAGGTGAGCGAGAAGCAGTACCAGCGTGACACGCTGCGCAGCCTCGGGCTCAAGCGAATCGGCCAGTCGGTCGTGCGTGAGGACACCCCGCAGAACCGCGGGTACGTCAACACCGTCGCTCACCTCGTGAAGGTTGAGGAGATTGACTAATGGCTGACGAGAAGAACGACGCCACCACCGAGGCCCCGAAGAAGGCCCCGGCGAAGAAGGCCGCCGAGAAGCCCGCCGCCGAGAAGGCCGCCCCCAAGGCGGCTGCAGCGAAGAAGGCTCCGGCCAAGGCCGCTGCCGCGAAGGCCGACGACGCGAAGGCCGAGAAGGCCCCCGCGAAGAAGGCTCCCGCGAAGAAGGCGGCTCCCAAGGCCGACGTCGCGGAGAAGCGCGAGCAGGTGCTGAAGGTCCACCACCTCCGCCCCGCTCCCGGTGCCAAGAAGGACAAGACCCGCGTCGGACGCGGTGAGGGTTCGAAGGGCAAGACCGCCGGTCGCGGCACCAAGGGTTCGAAGGCCCGCAACAACATCCGCCCCGGCTTCGAGGGTGGCCAGCTTCCGTACCACATGCGTGCGCCGAAGCTCCGCGGCTTCAAGAACCCGTTCCGCGTCGAGTACCAGGTCGTGAACCTCGACAAGCTCGCCGAGCTCTACCCGAAGGGCGGCGATGTCACCATCGCCGACCTCATCGAGAAGGGCGCCGTCCGCAAGAACGAGCGCGTCAAGGTGCTCGGCAACGGCGACATCCAGGTGAAGCTCAACGTGGCCGTCGACAAGGTCTCCGGCTCGGCCGAGCAGAAGATCGTCGCCGCCGGCGGCTCGGTCAAGTAAGACCGACAGCACGATTGGTTCGAGCCAGTCGGGACCTCGCGTAGGATAAGCGGGGTCTCGACTGGCTCGAGTCGTATAACGAACCAACTCCCTGCGGGCGCTGAGGCATCGCACGGAGCAACAGGAGGACGAGTGTTCAACGCCATCGGGCGGATCTTCCGCACGCCGGATCTTCGCCGCAAGCTCGGTTTCACGCTGGGCATCGTCGCCCTGTTCCGGCTCGGTTCATTCATCCCTGCACCCTTCGTCGACTTCGGCAACGTGCAGCAGTGCCTCGCGGCGAACCAGGCCGCCGGGGCATCCGGCCTCTACGATCTCGTGAACCTCTTCTCGGGCGGTGCACTGCTGCAGCTCTCGATCTTCGCGCTGGGCATCATGCCCTACATCACGGCGTCGATCATCGTGCAGCTGCTGCGCGTGGTCATCCCTCACTTCGAGACCCTCTACAAGGAGGGCCAGGCGGGCCAGGGCAAGCTCACCCAGTACACCCGCTACCTCACCATCGCCCTCGGCGTGCTCCAGTCGACGACGCTCATCACGGTGGCCCGCTCGGGCGCGCTGTTCCCGAACAGCGACCCCTCGTGCTCGGCGCTGATCACGAACGACGCGTGGTACGCGATCCTGCTCATGGTCATCACGATGACCGCCGGCACCGGCCTCATCATGTGGATGGGCGAGCTCATCACCGAGCGCGGCATCGGCAACGGCATGTCGCTGCTCATCTTCACGTCGATCGCCGCGACGTTCCCCGGCTCGCTCTGGGCGATCGGTATCGCCCGCGGCTGGGACATCTTCGCGATCGTCCTGCTGATCGGTCTCGCGATCGTCGTCGCGGTCGTCTTCGTCGAGCAGAGCCAGCGGCGCATCCCGGTGCAGTACGCCAAGCGCATGGTCGGCCGGCGCACGTACGGCGGCAACAACACGTACATCCCGATCAAGGTGAACATGGCCGGCGTCGTGCCCGTCATCTTCGCCTCGTCGCTCCTGTACCTGCCGGCGCTCATCGCCCAGTTCAACCAGCCGGCGGCCGGCGAGGACCCGCAGCCCTGGGTGCTCTGGATCACGAACTACCTGACCCAGGGCGACCACCCGCTCTACATGCTGCTGTACTTCCTGCTCATCGTCGGCTTCACGTACTTCTACGTCGCGATCACCTTCAACCCCGACGAGGTGGCCGAGAACATGAAGAAGTACGGCGGGTTCATCCCCGGCATCCGCGCGGGCCGCCCGACGGCCGAGTACCTCGACTACGTGCTCACCCGCATCACGGCTCCCGGCTCGCTCTACCTCGGCCTGGTCGCGCTCATCCCGCTGATCGCGTTCGTCTGGGTCGGCGCCAACCAGAACTTCCCGTTCGGCGGCGCGTCCATCCTGATTATCGTCGGCGTCGGGCTCGAGACGGTCAAGCAGATCGACGCCCAACTCCAGCAGCGACACTACGAAGGACTTCTCCGATGACCCCTGCCGCCTCGAACGGCACCGCCGCCACCAGCTCCGCCCGCTTCCTGATCGTCGGCCCCCAGGGCTCGGGCAAGGGAACCCAGGGCGTGCTCGTCGCGGAGGCGTTCGGAGTGCCGCAGGTCGCCACGGGAGACATCTTCCGCGCCAACGTCGCGGGCGGCACCGAGCTCGGCAAGCGGGTCCAGGCGATCATCGAGGCGGGCGATCTCGTGCCCGACGCGCTCACGAGCGAGCTCGTGCGCGATCGCCTCGCGCAGGCGGATGCCTCGGAGGGCTTCCTGCTCGACGGCTACCCCCGCAACCGCGGCCAGGTCGACGACCTCGACACGTTCCTCACCGAGCGCGGCGAACAGCTCGACGCCGTGATCGAACTCGAGGTGCCGCGCGAGGAGTCGATCACGCGAATCCACCAGCGCGCGGTCGAGCAGGGCCGCACCGACGACACCGAAGAGGTCATCGCGAACCGCCTGGCGATCTACGAGCGCGAGACCGCGCCGATCCTCGACGTGTACCGCGCACGCGGTCTCGTCGTCCGCATCGACGGCGTCGGCACGCTCGCCGAGGTGACCGCGCGCATCTTCGAGGCGCTCGCCGCTCGGGGCCTCGCACCCCGGCACCCCGGCGCCGCGGCCTGAGTCGTGTTCCGGCGGTCGATCTACAAGTCGCCGGCCCAGCTGCGCTCGATGGTCGCGGCGGGCCGTGCGACGGCGGCGGCGCTCGCTGAGGCCCGGCGCCTCGCCGTGGCCGGCGCCACCGGTCTCGAGCTCGACGCCGCTGCCGAGCGCACGATCACGGCCGCCGGCGGCCGCTCGAACTTCAAGCTCGTGCCCGGCTACCGGCACACCCTGTGCGTCTCGGTGAACGACGACGTGGTGCACGGCATCCCGGGGGAGCGCCGGTTCCAGCCCGGTGACATCGTCTCGGTCGACGGCGGGGCCGAGGTCGACGGATGGAACGGCGACTCGGCGTTCACGGTCGTGCTGCCCGACCCGTCGCGCCCCGAGATCGTCGCGGCGCGAGAGACGCTCTCGACGGTGACCGAGCACGCGCTCTGGCACGGCATCGCGACGCTCGCCCGCGCCTCCCACCTCAACGAGGTCGGGGCGGCGATCGAGGACTACGTGCGCGGGGAGGGCGAGTACGGCATCCTCACCGACTACGTGGGGCACGGCATCGGTCGCACGATGCACGAGGAGCCGCCGGTGTTCAACTACCGCGTCGACCGACGCGGTCCCGCCGTCAAGCCCGGCCTCGTCGTCGCGATCGAACCCATGCTCGTCGCCGGCGCGGTCGACAGCTTCGTGCGCGACGACGACTGGACCGTCACGACCGCCGACGGCGCCGATGCGGCGCACTGGGAGCACAGCGTCGCGGTGCACGCCGGGGGCATCTGGGTGCTCACCGCCCCCGATGGCGGGGCCGAGGGCCTCGCTCCCTTCGGCATCGTGCCGATGCCGATCGACTGAGCGTTCCCGAACCGTCGCGGCGCCCGCGAGGATAGGCTGAACGGAGGCGCCGGAAGGTGGCCGGACGCCGATCGAGCCGGGGGTGGTCGAGGTGGAGTTCATCGGGATCGGGGTCGGTCGCGGCATCGCGGTCGGGCAGGTGGCCTGGATGGCCCCGCCGCCGGCGGAGCCGTCGACCGCGGCGAGCGGGCGCGGCCCCGAACGTGAGCTCGAGCGGGCGCAGACCGCTGCGGCGGAGGTCGCGCGCGAGCTCCGCCGTCGGGCGGACGCAGTGGAGGGGACCGCGGCCGAGGTGCTCGGCGCCCAGGCGCTCATGCTCGAGGACCCGGCCGTGCACGGAAGCGTCGCCGAGCATGTTGCCCGGGGAGCGACGGCCGAACGTGCCGTCTTCGAGGCCTTCGCCGCATACCGCGAGCTGCTCACCGGCATGGGCGGATACCTCGCCGAACGCGCCGCCGACCTCGCCGACGTCGCGAATCGGGTGATCGCCGAACTGTCGGGGGCGGCCGCGCCCGGCGTGCCCGACCCGGGGCACCCCTTCGTGCTCGTGGCGAACGACCTGGCCCCCGCCGACACCGCGACCCTCGACCTCGATCGCGTGCTCGCGGTGGTGACGCTCGAGGGCGGGCCGACGTCGCACACGGCGATCCTCGCGCGCGAGAAGTCGCTCGTCGCGATCGTCGGCGCGGATGCCTCGGGGCTCGTGGAGGGGGAGACGGTGATCGTCGACGCGGCGAACGGACGCATCGTGCGCGACCCCTCCGATGACGACCTCGCCGCCGCGGCGGCGCGACAGGCGGAACTGGCGGCGGAGGCCATGGCGCCGATCGCTCCGGGGCGGCTCGCCGACGGCACGTCCGTCCCGCTGCTCGCGAACCTCGGCGATCCGGCCGGGGCGGAGGAGGCGGTGCGCCTCGGCGCCGAGGGGGTCGGGCTGTTCCGGACCGAGTTCCTCTTCCTCGGCTCGGAGACCGCACCGACGGGCGCGGTGCAGGAGGAGGCCTACGAGCGACTGCTCGCCGCATTCCCCGAGCGGAAGGTCGTGGTGCGGGTGCTCGACGCCGGGGCCGACAAGCCGCTCGCCTTCCTCGGCGGGAAGCACGAGGAGAACCCGGCACTCGGACTACGGGGCATCCGTGCGCTGCGACGTACCGAGCCGGTCCTGCGAGAGCAGCTTCGCGCGCTCGCGGCGGCCGCTTCGCGCACGTACGCCCGGGTGGAGGTGATGGCGCCGATGGTCGCGACGGTCGAGGAGGCCGCCTGGTTCGCGGAGGCCGCCCACGGCGCGGGACTTCCGGTCGCGGGCGTCATGGTCGAGGTGCCCGCAGCCGCGCTGCTCGCGGACCGGCTGCTCGCCGCGGTCGACTTCGCCTCGATCGGCACGAACGACCTCACGCAGTACACGATGGCGGCCGACCGCCTGCTCGGCGACGTGGCCGAGCTGCAGGATCCGTGGCATCCCGCCGTGCTCCGCCTCGTCGGCGCGGTGGGCGACGCCGGGGCGGCGCTCGGCAAGCCGGTCGGCATCTGCGGCGAGGCCGCGGCGGATCCGCTCCTCGCGGTCGTGCTCGTCGGGCTCGGCGCGACGAGCCTGTCGATGTCGCCGTCGGCGCTCGCTGGGGTGCGGGCGGAGCTCCTCCGCCACTCGGCGGTGCAGGCCCGAGCCGTCGCGGAGGCGGCGCTCGGTGCGGACGGGGCGGCATCGGCACGGTCTGCGGCGGCCGAGGCCGTCGCGCTCCGCTGAGCGGCGCCCGGAGCGTCGCCGGCGCCGTCGAACGCCCTGGTCGCGGGCTCGACTGGCGAAAGCAGCGGAAATGACCTAAAGTTGACCCTTGGTGTTCTGCACGCCTGCCTTGGCATGCCCGACGACCTCGTCCGAGGGCATCGCGCAAGGCTCGCGCGCAGCAGTCATCGCACGACCAGCATCCCAAACTCCAAGCGATAGTGAGGCTATGGCCAAGAAAGACGGCGTCATCGAGATCGAGGGCTCGGTCATCGAGGCCCTCCCGAACGCGATGTTCCGGGTGGAGCTCACGAACGGGCACAAGGTTCTCGCGCACATCTCAGGGAAGATGCGCCAGCACTACATCCGCATCCTCCCCGAGGACCGCGTGATCGTGGAGCTGAGCCCCTACGACCTGACGCGCGGGCGCATCGTCTACCGCTACAAGTAAGGGCTGTCGGAAAGTAACGGCCCGCGGCATCCCGCGGGTACGAGGACAGCGAATCAGAGGAACCACTGTGAAGGTCAACCCCAGCGTCAAGCGGATCTGCGAGAAGTGCAAGGTCATCCGCCGTCACGGCCGCGTGATGGTCATCTGCGAGAACCCGCGCCACAAGCAGCGCCAGGGCTAATCTCCTGACGCGGGGCCCGCCGAGTGCGCGGCCCCGACGCACAACTGAATACGAATCGGCACTGTCAGATCCCGCTCACGCGGGGGACACCTCGGGACGGAGGCCCGGGCACCGGCAGTGCTCCACACCTCCACTTCGAAACAGGAGAAGCCACACATGGCACGTCTGGCAGGAGTCGACATCCCGCGCGAGAAGCGCGTGGAGATCGCACTGACTTACATTTTCGGCGTCGGCCGCACTCGCGCGCTGCAGACGCTCGCGGAGACCGGCATCGACGGGAACATCCGCGTGAAGGACCTCAGCGACGACCAGCTCGTCGCCCTTCGTGACTACATCGAGGGCAACTTCAAGGTCGAGGGCGACCTCCGCCGCGAGGTCGCCGCCGACATCCGCCGCAAGGTCGAGATCGGCTCGTACGAGGGCCTGCGCCACCGTCGCGGCCTTCCGGTCCGCGGTCAGCGCACCAAGACCAACGCTCGTACCCGCAAGGGCCCGAAGCGCACCGTCGCCGGCAAGAAGAAGCCCGGCCGCAAGTAACCGCTCGTCGCCAGATCTAGGAGATTTCACACATGGCAGCACCCAAGGCGGCTACTCGCAAGCCGCGCAAGAAGGAAAAGAAGAACATCGCCGTGGGCCAGGCCCACATCAAGTCGACGTTCAACAACACGATCGTCTCGATCACCGACACCAACGGTGCCGTGATCAGCTGGGCCTCCTCGGGCGGCGTCGGCTTCAAGGGCTCGCGCAAGTCGACCCCGTTCGCCGCGCAGCTCGCTGCCGAGTCCGCTGCGCGTCAGGCGCAGGAGCACGGCATGAAGAAGGTCGACGTCTTCGTCAAGGGCCCCGGCTCGGGCCGTGAGACCGCCATCCGTTCGCTCCAGGCCGCGGGCCTCGAGGTCGGCAGCATCAACGACGTGACGCCGCAGGCGCACAACGGCTGCCGCCCGCCGAAGCGCCGCCGCGTCTAAGGCTCTCCGGACCGGTGGTCGGGCCGGGCTCTGCGGAGCCGGCCCGGCCACCGGGCATCCGTTCTCACACAACTCAAGATCCTCGACCTCGCAGGTGTCATATAGCGGACACCCTGCCGAAAGGAATCAACAGTGCTGATCGCACAGCGCCCGACGCTCACCGAAGAGAACATCTCGGAGTTCCGTTCGCGTTTCGTGATCGAGCCCCTCGAGCCGGGCTTCGGTTACACCCTCGGCAACTCGCTTCGCCGCACCCTCCTCTCCTCGATCCCCGGCGCGGCCGTGACGAGCATCCGCATCGACGGCGTGCTCCACGAGTTCTCGACGGTTCCGGGTGTGAAGGAGGATGTCACCGAGATCATCCTGAACATCAAGAACCTGGTCGTCTCCAGCGAGCACGACGAGCCCATCACCGCCTACCTGCGCAAGCAGGGCGCCGGTGAGGTCACCGCCGCCGACATCTCGGCTCCGGCCGGTGTCGAGGTGCACAACCCCGAACTGGTCATCGCGACGCTCAACGACTCGGCGAAGTTCGAGCTCGAGCTCACGATCGAGCGCGGCCGCGGCTACGTCTCGGCCAGCCAGAACCGCAACGAGTACTCCGAGGCCGGCCAGATCCCGGTCGACTCGATCTACTCGCCGGTGCTCAAGGTCACGTACCGCGTCGAGGCCACCCGTGCCGGCGAGCGCACCGACTTCGACCGCCTCGTGGTCGACGTCGAGTCGAAGCCGGCCATCTCGCCGCGCGACGCGATCGCTTCGGCCGGCCGCACCCTCACCGAGCTGTTCGGTCTCGCCCGCGAGCTGAACACCGCGGCCGAGGGCATCGAGATCGGCCCCGCGCCGGTCGACGCCGTGCTCTCGAGCGAGCTCTCGATCCCGATCGAAGACCTCGACCTCTCGGTGCGCAGCTACAACTGCCTGAAGCGCGAAGGCATCAACACGGTGTCGGAGCTGGTCGCCCTGAGCGAGTCGCAGCTCATGAACATCCGCAACTTCGGTCAGAAGTCGGTCGACGAGGTGAAGGACAAGCTCACCGAGATGAACCTGTCCCTCAAGGACTCGGTGCCCGGTTTCGACGGCGCCCACTTCTACACCGGCTTCGACGACGAGAACTAGTCGCTCGCGCACGTAGCACCGACCCCACACACTGGAGATAACGAACCATGCCGAAGCCCACCAAGGGCCCCCGCCTCGGAGGCGGACCCGCGCACGAGCGACTCCTGCTCGCGAACCTCGCGGCTGCGCTCTACACGCACAAGAGCATCACCACCACCGAGACCAAGGCGAAGCGGCTCCGTCCGCTCGCCGAGCGTCTCATCACGTTCGCGAAGCGCGGCGACCTGCACGCCCGCCGTCGCGTGCTCGCCGTGATCGGCGACAAGGCCGTCGTGCACGAGCTGTTCGCGGTCATCGCCCCGCAGGTCGCCGACCGTGAGGGCGGCTACACCCGCATCACGAAGATCGGCAACCGCAAGGGCGACAACGCCCCCATGGCGGTCATCGAGCTCGTGCTCGAGCCGGTCGTCAAGAAGCAGCGCGCCGCGAAGCCCGTCGCCGAGGCGCCCGTCGCCGACGAGCCCGAGGTCGTCGAGGAGGCCCCCGAGGCCCCCGTCGCCGAGGAGACCACCGAGGCTGCGGCCGACGAGGCTCCCGTCGAGGAGACCGAGGCAGCCGAGGCCAAGTAGTCTCGCTTCCCGCAGAACGGGCCCCTGTGCACAACGCACGGGGGCCCGTTCGCGTCTCTCGCTAGACTCGCGTCGGCCCGCGAAGGCGGGCTCGATGCCGCGGTCGCTTCCGACGGCGTCCGTCGACGGAAGGACGAGATGGTCGCGAGCACGATGGTCCCGGTCGATCGGGATCTCTCGATCGATTTCGCCCGGGCGTTCTGCCTGCCCGTGGTCGTGCTGCTGCACGCGCTGCAGATGGGCATCGGCGGCGACCCGCTCCGGGCGTTCAACGCGCTCGACGGGTTCGAGCCGCTCGCGTGGGCGACCTGGCCGCTGATGATCATGCCGGTGTTCTTCATCTGCGGCGGCTTCGCGGCGATCACGCAATGGCGCAGGCTCCGCGGTCACGGCGAGACCGTCGCGCACTACCTCCGGCTCCGTGCGATCCGCCTCGCCCAGCCCGTGATCGGCGTCGTCGCCGCGGTCGGTGCGGTGCTGGGGGTCATGGTCGCCGCGGGAGCCGACCCCGAGTTCGTGCGCAGCTTCGCGGTCCGCCTGGCCGAGCCGCTCTGGTTCATTCCGGTGTACCTGATCTGCACGGCCTTCGTGCCGCTCATGAGCCGCTTGCACCGCCACGCCCCGTGGCCGACGTACCTCGGGCTCACGGGCGCGGTCGTCGTGGTCGACGTCGTGAGCCGCGGTTTCGGGGTTCCGCTCGGCGCGGTCAACTGGGTCTTGGTGTGGTTGTTCGCCCAGCAGCTCGGATTCGGTCTGCGCGACGGATGGTTCGCGCGACGGTCGAAGCTCGTGCTCGCCGCCGTCGCGGTCGGCGCGTACGGGGCGATCGCTGTACTCGTCACGGTGTTCGGCTACTCGCACGACATGCTCGACAACCTCAACCCCCCGACGCTCTGCATCCTTGCCCTCTCGCTCGGGCAGGCGTGCCTGTTCGCCCTCGCGCAGCCGATGATCCGGCGGGCCATGCGGTGGCGTGCGATGCTCGGTGCGGTGTACGTCTTCGGCGTCTACGGCATGGTCATCTACCTCTGGCACACCTTCGCCATGGCAGTCGTGACCGGGGTGCAGCTGGCCGTCGGCGCGCCCTTCCCGCCCGTGCTGTCGCCCGCCTGGTGGGCGACCCGCCCGCTGTGGGTGCTCGCGATCGCGGCCGTCGTCGCCGTCTGCTGCGTGATCGTGCCCCGCGTCGAGCGACGGTGGCCGGCGCCGGTCGATCGTGCGACCCCCCTGCCGGCGGTCCTCGTGTGGACGCTCCTCGCCGTCGGCGGAGTCGGCGTGCTGCTGACGCTCGGGTACGTGCCCTGGCCGAACGGACTGCTCGGTTGGTCGCTCGTACTGGTCGCGGTCGTCGCGCTGCTCATCGGCGGTCCGGGCGCGAGGCGCCCGAGCGGCGGCGCCGATGAGCGCGCGCGGCCGGAGGCCGACCCGGTGCGCGCCTAAACTCGACACATGCCCGAATCCGTTCCCGCGTCGACGCCCGAGCGCGACGGTGCAGCGGCCGACGCGAGCGATGAGACCATCCGGATCAGGTTGGGGATCGCCTACGACGGCACCGAGTTCAAGGGATGGAGCCGCCAGCCGGGTCTGCGCACGGTGCAGGGCGTCGTCGAAGACGCGCTCGCGACGCTGTTCCGCCGTGAGCACGTCGTTCCGAGACTGACGGTGGCGGGCCGCACCGACGCCGGCGTCCACGCACTCGGTCAGGTCGCGCACTTCGATGTGCCGCTCGTCGCATACGCCTCGGTGACGAGGCCGCGCCGGGGGGAGGACGACGGCGCCTCCACCGCCGACGCCTCGGCCGTGCTGCTCCGCCGCCTCGGCGGCATCATCGGCGCCGCCGACGCCGATGTCGTCGTCACGGGCGCAGAGCCCGCGCCGGTCGGATTCGACGCCCGCTTCTCGGCGGTCTGGCGGCGCTACGAGTACCGCGTCGCCGACGCGTCGGCGACGAGGGACCCGCTGCAGCGGCTGCGCACGGTCTGGTCGCCGCGCGAGCTCGATGCGGGTGCCATGGATGCCGCGGCCGCGACCCTCACCGGACTCCACGACTTCGCCGCGTTCTGCAAGCCGCGGCCCGAGGCGACGACGATCCGAACACTGCAGGAGTTCTCCTGGCATCGCGAGCCCGACGGCGTGCTCGTCGCGCGGCTGCAGGCCGACGCGTTCTGCCACTCGATGGTCCGGGCGCTCGTGGGTGCCTGCGTCGCCGTGGGGGAGGGGCGGCTCGAACCGGGCGATCCACGAGCGCTCCTCGCCGCGCAACGGCGCACGAGCGACTTCAAGGTCATGCCCGCCAAGGGGCTCGTGCTCACCGAGGTCGGCTATCCCGACGACGCCGAGCTCGAGGCCCGCGCCGTGCAGACGCGAGCACGACGGGAGCTTCGCCAGCGCGGCATCCCCGACCCGGTGGCGGAGCCGCGATTCTGAATCGCGAGGCGAAGCTGCTAGAATCTCTCTTTGGTGCCGTTCTCTGCAGCGGTACCCGAAGTTGAGCCCTCCACCAGGCGTTCGCACGCATCGCGTTCGAACTCCCCCGGAGTGGGATTCACGAACCCCTCACTCGATCAGAAAGCAGCACTTCCGTGACGCGCACCTATACCCCGAAGTCGAACGAGATCCAGCGCGACTGGGTCGTCATCGACGCGACCGACATCGTCCTCGGTCGTCTCGCCAGCCACTCCGCAGCCCTGCTGCGCGGCAAGCACAAGGCGATCTTCGCCAACCACGTCGACACCGGTGACTTCGTCATCATCGTCAACGCCGACAAGGTGGCCCTCACCGGCCAGAAGCTCGAGCAGAAGAAGGCGTACCGCCACTCGGGCTACCCGGGCGGCCTCAAGGCCGTCGGCTACGCCGAACTCCTCGAGAAGAACCCCGTTCGCGCCGTCGAGAAGGCGATCCGCGGCATGCTCCCGAAGAACTCGCTCGGTCGGGCACAGCTGAAGAAGCTCAAGGTCTACGCAGGCCCCGAGCACCCGCACGCCGCGCAGCAGCCCAAGCCGTACACCCTCACCCAGGTCGCCCAGTAATTCCGGCACCCTCGACGTTCTCGAAATAAGGATTCACACCAAAATGGCGAAGATCGCAGACCAGATCGAAGCGGCTCCCGAGAGCTACACGACCGAGAGCGCCCCCGAGGCCGCTCCCACCACCCCCCGTCCCGTGCTCAACGTCTCGGGCGCAGCCGTCGGCCGCCGCAAGCAGGCCATCGCCCGCGTGCGCGTCGTCCCCGGCGCCGGCACCATCACGGTCAACGGCCGTGAATTCGCGGCGTACTTCCCGAACAAGCTGCACCAGCAGCTCATCACCGACCCGTTCACCGTGCTCGAGCTCACCGGCTCGTACGACGTGATCGCGAAGATCACCGGCGGCGGCCCCTCGGGCCAGGCCGGTGCGCTCCGCCTCGCGATCGCGCGCGCGCTCAACGAGGTCGACCGCGAGAACAACCGCCCGACCCTGAAGAAGGCCGGCTTCCTCACGCGCGACGCCCGCGTCATCGAGCGCAAGAAGGCCGGTCTCAAGAAGGCCCGCAAGGCTCCGCAGTTCTCGAAGCGTTAATCCGCTCCGCGAATCCGTATGCCTCGGCTTTTCGGAACGGACGGGGTCCGGGGCCTGGCCAACCGTGAACTCACGGCTGACCTGGCCCTGGGCCTCTCCCAGGCGGCTGCGGCCGTCCTCACGCAGGGTCGCCACGCCGACGAGAACCGCGCCGCCGGTCGGCGGCCCGTCGCCGTCGTCGCGCGCGACCCCCGCGTCTCCGGTGAGTTCCTCACCGCCGCGGTCTCCGCGGGTCTCGCGAGCTCCGGTGTCGACGTGCTCGACGCCGGGGTCATCCCGACCCCCGCGACCGCCTTCCTCATCGACTCGATCAAGGCCGACTTCGGCGTCATGATCTCGGCGTCGCACAACCCGGCGCCCGACAACGGCATCAAGTTCTTCTCCTTCGGCGGCACCAAGCTGCCCGACGAGGTCGAGGACCGCATCGAGTCCTACCTCGGCAAGCAGAAGCTGGCGCCGGTCGGCGACGGCGTCGGCCGCATCCGCCGCTTCGCCGATGCCGAAGACCGCTACGTCGTGCACCTGCTCGGCACGCTGCCCAACCGCCTCGACGGCATCAAGGTCGTGCTCGACTGCGCCCACGGTGCGGCAGCCGGCGTCTCGCCCCAGACCTTCGCTGACGCGGGCGCAGAACTCGTCGTCATCGGCGCCGACCCCGACGGCATCAACATCAACGACGGCGTCGGTTCGACGCACCTCGACAAGCTGCAGGCCGCCGTGCTCGCGCACGGCGCCGACGTGGGCATCGCTCACGACGGCGACGCCGACCGCTGTCTCGCGGTCGACGCCGACGGCAACATCGTCGACGGCGACATGATCATGGCGATCCTCGCGGTCTCGATGAAGGAGCGAGGGAAGCTCACCGACGACACGCTCGTCGTCACGGTCATGTCGAACCTCGGCCTGAAGCGCGCGATGGCCGAGCACGGCATCGAGGTCGTCGAGACGAAGGTCGGCGACCGCTACGTGCTCGAGGCGCTCGGCGCGGGCGGCTTCGCCCTCGGCGGCGAGCAGTCGGGGCACGTGATCATGAGCGAGTACGCGACCACCGGTGACGGCGTGCTGACCGGCCTCCACCTGGTGGCCGAGATGGCGCGCACCGGCAAGACGCTCGCCGAGCTCGCCTCGGTGATGACGGTGTACCCCCAGGTGCTCGTGAACGTGCGCGGCGTCGACCACCACCGGCTCGGCGAGAACGCGCGGATCGCCGAAGCCGTGACCGAGGTCGAATCGGAACTCGGCGACTCGGGCCGGGTGCTCCTGCGCCCCTCCGGCACCGAGCCCATGGTTCGGGTGATGGTCGAGGCGGCCGACCAGCCTGCGGCCGACCGGCACGCGGCGGCGCTCGCCGACGTGGTGAAGGCCGAACTCGCGCTCTGACACGCGACCGCTCTCGATCAGGAGCACGCACGCGGTTCAGGACGATTCCCGCGGAATCGTCCTGAACCGCGCACCTCTTCCTGAAACAGTGTCGCCGCGCGGTGGATCAGAGCTTGCGCAGCAGCACGCTCGAGACCGCGTGGTCCGACCCCTTGCGCAGCACGAGCGAGGCCCGTGAGCGGGTCGGCCGGATGTTCTGCAGCAGGTTCGGCTCGTTGATCGAGTGCCAGATCTCGCGCGCCCGGTGCCTCGCCTCGTCCTCCGAGAGCGAGGCGTAGCGGTGGAAGTACGATCGCGGGTTCGCGAACGCGCCCCGCTGGAGCTTCAGGAACCGCTCCTCGTACCAGCGTGCGATGTCGCTCGTGCGAGCGTCGACGTAGATCGTGAAGTCGAAGAGATCGCTCACCGCGAGACGGTGCCCCGGGCCGGGCGGCTGCAGCACGTTGAGCCCCTCGACGATGAGCACGTCGGGGCGGCGCACGGTCACCTGCGCGTCGGGCACGATGTCGTAGGCCAGGTGCGAGTAGAAGGGGGCCCGGACCTCGGCGGCGCCCGCCTTCACCTCGCTCACGAAGCGAAGGAGGGCGCGGCGGTCGTACGACTCGGGGAACCCCTTGCGGGCCATGAGCCCCCGGCGCTCGAGCTCGGCGTTCGGGAAGAGGAAGCCGTCGGTCGTCACGAGTTCGACCCGGGGCGTGTGCTCCCATCGGGCGAGGAGCTCGCGCAGGAGCCGCGCGATCGTGGACTTGCCCACCGCGACCGATCCCGCGACGCCGATCACGAACGGCGTCGACTCGAAGCGCTCTCGCAGGAACTCGCTCGCGACCTTGTGCAGCGACTTCGTGCCGCCGACGTAGAGGTTCAGGAGGCGGCTGAGGGGCAGATAGACCTCGGCCACCTCGGTCGGGTCGAGCGGCTCGCCGAGACCCCGCAACTGCACGATCTCGGTCTCGCGGAGGGGCGAGGGCATCGACGGCGCGAGCGCCGCCCAGTCGGCTCGGTCGAGTTCGATGAACGGCGAGATCTGCGTCGGGTGCGACGACGGGCTCTGCTGATCCGGCACCGTGCCAGTGTAGTGCGGGCGCGCGGGGCGTCGGCTTCGCGCTCGGGGCGGGCGCACAGATGTTCGCCAGTAGAATCGCCACCATGTGTGGAATCGTCGGATACGTCGGAGAGCGCAACAGCCTCGACGTCCTCATGGGTGGCCTGCGCCGCCTCGAATACCGTGGCTACGACTCGGCGGGGGTGGCGGTCGTCGACGACGACGGCGCCATGGAGACCGCGAAGCGCGCCGGCAAGCTGAAGGTCCTCGCGGACGAGCTCGAGCGCAACCCGCTGCATCACGGCGGAACCGGCATCGGCCATACCCGTTGGGCCACCCACGGCGGGCCGACCGACCGCAACGCGCACCCGCACCTCGGCGACGAGGGGCGCCTCGCGCTCATCCACAACGGCATCATCGAGAACTTCTCCGAGCTGAAAGAGGAGCTCCTCGCCGAGGGGCACAGCTTCGAGTCCGAGACCGACACCGAGGTCGCCGCAGTGCTCCTCGGTCGCGAGTACCGTGCAGCGGGCGACCTCCGCACGGCCTTCCGCAACACCGTCTCGCGCCTCGAGGGCGCCTTCACGCTGCTCGCCGTGCACCGTTCCGAGCCCGGCGTCGTCGTCGGCGCTCGTCGCAACTCGCCGCTCGTGATCGGGCTCGGCGAGGGCGAGAACTTCCTCGGTTCCGACGTCGCCGCGTTCGTGGAGTACACCAAGAGCGCCGTCGCCGTCGGCCAGGACCAGATCGTCGCGATCACCGCCGATGAGGTCGTCGTCACCGACTTCGCCGGCGAGCCCGTCGAGTTCGAGAGCTTCGAGGTCGCCTGGGACGCCTCGGCCGCGGAGAAGGGCGGATGGTCGTCGTTCATGCGCAAGGAGGTCTCGGAGCAGCCCGAGGCCGTCGCCAACACGCTCCGCGGCCGCGTGGTCGACGGTGCCGTCGTGATCCCCGAGCTCGAGGGCTTCGGAGACGACGAGCTCCGTGGCATCCGTCGCATCACCGTCATCGCCTGCGGCACCGCCTCCTACGCCGGCATGGTCGCGAAGTACGCGATCGAGCAGTGGGCGCGGATCCCGGTCGAGGTCGAGCTCAGCCACGAGTTCCGCTACCGCGAGCCGGTGCTCGACGCCGACACGCTCGTCGTCTCGATCAGCCAGTCGGGCGAGACGATGGACACGCTCATGGCGGTCAAGTACGCCCGCGAACAGGGCGCACGCACGATCTCGATCTGCAACACGCAGGGAGCCACGATTCCGCGCGAGTCCGACGCGGTGGTCTACACCCACGCCGGACCGGAGGTCGCGGTCGCCTCGACGAAGGCGTTCGTCGCGCAGATCACGGCGCTCTACCTCTTCGGCCTGCATCTCGCGCGCGTGCGCGGCACGCTCGGCGAGGCCGAGCTCGCGGCGCAGCTCGCCGAGCTGACCGCGGTGCCCGAGAAGATCGAGCAGGTGCTCGGCGAGGCCGGCAAGGTCGCGCAGCTCGCCCATTGGATGGCCGACACTCGCTCGGTGCTCTTCCTCGGCCGCCACGTCGGGTACCCGATCGCGCTCGAGGGCGCGCTGAAGCTCAAGGAGCTCGCCTACATCCACGCCGAGGGATTCGCCGCCGGCGAGCTGAAGCACGGCCCGATCGCGCTCATCGAGCCCGGACTGCCGGTGTTCGTCGTCGTGCCGAGCCCGCGCCACGACCGGAGCCTGCACCCGAAGGTCGTCTCCAACATCCAGGAGATCCGCGCCCGAGGCGCCCGCGTCATCGCGATCGCCGAGGCCGGCGACGCCGCGGTGCTGCCGTTCGCCGACGAGGTCGTGCGCATCCCGCTCGCGAGCCCGCTCTTCGAGCCGCTGCTCGCGGTCGTGCCGCTGCAGATCTTCGCGATGGAGCTCTCGCAGGCGAAGGGGCTCGACGTCGACCAGCCGCGCAACCTCGCGAAGTCGGTGACGGTCGAGTGATCACGGGCGCGGGGGCCGCGTGATCGCCGGCATCGGCATCGACGTCGTGGACATCGGGCGCTTCGAGCGCTCGATCACCCGGACCCCCGCGCTCCTCGAGCGCTTGTTCGCCGAGAGCGAACGTGATCGTCCGGCGCGCTCGCTCGCCGCACGCTTCGCCGCGAAGGAGGCGCTCATCAAGGCGCTCGGCGGCCACGCCGTGATCCGCTGGCACGACATGCAGATCGTGCAGGACGCCGAGGGCAACCCCGACTTCGCGCTCTCTGGAGCGCTCGCCCGGCACGTCGCCGAGCTCGGCATCGACCGGGTGCACCTCTCGATGAGTCACGACGCGGGCATCGCGAGCGCCTTCGTCGTGCTCGAGAAGGCGAACGGGCGATGACGGGGCGGGATGCCGCGGGGCTGCCGTTCCGCGAAGCCATCGTCGATCTCGACGCGCTCGCGGGCAACGTGCGCACCCTCGCCGCGCGCATGGCGCCGGCCGAGATCATCGCCGTGGTGAAGGCCGACGCCTACGGTCACGGCGCGGTCGCCGCGGCGCGCGCGGCCCTCGCGGGCGGTGCCACGCGCCTCGGCGTCGCCGATCTCGACGAGGCGCACGAGCTGCGCGAGGCCGGTATCGACGCCCCCGTGCTCGCCTGGCTGCACGGGCCCGACCCCGACTTCGCCCGTGCCGTGCACGCCGGCATCGAGCTCGGCATCTCGAGTCGTGTGCAGCTCGATCGCGCAGCGGAGGCCGCGGCATCCGTCGTGGCCGACGGCGTCGGCGCATCGGCCCGGGTGCATCTCAAGATCGACACCGGCCTCAGTCGCAACGGCGTGCCCGAGGCCGAATGGGCCGAGGTCGTCGCCGTCGCTGCGGGCCTCGAGCGCGACGGACTGGTCGACGTGGTCGGGATCTTCAGCCACTTCGCGAACACCTCCCGCGAGGTCGACGCAGCCCAGGTCGACGCCTTCGAGCGCGCCCTCGCCGACGCGCGCGCCGCCGGACTCGCCCCGCGGATCCGGCACATCGCCTCGACCGAGCAGGCGCTGCGCGACCCGGGCGCCCGCTACGACGCCGTCCGCATCGGGATCGGCATGTACGGGCTCACGCCGTTCGGCGACGGCACCACCTCGACCGAGCTCGGCCTCACCCCGGTGATGACGCTGCGCGCGCGGGTCGCGGCGGTGCGCCGCGTCGAGGCGGGCACGGGCGCCTCGTACAGCCACATCTGGCATGCCGAGCACGCCAGCACCCTGGCCCTCGTGCCGCTCGGCTATGCCGACGGGGTACCGCGGCAGGCCTCGGGCAACGGCGCCGACGTGCTCATCGCCGGACGCCGGCGGTCCGTCGTGGGGCGCATCGCCATGGACCAGTTCATCGTCGATGTCGGCGACGACGAGGTGGCAGTCGGCGACGAGGTCGTGCTCTTCGGCGACCCGGCCACCGGTGCGCCCACCGCCGACGAGTGGGGCGCGGCCGCCGGCACGATCGGCTACGAGATCGTCACCCGCATCGGTCCGCGCGTGCCGCGGCGATACGTCGGCGGCGGCGCCGCCGCGGTCGACGACGTCGCCGAGGTGCGGTCATGACGCTGACGGCGACGTTCGACACCGCGGAAGACCTGGCCGAGTTCGGCCGCGACCTCGGGGGCGGGCTCCGCCCGGGCGACCTCCTCGTGCTCACCGGGCCGCTCGGCGCCGGGAAGACCACCCTCACCCGTGGCATCGGCGCGGGCCTCGGCGTGCGCGGCCCCGTGCAGAGCCCGACGTTCGTCATCGCCCGCACCCACCCGAACCTCGGCGACGGCCCGCCGCTCATCCACGTCGACGCCTACCGGCTCGGCGAGGCGGCACTCGTCGACGACCTCGATCTCGACGTCGCACGCTCGGTCGTCGTCGTCGAGTGGGGCGCCGGCCTCGTCGAGGAGCTCAGCGACTCGCGGCTCGAGATCGTGATCGAACGCCCGACCGGTGCGAGCGAGGCGCGAGGCGAGGCCGACGGCGAGCAGACCGACGGCGAGCAGGCCGGCGACGACGAGCTCGACGCCGACGAGCCGCGCACCGTCACCGTGCGCGGCATCGGACCCCGGTGGGCGGGCACCCCGTACGCCGTCTCGGCGTAGGCTTGATCCCATGCTCCTCGCGATCGACACCTCGACGGGCACGAGTGTCGCGATCGTCGATCGCGACGCCGTGAGCGGCGAACTGCGCGTCCTCGCCGAGACCGGCACCGACGACACCATGCGCCACGCCGAGGTGATCGGCGGGTTCATCCGCGATGCGCTCGACGAGGCCGGCATCGCCCCCGATCGCCTCTCCGGCGTCGCCGCCGGCATGGGCCCGGGGCCGTTCACCGGCCTCCGGGTCGGCATCGCCGCGGCGCACGCCTTCGCCCTCGGTATCGCCCGCCCCTTCGTGCCGGTACCGAGCCACGACGCGATCGCCTGGTCGCGGTACACCGCGGGGGAGACCGGCCCGCTGCAGGTCGTCACCGACGCGCGGCGCCGGGAGTTCGCGGTCTCCGAGTACGAGGGGCTCGACGAAGCAGGGCTCCCCGTTCGGGTGAGCGGACCCGAGCTGGCTCCGCGCGACGCCCTGCCCGAGCCACGTGGCATCCGATTCGAGGCGACCGTCGTCTCGGCCGGCGCCGTGGGCCTCGTGGCCGAGCTCGCCTATGCCGCCGGTCGTCTGCCGATCGCCGCCGACGCGCCCCTCTACCTCCGTGCGCCCGACGTCACCCCCTCGGCAGGCAAGCGGGTGCTGCAATGAGCGTGTTCATGCGCCGTGCCAGGCTCGGCGACCTCGACGCGATCATGCGGCTCGAGCGCGCGACGTTCACCGACGACGCGTGGCCCGAAGACGCGATGCGCCGCGAGCTCGAGAGCCCCCACGGGTACTACCTCGTCGCGGTCGACGACGAGCTCGCCTCGCGTCAGGCGTCGGGCGAGGCGGGCGGCGCGTCCGAGGTCGCCGACGGGGCATCCGAAGACCGGCACGACGAGTCGGATGCCGCGTGGCCGCCGTTGCTCGGCTACGCCGGCCTGCTGGCGCCCTCGGGGGGCGACCAGGGAGACATCCAGACGATCGCCGTCGATCCCGCCGCGCGCGGGATCGGGCTCGGTCGCGGGCTCATGCATGCGCTCATCACCGAGTCCCGGCGCCGGGGGGTCGCACAGCTCTTCCTCGAGGTGCGGTCCGACAACCCGATCGCCCGTTCGCTGTACGAGTCGCTCGGCTTCGTCGAGATCGGCGTGCGTCGCGGGTACTACCGGCACGGGGTCGACGCGATCATGATGCAGCTCGCCGTGCCCCCGGCCGTCACGAGGCCCGCGGGCAGCGCCGACGGCACGACGATCGGAGGGGCTGCCCGATGAACACCCGTGAGCCGCTCATCCTCGGGATCGAGACCTCCTGCGACGAGACCGGCGTGGGGATCGTGCGCGGCACGACGCTGCTCGCGAACACCATCGCCTCCTCGATGGACGAGCACGCCCGCTACGGCGGCGTCGTGCCCGAGGTCGCGGCCCGCGCGCACCTCGAGGCGATGGGCCCCACGATCCGTGCGGCGCTCGCCGAGGCATCCGTCACCCTCGACGAGATCGATGCGGTCGCCGTCACGAGCGGACCCGGCCTCGCCGGTGCGCTCATGGTCGGCGTCGGGGCGGCGAAGGCGCTCGCCCTCTCGCAGGGCGTCCCCATCTACGCGGTGAACCACCTCGTCGGACACGTCGGCGCCGATCTCCTCGACACGGCGGACCCGCTCGAGACGCCGACGGTGGCGTTGCTCGTCTCCGGCGGGCACACCTCCCTCCTGCTCGTGCGCGATCTCGTCTCCGACGTCGAACTGCTCGGCGAGACGATCGACGACGCCGCCGGCGAGGCCTTCGACAAGGTCGCGCGCGTGCTCGGCCTGCCCTACCCGGGCGGCCCCGAGATCGACCGCGCCGCGGTGGGCGGCGATCCGAAGGCGATCCGCTTCCCTCGGGGGCTCACCCGACCGAAGGACCTCGTGGCACACCGCTACGACTTCAGCTTCTCGGGGCTGAAGACCGCCGTCGCCCGCTGGGTCGAGCAGCGCGAGACCGCGGGCGAGCCCGTGCCGATCGCCGATGTCGCCGCGAGCTTCCGCGAGGCGGTCGTCGACGTGCTGGTCGCGAAGGCGATCGACGCGTGCACCGAACTCGGCGTGCCGCGGCTCCTCCTCGGCGGCGGGGTCATCGCGAACGCGCGCCTGCGCGAGGTGGCCGCCGAGCGGGCGGAGGCCGCGGGCATCGCGCTGCGCATCCCGCCGCTCTCGCTCTGCACCGACAATGGTGCGATGATCGCGGCCCTCGGCGCGCAGCTCGTCATGGCCGGTCGCGCGCCGTCCGAGCTCGGCTTCGGCGCCGACTCGACGCTTCCGGTGACCGACATCCAGGTCGTGTGACGCCCGAATCCTGTGCAGCGGGGCCCTTGCGCGATAGTGTGGGGACGAAATCACCGGAGTGCGGCGTCGATCGTGCGCGCCCGGAGCGCTCACTCATCCCGAGGGAACGCGTACTCACAGCATCGAGGGGAACCACCGTGACCGACCCGAACACTCCCGAGCAGCCCGCCGGCGCCGTCCCGCCCGTGCCCCCGGCCGCTCCCGCAGCCCCGGCCGCTCCCGCGTACGGCACGCCGCCGGCCGCCCCGGCCGCGCCGGCCTACGCCGCGCCCGCCTACGGTGCTCCCGCCTCGACCAAGACCAACGTGCTCGCGATCGTCTCGCTCGTCTCGGCGTTCTTCGTCTCGCTCGTCGCGGTCATCACCGGGCACATCGCGCTCGGACAGATCAAGAAGACCGGCGAGCAGGGCCGCGGCCTCGCGATCGCCGGCCTCATCCTCGGCTACATCGGCCTCGTGGTCGGGATCATCGTCATCGTCTTCTGGATCATCGCGGCCGTCTTCGTCGCCTCGAACCCCAACATCTCGACGACGTACTGACCGCGACAGGTGCGCGGTTCTGACGGAGAAGGAACGCCATGAGTGATCCGAACACCCCCGACGAGAGCGCCGGCGTGCCCGAGCCCGGCGTTCCCGACGCGCCGACGCCCGAGGTGCCCTCGGCGCCGGAGCCGCCGGCCGCGCCCGAGCCTCCGGCTCCGCCGGCACCGCCGGCGTACGGTGCACCCGCGCCGGGCTACGGACAGCCGACGCCGCCGGCACCGCCGGCCTACGGTGCGCCCGCTGCTCCCGGCTACGGTGCTCCCGGCTACGGCGCTCCCGCAGGTGCGCAGCCCGCCTACGGCGCTCCGGCCTACCCGGCCTACGCGCCGCAGGCGAAGCCGACTCCGACGCTGAGCATCATCTCGATGATCGGCGGCATCGTCGGCATCTTCGGCAGCTTCTTCTACGGTCTCGGGGCGTTGTTCTCGATCGCCGCGGTCGTGCTCGGGTTCATGGGCAAGAAGAAGGAGCCCGAGGCGAAGGGGTTCTGGCTCACGGGCATCATCACCGGCTTCGCCGGCATCGCGCTGAGCCTCTTGTGGATCGGGATCATCCTGCTGTTCGTGATCCTCGCGGCCGCGAGCAGCTCGGCCGGGTACTGAGCCTCGACTTCGGTACGACGAGTCGAACGTGAGCGCCGACATGGCTGAAGCAGAGGGAGTCCCGCCGAACGGCGGGGCTCCCTCTGCCCGTCCCGGCGACTCTGACGACCGGTCGCGCGCAGGCGGCGATGCGACGGGCGGGGCCGCACCCGCGCCCGACCGGCTCGAGCCTGACGAACCGGCCGGCGGATCGCCGAACGGTGCCACGGCCGAATCACCGCTCGAGTCGATGCCGGCGCACCGGCCGGCCGAGGGCGGGACCGTGTTCGACGACCCGCTCGCGCCCTACCGCCCCGCCGAACCGACGCTGCGCGCCGACCCGGCCGTGCGCGAGTTCGACGTGCCCGTCGACACCGGGCAGCTCCGGCGCATCTCGACCGGGCAGCTGCTCGTGGTGCATCGGCCCGAGTACGACCCGAGCGAAGTCGTGGAGGCGCTGCAGCAGCGCCGCGCGTACAGCTGGGTCGCCGCGGTCACGGGCATCATCGGCGCGACCGCGTCGCTGTTCGTCGGGTGGATGCTGCCACTCTCGATCGCGGCCATCGTCTTCGGCGTGCTCGGCCTGCGCCGTGAGGAGCACGGGCGGACGCTCGCGTTCATCGGCATCGGGACCGGCCTCGGCGGGCTCGTCTTCTCTGCGCTCTGGATCGGCTACTACGCGATCGTGTTCGGCGCGCTGCCGACCTGATCCTCAGCGGCGCCGCCTCGAATCTCCCGCTGCCTTCGATGAGGTCGATCAGATCCGTTCGACGAGCAGCGTCACATGTCGCCCCTGCTCGCGGGTGAGCACGATGGTGGCCCGCTCGGAGCCCTTCAGCTTCAGGCGAGTGCGGAGCGCGGCGGGGTCGACGTCGACCCCGCGCTTCTTGATCTCGAGGGTGCCGACGCCCCGCGCGTGCAGCGTCTGACGCAGTCCGCGCTCATCGGCAGGCAGGCGCTCGATCACCCGGAACCCGCGGGCGAACGGCGATTCGAACGCGGTGTCGGCCGTGAGATAGGCGATGCCCTGGCTCAGCATCCAGGCGCCGTTCGCCCGGGCGAGATCGCCGATGAGGCGAGCCCGGATGACCGCGCCGTCGGGCTCGTAGAGATAGTCGCCGAGCGGGCCGTCGTGGGCGTCGGCCGAGTCGGCCGCCGCCGTGAGCTCGTGCGCGAGCTCGCCGCGGATGACGAGCGCCGAGCGGCCGATGCCCGGCCGCGCGAGCGCGCCGAGCCAGACGCCGAGTTCGACCACGTCGCCGTCAACGGAGACCCACTGCGCCTCCGCACCTGCGGGGATCACGTCGCGGTCGGTGCCCGGCCCGAGCTTGACGCCCACCGGCAGCCGGTCGGCGAGCCCGAACGCGAAGTCGAGGCTCGGCGAGTACGCCGACGCGTCGGCGATGCGCGTCGTGGTGCCGCCCGAGGTGGTGCGCCGCGCCGGATCGAGCCAGACACCGCCGATGCCGCCGAGCGCGACGTCCTCGGCGCGCTCGTGCAGCACGCGGGCGTGCGGGAACGGGGTGAGGTTGTAGGCCGCGATCGCGGCCGTGACCTCGTCGGCTTCGGCGGCGGTGACCTCGAGGTCGATCGCGGCCATGGCCAGGGCGTCTCCGCCGATGCCGCAGCCGAGGTCGGCGACGTGCTGCACCCCGGCGCGTGAGAACCGACCGGCGTGGAGCGCGGCGACCTGCAGCCGGGTCGCCTGCTCGAGCCCGGCCTCGGTGAAGAGCATGCGCGCGGCGAACGGCCCGAACTTCGCGGAGGCCTTCGCCCGGAGCTTCGCCTGGCTGAGCACGGTGGCGACGAGCGACGCCGGATGCCCCTGGCGGCGGAGCGCGGCGACGGTCTTCACGATGTCGGCCTTCGAGTCCCATTCGGGGAGGCCGTCGAGGAGCCGCAGCCCCTCGGGGGAGAGGAGTTCGACGAGCTCGGAGCGTTCCACCCGGCCACGCTAGCACCGCGGCGAGCGGCCGCCGAGCGGCGATTGCGCGGGGCATCCGACCGTCGTGTTCGCCCCGCGTGAACGGACTGGCACTCACGTTGCACGAGTGCCAAAACGCGCCTAGACTCGGCTTAGCACTCTCACTCAGAGGCTGCTAATCAGTCTTCGCAAGACATTTTCTTCATCAGAGAGATAGGGGCAACCGTGTCGGTTTCCATCAAGCCGCTCGAGGATCGCATCGTCATCAAGCAGGTCGAGGCCGAGCAGACCACCGCGTCGGGCCTCGTGATCCCCGACACCGCCAAGGAGAAGCCCCAGGAGGGCGAGGTCGTGGCGGTCGGCCCCGGCCGCATCGACGACAACGGCAACCGCGTCCCGCTCGACGTCGCCGTCGGCGACAAGGTGATCTACTCGAAGTACGGCGGCACCGAGGTCAAGTTCGGCGGCGAGGACTTCCTCGTCCTCTCGGCCCGTGACGTGCTCGCGGTCGTCGTTCGCTGAGCGACTCGACCCTTCCAGAACGGCCCGGATGCGCTGCATCCGGGCCGTTCTGCGTCTGCGCCGTCGGCAGCGTTGGCCATCGAGGCGCGCGGGCGTAGTCTGTATCGGTGAATCCCCGCCCTGACAGCCCTGCCGCGACGACGCAGGCGGGCATCAGCAGGCCGGGACTCGGGTATGCGATCTCCTCCTACCTGCTCTGGGGATTCCTCCCCATCTACTTCATCGCGCTCGCGCCCACCGGCTCGCTCGAGATCGTCGCGTGGCGCATCCTGCTCTCGCTGGTCTTCTGCGCGCTGCTCATCACGGTGACGCGCGGATGGGGCGCGTTCTTCGCCCTGCTCCGCGACCGGCGAGTGCTGTTCACGATGGCCGCTGCGGGCGCGCTCATCTTCGTCAACTGGCAGACCTACGTCTACGCGGCGGTCTCGGAGCAGGTCGTCGAAGCCTCGCTCGGGTACTTCATCAACCCGATCGTGACCGTCTTCCTCGGCGTGCTCGTGCTGCGCGAGCGGCTGAACACGACGCAGTGGGTCGCGGTCGGCATCAGCATCGTCGCGGTCGTGGTGCTCGCCGTCGGTCACGGGCAGTTCCCGTGGATCGCGCTCCTGCTCGCCTTCTCGTTCGGCTTCTACGGGCTCATCAAGAAGCGGGTCGGTCCGCGGGTCGACGCCGTCTCGGGCCTGACGCTCGAGACGCTGTGGCTCGCGCCGCTCGCCGCGGTGCAGCTGTGGTGGGTCGCCGCGACCACCGGGCTCACGATGGGCACGGAAGGCACGTGGCACACGGTGCTGCTGCTCGGCGCCGGCGCGGTCACGGCCGTGCCGCTGCTGCTGTTCGCGGCGGCATCGCGCCGGCTGCCCCTGATCTACATGGGGTTCATCCAGTACTTCGCGCCGTTCATCCAATTCCTCGTCGGCGTCGTGCTGCTCGGCGAGCCGATGCCTCCCGAGCGATGGGTCGGCTTCGCGCTCGTGTGGGCGGCCCTCGCCGTGCTGACGGTCGACTTGATCCGCGGCGCTCGACGAGCCTCGAAGCGGGTCGTCGCCGAGCCGGTCTGAGTCGTCGTCCCTACTGCGGATTCCGCGCATGATGACGCAGGATGACGCGGATTCCGTGCGTAGAACCGCTGAAGGGTGTCGGTGAGATAACAATCCGACCGGGTGTTACCGGGTTGTGACCGGGGTGACTTGTTTCCGCCGATGCCCCGGAATACTGTCAGACAACGGCGTCACCACGGCGCTGCATTGTGTACCAATTCCTTCAGTCCCAAGGAGCAACATGAGCGTATTCGCGAAGGCCACGGCCTCGCGCTCGGCTCGCGCAGCCTGGACGGGTGTCGCCATCGCCGGCGTCAGTGCCCTCCTCCTCACTGCGTGCAGCACGGGTGCCCCGGCCCCTGCCGAATCCGAACCGGCCACGGACGCCGGTGACGCCCTGCCCATCGCCGAGGGCGAGCGCGACCTCGCGCTCAAGCTCGGAACGATCCTGCCGCAGAGTGGTGCGCTCGCATTCCTCGGCCCGCCCGAAGAAGCGGGTGTCCAGCTCGGTGCCGACGACGTCAACGCCGCAGACTCTGGCCTCGGCGTCGAGATCGTCTTCCGCGACTCGGGCGACACCACGACCGACACCGCGACGGTCTCCGTGACCGACCTCCTCTCGCAGGACGTCTCGGGCATCATCGGCGCCGCGTCGTCGGGTGTCTCGAAGACCGTCATCGACCAGATCGTGGCGGCGGGCGTCATCCAATTCTCGCCCGCGAACACCTCGGCCGACTTCACCGACTACAACGACAACGGTCTGTACTGGCGCACGGCTCCGTCCGATGTGCTGCAGGGTGAGGTGCTCGGCAACCTGATCGCCGAGGACGGCAACGCCACCCTCGGCCTCATCGTGCTGAACGACTCGTACGGCACCGGTCTCGCGCAGTTCACCAAGGACGCCTTCGAGGCGGCCGGTGGCGAGGTCGTCGCCGAGGCGCTCTTCAACGAGGGCGACTCGAGCTTCGACGCGCAGATCTCTGAGGTCACGGCGGCCAACCCCGACGCGATCGCGCTGATCACGTTCGACCAGGCCAAGATCATCACGCCGGCCCTCGTCGGCTCGGGCTACCCCGGCGACCAGCTCTACTTCGTCGACGGCAACCTGTCCGACTACAGCGCCGACTTCGCGCCGGGCCTCGTGGCCGGCTCGAAGGGCACGCTCCCGGGCCTCGACACGGGCACGCTCGGTGACTTCACCGACCGCCTGCTCGCCGTCGACCCCGAGCTGACCGACTACAGCTACGCGGCCGAGTCCTACGACGCCGTCGTGCTGCTGGCGCTCGCGGCCTACGCGGCCAACAGCACCGACGGAGCCGAGATCGCCAAGTACCTCCAGCAGGTCTCGGGCGGCACCGGCGACGGCGAGAAGGTCACGACGTACGAAGAGGGCGTCGCGCTCCTCGCCGAGGGTCAGCAGATCGACTACGACGGACCGTCGGGTCCGATCACGTTCGACGAGAACGGCGACCCCACCGAGGCGACGATCGGTATCTTCCAGTACCTCGACGACAACACCTACGAGCGCATCGGCGACGGCTGATCCAACGCGCGAAGGTGAAGGGCCCCGGCTTCGGCCGGGGCCCTTTCCCGTGCCCGGGAACGTGCCCCATGGCGATCGCCCTCGCGGCCGGCGAGCGGCCCGGAGAGGCCCGTGTGGAGCGACGGTGGCGCACCTTGCACCTCAGGCCGGAGCGGGTCTCTGAGACGGCCGTGCCGCCCGAGGACTGCTTCACGCCGTCGAGTCGAGTCGGATGATGGGCACCCGGTCCGTCGACGGCGGGATCGGCGGCATCCCACCCTGCTCGACGAACCACACGCGCGACGTCCGAGGGCTGCCGTCGCGGCGCAGCGTCGTGATCCACCCGTGTCGCATGCGGACGATGCTCATCGCTCACCGCCCGCCCGGCGCGGGAACGGCGAAGGGGCGGATGCCGCAGCATCCGCCCCTTCGCCGTTCGCCTGCGGCTACTCCTCGTCCTGCCCGAGGGTGCCGAGGTAGAGGCCGATGACCTTCGGGTCGTTGAGCAGTTCGCGGCCGGTGCCGGTGTAGGCGTCGCGACCCTGATCGAGCACGTAGCCGCGGTCGCAGATCTGCAGGCAGCGGCGGGCGTTCTGCTCGACCATGATGGTCGTCACGCCGGCACGGTTGATCTCCTTCACGCGCAGGAAGGCCTCGTCCTGACGGACGGGGGAGAGCCCGGCGCTCGGCTCATCGAGGAGCAGCACGTGCGGCCCCATCATGAGTGCGCGCGACATGGCGACCATCTGCCGTTCACCGCCCGACAGCGAACCGGCCCGCTGGCCGAGGCGCTTGCCGAGCTCGGGGAAGATCTCGGTGACGAACTCGAGGCGCTCCTTGAGGCCCTTCGGCTTCAGGAAGATCCCCATCTCGAGGTTCTCCTGGATCGTGAGTGAGGGGAACACGTTGTTCGTCTGCGGCACGAAGCCGACGCCCTGGGCGACGAGCTTGTTCGCCTTGAGGTTCGTGATCTCCTCGCCGTGCAGGAAGATGCCGCCCTCGCGCACCTTCACGAGACCGAAGATCGACTTCAGCAGGGTCGACTTGCCGGCGCCGTTCGGGCCGATGATGCCGATGAGCTCGCCCTGGGCCGCCGTGAGCGAGCATCCGTTGAGGATGTTCACCCCCGGCAGGTACCCGGCGACGACGTCGCGCACCTCGACGACGAGCTCGCCGGCGGGCGGCTCTGCGACGGACGGGGCAGGACTACTGTTCGTCATCGAGGAGCTCCTTCAGTGCTTCGACGTGACCGGTGTCGGTGGAGCCGAGGTCGGTGTCGTGGTGGGCGCCGAGATAGGCGTCGATCACCGCCGGGTCCTCCATCACCGTGTGCGGGTCGCCTTCGGCGACGACCTTGCCCTCGGCCATCACGATCACCCAGTCGGCGATGTGCCGGACCATGTGCATGTCGTGCTCGACGAACAGCACGGTCATGCCCTGGGCCTTCAGGTTGAGGATGTGGTCGAGCAGCGACTGCGTGAGCGCCGGGTTCACGCCGGCCATCGGCTCGTCGAGCATGACGAGCGTCGGGTCGCTCATGAGCGCCCGCGCCATCTCGAGGAGCTTGCGCTGCCCGCCGGAGAGGCTCGCCGCGTAGTCGTCCTTCTTGGCGTCGAGCTTGAAGCGCGCGAGGATCTCGAGCGCCTTCTCCTCGATCGCGGCGTCCTGCTTGCGCCAGAGCGACGGGATGAGGGAGCGGAAGAGGTTCTCGCCGACCTGGTCCTTCGCGCCGAGCTTCATGTTGTCCATCACCGAGAGCAGGGCGAGGGACTTCGTGAGCTGGAACGTGCGGATCAGGCCCATGCGGGCGACCCGGTAGGCGGGCACGTGCGCGAGCGCGCGCCCGTCGAACGACCACGTGCCGGTGTCGGGCTTGTCGAAGCCCGTCAGCAGGTTGAAGAAGGTCGTCTTGCCGGCGCCGTTCGGCCCGATGAGCGCCGTGATGGCGCCGCGGGGGATCTCGACGTGCTCGACGTCGACGGCGGTGAGGCCGCCGAAGGTGCGCTTGACGCCGTCGGCGATGAGGATCGGGTCGTGCTTCTTGACGCCGGGGGCGGCATCGCCGACGTGGAGGCCGGTGGTCTTCACCGGCTTGGACCTGGGAGTGGCATCACTTGACAAAAGCCAGCTCCTTCCGATTTCCGAGGAGGCCCTGCGGCATGAATATGACGATCAGCATGATCGCGATGCCGACGAGGATGAAGCGGAGCTGACCGGCCTGCACCTGCGTCATGAACGGGAACCAGCCCGCCTCGACCGCTCGGGAGATGAAGCCCGAGAAGAAGGAGAGCAGCACCCAGAACACCATCGAGCCGACGATCGGCCCGAGGATGGTCGCGGCGCCGCCGAGCAGCAGGATGGCGTAGACCATGAAGGTCAGCGTCGGCTGGAAGTACGACGGCACGACCGCACGCGGCATCACGAAGATGATGCCGGCGAGGGTGCCGAAGAGTCCGCCGAGGATGAGGCTCTGCATCTTGTACGAGTAGACGTTCTTGCCGAGCGAGCGCACGGCGTCCTCGTCCTCGCGGATGCCCTTGATGACGCGGCCCCACGGGCTGCGCATCAGCAGCCAGGTGAGCAGGGCGGCGAGCGCGACGACGACCCAGGCGAGCACGAGGAAGAACCACACCCGGTTGTCGAACACCCACGGGCCGAAGCCGTAGCGCCCGGGCGGGAACGGGTTGAACTCGAGCAGCCCGGCCTGGAACTCGGAGAGTCCGTTGGCCGAACCGGTCACCGGCTGGAACTCGTTCGTCGTGAACACGAGCCTCAGTACCTCGGCTGCGGCGATCGTCACGATCGCGAGATAGTCGGCGCGCAATCGCAGCGTCGGGATACCGAGGATGAGTGCGAACACCACGGAGGCCAGCAGTGCGCTGAGCAGGCAGGCCCACCAGGGCCAGCCGAGCTTCAGCGCCGGGATGGCGTAGCCGTAGGCGCCGAGCAGCATGAATCCCGCCTGGCCGAAGTTCAGCAGGCCGGTGAAGCCGAAGTGGATCGCCAGACCCAGCGCGGCGAGCGCGTAGGCGGCTGTCGTCGGGCTGATCAGCTCGACGGCCGCGTTTCCGAAGATTGCTCCCCAGTCGATCATGGTCGTCCCCTCCTATCCGATTCGCTCTCGACGGCCCAGGATGCCCTGCGGCCGGAACAGCAGCACCAGGATCAGGATGACCAAGGCGCCCACGTACTTCATGTCGCTCGGCAGCCACAGGGTCGACAGCTCGACGAACACGCCCACGATGAGCGAGCCGACGAGGGCGCCGAACGCGGTGCCGAGTCCGCCGAGGGTGACCGCTGCGAAGACGAGCAGCAGGATCTGGAAGCCCATGTCCCAGCTGACGCCCGGGCGGAAGTACGCCCAGAGGATGCCCGAGAGGCCGGCCAGCAGTGCGCCGAGCACCCAGACGATGCGGATGACCCCGTCGACGTCGATGCCGCTCGCCGAGGCGAGGCTGGCGTTGTCGGAGACCGCGCGGGTCGCCTTGCCGATGCGCGTGCGCAGCAGGAAGAACGCGACCGCGAGGAGCACGACGATGCTGACGCCCATGCTCAGGAGGTCGACCCACGAGAGGGCGATCGGGCCGATGCGGATGTCGCTCGGCAGGGTCGCGCCGGGCAGCTGGCTCGTCGAGCCGCCGTAGAAGAACTGGTACGTGTAGCGCAGCGCGAGCGAGAGGCCGATGCTCACGATCATGAGTTGGATGACGCCGACGCCCTTCCTTCGCAACGGCTTCCAGATGGCGGCGTCGAGCCCCCAGCCGAGGGCCGCGCTGAGCAGCAGCGCGATGCCGATCGCCGCCCACAACGGCCAGCCGAGGTTCGACCCGAAGGTGAGCACCATGAGCGCACCGAAGGTGATGAGCTCGGCGTGCGCGAAGTTCGAGAGCCCCGTCGTGCCGAAGATGAGCGAGAGACCGATCGCGGCGAGCGCCAGCAGCAGACCGAAGTTGATGCCGTTGAACAGTCGTTGCGCGAACTGGTCGAAGAAGCTCACCGTGACACGGGTGCCCTCGCCGAGGAAGAAGTTCACCGAGGCGTTCTTCGTGAGGCCGAACTCGGCCTCACGGGTCGCACCGCCCTCGGCGACGACCACCCCTTCGGGCAGCGTGTCCTCGTCGAGGGTCACCTCGTAGGTGCCCTTCTCGGGTACGCCGATCTCCCAGCGGCCGTCGGCATCCGTCTCGGTCTCGGCTTCGAAGCCGTTTCCCTCGAGCGATATGCCCACTCCTTCGAGCGGCTCGCCGTTGTACTGCACGTTTCCACGGAAGTGGTATTCGTACTCCTCGGACTCCGAGGCCGTACTCCCATCCTCCGCCATCGCAGGGGACGCTGCGATGCCGGACAGAGTGAGTGCGGACAGAAGTATTCCGAGGAGGAGAAGCCACCTCCCGCGAGAGCGTGTCTGGATTGTTCTCGTGGGTTCCACTGCACCTCCAAGGGGTCACCGGAGGCGTTTTGGACCTCCGGGACCGATCCTTTCCCGTTGACGACGTCGTCGACGGTACGTGCCGATTATGTCCCATGTGTTTCCGACATGAGCACAACAGGCCCTCGATTGTTATCCGGGGAATGCCCGCGGTGCAAACTCGCTTAACATTGATGCACCGCCGATGCGCCGAACATGCGCTGCGCGCGGGTTCACTCGACACGAAGGGAAGTCATGGATCAGGCAGATCCGTTCGGATTCACGGGACTCACGTACGACGACGTCCTCCTCCTGCCCGGTCACACCGACGTGATCCCGAGCGACGCCGACACGAGCTCGAGGCTCACGCGTCGCATCACCGTCGCGACGCCGCTGCTGTCGGCCGCGATGGACACCGTGACCGAGTCGCGCATGGCGATCGCCATGGCGCGCCAGGGCGGCATCGGCATCCTGCACCGCAACCTCTCCATCGCCGACCAGGCCGAGATGGTCGACCGCGTGAAGCGCAGCGAGTCGGGCATGGTCTCGAATCCGGTCACCACCACTCCCGACGCCTCGGTCGCCGACGTCGACGCGCTCTGCGCGACCTACCGGGTCAGCGGCCTCCCCGTCGTCGACGACGACGGCAAGCTCGTCGGCATCATCTCGAACCGCGACATGCGCTTCGTCTCCGACTTCGACAAGCCGGCCACGAAGGTCAGCGACGTCATGACCAAGATGCCGCTCATCACGGGGCGCGTCGGCATGAACCCCGACGAGGCGCTCGCGATCTTCGCCGAGCACAAGGTCGAGAAGCTGCCGCTCGTCGACGACGAGGGCCACCTCACCGGGCTCATCACCGTGAAGGACTTCGACAAGTCCGAGCAGTACCCGAACGCCACCAAGGACTCCGAGGGGCGGCTCCGCGTCGGCGCGGCCATCGGCTTCTTCGGCGAGGCGTGGGAGCGCGCCGAGGCCGTCCGCGACGCGGGGGTCGACGTCATCGTCGTCGACACCGCGAACGGCGAGTCGGCCGGCGTGCTCGACATCATCCGCCGGCTGAAGGCCGACCCGAGCTTCGCCCACATCGACGTCATCGGCGGCAACGTCGCGACCTACGAGGGTGCGAAGGCGCTCGTCGAGGCCGGCGCGGACGCCGTCAAGGTCGGCGTCGGGCCCGGTTCGATCTGCACCACCCGCGTCGTCGCCGGCGTCGGCGTGCCGCAGGTCACGGCCGTGTACGAGGCATCCAAGGCGACCAAGCCCGTCGGGGTGCCGCTCATCGCCGACGGCGGCCTGCAGTACTCGGGCGACATCGCGAAGGCGCTCGTCGCCGGCGCCGACACCGTCATGCTCGGTTCGCTGCTCGCGGGCACGGCCGAGAGCCCGGGTGAGCTCGTGTTCCAGAACGGCAAGCAGTTCAAGGCCTACCGCGGCATGGGATCGCTCGGCGCGATGCAGACCCGCGGCAAGAAGACCTCGTACTCGAAGGACCGCTACTTCCAGGCCGACGTTCCGACCGACGACAAGCTGATCCCCGAGGGCATCGAGGGCCAGGTGCCCTACCGCGGCCCGCTCTCGGCTGTGGCCTACCAGCTCATCGGCGGACTGCGTCAGTCGATGTTCTACGTCGGCGCGCGCACCATCGAGGAGCTGAAGACGAAGGGCCGCTTCGTGCGGATCACCCCCGCGGGCCTCAAGGAGTCGCACCCGCACGACGTGCAGATCGTCGTCGAGGCGCCGAACTACACGCGCTGATCCGCGGCACAGGCGCCCCTGAGCGCCGGTCCCGGCGTCGCGGCTACTCGAGTTCCCGGATGTAGCAGAGCATGCGGGAGTCGGTGCCCGGTTCGATGTTCACGAAGCCGTGGCGTTCGTAGAACCTGCGGGCGTCGGTGTCGTCTTCGTCGACGTTGATGTGCATCTCGCCGCCGCCGCGCCGGAGCACCTCGTCGATGGCGTGTTCGAGCAGGGCCGTGCCGATGCCCGCACCGCGCAGCGCCGGCACGACGTACAGCTCGTCGAGCACCGCCAGCGGGCCTTCGCAGTACACCGTCGGCCGCAGCGTGACCACGGCGTAGCCGGTGGGCTCGGCGCCGTCGCCGGCGAACAGCACGAACCCGTCGGGGTCGGCGATCAGCCGACGGAAGCGCGGCTCGAGCACGTCGCGGCTCGGCGTCGGCGTGTCGAACTCGACCGCGAACTCGACCTGCAGCCGCGCTGCGGTCGCAGCGTCGGACGGGTCGGCGAGGCGGATGCCTCGTGCCCGATCTTCGTCGTTCATCGTCCTGCCGTTCTCGATTCAGGAGATCGGTGGCTGCTCAGGACGATGATGCGGATTCCGTCCTGACCTGGCGTCGATGTCCTGAATCGGGGAGCTCATCGGCGTCGCCGGGAGGTCGGCGCACTACGACGACGGCGCGCTCGCGGCGGCATCGGCGAGCCGGGTGACCGCCTCGCCGAGCACCTCGGGCGTGCACGCGAAGTTCAGGCGCACGTGCCCGCGCCCGACCTCTGCGCCGAACATCGTGCCGACGCCGAGCGCGACCCGCGCGTGCTCGAGGGCGAAGGCCGCGGGATCATCGCCCCAGCCGAGGGCCGAGAGGTCGAGCCACGCGAGGTAGGTCGCGTCGGGGATGCGGTACCGCACGCCCGGCAGTTCGTCGGCGAGGAGCTCGGCGAGCAGTCGCCGGTTGTCGTCGAGGCTCGCGAGCACGCCGTCGAGCCAGTGCCCGCCCTCGCGGAATGCGGCCACCGAGGCGATAGAGCCGAACTGGCTCATGCGCCACTCGACCTCGTAGGGGAACGCGCGGCGCACCGCGTCGCCGCGGTCGGAACCGGTGACGACCATCGCGGCCTTGAGCCCGGCGAGGTTGAACGCCTTCGAGGCCGCGGTCACGGTGATGCCGTGCTCGCGGGCGGCGTCGGAGACGGTGAGGAACGGCGTGTACCCGGTGCCGGGCTGTGCGAGCGGTCCGTGCACCTCGTCGGAGACGATCGTCACCCCGTGTCGCGCTGCGACGTCGGCGAGTGCGGCGAGCTGTTCGCGGGCCGGCACGAGCCCGATCGGGTTGTGCGGGTTGCAGAGGACCATCGCCCGCGCGCCCGCCGCGAAGGCGGCCTCGATGCCGTCGAGGTCGAGCGACCAGCCCTCGTCGATGCCGCCGAGCATGGGCACCTCGACGACGCGGGCGGAGGCCTCGGTCACGATGTCGAAGAACGGGGGATAGATGGGCGGCGTGATGACCACCCCGTCGCCGGGCTCGGTCACCTGGCGCAGCACCTCGACGAGGCCCATGGCAACGTCGCCCGTGCAGGTCACCCGCGCCGGGTCGACTTGCCAGCCGAGCCGTTCCGCGGCGAACGGCACGAATGCCTCGGCCACGCCCCGGCTGCCGGCGGCGTAGCCCGTGTCGGATCGGTCGATCGCGGCGTGCAGGGCGGCCGCAATCGGCTCGGCGAGCGGGTAGTCCATCTCGGCGACGGGCAGCGGCAGCACGTCGGCGTCGTAGTGGCGCCACTTCTCGCTCGTACGGGTGCGGAGGACGTCGAGAGGCTCTGCGGCGATGCGATGCATGCCTCCAGCTTGCCGCAGAACGGCTCGGGGTGGCAGGGGTGGCGCTGAGCTTGTATTCTGATCGGCTGCCCTTCGGGCGGCGCGGCCGCGGGTGTCCCGAGTCAGGTCGCCGACCGATCGGATCACCGAGCAATGGGCTTCATCGACGTCAACGGCGTCTCCTTCTCCCTTCCCGACGGGCGGCCGCTGCTCGCCCGCCTCGCGTTCCGCGTCACCGACGGCGCGACGACGGCGCTCATCGGCGCGAACGGCGCCGGCAAGTCGACGCTGCTGCGGATCATCCGCGGCGAGCTCCGCCCCGACGAGGGCAGCGTGCAGCTCGACGGCGGCCTCGGGGTGATGGACCAGTTCATCGGCACCGGGCAGACGGTCGACGGCGCGGATGCCACGGTCGCGGGCCTGCTCGTCTCGGTGGCGCCGGCGCGCATCAAGGCCGCCGCACTCGAACTCGAGGCATCCGAGAACGCGCTCATCGAGCGCGACGACACCGACGCGCAGATGCGGTACGCGACCGCGCTCGCCGAGTACGCCGAGGCCGGCGGCTACGAGCAGGAGGTGGTGTGGGACCACTGCACCCTCGCGGCGCTCGGCATCCCGTTCGAACGTGCGAAGTGGCGCGAGCTCTCGACGCTCTCGGGCGGCGAGCAGAAGCGGCTCGCCCTCGAGGCCCTGTTCCGCGGGCCCGAGCAGGTGCTGCTCCTCGACGAGCCCGACAACTCGCTCGACGTGCCGGGCAAGCGCTGGCTCGAGGAGCAGCTGCGCCAGACGCCGAAGACCGTTCTGCTCGTCTCGCACGACCGTGAGCTGCTCGCGCGCGCCGCCGACCGCATCGTCACGATCGAGCTCGGCGCGGCCGGCAACACCGCCTGGGTGCACGGCGGCAGCTTCGAGGGGTATCACGCGGCGCGCGACGAGCGGTTCGCCCGACTCGACGAACTGCGCCGACGCTGGGACGAGCAGCACGCGGCCCTGAAGACGCTCGTGAACACGCTCAAGGTGAAGGCGACGTACAACGACGGCATGGCCTCGCGGTACCAGGCCGCGGTCACCCGGCTGCGCAAGTTCGAGGAGGCCGGCCCGCCCGAGGAGCGTCCGCCCGCGCAGGCGGTGTCGATGCGGCTGCGGGGCTCGCGCACCGGCAAGCGCTCGATCGTCTGCGAGGAGCTCGAGCTCACGGGGCTCATGCGACCGTTCGATCTCGAGGTCTGGTACGGCGACCGCGTCGCGGTGCTCGGCTCGAACGGCTCGGGCAAGTCGCACTTCCTGCGGCTGCTCGCGGGCGGCGGCACCGAGCCCGATCGCACGCTCGGACACGTGACGAGCGTGGGTGAGACGCTCGCGCGGGTGCCGCACGAGGGTCGCGCGGTGCTCGGGGCGCGGGTCGTGCCGGGCTGGTTCGCGCAGAACCACGAGCATCCCGAGTTCCGGGGGCGCACGCTCCTCGACATCCTGCACCGCGGTGATGCCAACCGGGAGGGGATGGCGCGCGAGGCCGCGAGCTCGGCGCTCGACCGCTACGGGCTCGCGGGTGCGGCGCTGCAGGACTTCGAGCAGCTCTCTGGCGGGCAGCAGGCGCGACTGCAGATCCTGTTGCTCGAACTCTCGGGGGCGACGCTGCTGCTGCTCGACGAACCGACCGACAACCTCGACCTCGTGTCGGCCGAGGCGCTCGAGGAGGCGCTCGAGCGCTTCGACGGCACGGTGCTCGCGGTCACCCACGACCGCTGGTTCACCCGCAGCTTCGATCGCTTCGTGGTCTTCGCCCAGTCGGGCGAGGTCATCGAGACGGATGCCCCCGTGTGGGACGAGGGGCGCGTCGCTCGAGCCCGCTAGGGGCGCTGCGAGTCACGCGGCTCGTCGTCGGACGGGCCGAGTCGCCTCACCCGATCGGGTGAGGCGCCGAAAGGTTGCCGCAGCCAAGACTGGTCGGCATGACGAGACTGAGGAAGAACCGGCCGACGGCGATCGCGGGACCGGCGCTCATCATCGTGTGCGCACTGCACACCACGGTCGGAGTGCTCGCCTCCGCGCCGGCGCTGGCCGCGGCGGTCGCCGACGGCTGGTACGGGGCGATGACGATCGAGCTCGAAGTGGCGCTCTGGTTCTTGATGACCGGGTTCTTCGGGTTGGCCACGGGCCTGGCGGCGACCGCCCTCGAGCTCACCGGGCGACTGCCGTGGTCGGTGAGCATCGCCCTGCTCGCGATCGCGCTGATCGGGGTGGCTGCAGCGCCGGTGTCGGGGTTCCTGCTCGTGCTCGTGGCGGCCGCCCTCGCGGTCGTGCAGTCGGCGCGCGGGCAACGTCGGCGAGGATCGGTCGACTCGGACCGCCGCGCGCCTCTCGTCGACGAGCCGCGCCCGTCGGCTCCGGAGGGTGCGGGTCTCGTGCACGCTCCACGATCGGGAGAGGACCGGGAGTGAGCTCCGCCCGGCCCGCGACGAGGCCCGTCAGGCGAACGCGACTGCGAGGCACGCCGCAACGAAGACGAGCTGCTCGATCGTGCGGGGCACGAGGGGCGACGCGTCGCGGTTCGAACGGGCGGCGTGCACGTTCGCGGGGAACACGGCCACGAGCAGCAGCGCGAGGCAGAGCGCCGCGAGGCGGTGCGTCGGCGGGAGCAGCAGCCCGATCGCGCCGGCGGTCTCGAGCACGCCGGTGGCCGCGACGATGAGCTCGGGCCGGGGCAGCCGCGGCGGCACCATGGCGACGAGCTCGGCGCGCACCGTGGGCACGAGCCGCCCGATCGCGCCCATGAGGAACATCAGGACGAGGCCGCCCGTGAGCCACGCCGGCCAGTTGCCGAGCGCCGGAACGCCGAGGGCGCCGAGGAGGGCGGTCGCGGCGATGCCGACGGCGAAGGCGATCGGCACGGGGGAGAGGAAGGTGCTGGCCCAAGGGCCGCGCGGCGTCGGCACGGTTCGGTCGGCGCGGACGAGCCGTGCGTCGTCGGACGCGGCCGTGTCGCTCGGAGTGCGGTGCATCGGAGACTCCCATCTCGTGAACTTGTCAGTGTCAAGATAGGCCGGATCCCCAAACTTGTCAATGGCTAGTTCTGGGTTCTAGTCTTGGCGCATGGCGTACCACCACGGCCGGCTCCGCGAGACCCTGATCGACGAGGCGGCGGCCGCGATCGACGAGCGCGGCGTCGACGCGCTGAGTCTCCGCGAGCTCGCGCGCCGTGCCGGCGTCTCGCACGCCGCACCCGCCCACCACTTCGGCGACCGCTCGGGCCTGCTCACGGCGATCGCCGCCGACGGCTTCGAGCGCCTCGCCGACGCGCTCGGTGCCGCCGGCACCGACTTCGTCGAGGCCGGAGTCGCCTACGTGCGCTTCGCGACCGAGGAGCCCGGCCGGTTCGCGGTGATGTTCCGCACCGAACTGCTGCGCCCCGACGACCCCGCGCTCGAGGCCGCGCGCGACCGGGCCGGGAGCATCCTCGCCTCGGGGGCGGTCGGCGCCCTCGGCGAGGCCAGGGCCGACCGCCTCGCCGCCTGGTCGATCGTGCACGGCTTCGCCACCCTCTGGAACTCGGGCGCGATCGAGTCGGCACCCGACGAGCACCCCGATGCGCTCGCGCGGGAGGTCGCCGCGCGTCTCGTGCCCGGCGCTCGGGCCGGCGGCTGAGCCGCGCGATACCGCGGGCTCGGGCGCTTCCGGGAGCGACCGGTAGGCTGGGACGGTGAGCCAAGAGATCGAGATCGGCCGCTCCAAGCGGGGCCGGCGCGTATACGCATTCGACGACATCGCGATCGTGCCGAGCCGGCGCACGCGCGACCCCGAAGACGTCTCGGTCGGCTGGGCGATCGACGCCTATCAGTTCGACATCCCGTTCATCGCCGCGCCGATGGACTCGGTCGTCTCGCCGCAGACGGCGATCATGATGGGCAAGCTCGGCGGCCTCGGCGTGCTCGACCTCGAGGGCCTCTGGACCCGCTACGACGACCCCGCACCCGTCCTCGCGGAGATCCGCAGCCACCCGGCCGATCGTGCGACCGAGCGCATGCAGCAGCTCTACTCCGCGCCGATCAAGCCCGAGCTCGTCACGGCCCGCCTCGCCGAGATCCGCGCCGCCGGCGTCACCGTCGCCGCGGCGCTCTCGCCGCAGCGCACGCAAGAGCTGTACGAGACCGTCGTCGCCGCGGGCGTCGACCTCTTCGTGATCCGCGGCACCACGGTGTCGGCCGAGCACGTCTCGAAGAACCAGGAGCCGCTGAACCTCAAGAAGTTCATCTACGAGCTCGACGTGCCGGTGATCGTGGGCGGTGCTGCGACCTACACGGCCGCCCTCCACCTCATGCGCACGGGCGCGGCCGGCGTGCTCGTCGGCTTCGGCGGCGGCGCGGCCTCGACGACGCGCGCGACCCTCGGCATCCACGCCCCCATGGCGACGGCGGTCGCCGACGTCGCGGGCGCTCGCCGCGACTACCTCGACGAGTCGGGCGGCCGCTACGTGCACGTCATCGCAGACGGCGGCGTCGGCACCGGCGGCGACATCGTGAAGGCGATCGCCTGCGGCGCCGACGCGGTCATGCTGGGTGCGGCGCTCGCGCGCGCGACGGATGCCCCGGGCGGCGGCTACCACTGGGGCGCCGAGGCGCATCACCCGAAGCTCCCGCGCGGACGGCGCGTGCACGTCGGACAGGTCGCGCCCCTCGAAGAGGTGCTCTACGGGCCGGCCCCGGCCGCCGACGGCACCGCGAACCTCGTGGGCGCACTCCGCCGCTCGATGGCGACGACGGGATACTCCGACCTGAAGGAGTTCCAGCGCGTGGAGGTCATCGTCGAGCCGTACCTCGGTTCGTAGCGCGGTCGCCGCGGCGGCCTCGTGGGTCGTCGCCCGGCCGGATCCCGGTTCGTCGCCACCGGCTCTACTCGTTCGCCGGGGTCTCGGGTAGCGTGGAAACGGATCACGCGGCCCAGCCACGAGGCCGCGGGGATGGGGTGGCACGATGGCTCGGAACAAGTCGGTGACGCGTTCGCAGAAGCTCGGACCCGAGGAGCGCGCGGCCGCGATCGCCCGGCTCAAGGAGAAAGAGCTCGACATCCTCGTCGTGGGCGGCGGCATCGTCGGCACGGGTGCCGCGCTCGACGCCGTCACCCGCGGGCTCTCGACCGGGCTCCTCGAGGCCCGAGACTGGGCCTCGGGCACCTCGAGCCGTTCGTCGAAACTCGTGCACGGCGGCATCCGCTATCTCGAGCAGCTCGACTTCCGTCTCGTGCGCGAGGCGCTCATCGAACGAGGACTCCTCCTGCAGCGCATCGCGCCGCACCTCGTGAAGCCGGTCCGATTCCTGTACCCGCTGCAGAAGCGCGTCATCGAGCGCTGCTACGTGGGCGCCGGCATGCTGCTGTACGACATCTTCAGCTACACGGGCGGCCGGCCTCCGGGCGTGCCGCACCACCGGCACCTCTCGAAGCGGCAGGTGCAGCGGGCCATCCCCTCGCTCGCCCCGAACGCGCTCGTCGGCGGTCTCACGTACTACGACGCCCAGGTCGACGACGCCCGCTACGTGGCATCCCTCGCGCGGACCGCGAGCTTCTACGGCGCCCACGTCGCGACCCGCGTGAAGGTCGACGGCTTCATCAAGGTGGGGGAGCGCGTCGTGGGAGTGACCGCGCACGACCTCGAGACCGACGAGCACTTCGAGGTGCGCGCGAAGCAGGTCGTGAACGCCACGGGCGTCTGGACCGACGACACGCAGCGCATGGTCGGCGAACGCGGCACCTTCAAGGTGCGGGCGTCGAAGGGCATCCACCTCGTCGTGCCGCGCGACCGGATCCAGTCGGCGATGGGCATGATCTTCCGCACCGAGAAGAGCGTGCTGTTCGTGATCCCGTGGGGCCGTCACTGGCTCATCGGCACGACCGACACCGACTGGAACCTCGACAAGGCGCACCCGGCGGCGACCGCCGCCGACATCGACTACCTGCTCGAGCACGTCAACCGGGTGCTCTCCATCCCGCTCACCCGCGAAGACGTCGAGGGCGTGTACGCGGGGCTCCGCCCGCTGCTCGCCGGCGAGAGCGACCAGACCTCGAAGCTCTCGCGAGAGCACCTCGTGGCGCACACCGTGCCGGGGCTCGTCGTCATCGCCGGCGGCAAGTGGACGACGTACCGGGTGATGGCCAAGGACGCGATCGACGCGGCCGTCGACGCCCTCGACGGCCGCGTCCCGCCGTCGACGACGCAGGACATCCCCCTGCTCGGCGCCGAGGGCTACCAGGCGGCGTGGAACAAGCGCGGCAAGATCGCGCGGGCCTTCGACGTGCACAAGGTGCGTATCGAGCACCTGCTGAACCGGTACGGCACGATGACCGACGAGCTGCTCGACCTGATCCGCAGCGACCCGAAGCTCGGCGAACCACTGCCGGGTGCCGACGACTACCTCGCCGCCGAGGTCGTCTACGCGGCCTCGCACGAGGGCGCGCTGCACCTCGACGACGTGCTCGCCCGGCGCACCCGCATCTCGATCGAGGCGTGGGACCGCGGGGTCTCGGCCGCGCCGGTCGCGGCGAAGCTGATGGGCGAGGTGCTCGGCTGGGACGCGGCGCGCGAGACGCTCGAGGTCGAACGCTACCTCCAGCGCGTCGCCGCCGAACGGGCCTCGCAGGAGCAGCCTGACGACGAGTCGGCCGACCGGGTGCGGCTCGAGGCGCCCGACATCGTCGAGGTCGACTGAGCGCCCGCGCTGCGAGAGCCCCGCTGGGGCCGAGGGCACGCACAGGTGGGGCCGGGTAGGCTTGTCCATCGTGTCAACCGAGTCCCGGCGCGCCACCCTGCGCATGATGGTCCGTCCGCGCTGGGTGCTCGCGCTCGTCGCCGCACTCGGGACCGCCGCCGCGTTCGCAGTGCTCGGACAGTGGCAGCTCGAACGGGCCGTCGAACAGGCCGAGGTGGTCGAGCATCCGACCGAGGAGCTCAGGGCGTTCGCGGGTGTCGCTGAGCCCGGCGCTCCGACCGCGCAGGCCGTGACCGGGCAGAAGGTCGAGGTCGCCGGGGCATTCGTGCCGGGCGACACCGTGCTGGTCGCCGATCGCCGCAACGACGGCACCTCGGGCTATTGGGTGGTCGCGCATCTCGAAGTGGCGGATGCCCCGGAGGGAGGCCTGCCGGTCGCGCTCGGCTGGGCGCCCGATGCGCAGGTGGCGCAGGCCGCGGCCGATCGCTTCGACGCCGCGATCGATCCCGAAGAGAGGGTGGCGATCGTGGGTCGCTTCCTGCCGAGTGAAGCACCGGTCGCCCCCGCCGACGACGAAGACCCGTTCCTCATGCGATCGGTCGCGGTCGCGCAGCTCGTGAACGTCTGGGCCGATTACGACGACCGCCCGGTGTACTTCGGGTATGTGACCGCAGCCGAGCCGGTCGAGGGTCTCGAGGTCATCTACTCGCCGCCGCCCCAGCAGAACACCGAGCTCAACTGGCTGAACATCTTCTACGCGGTCGAGTGGGTCGTGTTCGCCGGCTTCGCGATCTATCTCTGGTACCGGCTCGTGCGCGACGCCGTCGAGCGCGAGCGGGAGGAAGCGGCGGAGGCCGAGGCCGCCGCCGGACGCGCACCCGTCGACGCCGGCTGATCCCGAGCGAATCGGCCGCCCGAACCGGCCGGACCGCAGCCGCGCGCCCGAACCGGCCGGTTCGCAGCCGCGCGCCCGCTCGGCTCAGCGGCCGAACGCAGCTGCGAACTCGGGAGCGGGCTCGATCTCGGTGATCACGTCGACGAGCACGCCGCCCGGGTCTCGCACGATCACGTGACGCTGCCCGAAGGCCTCGCTGCGCAGCGCCTGCACGGTCGGCACTCCGGCGGCATCGAGTCGTGCAGCGAGCGCGTCGACGTCGTCGACCTCGAGGTTCACGAGCATGCCGCGGGCGGCTTCGCCGTACCCGGCGGGGATCGACTCGTGGCCGGCGTCGAGCAGCGCGAGCTCGTGCCCGCGGTCGGGGTGGCGGAGGCTCACGTACCAGTCGGCCTCGAAGACGGTCGTGAAGCCGAAGTGCTCGCGGTAGAAGTTCGCGCTCGCGGAGACATCCGCGGTGCAGAGGACGGGGTAGCAGCCGGTGAGCATGATCTCTTCTCCTTCGTCATGATGCATACAGACTGTATGTATCTATTCATAGCCTGATCGACGTACAGTGTGTACGTCAAGCAAAGGAGGGCCGCATGGCGACGAAGGCGGAGCAGCGCGAACGCACCCGTGCCGAGATCGTGCGAGTCGCGACCGCGCGCTTCGCCGAGCACGGCTACGCGGGCGTCGCGCTCGACGACCTGATGGCCGAGGCCGGGCTCACGCGGGGCGCGCTCTACCACCACTTCGGCAGCAAGCAGGGGCTGTTCCAGGCCGTCGTCGAGCAGGCGCAGCGCGGGGTCGCGACGGCGGTCGAGCTCGCATCGAGCGGGCACGACGACGTGCTCGCCGACTTCCTCGCGGGCTGCCGCGCCTTCCTCGAGGCGAGCCTCGCCCCCGAGGTGCGCCGGATCCTGCTCATCGAGGGCCCGGCCGTGCTCGGCTGGGGCGAGTGGCGCGAGGGCGACCTCGACACGAGCGTGCGACTGCTCGACGAGGGAGTCGCCGAGCTCGCCGCCGCGGGGCTCATCGCCGGGCGTTCGCTCGACACCGTCTCGACCATGCTCTCGGGCGCCCTCAACGAGGTCGCGATCGCGAACGCCGCCTCGTCCGACCCGGCCCGCGGCATCGACGATGCGGTCGAGACGCTCGGCCGGTTCCTGCTGGGTCTGCGCCCAGCCGTGGCCACGTAGACTGTACGCATGCCCCTCGAGCCGAAATCCGCCGATCTGCCGCGCATTCGCGGGGCGCTGAAGTTCTACAAGGTCGCCTCGGTGATCACGGGCGTCATGCTGCTGCTGCTCTGCGCCGAGATGCTGCTGAAGTACGTGTGGCACCTCGAGCTCTTCGCATTCGGCCCCAACGGCGTCCTCAGCTTCGAGCCGGTCATCGAGACGGCGGCCGGCCTCGAATCGACGGGCAGCGGGGTGAATCTCTCCACCGGCATCCTCATCGCCCACGGCTGGTTCTACGTCGTGTACCTCTTCAGCGACTTCCGGCTCTGGAGCCTCATGCGCTGGCACTTCGGCCGGTTCATCCTGATCGCGCTCGGCGGCATCATCCCCTTCCTCTCGTTCTTCCTCGAGGTCCGCGTCGCGCGTGAGGTGACCGCGTACCTCGACCGCCGCGAATCCGCAGAGGCGGCCGCCGCGAGCGCCGCCCCCGAGGCATCCGAAACCACCCCCGACTCCGTGGAGGCCCAGTAGTGACCGACCAGCAGACCGAGCAGCGGCCCGTTCTCGTCGTCGACTTCGGCGCGCAGTACGCGCAGCTGATCGCACGGCGAGTGCGCGAGGCATCCGTCTATTCCGAGATCGTGCCGCACACGATCACGGCCGACGAGGTGCGCGCGAAGAACCCCATCGGCATCGTGCTCTCGGGCGGGCCGTCGTCGGTCTATGAAGAGGGTGCGCCCCGCCTCGACGAGGCCGTCCTCGAGCTCGGCGTGCCGACCCTCGGCATCTGCTACGGCTTCCAGGTGATGGCCCAGCACTTCGGCGGCGAGGTCGCGCACACCGGCCAGCGCGAGTACGGTGCCACCGAGGCGAGCGTCGTGGATGCCTCGGGCAACGCACTCCTCGTCGAGCAGCCCGCCGCGCAGACCGTCTGGATGAGCCACGGCGACTCGGTCTCGCGCGCGCCCGAGGGCTTCGAGGTGCTCGCCTCGACCGCCTCGACCCCCGTCGCCGCCTTCGCGAACGACGAGCGCAAGCTCTACGGCGTGCAGTGGCACCCCGAGGTGAAGCACTCGCCGTTCGGCCAGGGCATCATCGAGAACTTCCTGCACCGCGCCGCCGGCATCCCCGCTGACTGGAACCCGGGCAACGTCATCGCCGAGCAGGTCGCCCGAATCCGCGAGCAGGTCGGCTCGGCCCGCGTCATCTCGGCGCTCTCGGGCGGCGTCGACTCGGCCGTCTCGACGGCGCTCGTGCAGCAGGCGGTCGGCGACCAGCTCACCGCCGTCTTCGTCGACCACGGCCTCCTCCGCAAGGGCGAGCGCGAGCAGGTGCAGAACGACTACGTCGCCGCGACTGGCGTGCGCCTCGTCACGATCGACGCCGAGGACACGTTCCTCGACGCGCTCGCCGGGGTGACCGACCCCGAGGAGAAGCGCAAGATCATCGGGCGCGAGTTCATCCGCGCGTTCGAGGCCGCCGAGCGCGACCTGCTCGCCGAGGCCGCCGCCGACGGCACGCCCATCAAGTTCCTCGTACAGGGCACGCTGTATCCCGACGTCGTCGAGTCGGGCGGTGGTTCGGGCACCGCGAACATCAAGAGCCACCACAACGTCGGCGGCCTTCCCGAAGACCTGCAGTTCGAGCTCGTCGAGCCGCTGCGCACCCTCTTCAAGGACGAGGTGCGCGCGATCGGCCGCGAGCTGGGCCTCCCCGAGGCGATCGTCGGCCGCCAGCCGTTCCCCGGCCCGGGACTCGGCATCCGCATCGTCGGCGAGGTCACCCGCGACCGGCTCGAGCTGCTGCGCGACGCCGACGCGATCGCACGCGAAGAGCTGAGCGCCGCCGGCCTCGACCAGGAGATCTGGCAGTGCCCGGTCGTGCTGCTCGCCGATGTGCGCTCGGTGGGCGTGCAGGGCGACGGCCGCACCTACGGCCACCCGATCGTGCTGCGTCCCGTCTCGTCGGAGGACGCGATGACCGCCGATTGGACCCGCCTGCCCTACGACGTGCTCGCGAAGATCTCGAACCGCATCACGAATGAGGTGCGCGAGGTCAACCGCGTCGTGCTCGACGTCACGTCGAAGCCGCCGGGGACGATCGAGTGGGAGTGATCCGCTCCTGATGTGCGCGAAGGGCGCCGGCCGTGTGGCCGGCGCCCTTCGGCGTACCCGGCGGCGGCATCGCAAGGCGACGCGCCGCCGGACGGCCCGCGCTGGAGCGGGAGGGCGCGCGGCGGCTCAGTAGCCGAGCGCCCCCGCGGCCGCGCGGATCGCGTCAGCCGAGGCGACGAGCTGCCCGCGCTCGCGCTCGGAGAGCGGCGTTCCGATGATCGGTCGCGCGCCCTCGCCGTCGACGACGCTCGGCAACGACAGGGCGACCCCCTCGAGCTCGGGAATCTCAGGCCCGTGCACCGTGCTCACGGGCAGCACTGCGTGTTCGTCGCGCAGCACGGCCTCGACGATGCGGGCACCCGTGAGCCCGATCGCGTAGTTGGTCGCGCCTTTGCCGCGGATCACGGTGTAGGCGGCATCGCGCACCTGGTGTGCGATGCCGTCGAGCGCGTCGGACGTGAAGCACTCGCCGCCCGCCCAGTCGAGGATCGGCACCGGGCCGATCCGGGCCTCCGACCACAGTGGGAACTCGGTGTCACCGTGCTCGCCGACGATGTTGGCGTGCACGCTCGAGGTCGAGACGCCCGCGCGCTCGGCGAGCAGCCAGCGCAGCCGCGAGGTGTCGAGCACCGTGCCCGAGCCGAACACCCGCTCGGGCGGCAGCCCCGTGATGCGCTGGGCGGCGACGGTGAGCACGTCGACCGGGTTGGTCACGAGGACGATCACGGCACCCGGTGCGCGCTCGAGGAGCGTTGGCATCAACTGCTCGAGGATCCCGACGTTCGTCGCCGCGAGGTCCATGCGGCTCTGGCCGGGCAGTTGCTTCGCGCCGGCGGTGACGACGATGACGTGCGAGCCCTCGACGACCGCCGGGTCGGCTCCGCCCGTGACCCGCGAGCGGGTGAACTGCGTGCCGTGGGCGAGGTCGAGCACCTCGGCCTCCACCTTCTCTGCGGCGATGTCGTAGAGCGCGACCTCGGCGGCCGACTCCCTGATGAGTGCGGCATAGGCGAGGCTCGACCCGACCGCACCGGCTCCGACGACCGTGAGCTTGCTGTTCTCGACGACTCCCACTCGCCCAGTCTGGCAGCAGTCGTGGACGGCCCCGCCCGGCCCGGACCGAAAGGCCCGCCCGAAACGACGAACGGCCGCCCGAGGGCGGCCGTTCTGGTCTCGATACGGCGCTGCGCGCCTACTCGACCGGCGAGGTGGCTAGTCGCGCGCGATCGCGAGCATGCGCAGGATCTCGAGGTAGAGCCAGATCACCGTGACCATGATGCCGAAGACGCCGGTCCACTCGTACTTCTTCGGAGCGCGGTTGCGCACGCCCTGCTGGATGAAGTCGAAGTCGAGCACGAGCGAGTAGGCCGCCATGATCACGACGAGCACGCCGAGGATGAGTCCGAACGGGATGCCGGTGCCGAAGAAGTCGGCTCCGCGCAGGCCCCACGGGTTGCTGTCGGCGCCGCCGAAGATCATGATGCCCATGTTGACGAGCGAGAACACGAGGTAGCCGACCATCGCGATGAGGAAGACCTTCGTCGCCTTCTTCGAGGCGCGGATCTTGCCCGAGGCGAACAGTGCGAGCGTGACGCCCACGACCACGAGCGTCGCGATGACGGCCTGGGCGACGATGCCGCCGCCGTACATCATCTCGTACCACGCCGAGATGCCGCCCACGAAGACGCCCTGCACGCCCGCGTAGGCGAGGATGAGGCCGGCCGAGGGCTCGCGCTTGAACGTGTTGACGAGGGCGAGCACGAAGCCGACGATGCCGGCTCCGATCCAGAGGAACGGCAGGCTCTCGACGGTCAGCCAGCCGATCGCGGCGCCGACGAGCAGCAGGCCGAAGCCGACGACCGACTTGCCGATCGTCGTCTCGACCGACATGGTCTCGCCCGCGGGCGGCGTCGTGGGCTGGTTGTACATCTCCTGCAGCTGCTGGGCCGAGAGGTCTTGCGCTGCGGCCACGGCTCCCTGCTGCGAGAAGGCGGAGTTCCGCGAGAATGCGGGATTGTCGAGAGCCATGGGTTCCTCTGCTTTCGGCTGTCGTCGGATGCGGGGGATCGGCGACCGGATGCGGCATCCGTGCCAGGTAACAAACCTACCCGAGTTCTTCGAGACAACGCCGTGAGTTCTCGCGGAATTCCGCGGCGCCGCACCTGCCGGCGAAGCGCGGCTGGCTACGCTGGGGCCCATGCAGCCCGACCTCGCCCGGCATCCGCTCGTGATCGGTCACCGCGGGGCGCCGGGATACCGCCCCGAGCACACGCGATCGGCGTACGAGCTCGCGTTCGCGCTCGGCGCCGACGCGGTCGAGCCCGACCTCGTCGCAACCCGCGACGGCGTGCTCGTGCTGCGGCACGAGAACGAGATCTCGGGCACTACGGATGTCGCGTCGCGACCCGAGTTCGCCGCCCGCCGTACGACCCGCGAGATCGACGGCAAGCCGCTCACCGGCTGGTTCACCGAGGACTTCACCTGGGCCGAGCTCGCGACCCTGCGGTCGCGCGAGCGGCTCGGATCGCTCAGACACGCGAGCGCGAGCTTCGACGGGCGCTACCCGATCATCCGTCTGCGCGAGCTCTTCGAACTCATCGACCGCGCGGCCGACGAGCAGCGGCGCATGCTGCGGATGGTGGCGGAGTTCAAGCACGCCGCGCATTTCGACGCGCTCGGGCTGCCCCTCGACGAGCTGTTCGCGGCCGAGCTCGGCGCCGCAGGATGGGGCTCGGGCGACGAGCGCCTGATCATGGAGGCGTTCGAGCCCACCCTGCTCGATCGGCTCGGGGTGCGCGGCATCCGCGGGCGCCGGGTGTTCCTCATCGAGAACTCGGGCTCGCCGTGGGACCTCGTGCTCGCCGCGGGGCGCCGCGCCCCGCGCTACGACGACTTCGTGACCGAGCGGGGCCTGCGCGGCCTCTCGGGCCGTTTCGACGGCGTGAGCGTCGGCACGCCGCGTCTCGTCGGCGCTCCGCCCGCGCGGTCGTCGGATGCCACGGGGTCGCCCCTGCGCGGAGCTGCCCTCGTGGAGGCGGCGCACGGCGCGGGGCTCGAGGTCTACACGTGGACCCTGCGCCCCGAGAACCGATTCCTCACGGCGAAGCGCCGACGTGGAACCACCCGGTCGGGTTACGGCGACTGGGCCGCCGAGTTCGCGGAGGTGCTCGCGACCGGCGTCGACGGCGTCTTCGTCGACCACCCCGATCTCGGCGTGGAGGCGCGGGCGGACTTCGCGCGGTCGGCCGAGTAGCGACGAAGAAGCATATCGGGGCCATCTGGGCGGCGTGGTCTCGATACGGCGCTGCGCGCCTCCTCGACCGACGGAGCTCATGTCGGGGGCCGCGCCTAGACTTGAAGGCGACATGACGCTGATCCTCGACCCCGACGACCCGGCCGGCTGGCGCGAGGCGCCCCCCGCACGCTCCGACGACCCCTCCGGCCCCGGTTCGCCCCTCACCGAGGGCCTGAACCCGCAGCAGCGCGAGGCGGTCGAGTATCGCGGCCCGGCGCTCCTGATCGTCGCGGGCGCCGGCTCGGGCAAGACCCGGGTGCTCACGCACCGCATCGCGCACCTCATCGAGATGCGCGATGCCTGGCCGAGCCAGATCCTCGCGATCACCTTCACGAACAAGGCCGCCGCCGAGATGCGCGAGCGCGTGCAGGCGCTGCTCGGCGACAGCGCGTCCGGCATGTGGATCTCGACGTTCCACTCGGCGTGCGTGCGCATCCTGCGCCGCGAGGCCGAGTCGCTCGGCCTCTCGTCGACGTTCACGATCTACGACTCGGCCGACCAGCGCACGATCCTGAAGCGCATCATCAAGGGACTCGACGCCGACACCATGGGCTTCACGCCTGCGAGCGCGCAGGCGAAGATCTCGAAGCTCAAGAACGAACTCGCCGACGTCGAGAGCCACGCACGCAACGCGAACATGAACGACCCGCAAGAGGTCATGTTCCTCGAGATCTTCCGGCAGTACACGCGGCGCCTGCGCGAGGCATCCGCCCTCGATTTCGACGACCTGATCGCCGAGACCGTCTACCTCTTCCGCGCCTTCCCGAAGGTCGCGGCGCTCTACCAGCGGCGGTTCCGGCACATCCTGGTCGACGAGTACCAAGACACGAACCACGCGCAGTACTCGCTCATCCGCGAGCTGACCCGACCGGTCGCGCCGGCGATCGTGTCAGAGCTCGACGAGCACGGCATCCTCGTGCGCGGCATGACCGACGCGACGGGGTCGATCCCCGGAGCGAGCCTCACCGTCGTCGGCGACTCCGACCAGTCGATCTACGCGTTCCGCGGCGCCGACATCCGCAACATCGTCGAGTTCGAGCGCGACTTCCCGGGCGCCAAGGTGGTGCTCCTCGAGCAGAACTACCGCTCGACCCAGAACATCCTCTCGGCGGCGAACGCGGTCATCTCGAACAACTTCGACCGCAAAGACAAGAAGCTCTGGACGGCCGACGGAGACGGCGAGCAGATCGTCGGCTACACCGGGTACACGGCGCACGACGAGGCCCAGTTCATCGCCGACGAGATCGAGTCGCTGCACCGCTCGGGCGTCGCCTACCGCGACATCGCCGTGTTCTACCGCACCAACGCGCAGACCCGTGCGCTCGAAGAGATCTTCGTGCGCTCGGCGCTGCCGTACCGCGTCGTCGGCGGCACGAAGTTCTACGAGCGCGCCGAGATCAAAGATGCGATGGCCTATCTCATCGCCGTCGCGAACCCGCTCGACGAGCTCGCGCTCCGACGCATCCTGAACACCCCCAAGCGCGGCATCGGGCCCGCCACCGAGACCACGATCGCGCAGTTCGCCGAGCAGAACGAACTGACGTTCCGTCAGGCGATGCGATCGGCCGGCGGGCTGGGGCTCGGGCCGAAGGTCACCGCGGCGATCTCCGCGCTCGCCGACGTGCTCGACGAGGCCGCGGCGATGCTCGTGCCCTCGCAGGCCGGCATCGACGCGGGCACGAACGAGGGAGCCTCGAAGATCTCCGAGGTGCTCGTGTTCCTGATGGAGCGCTCGGGGCTGCTCGACGCACTCCGCAACAGCCGCGACCCGCAAGACGAGACGCGCGCCGAGAACGTCGAAGAGCTCGTCGCCCAGACCCGCGACTTCGACCGCGAGAATCCCGGTGCGACGCTCGTCGACTTCCTCACCCAGGTCTCGCTCGTCGCCGCGGCCGACGAGCTCGACGACGCCTCGGGCACGGTCTCGCTGATGACCTTGCACACGGCCAAGGGGCTCGAATACCACGCCGTCTTCCTCACGGGCATCGAAGAGGGGCTGCTGCCGCACCAGATGTCGGCCTCCGAGCCCGGCGGTCCCGCCGAAGAGCGACGCCTTTTCTACGTCGGCATCACGCGTGCGCGCAAGCGCCTCTACCTCTCGCTCGCGATGAGCCGCGCCCAGTTCGGCGAGGTCGCGGTGGCGATGCCCTCGCGGTACCTCCAAGAGATCCCCGAGGGGCTCATCGACTGGCGCCAGTCGCCCGGCATGGCCACGAGCCGCGGCGGTTCGCAGCCGCGAGCGCTCAACGCCCGTCGCGGCTTCGGCCAGGGCGGGGCTGGCGGCGGCGCCTGGGGCACCCGCGACCGCGACCTCGAACGCTTCAGCGTCACCCGCTCCGAGAAGCCGAAGACCGAGTGGGCGAACAAGGTCACCGGCACCGTGCGCGACAACGGCGACCTCACCCTCGAGGCCGGCGACCGCATCCGGCACGCCGACTTCGGCGAGGGCAAGGTCACGCAGGTCACCGGTGAGGGCACCAAGCGCATCGCGCACGTCTCGTTCGACCGCGCCGGGCAGAAGAAGCTCCTCATCAAGATCGCGCCGATCGAGAAGCTGTGAACTGGCCGACGCGCGCTTCGCGCACCGTCTACGAGAACCGGTGGATCAGGGTGATCGAAGACGAGGTCGTGCGACCCGACGGCGAGACGGGCGTCTACGGCGTCGTCGAGATGGCGCACCCCGCCGCATTCGTGGTCGCGGTCACCGACGCCGACGAGGTGCTGCTCGTCACGATCGACCGTCACACGGTGGGCACTTCGATCGAGGTGCCGGCCGGTGGCACCGACGGAGAGGATCCGCTCGTCGCCGCGCAGCGCGAACTCGCCGAGGAGACCGGCTACGAGGCATCCGACTGGCGTGCGATCGGCCGCATGACGGCGCTCAACGGCATCGCCCGGGCGGTGGAGCACGTGTACCTCGCCACGGGGCTGCGCCGCCCCGGCGCGGCCGATGCGAGCAGCGGCCTCGAGGCCACGCACGCGGCCCGACTCGAAGAGGGCATCACCGCCGTGCGGGCGGTGCCGTGGCCCGAGGTCATGCGCATGGTGCGCGACGGCGAGATCGACGACGGCGAGACCGTCGCGGCGCTGATGTTCGCGGCGCTCGCGCTCGGGCACCTCGGCTGAGCGCGTCGGTCCCGCCGACTCAGCGGACTCGTCGACTCACACGACCCCGCCGAGCAGCCCGCCGATCACCCAGGTGACGACGAGCGCGAGCGCGCCGCCGACGACGACGCGCAGCACGGCACGGCCTCGTGGCGCCCCGCCGATCCAGGCCGAGAGCCAGCCGGTGATCGCGAGCGCCACGACCACCGCGAGGAAGGTCGTCGCGATGCGCCACTCGGGCGGCGGCAGGAGGATCGCGAGCATCGGCAGCACCGCGCCGACGAGGAACGACAGGGCGGATGCCCCGGCCGCATGCCACGGGTTGACCACGTCGTCTTCGGAGATGTGCAGCTCGGCCTCGAGGTGGGCGGCGAGCGCGTCGTGCGCGGTGAGCTCGCGGGCGACGCGGTCGGCCGTCTCCTCGCTCAATCCCTTCGCGCGGTAGATGCCGGCGAGCTCCGCGAGCTCCTGCTCGGGCATCTCGGCGAGCTCGCGCGTCTCCTTCGCGATGAGCGCCTGCTCGGTGTCGCGCTGGGTCGAGACCGAGACGTACTCGCCGAGGCCCATCGAGATGGCGCCCGCGACGACGGAGGCGACGCCGGCGACGAGGATCGCACCGAGATCGGTCGTGGCGGCGGCCACGCCGACGACGAGGGCGGCGACCGAGATGATGCCGTCGTTCGCGCCGAGCACGCCGGCGCGCAGCCAGTTGAGCTTCTCGTGCACCTTCACGTCGTGCGGGTCGGCGCCGTGCGCCGGCTCGGTCGTGGCATCCGTCATACCGGCAGTCTCGCAGCCGCTCGGGCGCCGCACCAGCATGGTGAGGCTCTCCTCCGTTGTGGGCGTCGAGCGTCGCGGGGAGCGCCGCGGGGAGCGCGGTCCGGGCGGCCGGACGCCGTGGCATCCGCGCGATTCTCGGCCCCGCTGCGCGGGGAGTAGCATGGAGGGTGGCCCACTTATCTTGACGTCGAGATGTTTTTCGTCGCCCTCCGGGCCGAAACCCACCAGCCCCTGTGCGCGATCGCGCGTGCGGACCGATTGGAAGTAGAGCGTGGATCTTTACGAGTACCAGGCCAGAGACCTGTTCGAGCAGTACGGGGTCCCGGTGCTCCCGGGCATCGTCGCCGACACCCCCGACGAGGTGCGTGCGGCGGCCGAGAAGCTCGGCGGCGTCGTCGTGGTCAAGGCCCAGGTGAAGACGGGCGGCCGCGGCAAGGCCGGCGGCGTCAAGGTCGCGAAGACCCCCGACGAGGCGTACGAGGCGGCGAAGGCCATCCTCGGCCTCGACATCAAGGGCCACGTCGTCAAGCGCGTCATGGTCGCCGGCGGCGCCCGCATCGCGCAGGAGTTCTACTTCTCGGTGCTGCTCGACCGCGCCAACCGCTCCTACCTCTCGCTCACGAGCGTCGAGGGCGGCATGGAGATCGAGCAGCTCGCGGTCGAGAAGCCCGAGGCGCTCGCGCGCATCGAGGTCGACCCGATCGCCGGTGTCGACGCGGCGAAGGCCCGTGAGATCGCGGTCGCCGCGAACTTCCCCGCCGAGCTCGTCGATAAGGTCGCCGACGTCTTCGTGAAGCTCTACGAGGTCTACACGGGCGAAGACGCGACGCTCGTCGAGGTCAACCCGCTCATCCTCGACGAGGACGGCAACGTCATCGCCCTCGACGGCAAGGTCTCGCTCGACGAGAATGCCGAGTTCCGTCACCAGAACCACGCGCTCCTCGAGGACAAGGCCGCGGCCGACCCGCTCGAGGCGGCCGCCAAGGAGCTCGACCTCAACTACGTCAAGCTCGACGGCGAGGTCGGCATCATCGGCAACGGCGCGGGCCTGGTCATGTCGACCCTCGACGTCGTCGCCTACGCGGGCGAGAACCACGGCGACGTGAAGCCCGCGAACTTCCTCGACATCGGCGGCGGCGCCTCGGCGGAGGTCATGGCCAACGGCCTCGGCATCATCCTCGGCGACCCGCAGGTCAAGAGCGTGTTCGTCAACGTCTTCGGCGGCATCACCGCCTGCGACCAGGTCGCCAAGGGCATCGTCGGCGCGCTCGCCGAGCTCGGCTCCGCTGCGAACAAGCCGCTCGTCGTGCGTCTCGACGGCAACAACGTCGTCGAGGGCCGTCGCATCCTCGAGGAGGCGGCGCACCCGCTCGTCACCCTCGCCGAGAACATGGACCAGGGCGCCGACAAGGCGGCCGAACTGGCGAACGCCGCGAAGTAAGGGATTCAGACATGACGATCTTCCTCAACAAGGACTCCAAGGTCATCGTCCAGGGCATCACCGGCGGCGAGGGCTCGAAGCACACCGCCCGTATGCTCGCGGCCGGCACCCAGGTGGTCGGTGGCGTGAACGCCCGCAAGGCGGGCACCACGGTGCTGCACACGGATGCCTCGGGCAACCCCGTCGAGCTCCCGGTGTTCGCCTCAGTGGCCGAGGCCATGGCGCAGACCGGCGCCGACGTCTCGATCGCGTTCGTGCCCCCGGCCTTCACGAAGGACGCCGTGATCGAGGCCATCGACGCCGAGATCCCCCTGCTCGTCATCATCACCGAGGGCGTGCCCGTGCAGGACTCGGCCGAGTTCTGGGCCTACGCCAAGGACAAGGGCGAGAAGACCCGCATCATCGGACCGAACTGCCCCGGCATCATCAGCCCCGGTGAGGCCCTCGTCGGCATCACCCCGGCGAACATCACCGGCAAGGGCCCGATCGGCCTCGTCTCGAAGTCGGGCACGCTCACCTACCAGATGATGTACGAGCTGCGCGACCTCGGATTCTCGACCGCCATCGGCATCGGCGGCGACCCGATCATCGGCACCACCCACATCGACGCGCTCGCCGCGTTCGAGGCCGACCCCGAGACGAAGGCGATCGTCATGATCGGCGAGATCGGCGGCGACGCCGAAGAGCGTGCGGCCGACTTCATCAAGGCGAACGTCACGAAGCCGGTCGTCGGCTACGTCGCGGGCTTCACCGCGCCCGAGGGCAAGACGATGGGCCACGCCGGCGCCATCGTCTCGGGCTCGGCCGGCACCGCGCAGGCCAAGAAGGAGGCCCTCGAGGCCGCCGGGGTCAAGGTCGGCAAGACGCCGTCCGAGACCGCGCAGCTGCTCCGCGAGGTGTACGCCGCCCTCGGCGCGTAGGCGCGAGTTCGACGCCAGGGGCATCCCGGTCGAATCGACAGAACCCCGCAGACCGTGGTCTGCGGGGTTCCGCCGTTCGGCGGGGTGGAGCGGGGGGCGCACCCCGGCCGTTTCGGTTCACCCGTCTCCGTCGCGCCCGATCACGGGTCGACGACCACCGTGCAGACGTACACGCCCGGCTGTCGATCGCTCAGCGTGAGGCTGCCGTCGCCGTTCGCGTCGGTCACCTCGTCGAAACCGGGATCATCGGTCGGGGTGCACTCGATCGTCGACGCGGTTCCACCGTCGATCTGCGAGTCGACCGTGACGGTGATGTTCGTCAGCGGCATGTTGGTGAAACTCTTCGTGACGTACGGACCGCCCGGGCAGCTGCCCGCGACGTCAACGGTCGCGGTCTGCGGGTTGGCGCTCGTCACCGCGTAGCCGGCTGGCACCGACTCGGTCACCGTGTAGTCGTCGACGAAGTCGCTCAGCACGAGGCCGTCGAAGCAGACGACTCCGCTCGCGTCGGTCTGCCCGGTGACGCCCTCGGCCGGCAACTCGCCGCCCGTGACGGTGAACGTCACACCCGCGTGCGGGTGATCGGTGATCCCATCATGGTTCAGTGCGACGTGCTTGCGGGTCTTGACGATCTTGATGGCGCCTCGATCCCGGTCGTCGTGGAAGGTGCAGACCACGTTCTCGCCCGGATCGAGCTCGATCGCAGCCGGATCATCCCCATCGTCGTCACCCGCACAGCTCGCGCTGACCAGGTGCCAGTTCTCGGGAACCGTCTCGCTGACGTCGTAGGTGCCGGGAACCAGGTTCCCGAACTCCGCCGAGTCCTTGCCTGCTGCGCCGGCTGCCGTCGTCGTCAACGTGAACGGTGACGGTTCGAGCGTCTCCGAGGTGAACTCGAATGCTCCCGTGCCGCTGTCGGTGATCTTCTCGACCGTGATCGAACCGCGCGCCTTGTTGTAGTACGTGCAGTCGACGGTGTCCGCCGCGGAATCGAGGTTGAAGGTGATCTCGGCTCCGTTGATCGAGATGTTCGCTCCATCGGTGCTCAGGCTGCAGTCGATGTGATCGAGATCCCACCCGTCGGGCAGCGCGGACTCGGTCACATGGCCGGTCACGCCGATCGGCACCTCCGCGAACTCCTGAGATTCCCCGTCGCTCAGCGTGAAGCTGTCCGATGAGGGGTCGCTCGAGAAGTCCCCGGTGTAGGTGAAGTCCGCCGTCGAACCGGCGGGGTCGGTGACCTTGCTGATCTTCACGCCGCCACAGGTCGGGAATCCGGTCTCGATCGGAGCGATGAAGTCCTTCATCGCGGCCGCGAACGAGTCGGAGGACCGGCTCTTCAGGTATGCGCTGCCGAAGGTCTCGCACTGATCGAGTGTGCTCGCGAGTGCGGTGAAGTCCACCGTCGCCTCACCGAACGTACGCGCCGAGATCGCGCCGAGTCCGTCGGCGTTCGGAGCGGTGATCGCGGTCGCGTTGATCGATCCGGTCGCGAGTCCGAGTTCGGTGAAGTTGGTCCGTGTGCTCCAACAGGGGACCGAGTTGCTCGCCTCGCATTGCGAGCCGGCTCCCGCGGTGACCCACGTCGAGATGGACAACTGCGGGTTCGTGCCGCCGTTCGAGAGGTCGTACTGGATCAGCAGGTCGCCGGTGCTGCGAACGGGCGTCACCCCGTTGTCCGAGAGGACCTTGGACTTGTTGAACTCGAAGTCCATGTTCGTCGTGCCGGTCGGGTCCTGCACTCGGTGCCAGTAGAGGTGCAGGTACTGATGCCCCGCGTCGTTCGTCTCGAGCGCGAGGCCGAAGGTCTTGAGGTCGCTCTTGTTCGGCGGGATGCTGCCGTCCACGACCGTGGGCACCGGGGTGTCCTCCTTCGAGCCCTGACCGAACGAGTCGTCGCCGGCGCCGCTCGCCTTGTCGGGCTTGCGCACCTCGGTGATGTCCGCCCAGTCGGTGGACGGCGCCGGGTCGTCGACCACGAGATTCGCGTTCGTGTCGATCTCGAAGTCGCTGCCGGGCAGGCTCACTTCGGGGTGGTCCGCATAGGCCGGCGATATCGCGAGCCCGGCGAGGAGGAGGCCTCCGACGGTGGCTGCGGCGATGATCGGGGAGCGCCGCAACCTGCGGCGAGCTCGTGACGTGGGACGGGTTCCGTGTTGAGTGCGCAGTGGCATCGTCGCCTCCAGAGTTGCGCGGCTTCGCCCGGCCCGGGCGGGCAGGGCGATCCCCGGCGGGGCGATGGACTGGGGCGGCTGTGCGCGGGCGCGGCAGGGCTTGCGGGTGACGGTCGTCTCTCGTCGCCGTGGGTGAGGCGGCGGCGGGATGCATCGGACCCGGGGGAGTCTCAGGTTTCATCTCGCACGCTACTCCGAACGAATGCCGCACGACAGAGCAGTTGAGCAATTCTCACCACCCAGAACGGGGGGTATCGCTCCTCGGCATGAGAGAGTGGCGGCATGAGCGTCGAAGATACGGATGCCGCGCGCGAGCGGGACCGGCGCAGGACTGCCGCCGAGGTCAGGGACGATCTCGTCCGGACCGCGTTCGTGACCGAGGAGTCGGTCTACGGCGTGGTGCTCGTCTCGGGCATGATCGTGGTGGCCGGCACCCACGGATCGACCGCCTGGGAGGTGTTCTGGATCGTCGCCGTCACGGTCGTGGTGTTCTGGGCCGCCCATGTCTACGCCGGCACGGTCGCTCGCCACGGCCTCGCGATCGATCACGTGATGCCCCTGCGGCAGGCCTTCGACGCCGCACTGCAGCACTCGCTCGGACTGCTCGCCTCGGCGATGCTTCCGTCGTTGATCCTCCTGCTCGGCGCCCTCCGGGTCGTGCCCGACGCCCTGACCATCTGGCTGGCGCTGTGGGCGGGTGTCCTCGTGCTCGCGGTGCTCGGATTCGTGGCCTACCGCCGTCGTGGCGCGCCGTGGCCGATGCAGCTGCTCGGCGCCCTCACGACGGCCGCCTTCGGCCTCGTCATGATCGTCTTGAAGGCCTTCATCCACTGAGTACGTGCCCCGGGGGCGCCGAGCCGCTATCGTCGTGCCTAGGGGGACACATGCCGAAGATGACCAGTGCCGAGCTCGAAGCCCGGATCGCCGAGCTCGAAGCCGAGAACGCGCGCCTGCGCAGCGTCGAGACCACCGAGGTGCCCGGTGCGCCGGCCGCTCCGGTCGTCGCCGAGAAGCGTCGCGGTCGCGGTCGCACGATCGGCGCCGTCGTGCTCGTCGTGATCGGTCTGCTGCTCGCCCCCGTCGCCGTCGTCGCCGGCTGGGCCCGCCTCGAGCTCGTCGACACCGATCGATTCGTCCAGACCTTCGCGCCGCTCGCCGACGACCCCGAGGTGCAGGAGTTCGTCTCCGACCAGGTGACGGCGGCCATCGAACGCGAGGTCGACATCCCGCAGCTCACCGCCGACCTGTTCGACGGCATCCGCGCCCTCGATCTGCCGCCCCGCGCCGAGGCGGCCCTCGGGCTGCTCGAGGCGCCCGCGACGCAGGGGCTGCAGTCGCTCGTCGCCGACGTGGTGCACCGGCTCGTGAGCTCCGAGGCGTTCGCCGACATCTGGCGCACGGCGCTGCAGACGACCCACACCCAGTTCGTCGCAGCCGTGCAGGGCGACCCCGATGCGATGCTCGAGATCGGCGGCGACGGAACCCTGTCGGTGCAGATCGGCCCGATCATCGAGGCCGTGAAGGAGCGTCTGTCCGAGCGCGGCGTCGGGTTCGCCGACGCGATCCCCGTCATCGAGCAGAGCATCGTCATCGCACAGGGCGACGCCTTCGTGCTCGTCTCGACGATGTACGCGCTCGCCGTCGGCATCGGCACCTGGCTGCCCTGGGTCGCACTCGCCTTCCTCGTCGCGGGCGTGCTCGTCGCGAAGCGCCGATCGAAGGCCTTCGTCTGGACGGCCGGCGGCTTCGCCTTCGTGATGGCGCTCCTCGCGGCGGGTTTCGAGATCGGCAAGGTCGTCGTGATCGCGGCCCTCAGCCCGAGCATCATCCCGGGCGACGCGGCGTCGGTCATCTACGCGCAGCTCACCGAGGCCATGCGCTCGACGACCGTCGCCCTGCTCGTGCTCGGCCTGTTCGCCGCACTGATCGCGTGGGTGGCCGGGCCGTGGGCGCCGGCGCGCTCGCTCCGCGGCTTCGCCGGCAGCGGCTTCGCCGCGCTCCGGCGCGCCGGTGACAAGCACGGGCTCTCGACCGGGTCGTTCGGCCACGCGCTCGACCGCTCCCACGGGCTGATCGCCGGGGCGATCGCGCTGATCGCCGCGGCCGTCATCCTGCTCAATCGCCCGGTGACGACGGCCTCGGTCGTGACGACCGTGCTCCTCGCGCTCCTCGCGCTCCTCATCCTCGAGGTGCTCCGACGGCCCGTCGACGAGCCCGAGGGGGTGGATGCCGCGGAGTCGGCGCCGGAGGTCGGCGACGAGTCCGCAGGGGTCGACGCCGCAGAGGCCGAGGCCGAGGCGGACGAGGACGAGCCGGACACCGTGCTCACGGGCGAGGGGCGTTCCTGAGAGGTGACATCACCCCGCCGTGGCGGGCGGCTCGGGCGTCGGGTTCCGCTAGGCTCGGCGAGGTCATGAGACGTACCACGATCGCCCTGCTGGCCGCACTCGAAGCCGCCGTCTCGGCGCTCATCGGCCTCGGCGTCGTGCTCGTGCCGCTCCTCGTCGTCTGGGCGGTGCACTTCGGTCTCGCGGTCGACGCAGTCGCCTTCTTCCGCGCCGCCGCCGACCTCTGGCTGCTCGGGCACGGGGTCGACCTCGTGCTCCAGCTCGACGCGGTGACCGCGGCGCGCATGGCGCTGCCCGGCGCCGGCGATCCATTCCCGATCACGATCGCGCTGCTCGGCTTCGCCCTCGCCTCGGTCGCCGTCGGTCGCCGCATCGGTCGCCGATCGGCCGCCGCGGGGCACTCGATCACCGGATCGATCTCGGCGGTCGTGGTCTACGCGCTCGTCGGCGGCACGCTCGGCCTCGCCGCGGACAGCGAAGCGGCGAACGCATCGCTCTGGCAGGCGATCCTGCTGCCTGCGTTCGTGATGGCGATCGGCGTCGTCGTCGGCGCCGTGCTCGAGACCCTCCGCGAGGCCAACCACGGAGACCTCGCGGGCGGCTGGGTTCGCGAGCGGCTCGGCGAACTCCCGCCCGCCGGCGTCGACGCCGTGCGCCGCGCAGCTCGCATCGGCGGCGCCGCCGCCTTCGGCGTGCTCGGCGTCGCGGCGGTGCTCGTGGCGGTGCTCATCGCCGTCGACTACGCGACGATCGCGGGTCTCAGCCAGTCGCTCGGCGCGGGGGTCGACGGCGGCATCCTGCTCACCGTCGTCGAGCTCGCGTTCATCCCGAACTTCGTGATCTGGGCGGCGGCCTGGCTGCTCGGCCCCGGAATCGCGATCGGCGCGGGCACGACCGTCGCACCGGGCGGCACCGTGCTCGGACCGGTTCCCGGCATCCCCCTGCTCGGAGCGCTGCCGGGCGACGCCCCCATGCTCGGGGTGCTCTGGCTCCTGGTCCCCGTGGTGTTCGGCTTCGTCGGGGCGTGGTTCGTGCTCGGGCGCGGCGCCGCAGACGGGGCGACGCCCGGCGACGCACAAGCCGGCGCGTCAGCGCCCTGGTGGCATCCGGTCGCGGTCGGGGCGGGTGCGGGCGTCGTCGCGGGCCTCGTGATGGGACTGCTCGCCTGGTGGTCGGGCGGCGCCGCCGGCCCCGGCCGCCTCGCCGTCGTCGGCCCCGACCCCTGGGCCGTCGGACTCGTCGCCGCCGCAACGGTCGGCGTCGGCGCGATCGCGGGCGGCGTGGCGGCGTGGATGCGCCTCCGGGAGCCCGCACCCGAGTTTCTCGCACGGTAGTCGCGGGGCGACGCGTGCCGTCGTGCCGGCCCCCGGCGGCCGGTAGGCTCGAAGGGTGCTGAAGCTCGTCGTCCTCATCTCCGGCGGAGGCTCGAACCTCCGGGCCCTGCTCGAAGCCGCCGAAGACGCCGAGTTCCCGGCGCGGGTCGTCGCGATCGGCGCCGACCGCGAGGCATCCGGTCTCGTGCTCGGCGAGGAGTTCGGCGTGCCGACCTTCACCGTGCCGTTCACGGCCTACCCCGACCGAGACGCCTGGGGCGCCGCGCTCATCGATGCGGTGCGTCGCTGGGAGCCCGACCTCGTCGTGCTCTCGGGGCTCATGCGGCTCGTGCCTCCCGCGGTCGTCGACGCCTTCTCGCCGCAGCTCATCAACACGCACCCCGCGTACCTGCCCGAGTTCCCCGGCGCGCACGGCGTGCGCGACGCGCTCGCTGCGGGCGTCGCACAGACCGGGGCGAGCCTCATCGTCGTCGACAACTCCGTCGACGGCGGCCCGATCATCGCGCAGGAGCGCATCCCGGTGCTGCCGGGCGACACCGAGTCGAGCCTCCACGACCGCATCAAGCCCGTCGAGCGGCGCCTGCTCATCCAGGCCGTGCTCGACATCGCCAATTCGCACCTCGACCTGAAGGACCTCGCACGATCATGAGCGGCCACGCCATCGACCCCAGCCTGTACCGCGAACGCGACCTGGTGCCCGTGCGCCGGGCGCTCATCGCCGTGAGCGACAAGCGCGGCCTCGTCGAACTCGCGAGCGCGCTCGTCGAGTCCGGCGTCGAGATCGTCTCGACGGGCGGCACCTCCAAGGCGATCGCCGACGCGGGGCTCCCCGTCACGCAGATCGCCGAGGTCACGGGCTACCCCGAACACCTCGACGGGCGTGTGCGCACCCTGCACCCGGCCGTGCACTCGGGCCTGCTCGCCGACCTGCGCCTCGAATCGCACGAGCAGGAGCTCGCGGGCCTCGGCATCGCGCCGTACGAGCTCGTCGTCGTGAACCTCTACCCCTTCGTCGAGACGGCCGCCTCGGGCGCCGCACCCGATGCGGTGGTCGAGCAGATCGACATCGGCGGCCCCGCGATGGTGCGTGCCTCGGCGAAGAACCACGCGAACGTCGCCGTCGTCGTCTCGCCTGAGCGCTACGACGAGGTCGTGGCTGCGCTCGCCGCGGGCGGCACGACCCTCGCGCAGCGTCGCGAGCTCGCGCGCGAGGCGTTCCGGCACACCGCGTCGTACGACGTCGCGGTCGCCTCCTGGATCGGCAGCGTGGTCGCCCCCGACCAGCCGGCCGAGGTCTCGCCGTTCCCGGCCTGGGTCGGCGGCACCTGGACGAAGGAGGCCGACCTCCGCTACGGCGAGAACTCGCACCAGCAGGCGGCGATCTACTCCTCGCAGGGCGGCCGGCCGGGCATCGCCCAGGCCGTGCAGCTGCACGGCAAGGAGATGAGCTACAACAACTACGTCGACGCGGATGCCGCGGTGCGGGCCGCCTTCGACTTCGACGAGCCCGCCGTGGCGATCATCAAGCACGCGAACCCGTGCGGCATCGCCGTGGCCGCCGCCGGCGCCGGCGACCCGATCGCCGACGCCCACCGCCGCGCGCACGAGTGCGACCCCGTGTCGGCGTTCGGCGGCGTGATCGCGGCGAACCGCACCGTCACCCGCGAGATGGCCGAGACCGTCGCAGGAATCTTCACCGAGGTGCTCGTGGCGCCGGCATTCGAGGCCGAGGCCGTCGAGATCCTCACGCAGAAGAAGAACATCCGCCTGCTCACCCTGCCCGAGGGCTTCGTGCCGACCGCGGTCGAGCTCAAGCAGATCTCGGGCGGCGTGCTGCTGCAGCAGGCCGACCGGCACTTCGCCCCCGCCGCCGAGTGGACGCTGGCCGCGGGGGAGGCGGTCGACGCCGAGACCCTCGCCGACCTCGAGTTCGCCTGGCGGGCCTGCCGTGCGGTCAAGTCGAACGCGATCCTGCTCGCCTCGGGCGGTGCCTCGGTGGGCGTCGGCATGGGCCAGGTCAACCGTGTCGACTCCTGCAAGCTCGCGGTCGAGCGGGCGGGCGATCGCGCCGCGGGCTCGGTCGCGGCATCCGACGCGTTCTTCCCCTTCGCCGACGGCCTGCAGATCCTGCTCGACGCGGGCGTGAAGGCCGTCGTGCAGCCCGGCGGCTCCGTGCGCGACGAGGAGGTCGTCGCGGCCGCCGCGGCGGCCGGCGTCGCGATGTACTTCACGGGCGAACGGCACTTCTTCCACTGATCTGACGGTGCCGCGGGCGCCGGTGCGCCGGCGGGCGTCGCGTGAGCCGTATGCGAGCGGCGGCATGCCGGGCGGCGGTACCCTTGGATCGACCCTGCGCACACCCCGCGCGGGCAGGTTCCGCCCACGAAGCGGATGATTCGAGGAGAACGATCGATGTCGATCACCCACGCCCCGGCGGTGCCCGCCGAGGTCAGCGCCACCCTTCCGAGCGACGCCCCCGACCATGAGCGGGTGCTCATCACCCGCGGTCCCCGCTCGGGACTCACCGTCATCGTCGCCGTGCACTCCACGCGCCTCGGCCAGGCGCTCGGCGGTGCCCGCGTCTGGAACTACGGGCACTGGACCGACGGCCTCGCCGACGCGCTGCGCCTCTCGCAGGCCATGACGATGAAGAACGCCGCTGCGGGTCTCATGCGCGGCGGCGGCAAGTCGGTCGTCGCGGTCCCGGCCGGCGTCGTGCTCGACGAGGCGCAGCGCCGCGACGCGATGCTCGACCTCGGCGACGCCGTCGAGTCGCTCGGCGGCGCCTACATGACCGCAGAAGACGTCGGCACGAGCGCCGAGCTCATGGCCGTCGTGCACGAGCGCACCGAGCACGTCTGCGGCCTGCCGCCCGAGCAGGGCGGCGTCGGCGAGCCCGCCGATGCGACCGCCGCGGGCGTGCACGCCTCGATCCTCGCGACGCTCGGCCACGTCTTCGGCTCGAACGACGCCGCAGGTCGGCATTTCGTCATCTCGGGCCTCGGCCAGGTGGGCGGTCGCCTCGCGCGCAGCCTCGCCGCCGCGGGCGCCCGCCTCACGGTGACGGATGTCGCGGAGCACAAGCGCGCCCTCGCCGACGAGCTCGGCGCCGCCTGGGTCGACCCGGCCGAGGCGCACCGCGTCGAGGCCGACGTGTTCGTGCCCTGCGGCCTCGGCGGCGTGCTGACGCCCGCCGTCGTCGACGAACTGCGGGTGCGCGCCGTCGTCGGCGCCGCCAACAACCAGCTCGCCTCGCGCGAGGTCGCCGTCCTGCTGCGCGACCGCGGCATCGTCTGGGCACCCGACTTCGTCGTCAACGCCGGTGGCGTGATCTACCTCGACGTCGCCGGTCAGCCCGACGCCGACCAGGCCGCGCTCGATGCGCGCATCGCCGGCATCGGCGACGTGGTCGGCGCCGTGCTGCACGACGCCGTGGCGACGGGCTCGACGACGCTCGACGCCGCCGAGCGGCTCGCCCGCGCCCGCCTCGACGCCGGTCGCTGAGCCGGGGCTCCGGTCACCACGTCCCGTCGCCGCCCGGCGGTGTCGCGAGTCCGCTCGCGAAGCATCGTCGGGCGGCGACGGGCGTTTCGCGTGTGCAGGTGCGCGCGAGCGGAGGGGCGAGCCGCGAGGCGGCGAGCTGCGGGGCGGCGAGCGGCGAGGGTGGGGGGAGCGCGGACCCCGAGGCATCCGACCGGCCAGTAGGCTCGTGCCATGACCTCCCCCGTTCCGCCGGCTTCGACCCTGCCCGCATCTCGCTCCGCGGCTCGTTTCACGCCGGTGGCGACTCGCGGACGCCGGGCGGCGGCGGCCCTCGTCTCCGCGGCGGTCGTCGCGATCATCGCCATGAGCGTCGCGGTGCTCGCGTTCTTCATCGGCAACGGGCAGTCGCCGACCGTCTTCGCGCAGGTGTTCGGGCACTTCGCGCTCGCCGCCTTCTTCGCATGGGGTCTGCTCTCGATCGCGAACTCGCTCGGCGCGACCCGGGTGTGGTTCCTCGCACTGATCACCGGGTTCACCTCGGCCTGCCTCGCGGCACTCGTCGCGACGACGATCATGGTCGCGCTGACCGCCCGATCGCCGTTCGGGCCGCAGGCGTTCCTCTTCGTCATCGGCTCGCTCGTGAGCCTCAACCTGATCTTCGTGATCGCCGTCGTGCTCGGTCAGGTGCTGCTCGCGCCGCGCGTCGTGCACGGGGTCCTCAGCTACGCCCCGGTCCGCGAGCCGCGCAGGATCGCCCTCGTGCGGATCCCCGCCTCGAACCTCGACGAGGCCGAGCTCACCCATCTCGAACGTCGACCCGTCGACCAGGCGCGCGCCGACGAGCAGTGGGACAACTACTGCGCCGCGCTCGTCGCCGAGGGGTGGGAGACCGTGGAGGTCGATGCCGCCCCCGATCTGGCCGACTCGGTGTTCGTCGAGGACACGGTCGTCATGTTCGACGACCTCGCCGTGCTCACCCTGCCCGGCGCGGAGTCGCGCCGCGCCGAGGTCGAGGCCGTGGAGCGGGCGGTGCGTTCGATCTCGCGGTTGAGCGTCGCACGCATCGAGGAGCCGGGTACCCTCGACGGCGGCGACGTGCTGAAGGTCGGCGACGTCGTCTACGTCGGGGCCTCCTCGCGCACGAACGCCGAGGGCATCCGCCAGCTCCGCGAACTCCTGGCACCGCACGGCTACACGGTGGTCGGCGTGCCGATGTCGAAGGCGCTGCACCTGAAGAGCGCCGCGACCGCACTGCCCGACGGAACGGTGATCGGCGACCCGGCGCTGCTCGACGTGACCGGCCTGTTCCCGCGGTTCCTGCCGGTACCCGAGCCCGAGGGCGTCGCCGTCGTCGCGCTGTCGGCCACCTCGCTGCTCATGTCGGCGTCGGCGCCGCAGACCGCGGCGATGCTCGCGGGACTCGGCTACCGGGTGGTGACCGTCGACATCAGCGAGTTCGAGAAGCTCGAGGGCTGCGTGACCTGCCTGTCGGTGCGGGTGCGCTGAGCCGTCGCCCTGCCCGGCCGTGCCCGGCCGTGCCCGGCGCGGCGCTGCGTGTGCAGGAAAATGGGCCCGATGCCTGCCTCACAGCGAGGATGACGCCCATTCTCCTGCACGAGCAGCCGGAAGGGTCAGTCGACGGCGCGGCCGTCGTGGAGCTCGATCACGCGATCGGCACGGCTCACGAGGGCCGCGTCGTGGGTGGTCACGACGGCGGCGACGCCCTGGGCGTGCACGAGGTCGCCGATGAGATCCATCACCGTCGTCGCCGTGCCGCTGTCGAGCTGCCCCGTGGGCTCGTCGGCGAGCAGCAGCTGCGGCCGCGCGGCCAGCGCCCGCGCGATGCCGACGCGCTGCTGCTGACCGCCGGAGAGCTCGTACGGACGCTGGGCCGAGTGGCCGCCGAGCCCCACGAGCTCGAGCGCCTCGGCGACCCGTGCGGAGCGCTCGGCGGGCGGGGTGCGCTGGAGCCGGAGCGGGACCTCGACGTTCTCGGCGGCCGACAGCACGGGGATGAGCCCGAACGACTGGAAGATGTAGCCGACCCGGTCTCGGCGCACGGCGGCGAGCGCCTCCTCGCCGAGCGTCGACAGGTCGTCGTCGCCGAGCAGCACCGTTCCCGAGGTGGGGCGGTCGAGGCCGCCGAGCAGGTTGAGCAGGGTCGTCTTGCCGGCGCCCGAGCGGCCGGTGACCACGACGAGCTCACCGGGGTGCACCTCGAGCGACACTCCGTCGACCGCATGCACGGCGCCGCCGCGGCCTTCGAAGACCCGGCTGACGGATTCTGCGCGCAGCGCACTCATCGTTCCTCCTCGGTTCGATCGGATGCCTCGGGGCCGGCGGCGTGCCGCGCCCGGCGCGGGGGCGTCGCGGACGACGGTGGCGTCGCGGATGGCGGGGGAGTCGGGGCATCCGGCCGTCGCTCATGACCGGGCCAGACGCCGACGTGATCGCTCTCGAGCGCGAGGCGCACGCGGTCCCTCAGCTCGAGGCTGTGCATGAAGTCCTGCGGCAGCTGGAGGCGCCCGACGCGGTCGAGCACCGCGAACTCCTCGGCGACGTGCTGCTCCTCGCCGTGCTCGTCGACGCGGGTCGAGCGCAGCACCTCGGTCGAGGTGCGGCCGTCGCGGATCTGCACGGTGCGCCGGACATGGCCCGACACCGCCGGGTCGTGGGTGACGATGAGCGTCGTCACGCCGAGCTCGTCGTTGACGCTGCGCATCGCCTCGAGCACCGCCGACGACATGGCCTCGTCGAGCTCGCCCGTCGGCTCGTCCGCGAGCAGCACCAGGGGGTCGTTCGCGAGCGCCACGGCGATCGCGACCCGCTGCTGCTGTCCGCCCGAGAGCTCCGCCGGGCGCCGGTCGCGCTCGGCGCCGACCTCGAGGAGCCCGAGCAGCTCGTCGACGCGCCGGGCGCGACCGGCGCCGCGGCGCGTGCGCGCCACGTTCATCGCGAGGGCGACGTTCTCGGCCGCGGTGAGGTACGGCAGCAGGTTGCGCGACGTCTGCTGCCAGACGAACCCGACCGTGCGCCGGCGGTAGGCGACCCGCTCGCGCGACCCCATCGTCAACAGGTCGTGGCCCGCGACCCTGGCGACACCGGCCGTGGCGGTGTCGAGCCCCGAGAGGATCGTCAGCAGGGTCGACTTGCCCGAGCCCGAGGCGCCCACGACGGCGACCATCTCGCCCGAGTCGACCCGCAGGTTGAGGCCCTGCAGCGCCTGCACCTCGACGCCGTCGGCGGTGAAGATGCGCACGAGGTCGGTGCACAGGATGTGCGGTTCCTGGTCGATCGGCATGGGTCAGCCCTCCTCTTCCTTGCGCATGGCGCGCGCCGCGCTCGCCTCGCCGCCGACGCGCGACGCCAGCAGCACGGCGAGGCCGGTGACGAGTACCGAGCCCACGAGCACCGCGCCGATCAGCCGGAGGTCGAACACGACCCCCGGCTGCTGGTCCGCACCCGTGAAGGCACGGAGGTCGATGCCCTGCAGCACCACGAACGGCAGCACGACCCCGAGCAGCGCACCGGCGACGAGCGCCACGACCACGACCGGGCCGACCTCCCACGCGACGAGCGCCCGCTCGCCGCGACGACGCAGCCCGAGCGTCGTGAGCAGCGGGAGGAGGCGTTCGCGCGCCGGGCGCCCGACCACGAGGGTGAGCACGATCGCGAGCGCCGTGAGCAGGCTCGAGAGCACGATCGCGCCGATGAGCGAGACCACGAGCCCCTGGGTGACCGACGTCGAGGCGAGCTCGTCGCGCAGCATCGTCGGGGTCGTCACGGTGGCGCCCTCGCCGGCGATCTCACCGAGCTCGGCGGTGACGGCCGCGGCATCGGCTCCGGGTTCGAAGCGCACGAGCACCCGATCGGGCACGAAGGTGCCGACGAAGCCGTCGGCGTTGGCGCGATCCATGAGCACCCAGCTCGTGCGCGGCCAGAACGCGGTGCGGCCGTCGACGACGCCGAGCACCTCGAACGCATCGCGATCGAGCTCGACCTCTTCGGCGCCCTCGATCGAGTCGGCGATGACCTTCGAGATGACCACGGGCACCGCTTCGGCGCCCGTCTCCGAGAGCCCCTCGGGCAGCGGCGTCGCCCCCGAGCGGCCGGCCTGCACGGCGCGCATCTCCTCGGAGTCGACGACGACCAGCGTCGTGGTGCGCAGCCGCCCGTCGATGCCGACCTGGATCGAGTCGGTTGCATACACCGGGGCGATCGCCTCGACCCCGGGCACGGCCGCGAACGCCTCCTGCTGCTCGAGTGTGAACGGCACGCCGGCGACCGCGGCGTCGGCACCGACGCGGGCATCGGCCGCGCGGTCGACGCCGGTCTGCACGGTGCCGAGCAGCACCGCGGAGAACATCGCGACCGAGACGCCCACGACCACGGTGAGCACGGGCACGACGCCCGCGGAGGGGTCGCGCAGCGCGCGCGCCGAACCCAGGAAGGCCACGAGGCCCCGGCCCCGCGAGGCGGCACGCACGATCGCGGCGAGCGGCAGCGGGTAGAGGCGCAGCACGATGAGGCAGGTGAGCAGCGCGAGGAGGAGGGGCACCGCCGCGAGCAGCGGATCGACGCCGACTTCGCCCGCTGAGGTCGCGAGGCCGCGTCGGAGGAGCAGCACCACCGCGGCCACGGCGACGATCGCGACGAGCGCCTCGAGGATCCACCTGACTCGTCCGCCCCCGCGCGTCGCGAAGTCGGCGCGTGCGCGGCGGAGCGGGCTCAGCGCCGGTGCGGAGCTCACGAGGAGCAGCGCCGGGGTCAGGGCGAAGAGCGCCGCGATCACGAGGCCGGCCGCGCCGCCGTCGGCGGGCACGGCGAGCGTGCCGAGCACGGCGCCGAGCACCGCCGCCGGCACGCCGATGACGGCGCCCTCGACGGCGAGGATGCCACGGAGCTGGCCGGTCGACGCCCCGCGGGCCGCGGCCAGCTCGAGCCCCTGCCTGCGCCGCTCGAACACGACGCGTGCACCGAGCACCAGCACCGCGACCATCACGCCGATGGGGCCGGAGGCGACGGTCGCGAGCACGGTGTCGCTCGCACCGGCCGCCGCCGCTGCCGTTGCGAGGGCGTCGCCGAGCCCGCTCGAGAATCCGACGACGCCGACGGTCGAGAAGTAGAAGTCCCACTCGCCCGAACCGACCGGGTAGCCCACGCTCGTGAACTCGTCGAGGTCGCCGCGGAGTTCGGCCGAGCGGTCGGCGCGGATGCGGTCGTCGGCCACGGGGAACCACATCTCGAGCGTGGTCGGCAGCTGCGAGCGCTCGAGCGCCGCCCACGAGTTCGGGTGCGCGAAGCCGAGCCCGGTGATGCGCAGGGTGCCGTCGGCGGTGAAGGCGACCGAGGGTTCGAGCGGCACGGGCAGGTGGGTCCAGAAGCCGTCGCCCGGGTCCTTCGCGGCGAAGGTGCCGACGAGCACGACGCGCTGCGAGGCGGTGCCGAGGGGGATGCTGCGCTCCTGGCCGATCTCCCAGTGCATCTCGCGGGCGACCGGCTCGGCGGCGATGAACTCGAGCGGCTTCGCGCTGGGTGCCGGTGCGGTCGGCGGCTCGGGCATCGGCAGTGAGCCGGGTTCGCCCTCGGGCTCGGCCGGCGGGGGCGGCGCATCGAGTGCAGTCGGCCAGGCGCCTGCGGTGAGCTCGACGTGCTCGTCGAGGCGGGGGTCGAAGCCCGCGTACAGCACGTAGTCGGTGGAGCCCGGCCCCGCCCCGTCGGGCTTCGCCGAGTTGGGACCGGCGATGACCACCTGCAGCGGATCGTCGCTCACGCGCGCGAGCTCGTCGGGCATCTGCTCGCCGATCGCGAGCAGGCGTTCCTCCTGCCCGCCCCACAGCGCATCGACGTCGTCGGCGAGGGTCGTGCCGCCGCTCGAGGGTCCGAGGTCGGGGAGCGCCGATCGGTTCGCCGACAGCAGGTCGAGTTCGCGCGCCGGGAAGTCGGCGAGGTGCTCGGCCAGCGCGGCCGTGTGCATCGCCGCGACGGCGCGGGGGAGCGCCGTCGCGAGGAAGGCCCCCGCGGCGACGAGCAGTGCGAGCATGACCGAGGCGAACGGAGCGGCGAAGAACTGCCGGCGGAAGAGGCCGACCGGGGTCAGCGCCGAGTGGTGCCGAGCGCTCATCGCTCCTCCTCCCTGAGGCCGGGGCGGCTCGCCGTGCGTCGCACCGCGCGGGCGGCCGACGCGGCGACGAGCGCGGCGAGCAGCGCGAACGCGGCGAGCCCGGCGAGCCAGGGCCAGAGCTCGACCCCGAGCGTCGCCTCGAGCGAGGCGGGGGCGTCGGCGATCGTCGCGCGGGCGAGCTCGCGGGCGGTCAGCCACGCGGTGATCCCGCCGATGACGGCACCCATGGCGATCGCGGCGAGCACGGTCGCGGCGAGCTCGGCGAATCGCGCGCGGGCCTGCACCCGCGGTGCGACGCCGAGCACGCGCAGCACCACGATCTCGCCGAAGCGGCTGCCGGCGAGGGCACTCGCGAGCGCCAGGAGCGAGATGAGGGCGAAGAGCAGGGCGCCGGCCGCGCCGAGCCAGAACGTCGCGATCGCCGGAGTGATCAGCTGGGCCGACGAGGCGTCGGCCCGGGTCGTCGACGTCGCGGCGGTGCGCTGTTCGCGATCGATCGACTCCGCGCTCGCCACGGGGTCGCTCGACGCGAGCCAGCGCTCGCCGAACTGCGGCACGCCGGCGTCGGCGTCGAAGGCGGCTCGCTCGAGCGCGCCGAGGTCAACGAGGAGGGCGTTGCCGCCCGCCGTGGGGACGGCGGGGACGACCCCCGCGACGACGGCGTCGATCTCGGCGCCGCCCGTCACGATGCGGAAGTCCACGGCGTCGCCGACGCCGGCCGAGATGCGGGTCGCGAGCTCGGCGCCGAGCACGATCGGCAGCGTTTCGCCGCCGCCGGCGAGCGGCGCCCGCGCCTCGGGGTCGCTCGCGGAGAGCTCGACGGTCTCGAGGTCGCCGGCGAGTTCTCGTGAGGGGGTCGCGCCGTCGACGCCGAGTCCGCCGAAGGAGACCTGGACGCCTCGGGCGCCGGGGGAGTCGACGAGCCCGGCCGAGAGGCCGAGGAGGCGGAGGCCCGCGGCATCCGGAAGCTCGAGTTCGGCCACGCCCCCTCCGGCGGCGATGTCGACCGAGCCTGCGGGCAGTCGCATCGCGGCCCCGTCGCCGGTGAGGAGCCAGACCCAGACGCCGACCCGGCCCGGTGTGCCCCCGGGCGCGCGAACGCCGACCTCGACCTCGAGCGTCGCAGCGCCGTCGGGCAGCGGCGCTGCCGCAGCCTCCGCCGAGGGTGCGAGATCGTCGGCCGCGGCGGCGAGTCCGGTGCCGGGGGCGAACGCCTCGATTCCGCTCGCAGGAGCGCCGACGAGCGTCGCCGCGTCGGAGCCGAGCCGGACCTCGCCGCGGAAGACCGGACCGTCGGCCACGACGCCGGGCACCTCGGCGAAGAGCTCGCCGGTCGCGAGCGGGTCGGGTCCGCGCACGACATCGCGGCCGGGGAACGAGACGCGGACCTCGCCGCCGGTCGCGAGCGCGGCGGCGTGGCGGTCGACCGACTGCCAGGCGCCCGCGAACACTGCGGCGAGCGTGAGGCCCGCGACGGCGATCATCGTGACGAGCGAGGCCGACGCGAACAGGGAGCCGCGACGCGCGAGCTGCCGCATCGGCAGGGCCGGGATGAGCGCGGGCCGGGCGGCGGCCAGCCGCTCGAAGAGCGCCCCGATCGGGCGTGCGAGGCCGAGCGCGAGGAGCGAGAGCGCGAGCAGCACGAGCACGGGGGCGAGCACCGCGAGCGGATCGACCTCGACCGCGCCGGACGCCCCCGTCACGAGCGGCGAGCCGTACAGCCGGAACTGCCACAGCGAGATCCCGGCGGCGACCGCGATGAGCACCACGCCGCCCGCGACGGCGGTCCGGGGCATCCGGCCCTGTTCGTCGCCCGAACCGCGCTGGACCGGCCGACGCGCCTCGGTGAAGGCGCGGCCGGCGACGAGCAGCACCGCGATCACGACGCTCGTCGCCGCGACCAGCCAGGCGATCGCGGGCATCCGCACCTCACCGGGACGGAGGAGACCGAGGGCGAGTTCGGCGGAGATCGCGCCGAGCGCGGCGGCCGGGATCCCCACCGCGATCACCTCGACCGCCGTGTCGCGGGCGAGGCGCGTCGCCGACGCCCCGCGCGCCCGGAGCAGCAGGGTCTCGCCGCGGCGCGCGGCGCCGAGGAGCGCTGCGAGGCGGGCGAGCGCGGCGACACCGGCGATCGCGAGCAGCAGCACGGGAACGGGGGCGAGCGCGCGCACCGCACCGAGACCGGCCAGCAGCCGGGACAGCGTGCCGTGGAGGCCGCCGGAGGCGGCGAGACCGCTCGAGCCGATGTCGTCCTGATTGCGGAGGGCGGGTTCGACGTCGGGTAGTTGCGCCCGCAGCGCCGCGGCATCGTCGGGCGTCATGGTCGCGGGGTCGACGACCGCGGTCCAGCGCACGACCGCAGCCGACGGGGCGGCCAGGACGGCCGACTCGTCGACGAGGAAGGGCCCTGCGGCCCCGTCGGCGAACCCGGTCGCCACGACGGGGTCGCCGAACCAGGCGGGATCGGTCGGGTCCGCGGGCTCCCAGATGCCGACGACGACGAGCGTCGGGCCGTCGTCGACGGTCACGAGCGAGCCCTGCTCGAGCCCGAGCTCCGCTGCGGCGGCGGCGTTCACCGCGGTCGGCAGGGCATCCGGTGCGCCCGCATCGGGCGTCGACGAGCCGGTGCCGGGCCACTCGCCCTCGACCAGCTCGGCGCGCTCCGCGACGGCGGGGTCGGCCGTGAGCAGCGCCTCGAACGACTCACCGCCCGCGTTCGCCGGGGTCGGCAGCGCCTGCGCACTCCGCTGCCACGCCGCGCCGTGGGGCACGAGCATGCGGTCCAGCACTGCGGCGGCCGCCTCCGACTGCGCGGCGGCATCGTTCGCGAGCCGGATCTGCCAGCGTGCGGCGCCCGCGGCGCCGGTCGCGGACTCGAGGCCGGTGCGCAGCCCGCCCGCCGCGGCCCCGGCGAGGGTGCCGAGCGAGGCGGTGCCGATGCCCGAGAGCAGCAGCACCACGGCCGCAATGCCGCTGAGCACCCCGAGACGGGCGTTCGCGCGGGCGAACGCCGTCCGTGCACTTCCCACGCGGGCTCCTCATCGATCGGGACGGCACGCGGGCGGTGCAGGGCCGGGCATGCGGTCGCCTCGATGCGGCGGCGGCACGCGAACCCGCGTGGCGACGAATTCGCACACTCTACTCCGGATCAGGGTCTTGCATGCCAGCGCGCGAACCCCATATTCTGAAGGGCTGGCCGCCGCAGCCCTACGCGAGCGGCCCCGAGGGTATCGAAGACGATGACGCAGGAGGACACCATGCAGACAGACATCAACGCCCGCCAGGTCGCGGTCGATGGCGCTGCCCGCCGTACGTCCCCGGTCGCGCGGTCCGCGGGGTAGCGCCCCCGACAGCCCCGCAGGCGCTCAGCCTGCACGTTGCGCGGCCGTGCCCGCGCCTGACGCGCTCCGCGTCCATGCTCTCCGTTCGTTCTCCGCCGGTCGTCGCCCTGCCGCGACCCCGACCGGCCACCCCTCCGAGAGGAATCCGGCTTTGTCCGACACCGTCCAGCCGCAGCAGCCCGCTGCGACCGAACCACCCGCGCACGAGCAGCTCGGGGCGCTTCGCGCGCTCTGGCGCCTGCGTGAATATGCGGGGCCGGCGATGCCGGCGTTCGCCGCGAGCATGGCCGCGGCGCTCGTCGCGCAACTCATCGCGCTGACGATCCCGCAGGTCCTCCAGCAGATCGTCGACGGTCCGCTCGCCGACGGCGATGCCTCGGCGGTCGTGCCGCTGGCGCTGCTCGTCTTCGGTCTCGGCGCCACCGAGGCGCTCCTCTACGCGTTGCGGCGCTGGCTCGTCGTCGGCCCAGGCACGAAGGTCGAGGCGCGCATGCGCAACGCGCTCTACGCGAAGCTGCAGGACCTGCCGGTGAGCTTCCACGACCGCTGGCCGAGCGGCCAGCTGCTCTCGCGCGCGGTCAGCGACCTCGGCCTGATCCGCCGATGGCTCTCGTTCGGGCTCGTGCTCACCGGCGCGAACCTCGTGATCATCGGCGTCGGCGTCGGCATCCTCATGTCGATGAACTGGATGCTCGGGCTCATCTTCCTCGTCTGCTCGCTCCCCCTGTGGTGGGCCGGCTGGCGGTTCGAGGGGCGCTACTCCGAGAAGTCGCGGCTCAGCCAGGACCAGCAGGGCGACCTCGCCACCGCGGTCGAGGAGTCGGTGCACGGCATCCGCGTGCTGAAGGCGTTCGGCCGGGGCAAGCACGCCCTCTCGAGCTTCCGCGCCCAGGCCGAGTCGCTGCGCCGCACCGAGATCGAGAAGGCGCGCCTCGACGCGAACATCTGGGTCTGGATCATGGTGGTGCCGACGGTGGCGCTCGCGCTGTGCCTCGTGGTCGGCGTCTGGCTGGCCGCGAACGGACAGCTCACGGTGGGCGAGCTCGTCGCGTTCTTCGCGACGGCGGCGGTGCTGGCGTGGCCGATCGAGTCGATCGGCTTCATGCTCGCCTTCGCGCTCGACGCGCGCACCGCGACCGATCGCTTCTTCGACATCCTCGACAGCGAGAACACGATCGTCGACCCGGCCGAGCCGAAGCACGACGAGCGGCCGCGCGGCGAGCTCGCGTTCTCGAACGTGCACTTCCGCTACCAGGATTCGCCCGATCGCTTCGGCGACCTGCTCGACGGCGTCGAGCTCGTGGTCGAGCCGGGCGAGACGATGGCGCTCGTCGGGCTCACGGGCTCGGGCAAGACGACCATGACGGCGCTCACCACCCGCCTCTACGACGTCACGGGCGGCTCGGTCGAGCTCGACGGGGTCGACGTGCGGGCCTTCACCCGCGAAGAGCTGCGCCGTCACATCGCGATGGCCTTCGAGGACGCGACGCTGTTCAGTGCCTCCGTGCGCGACAACGTGCTGCTCGGCCGCCCCGAGCTCGCGGGCGACGAGCCCGCGGTGCAGGCGGAGGCCGAGCGGGTGCTCGACGAGGCGCTGCGCATCGCGCAGGCCGGCTTCGCCTACGACCTCCCCGAGGGCGTCGACACGAAGGTCGGCGAAGAGGGCATGAGCCTCTCGGGAGGCCAGCGGCAGCGGCTCGCGCTCGCCCGTGCGGTCGCGGCGAAGCCCGCGGTGCTCGTGCTCGACGACCCGCTGTCGGCGCTCGACGTCGCCACCGAGGCGCGCGTCGAGGCCGAGCTCCGCTCGGTGCTCGCCGACACCACCGCCCTCATCGTGGCGCACCGCCCGTCGACGGTCATGCTCGCCGACCGGGTGGCGCTGCTCGAGGCGGGCCGCGTGACCGCGGTCGGCACCCATTCCGAACTGCTCCGCGAGAGCGAGCACTACCGATTCGTCATCTCGAGCCTCGAGGACGACGAGCGTCGCCACGGCGGAGGCGATGCTGACGAAGCATCCGAGTCGATGCGAGAGGAGGCGGCATCATGAGCGTCACCGGCGTGCAGGGAGAAGAGCGCAACGACTACTCGAAGGCGGAGTCGCGGCAGATCCGGGCCCGTTCGCGGCGCCTGCTGGGCTCGCTCCTGCGACCCCAGCAGGGCAAGCTCTGGCTGACCGCGGCCGCGGTCGTCGTCTCGTCGGCCGCGCAGGTCGCCGGCCCCGTGATCATCGCGTACGGGATCGACCAGGGCATCCCCGCGCTCATGGAGCAGGACTGGATGCCTGCGGCATTCGCCGGACTCGCGTACCTGCTCACCGGGCTCGTGGGCGCGTTCCTCATCTCCGTCTACATCAGGATGTCGGCGCGGATCAGCCAGGCCGTGCTCATCGACCTGCGGACCCGCGTGTTCCTGCACACGCAGAAGCTCTCGCTCGAGTTCCACGAGTCGTACACCTCGGGCCGCATCATCTCGCGGCAGACGAGCGATCTCGACGCGATCCGCGAGCTGATGGACGAGGGGCTCACGATGCTCGTGCGCGGCCTCATGTACATGGTGTTCACCGCGATCGCGCTGCTGCTGCTCGACTGGCAGTCGGGGCTCGTGCTGCTCGTCGCGCTCATCCCGCTCGGCATCCTGACCCGCTGGTTCCAGGTGCGCTCGCAGGCGCTGTTCCGGCGCTCGCGGGTTGCGTCGGCGAAGCTCATCGTGCAGTTCGTCGAGACGATGACCGGCATCCGCGCGGTGCAGGCGTTCCGCAAGGAGCGCCGCAACGAGCAGGAGTTCGGCGGCCTCGTCGAGGACTACCGCGATGTCAACGCGAAGGTGCTGGGCCTCTTCGCCGTGTTCAACCCGGGCCTCGCGCTCATCGGCAACGCGGCGGTCGCGGTGACGATCGTGCTCGGCGGGTTCCGGGTCATCGACGGCACGCTCGGGGTCGGCGTGCTCCTCGCGGCGGTGCTCTTCACGAAGCGCTTCTTCGACCCGATGGAGGACCTCGCGATGTTCTACAACGGGTACCAGTCGGCCTCCTCCGCGCTCGAGAAGATCTCGGGCGTGCTCGAGGAGGAGCCGAGCGTGCCCGACCCCGCGAAGCCCGTCGACCTCTGGAACGCCGAGGGGCAGGTGCGCTTCGACGGCGTCGAGTTCGCGTACACGCAGGGCCGGGTCATCCTGCCGCGCTTCGACCTCGACATCCCGGCCGGGCAGACGATCGCCCTCGTCGGGTCGACGGGCGCCGGCAAGTCGACGCTCGCGAAGCTCATCGCGCGCTTCTACGACCCGAGCGACGGCGTCGTCTCGCTCGACGGCGTGCCCCTCAGCGACCTCCACCCGAAGGACCTGCGGCGCGCGATCGTCATGGTCACGCAGGAGGCGTATCTCTTCTCGGGCTCGGTCGCCGACAACATCGCGCTCGGCAAGCCCGACGCGACCTTCGACGAGATCGTGCGGGCGGCGCAGGCCGTCGGCGCGCACGAGTTCATCGAGGGGCTGCCGAACGGCTACGACACCGACGTGAACAAGCGCGGCGGCCGGGTGAGCGCGGGCCAGCGGCAGCTGATCTCGTTCGCCCGCGCCTTCCTCGCGAACCCCGCGGTGCTCATCCTCGACGAGGCGACGAGCTCGCTCGACATCCCGAGCGAGCGACTCGTGCAGGAGGGCCTGACGAAGCTGCTCGCCGACCGCACCGCGGTGATCATCGCGCACCGTCTCTCGACGGTCGCGATCGCCGATCGGGTGCTCGTCATGGAACACGGCCGCATCGTCGAGGACGGCGCGCCCGCCGAGCTCATCGGCGGCACCGGCCGCTTCGCCGCGCTGCACGCGGCCTGGCGGGACTCGCTCGTCTGAGCGGCTCGCGCGCAGCGCGCCGCGACCACGGCAGACGGATGCCTCGCGCCCCACTCGGGCGCGAGGCATCCGTCGTCGTGGGCCCACCGTCTCAGCGCGGCGCGACCACCACGGGGGCGACCGCGCTCCCGTCGAATCCGGTCGTGGCCCGGATCGTGTACGCCCCCATGCCGGGGCTCACGACGAGGTCGCCAACGCCGAGCGGCGGCAGCGGGTGGTCTCGCGCGACGACGTCGCGACGGTCGTTCGCCGGACCCACGAGGGTCGTCGGCACCCGGTGCCGGGTGAGGAGCCGACGGGTCGCGCGATCGGTCGCGCCGTCGGGGAGCGGCTGGCTGCCGAGCTCCTCTGCGGCGAAGACCGGGCGGCGGTCGTCGTGTCGCATCGCAGGGAGGAACTCGTGCACCTCGCAGTCGAGGGCGAGCCATCGGCCGTCGGAGCGGTCGGCGCCGGCGACGACGCGCGCGACGAGGGTCATCGCGGGTGCGGCGACGAACCGGCCGGGGGCGATCACCAGCCGCAGGTGCGCGGGCGCGCCCGCGAGTGCGGCCCTGATGCGTGCGGCGACCCCGTGGAACGCGGCGGCCGGGTCGTCGGCGAGGGGGAGCCCGCCGCCGAGGTCGAGCATCTCGAAACGTGTGCCGTGCCGGCGCTCGAGCGAGCGGATGAGGGCGAGCGAACCGCGGATCGCGCGCTCCCAGACCGCCGGGTCGCGCTGCCGGTCGCCGAGATGGAAGGTGAAGCCCGCGACCCGGAGTCCGACCCGTCGGCAGTGGGCCACGAGTGCGGGCGCCTGCTCGGGGGAGACACCCGACCCGGACTCCCCGCCGGGGAACGCGAGTCGCACGAGCACGGCGACGTCGCGGGGGAGACCGGCGAACTTCGCGACCTCCGAGCGGGCATCGACGACGAAGGTCCGGATGCCCCGGAGGTAGGCGCTCGTGAGGTCGTCGACGCGCTTGACGGGGTCGACGTGCACGACGTGCCTGAGCGGCACGCCCTCGCGCTCGAGCAGCGTGATCTCTCCTCGCGAGGCGACGTCGAAGCCAGCGCCGAAGGCGTGCACCGCTCGGATCGCGGCGGGGTGCGGGAGCGCGCCGAGCGCGAAGTGGAGGTGCACGCCGGGCAGCTCGCGCCGCAGGGCGAGCAGTCGCGTCGCGATCCGATCGGTGTCGAGCACCAGGAGCGGGCTGCCGTGCGCCTCGACGAGCTCGGCGATCCGCATCCTGGCGGCATCGGCGGCGACTTCGCGGCGGACGAGCTCGCGGCGGGGCGGGAGCTCGGGGGCGGGCAGGGCGCTGCGACGACGGGGCCCGGAGCGCCGAGTGCGCTCGAGCGTGGGAGTGGGGGTGGGGGTTGCGCCGAACATGTGACCGATACTCGCCGAGGCCCTCGTCGTCCGGATCAGGAACGACCACGAATCCGACTGGGTGCACACCCTGAACCCTCGTCGGCACGCACGTCGCACGGGCAGCTTGCCACGTCGAGGGGCCGCGGGGATCCGGGTACCCCCTGAAGCGGGGGAGCGCCGCGAGCGCCGAACGCGATACAGTCACGACAGGCGGGGGCGACCGGTTCGGTCGCCCGTGCCCGTTTGACGGCTCGGATCGAATCGGTTCGGTGCCCGGGTCGGCGAAGTGGAGGTGCCCATGGACGAGACGTCTCGACCGTTGCGGGTCGCCATCGCCGACGACGCGCTCCTCCTCCGCGAGGGCATCGCGAAGGTGCTCGAGGGCGGTGGGCTCGAGGTCGTCGCCTCGGTCGGAACGGGCGAGGAGCTCGTCGAGGTCGTGCGCGCGGGCGGGGTCGACGCGGCCGTGCTCGACATCCGCATGCCGCCGAGCTACCGCGACGAGGGCATCGTCGCACTCGAGTCGCTCCGGGCGAGCGGCTCGACGATCGGCGTCCTGCTGCTCTCGATGTACGCGACGCCCGAGTACGCCCTGCGCGTGATGGGCGCAGGCAGCGGCACCGGCTACCTCCTGAAAGAGCGGGTCTCCGAACCGCAGACCCTCGTGCGCGCCGTCGAGACCGTCGCCTCGGGCGGGTCGGTCGTCGACCCCGAGGTGGTCGAGCAGCTCGTGCACCGCACCCGTGCCGACGACCCGCTCGCGCGGCTCACCGAGCGCGAGCGATCGGTGCTCGAACTGATGGCCCAGGGCTATTCGAACGGCGGCATCGCGCAGACCCTCTTCCTCGGCCTGAAGACGGTCGAGACGCATGTCCGCTCGATCCTGCAGAAGCTCGATCTCGAGGAGTCGCCCGAGCACCACCGGCGGGTGCTCGCGGTGCTGACGCTCCTCGGCGCGAGGTGATGGCCCCCGGCCGACGAGGCCGGATCATCAAGCGCACGATCGCCATCGCCGCGGTCGTCGCGCTGAGCCTCACGATGGAGATCACGGGGTTCCTCGTGTCCCCCGAGTCCGAGCGCCCCGAGGTGAGCTACGCCACCCTGCACGCGATGGTGCCGCTCGTGTTCGCGGCCTGCGCGGGCGTCGCCTGGGCGATCGGGCCCTCCCCGGTGCCGGCACGCCTCATGGTGCTCTTCCCGGTCGTGTGGATCCCGCTTCCCTTCCTCCGGGTCATCGAGGACCTCGGGTGGCTCTGGCCCCTGCTCTACGGCGTGCACCTCTGGTGGGGCCTGCTCACTGGCATCCTCGTGCTGCTCTACCCCCGCGGCGATTTCGGCGACCGCCTCGCCCGGGTGCTCGGGGCCATCGCGCTCGTGGCCTCGGTGAGCTACCTGCTCGGCACCGTGCTGCTCGCCGAGCCGCCGGCCGCGCTCTGCGACTGCGCGCCGAACCCGTACCGCATCATCGACGCCCCCGTCATGGCCGGGGTCATCGACCTCGGCTACCGCTTCATCGGCGTCGTCCTCGCGCTCGTCATCTCCGTGCGCTTCCTCGTGCGCTGGATCCGCGGCAGCGTTCCCGCACGGACGGTGGCGTTCCTCATGCCCCTGGCCCTCCTGGCCTGGGCGACGACGCTCGCCGCGCAGGCCGTGACGTACGCGGCCAACGCGACCGCCCCGCAGGTGCTCGCGACCGTGTCGCTCGTCGCGATCGCCTCGATCCCCGTGAGCTTCGTCGCGGGCATCTCGCACACGCGCAACATGCGCGCCCGCGTCGCCGACCTGATGCGCATCACCCGCGAGGGTGCCGACCGCGGACTCTGGGCCGAATCACTCGCGCGCACCCTTCGCGACGCCTCGGTGCGGGTCTACTGGTGGGACGAGGAGCGGGGCCGGTACGCGGATGCCTCGGGCGATCCCATCGAGCACGACCCCGCCGACCGCAACGGCGACCACAGCCTGCTGCCGGTGGCCTCGCCGACGGGCATGCCGATCGCGCTCATCCGGCACGACCGGGTACTCACCGACAACATGCGCCTGCTCGACGGGGTCTCGAGCGCTCTCCGGCTCTCGGTCGACAACGGGCGCCTGCGCTCCGAGATCGAGCGCACCCTCGAGCAGGTGCGTCAGTCGCGCGCCCGCATCGTCGAGGCCGGCGACGAGGCTCGGCGCCGCATCGAACGCGACCTCCACGACGGAGCGCAGCAGCACCTCGTCTCGCTCGGCATGCGGTTGCGGCTCGCCGCCAACCAGGCCCGCGACCGCGGGATCGAACCGCTCGGCGTCGAGCTCGACGGCAACATCGCGATGCTGAACGACGCGCTGAAGGAGCTGCGCGAACTCGCCCACGGCATCCACCCCTCGCTGCTCTCCTCGGGCGGGCTCGCGCTCGCCGTGCCCGAGCTCGCGGGTCGTTGCCCGGTGCCCGTCGAGATCGACGTGCAGGCCGAGGGCCGGCTGCCCGAGGTGATCGAGTCGACGGCGTACTTCGTCGTGGCCGAGGCTCTCGCGAACGTCGCCAAGCACGCGCAGGCGACCCGCGGCTGGGTGCGCGCGCACCTCGTCGATCACACGCTCGAGCTCGTCGTGCGCGACAACGGCGTCGGCGGCGCCGCGCCCGAGGGAAGCGGCATGCTCGGCATCGCGGACCGGGTCGACGCCGTCGGCGGTGAGCTGACGATCGAGAGCCCTGCGGGTTCTGGCACGACGATCACGGTCCGGATCCCGCTCGGCGCGACCGACTGAGTCCGGTTCGGGGCCCGGCCGGCGAGCCGCTGCGTCAGCTCACGGCCGCCAGCGCGCCGCGGCGAGATCGATGCGGTAGCCGTCGTCGTCAGCCGACGGGCGCAGCGGGGTGCCCTCGAGTTCGTAGTGCGGGCGGGCCCGCTCGGCGTGCCCCGCGGGTGGGCGTCCACCCGCCCGGATCACGCGCCACCACGGGACATCCGCACCGTATCTCGCCATCACCTGGCCGACGGCGCGCGCGCCGCGGGAACCGAGCATCGCCGCGACGTCGCCGTAGGTGGCGACGCAGCCCGGCGGGATGTCGTCGACGACGGCGAGCACCGCGTCGACGAACCCGGGCGGCTGCTCGGGGAGTGCGCGGACCACTGGCCTCAGAGCTCGAGTGCGCCGATCACGTCGCCGTAGGCCGTCTCGCCGATGTCGACGAAGCCGACGCGGTGGAAGAACGCCTCGGGGCCCTCGTCGCCGGGCTCCCACAGCACCGTGATGCGGTCGAAGCCGCGGCGCTTGGCCTCTTCGGCGAGTGCGGTGGCGAGGAATCGGCCGACGCCCTTGCCCTGCACGTCGGCGTCGACGTTGATGCGCCAGATGCAGGCGCGGAACTCCTCGTGCGGGTTCTCGGGGTCGAAGTTGCCGTGGATGAAGCCGATCACGCGGTCGCCCTGCAGCGCGACGCGCTGCCAAGCGGTCTCGGGGTTCACGACCGAGGCCTCGGCCGAATAGGTGACCGGCGCGATGAACTGCTCCTGGCCGGGCTTCAGCGACAACGAGTTCGCGGCCACGATGTTCGACGCGGACAAGTCTTCCAGTCTCAGCTCAGCCATAGCGCCAAGGCTAACCCGTGATGCGCGAGGTCGGTAGCAGGGATGTCCCTGAGTCGACCCCGAGCGGGCGCGACGGCGTCGTCCGCGCGACCGGAGCACCGCTCTGTTGTCTCGATGTCGAGATATTCTGCCGACGCGGTAAGCTGGCAGACGGCGTGTCCGCCCACGAGACTTCCTCAAATTCCCCGAGAGATCCAAGGAGAACTCAACTTGTCCAAGATCAAGGTTGAAGGCACCGTCGTCGAGCTCGACGGCGACGAGATGACCCGCATCATCTGGCAGGCCATCAAGGACCAGCTCATCCACCCGTACCTCGACGTGAACCTCGAGTACTACGACCTCTCGATCCAGAAGCGCGACGAGACCGACGACCAGATCACCGTCGACGCGGCGCACGCCATCCAGAAGCACGGCGTCGGCGTCAAGTGCGCGACGATCACGCCCGACGAGGCGCGCGTCGAGGAGTTCGGCCTCAAGAAGATGTGGCGTTCGCCCAACGGCACGATCCGCAACATCCTCGGCGGCGTCATCTTCCGCGAGCCGATCATCATCTCGAACATCCCGCGCCTCGTGCCCGGCTGGAACAAGCCGATCATCGTCGGCCGCCACGCCTTCGGCGACCAGTACCGAGCCACCGACTTCCGCTTCGAGGGCGAGGGCACTCTCACGATGACCTTCACCCCGAAGGACGGCTCGGAGCCGCAGCAGTTCGAGGTCTTCCAGTCGCCGGGCTCGGGCGTCGCGATGGGCATGTACAACCTCGACGAGTCGATCAAGGACTTCGCGCGCGCCTCGCTCAACTACGGCCTCTCGCGCAACTACCCCGTCTACCTCTCGACGAAGAACACGATCCTGAAGGCCTACGACGGCCGCTTCAAGGACCTCTTCCAGGAGGTCTTCGACACCGAGTTCAAGGCGAAGTTCGACGAGGCCGGCCTCACCTACGAGCACCGCCTCATCGACGACATGGTCGCGGCCAGCCTCAAGTGGGAGGGCGGCTACGTCTGGGCGTGCAAGAACTACGACGGCGACGTGCAGTCCGACACCGTCGCGCAGGGCTTCGGCTCGCTCGGCCTCATGACCTCGGTCCTGGCCACGCCCGACGGCAAGGTCGTCGAGGCCGAGGCTGCGCACGGCACCGTCACGCGCCACTACCGCCAGCACCAGCAGGGCAAGCCCACCTCGACGAACCCGATCGCCTCGATCTACGCCTGGACGCGCGGCCTCGCGCACCGCGGCAAGCTCGACGGCAACCAGGAGCTCATCGACTTCGCGGCCACCCTCGAGGACGTCGTCATCAAGACGGTCGAGTCGGGTGCAATGACGAAGGACCTCGCGCTCCTCGTCGGCCCCGAGCAGGCCTACCAGACGACCGAGGAGTTCCTGAACTCCATCGACGCGAACCTCAAGGCGCGCCTCGGCGCGTAATCGGGCGCCGCGACCGCGGTGATCGATCCGAAGGGCGGATGCTTCCCAGCATCCGCCCTTCGTCGTGCTTCCCCGGTTCGCACGGTCGAGCAGGGCAGGATGGGAGCATGGCTCGCACGCTGAAGCTCGCCCGCCGGTACTGGGTCGTCACGCTGACGGTCGCGATCGGGGCGCTCGGCATCGTGCTCGCGCTCGCCGGCGCGGGCGCCGCCGTGCCGTGGATCTTCAGCGGCTACGCGCTCGTCGTCGCCGCCTGGCAGGCGGTCGGCATGGTCCGCGACATCCTCCGCGGCCACTGGGGCCTCGACATCCTCGCCATCACCGCGATCGTCGCGACCGTGCTCGTCGGCGAGTACATCGCCGCGCTCCTCGTGGTGCTGATGCTCACGGGGGGCGCCGCGCTCGAGGACTACGCGAATCGCCGCGCCAAGCGGGAGCTCGACGCGCTGCTGACGCGCTCGCCGCAGCTCGCGCACCGCCTCGACGGCGACGACCTCGTCGACGTGCACGTCGACGAGGTGCGACCGGGCGATCGGCTGCTCGTGCGGCCGAGCGAGATCGTGCCCGTCGACGGCGAACTGCACTCGGCCGAGGCCGCCTTCGACGAGTCGTCGCTCACGGGCGAGAGCGTGCCGGCCGAGAAGCAGCGCGGCGACGCCGTGTTGAGCGGATCGGTGAACGGGCAGGCGGCCGTCGAGATCGTGGCCACCGCGACGGCCGGCGACAGCCAATACCAGCAGATCGTGTCGCTCGTCGCCCAGGCCGCCGAGTCGAAGGCGCCGGTCGTGCGACTGGCCGACCGCTACGCCGTGCCCTTCACGGTGTTCTCGCTCGCGCTCGCGAGCGTCGCATGGTGGGTCTCGGGCGACCCGGTGCGATTCGCCGAGGTGCTCGTGCTCGCGACGCCGTGTCCGCTGCTCATCGCCGCGCCGGTGGCCTTCATCGGCGGCATGAGCCGGGCCGCGCGCAACGGCGTGATCGTCAAGGGCGGGGGAGTGCTCGAGCTGCTCGCGCGGGCGAAGACCGCGGTGTTCGACAAGACGGGCACGCTCACGCACGGGGCGCCGAAGCTCGTGGCGATCAGGCCCGAGTCCGGCTTCTCGGCCGACGAGCTGCTGGGCCTCGTCGCCTCGGCCGAGCAGTACTCCTCGCACGTGCTCGCGGCCTCGATGATCGAGGCGGCGAAGCAGCAGGGGTTGTCGCTCGCGGAGGCCGAGTGGGCGCGCGAGGCCGCCACGAACGGGGTGACGGCGAAGCTCGGCGACCGCGAGGTGGTCGTCGGGAAGTTCGCGTTCGTGCGGGCGCAGGCCCCCGAGGCGCGGCGCACGGCCATCGCGCCGGGTGAACTCGCCGTGTACGTCGCGGTCGACGGGCGCTACGCCGGCGCCCTGCTCGCGAGCGACCGCCTGCGCGCGAACGCGAAGACGACGCTCGCGAGGCTCGACGAGCTCGGCGTGCACGACACGATGATGCTGACGGGCGACGCGCAGGCGACCGCCGACCACATCGCGGCGGAGCTGGGCATCACGCGCGTGCGCGCCGACTGCCTGCCGGGCGACAAGGTGCGCGAGGTCGCCGCGGTGGCCGCGCGGCCCGTCATCATGGTCGGCGACGGCGTGAACGACGCCCCCGTGCTCGCGGCCGCCGACGTCGGCATCGCCATGGGGGCGAAGGGGGCGACGGCGGCGAGCGAGTCGGCCTCGGCGGTGATCCTCGTCGACGACATCTCGCGGACGGCGAAGGCCGTCGAGATCGGGCGCGACACCGTGCGCATCGCGCTGCAGAGCATCTGGATCGGGATCATCGTGAGCGTGGGGCTCATGATCATCGCGGCCTTCGGCGTGATTCCGGCGACGATCGGCGCCCTGCTCCAGGAAGTGGTCGACCTCATCGCGATCCTGGCGGCTCTGCGCGCCGTCGGCGGGCGGCTCGATGCGCGGGGCGAGGATCGCGCCGTGGCATCCGATTCACGCGTCGGCGTCGCGTAGATCACGAATCGGTAACGCAGGCGCGAAGTCGTGTCGAACACTTGCGTCTGGTTTGTTCGTAAGGTTTACTAACAAACGTGACTGCAACGGATGCGCAGCGAGGCCCGGTCACCACGGAGCCGACGCCCCCCACCTCGGTGGCGCATTCCGACCTGCTCACCGTGCCGTTCGCCGGCGCCCCGATCTTCACCCGCTCGCGCGCGCTCCGGCCCACCGGCAAGGTGCTGCCCGAGCACGCTCGCAGCCACAATCGCGCCCTCGTGCTGCAGACGCTCTACAGCTCGGGCGCCCAGAGCCGTGCCGACATCGCCCGAGAGACGGGCCTGACCCGCGTCACGGTCTCCGACCTCGTGGCCGAGCTCATCTCCGAGGGGCTCGTCGTCGAACTCGGCCAGCGCGAAGACGCCCGGCCCGGCAAGCCCGCCACCCTCATCGACGTCGCCCGCGACGCGTTCCAGATCATCGGCCTCGACCTCTCCGAGCACGAGGTGTTCCGCGGCGCCGTCACCGCGCTCGACGGCACCATCGCCGAGCGCGCCGAGCTCGCCCGCGACGGTGCGACCGGCGAGGAGGCCGTCCGGCTCGTCGAGGCGCTCGTCGACCGGCTGCTCGGTCTCACGACCATTCCGGTGCTCGGCATCGGCGTCGGCTCGCCCGGTGTGGTCGACCCGCTCGGCGTCGTGCGCTCGGCCCCCAACCTCGGCTGGGTCGACCTGCCGCTGCAGGAGCGCCTCGCCGCCCGAACCGACCTCCCCGTGCACGTCGCGAACGACGCGAACGTCGCGATCCTCGCCGAGCACGGCGAGACCGCGCCCGGCGAGCTGCTGCTCGTCAAGGTCGGGCACGGTGTCGGCGCCGGACTCATCGTCGGCGGCCGCCCCGTCATCGGCGGCGGATTCGCCGCGGGCGAGATCGGCCACGTCGTCGTCGGCACCGACGGCGGCCCGCGATGCGCGTGCGGCAAGGACGGATGCCTCGAAGCCTGGGTCGCCGAGCCCCGCCTCCGGGCTCAGCTCGAGGCGGTCGGCGCCGACCGCGAGGTGATCCTGCATGAGGCGGGCCGCCGGCTCGGCATCGTGCTCGCGCCGGTCGTCGGCGCCCTCAATCTGACGGAGGTCGTGCTCAGCGGCCCCGCCGATCTGCTCGACGGAGCCTTCCACGAGGCGACCGTCGACACGCTCCGGAAGCGGACGATGGCGGAACTCAACCGTGATCTGAGGCTCCGGATGTCCGAGCAGGCTGAGGACATCGTCCTCCGCGGCGCGGCCGTCATGGTCCTCTCCGGACAACTCGGAGTCTCGTGAGGGACTCCAGGCACCAAGGGTGACAGCGAACCCCCGCTGTTTCCCCACCCCATGAAAGGAAACGACAAATGAGGAAACTCGGCATTGTGGCGCTCGGCGCTGCTGCTGCCCTGACCCTCGCCGGTTGCAGCACCGGTGGTGGGAACGAGTCGGCCGACGGTGGCGACATCACGGTCTGGGTCGTCGGAAGCGACACCCCTGAGGACGCGCGCGCCTACCTCAAGGACACCTTCGAGTCGGAGAACGACGGTTGGACCCTCACGGTCGAGGAGAAGACCTGGGCCGACGTGAGCGACACCTACGCAGCTGCGCTCCAGTCGAACGACTCGCCCGACGTGGTCGAGGTCGGCAACACCCAGACGGCGAGCTTCGCCGACCAGGGCCTGTTCCTCCCGCTCGACGACTTCAACAGCGACGACTACCTGCCCGGTCTCGTCGAGTCGGCGACGTACGACGGCGAGCTCTACGCCGCGCCGTACTACGCCGGTGGCCGCATCGTGTTCTACAGCAAGCAGATCCTCGGCGACACCCCCGTGCCGACGACGCTCGACGAGTACGTCGCCACCGGCAAGGAGCGCCGCACCGACACCGTCTCGGGCATCTGGGCTCCGGGCCGCGACTGGTACAACGCGCTTCCCTACGTCTGGGCGCACGGCGGATTCATCGCCGAGCAGGACGGCGACGAGTGGAAGGCCGGCTTCTCCAGCGAAGGCGGCGTCGAGGGTCTGACCCAGCTCCAGGACGTCTACCTCAACGCCTCGAACGCGGCGAAGGACGGCGACGAGACCGACCCGCAGGTGCCGTTCTGCGCCGGTGAAGACGTCTTCCTCTCGGCTCCCGCGTGGGTGCAGTGGTCGATCACCGCTCCGGCCGACGCCGAGGCTCCCGGCTGCCCCGACACCTACGGTTCGGACCTGACGGCGTTCGCGCTGCCGGGCCTCGAGGCGGGCGAGACCGCGCCGATCTTCGCCGGTGGCTCGAACATCGCCGTCGCGACGAAGAGCGCGAACCCCGAGCAGGCTCGCGCCGCGCTCGACATCATGGCGAGCGCCGGCTACCAGGATCTCCTGGCCGCCGGTGGCCTGACCCCGGGCCTCACCGCTTCGGCGGAGAACCTGCCCGACACCGAGATCGCGAAGGCCCAGGCCGTTGCGCTCGAGAACTCGAAGGTGACCCCGACCACCCCGAAGTGGGCCGAGGTCGAGGCTGCGCAGATCATCCAGGAGGCGCTCGTGAAGATCGCCCAGGGTGGCGACGTGGCGGCCATCGCGGCCGACCTCGACGCGCAGATCGAGGAGATCCTCAACAGCTAGCCTGTTGAGCCCCGGCGGGGGCGGAGTCCCACACAGCTCCGCCCCCGCTTCCCTGCAACGAACTCGACCGGCGCCGGTGCCGCGAGACGTACCATCAGTCATACCCCGCGTCCCCCCGCGGACACCCGGAGGAAGAGCCATGAGCGCAACCCTCGCCGAGCCTGACGCAACGCCGCGCACGCCGACCACGAAACCGCCCCGTCCCCCCAAGGGCGCCCCCACCGCACCTCGCAGGAAGAAGCCGGTGCAGTGGGCCCCCTGGGCGCTGCTCGCCCCGAGCATCGCGCTCCTCGTCGTGATGGTCGTCTACCCGACGATCGTGATGCTCGTCACCTCGTTCACGAACCTCGAGATCAAGAACAAGATGCTGGGCACGTCGCCCGACTTCGTCGGGTTCGACAACTACATCGAGATCTTCACCGACTCGCAGTTCCCGCAGGTGCTCGCCCGGAGCCTCGGCCTCATGGTCGTGCTCACCGTCCTCATCGTCGTGTTCGGCATGCTCATCGCGCTGACCATGACGAAGCTCTCGAAGGCCTGGCGCCTCGCGGTGTCCGTCTCGCTCCTCTTCGCGTGGGCGATGCCGCCGCTGGCCGCCACCGTCGTCTGGGGGTGGATGTTCGACACCGACTACGGCGTCATCAACTGGGCCCTCAACACCATCACCGGCACGCAGGACTGGCGCGGTCACGGCTGGCTCGAGAACCCCTGGTCCTTCATGATGGTGCTCGTCATCATCGTCACGTGGCAGAGCATCCCGTTCGCCGCGATCACCTTCTACGCCGGACTCGGCCAGGTGCCCGAGGAGGTCATCGAGGCCTCGTCGCTCGATGGCGCCAGTGCGTGGCAGCGGTTCCGGCTCATCGTCCTGCCGTACATGCGCAACGTGATCACGGCCGTGCTCGTGCTCGAGACCATCTGGAACCTGCGCATCTTCACGCAGGTGTACGCGCTGCAGCAGCAGGGCGGCCTTGCGAGCGAGACCAACGTGCTCCCGACTTACCTGTTCCGGCAGGGGCTCGGCGAGTTCGGCACCACGGCGGCCATCGGCGTGTTCATGGTGATCCTGCTCATGGCCATCTCCTACTTCAACGTCCGCAACTCCCTGAAGGATGAAGAGCTGTGAGCATCAGTCCTGGAATGCAGCTCGCCGAAGAGCCCGGCTCGATCGCGGCCGAGACCCGCGCCGCCACCACCATCGGCGACGGCGGCCGCCTCGGCCGTCGCGCCGGCCGCCGCAGGGGCCTCCTCGGCCGCCTCGGCCTCAACATCTGGGCGCTCGTCATCATCGTGTGCTCGATCTTCCCGGTCTACTGGATGGTGAACATGTCGTTCACCCCGTCCAACCAGATCATCAGCCGCAACCCGAGCCTGCTGCCGCTCGACTTCACGTTCAAGAACTACATCACGGCGTGGACGCGCGAGGCGGCACCGGGCCAGACCGACTTCCCGCACGCGCTCATCTCGAGCATCACCGTGGGGCTCGCCGTCGTCGTCGTCTGCGCGATCCTCGCCTTCCTCGCGTCGATCGCCCTCGCACGATTCGCGTTCCGCGGCCGGGTGTTCTTCATCGTCGCCGTGCTCGTCGTGCAGATGGTGCCCGGCGAGGCGATGATGTTCACGATCTACAACATGATCGACGACTGGCGCCTCATGAACACGCTCCTCGGCCTGTTCATCGTGCACCTGGCCGCCGTGGTGCCGTTCACGATCTGGACCCTGCGCGGCTTCGTGAAGGGCGTGCCCGCCGAGCTCGAGGAGGCCGCGATGATCGACGGCTGCACGAAGGCGCAGGCGTTCTGGAAGGTCACCTTCCCGCTCATGGCGCCCGCCCTCGTCTCCACCGGCATCTTCGCCTTCATCCAGAGCTGGAACGAGTTCCTGATGGCGCTCCTCCTGCTCAAGGGCTACAACCTCACCCTTCCGCCGTGGCTCAACTCGTTCCAGTCGGCCACCGAGGCGACGAACTGGGGCGCGGTGATGGCGGGCTCGACGCTCATCGCCCTCCCCGTCGTCATCTTCTTCCTCTTCGTGCAGGGCCGCATGGTCGGCGGCCTCGTGAACGGGGCCGTCAAGGGATGAGCACCGAGAACCAGACCGGTGCGGCCGCACAGCTGCACCGGGACATCCTGACGACCCTGCTGCCGGGCTTCGACGGCCCGGTCGCCCCCGACTGGGTGCTCGCGCGACTGCGCGACGGCCTCGGCGGCGTGTGCCTCTTCGGCGAGAACGTCGTCGATCCCGAGCAGCTGCGGGCGCTCAATGAGAGCCTCCGCGGGGCGAATCCCGAGGCCGTCATCGCGATCGACGAGGAGGGCGGCGACGTCACCCGGCTGTTCTACGACCGCGGTGCGCCGTTCCCCGGCAACGCCGTGCTCGGCCGCATCGACGAGCTCGAGCTCACTCGCCGCGTCGCGGCGGAGGTGGGGCGCGCCCTCGCGGCCACCGGCTGCACGGTGACGTTCGGCCCCGACGTCGACGTCAACGCCAACCCCGACAACCCGGTCATCGGCGTGCGCAGCTTCGGCGACGACCCCGTGCTCGTCGCCCGGCACTCGGCCGCGTGGGTCGAGGGGCTGCAGCAGACGGGCATCGCCGCGAGCGCGAAGCACTTCCCGGGCCACGGTGACACGGCGACCGACTCGCACCTCGCGCTGCCCGTCGTCGACGTGCCGCTCGAGACGCTGCGCGAGCGCGAGCTCGTGCCGTTCCGCGCGGCGATCGAGGCGGGCACCCGCACGATCATGACCTCCCACATCCTGATCCCGCAGCTCGATGCTGAGGCTCCGGCCACCCTCTCCCCGCACATCCTGCACAGCCTGCTCCGCGGGGAGCTGGGTTTCGTGGGCGTCATCGTCACCGATGCCCTCGACATGAAGGGGGCGAGCGGCGCGCACGGCATTCCCGAAGCCGCAGTGCGCGCCCTCGCCGCCGGGTGCGATCTGCTCTGCATCGGCTCGAAGAACACCGACCCGCAACTCGATGAGATCGTCGCGGCGATCGTCGAGGCGATCGATGCGGGCCGGTTGCCGGCCGATCGGGTCCGGGACGCGGCGGCTCGGGTGCGCGCTCTGGCCGCGACGGCTCCCGCGGTGCCCGAGGGTCCGGTGGCGCCCGACGTGATCGAACCCGCCCACGACGACGAGGAGATCGCCCGGGTGGTCGCCTCCTTCGAGGTCGCCGACTCCGTGCGGGGGCGTCTGCTCGGGGCACCCGGCGTCGGCACGGTCGTGCGCGTCGACACGGTGGCGAACATCGCCATCGGCTTCGCACCGTGGGGGCCCTTCGCCGCCGAGGCCGTCGCCCCGCAGCCGTCGTGGCTCAGCCGCGCCGAGCTCGTGCCGGTCGCACCCGGCGAGGTGCTCGACGATCCGGCCGCGCTCGCCGGCCCAGTGCTCGTCGTCGGCAAGGACCTGCACCGCCACGCCTTCGCCCGCGAGGCGATCGACGCGATCCGCGCCGTGCGCCACGACGTCGTGACGATCGACATGGGCTGGCCGTCGCACGACCGCGGCTACGCGGACGTGGCGACCTACGGCGCCTCGCGCCTGCTCGGCGACGCGGTGCTCGCGTTCGTCGACGGCGCGCTCGCACCCGTGGGCGCGCGGTGAGGCTCGGCATCGACATCGGCGGCACCAAGACCGCGGCGGTCGCGCTCGCCGAGACGGGCGAACTGAGCGACCAGGTGCGAATGCCGACCGGGTTCGGCGCCGAGGCCGTCGTCGAGACGGCGCTGCGCACCGTCGAACGGATGGCGGAGCTCTCGGGCATCGGCCAGGCCGCGTTCTCGTCGATCGGCATCGGGATCCCCGGTGCGGTCGACACCGTCACGGGCCGCGTCGCGCACGCCGTGAACCTCGGGCTGGAGGGACTCGACCTCGGGCCCCGGCTCGCCGACCGGCTGGGCGTCGACGTGCGCATCGAGAACGATGTGAAGGCTGCGGCCCTCGGTGCGCATCACCTCCTCGCGGCGCACGGGGCGTCCGCCCCGTCGGCCGATCGCTCGATGGCCTACCTCAACCTCGGCACCGGCCTCGCGGCCGGGATCGTGCAGGGCGGCCGTCTGCTGCGCGGCGGCCACGGCGTGGCGGGCGAGATCGGGCACATCCCGATCGATCCGGCGGGCGAGCTCTGCGGCTGCGGCCAGCGGGGCTGCCTCGAGACCGTGGCCTCCGGCTCGGCGATCGCGCGCATGTGGCCGTCCGAGGCCGAGCTGCCCGCCCGCGAGCTCTTCGACCGGGCCGAGGCGGGCGATGCCGAGGCGATCCGCGTCCGCGAGCGCTTCCTCTCCGGCGTGGCAGCGGCGGTGCGCCTGCTCGTGCTCACGACCGACGTCGACGAGGTCGTGATCGGGGGCGGGCTCGCCGCTCTCGGCGACCCGCTCGTCGACGGAACTCGCCGTATCCTGAACAGGTGGGCCGCCGACTCGGCGTTCCTCGCCTCTCTCGGGCTCGCGGAGCGGGTCCGGGTCATTCCCCTCGGATTTCCGGCAGCCGCCGTGGGCGCTGCCCTGGTAGGAGTTGCGCAATGGCAGAAGTCGTAGTCGTCGAAGACGAGCAGGCAGCGGGAGAACTCGTCGCCGGATCGATCGTCTCGCTGATCAGGCAGAAGCCCGACGCCGTGCTCGGGCTCGCGACCGGCTCGACGCCGCTCGCGAGCTATCGGGCGCTCGCGTCGCGCATCGCGGCCGAGGCGATCGACGTGCGCGGGGTGCGGGGTTTCGCGCTCGACGAGTACGTGGGCCTGCCCGTCGGGCATCCCGAGAGCTATCGTGCGGTGATCACCCGTGAGGTCGTCGAGCCGCTGGGGCTCACCCCCGAGCTCGTGCGGGTGCCGAACGGCGACCCGGCGACGATCGAGCACGCCGGCGCCGACTACGAGGCGGCGATCACGGCCGCCGGCGGCGTCGACCTGCAGATCCTCGGCATCGGCCGCACCGGTCACATCGGATTCAACGAGCCGGGCTCCTCGCTCGCGTCGCTCACGCGGGTGAAGACGCTCACCGAGCCGACCCGCGTCGACAACGCGCGCTTCTTCGACTCGCCCGAGGACGTGCCCATGCACTGCATCACCCAGGGCATCGGCACGATCCTGCGGGCCCGCCACCTCGTGCTGCTCGCCTTCGGCGAGGCGAAGGCCGAGGCCGTCGCCGCGGCGGTCGAGGGCGGCGTGTCCGCGAGCCAGCCCGGCTCGGCGATCCAGCTGCATCCGCACGCGACCGTGATCGTCGATGCGGCGGCCGCGTCGCGCCTCGCGAACCTCGAGTACTACCGGCACGCCTGGGCGAACAAGCCGGCCTGGCAGGGCATCTAGCTCGCTGCGAACGACACGGATGCCTCGGACGGGATGCCGCCCGAGGCATCCGTCGTGCTCGGACTGCGACACCCCGCCGACGCGCGCGCCGGTCAGTGGGGGAGCGCCCCGGGGAGCGCGGCGAGGTAGCCCTCCTCGTCGAAGTCGTCGAAGAGCTGGCGCTGGATCATGAACCCCTGGCCGAGCGCCATCATGATGGGCAGATCACGGGCGAGTCGGGCCTCGACCTCGTCGGCGGGGTAGTTGACGAGGTACCACGGGCGGATCGCGTCGCCGAAGGTCTCGCGGATCGCGCGGACGGGGCCGCGCACCGTGGCGCCGAGCTCGGTGTCGGTGACGGCCGCCGCCCAGAGCTGCACCAGCAGCCGGGTGTCGAAGTGCGCGCGCATTCCGCGCAGCACGGTCGCGAGCACCTCCCCGGGGGTGAGCGGAGCCTCGCCCTCCTGCTGGCGGGCCGCGATCTCGAGGCGTCGCTGCCCGAGCGTGCGCTGCGCGACGGCTGCCAGCAGTTCGACCTTGCTGGGGAAGTGCCCGTAGATGGCCCCGGCCGAGAGCCCGGCCTCGGCGATGATATCGGCCATCGAGGCGCCGTCGAGCCCCTTCGCGGAGAACGCGCGCAGGGCGGCGTCGAGGATCTCGTCGCGCCTCGCCGCACGGTACTCATCGCTCACCTTGGGCATCGGCCGCCTCTCGCTCAGAAAACCGAATGATCGTTCTTGACAAGCATAGGAGGCGCGCGCATTCTATAAAGAACGAATGTTCGTTTTGGGTTCGACCTCGGAGGAGAACATGGCACACACGGATGCCGGGCAGTCGCGTACGCCGATCGCGCGCGTCATCGGGCTCGGCCTCGCGCTTGCGGCGGTCGTCGCAGTCATCGTGCTGGCCTTCGCCTGGCCCTCGGTGACGGCCGAGCCCAAAGACCTGCCGATCGCCATCGCCGGGCCCGCCGAACTCACCGCCGCCGCCGAGCAGGCGGTCGACGCGCAGCAGCCCGGAGCGATCGCCTTCGTCGAGGTCGACGACCGCTCGTCCGCGGTCGCCGCGATCGAATCCCGTGAGGTGTACGGAGCCGTCGTGCTCGGCACCGAGCCCGAGGTGCTCAGCTCCTCGGCGTCGAGCGCCGTCGTCGCACAGTTGCTGAACGGCGTCGCCACCGGGCTCGAAGAGGGGGTCAACGCCCAAGCCGCCGCTGCAGCCGCGGCAGCGGGGGCGCCGACCGCCCCGCCCCACATCGACGTCGTCGTCACCGACGTCGTGCCGCTCGCCGAGAGCGACCCCCGCGGCACCGGGCTCGCCGCCGCGCTCTTCCCGCTCGTGCTGGGCGGAATGCTCGGCGGGATCGCGATCTCGCTCACCGTCATCGGCGCGATGCGGCGGGTGCTCGCGGTCGTCGTCTACGCCGTCACCGGCGGACTCGTGCTCACCGGCATCCTGCAGGGATGGTTCGGCGCGCTGCAGGGCGACTACTGGGTGAACGCCGCGGCGATCGCCCTCGCGCTCGCCGCCATCGCGGCACCCATCACCGGGTTCGTCGCGCTCATCGGACGAGCGGGCATCGCCGTCGGCCCCGTCGTGATGCTGCTCTTCGCGAACCCCATCTCGGCGGCCGCGATCCCGAAGGAGTTCCTGCCGGTGCCGTGGGGCGAGGTCGGCCAGTGGTTCCCGCCGGGCGCCGCCGCGACCCTGGTGCGCGAACTCTCGTACTTCCCGGCCGCCGACACGACCTTCCCGTGGCTGGTGCTCGCCGGCTGGGCCGTCGGCGGGCTCGCGCTCTCGGTGCTCGGCCACTTCCGCACCGCGGGCGGTGCCGAGTCCGACGCGGAGGCCGATGCCGTGGCCGACGCCGAGGCTGAGGCCGCGGCCGCGGCCGGCCGAGCCTGACCCCGACGGGAGGCGGTCAGCCCGCGAGCTCCTTGCGGCCGTTGATGATGCCGCTCACCGCGGCCACCACGGCGAAGACGACCGCGACGACGGGCTGACCCAGCATCCACCAGCCGATCGCGGCGGCCGAGAAGATCGCGATCTCGACGAGCGCCTTGCCGAACGGGTCGATGCGGAAGACCGCCTTCGGCGACATGAACAGCGCCCAGGCGACGATCGCGAGGAGCGGCGCGCCGAGGCCGATGAGCACGCCCGGCCACGGCAGCGGGAAGGCCATGAACCCCCAGATGCCGAGCGACACGAAGGCGAACAGCTCGAGGAAGAACCGGAGGATGTCGTTCGGGCCGATCTTCGGCTGGGCCTGCTGCGGGGTCTCGGGTGCGGTGCTCACAACCCTCGAGTCTACCCGCGACGATTCAGCGGAAGATGATGGTGCGGGCTCCGTCGAGGAGCACGCGGCGCTCGGCGAACCACTTCACCGCCTGGCTCAGCGTGCGGCTCTCCTCGTCCTGACCGATCGCGACGAGTTCGCCAGGGCTCCGCGAATGGTCGACGCGCACGACGTTCTGCTCGATGATCGGCCCCTCGTCGAGGTCGCTCGTGACGAAGTGGGCGGTCGCGCCGATGAGCTTCACGCCGCGGGCGTGCGCCTGCCGGTACGGGTTCGCGCCCTTGAAACCCGGCAGGAACGAGTGGTGGATGTTGATGCAGCGCCCGGCGAGCTCTTCGCAGAGCTCGGGGGAGAGGATCTGCATGTAGCGGGCCAGCACCACGAGCTCGATGTCGTGCTCGTCGACCGCGTCGAGGATGCGTCGCTCGAAATCGGCCTTCGACGCGGCGTCGGTCACGGCGGCGGCCTCGAACGGCACCCCGTAGAAGTCGACGAGGTCGCGGAGCGTGCCGTGGTTCGAGAGCACGAGCGGGATCTCGACCGGCAGTTGGCCCGCGCGCTGGCGGAAGAGCAGGTCGTTCACGCAGTGACCGGCGGTGGAGGCGAGCACGAGGGTGCGGAGCGGTCGCCCGACCTCGTCGAGGTGCCACTGCATGCTCCAGCGCTCGGTGACGGGGGCGAGTGCCGCCTCGAACTCGGCGCGGGTCGCCCGCGACTCGACCTGCAGCCGCATGAAGAAGCGCCCGGTGTCGAGGCTCGCGAACTGCTGGCTCTCGGTGATGTTGCCGCCCGAGGCGACGACGGCGCCCGAGATCGCGTGCACGATGCCCGGTCCGTCGGTGCAGCTCAGGGTCACGACCCAGTGGTACAGGTGATCGGGCGCGGCAGCGGTGGTCATCCGCCCAGATTACCGGGCGGTGGATGCCTCGGCCGCCGAACCGGCCGCTCGATGCCGGGTCACCAGTCCGCCTCGGCGGCAGGTCCGGTTCGCCCGTCGACCAGGTAGCGCACGCTGACGCGGTCGGCGAGGAGCCAGCGCCATGAGCCGTTCGACTCCGTGGCGCGGCCGGCCGGGTTGAGCGTGTAGGTGCCCGCCCGCTCGCCGTCGATCTCGAGCGCGATCGTCGCGCCGGGGACTCCGGAGAAATCGAGTCGGTGCAGCCGGGCTCGGACCGCGGGCGCCTGGAGGGTCACGGGGACGACGGCCGGGTCGGAGACGTTGCCGGCGCGATCGGTCTGCACGAGTTCCAGGGTCGTGGTCCCGGCACGGAGCTCGCGCGGGCCGATGCGCCACGCGCCCGACCCGTCGGCCTGCGTCGTCCAGCTCCGGCCGTCGTCGGCGGTGGCCGTGACCGTCGCGCGGGGCTCGGCGCGCCCGACGAGGTCGGGGTCGACGAGATCGCCCGCGGTGTCGACCCGCTCGACGACGGGAGGCAGCGCCTCGGTGTCGCCGGGCTGGGGCGTCGGCGTCGGGGTGGGCGTGGGGGTCGGGGTGGGCGTGGGAGTGGGCTTCGGGGTCGGCGTGGGGGTCGGTTCGGGCGTGGGGGTCGGCTCGGGCGCGACGCTCGGCGTCGGCGCCGGGGGAGCCGGTTCGACCGGAGGCAGGCCGGGCGCTTCGTCGGCCGAGCCGTCGTCGCCGGTCGTCTCGTCGAGCTCGGGCGCGCCTGACGGGATCGGGGCCGGCGCGGTGGGCTCGGGAAGGATCGAGGGCGCCTCGGCCTGGTCGTCGGGCGCGGGCTCGCGCACCTCGCTGATCGGCGCCGCGAGCGGCTCGTTCGTCGGCGTGAGGCTCGGCGCGACGACGGCGACCGCGACGACCGCCGCAGTCAGCACGAGTGCGCCGGCCCCGATCGCGACGCCGGTGCCGCCGATGGCGCCGACGAGCCCGCCGCCGGCCGCGGTGCTTCCGCCGGCTCCGGCTCCGGCTCCGGCCGTCCCGGTGCCTGCGCCTCCTGCGCCGCCGGTCGCGGCGGCGGCTCCCGCGGCGATGCCGCCGGCGCCCATCGCGTACTCGGCGACGGGTGCGCCCTGCGACAACCAGGCCGAGTACGCCGTCGCGCCGCCGACGCCGGCGGCGAGGGGCAGCAGCACGAGCGCAAGCCGCGATCCGACCTCGCGCGCCTCGGCGGCGACGATCGTGCAGCGGGCGCAGTCGTCGAGGTGCGATTCGAGCTTCGTGGTGTCGCGCGGCCGCAGCTTGCCGCGCGTGTAGCTGCCGAGCCGGTCGATCGTCCAACGGCACTCGGGCTCGGTCGAGTTCTTGAGGTGCGCGCGGATCCACGCCTGGCGGAGCCCTTCGCGGGCGCGGTAGGCGAGGGCGGCGGTGCTGTTCGCGCTCATGCCCACGAGCGGGGCGACCTGCTGCGGCGTCATGCCCTCGACCTCGCTGTACCAGAGCACCTCCTGCCACCTGGTCGGCAGCGAACGGAACGCCTGCGCGGTGGTCGAACGGTCGAGGGCGTCGAGTGTCGCCGCCTCGTTCGTGTCGGGGTCCTCGAACGACTCGAGCGTCTCGAGGTTCGTCTCCTGGCGGGCCCGGCCCCAGCTCGCCGCCGTGTTGCGGATCGTCGTGAAGAGGTACGGCCGGAACGCGGCGGTCGGCCCCTTGCCGGCGAGGATCGCGTCGTAGATGCGCGTGAACGACTCGGCGACGAGATCGTCGGGATCGAGCGAGCTGTAGGAGCGCGCGACGGTGCGGCCCGACGCCGCGTGGCGCTGCCAGAGCTCGGCGTACGCCGAGCGGTCGCCGCGGCGGGTGCGCTCGATGAGGGCGGCATCGGCGGTGTGGTCGGTACGCACGGCGGGCACGCGCGGCTCCTTCTGGCGTTCGGGTCGGGTACCTGAGAGACGCGTCGGCGGGGCGATCATGACGCAGATCAGGGGGTGCGCACAATTCCACCAGATTTTGCTGGGATTCGCGTCATAGATCCGCACCCGGCCCGTCTCATCAGGTGAGGGCATGCAGTTCGCTCTCGACTTCCGCCGTCTCGGTGACCCGAAACTCCGAGACGGAAGCCGGATACCCGCCGGCGGGACCGGAAGCGCCCGGGGAAAAGGGGCGTCTCCGTTCGAACGGCCGGGGCTCCGAGGCGATGGGGAACACGCCTCGGGGCCCCGCCCTTCTCCTCTCCGAGGCACGGCGCGGTTCTGCGAGGCGCCGCGCGGCACGGCGCGGTTCTGCACGGGTGCGCGGCCCGGTCCGGCGCGGCCGACGCGGGCTCAGCAGCGACGGCTCAGCCCAACCGGCTCCCGGCCGACCACACCGCCTGCACGTCGAGCTCGTCGCCGAGCAGCACGGCGTCGGCGGCGTAGCCGCGATCGAGCCGGCCGAGGTCGTGCGCCCGCCCGACGGCCGCAGCGGGCACCGTCGTGAGCGCGGCGATCGCCTGATCGAGCGGGATGCCGCAGTCGACGACGGCGCGGCGCAGCGCCTCGTCCTGCAGCAGGGTCGATCCGGCGATCGAACCCCCGTCGCGGAGGCGGGCGACGCCCTGGTCGACGACGACCTCGAGGGTGCCGAGCAGGTACGCGCCGTCGGCCGAGCCCGTCGCCGCCATCGCGTCGGTGACCAGCGCGACCCGGCCCGGCGCGCCCGCGAAGGCGAGCTTCACGACATCGGGGTGCACGTGCACCCCGTCGTTGATGATCTCGAGCGTGACGTGGTCGGCATGCATCGCCGCGACCACGGGGCCGGGTGCGCGATGGTGGATGCCGCGCATGCCGTTGAACGCGTGCGTCAGGATCGTCGCACCGGCGCCGAACGCGGCGAGCGCCGTGTCGAAGTCGGCGCCGGTGTGCCCGACCGCCACCGCGACGCCGGCATCGACGAAGCGCGTGATGGCCTCCGTCGCCCCCGGATGCTCGGGCGCGATCGTGATCTGGCGCAGCGTGCCGTCGGCCGCGGCGAGGAGGCGCTCGACCGAGTCCGCATCGGCCGTGCGCAGCAGCGAGGGGTCGTGCGCGCCGCGGTAGGCGTCGTCGAGGAACGGCCCCTCGAGGTGGGCGCCGAGCACGCGGGGGTCGCGGCGGGCAAGGCCCGCGATCACCTCGAGCTGCTCGACCAACCGGTCGACCGAGGCGGTGACGAGCGAGAGCACGGTGCGGGTCGTGCCGTGGGCGTTGTGCACCGCGAGCACGCGCTCGATGGCCGCCTCGCCCTCGTCGGCCGACGCGCCGCCGGCGCCGTGGCAGTGGATGTCGATGAACCCGGGGACGAGGAACCGCCCCGAGGCATCCGTCACGCTCGTGTCGGAGGTGAGGAGCGCCCGCCAGGTGTCGCCCAGCCCGCGTTCGGCGACGCTGCCGCTCTCGAAGCGAACCCAGGCGTCGGGCACCGTGTCGAAGCCGCTCACGATCCGCGCCGAATGGACGATCGTGGGCCCGTTCGGGCCGGAGGCGGGGATGGTCGGGACGACTGGGGTGCTCACCTAAGCAACGATAACGTCGTAGCCGTGGTCGGCGAGTCGCGCGAGCTGGGCCTCGGTCACGCCCGAGTCGGTGATCAGGGTCGAGAAGAGGCGCCGCGACCCGATCGCCGCGAACGCCCGCTTGTCGAGTTTCGACGAGTCGGCGACGAGCACGGGGTGCGTGGCCCGTGAGGCCATGAGCGCGTTCACGGCGGCCTCGCGCTCGTCGTGCGACGTGGGCCCGATCGCCGGGTCGATGCCGTTGACGCCGATGAAGGCGTAGTCGAGCGTCACGCTGCCGAGCACCGCATCGGTGTAGGCGCCGACGAGCTCGTAGGAACGTGCGTGCACCACGCCGCCGGTCACGACCGTCTTGATCTGCGGACGGATCGCGAGCTGCATGGCGATGTTGATCGCGTTCGTCACGACGGTGAGGCTCGGGTCGTTCGCCGGCTCCATGATGTCGGCGCGCGACATGAGCGCCTCGACGATCGCCGTGGCCGTAGTGCCGCCGCAGAGGCCGATCACGGCGCCGCGGGGCACCATCGCGCTCGCCGCCCGCGCGATCGCCGCCTTCGACTCGGGGTTCTGCTGGTTCTTGTACCGGATCGGCAGGTCGTACGCGACCGAGTGGGCCACAGCACCGCCGCGGGTGCGGGTGAGCAGCTGCTGGCTCGCGAGCGCATCGAGGTCGCGCCGGGCGGTCGCCGGCGACACACCGAGCTGTTCGACGATCTGCTCGACCTCGACCTGGCCGCCGTCGGCGAGCAGGTCGAGGACGGCGCTCAGGCGCTCCGCGCGATTCATCCGATCCCGTCCTTCCCGGTGGTGCCCGCCGTCACCGGCGAGGCGAACAGCCTCAGCATGCGGCCCGCTTCGATGCGCACCGCGTCGCGGCCCGCCGCGAGGTACTTGCGAGAGTCTACGGCGGCGGGATGCTCCGCGAGGTACTCCCGGATCGCGCCGGTGAACGCCGCATTCAGGTGCGTCGACACGTTGATCTTGGTGAGGCCGGCGGCGATGCCCGCCACGATCGTCTCATCGGGCACGCCGGAGGAGCCGTGCAGCACGAGCGGCACGGGCACGGCGGCGTGCAGCCGGGCGATCAGCTCGAGGTCGAGCGCGGCGACCCGCTCGGTCATCGCGTGCGAGGAGCCGACGGCGACGGCGAGGGCGTCGACGCCGGTCTCGGCGACGAACTGCGCGGCCTCGGCGGGATCGGTGCGGACCCCGGGGGCGTGCGCGCCGTCCTTGCCGCCGATCTCGCCGAGCTCGGCCTCGACGAGCACGCCCGCCCCGGCCGCCCGGGCGACGACCCGCCGGGTGGTCGCGACGTTGTCGGCGAAGTCGAGCTTCGCGCCGTCGTACATGACCGAGCCGAAGCCGCGGTCGATCGCGAGCAGGGCGAGCTCCACGTCTTCGGCGTGGTCGAGGTGCACCGCGACGCGGGCGCTCGAGGCCTCGGCGACGGCGAGCGTCGCGCGAGCGATCGGTTCGAACGCACCGTGGTAGTTCACGCAGTTCTCGGAGAGCTGCAGGATCACCGGGAGCCCGGTGTCCTCTGCGGCGCCCACGAGGGCCTCGGCGGTCTCGAGGTGCAGCACGTTGAACGCGCCGACGGCGGTGCCGGCGGACGCCGCGGCCTCGAGCACGGTGCGGGTGGGGGTGAGCGTCATGCGGTGGTCCTCGGGTCGGTGTTCGGGGCGGATGAATCGGGGTGGCCGGTCACGACGACCTCGGCCTCGAGCCGGGCATGGTCGGGCGAGAGCGCCCCTGCGAGGGGCATCAGCACGGCCGAGGCCGACCACGCCGTGGCGCGTCGGGCGAGGGCCGTCCGCGCCCCGACCCCCTCGGGGCCCGGGTCGCTCGCGAGCGAGGGCATGGCGGCGACGGCGGCGGCGATCGCGGCGACGGCCGCATCGCCGGCGCCGGTTGCGTTGCCGTGCAGCGGTTGCGGCAGCCGGGCGCGCACGCCGTCGGATCGGTCGGCGTGCGAGAGCACGAGCAGCCCCTCGGTGCCGAGCGAGACGAGCACCATCCGCGCGCCGGCCTCGAGGAGCGCGCGCCCGCCCGCGACGGGATCGTCGTCGCCGGTGACCTCGGCGAGCTCGTCGCGGTTCGGCTTCAGCACGGTGGCGCCGGCGCGGGCGGACGCGAGCAGCCCGGGGCCGCTCGTGTCGACGATGACCGGGGTGCCGGCCGCGACGAGCTCGGCGACGAGCCCTGCGAGCTCGTCGGGGCCGAACCCGGGCGGCAGACTCCCGCTGATGACGACCGCCTGGGCGCGTCGGCCGAGCCGGGCCGCCTCGGCGAGGAGCGTTCGGGCCTCGTCATCGGCGAGCCGTGCGCCGTGCTCGTTGAGGATGGTCGTCTCGCCGCTCGCCTCGTCGACGAGAGCGAGGCTGCGTCGCGTCTCACCCTGCACGGGCACGAGCCGGTGGGGGATGCCGCTGCGCTCGAGGTCGGCGGCGAGGCGCGCGCCCGCCGCGCCGCCCGCGGTCGAGAGTGCGAGCACCTCGTGCCCCTCGGCCGCGAGGACGCGCGCGACGTTCAGCCCCTTGCCCCCGGCGCGCGAGACGCCCGTCGGCACGCGATGGGTCTCGCCGGGGCGGAGCTCCGCGAGGTGCCAGGTCAGGTCCTCGGCCGGATTCGGGGTGACGGTGAGGATCACGGTGCCGCCGTTCCGGCCGCGGCGGCTCGGGCCGTCGCGAGGTCGCGTGCGGCGAGGGCGGTGCCGAGCAGGCCCGCGTCGTCGCCGAGCTCGGCGCGGAGGAGCACCGGTCGGCGGTGGAAGCTCAGCAGGGCGTCGACGCGCTCGCCGAGGGGGTCGAAGAGCGCGGGGCCGGCCTGGGAGAGGCCGCCGCCGATGACGACCGCCTCGGGGGCGAGGGTCGCGACCAGGCGGGCGATGCCCTCGGCCAGCGCCTCGATGGCGGAATCCCAGATGTCGCGCGCGACCGGGTCGCCGGCGCCGGCCGCGTCGAGCACCGCACGTGCGCCCGAGACCTCGCGTCCGCTCGCCGCGCGATACCGGCGGGCGATCGCCCCGGCCGAGGCGACCGTCTCGAGGCAGCCGATCGCCCCGCAGGGGCAGCGCTCGCCCTGCGGATCGGCGAGCGAGTGCCCGAACTCGCCCGCGTAGCCGCCGGCCGAGTAGGGCTGGCCGCCGATGAGCATCGAGCTCGCGATGCCGGTGCCGATCGCGAGCACGACGGCGTCGTCGTAGCCGCGGGCGGCGCCCAGGCGGTGTTCGGCGTCGCCCGCGGCGCGAACGTCGTGGCCGAAGGCGACGGGCAGTCCGAGCGTGCGCTCGGCGAGATCGCGGATCGGCGCGTCGCGCCAGCCCAGGTTCGAGGCGAACAGGCCGAGCCCGCGCACCTCGTCGACGAGCCCCGGCACGCTCACCCCGGCCGCGACGACGTCGACCCCGGGGTGGGCGTTGCGCAGCGTGCGGGCGAGTTCGGCGAACGACGCGGCGACCGCACCGGCGGCGTCGCCCGCATCACGCGCGGTCGGCGTGCGACGGAGTCCGAGCACCCGCCCCGCGGCATCCACCATCGCCGACTTCGTGTCGGTGCCGCCGACGTCGAAGGCGAGCACGGCGGCGCCCGGGCCGAGCGGCGTCGGTGGCGCGGTGGCGGTCATCTCGGGTCAGCCCTCGAGGATCACCGAGCGCGTGAGGTTGCGCGGCTGGTCGGGGTCGAGACCGCGGGCGAGCGCCCGGGCGAGCGACACGCGCTGCGCGCGCACCAGGTCGGCCATCGGGTCGAGCGCGCTCGTCTCGAATCGGGCACCGGTCGCGGCGACGTCGCCGGCGAGCCCCTCGGGGGCGGCGCCGAACTGCCAGGTCACGCGGCCGGGCGCGGCGATCGAGATCGGGCCGTGGCGGTACTCCATCGACGGGTACGACTCGGTCCACGACTGCGAGGCCTCGCGCATCTTCAGGGCCGCCTCGTGGGCGAGGCCCACCGAGAAGCCGCGGCCGAGGAAGGTGTACTGCTCGGCGTCGACGAGGGCGGGGTCGAGCGCTTCGGCGAGGGCCAGCTCGGCGTCGGCGACCACGGGTGCGAGGTCTTCACCGAGCGAGGCGCGGAAGAGCGCGAGCGCCGTCGTCGCGAAGCGGGTCTGCACGACCGACTGCTCGTCGGCGAAGGGGAGGGTGATCGCGTCGTCGACGAGGTCGACCAGCGGCGAGGCCGGGTCGCCGATGACGCCGATCGTGCGCACCTTCCCACGCACGTCGCCGACGAGCTGGAGGACCTCGGTCGTCGTGCCCGAGCGGGTGAGCGCCACGACGGCGTCGTAGCCGCGGAGGGGGAACGCCTCGGACGCCGCGAACGCGTCGGTCTGGCCGTGCCCGCCCGACTCACGGAGCCAGGCGTACGACTGGGCCATGAACCACGAGGTGCCGCAGCCGACGACGGCGATGCGCTCGCCGCGGCGGGGGAGGCGCGACTGCTCGTCGCGGAGCTCGGCCGCGCGCGCCCACGTCTCGGGCTGCGAGGCGAGCTCGGCAGCCATGTGGGCGGCGGGGGCGGAAGCGGAAGGCAGGCTCACGTGGGCTCCAGTCGGGTGGTGCGGTCGTCGAACGACGACGATGACGTTGCAATGATTGCAGATGACTGCAACACGTGTCCAACGATCACAGAAAAGATCGTTTACTGCCGAACCCTGCAACCACGGGGTTTAGTGAGGGATCCGAACAAAATCAGGTAACAAATGGCTCTCCAGTCTTGACGGGTGTGCGGAGAGCGGAATAGATTCCCAGCGTCGAGTGAACGTACCTGATCGTTTACTCGCTGAAACGTTCACGAAACTGCACGGATCACCAAGGATCGGTGCAGAATGGACGATCGCATCGACGCGTGAGACCTCATCGTCGTCGGTGCACCACCCATCACAGTGAGGAAGCATCCAATGAAGAAGTCTCTGCGCCTCGGCGCCGCGGTCGCGCTCGCCGCCACCGCCTCGCTGACGCTCGCCTCGTGCGGATTCGGCGGCGGTGACAGCGGCGGCGACTCGGCCGGTGGCAAGACCACGCTCGACCTGCTCGTGCCCAGCTACTCCGACAACACCGAGCAGCTCTGGAACGATGTGATCGACGGCTTCGAGGCCGAGAACACCGACATCGACGTCAAGCTCGAAGTGCAGTCGTGGGACAACCTCGAGTCGGTCGTCACGACCAAGATCCAGGGCGGCGAGGCCCCCGACATCTACAACGGCGGCCCCTTCGCCGGCTTCGCCGCCGACGGCCTGCTCTACGCCGCCGAAGAAGTGGTCTCGCCCGAGACCTTCAGCGACTTCCAGGACTCGTTCATCAAGAACGCCGAGGTCGACGGCACCGCCTACGCCCTGCCGCTCATCGCCTCGGCACGTGCGCTGTTCGTCAACAACGCCCTGCTGCAGCAGGCCGGCGTGAACGAGGCGCCGACCAACTGGGACGAGCTGCTCGGTGCCGCGACCAAGGTCTCGGCGCTCGGCGGCGGCGTGGCCGGCTACGGCATGCCGCTCGGCTCCGAAGAGGCGCAGGCCGAGGCGGCCGTGTGGCTCTGGGGCGGCGGCGGCAGCTTCGGCGACGCCGAGGCGATCACCGTCGACGACCCGTCGAACCTGCCGGGTGCCGAGCAGATCAAGAAGATGATCGACGCGGGCGCCACCCAGGCCGACCCGGGCTCGACCGACCGTTCGCCGCTCATGGACATCTTCATCCAGGGCAAGATCGGCATGCAGGTCGGCCTCCCGCCGACCGTCGGCCAGATCGAGGAGAACAACCCCGACCTCGACTACCAGATCGTCCCGATCCCCACGAAGGACGGCAGCCCCTTCACGCTCGGCGTGATGGACCAGCTCATGGCCTTCAACAACGACGACGGTGCCAAGCAGGAGGCGATCACCAAGTTCTTCGACTACTACTACTCGGCCGACGTGTACGTGCCGTGGGTGCAGACCGAGGGCTTCCTCCCCGTCACGAAGTCGGGCGCAGAGGCGCTGAAGGGCGAAGAGGCGCTCGCTCCGTTCCTCGAGGTGCTGCCCGACGCGCAGTTCTACCCGTCGACGAACCCCAAGTGGCAGGCGACCGACGGCGCGTTCAAGTCGCTCTTCGGCCAGATCCAGTCGAAGCCGGCCCAGGACGTGCTGACCGAGATCCAGGCGCAGGTCGACGCGAGCTGACGCTCGTCTCGATCGCCACACGGAAGGGTTCGGTGACTCCTGCACCATGAGCTCCACAACCGATGCACCATCGAACCCGGCGGGGGGGGGCCCCCGGCCCCCCCCCCCCCCGGGGGGGGGCGGGGGGGGGGCCCCCCCCCCCCCCCCCCGGGGGGGGGCCCCCCGGCCCCCCCCCCCGGGGGGGTGCCGCGGGGGGGGGGGGCCCCCCCCGCGCCCGGCCCGGCGGGCGCGACCTCGTGCGCGCCCTGCCCTGGATCGCCCCCGCGCTCATCCTCATCTTCGGCGTCGTGCTGTTCCCGGCCGGCGTCATGTTCTACAACTCGACCCGCAAGATCTCGCTCTCGGGCCTCGACCAGGGTTCGGTCGGCTTCGACAACTACGTCGAGGTCTTCACGTTCCCGTATTTCTGGCCCATCTTCATCCGCACGATCGTGTGGGTCGTCGTCGTCGTGGCGTTCACGGTGGTGATCTCGCTCGGCCTCGCCCAGATCCTCAACAAGGCCTTCCCCGGCCGCCGGATCGTGCGCCTCGCCGTGATCATCCCGTGGGCAGCCTCTGTCGTGATGACGACGATGGTCGTCTACTACGGGCTCGAGCCGTACTTCGGCATCATCAACAAGTTCCTCGTCGACGTCGGTCTCGTCGCCACGCCCGAGGGCTACGGCTGGACCAAGAACCCGACGACCGCCTTCGCATGGTCGATCGTGGTCGCGATCTTCGTCTCCCTGCCGTTCACGACGTACACCATCCTCGCGGGCCTGGCCACGGTGCCGAACGACACCCTCGAGGCCGCGCGCATGGACGGCGCGGGCCCCGCGCGCACCTACTTCACGGTCGTGCTGCCGCAGCTGCGCGGCGCGCTCAGCGTCGCCGTGCTCATCAACATCATCAACGTCTTCAACTCGCTGCCGATCCTGCGAGTGATGACGGGGTCGATACCCGGCTACGACGCCGACACGATCATGACGATGATCTTCAAGTACATCCAGAACCAGCACAAGGTCGACGTCGCGAGCGCGCTCTCGGTGGTCGCCTTCCTTATCGTCATCGTGATCGTCGCGGTGTACGTGAAGGTCGTCAAGCCGACGCGGGAGATCTGATGACCGTCACCGAAACCCGTGCCATGCTCGCCCAGGGCGGCGACCGCGGAGCATCCGGACACGCCACCGCGCCGCGGAAGCGCCGCTACACCGAAGACCAGGTTTCCCTCGGCAGGGTGGTGCTGCGCACGCTCGCGGGCCTCGTCGTGCTCGTCGTGTTCATCCTGCCGTACCTCATCATGTTCTTCGGCTCGGTGAAGACGAAGGCGCAGATCCGCTCGGTCGATCCCACCTACTTCCCCACGGAGTGGCACTGGGAGAACTACCTCAACATGTGGTCGACGCCCGAGACGCCGCTGCCGCAGAACATGGTCTCGACCATCGTGATCTCGGTGTTCGCGACGCTGCTCGTGCTCGCGGTCGCGCTGCCCGCGGCGTACTACACGGCGCGGTTCCGCTTCCCGTTCCGCATGGTGTTCCTGTTCCTCGTGATCGTCACGCAGATGCTGCAGCCCGCGGTACTCACCTCGGGCCTGTTCCGGCAGTTCGCCGCACTCGGCATGATCGACACCTGGTCGGCGATGATCTTCATCAATGCGGCGTTCAACCTGTCGTTCGCCGTGTGGATCATGCACTCCTTCTTCGCGGGCATCCCGAAGGAGGTCGACGAGGCGGCGCAGATCGACGGTGCGGGGCGGCTCACGGTGCTCTTCCGGATCAACCTGCCGCTCGTGTGGCCGGGCATCGTGACGGCGATCGTGTTCACCTTCGTCGCCTGCTGGAACGAGTTCGCGGCCTCCCTCGTCATCCTCTCGACGGCGGGCAACCAGCCGATGTCGGTCGCCCTGACGAAGTTCGTCGGGCAGTACGAGACGAGCTGGCACTACGTCTTCGGCGTCTCGATCGTCGCGATCATCCCCGTGGTCGTGCTGTTCATGCTCATCGAGAAGCGCCTCGTCGGCGGGCTCACGGCGGGCAGCGTCAAGTAGCTCGCCGCGGTCGAGACGAGCGGATGCCACGGGGCCGGCCCCGTGGCATCCGTCGTCGTGCTCACCGTTTCAGGACGACGGGCGCTGCACAGGATGCTTGCTTCGAATTCCTCCTGAATCGGCGTCGAATGCCTGAAACAGTCGCGGGTCATCGCACGGCGGCGACGGCGACGGCCGTTCGCACTTCGCGTTCGATGGTCTCCCAGTCGTAGAGCACCGTCTCGTAGTCGTAGCGGAACACGACGAACCCCATCAGCACGAGCCGTCGATCCTGGGCGATGTCGCGCTGCCGTTGCCCCTTCGACCGGTGGAACTCGTACCCGTCGACCTGGACCACGACGCAACCCTCGACGAGGAGGTCGACCGGGTGCCCGTCGAGCCGAACCTGCTGCTCGACGGCGAGCCCCGATCGGCACAGCCGGGCGTAAGGGATCGACTCGATGCCCGAGTCGGAGAGCTGTGATGCGCCCCGCCGTATCCGTTGGGCCGCCGAGCTGCGCATCGGGAGCTGCCGGAGCAGGCCGACGCTCACTGCCCCGGTGCGCAGCGCCGACTCCCAGGTGGCGAGCGCGCTGTCGAGGGGCTGACAGTCGGCGATGTCGATCAGCGCATTGACCACGGGGTCGACGAGTTCGAATCGGTGTGGCCGGATGGGGCCGTGCCCCCAGTGCACGACATCGTCGCGCGGATCGAAGCGCGACGCGTTCCGTGGCACGCACAGGTGGCGCCGGCCGTCGTCGAGCGTCCACAGCCCGTGGTGGCGTGCCGCGCTCAGACAGCCGAGTCGGCCGCTCACCTGGGCGGCTCGGCGAAGGTCGAACGGCGCGCCGGGGAGCGCGAGCCAGCTCCGGCGGATTCTGCCCACCTCCTTGCGGGCGATCGCGCCGCGGACGGCGTACCGCGTGAATCCCGCCGCGACCGCCTCCTCGACGTGCCTGATCCGGCCGTTGGCTTCGAGCCAGTCGTGAAGTCGCATGTGCGGAATCCTCGCTGAGGACGATCGATCGCGGGCGTGCGATGGGCAGAATCCGGATGGCTCGCTGCGACGCGGCACGGTGGAGGAGCCGTTCCTGATTCAGGCGATCGGACGCCCTTCAGGATGAAATGCGGGAAACCGTCCTGAGTGGCTTCCGACTTCCTGAAACAGTATTCACTCGGCCCAGTCGACCCCGCCGACCTTGCGGTAGGCGATGCCGAGTTCGTCGAAGTGCGCCCCGAGCGCGCCGAGCCTGGCCAGGAAGCCGGCCTCGTCGCGCGCGTCGGCGGGTGACCAGGCGACCTCGGCGGTCGCGGCGATGCGCGGGAAGACCATGAACTCGAAGTCGGGCACCGTCTCGATCGTCTCGCTCCAGAGCGACGACGTCACCCCGAGGATCTGCTCGTCGGCGAGCTCGAGACCGCCGATCGTCGTCTCGGGGGTCCACGCGTACGCCTGCTCGAGCGTGATAGTGGCGGCCCACCTCGTGCCGAGCTCGGTGCCGAGCGGGCCGGCCGGGCGGTCGGGGTACATCATGTCGAGGTAGGTCACGTCGGCGGGCGCGAGGATGAGCCGCCCGCCCTGCTCGAGGAAGGACCGCGCCTGCCCGGCTGACTCGGGGTACGGCCGCACGGGCTCGTCGCGGCGGTTCGCCGGCATCTCGTGCGAGGCGGTCAGGTCCCAGTAGTGCCCGATGGTGCCGGGCGGCATCTCGTTCGAGGCGCCCATCTCGTGGTAGGCGATGACCGTCTTGCCGGTCGCGGCGCCGGCCTTCGTGATGCGACCGACGAGGTCGAGGAAGTCGTCGTGCGGGGTCGCGAGCGGCTCGTCGCCGCCGACGTGGATCCACGGGCCCGGCGTGAGTTCGGCGACCTCGCCGAGCACGTCGGCGAGGAACCGGTCGGTCGCCTCCGCCCGCTCGGGGGCGGCGCAGAGCGACGAGAAGCCGACCTCGATACCGGTGTACGGCTCGCGCGCGACCCCGTCGCAGTTCAGCTCGGCGTAGGCGCTGAGGGCGGCGTTCGTGTGGCCGGGCAGGTCGATCTCGGGCACGACGGTCACGAACCGCTCGGCGGCGTAGTCGACGATGCGCCGGTAGTCGGCCTTGGTGTAGAAGCCGCCGCCGTCGCCGCCGACCGAGGTCGACGCGCCGATGCCGGTGAGCTCGGGCCAGGAGTCGATCTGCAGCCGCCAGCCCTGGTCGTCGGTGAGGTGCAGGTGCAGCACGTTGAGCTTCAGCAGGGCGATGCGGTCGATGTGGTCGAGCAGGTCGCCCGGCTGCATGAAGTTTCGGGCGACGTCGACGAGCGAGGCGCGGTACTCGAAGCGCGGTGCGTCGGCGATCGATACGGCCGGCACCGTCCAGCCGCCGGCCGGGGTCGAGGCGGCCGTGCGCTCGATCTCGGGGGGCAGCAGCTGCCGCAGGGTCTGCGTGCCGCGGAAGAGCCCGGCGGCCGCAGGCGCGGTGATGCGCACGCCGTCGCGCCCGCTCTCGAAGGCATAGCCCTCCTCGCCTCCCGTCACCGACTCGTCGAGGGCGAGCACGATGTCGTCGCCGTCGGCCTCCGACGAAGCGGATGCCTCGCCGCCGACCCGTTCGACCGGCAGCTCCCAGCCCGTGGCCGCGCGGGCGCCCTCGGCGAACGGGCGGACGGCACGTGCGGCCTCGTCGCCGTCGACGACGAAGCGGGTGCGCTCGGTGAGCGCGAACTCGCCGGCGTCGGTGGGCTCGAAGCTCACCGGGGCGGGCACGATGCCGGGCACGGGGTCTCCGTTCTCCCTCGAGGGGGTGCAGGCGGTCAGCGCGCCGAGCGCGACGGCGAGCGACAGGGCGATCAGGGCGGTGGAGCTGGAGTGGCGTCGTTGCATACGTCCTCGCGAAAAGAAGGATTCTTGACGAAATGGCTCTGCCGGTCATCCTGCCACGTTCGGCATGCTGCGCGACAGCCCCAGCGAGGAGGCGGGATCCGTCCCGAGTCGTCGCGCGTCGCGCGCGGCGGCGGCTCGAGGCATCCATTGCTATGCTTGCGAGCGTCGCGACTGGCGTTGAGATGGATTCCCATCGGGGAGCGACTGCTACGGACCGACCGCACGCCTGGGCCGGTACGACTGCTTCCGCGCGAGTCGCGGAGGCAGCAACCCCACATAGGTCCGTATGTCATAAGGAGCCAGTCTTGGCCGAATCCATCTTCAACGCGCCCCTCTCCGAGGTCGACCCCGAGATCGCCGAAGTTCTCGAACTCGAACTCGGGCGTCAGCGCGACTACCTCGAGATGATCGCGAGCGAGAACTTCGTTCCGGTCTCCGTGCTCCAGTCGCAGGGCTCGGTGCTCACCAACAAGTACGCCGAGGGCTACCCGGGGCGCCGCTACTACGGCGGCTGCGAGTTCGTCGACGTCGCCGAGTCGCTCGCGATCGAACGGGCGAAGTCGCTCTTCGGCGCCGAGTACGCCAACGTGCAGCCCCACTCGGGTGCCACCGCCAACGCGGCCGTGCTCTCGGCGATCGCCACCCCCGGCGACACCATCCTCGGTCTCGAGCTCGCCCACGGCGGCCACCTGACCCACGGCATGAAGCTCAACTTCTCGGGCAAGCTCTACAACGCCGTCTCGTACGGCGTCGACCCCGAGACCTTCCTCGTCGACATGAACGTCGTGCGCGACAAGGCCCTCGAGCACCGCCCGCAGGTCATCATCGCCGGCTGGTCGGCGTACCCCCGCCACCTCGACTTCGCCGCGTTCCGTGCGATCGCCGACGAGGTCGGTGCGAAGCTGTGGGTCGACATGGCGCACTTCGCCGGTCTCGTCGCCGCGGGCCTGCACCCCTCGCCCGTGCCCTACGCCGACGTCGTCTCGTCGACCGTGCACAAGACGATCGGCGGCCCGCGCTCGGGCTTCATCGTCTCGCGCGACATGGAGCTCGCGAAGAAGCTGAACTCGAACGTGTTCCCCGGCCAGCAGGGCGGCCCGCTCATGCACGTGATCGCCGCGAAGGCGACCGCGTTCAAGGTCGCCGCCTCGGCCGAGTTCAAGGACCGCCAGGAGCGCACCATCCGCGGCGCGCAGATCCTCGCGGCCCGTCTCACCGCCGACGACTCGCGCGCCGCCGGCGTCGACGTGCTCACGGGCGGCACCGACGTGCACCTCGTGCTCGCCGACCTCCGCAACTCGAAGATCGACGGCCAGCAGGCCGAAGACCTCCTGCACGAGGCGCTCATCACCGTGAACCGCAACGCGGTGCCGTTCGACCCGCGCCCGCCGATGGTCACCTCGGGCCTGCGCATCGGCACGCCCGCGCTCGCCACCCGCGGCTTCGGCGACGCCGAGTTCACCGAGGTCGCCGACATCATCGCCCTCACGCTCCAGGGCGAGGCGGATGTCACGGCGCTCCGCGCCCGCGTCGAGGCGCTCACGGCGGCGTTCCCGCTCTACCCCGGCCTGCAGCAGTAGGCCCGTCGGGCGGGGCGGCCGAGCCGTCCCGCCCGCAACCGGTCGCCGCGCCCCACCGCCGGCGACCGCCCGCCACCATCCCGCCCCGTCGCATCCGATCGCCTCCGAGGGAGCACCCATGACCGCCATCACGCTCGACGGAGTCGCCACGGCGTCCGCCGTGAAGCACGAACTCGCCGCCCGCATCGAGATGCTGAAGACGCGCGGTCTCACCCCGGGCCTCGGCACGCTGCTCGTCGGCGACGACCCGGCGTCCCGCTCGTACGTCGCAGGCAAGCACCGCGACTGCGCCGAGGTCGGCATCGAGTCGATCCGCGTCGACCTGCCCGCCTCGGCGACGTCCGCCGATGTGCGCGCGGCGATCCGCGACCTCAACAGCGCCGCCGAGGTGACCGGGTACATCGTGCAGCTGCCGCTGCCGGCCGGGCACGATGAGAACGCGATGCTCGAGCTCATCGACCCCGACAAGGACGCCGATGGCCTGCACCCCACGAACCTCGGGCGGCTCGTGCTCGGCATCGAGGGCGAGCTCGCCTCGCCGCTGCCGTGCACCCCCGCCGGCATCGTCGAGATGCTCCAGCGCTACGACGTCCCGATCCGCGGTCAGCACGTCACCGTGATCGGGCGCGGCCTCACCGTCGGACGCCCGCTCGGCCTGCTGTTCACCCGCAAGGGGCTCGACGCGACCGTCACCCTGACGCACTCGCGCACGCAAGACCTCGCGGCGGAGGTGCGCCGCGCCGACATCGTGGTCGCGGCCGTCGGCGTGCCCCACCTCGTGAAGCCCGAGTGGATCAAGCCCGGTGCCGCAGTGCTCGACGTCGGCATCACCCGCGTGCAGGATGAGGAGACCGGCAAGGGCCGGCTCACGGGCGACGTCGACCCCGGGGTCGCCGCGGTCGCCGGCCACCTCTCGCCGAACCCCGGCGGGGTGGGCCCGATGACCCGCGCGATGCTGCTCGCGAACGTCGTCAAGGCTGCGGAGCACCGCCTGGGCGCGTAACCGCGCACCGCCCGTTCACCGGGTCGCAACTGGCGCGCCACCGGCGCGCCATTCGGGCTCCGTAGCCTGCCCGCATGGTCGAGCCGCACCCCGAACTGCACGACGTCGCCGTGGCGATCATCCCGGCGCGCGGTGGCTCGAAAGGGCTGCCGGGCAAGAACCTCATGCGCCTCGGCGGCGTCTCCCTCGTCGGGCGCGCGGTCGCCGCGGCGCGAGCGGCGCGAACCGTCGGCACCGTGATCGTCTCGACCGACGACGAGGAGATCGCACGGGTCGCCCGCGCGGCCGGGGCGGAGGTCGTCGATCGTCCGGCCGAGCTCGCGGGGGACGCCGCCGCGTCGGAGTCGGCGCTGCTGCACGCGCTCGACGAGCTCTACGACGGGGTCGCTGCGCCGCCCGTGACCCTGTTCGTCCAGGCGACCTCGCCGTTCATCGATCCCTCCGACCTCGACGCCGCGGTCACCCGGGTCGCGAGCCACGAGGCCGACAGCGTGTTCGCGGCCGTCGAGAGTCACGCGTTCCTCTGGCGCGCCGCGGGTGACGGCGCCGTGTTCGGCGCCAACCACGATGCCGCCGTGCGCCGTCGCAGGCAGGACCGGGAGCCCGAGTACCGCGAGACCGGCGCATTCACGGCGATGCGGACGGCGGGCTTCCGCGCAGCGCGGCACCGGTTCTTCGGGCGCATCGCCCCGCAACTGGTGCCCGCGCTGCACGGCGTCGACATCGACACGGCCGCCGACCTCGTCGTCGCGAAGGCGCTCGTCGAGCTCATCGACCGTCCGGCCGGCGCCATCGACGTCGACGCGGTCGTCACCGACTTCGACGGCGTGCACACCGATGACACCGCCTGGGTCGACACCGATGGACGCGAGCTCGTGCGGGTGAGCCGCAGCGACGGCCAGGGCGTCGCCCGCCTGCGCGCCGCGCGGGTGCCGGTGCTCGTCCTGTCGGCCGAGGAGAACCCGGTCGTCGCCGCACGGGCGGCCAAGCTCCGGGTCGAGGTGATCCAGGGCGTCCGCGACAAGGGACCGGTGCTCGCCGAATGGGCGGCGGCACGCGGCATCCCGCTCGAACGCATCGCGTACCTCGGCAACGACGTCGGCGACCTGCCCGCGCTCGCCCTCGTCGGCTGGCCGGTGGCCGTGGCCGACGCCGTGCCGGTCGTGCGCGAGGCCGCGCGCGTCGTGCTCGAAGCGCGCGGCGGGGCCGGCGCGGTGCGCGAACTCGCCGAACTCGTCCTTGCGGCGCGCCCCGCCGCGCCCGCATCGAGCCCGTCACCACGAACCGAACACGAGGGAGCACTCGCATGACCGCCATCCGCATCGGCCGATCCGTGATCGGCCCGGGGCATCCCGTCTACGTGATCGGTGAGATCGGCCTCAACCACAACGGCGATGTCGAGATCGCCAAGCGCCTCATCGACGTCGCCGCCGAGTCGGGGGCGCAGGCCGTCAAGTTCCAGAAGCGCACTCCCGAGATCGCGACGCCCGAGCACATGCGGGATGTCCCGCGCGAGACGCCGTGGGGCACGATGAGCTACCTCGAGTACCGGCACCGTGTCGAGTTCGGCGAAGCCGAGTACCTCGACATCGCCTCGTACGCGATGCGCGCGGGACTCGACTGGTTCGCCTCCCCGTGGGACGTGCCGTCGGTCGAGTTCCTCGAGCGGCTCGACGTCGCAGCGCACAAGGTCGCCTCGGCTTCGGTGACCGACCTCGCGCTCCTCGCGGCGATCGCGGCGACGGGCAAGCCGGTCATCTGCTCGACCGGGATGTCGACGCTCGAGGAGATCGACCGGGCGGTCGAGGTGCTCGGCACCGAGCGGCTCGTGCTGCTGCACGCGACCTCCAGCTACCCGATGCCGCCCGAGGAGGCGAACCTCCGCACGATCGACACGCTCAGAGGCCGCTATCCGGGAGTGCCGATCGGCTACTCGGGGCACGAGCGGGGCCTCCAGATCTCGCTCGCCGCGGTCGCGCTCGGCGCGGTCGCCGTCGAGCGGCACATCACGCTCGATCGGGCGATGTGGGGCTCTGACCAGGCGGCCTCGCTCGAGCCGACCGGCTTCGAGCACCTCGTGCGCGACATCCGGGTCATCGGCGAGGCGATGGGCGACGGCGTGAAGCGCGTGTTCCCCGGCGAGGAGGCGCCGCGAGCGAAGCTCCGCCGGGTGCCCGCGCTGTGAGCCGGGCGCGTCGACGGCTCGTCGTCGTCGCCGACTCGGACTCGTACGTGAAGTGGGGCGCGGCGTTCGCCTCGCGCCTGCCCGCCGGGTGGGAAGCCGAGCTCGTGGTTGTGACGACGCCGGTGCTGCCGAGCGAACGGCAGCTGTCCGCCGCGCTCGACGGCACCGGGTTCTCGAGGGGTGCGGTCCGACGGCTGAGCCTCGACGGACTCGCCGCGCGACTCGAGATCCGCAGGCCCGACGCGGTGCTGCTCGCGCTGCGCGGGCCCCTCGTGCGCGTGGTCGCGCCGATCGTCGGCGCACTGCCCGGCCGCCCGGTGATCATGAGCGGGTTCCCCGGGCTCACGATCCCCGCCGAGCCGAAGGCGATCGTCTACCGCGAGCAGGTCGACCTGATCGTGCTGCACAGCCGGCGGGAGGTGCGCGAGTTCCGCGCGAACGCGCTCGCACTCGAGGTGCCGGTCGAGTTCGGCCTCGCGACCCTGCCGTTCCTTTCGGCGCGCGATCGCGCGCTCGCGACACCGGGGGCGGATGCCACGGGCCCGTCGCCGGCGGCCACCGACGAGCCGCACGGCGGCGACCTCGTCTTCGCGGCGCAGGCGAAGGTTCCCGCGGAGCGGGAGGACCGGGTGCGGATGCTGGGCTGGCTCATCGAGGCTGCTCGGCGGCGGCCGGCTCGTCGGGTCGTCGTGAAGGTGCGCGCCCGCCGGGGGGAGGCGCAGACGCACGCCGAGGTGCACGACTACGCCGAGCTCCTCGCCGACCCCGAGGTGCAGGACGCGCTTGGCGGCCCGCCGCCGCCGAACCTGGTCGTGCTCGACGGGCCGATGTCGCGGTGTCTCGACGACGCCGCCATGCTCGTCACCGTCAGTTCGACCGCGGCGCTCGAGGCGGTCGCGGCGGGGGTGCCCGCGGTCGTCGTCGACGAGTTCGGCGTCGAGCCGAGGCTCATCAACACCGTGTTCGAGGGCAGCGGGCTCCTCGCCGGGGCCGACGCGATCACCGGGTGGGCGCCGCGGCGGCCCGATCCGGCCTGGCTCGCCGACAACTACTTCCACGGCGGGGCGGTCGACGACTGGGCCGACCGGCTCGATGAACTCCTGCTCCTCCGGGCGGCCGGCGCGCTGCCGTTCCGGAAGCGTCGCCACAATCTTGCCGGGGGAGCGCTGCGGCGGGCGTTCGAGCGCAAGCGCATGCTCGGGCACTTCGACCGCTCGTTCACGGGTGCCGTCTCGATGCTGGTCGCCCGCCCGGTGCGCTGGGTCGTGCGTCGCGTGCGTCGTGTGCGCGCCTCGCGTCGGTTATTCGCCTGAGGCGGTGTGCTCCTCGACGTGCGCGAGGTAGGCGGCGGCGTTGCGGCGGATGCCGTCGCGCTCCGCATCGGAGAGTTCGCGGCGCACCTTCGCGGGGACGCCCGCGACGAGCGAGCCCGGAGGCACGACCGTGCCCTCGAGCACGACCGCACCCGCGGCGACGAGCGAGCCCTCTCCGATGACGGCGCCGTTGAGCACCGTGGCCGACATGCCGATGAGGCAGTCGTCCTCGACGGTGCAGCCGTGCAGCACGGCGCCGTGACCGACCGAGACGCCCCGTCCCACCGTGAGCGGGTACCCGGCGTCGACGTGGCACACGACCGTGTCCTGCAGGTTCGAGTCGGCGCCGAGCACGATCGGCTCGGCCTCGGCGCGGAGCACCGCGTTGTACCAGACGCTCGAGCCCTCCTCGAGGTGCACGTCGCCGACGATCACCGCGCCGGGCGCGACGAACGCCGAGTCGGCGATCACGGGGGCCGGGATGCCGGCGAGGGAGATGATGCGGGCTGAGGGGTCTGCGGCCATGTCTCGAGCCTATCGACGGCGGCGGGCGATCGTGATGAGCCGCCAGCAGACGCCGAGGGCGACGACCACGAGACCGGCGATGATCGAGACCGGCGGAAGCGTGGCGACGAGTACGAGGCATCCGATCGCCCCGGCCGCAGAGAGCGCTCGGGGAACCCGGCGCTCGCCGGCCGGCTGCGTGAGTGCGGCGAGGTTCGCGACGAGGTAGTAGCCGAGTACGCCGAACGACGAGAATCCGATGGCCTCGCGGAGGTCGACGGTGAGCACGAGCGCGACGATCGCCACGGCCACGACGATCTCGGCGACGTGCGGAACGCGCGTGCGAGGGTGCACCGCGGCGAGGGGGTGCGGCAGCTCGCCGTCGCGCGCCATGGCGAGGGCGGTGCGACCGATTCCGGCGAGGAGGGCGAGCAGCGCGCCGAGCGCCGCGACGGCCGCGGCCAGCCGGACGAGCGGTGCCGCGGCGGGCCACCCCGCGGTCTCGACGAGATCGACGAGCGGGGCGGTCGAGCCGGCGAGCGCCGGGGCGCCGAGCGTCGCGAGCAGCACGAGCGCGACGAGCGCGTAGAGCGCGAGCGCGCAGGCGAAGGCGATCCAGATCGCCTTCGGGATGGTGCGTGCGGGGTCGCGCACCTCTTCGCCGAGGGTCGCGATGCGGGCGTAGCCCGCGAAGGCGAAGAACAGGAGGCCCGCCGACTGCAGGACGCCGGTCCATCCCGAGTCGAGGAGTCCGTCGAGTGGGATGCCGCGTTGCACCAGCGCGCCGCTGCCGGCGGCGATGACGAGCAGCAGCACGAGCACGACGAAGCCCACGATGATCGCCGCGGCCCTGGCCGTTCGGGTGATGCCGCGGAGGTTCACCGCGGCCAGGGCGATGACCGCGGCCGCGGCGAGCGGTCGCTGCCACTCGCTCGGTGCGAGATAGGCGGCGAAGGTCATCGCCATGGCGGCGCAGCTCGCGGTCTTCCCGATCACGAAGCCCCATCCGGCGAGGAAGCCGGGCCATGCGCCGAGCCGTTCGCGGCCGTAGCGGTAGGCCCCTCCCGACTCGGGGTACCGTGCCGCGAGCTGGGCGGTCGAACTCGCATTGGCGAACGCGACGAACCCGGCGATCGCGAGTCCGATGACGAGACCGCCGCCCGCGGCCGCCGCGGCCGGGGCGAACACGGTGAAGACGCCCGCCCCGATCATCGCGGCGAGCCCGATCACGACGGCGTCGCGCACGCCGAGGCGTCTGGCGAGTGAGGGTGGCGTCACGGGCCGAACTCTACGCCAAGCAGGTGTCGCGCCGGTGCCGCCGTAGGATCGGTGCATGAGTTCGCCGATGCCCTCGTCCCCGCCGTCGCATCCCGCGGTCGAACGCGTCGTCGCGTCACTCTCGGCCCATGGCTTGGAGCCCGAGATCGTGTGGTTCGACGACGCCGTGACGACGGCGCCGCTCGCAGCCGCCGCGCTCGGCGTCGAGGTCGGCCAGATCGCGAACTCGCTCGTCTTCACGCTCGACGGCGAGCCGCTGCTCGTGCTCACCTCCGGTGCTCATCGTGTCGACACCGAGTGGCTCGGGGCCGAGCTGGGCGGAACGATCGGACGCGCCTCGAAGGAGCTCGTGAAGGACGCGACCGGTCAGGTCATCGGCGGAGTGGCGCCGCTCGGACACCCGGCACCCGTGCGCACGATCGTCGACACCGAGCTCGCCGGTCACCCCGTCGTCTGGGCCGCCGCGGGCCACGCCAAGACCGTCTTCCCGACGACCTTCGACGAGCTCGTCCGCATCACCGGCGGCACCCCGCGCCCCGTCGAGCCCACCGGCTGAACAGTTCGTCTGGGCCCGTGCGACTCGCCTCCGCGCCGTAGCGGTCGACGGCGCGCCCGATTCATCGGCGCTCTGGGTCGGTCGGTCGTCGGGACTACGTCACTGATATGCACCTGGTATCTGCTCGCCAGACCTTGGCCCCACCCCACTACGTCACTGATACGCGTGTGGCATCGCGGGGCGCGGACCTCAGCCCCCGATACCCCAGGCATATCAGTGACGTAGTCGGGGTTGGTGCGCGTCCGCTGATACCCGAGGCATATCAGTGACGTAGTCGGGGTTGGTGCGCGTCCGCTGATACCCGAGGCATATCAGTGACGTAGTCCGGTACGGTCGGGGCGCCGAGGCGGAGGCGAGGCGACCTCGATGTGCACGGGCTTCGTCGTGAGCGCGAGCATCTTCCGAGTGCTCCTCCACAACGCGCCGCTCGATGCTCTCGACACATTCGAGCCGTTTCGGCGCGTTCCGGGGCCCGACCCACCGAGGCTGGGGAGCGGGATGGCGACGAGACGGCGTGAGGCGGGAGCAGCAGGTGACAGTCGGGGAAGACCAGGAGCCGGGCGTCGCGCAGGTGCTCGATGTGCCGCGGTTCGTCATGCGAGTCCGCCGGCTCGGCGATCTGAGCCAACGCGACCTGGCCCGCCTCGCCGGGATCAGTCAGCCGCAGATCGCTCGAATCGAAGGATCCCTCCGTGGGCTCGACGTCCGCACGCTCGAACGCATCCTCGGCCTTGCGGGACTTCGTCTTGCGGTCGTCGACGAAGACGGAGCCGAGGTCTTCCCGGTCTCCGACGACGTGATCCGTGACAATGCGGGTCGGCGAATGCCGGTCCACCTCGACGTTCGGGTGCCGACCGACCGGCCGCGCAGACTGCTCACCGACACCCGCTACGATCGCCCCGAACCGCAGGGTTGGTATCACCACCGGGCCGAACGCGACGCACGCCGCCGGCGGCTCGCGACGACGTCCCGCGTCGATCAGCCGACACGTTCCGACGCCGAGTCAGCGCGACGTGAACGGCGACGATCGACGGCGAGTCGGAGACGCCTCGAACTCGACGACTGCGGGTGCCTCGACGAGTGCTGGGAGACGCGCGGCTGCGCGAGCGGGTGCTCGTGCCGGTGCGGCGGCTGAGATCCGGTGCGGCTCAGACGTCGCGGCGGGTGCCCTGCGAGGCGCGCACGGTGAAGATCGAGGGTTCGCGGTAGCCGCGCTCCGCGAAGGCCGCGGCGACCTCGCGCGTCACGATCGGCACGAGCGCGTCGATCATGAGCGCGATCGCCGAACCGCCGAATCCGCCGCCCGTCATGCGGGCGCCGATCGCACCGTTCGCCTGCGCGGTGGCGACGGCGAGGTCGAGCTCGGGCACGGAGATCTCGAAGTCGTCGCGCATCGAGACGTGCGACGCATCCAGGAAGGGGCCGATCGCGCCCGGACCCTGCTCGTGCAGGGTGCGCACGGTGTCGAGCACCCGCTGGTTCTCGGTCACGACGTGCCGCACGCGACGGAAGGTCTCGTCGTCGAGCAGCTCGGCTGCTCGGGCCAGATCGCCCTCGTGCAGCTCGCGCAGCGACTCCACGCCGAGGGCTGCGGCACCCGCCTCGCACGACGTGCGGCGCGCCGCGTACCCGCCGGTGGCGTGCGCGTGCGAGACCCGGGTGTCGATGACGAGGAGGCTGAGGCCCGCAGCGGCGAAGCCGAGCGGGATCACCTCGGCGTCGAGGCTGCGGCAGTCGAGGAACACCCCCGCGTCGGCCTCGCCGAGCAGCGACGCCGACTGGTCCATGATGCCGGTCGGCGCGCCGACCACCCGGTTCTCGGCGAGCTGGCCGACCTTCGCGAGCGTGGGGCGGTCGAGGCCGAGGCCCCAGTGCTCGTCGAGCGCGAGCGCGACCGCGCACTCGATCGCCGCCGACGACGACAGGCCGGCGCCGACGGGCACGTCCGACGCGAGGTACAGGTCGACCCCGCGCACGGACGAGAGGTCGGCGCCGTACTCGCCGAGCGCCCACGCAACACCGAGGGGGTACGCCGACCACCCGTCGACCGACTCGGGCGTGAGCAGGTCGAGGTCGATCTCGACCACGTCGGGCGCGAAGCTCGTCGCGACGCGGAGCATCCGGTCGTCGCGGTCGCCGAGCGCGACCGCCGTGCGCTGCTCGATCGCGAAGGGGAACACGAAACCATCGTTGTAGTCCGTGTGCTCGCCGATGAGGTTCACCCGGCCGGGCGACGACCAGACGCCTGCGGGGCGGCGCCCGAACCACTCGGCGAAGCCGTGCTGCGCCTGCGCCACCGGGTCGATCGATCCCGTCGTCGTCTCGCTCATTCCGATACCTTCCCGATCGCGGCGCGCAGCGCCTCGGCCTGCGTCTCGGGGGGAACATCCCCGATCCATGCTCCCATCGCGGCTTCGGAGCCTGCGAGGTACTTCAACTTGTCGGCGCCGCGCCGCGGGCTCGTGAGCTGCAGCATGAGCCGCACCTCGTCGCGCCGCGTGTGCACCGGGGCCTGGTGCCAGGCGGCGATGTACGGCGTCGGGGTGTCGTAGAGGGCGTCGACGCCGCGCAGCAGCCGACGGTAGAGCACCGCGAGCTCGTCGCGCTCCGCGAGCGTCGTCGCGGCGAGGTCGGGCACGTGCCGGTGGGGGAGCAGGTGCACCTCGATCGGCCAGCGTGCGGCGAACGGCACGAACGCGCTCCAGTGCTCGCCCTCGATCAGGAGTCGGGGGCCGCCGCGCTCGCGTTCGAGCAGGTCGGCGAAGAGCGCGGGACCGTACGAGTCGATCGCGGCGAGCAGCCGTTCGGTGCGCGGCGTCACATACGGGTACGAGTAGATCTGCCCGTGCGGGTGCCCCAGGGTGACGCCGATCTCGCGCCCGCGGTTCTCGAAGGGGAACACCTGCTGCACGCCCGGCAGCGCCGAGAGGGCGGCGGTGCGCTGGGCCCACGCCTCGATCACGGTGCGCGCGCGCGTCACGGTCTGGGTGCCGAAGGAACCCTCGTGCTCGGGGCTGAAGCAGACGACCTCGCAGCGGCCGAGCGACGGCTCGCGGCGCTCGAGGCCGACCCGGCGCAGCCCGTCGAGTGCGCCGAGCGGGTCGAAGGTCTCAGCCGAGGCGTGCTCGGGTCCGAACGAGGGAGAGCGGTTCTCGAAGACGGCGACGTCGTAGCGGCTCGGGATCTCGGAGGGGTTGCCGGGGGACTGCGGCGAGAGCGGGTCGAGCTCGGCGGGCGGCAGCACGACACGGTGCTGGCGTGCGGCGGCGATCGAGATCCACTCGCCGGTCAAGGGGTCCTGGCGCATCTCCGCCGTCGCGGGTCGCGGTGCGAGTTCGCGCTCGTCGATCGCGCGTTCAGCCGGCAGCCGCGTGTCGGCGTCGTCGAAGTAGATGAGCTCGCGGCCGTCGGCGAGCATCGTCGGGCGCACGGCGATGCGCGGGTCGATCACGGTCGCGGATGCCTCGCCGCCGAAGTCGCTCGTCAGATTCACGCGGCACACGTTACGCGACTTTCGTTCTGCAAACAAACCATTTTCGTATTGCAAAGTCGGGCCTCGGCCCGGATGATCGAACCATGGACGACGACCCGCAGCTCGACGCGCCCCGCCGACGCGAGCTCGCGCTCGCCCTCGTGGCCGAGCGCGGGTTCGTGCGCGTCGCCGAGCTCAGTCGCGCCTTCGGCGTGACGACGGTGACCGCCCGTGCCGACCTCGACGCCCTCGAGCGCCAGGGCGGCATCCGCCGGGTGCACGGTGGGGCCGTGCCCGTCGGCACCTCAGTCGGCGATGTCCGCCCCGAGCGCGAGCCGAGCTTCGAGGAGGCGCTCGAGGCATCCGTCGAGCCGAAGCGGCGCATCGGCGAACACGTGGCCGGACTCGTGCGCAGCGGCCAGAGCCTCATCCTCGACGTCGGCACGACCACGCTGCAGGTGGCGCGTGCGCTGCGACGGCGCACCGACCTCGACGACCTCGTGGTCTTCACCAACGGGCTCTCGATCGCGCTCGAACTCGAGGCCGAGATCCCCCGCTTCCAGGTCGTCGTGACCGGCGGCACCCTGCGCCCGCGCCAGCACTCGCTCGTCGATCCGCTCGCCGGCACCCTGCTGCACGGCGTGCACGTCGACCTCGCCGTCATCGGCTGCAACGGGGTCGACCCCGTGCACGGCGTCACGAACGCGAACCTCCCCGAAGCCGGGGTGAAAGCGCTCATGCTGCAGCGGGCGGCTCGAGCCGTCGTCGTCGCCGACGGCTCGAAGCTCGGCGAGGTGCACCTCGGTCGCGTCGGCCCGGTCGACGCGTTCGACGCCCTCGTCACCGACGCCTCGGCACCCTCGGCGCTCGTCGCCGAGCTGGAGGACGCAGGACTCGCGGTGGTCACCGCTCACGGGTCTGACCCAGCCCATAGAGTTGAGTCATGACCCAACCCACGGGCGAGCAGTTCGAGCTCGAGACGACGACGTCGAGCGGCCAGATCCGGGCCACCGTCACCGCGGTCGCCGCAGGGCTCCGCACGCTCAGCATCAACGGCATCGACCTCGTGCCGCCGTACGGCGAGGACCAGCCGCCGCCCATGGCCGCCGGCATCGTGCTCGTGCCGTGGCCGAACCGCATCCGCGACGGCCGTTGGAGCCACGACGGCGTCGACCACCAGCTCGCGATCACCGAGCCCGCACGCTCCAACGCCATCCACGGGCTGCTCCGCCACACCGAGTACCAGCCGATCGCGCGCGACCGCGACTCGGTCACGCTCGCCGCGCGCATCTACCCGCAGCTCGGCTACCCCTTCCTCCTCGGCACCGCCGTGCACTACGAACTCGTCGCCGACGGGCTCCGCGTCACCCACTTCGTCGAGAACCTCGGCGGCGAGGCCGCGCCGGTCGCCATCGGCACCCACCCGTACCTCAAGATCGGCGGCGTGCCGACCTCCGAGCTGACGCTGCGCCTCGACGCCGCGAGCCACATCGAGGTCGACGAGCGGCTGCTCCCGACGGGCGAGGTGCCGGTCGAAGGCACCGAGTGGGACTTCCGCGAGGGGCGCCGCATCGGCGATCTGCGTCTGGACGACGCGTTCGGCGAACTCGCGAGCGACGACGGGCAGGTGCTGCACTCGCTCACCGCGCCCGACGGGCGCAGCGTCTCGGTGTGGGCCGACGACGAGTTCGGCTACGTGCAGGTGTACACCTCGCACGACTTCCCCGGCGAAGACGGCGAGATCGCGGTCGCGATCGAACCGATGACGGCGCCGGCCGAGGCGTTCAACTCGGGCCGCGGCCTGCGCTGGCTCGGCCCGGGCGAGGAGTGGCAGCTCAGCTGGGGCATCCGTTTCGAGGGGTTCAGCGCCGACTGACGGTCACCGGCTCAGGCCGCGCACGATCCCGAGTCGACCGGCTCCGCGAGCGCCGGAGCCTGCTCGGCGAGCGGCAGGAGCGTCGAGATCGGGATGGCGAAGCCGACCGTCGCGACCGACTCCGACCGCGCGAAGACGACCCCGGCGACCTCGCCGTCCGCCGTGAGCACGGGCCCGCCCGAGTTGCCGTGGTCGACCTCGGCCGAGAGCGTCATCACCTCGCGGGTCGAGGTGCGGCCGCCCTCCTGCAGCGTGAGGGGGCCGCTCGCGGCCACCCGGCCCGGGCGGAGCTCGAGCGGACCGCCGAAGGGGTAGCCGGCCACCGCGACCTCGTCGCCGAGGGCGGGTTCGTCGAGCGCGAGCGGAGCCGCGGCGAGGCCCTCGACCGCGATCACGGCCAGGTCGTGCTCGGCGTCGAACGCGACGACGCGTCCCGAGGCGGCGGGCAGGCCGGGGGCCTCGACGATGGGCTCGTCGACGCCGGCGACGACGTGCGCGTTCGTGACGATCCGGTCGTCGGCGACGACGAATCCGCTGCCCGAGAGGTTCGCGCCGCACTCGAACGCGGTGCCCGTGATGCGCACCACCGACCGCGACGCCTCGGCGAGGGCCGGGCCGTCGATCGTGCCCGTGGGAGGCGGTTCGGTCGGCAGGGGCGTGTCGAGCACTTCGACGAGCCAGGGGAGGGCTCCGCCGAGCGCGGCGGTGCGGAGTTCGGCCATCACCGACTTCGCGGGTGCCGGGGTCACCTGGTCGAGCGCCCGCAGCACGGTCGAGCCGGCGACGGCCGGCGAGAGCACGGGCACCCCGAGCGCCGAGACGCCCGAGGCGACGAGCGCGACCACGAACGCGGTGACGAGGAGGTTGCCGATCGCCCCGAGCACCCGGTCGAGCACACCGAGCTTCACCGCTCGCGCGCCGTTGCGGAGCGCCCGGCCGACGATCGCGCCGAGCCAGGCCCCCGCCGAGAGCAGCACGAGCGCCGTGACGAGCGCCACCGGCGCCCGCCACTCGGGGGCGGGCACGAGCCCGGCCGCCCAGGGCATGACGAAGTAGGCGGCGATGCCGCCCGCGATGAGCCCGACCAGCCCCGCGGCGGTGCGCAGGAGGCCGGCGCGCGCGCCGTGCACGACCGCCCCGATGAAGACGAGCACGAGCAGGAGGTCGAGCAGCAGGCTCCAGAGCATCTCGCCTCCACAGGGTTCGTCGGGTCTGATCCAGACTGGGTCATCCACCTCGGAGACTGCTGCGAGCCGCCCGCTCGCCGAGCGAGCGGGCGGCGTGCGAACGCCCTGACTGGGAGCATTGTGGCCCACCCACTCGATGAACGCGGAGCGCCCGCGGGCGATGGTGGAACGCGCACAAGCGGTGCTCGGCCGCCGCACCCGTCGCGTAGGGTCTGAGGTGCCCGCGCGCACTCGCCGGGCAGCCCCGACGAAGAGGAGTCACGGATGCGCGTCGGCATGTTCCTGAACTACGCGGGCGGCTTCCGCGAGGCCGCGGACGAGGTCGCCGAACTCGAGGCTGCCGGCGTCGACCTCGTCGCGGTGCCCGAGGCGTACTCCTTCGACGCAGTCAGCCAGCTCGGATTCCTCGCGGCCCGCACCGAGCGGATGACGCTCATGAGCGGCATCCTGCAGCTCTACACGCGCACCCCCACGCTCACCGCGATGACGGCCGCCGGACTCGACTACGTCTCGGGCGGGCGGTTCGAACTCGGCATCGGCGCCTCGGGCCCGCAGGTCATCGAGGGCTTCCACGGCGTGCGCTACGACGCCCCGCTCGGCCGGGCCCGCGAGATCATCGACATCTGCCGCACGACCTGGCGGCGCGAGCCCGTCGTCCACGAGGGCCGCAACTACACCATCCCGCTGCCCGCCGATCAGGGCACCGGGCTCGGCAAGCCGCTGAAGCTCATCAACCACCCGGTGCGCGAGCGCATCCCGATCACCGTGGCCTCGCTCGGGCAGAAGTCGGTCGAGCAGACCGCCGAGATCGCCGACGGCTGGCTGCCGATGTTCTACCACCCCGAGCGGGCCGCCGTCGTCTGGGGTGCCGCGCTCGCCGCGGGCACTGCGAAGCGGGCACCCGAACTCGCCCCGCTCGACGTCTTCGCGAGCCCGGCGCTCGCGATCACCGAGCGGCCCGAGCTCATCGCCGCCGCGATCGCCGCGGTGAAGCCCCAGCTGGGCCTCTACATCGGCGGCATGGGCGCGCGCGGCAAGAACTTCTACAACGACCTCATCGCGAGCTACGGCTTCGAGGCCGAGGCGGCGAACATCCAGGACCTCTACCTCGACGGGCGCAAGGCCGAGGCGATCGCGGCGGTGCCCGACGAGCTCGTGCGAGCCGTCTCGCTGATCGGACCGGCCGGGCACGTCGCCGAGCGCGTCGCCGCCTTCGCCGAGTCGGGTGTGACGACCCTCGCGGTCACGCCGCTCGGGCGCGACTCGGCCGAGCGGGTGGCGCTCATGGCCGGGCTCCGCGCGATCGCCGGCTGAGCGCCCGATCCGAGCGCCCGCCCAATCTGAGCGCCCGCCCGATCCGCGGCGGCGGATACCCCCGTCACGAGGAGCCCCGAATTGGGGCCCGCGGGCTCTGGTGCCGAGGGGAACTCACGGATACCGTGAGAACTGCACGCGAAGCTGCGTGCAGGGGAACCTATGGGAGGGGCCGCCATGGCGGGATCGTTCGAGCTCTACACGGATGCGAGCGGCGAGTACCGTTTCCGTCTGAAGGCCGCCAACGGGCAGGTGATCGCCGCCTCGCAGGGCTACACGACGAAAGCCGCCGCGAAGAACGGGATCGACTCGGTGCGCTCGCACGCCGCCGACGCCGAACTCGTCGACCAGACCGAGTAATCCTCGAGCGACCGCCGGGCGGTGCCCATGGCGCCGCCGGTTCGGTCGCGCGCCGGTCGGCGAGGTGCGGGATGCCGCGTGGGCGGCGCCGCACCGCATCGACCACGCGGCATCCGCGCACGGCTCAGGAGAGCGCGCCGCCCGCATCGCCCGCTTCGTGCTCGCCGCGCCGCCAGGCCGCGTAGGCCCAGACGGCGAGGGCCAGCATCGGCCCCCAGAACCAGAGCGGCAGCACGAGGTCGAAGACGATCGCGTCGAGGATCGAGTCGGCGTCGAGTGACATCAGCACGAGCGGCACGGCCGAGATCGTGATGATCGTCGCGGCCGTGAGGCCGGGAACGACCGCGAGCCGAGGCGGAACGCGTCGACCGCCGATCCGGGGCATCCAACGCGGGAACACGCGGCCCCACGGCAGGACGAGCCCGAGCGTGAGCACGCACGCGGCGACCGCGCCCGAGCCCAGCACGAGCCCGGTCGCCAGCACGGCCGGCGACATCTCGCCGACGGCCGGGGCGAACAGGGGCCACGGCGTGAGCCAGCTCGCCCGCATGAACGCGTAGGGCAGCGGCCCGAGTGCGGCGAGCACGGTGATCGCGCGGCGGTGCCGCACGAGCCAGACCTCGAAGCCGCGCACCTCGCGGGTCGTACGGCCGGCGACGACCGCCACGGCGGTCCATGCCAGCACTGCGGCGACCGAGACAGCCGAGATGACGATGAGCAGCGCGTTCTCGACGAGTCCGGAGCCGAGTTTCCCGAGGAAGGTCGTGACGCCCGCCCAGGTCAGCCCGGCCCACCACACCGCGACCGCGATGAGGGCGGCGAGCAGCGCGAGCAGCGGCACGCCGAGCCTGGGCGCCCGCACGACGAGGACGGCGGTCGTGAGCATTCCGGCGACGACGGCGGAGAACCCGAACAGGTAGCCCGCGAAGGTCACGGTGCCGGCATCGCCCAGGACGGCGATGACGGCTGCGGTGAGCACGGCCGCGGCACCGGCGATGAGCGGCGCTCGTCGGCCGAGTGCGCCGCGCGACCCGGCGGCGACGGCGACGACGAGCCCGACGGCTCCGGTCGCGACCACGGCCGCGGCGAACTGCGCCGGGTCGAGCACTGCGCTCGCGAGGCTTCGGGAGCTCGACGTCGTGTACGGATTCCAGCCGGGAACGAGCCACCAGGCGAGACCGAACGCCGTGATCGCGGCGGAGGCCACGAGTGCGAGCAGCGCGAACGGGCGGAGCAGCCGGGCGACGGCGTCCGGAGGGGCGGCGACCGAGCCGGTGCCGGCGGGTCTGGTGGCGGTCATGGTGCACTCCTCTGCATCGGCCGGGGACCTCGTCGCGGCCTCGTTCCCGGCGTGCCCGCCGACCATCGGCGGGAGTCGTCGCCAGCGTGCCGTCCCGAGCGGGTCGCGCGCCTCACCCGATCGGGTGAGATGCGGCCCCGCGACCCGCCGGTAGCGTGGGGCGGGTGTTGGATGCCACGACCGCGCGCCGGGCGCCGGGCCCCGCCGACTGGGTCTGGGCCGCGGTCGGAGCTGCAGCGCTGCTGCCGATCACCGTCGCGGAGGTGCTGCGGGAGGCCGGTCCCGCGGGGGCCGCCTGGGCGAGCGTCGTGCTCGCGCTCTTCGTGCTGCTGCACCTGTTCGTCGCAGTGCGGCCCCGGTGGCCGCGGGCGGCGATCGCCGTGGCATCCACGCTCATGCTGGCGCTCGCCGTGCTGAGCCTGCCCGGCATGCCGGGGCTCGCCGTGCTGCAGGCCAGCTCCGTCGTCTACCTCGCGTTCGTCTACGCCGCCGCGGCGAGCGATGACCGCGTCGCCGGAGTCGCCGGGCTCGCCCTCGGACTCGTCGGCGTCGGAATCATCACGGGCGTCGTGCTGCTCTCGGACCGCCCGAGCGACGTGGGGATGGTCGCGAGCCCGGGGGCGGTGCTGGCGCTCGCAGGCTCGCTCGGGGGCGGCATCGGAGTCGCCTGGGCGCTGGGCCGCTACCGCAGGGAGACGCTCCGCAAGCGCGCGGCGCAGCAACTCGCGCTCGAGCAGGCCGCTGAACTGCGCCTGCAGGGCGAGCTGCGCGCGGTGGCCGAGGAGCGGCGCAGGATCGCCCGAGAGCTGCACGACGTCATCGCGCACTCGCTCGCCGTGATGGTCGCGCAGGCGGAGGCGTCTCGGCTGCTCCTGGGGCGCGACGACGAGCGGGCCCGTGGGGCGATCGAGCACGTCGTCACGACCGGGCGTGCGGCGATGGGCGACATGCGCGGGCTGCTCGGGGCGCTCGCCGCCGCACCGCGCGGCGACGACACGGCGCCGCGCGAACCGAGCCCCGGTCTCGATGCCGTCCCCGAGCTGGTCGAGCGGTCGCAGGCGCCGGAGCGCACCGCCGAGCTCATCGTCGTCGGCACGCCTGCAGCGGTGCGTCCCGGTGTGGGACTCGCGGCCTATCGGTTGGTTCAGGAGTCGCTGACGAACACGATCAGGCACGCTCCGCCGCCGACGCACTCGCGGGTGCGGATCGAGTGGGGCACGGCGCTCACGGTGACCGTCGACGACGACGGACACGGCGTCGTCGCGTCGGGCGAGCCCGCCGCGGGGCGCGGCCTGCGCGGCATGCGCGATCGCGTCGAGCAGCTCGGCGGCGGCTTCGAGGCCGGCCCCCGGGCGGATGCCGCGGGGTGGCGCGTCGTGGCACGACTCCCGCTCGGCAGCGACGTCCACGACGAGGCATCCCGATGACGGACGGCCCCCGCATCCGCGTCGCGCTCGCCGACGACCAGGAGCTCATGCGCTCGGCGCTCGGGGTCATGCTCGAGGACCCGCCAGACCTCGAGCTCGTCGTGCAGGCCGCCGACGGGGCCGAGCTCCTCGAACGCCTGCGCGCGCACCGCGCCGACGTGGTCGTGATGGACGTGCGGATGCCGCGGATGGACGGCATCGAGGCGACGCGTCGGGTGCGGGCGGAGCATCCCGGCACCCGCGTGCTCGTGCTGACCACCTTCGACCTCGACGAGGTCGTGTTCGCCGCGATCCGGGCGGGTGCCAGCGGGTTCCTGACGAAAGACGCCTCGGCCGAGGAACTGGCGGCGGCGATCCGCGCCGTCCATGCGGGCGACGCGACCCTCGCCCCGCGGGCGACGGCGAGCCTCGTCGACTTCGTGGCCAGGGCGCCGGCCGCCGCCGACGCCGAGACGCTGCTCGCCCCGCTCACCGCGCGCGAGCGCGACGTGCTGGCCGAACTGGTCGTCGGCGCCTCGAACGACGAGATCGCCGAACGCCTCTACCTCACCGGCAACACCGTGAAGACGCACGTCAAGGCGATCCTCGCGAAGCTCGAGCTGCCCGACCGCGTGCACGTCGTCATCTGGGCGTACGAGCACGGGCTCGTGGTGCGCTGAGCGGGCGTCCAGGCAATCGGGTTCGAGTGTCGGTGGTCGAAGATACCTTCGAATGAAGGAGGTCTTCGATGATGAGTTTCCGTGTTGTGGAGCCCGACCCTGGTGGTGCCCCCGGGGAATTCCGACATCCCGACCCGCTGATTAAAAGTCAGCTGCTCTGCCTCTGAGCTACGGGGGCGTGAACGTGACGCAGAAGCGCTGTTATCGCTGCAAGCAGTCTAGGCCACTCGAAGAGTTCAACCGGCTCCGATCGGCGAGAGACGGTCTCACGAAGCTCTGCCGAGAGTGCAACCGTCAGAAGGCCCGCGAGTACTACGCCAAGAACCGTGAGGCCCATGTGCGCGTGATCATGGCGAGAAAAGCACAGCAGAGGCGCCTCGCGCTCGATGCCGTCGGCGACTACCTCAGCGCGCATCCGTGCCTCGACTGCGGCGAGTCCGACATTCGCGTGCTCGACTTCGACCACCGCGCGGGCTGCGAGAAGTCCGCCGAGGTGATGCGTCTCGCGCAGAACGGCTACTCGGTGCGCAAGGTCATGGGCGAGATCGCGAAGTGCGACGTCCGCTGCCGCAACTGTCATGCGAAGATCACCTACGAGCGCTCCGGTGAGAACTGGCGCACGGCGTTCATGCGACGGGTCGCTGAGGGCGAATGAGCGGCGGGCATCCGCTGAACCGCCCCTCGCGCTCGCGCTCGGACGACAGGTGCAGCCCGCCCGAGTATCCTGTTCCGAATGGCCGCCGACTTCCACCGCCCCACCCGGTTCCCACCCGCGCTGTTCGACGGCTTCATCGGCGGCGACGATCCTGCACGGCTGAACCGGGCGGCCCACGACACGGCGGCAGCGCTCCTCGCGCGGGTGCGCGCGAACCCCGATCCCGAGATCGTCGCCCGCCTGACCGCCTACACCGACCTGCACGGCATCGACGCGATAGCCGAACTCTGGGCGGGCTCCTCGGCGAAGAGCCTTCCGGGCGCCCTCTGGCGCATCTATCTCCTGCGCACGCTCATCGGCCAGGACGCCGAGGCGCTGAGCCTCGCCTACCGGCGCGGTGCCGAGGTCTCGCACACGATCGACCAGGTCGTCGCGGGCGCGGCCTCGCCCACGGGGCCCGAGGAGGTGCGGGAACTCGCCGACCGGGTGCTGCACGGCGTCTTCACGGGCGACTTCGCCGTCGCGCTCGAGCGCGCGGCGGCGTTCGCGCGGGTGAGCGCGGCCGGGTTCACGAGCCTCGCCGACGATGCGGATGCCACGGATGCCGCGCACCCCGAGCGCTCGGGCGCGCTCACCCGACGGGCGCTGCGCCTCACGGAGCTCGCCGACGAGCTCGGCGCCTGCGCCCGGCTCTGGCGGCGCGACGCCCTCGACTGAGCGGCCCGACAGCGCCCCGCGACTCCACCGGTGCCGCCGGGAATGAACCGGCCCGCGACGTCGTTTAGACTGTCTGAGGCCGGCCGCAGTAACCCCGGGCTCCAAAATTCGCCGCTCCGAGCGGCCTCGCGCCGAGAGGCGTTTCTGCGGCCGGCCTTTCGCTTGCCTCCTGGCCGATCGGCGCGCGGCCTACGACCAGCGGGTCTCACGGCTCACGAGATCGGTCGTGCCGAACCGCCCCGTCGGCGACGCGGTCGTCACCGTTCGCCCGACGCGCGCGCGTTCATCGTCGCGCCAGATCGCGGCGAGCGAGTGCTCGGCCGCCTCGTCGCCGGAATCGGCCGCGATCGTGAGCTCGGCGAGCCGGTCGGCGATCTCGATCGCCGCGGCGGTCAGCGGGCGCCGGGGTGCGTCCATGATGCCCCAGCCGTCCCAGAGCAGCAGTTCGCTGCGCATGCGATGAGCGAGGTCGCCGAGCACGTAGCCGTGCACGATCCAGGGCCCGGTGATCGGATGCCCGGGGGCGACGCCGTAGTCGGCGAGCCCGGTGCGACCCTCGCGGTGGGCGATCCAGGCCTCGGCGGCGGTCTCGAAGGGGGATCCCTCGCCACCCGGCAGATCGTGCACCTCGAGGTCGTCGCCGTCGTCGACGCCGAGCTCGGGGTCGAAACGCACCCAGCGCCCGTCGCGGTGCATCTCGACGACGACGTGGTCGTGTCGGAACCCCGGTGTGAAATAGGCCGCGAAGCCGAGACGAGTGCGGGCCGGTACGCCGTGCTCGCGCAGGATCGAGACCGCGAGCAGGGAATGGTCGCGGCAGCAGCCGCCCACGCGATCGGCGTCCGCCCGTTCGGCGTCGAGGGGGCCCTCCGCCCGTTCGGCGGCGGCGTCGAGGATCGCCGAGATCCAGCGCCGGTCGACGTCGGCGAGCTGCGCGGCCGTCGGGGCGGCGCGTCCGGCGCGGTAATGGGTGATCGTCGCCGTGGCGGCGCGGTGAATCGCCTGCGGCTCGGGGGCGACCGCGGCGACGAGCCGCCGGTGCGACCCCGGCTCGGAGTACGGGGAGTGACGGGCGAAGTCGTGGGCGAGGCGGGTGGAGGCTGAATCGGTCATGGCGACATCGTCGAGTCCGCCCCGGGGGCGGAGTCAAGCGGCCCGCGGGCGAGGTCGAGCGACTCGCGGGCGGAGTCGAGCGAGTCCGGGATCGGGCGGGCGATGCGCACCGCGATCGCCTGCGGGTCGTCGGGCCACGCGCCCGGGTACCACTCGCGGGGCGGTCGGCCCCGCTCGCCCGGCGCGAGCCCGGCGGCGACGTGCACCGCGTCGTAGAAGCGCAGCAATTCGGGGAACACGACCTCGCGGGCGGCGAGGTCGACGACGGCGTGCTCCGCGCCCGGCTCGACGCGCAGCACGATGTCGCGGCCGGGCCTCGCGCGCCCGGTGAACGGCACCGCGGTCTCGATGCGGCCGGGAAGCCCGTCGCCGACGGGATCGTGGAAGATGACCCAGTGCGCGGGGCCCGCCTCCGCGCCCTCCTCGGCGAGGTGCCTGCGGATCTCGACGACGTCGGCGAGGAAGCTCGGGACGAGCGCGGGCTGCTCGACCGTACGGGAGATGCTCGCGACGGCGAGGTCGGGCAGCGATTCGACGCGCACGCGGTCGAGCACCTCCGGCGACGGCTCGGCGCACGCCTCGCCCGCCGCCGAGGCCGCGGCCGAGGCCGAGGCCGCGAGCAGCTCGACCGTGCGGCTGCGCCGTGCGAACCCTTCGCGCTCGGCGGCCCACCAGGCGAGCAGCCGTGCCCGCGCCGCGTCGGCGGGTGCGTCGAGCAGTTCGCCGATGAGTGCGAGGGGGAGTTCGGCGCGGCGGAGCGCCGCGATCGATCGGGCCCGTTCGAGCTGCTCGGGCGCGTAGCGCCGGTAGCCGGTGCGCCCGTCGACCTCGGCGGGCACGAGCAGGCCGCTCGCATCGTAGAGCCGCAGCGCTTTGAGCGAGAGGCCGGAGGCGCGGCTCATCCCACCGGTGCCGAGCGTCTGCATGCCCGTACGCTAGCGCATCGGCGCGGGCCATCCTGCATAGCATTGGTGCATGGCCTCGACCGTGACCCTCCTCATCGCCCCGCTGCCCGCCGACGCGCCCGCCGACGATGTCGACGCGACCTTCCACGAGGTGGATGCCTCGGAGCCGGCGCTGCGCGTCGGCGAGCTGTCGACGCAGCGCGGCGACGGCATCTTCGAGACCCTCGCGGTCGTCGACGGCCACGCGCAGGAGGCGCAGGCCCACCTCGTGCGCCTGCGCAACTCGGCGGCGATCTGCGAACTGCCCGAGCCGAACCTCGAGCAGTGGCACGCGGCGATCCGGCGGGCGACGTCCGCGTTGCCCTCCACCGGCGAGTTCGCATTGAAGCTCGTGCTGAGCCGCGGCGTCGAGCACGGGCCGGCGCCGACCGCGTGGCTGCACGCCTCGCCCGCGGCCGACTTCACCGTGCCGCGCGAGCAGGGGATCCGGGTCGTGACGCTCGATCGCGGCCTCGCCCACGATGCGGCGGCGCGGGCACCGTGGCTGCTGCTCGGCGCGAAGACGCTGAGCTACGCGCCGAACATGGCGGCGCTTCGTGAGGCGAAGCGCCGCGGTGCCGACGACACGATCTTCGTCTCCTCGGACGGCTTCGTCATGGAGGGGCCGACCTCGAGCGTCATCCTGCGCATCGACGGCGTCTACTCGACGCCCGCGCCGAGCGGGGCGATTCTGCACGGTACGACCCAGCAGAGCCTCTTCGAGCACCTCGAACATGCGGGGGAGCGCACCGAGTACCGCGACATCCCGGTGGCGGAGCTCGCGCTCGCCGACGCCGTCTGGCTCGTCTCGAGCGTGCGGCTCGCCGCGGGCGTGACGGCGCTCGACGGGGCATCCGTCACCTTCGACGAGGCGACCACCCGGCGTTTCAACGACTACCTCCTGAGCCCGCGCGACTGAGCGCGGGCCGCCCCCGAAGGGGGAGTTGCGGGCCGCCCACCGGGCACTCGCGCCGACTTTGTAAATGTTGCTAACATAACCCCACGCGATCGGAGTAGTGAGCGGAGGGGCAATGGCGTCCACACCGGAACGGCCCCGCCAAGCCCCGCGTCATCGCTCGTCGACCGAGCTCTTCGAAGACACACGAGCAGTGGTCGAGCTGCTCGCGAGGCATCGCCTCGTCGTCGCCCCGCACGTCGCCGCGCGGCTGGGCCTCGCCCTCAGCGGCGACGCCGACGCGATCATCGAGGTGACCGGGCGGCTTCGCGCCTCGCAGCGGCTCGGCCACGCCGTGCTGCCCGACCCGCTTCCACTCGTGCCGGCCATCGAGCGGGCGGTCGGCGCCGACGCGCTGCGGCTGGCGGAGTGGGAGCGCATGCTGCTCGTCACCGCCGCCGTCTGCGTCGACGACCGGGTCGACGTGCTGCTCGCGGCGTCCGGCCGGCCGATGTCGGCACTCGTCGAGGGCGGGGTGAGCCGTCACCTGCTGCTCGTCGCCGGCCACTTCGCCTTCGCCGACCCGCGCACGCGGGTCTGGGCGCACGCCGTCGCCAGCCTCGCCGAGCGCACCGCGGCGCACGCCGCGCTCGCGCAGGCGTACGCAGATCTCGGGGTCGACGGACGTGCCACCTGGCACCGATCGCTCTCGACGCTCGAAGGATCCGAGGCGTTCGTCGCCCCGCTCCTCGAGATCGCCGAGGCCGCCGACGCGGCCGGCGAATCCGAATGGGCGCATGCGGTCGCCCGTGAGGCGGCGAGCCACGCCGCTGGCCGCGCCGAGATCGACGCGTGGCGCATCGCCGGTCGTGCCGCGCTGCACGGTGGGCATGTCGACGACGCCCGATGCTGGCTCGGCGAGGTGCTCGAGCACGGCGACGAAGACGAGCGCGCCTCGGTGCTCGCCGACTACCTCATCGTGCGGGCGGCACTCGAGGGCGACGTGCCGCTCGGCGAGCTCGACGATCGCATCGATGCGGCTGGCTGCGACGCGTCGGCCGACGAAGCGGCGGGCGACCCCGATGCCTCGGCTCGCCTCGCACGGCGATGGTTCGATCTCGCCCGCGCCTCGGCGACCGCGGCCGGGCTGCTCGCCGAGCGCGGTGCCCCCGCCGCCGCCGCACGACGTCTCGCCGAGGCGGGGCGGCTCACCGCCCGGTACGGCCTCGACGACGAGCCGCTCAGGTCGGCCGTCGCGTGGTGCGCGATGTTCGGGGTCGGGCGCGCGGGCGACGAAGCCGCCACGCAGGGGACCGGTACGACGAGCGGCACGACGAGCGGCACCGCGACCGCGGGAGCCGGCGCCATCGCGCGCGCGATCGAATCGGGGCTCGCGGGCGATCCCGAACGGGCCGCGCGTTGGCTGGGCGCGCTGCGCGATACTTCGAGCGACCCGCGCGTCGCGCGCGACGAGCGCGCGCCGCTCATGCGCGCCGCCCGGGCCGTCGCCGCCGCGCTCCTCGTGCTCTGGTCTGGAGAGGTCGGGCGCGCGGGGCAGCTGCTCGCTCGCGCTGCCACCGACCTGCCGATCGCGCTGCCCTTCGGCGGTCTCGGAGCGACGCTCGCACGGCGGATCGACGTCATCACCTGCGGTGAGATCGGGGCGTTCGCGCGCGCGGTCGAGGCGTCGCAACCCCCGTCGACGGTCTCGATCCGGGCCGAGGAGCTCATCGACCGCGCGGTCGCCGCCCACCTGCGGGGCGCCCGCGCCGAGGCGGCGACGCTCGTCGCGCTCGCGGGCGAACGCGAGCAGGCGGTCGGGTGCGGCCTGCACGTGCCGGGGCTCGACACGGTCGCCGGCTGGGAGGGGCGAGGCCGGGAGCCCGCGGTGGGCGGCGGAGCCGAAGCCGAGCCCGGGGTGCGGCGCCCGCCCGACTCGCGGCTCGCGAGCGAGCTCCGCCGGCGCATGCGCAGCACCGACCGGCACCGATTCGAGGCCGACTATCGCGCAGCGCTCGAGGCCAGCCGCGGCATCGGCTCGCACTACGAGCGAGCCCGCACCGAGCTCATGCTCGCGAGGGCCTGCGGCGAGGCGGGTGCCCTCGATCGCGCGCAGCGGCACCTGCTGGCCGCCGAGCACCTCTTCGGCGAGTCGGGTGCGAAGGCGTGGCTCGCGGTCGTCGCGGGCGAACGCGGTGTGCTCGCGGCAGCGACGAGCCTCCCGGCTGCGCCCGCGCGGGAGCGGCCGACGACCACGACGAACGGCGGGGCGGCTCCGGGCCGCGAGGCGATGTCGCCCGGCCCCGGAGCCCCGGAAGCCGAGGCCGAGGCCGGCGCCGGCGCCGGCGCATCCCGATCCGTGGCCACCACGGCGGCCCCGGTCGCCGCCGCCGGGCGGGCCGATGTCGACGATCCGCTCGTCGCATGCCGCGCCGTGTGGGCCGACGTGCTCACCGAGCGAGAGCTCGAGGTCGCGATGCTGGTCGTCGACGGGGCATCCAATCGCGACGCCGCAGCGCAGCTCTACGTCTCGGTCCGCACGGTCGAGGTGCACCTCGGCCGGGTCTTCACGAAGCTCGACGTGCATTCGCGGGTCGAGCTCGCGGTGCTCGCCTACCGCATGCGCGGCCTGTCGTCGTCGCGCACCTCGTAAGCCGTCCTTCGCCGAGCGTACGTAGTCCCGCGTATGCGGGGATGTGCGGATTCGGCCGCCGCGTCCCGTCGATAGCGTCGGGCTGCCCGTGGACTGCGGGCGGACCACAGGCAGACAGGAACGAGATGCGAACACTGAAGTTCGGGCGCGGCTCGAAGGCCGCCGTCGCCGCCGCGGGGATCGGACTGCTCATCGCAGGCCTCATCCCCGCCGCGGTCGCGAGCGCCGCCGAGGCGTGCGCCCCGGCGTGGAACTCGACCGCCGTCTACACGGGCGGCGCCGCCGCCTCGCACGGCGGCATCAACTACACCGCGAAGTGGTGGACCCAGAACAACGAGCCGGGCACCGGCGAGTGGGGCCCATGGGAGGCGGGCGCCGCGTGCGGCACGGGCACCCCGACGCCGACTCCGACCCCGACGCCCACTCCGACCCCGACGCCCACCCCCACCCCCACTCCCACTCCCACTCCCACCCCGACGCCCGAACCCGGCACCCCGTGGACCTCGAACCCCGATGAGAAGTGCCGCCCCGACGGCCTCTACCAGACCCCCGGCGTCGATGTGCCCTACTGCACGATCTACGACGAGCAGGGTCGCGAGAAGCTGCCGAACGACCTCGAGCACCGGGTCATCGGCTACTTCACGAACTGGCGCACGGGCCAGAACGGCCAGCCGCGCTACCTCGCGAGCGACATCCCGTGGAAGGAGCTCAGCCACATCAACTACGCCTTCGCCCACATCGACGGACAGGGCAGGGTCTCGGTCAACCAGGATGTCGCGGGCAACGCCTCGACGAAGATGACCTGGCCGGGCGTCGCCGGTGCCGAGATGGACCCGGCGCTGCCGTACCAGGGCCACTTCAACCTGCTCGCGAAGTACAAGAAGCAGAACCCGGGCGTCAAGGCGCTCGTCTCGGTCGGCGGCTGGGCCGAGACCGGCGGCCACTTCGACGCCGACGGCAACCGGGTGGCCGACGGCGGCTTCTACACGCTCACCGATTCGCAGGCGAAGATCGACGCGTTCGCGGACTCCGCGGTGCAGTTCATCCGCAGTTACGGCTTCGACGGCGTCGACATCGACTACGAGTACGCGAACTCGAACGGCAAGGCGGGCAGCCCCGACGACTTCGCATTCTCGGAGCCGCGCCGCGCGAAGCTCTGGGCCGGCTACGAGTCGCTCATGAAGACCCTTCGCGAGCGGCTCGACCGCGCCGGCGCGGCCGACGGCAAGCACTACCTGCTCACGGTGGCCGCCCCCGCCTCGGGCTGGCTGCTGCGCGGCGCCGAGGTCTACCAGGTGACCCCGTACCTCGACTACGTCAACATCATGAGCTACGACCTGCACGGCTCATGGAACGACTACGTCGGCGGCAACGGCCCGCTCTTCGACGACGGCAAGGACCCCGAACTGGCAGCCGGCGGCGTGTACGGCGCCTACAGCAACATCGGCTACCTGAACACCGACTGGGCCTACCACTACTTCCGCGGTGCGATGCCGCCCGGGCGCATCAACGTCGGCCTGCCGTTCTACACGCGCGGCTGGGACGGCGTGCAGGGCGGCACCGACGGGCTCTACGGCAAGGCGCCGCTCGCCGACCAGACGAAGTGCCCCCCGGGCACCGGGCCGACGATCGGCGGCACCTCGAAGTGCGGCAACGGCGCGGTCGGCATCAACAACCTGTGGCACGACCTCGACAAGACCGGGGCCGAGGTCGGTGCGGGTGCGAACCCGATCTGGCATGTGCTCAACCTGCAGAAGGGCGTCGTGGGCGACTACACGGCCTCCTACGGGGCGCCGACGTCGATCAACGGCACGTACACGCACCACTTCGACCAGACGACGAAGACCGAGTGGTGGTGGAACTCGACCACGAGGACCTTCCTGTCCGGCGACGCCGACCAGGCGATCACGGCGAAGGCCGACTACATCGCCGCGAACGGCATCGGCGGCGCGATGATCTGGGAACTCGCGGGCGACTACGGGTACAACGCGCAGAAGGGCCAGTACGAGATGGGTTCGACGCTCGTGTCGATCCTGCACGACCGCTTCGCGGCATCCCAGCCCTACGACGCGGCGAAGGCGAACGTCGCGATGCCGACGAAGGCGATCGACCTGCAGGTGTCGTTCGGCGACTTCGCACTCGGCGACAGCAACTACCCGATCAACCCGAAGGCGACCTTCACCAACCGGTCGAAGACCGCGATCCCCGCGGGGTCGACGATCACCTTCGACACCGCGACGAGCGACACGGGCGCCCTGGGCGAGCAGAACGGCTGGGGCATCACCAAGGTGTCGAGCGACCACACGGGATCGAACGTCGGGGGCCTGAAGGGCGACTTCCACACGTACACGATCACGGTGCCCTCCGGCGGAATCCCGGCCGGCGGCAGCGTCTTCACGAAGCTCTCGTGGCGCCTGCCCATGACGGAGATCTCGAACCTGCGGGTGAAGATCGGCTCGGAGACCTTCGCGACGCTCGACGACCTGCCGCGCGGCGTGACGGTCGTCGAACCCACGGCCGGATCGGGCGGCGGCACGAGCACGTGCGATGCGGCGGCCTGGAGCGCCACGGCGATCTACACCGGCGGCCAGCAGGTCTCGTACAACGGCTCGGAGTACACGGCGAAGTGGTGGACGCAGGGCAACACCCCCGGCACGAACGACGTCTGGGGTCAGCCGGTCGCCTGCTGAGCCGGGCGCGGCACCACGGCATCCACGAGCGGTCGACGCGGATGCCACGGGCGGGGGTTCCGGCGACGGAGCCTCCGCCCGTCCGCATGCGGGTGTACGTAGTCCTACGTACACCCGCACGCGGCGCCCGGATCATGTGGATCGTGCGGACGCCGGCCCGCGGCCTCCCTTCGTAGCGTGAGCGTGTCCAAGGGCGCACGCGCCCGTTCAGTTCCCCTTCACCGAAGGACGCCATGAAGATTCAGAGAACCCAGAGGCGCGGAGTGCGCCAGGCGCTCGCCGCCCTCGCCACCGGCGCGATGGTCGCCGGCCTCGCCGCGGTCGGCGCCGCGCCGGCCGTCGCGGCCGAGCAGTCGCCGAGCGCGGTCAACGGCTACCGCAACGTCGGCTACTTCGCCCAGTGGGGCGTCTACGGCCGCGACTTCAAGGCCAAGCAGCTGCAGACCTCGGGTGCCGCGGCCGACCTCACCCACATCAACTACGCGTTCGGCAACATCCACTACCAGGACCTGACGTGCTTCATCGCGAACAAGGCCCAGGGCACGGGGCCGAACGGATCGGACGGCGCGGGCGACGCGTGGGCCGACTTCGGCATGGGCTACACCGCGGCGAACTCGGTCGCGGGCACCGCCGACACCTGGGACCAGCCGCTCGCCGGCTCGTTCAACCAGATGAAGCAGCTGAAGGCGAAGAACCCGAACCTCAAGGTCATGATCTCGCTCGGCGGCTGGACCTGGTCGAAGAACTTCTCGAAGGCCGCGGCCACGGACGCCTCGCGCAAGAAGTTCGTGAAGAGCTGCGTCGACCTCTACCTGCGGGGCAACCTGCCCGTCATCGACGGACGAGGCGGCACCGGTGCGGCGGCCGGCGTCTTCGACGGCATCGACATCGACTGGGAGTGGCCCGGCTCGCAGAACGGCGAGGTCGGCAACCACGTCGACGAGGTGAACGACAAGGCGAACTTCACGCTGCTGCTGAAGGAGTTCCGCACGCAGATGGACGCACTGAGCGCGGAGAACGGCCACCCGTACCAGCTCTCCGCGTTCCTCCCGGCGAACCCCGCCGACATCGCGGCGGGCGGCTGGAACAACCCTGAGAACTTCCAGTACCTCGACTACGGCAACGTGCAGGGCTACGACCTGCACGGTGCGTGGGACCCGAGCCTCACCGGCCACCAGGCGAACCTCTTCGACGACCCCGCCGACACCCGGCCGGCGACGAAGAAGTTCAGTGTCGACAAGGCGGTGAAGGAGTACCTGAAGACCGGCATCTCGCCGAAGCAGCTCGGCATCGGGCTCGCCGCCTACGGCCGCGGATGGCAGGGCGCGACCTCGGCGAACGCCTGGGGCCCCGCGACGGCGGCGGCCCCCGGCACCTGGGAGAAGGGCAACGAGGACTACGACAAGCTGAAGACCCTCGGCACCGACCACTACGACCCGGCCATCGGAGCCGCATGGCGCTACGACGGCAACCAGTGGTGGAGCTACGACAACGCGCAGTCGACGACCCGCAAGGGCCAGTACATCGCCGAGCTCGGCCTCGGCGGCGGCATGTGGTGGGAGCTCGACGGCGACCGCAGCGGCCAGCTGGTCGGCACCCTCGCCGACAAGCTCCGCGCCTCGGCGACGGGCCCGGCGACCGACCCGACCGGTCCGACGGACCCGACCGACCCGACCGACCCGACCGACCCGACCGACCCGACCGACCCGACCGACCCGACCGGCTGCACCGCGGCGGCGTGGAGCGCGACCGCCGTCTACACGGGCGGCCAGAAGGTGTCGTACAACGGCAAGGAGTACACGGCGAAGTGGTGGACGCAGGGCAACACCCCGGGCACCAACGACGTCTGGGGCCTCGTCGGGCCGTGCACGACCGACCCGACCGACCCGACGGACCCGACGGACCCGACCGACCCGACGGGCTGCAGCGCCGCCGCGTGGAACGCGACGACCGCCTACTCGGGCGGGGCGACCGTGAGCCACTCCGGCAGCGAGTACACGGCCAAGTGGTGGACGCAGGGCAACACCCCGGGCGCCGAGCAATGGGGCCCCTGGGAGCTCGTGAAGGCCTGCTGACCCGATCCTGAGAACACGGATGCCCCGGAGCGAGACTCGCTCCGGGGCATCCGTCATGCGCGCGCGAGGCGCCGTGCGCGACGCGCACGAGGCCGATCAACCGAAGCGGCCCGAGACGTAGTCCTCGGTCGCCTGGACCGAGGGGTTCGAGAAGATCGTCGTCGTGTCGGCGTACTCGATGAGCTTGCCGGGCCTGCCGGTGCCCGCGATGTTGAAGAACGCCGTCTTGTCGCTCACGCGCGAGGCCTGCTGCATGTTGTGCGTCACGATCACGATCGTGTACTGCTGCTTGAGCTCCTCGATGAGGTCCTCGATCGCGAGGGTCGAGATCGGGTCGAGCGCCGAGCACGGCTCGTCCATGAGGATGACCTCGGGGGAGACCGCGATCGCGCGGGCGATGCAGAGGCGCTGCTGCTGGCCGCCCGAGAGACCCGAACCGGGGCGGTCGAGCCGGTCCTTCACCTCGTTCCAGAGGTTCGCACCCTGCAGCGACCGCTCGACGAGCTCGTCGGCGTCGGACTTCGAGATGCGCTTGTTGTTGAGCTTTACGCCCGCGAGCACGTTCTCCTTGATCGACATCGTCGGGAACGGGTTCGGCCGCTGGAACACCATGCCGACCTGGCGGCGCACGAGCACCGGGTCGACCGCGGGGTCGTACAGGTTGTTGCCGTCGATGAGCACCTCGCCCTCGACGCGCGCACCGGGGATGACCTCGTGCATGCGGTTGAGGGTGCGGAGGAACGTCGACTTGCCGCAACCCGACGGCCCGATGAACGCGGTGACGCTGCGGGGTTCGATCTCGAGGGTGACACCCTCCACCGCGAGGAACTTGCTGTAGTAGACGTTGAGGTCGCGGACTTCGATGCGCTTGGACACGGGTTTCCTTCTTGCTTTCGGTCGAGGGCTCAGCGGCCGAGCTTCGGCGCGAACAGACGGGCGACGAGCCTCGCGATGAGGTTCAGTGCCATGACGATGAGGATGAGGGTGAGGGCGGCGGCCCAGGCTCGGTCGAGGAACGCCTCGGCCGGGTTGCCCTGGTTCGCGTACTGGGTGTAGACGAACACCGGCAGCGACTGCATGCGTCCGTCGAAGAGGTTGTAGTTCATGCTCGCGGTGAAGCCCGCGGCGATGAGGAGCGGGGCCGTCTCGCCGATGACCCGGGCGATGGAGAGCATGATGCCGGTCGTGATGCCCGCGATCGAGGTGGGCAGCACGACCTTCACGATCGTGAGCCACTTCGGCACGCCGAGCGCGTAGGCCGCCTCGCGGAGCTCGTTCGGCACGAGCCGCAGCATCTCCTCGCTCGATCGGACCACGACCGGGATCATGAGGAGCGCGAGCGCGACGGCGCCGGCGATGCCGGTGCGGGTGCCCGGACCCCAGAAGATCGCGAAGAGCGAGTACGCGAACAGGCCGGCGACGATCGACGGGATGCCCGTCATGACGTCGACGAGGAAGGTCACCCCGCGTGCGAGCTTGCCGCGGCCGTACTCGACGAGGTAGATCGAGGTCATCAGGCCGATCGGGATCGAGATGATCGCCGCGGCGCCCGTCATGAGCAGCGTGCCGATGATCGCGTGCAGCGCGCCGCCGCCCTCACCGGTGACGTTGCGCATCGACATCGAGAAGAAGTCGGCGTCGAAGCGGGCGAGGCCGAAGGTCACGACGGTGATCGAGAGTGAGACGAGGGGGATCATCGCGAGGAGGAACGCCCCCGTCACGAGCGCCGTCACGAGACGGTCGGTCGCGCGGCGGGCGCCTTCGACGAGGCGCGAGAAGAGCCAGATCGCGGGGATGTAGAGGATGGCGCCGACGACGAGCGCCCCGCCCCAGTCGAAGCCCGAACCCGCGCCGACCGCGACGACGCCGAAGACGGAGGCCGAGACCGCGATCGCGGTGCCGAGGATCACCCAGGGGGCGGAGGTGGGGAGGCGGCCCGCGGTGAGCGAGTTCGCGATCGGGGTGCCCGTCTCGGGCGCGGGGTTCATGGTCTGCAAGGTCATCAGTTCGCTCCCGAGAATTCCTTGCGGCGACTGATGATCCAGCGCGCGAAGGCGTTGACCGCGAAGGTCACGACGAAGAGGATGAGGCCGGTCGCGATGAGCACGTTCACGTTGAGGGCATAGGCCTCGGGGAAGCTCAGCGCGATGTTCGCGGCAATGGTGGTGGGGTTGACCGAGGTCAGCAGATCGAACGTCACGACGTGCGCGGCCGAGAGCACCATCGCGACGGCCATCGTCTCGCCGAGTGCGCGACCGAGGCCGAGCACCGAGGCCGAGATGATGCCCGAGCGGCCGAACGGCAGCACGGCGACGCGGATCATCTCCCAGCGGGTCGCGCCGAGCGCGAGCGCCGCCTCCTCGTGGAGGACGGGGGTCTGCAGGAACACCTCGCGGCAGATCGCGGTCATGATCGGCAGGACCATGACGGCGAGCACGAGCGCGGCGGTGAGGATGGTTCGGCCGGTGGCCGAGACGGTGCCGCTGAACAGCGGGATCCACCCGAGGTTCTCGTTGAGCCAGGTGTAGACCGGCACGACGGCCGGCGCGAGCACGCCGATGCCCCAGAGGCCGAAGACGACCGAGGGCACGGCGGCGAGCAGGTCGACGACGTAGCCGAGCACGGAGGCGAGCCGGCGCGGCGCGTAGTGCGAGATGAACAGCGCGATGCCGATCGAGATCGGCAGCGCGATGAGGAGGGCGAGCGCCGCGGCCCAGACGGTGCCGAAGACGAGCGGGCCGACGTACTCCCAGAAGTTCGTCTCGAGGATCGAGGCGTCTTCCTTCGTGGCGGAGAGCGCGGGGATGGACTGGACGATCAGGAAGAGCGCGACGGCGGCGAGCGTCACGAGGATCATCGAGCCGGCGAAGACCGCCGAACGGGAGAAGACGAGGTCGCCGACGCGGAGCTTCGCCTTGATCGGGGCTGGTGCGGAGGTCATCTGGTGCGATCCTCGGGGGTCGGGTTGCGGTTCTGGGGTGCGCCGCCGGACGAACCGGAGGACGCGGCCGTGCCCGACCCCGTCGCTCCTCGCGGAACTCGGGGGTCGGGCACGAAGCTACTACTTGATCGAGTCGATCGCAGCGGTCACCTTCTCGCGGAGCGTGTCCGAGATCGGCGCCGAGCCGGCGTCGGTCGCAGCCGTCTCCTGGCCCTCGGGGCTCGCGAGGTAGGAGAGGTAGGACTTCACGAGCTCGACGTTGTCGGACTCGGCGTACTCGCCGCAGGCGATGAGGTAGCTGACGAGGACGATCGGGTAGACGCCGGCCTCCTCCGAGGTGCGGTCGATCTCGATCGCGAGGTCGCCCTCGGCACGGCCCTCGGCGAACGGCGAGGCGTCGACGATGGCGGCGGCGGCCTCGGGCGAGTACGGCACGAACTCGTCGCCGACCTTGATCGCCACGGTGCCGAGGTCACCGGCGCGCGAGGCATCCGCGTAGCCGATGGTGCCGTTGCCGTTGGTCACGGCGTCGACGAGGCCCGAGGTGCCCTGTGCGGCTTCGCCGCCCTCGAACGGCCACACGCCGTCGGCCTCCCAGGTCCACACGTCGGCCGCAGCCGCACCGAGGTACTCGGTGAAGTTCTCGGTGGTGCCCGAGTCGTCCGAACGGTGCACGGGGGTGATGGCGAGGTCGGGGAGCGTCGCGTCGGGGTTCGTCGCGGCGATCGCCGGGTCGTTCCACTTCGTGATCTTGCCCGCGAAGATGCCGGCGACGGTCGCCGCGTCGAGGTCGAGCGAGTCGACGCCCTCGAGGTTGAAGATGACCGCGATCGGCGAGATGTACAGGGGGAGCTCGACGATCGTCGAGTCGGGGGCGCACTTCTGGAAGCCGCCCGCGGCGAGCTCCTCGTCCTTGAACGCACGGTCGGAACCGGCGAAGTCGCTCGCGCCCGAGAGGAAGGTCTCGCGGCCCGCACCCGAACCCGAGGGGTCGTAGTCGATCGTGACGTCGGGGTTCGCGGTCTGGAATCCGGCGATCCACGACTGCTGGGCCGCGTCCTGCGACGAGGCGCCTGCGCCGACGAGGTTGCCGGCGAGGGTCGAGGCCGACTCCTCGGGAGCGGCGGCGCCGCCCTCGTTCGAGGCGCAGGAGCTGAGCGCGAGCGCCGCGGTGACGGCGATGGCTGCGGGCACGCCGAAACGCTTGAGGTTCACGTGATTTCCCTTCCGGGGATCGATTGCAGGAGTTGTGGGCCGGTGCCGGCCCGCCTGCGACGCTAACGAGCGCGCCTTACGAGCATCCGCCACCTCGGTAAACGGGAGGTGAACACCTCCTGCCTGATGCGGCTTCCGCAGGAAATTGGGCCCCATCCCGCCCTGTCAGGGCATCTCAGCGCAGATCTCCTGCGGAAGCAGCAGCACGCTCAGGCGCGCGGCGGGTGCGTCTCGATCGAGATGATGCCCGAACCCTGGTTCGTCGCCGAGAGATGCACGACGCTGAACGCGCCGGGCTCGAGTTCGGCGGCGTCGCCGACGTAGGTGCCGAGCGGGGTCGCCGTCGCGAGCGCCAGCTCCGTGAGGAGGTCGGGCAGCAGCGGTCCGTGGCTGCAGATCACGGCCGACCGGCCCGAGCGCACGCGCTTGCCGACGACCCGTCGCACCTCGCCGTCGCCCGCCCGCCACGCGTCCTCGCTGATGCCGGCGTCGCGCTTGATCTCGATCCCGGTCGCGGCGGCGAGCGGCGTCACGGTCGTGATGCAGCGCACCGCGGGGCTCGACACGATGCGTCTCGGCCCCCACGCCGTGAGCGTGCCGACGAGCCCCGCCGCCTGGTCGACGCCGCGGGCCGAGAGCGGCCGCGAGGCATCCGGCCCGTCGAACCCGCTGCGGCCGACGGCCTTGCCGTGACGGAGCACGGTGACGCTGAAGGTCCGCGTGACCCCCTGCTCGACGAGTTGCATGAAGTTGTCGAGGATCTCGACGTCGGGCTGGTAGCTGAGGTACCCGCGGGCGCGCTTCGGCGTCACCCACTCGAGCGCCGCGACCTCGGCGTTCGGCTTGAACGTCGAGCGTTGCACGGCCTTGTCGCTGACCTCGGCCGCCCAGTAGTGCACGATCTTCTCGCGCCCGCTCGGCAGCGGGTAGCGCGAGATGCCGAGCGGCACGCCGAGCGCGACCTCGAGCCCCGTCTCCTCGGCGATCTCGCGGACCGCGGTCTGCGGCAGCGACTCGCCGGGGTCGACCTTGCCCTTCGGGATCGTGACGTCGCCGTAGACCGTGCGGTGGATCACGAGCACGTGCAGCTTGCCGTCGATGTGGCGCCAGCACACGGCGCCGGCGGCGTAGACGGCCGTCGTCACCGGCGTTGCCCCGATCGCGGGCGCACGGCCGATCTCGTTCGCCTGGCGACCTCGGCCATGAGCCGGTTCTGCAGATCCGGGAGCGGCTGCCCCGAGCCGTCGGTCGAGTGACGGGTCCACACGCCCTCGCCGTCGAGGTGCCACGAGCTCGTCGACTCGTCCATCGCCTGGTCGAAGAGCCCCTGCACCTCGGCGAGATGCTGCGGGTCGGTGAGGCGCACGAGCGCCTCGACGCGACGGTCGAGGTTGCGGTGCATCATGTCGGCCGAGCCGATGAAGATCTGCGGGTCGCCGTCGTTCTCGAAGCAGAACAGGCGCGAGTGCTCGAGGTAGCGCCCGAGGATCGAGCGCACCCGGATGTTCTCGCTGAGCCCGGGCAGGCCGGGCCGCAGGCTGCAGATGCCGCGCACCCACACCTCGACGGGCACCCCCGCGTTCGAGGCGCGGTAGAGGGCGTCGATGATGGCCTCGTCGACCATCGAGTTCACCTTGATGCGGATGCCGCTGGGCCTGCCCTCCTCGGCGTTGCGGATCTCGGTCGCGATGAGCTTCAGGAGCCCCTTGCGGAGGTGGAGGGGGGCCACGAGCAGCCGCTTGAACTTCTTCTCGATCGCGTAGCCCGACAGCTCGTTGAAGAGGCGGGTCAGATCTTTGCCGACCTGGTCGTCGGCGGTGAGGAGCCCGAGGTCCTCGTAGATGCGACTCGTCTTCGGGTTGTAGTTGCCCGTGCCGATGTGGCTGTAGTGGCGCAGCACGCCCTTCTCCTGGCGGATCACGAGCGCGAGCTTGCAGTGCGTCTTCAGCCCGACCAGACCGTAGACGACGTGGACGCCCGCCTTCTCGAGCTTGCGCGCCCACGTGATGTTCGCCTGCTCGTCGAAGCGGGCCTTGATCTCGACGAGGGCGAGCACCTGCTTGCCCGATTCGGCCGCGTCGATGAGCGCCTCGACGATGGGGCTGTCGCCCGAGGTTCGGTACAGCGTCTGCTTGATGGCCAGGACGTCGGGGTCGGCCGCCGCCTGCTCGAGGAACGCCTGCACGCTCGTCGCGAACGACTCGTACGGGTGGTGCAGCAGCACGTCCTGCCGGGACACCGCCTTGAAGACGTCGGCCCGCAGGTTCGACTCGGTCGGCTGCAGTTGCACGGCCGTCGTCGGCACGTGCGTCGGGTAGTGCAGCTCGGGCCGGTCGAGGCGCGACAGGTCGAAGAGGCCGCCGAGGTCGAGCGGCGCGGGCAGACGGTAGACCTCCTGGTCCGTGACATCCAGTTCGCGGACGAGGAGACCGAGCGTCACCTCGTCCATGTCGTCGGTGACCTCGAGGCGGATCGGCGGGCCGAACCGCCGCCGCAGCAGCTCCTTCTCGAGCGCCTTGATGAGGTTCTCGGTCTCGTCCTCCTCGATCTCGACGTCCTCGTTGCGGGTCACGCGGAACACATGGTGCTCCACGATCTCCATGCCGGGGAAGAGGTCGCCGAGGTGGTTCGCGATGAGCTCCTCGAGGGTGAGGTACCTGGCACTCTCGATCGACTCGCCGGGGTCCACGCGAACGAAGCGAGGCAGCATCTGCGGCACCTTCACGCGCGCGAACTCCTGGCGGCCGGTGCGGCTGTTGCGCACGCGCACCGAGAGGTTCAGCGAGAGGCCCGAGATGTACGGGAAGGGGTGCGCCGGGTCGACCGCGAGGGGCATGAGCACCGGGAAGATCTGCTTCGAGAAGACGTCGTGCAGGTGGGAGCGCTCGTCGTCGCCGAGCTCGGCCCACGTGGCGATGCGGATGCCGGCCTCGGCGAGGGCGGGCTTCACGAGGGTCTGATACGCGGCCGCGTGGCGCTCCTGCAGCTCGTGCGCCTTCTTCGAGATGTCGCTCAGTACGTCGGCCGGGGCCCGGCCGATGTTCGTCGGCACCGCGAGGCCCGTGACGATGCGGCGCTTGAGGCCCGCGACCCGCACCATGAAGAACTCGTCGAGGTTCGACGCGAAGATCGCGAGGAAGTTGGCGCGCTCGAGCACCGGGACGGTCTCGTCCTCGGCGAGTTCGAGCACTCGCTGGTTGAACGCGAGCCAGCTGAGCTCGCGGTCGAGGTAGCGTTCGGCCGGCAGCTCGGGGGCGCCTTCGATGTCGAAGGGTTCGAAGTCGTCGTCGAAATCGCTCGCCGTCCGGTCGGAGGTGCGGTCGTCCTCGAGGATGCTGTCGGGGCTCATCCCCTCATCATGGCACGCGCCCCGAAACGCACCGATGAGGGCCGGGTTAACGGGCGGTGACGTAGGCGGTGCCGGTCAACGGGCGGTGACGGGGGCTGCGCCCGTGCCCTCTTCGTCCTCGTGGACGTTGAAGCGGTAGCCGACGTTGCGCACGGTGCCGATGAGCGACTCGAGGTCGCCGAGCTTCGCGCGGAGCCGCCGCACGTGCACGTCGACCGTGCGGGTGCCGCCGAAGTAGTCGTACCCCCACACCTCGCTCAGCAGCTGCTCGCGGGTGAACACGCGCGAGGGATGCGCCGCCAGGAAGCGCAGCAGCTCGAACTCCTTGTAAGTGAGGTCGAGCGGCTTGCCGTGGACCTTGGCCGAGTAGCTCGCCTCGTCGATCACCACCCCCGAGGTCTGGATGCGCTCGCTCGGCTGCGAGGTCTGCGCCCGCCCGATCGCGAGACGGATCCGGGCGTCGATCTCGGCGGGGCCTGCGCCCTCGAGCACGACATCGTCGACACCCCAGTCGGGCGTGACCGCGGCGAGGCCTCCCTCGGTGACGACGAGCACGAGCGGGGCGGAGAGCCCCGTCGTCTTCAGAATCTGGGAGAGGGCCTTCGCGCCGGCGAGATTGGTGCGCGCGTCGAGCAGCACGAGGTCGGCGTCGGGAGCCCGCACGAGTTGCTCGGGCGACGCGGGGATCACCCTGACCCGATGGGTCAGCAGTGCGAGCGCCGGGAGAACGTCGTCGTTGGCCGTCGGCGTCAAGATCAGCAGCTGCGCCACGCCACACCCTCCAGTAGTAAGGTGCGGTCAATACTACGGGACGGCCGGCGCCGTCCTGCGACACGAACGGGGAGACATGGTCGAGCAGTCCGAGACGCGCTTCGGGTGGGCGAGCGTCGTGCTCATCTGGGCGGTCGCGGTCGCGGGGTCCGCGATCGTCGGCGGCCTCGCCCTGTCGGGCCAGAGCAGCTGGTTCGGGGATGACTCGTGGCTCGGGCTCTACGGAGCGCTCGGCGTCGTGCTCGCCGCCACGGTGATCGGCACGCTCGTGGTGCAGCTGGCCACCCGGCGACCGGAGGGCTTCGTCGGACGGGTCTCGGCGTCGATCGGCGGGGCCGTCGTCGTGGTCGCGCTCGCCGCTCTGCTGCTCGCGCCGCTCGCGGCGGGCTGAGGCGGGCCCGAGCCGCGCGGCCAGCGGATAGACTCGCAGTATGTCTGAGCTGCTCGCCCTCGAACTCCTCTTCATCGGCCTGCTCGGCCTCGCGAGCCTCGCGATCGCGTGGGTCAGCGGGGTCGTCGTCTACAAGCTCTTCAAGGGTCAGCGCTAGGCGCTGGTGAAGGCGTGGCGATGATCGAGCTGCCCGTCGACCTCCCGGCCGAGCTCGTCCCGCTCTCCTGGCTCCTCGGAGTCTGGGAGGGCTCGGGGGTGATCGACTACGCGGTGGGCGACGAATCGGTCACGCACGAGTTCGGGCAGCGGGTGAGTTTCAGCCACGACGGGCTGCCCCACCTGAACTACACCTCGTACACCTGGCTCTTCTCCGCCGAAGAAGGCGGAGACCCCACGCCGCTCGCGACCGAGACCGGTTATTGGCGTCTTGCCCGCTCGCAGGGCGAGGGCGACCCCGGGCCGGCGCTGCTGCCCGCAGTGGGCGAGTCGCGATTCCCCGACGCCGACTCGGTCGAAGCACTGCGCAACTCCGACGGCGGGTTCGACCTCGAGGTGTCGATCGTGCACCCCGGGGGCGTCAGCGAGCTCTACCTCGGCCAGGTGAAGGGCCCCCGCATCGATCTCGCGACCGACGCCGTGATGCGCGCTGCCGGCGCGAAGCCGTACTCGGCGGCCACCCGCCTCTACGGGCTCGTCGAAGGGCACCTGCTCTGGGCGTGGGACATCGCCGCCCTCGGTCAAGATCTGCGCACGCACGCCTCGGCGCGCCTCGGCAAGGTCGACTGATGACCGCATCGCCGCTGCTCGCGCTCGCCGGAGCCGTTCCTTCGGAGTCGTCGCCGACCGTCGCCGGCCACTACGGCAACCCCATGGTCGAGCAGCGCCGCCTCGAGCGCGGCGAGTCGATCGTCGACCTCTCCGACCGCGGCGTCGTGACGGTGACCGGCCCCGACCGGCTGAGCTGGCTGCACTCGATGGCGAGCCAGTCGTTCGACCGCCTCGCGCCGGGCGAGGGCATCGAGGGGCTGCTCCTCGACGCCGCCGGGCACATCGAGCACGCCGTGCACGCCGTCGACGACGGCGAGACCGCCTGGCTCGTCGTCGAGGGCGACGAGGCCGCGCCGCTCGCGGCCTGGCTCGACCGCATGCGATTCATGCTCCGCGTCGAGGTCGCCGATCGCAGCGCCGAGACGGCCGTGCTCGCGGCGATGTCGCTGGCGGCGCTCGATGCCGCCGTCGCCGCGTTCGCCCCCGCAGGGGTCGCGCTCGACTGGGTCGACCCGTGGGCCGCGCCCCGGCCCGGCGGACACCAGTACGCCGACCAGGCCGGCCACCCGGCATCCGACTGGCATCTCGTCGAGCGCATCGTGCCGCGCTCGGCGCTCGCCGACGCCGCCGACGCGGTCGCGGCCGGGCGCGTCGCCGTCGCCGGGTCGCTCGCGCTCGACGCGCTGCGCATCGCCGCCTGGCGTCCGCGCCTCGCGAGCGAGGTCGACGAGAAGACGATCCCGCACGAGCTCGACTGGCTGCGCAGCGCCGTCGACCTCGGCAAGGGCTGCTACAAGGGCCAGGAGACGGTGGCGAAGGTGCTGAACCTCGGCCGTCCGCCGCGGCGGCTCGTGCTGCTGCACCTCGACGGCAGCGACACCGTGCTGCCCGCCCCCGGAGACGAGGTCGTCGGCGAGAAGGTGCGTCCCGAGCCGGCAGCGGGCGAGGCGCCCGAGCGCAAGGTCGTCGGCCGCATCACGTCGAGCGCCATGCATCACGAGCTCGGGCCGATCGCGCTCGCCGTGGTGAAGCGCGCCGTGCCCGCCGAGCTGCCGCTCATCGTGCTGAGTCACGGCATCGACGTGGCCGCCGCCCAGGTCGAGATCGTGCCGGAGGGGGCAGGTGCCGCCGTCGAGGTGCCGCGCCTGCCGCGCCTCGGAGTGCGGAAGCCGTAGCCGCCGGGTGCAGGCCGGGGCGTCTGGACGCCCGCAAGCGCCCCGCGTACGACGATGCCCCGGAGCCCGAGGGCGCCGGGGCATCGTCTGCCGACCGCTACTTGCAGGTCATCTTCGCGTGGGCGACCTTGACCTCCTTCAGGTACTCGCGCTCGCCGTCGTGGTGGCGGACCGCGACCGTGACGCTGCCCTTCTTGAGCTTCGCCGTGCCCGTGTCGAACAGGTGGTACACGGCCGAGCCCGCGGCGACGTCGGCGATCTCGTGGGTGCCCCACGGCGTCGTGATGACGACGTCGGACGCCATGTTGCCGGTGTTGGCGGCGTACACCGCGAGCTGCGCGGTGCCGGCGACGCACTGGGGCGCCGCGCTCGCCGTGACCCCCACCTCGACGGGCAGCGGCTCGTCGATCGTGATCTCGGCGGTCTGCGCCTCCTCGGCGTTGCCCGCGACGTCGGTCGAGCGGAACTCGACCGTGTGCTCGCCCGCTCCGGTCACGGTGACCGGCGCGTCGTAGGCGACCCAGTCGCCGCCGTCGACGCGGACCTCGGTGCCGGCGACGCCCGAGGTGTCGTCGACGCCCGTGAGGGTGAAGACCGCACCGCGGACGATCTCCTCGACCGTGGCCGTGGTGACCGGGGCGACGGTGTCGAGCCTGGCGCTCGCCGAACGCTCCTCCTCGACGTTGCCGGCTGCGTCGGTCGAGCGGTAGCGCACCGCGATCTCGCCCTCGCCGGTCACCTCGACCGGCTCGGTGTACGCGGTCCACACGCCGTCGCCGATCGCGTACTCGGTCGAGGCCACACCGGTTCCGTCGCCGTCGCCCGCCTCGAGCGAGAAGCTCGGAGCGGCCGTGTACCACCCCTCGGCGCCGTCGGGCTCGGCCGGGTTCCAGGCGAGCTCGGTCGAGGGCGCCGTGACGTCCACCTGCGGCACCTCGAGGTCGAACGAGTCGAACTCGACGACCGTCGACTCCTCCTGCTGCGGGCCGATGGCCATGAGGCCGATGCCCCGCAGCGGGCGGTCGAACGTGATCGGCTGGCCGATCGACGTCCAGTTGACGCCGCCGTCGCTCACCTCGGCCGAGTAGCTCGACCCCGACTTCGTCACGCGCAGGTACCAGTACCCGCTCTCGCTCGAGTCGGCGATGTCGAGGTTGCGATTGCCGATGCCCGCCGCGTCCTTCTCGCCGGCGAGCTCGGCCCGGAGGTCGAGCGCGGTGCCCGGGTTGTTGTACGCGACGATGTCGGCCTTGACGTAGTTGTCGTCATCGGCCCACATCATGAGCCCGGCCAGCTGCCAGCGGTGCTTCAGCGGCGCCTTCAGCTTCGTCGACGCCACCCAGTCGCCCTCGGGCGCCTCGGTGAGGATGAAGTTGCGCGGCGACACGGGGTTCGACCCGTTGATGTCGCCCGGCTGCGTCTCGATCGCGAGGTGGCCGTCGGCCACCTCGAGGTGGTTCGAGTCGTAGCGCACGCTTTGCGCCCAGCGGCAGCCGTCGAGCGCCGTGCCGTCGAACGCGTCGCTCGGCGTCACCGTGGTGCGCGTGTCTGCGTCGGGCGTGACCCGCAGCCAGTCGACCTTCGCGACCGTCGGCGTGGAGCCGAGGTCGCCTGCGGCCATCACGCCGAGGCGTGCGTTCGGCTTCTGCTGCAACTGGCCGGCCAGCGCCGTCCAGCTCTGGCCGTCGGCCGAGTACGCGCCCTTCAGCACGCTGCCGTCGCTCGTCAGCTTCAGGTGGACCGTGCTCGGGAAGTCGGCCGGGAGCGTCGGCGACGCAGCCGTCGAGCGCGAACCCGCCGTCTCGCTCTGGAACTCGATGAACCGGCCGCCGTTCTGGCTGCGCACGAAGGCGAGCTTGTTGTACTCGTCGTCGCTGCCGTGGAGCACGAGGCCCGCCCACTGCCAGTGCGAGGTGTGCGCGAGGTCGATCTTCGTCGTCGCCTCCCACGCCCCGGCGGGGGTGGGCTTGCCGATGAAGCTGACCGGACCGGTCGACGCCTCGTTGATGTCGCCCGCCGTCACCGGGAGCGTCACCGCACCACCCGACTGCGTGACCGGCACCGCGCCCGAGCGCACCGTCCACGACGGTGCGAGCGCCGGGGCGTCGAACTCGTCGGAGAACGGCGCGCCCGTGCACATGAGCGGCTCGAGCGGCTGCTCGGGCTCGGGGCCCTGGGGCTCCGTGTCGATCGCGAACTCCGAGAAGTCGACGACGCCCGCCGAACCCGAGTGCGCGACCATGAACATGCCGACGTCCTGCGTGCTCGCGGCGTCCGCGAGAGTCACCGCACCGCCCACCTGGGTCCAGCTCGTGCCGTTCTTCGAGAAGTAGGCCGTGTAGTCGGTGCCCGAGCGCTTGAGCTTCACCCACACGGGGTAGCTCGTCGTGCCGCCCGCGACCGAGGTGTCGAGCTGGCCGTTGCCGTCGAGGTCGGCGAGGAACTCGACGCCGTTGCTCGGGCGGATGCCGACCATCGCGTATCCCGGCGAGCTGCCGGGCTGCGTGAGGTCGTTGCGCACGATGATGCCGGCCTTGGCCGAACCGTTCGTGTTCTGCTGCGCGTCGACCTTGACGACGGCCTCCCAGTCCTCGTCGCCGCCCGCCGGAGCGTACAGCGTCGAGTATTCGTCGGTGCCCTGCCAGGTGTTGTCGCCGGCGCCGGTGACGCGGAACTTGCCCGCGCCGATGCGTTCGAAGAGGCCGTCCGCGTTCGTGAAGGGCACGAGATCGCCGAACAGTTCGCCGACCTGCGAGAGCACGACGCGCGAGGTCTTCGACTTGCCCGCCGCGTTCGTCGCGGCCGCGGTGAGCTCGTAGAGCCCCTCCTCGGGCGACGCCCACTCGGCCGTGTACGGCGAACTGTCGTCGGTGCCGATCGACTCCCCGTCGACGAAGAACTCGACCGCCTCGACCGAACCGTCCGTGTTGAACTCGTCGCTCGCCGCGGCTTCGACCGTGACGTCCTGGCCGGGCTCGAGCTGGATGCCCGGCTCGGGCGAGGTGATCGCGACCTCGGGGGCCGCGGTCGGGGACGAGCCACGGCCGATCGCCTCGAGGAAGTTGAGCTTCACCTCTCCGCCCCTGAAGACGAGGAAGAGGTTCATCGAGTCGCCCGAGAACGAGCTCACGTCGAGCGTGACGTCCGCGAAGCGGGTCGAACCGGTGGCCGGAACCGCTGCGGTCGCGAGGAGCTCGCCGTCGACGGCGCCCTGACGCAGCTCGATGCCCGTGCCCGCGGCGACCGCGGAGACCCGCAACGCGAGACGCTCGATGCGGTGGAAGCTCACCGGGTCGTAGGTCACCCAGTCGCCGTCGCGGGCGACGACCATGCGGTCGCCCTCGGCGCCGCCGACGTCGCGGCTCGCGACGACCGAGACGCCCGGCGAGGAGCCGTCGAAGAACTCGGCCTGCTTCACCTTCGGGAACACGAGCGTCGTCGCCGAGCCCGTGAGCGGGTTGACCCCGCCCTCGCCGCCGTGGTCGGTGTACCGGGCGTCGATCGCGAAGAAGATGTCCTCATCGGGGGCGTGGCCGCCGAGGCTCGTCGGCGTGGTGCCGGTGAGACCCGAGAGCGGGGTGAGCGGGTGCGCGTGGTCGTCGTGGCCGAGCGCCGGCTGGATGATGACCTCCGAGCCGTCGACCGTGCCGTCCTCGGGGTCGCTCACCTGGGAGGCCCAGCTGAGGTCGTCGCCGAAGTCGAAGAACGCGCCATCGGGCGGCAGCGAGATGCCGACTTGCGGGCGGGTGTTGCCGACGGTGATCGGCGCGGTGGTCGTGCCGGTCTTGCCATCGGGGTCGGTGACCGTCAGACGGGCGTCGTAGACGCCGTCGGCGGCGTAGCTGTGGCTCGCCTGCGGGGTCGTCGCGTCGGTCGTACCGTCGCCGTCGAAGTCCCAGGCGAACTGGAGCGCGGCGTTCTCGGGGTCGCTCGAGCCCGAGCCGTCGAAGGCCACCGCGAGCGGCGCCTGACCCGAGTCGCGGTCGGTCGAGATCTTCGCGATCGGCGAACGGGAGCCCTGGATGTAGTCGATGCGGTGGAGCCCCGAGTTCGGGTTGTCACGGCCGAAGCCGCCGCCCCAGTCGAGCACGTAGAGCGAGCCGTCGGGGCCGAAGCGCGAGTCGATCGGGGCGAGGAACTGCTCCTGCGGGAGGAACGCGTTCACCTTCTCGATCTGGTCGCCGGGGGTCGCGTCGCCGCCTGCGAGCTGGATGGAGTACATCTTGTTGCGCGCCCACTCGTAGAAGAAGGGCTTGCCGTCGTACGACGCCGGGAACTTCGTGTCGCTCACGAGCTCGGGGTCGTACTCGTACACCGGGCCGCCCATGGGGGCGAGGCCGCCGCCCTGCGGGATGATGCCGGGCACCGAGGAGCGCTTGTAGCCGTACGCGAGGTCGGCGCCGCGCGCGGCGGGGAGCTCGGTCAGACCCGTGTTGCGGGGCGAGTCGTTGATCGGAGCGCCGCAGTCGAAGTAGTCGCCGACCGTGACGGGGTTCGTCGTGTAGTCGACGTCGCGGAACGGCTCGTTCTGGCCCATGCAGAGCGGCCAGCCGTAGTTGCCGGGGCTCGTGATGTAGTTCCACTCCGCGATGCCGGCGGGGCCGCGCGTGGCGGGCGCGTCGCTGCTGTTGTCGGGGGAGTAGTCGGCGAGGCTGATCGCACCGGTCGACTGGTCGATCGAGAAGCGGAACGGGTTCCGGAATCCCATCGCGTAGATCTCGGGCAGCGTCTTGTCGTCGGTGTCGTCGGCCTCGGGGAAGAGGTTGCCCTCGGGAATCGTGTAGCCGGGGCCGTCGGCCTTCGGCGTGATGCGCAGCAGCTTGCCGCGGAGGTCGTTCGTGTTCGCCGAGGTCTCGCGGGCGTCGTGGAACGTGCCGGGACGGGTCGAGAGCGGTGCGTAGCCGCCCGAGGGCTCCGAGTGCGGGTTCACGTCGTCGCCGACGCCGAGGTACAGGTTGCCCTGGGCGTCGAAGTCGAGGCCGCCGCCGGTGTGGCCGGGCTCGTCGGGCAGGCGCCGCGCGGGCACCTCGATGATCAGCTCCTCGCTCGCCGGGTCGATGACGCCGTTCTCCATCGTGAAGCGGGAGACGCGGCTGAAGAAGCTCGACGGGTCGGAGTTGTCGGGTGCGTCGGGGGAGCGGTAGAGGTACACGCGCCCGTTCTCGGTGAAGTCGGGGTCGAGGGCGATGCCGAGCAGGCCGTCCTCACCGCCCGAGTAGACGTCGAGCTCGAGGGCGGTCGTGACGGCGTTCGTCGCCGGGTCCCAGACTCGGACCTGGCCGCGCACGAGCTCGGTGTAGAAGACGCGTCCGTCTTCGGCGATGTCCATCGCGAAGGGGGCCGAGGTGTTCTGGTCGAGCGCGACCTTCTCGAAGTTGCCCCACGAGGTGCCGCCGCAGTCGCCGGCCTCGACGCCCGCGGCGTACTTCACGCCGCCGACGATGTGCTCGATCAGGTCGGGCTCCTCGAAGTGCGAGCCGAAGTGGCCCATCGCCGTCACCCAGGCGCGACCGCCGTCGTAGGGCTTGCACCACGAGATCGGGTGGTCGTAGCCCATCGCGTTGCCGCCGGCGTCGTACGTCGACTCGTCCATCGTGGCGAGCACGTGGGCGGTGCCGCGGACGTTGTTCGAGAAGTTGTACCACTCATCGGCGCGATCCCAGCGGTCGGCCTCGAAGTGCGCGGTCGAGGGGTGCGTGTCGTCCTCGATCCGCACGGTGCCGGGCTGGCCGGGGTCGGTGCCGGTCGCCGCGTGCCCCGGCATGAGGGAGCCGACGAGCTCGTCCCACCAGGCGTAGTTGCCGCGCATGTCGGTGGCGTTGTGGATCGCGACGATGCCGCCGCCGGCGTGCTGGTAGCGCTCGAGTGCGGCCTTCTGGTCGGCGTTCCACGGGTCGCCGGAGGTCTGGAACATGATGACCGCGTCGTATTCGGCGAGGGCCTGGTCGTTGAAGACCGTGGAGTCCTCGGTGTGGGTGACCACCATGTCCTCGGCCTCGAGCGCCGCCGTGATCAGGGGCGTGCCCTTGTCGATCGCGTCGGTGTGCCGGTACTGCGTGGTCTTCGTGAAGATCAGCACATGCGCGCCGTCGTGCGCCTGCGCTGGTGCGGCGGCCGCCACGATCGCGCCGGCGGCGAGGATCGAGGCGAGCGTCCCGGCGAGGAGCCGGGAGAGGACATGGGGCAGTTTCGTCAGCATGAGACCTCCGTTGGTTTCCAATGCTGGACACGCGTGCGATCACGAACGTGTGCGAGTCCGGTCCCGAACCTAGGGGAGACTTTTGCCGTCGGTCAAGCAAAAGATGTGAGAACATCGACTTCTTATTGATCAGGACTGTTGAGTAATGCGCAGCACCGCGCAGAATGACGGGAGGTCAGCGCCGATTCAGTCGAGCGGGGCGACGGCCGACCACGGCAGGGTGAGCTCGCCGAGACGGGCGCGCCGCGGGCCGCCGATGATGGGCCAGCCCTCGTGGCGCAGCGTCGCGACGGTCGCGATCCAGCGCTGCGACGGGCCGTACACCGCCATCGCCGCATGCGTCCGCCACGCCAGGTCGAGGTCGACGAGCAGGCCGTGGATCCGCTCGCCCGGCACGTTGCGGTGGATGAGCGCCTTCGGGAGGCGCTCGGCGACGATCGAGGGCAGTTCGAGGCCCGAGCGGCGCAGGCTCACGGTGAAGGTCCGCGGTCCGGATGCCCCGAGCCCGACCCAGCTCGAGACCCGGCCGAGTTCGTCGCAGGTGCCCTCGACGAGCAGCCCGCCGGGCGCGAGCCGCGAGCGCATCAGGCTCCAGGCCGCGTCGACCTCGGCCTCGTCGTACTGGCGCAGCACGTTGAACGCGCGGATCACCGCGGGGCGGCGCCCGCCCGGCACCGGCACCTCGAAACCCCCGATGGCGAAGTCGACGTCGAGCGAGGCGCTGAAGTGGGCATCGCCCGACGCGACCGCGGCGAGCTGCTCGCGCGCGACCTTCACCCGCTCGGGCTCGATCTCGAGGCCGAGCACCCGCACATCGGGCCGCACGTGTGCGAGGCGCGAGGCGAGCTCGAGGGTGGTCACGCCGCTCGCCCCGTAGCCGAGGTCGACGACGAAAGGGTCGGGTGCGTGCAGCAGGGCGGGATGCGCGGCGATCCACCGGTCGACCCGGCGCAGCCGATTCGTGTTCGTGGTGCCGCGGGTGACGGTTCCCACGCGCTGCCCGGGCCGGAGCCGCCGGGGGTGGGGCGAGGCATCCGCGGGCATGCTGCAAGTCTGCCAGCCCGCCGGCCGCCCTCGCGGCCGCCGGGCGGTCATCGGGCTTCACGCGGGCAGGGCCGAGGATGCCTCGCCGCTAGGCTGGTGGCATGCCTCACACCCTCGTGCTGCTCCGTCACGGCAACAGCGAATGGAACCAGAAGAACCTGTTCACCGGTTGGGTCGACGTCCGGCTCTCCGAGCTCGGTCGCACCGAGGCCGCTCGGGCGGGCGAGCTGCTCGCCGAGTCGGGTCTCCTGCCCGACGTGCTGCACACCTCGGTGCTCACCCGCGCGATCCAGACGGCCAACATCGCGCTCGACGTCGCCGACCGCGCCTGGATCGACGTGCGTCGCAGCTGGCGCCTCAACGAGCGTCACTACGGTGCGCTGCAGGGCCTCGACAAGGCCGAGACGCTCGAGAAGTACGGCCCCGAGCAGTTCCAGCTGTGGCGTCGCTCGTTCGACGTGCCCCCGCCGGTGCTCGCCGACGACGCCGAGTACTCGCAGGTCGGCGACCCGCGCTACGCGGGCCTCGCCGACGGCGAGCTGCCTCGGACCGAGTGCCTGAAGGACGTCATCGCGCGCATGCTGCCGTACTGGCAGTCCGACATCGTGCCCGACCTCGCCGACGGCAAGACGGTGCTCGTGACCGCGCACGGCAACTCGCTCCGCGCGCTCGTGAAGCACCTCGACGGGATCAGCGACGACGACATCGCCGAGCTCAACATCCCGACCGGCATCCCGCTCGTCTACGAGCTCGACGACGAGTTCCGCCCGACGAAGCCGGGCGAGTACCTCGACCCCGAGGCCGCGGCAGCCGGTGCGGCCGCGGTGGCGGCGCAGGGCAAGAAGTAGCGCGAAGCACGCGAAGGGCGGATGCCGTACGGCATCCGCCCTTCGTCGTACCGGGCGCGGCTCGCGACCGGGGTGCGCTCAGAGCGCGGACTTCTCCGGGTCCCAATCGCCGGTCGCGAGGTACTGCACCTTCTTCGCGATCGAGACCGCGTGGTCGGCGAAGCGCTCGTGGTAGCGGCTCGCGAGGGTCGCGTCGACGGTGTCGACGGTCTCGCCCTTCCACTTCTCGCCGAGCACCTTGTCGAAGACCGAGAGGTGCAGCGCATCGACCTTGTCGTCCTCGTTGCGGATCTCCTCGGCGAGGTGCACGTCCTCGGTGCGGAGGAGGTCGACGAGCCTGCGGGCGATCTCGACGTCGAGTCGGCCCATCTCCGCGAAGGTCGGGCGCAGCGACTTCGGCACGACCTTGTCGGGGAAGCGGTAGCGGGCGAGCTGCGAGATGTGGGTCGACATGTCGCCCATGCGCTCGAGCGACGCGCTGATGCGCAGCGCGCTCACGACGATGCGCAGGTCGCGCGCGACCGGCTGCTGCTTCGCGAGGATCGTGATCGCGAGCTCGTCGAGCTCGACGGCGGCCTGGTCGATCTTGTCGTCGTCGGCGATCACCTCCTCGGCGAGACTCACGTCGGATTCGTTGAACGCCCGAGTCGCCTTGTCGATCGAAACCGCGACGAGGTCGGCGATCTCCACGAGTCGCTCCTGCACCTCGGCCAGTTCCTGCTGGAACACCTCACGCATGCTCGAATTCCTTGCCTCTCATCGTCCGCGCGCACAGCACGAACCCTCCGGGACGACCCGGCTCCGGGACATCCTCCCGGCCGGAGATGAACAACAGGTGCCGGGATGCTGAACACTCCCTAACGTAGCGCCGCACAGCGGGAAGACGGCCTTCCTTCGCGTGCCGCCTCGTTAGTCTGGTGCCATGGACTCCACGTGGGCAGTGCTCACCGCGCTCGCCTTCGGCATCTTCCTCGGCGCCGCATTCATGGTGATGCTGCACGTCGCCGAGCGCCGCGGCTCGAGTGCGGCCCGGGTCGTCGCGCCGACGATCCCCGATGGTGTCGACCAGGTGCTCGAGGTGCTCGAGTCCGCGGGCGTGGTGCTCGACCCCTCGAACAACGTGCTGCGCGCCTCGCCCGGCGCGCTCGCGATGGGGCTCGTGCGCCAGCAGGCGCTCGTGCACCCCGAACTGCTCGAGCTCGTCTCGACGGTGCGCCGCTCGGGCGACCCCGTCGCCGAGGAGCTGACGGTCGCGCGCTCGCCCTACGGCGAGTCGCCGCTGCGCCTGCGGGTGCGCGTCGCCCGCCTCGGCACCCGGTTCGTGCTCCTCCTCGCCGAGGACCGCACCGAGTCGTACCGGCTCGACGAGGTGCGTCGCGACTTCGTCGCGAACATCAGCCACGAGCTGAAGACGCCGATCGCGAGCGTCAGCCTCCTCGCCGAGGCGCTCGACCAGGCCGCCGACGAGCCCGACCAGGTGCGTCGCTTCGCGGGCCGGCTGTCGGTCGAGGCGAGCCGGCTGGCGCACATCACGAGCGAGGTGATCGAGCTGTCGCGGCTCCAGGCCAGGGACGCGTTGCGGCCCGACGTGCTCGTCGACGTCGACGAGATCGTCGCGGCGGCGGTCGACCAGAACCGCGTGGTCGCGGGCGGCAAGCGCGTCGACGTCGCCGTCAAGGCGGGCACCGGCGCCCGCGTCTACGGCGATCGCGCCCTCATGATCGTCGCGGTGCACAACCTCGTCGCGAACGCGATCGCCTACTCGAACGAGGGCGGTCGGGTCGGCGTCGGCGTGAAGGTCGAGGGCGACGAGGTCGAGATCGCCGTCACCGACCAGGGCATCGGCATCGAGAGCGACGACCTCGACCGCGTGTTCGAACGCTTCTACCGGGTCGATCAGGCCCGCTCGCGCAACACCGGCGGCTCGGGGCTCGGGCTCAGCATCGTGAAGCACACGGTGCAGAACCACGGCGGCGACGTGCGCGTGTGGTCGCAGCCCGGCCGAGGCTCGACGTTCATGATCAAGCTCCCGCTCGCCGAGACGCCCATCGTCGCCGGCGAAGCGGTCGACGACGCGGGCGGGGCCGAGACGGCCCCGGCCGATGCCAGATCGGCTGCGAAGCTCGCAGCCTCCCAGCAAGGAGACCGTACGTGACCCGCATCCTGCTCGTCGAAGACGAGATCGCCCTCTCCGACCCGCTGAGCTTCCTGCTCGAGCGCGAGGGGTACGAGATCGAGGTCGCCGCCGACGGCCCCTCGGCGATCGCCGCCTTCGACCGCGACGGCGCCGACCTGGTGCTGCTCGACCTCATGCTGCCGGGGCTGCCGGGCACCGAGGTCTGCCGCGAGATCCGCACCCGCTCGGCCGTGCCGATCATCATGCTCACGGCGAAGGACTCGGAGATCGACATCGTCGTCGGGCTCGAGCTCGGCGCCGACGACTACGTCACGAAGCCGTACAAGACGCGCGAGCTGCTCGCCCGCATCCGGGCGGTGCTGCGCCGCCGCACCGAGATCGAGGACTTCGACGAGGCCGTGCTCGAGGGCGGGCGCGTCAAGATGGACGTCGACCGGCACACGGTCGAGGTCGACGGGGAAGCCGTGCCCATGCCGCTGAAGGAATTCGAGCTGCTCGAACTGCTCATGCGCAACCCGGGGCGGGTGCTCACCCGCGGCCAGTTGATCGACCGGGTCTGGGGAAGCGACTACTTCGGCGACACGAAGACGCTCGACGTGCACATCAAGCGCATCCGCTCGAAGATCGAGGTCGCACCGTCCGAGCCGGTGCAGCTCGTCACCGTTCGCGGGCTCGGTTATCGATTCGAGGCCTGAGGCCGGCGCCCGCAGGGGCTCAGACATGCGAAGAGCGGATGCCGGTGGCATCCGCTCTTCGTCGCGTTCAGTGGGTCGCGGCTCAGGGAACGAGCGACTCGTACTCGGGCAGACGCCCGTCGAGCACCGGAACCTGCTTCTCGACGCCTTCGGCCGAGCCGTACTGGAAGTAGATCGGCAGGAGCGAACCGGGGTCGACGCCGATGCCCTCGAGGACGATCGGCTCGACGACGTCGATGTCTTCGGCCGCGTCGACGCCGAAGGCGACCGTGGCGCCCGCGTCGACCGGGATGGTCACGGTGTCGCCGCCGTCGACCTGCACGTCGAGATCGACGTCGTCTTCACCGTTGTTCACGATGGTCAGCACGAGCGTGCCGTCGACGCCGTCGTCGCTGACGACGAGGATGTTGCGCAGGTCGAGGTCGCCGACGTTCGCGGAGACGCCGTCGCTCGCGTCGTAGTGCTCGGTCGTCGCCTGGTAGGTGATCATCGAGCAACCGCTCGCGCCGAGGGCGACGCCGAGGGCCAGAGCAGCGGATGCGGCGAGACGCGCCTTCACAGAACCTCCAAGTGCGAAACTGCGCGCACGAACCAGGCGGCACGTGCGATCGAATCCGAGCATATCGTACGCGGGGGCGCCAGCGAGAAGGGGAGGCGAACCTTAGCACGATCGGGAATGTGATATCCTGAAAGTTGCCGAAAGGACTACCATTCATGCTTTTTGAGGTTGGCGAAACCGTCGTTTACCCCCACCACGGTGCCGCAACGATCACCGAGGTCAAGAAACGCATCATCAAGGGTGAAGAGAAGCTCTACCTCAAGCTGAACGTCACGCAGGGCGACCTCGTCATCGAGGTGCCCGCCGAGAACGTCGACCTCGTCGGCGTCCGCGACGTCATCGGCAAAGAGGGCCTCGACAAGGTCTTCGAGGTGCTGCGCGCCCCCTTCACCGAGGAGCCGACCAACTGGTCGCGTCGCTACAAGGCGAACCTCGAGAAGCTCGCGTCGGGCGATGTCATCAAGGTCTCCGAGGTCGTGCGCGACCTGTGGCGCCGCGACCAGGACCGCGGCCTCTCCGCAGGTGAGAAGCGCATGCTCGCGAAGGCGCGCCAGATCCTGATCTCCGAGCTCGCGCTCGCCGAGAAGACCGACGAAGAGGCGGCGTCGACCGTGCTCGACGAGGTGCTCGCGTCCTAGCGGGTCGCTCGATCCTTCGACGAACGGCGGGTGCGTGAGCACCCGCCGTTCGTCGTCTCCGGCGCCGCACATCGGGCCACCGCGGTCGCGGGCACCCGGTACTACGCTCGAACCGTGAGTTCTGCGATCGCCGTCATCGTCGTCGCCGCGGGCAGCGGCACCCGCCTCGGTCATGCCGAGCCCAAGGCCTTCGTGCCGCTCGGCGGCGACACGGTGCTCGCCGCCTCGGTCTCGGGCGTGCTCGCGATGCGCCGGGCTCCGCACCTCGTGCTCGTGGTCCCGGGCGATCGCGTCGAGGCCGCACGCGAGCGATTCGCCGTGGATGCGGCCGACGTCGGTGCCGCGCTCGACGTCGTCGCCGGGGGAGCGACCCGGCAGGAGTCCGTCGCGGCCGGGCTCGCCGTGCTCCCCGCCGCCGTCGAGACGGTGCTCGTGCACGACGCCGCACGCGCGCTCACCCCCGCCCTGCTCTTCGACGAGGTCGCCGCCGCCGTGCGGGCGCGACGGCACGGCATCGTCCCGGCCCTCGACGTCGTCGACACCGTGAAGCGCGTCGCGGTCGACGGGCGGGTCGTCGAGACCGTCGACCGCTCGAGCCTGCGGGCGGTGCAGACCCCGCAGGGCTTCCCGCGGTCATCGCTCGATCACGCCTACGCCACGGCGCGCGGTGAGTTCACCGACGATGCGGCGCTCGTGGCCGCCGCCGGGCTCGTCGTCGAGACCGTCCCCGGCGACGTGCGCGCGTTCAAGATCACCGTGCCCGCCGACCTCCGCCGGGCCGAGCAGCTCCTCGCCGAGCAGCGAGGTACCGAGGCGAGGGCCTCCGAGCCGAGCGCGGCCGACGCCACGCCCGCAGCGGCGGCGCGCACCGCGCTGCCGCGGATCGGCACCGGCACCGACGTGCACGCCTTCGCCGACGACGACACCCCGCTCTGGCTCGCGGGCCTGCTCTGGCCCGGCGAACGGGGGCTCTCGGGGCACTCCGACGGCGACGCCGCGGCGCATGCCGTGTGCGACGCGCTCCTCGCGGCGGCCGGCCTCGGCGATGTCGGCCAGATCTTCGGCACGGCCGACGCGCGGTTCGCCGGGGCGCACGGCGAGGTGTTCCTGGCCGAGACCCGGCGCCTCGTCGAGGCATCCGGTTTTCTCATCGGCAACGTCAGCGTGCAGATCGTGGGCAACCGCCCGAAGCTCGCGCCCCGCAGGACCGAGGCCGAGGTGCTGCTCTCGCGGGTGCTCGGGGCGCCCGTCAGCGTCGCCGCGACGACGAGCGACGCGCTCGGGTTCACCGGTCGCGGCGAGGGGGTCGCGGCCATCGCGACCGCGCTGATCGTTCCGGCCTGACGCGCGACGCGGGCCCCGCCGGGTCGCGCCGGTAAGCTTTGCAGGTGACCGTGCGACTCTACGACTCGAAGGCCCAGGCGCTGCGCGACTTCGTGCCCCTCCAGGAGGGGCGCGTCGGCATGTACGTCTGCGGACCGACGGTGCAGTCGAGCCCGCACATCGGCCACCTCCGCAGCGCCCTCGTCTACGACGTCATGCGGCGCTGGTTCGCGTATCGCGGCAACGAGGTCGTCTTCGTGCGCAACGTCACCGATATCGACGACAAGATCCTGCAGGCCGCCGTCGACGATGGCACGAGCGACACGTGGTGGGCGCTCGCGTACCGGGTCGAGCTCGAGTTCACGGCCGCCTACAACTCGCTCGGCATCCTCGCGCCGAGCTACGAGCCCCGTGCGACCGCGAGCGTGCAGCAGATGCAGGAGCTCATCGCCCGCCTGATCGAGCGCGGCCACGCGTACCCGGCCGCCGACGGCTCGGGCGACGTCTACTTCGACACCTCGAGCTGGCCCGCCTACGGCGAGCTCACTCGGCAGTCGCGCGACAAGATGGAGGCGGCGGCAGACGCCGACCCGCGCGGCAAGCGCGACCCCCGCGACTTCGCCCTGTGGAAGGGCCGCAAGCCGAGCGAGCCCGAGTCGGCGAGCTGGCACTCTCCGTGGGGCGACGGCAGGCCCGGCTGGCACATCGAGTGCTCGGCGATGGCCGCCCGCTACCTCGGCTCCGAGTTCGACCTGCACGGCGGCGGCCTCGACCTCCGCTTCCCGCACCACGAGAACGAACTGGCGCAGTCGAGCGCCGCGGGCGACGGCTTCGCCCGGTACTGGGTGCACAACGGCCTCGTCAACATCGGCGGCCAGAAGATGTCGAAGTCGCTCGGCAACTCGGTCTACGCCGCCGAGCTCTTCGCGCTCGCGAGCCCGCTGGCAGTGCGGTACCTGCTCGGCCAGGCGCACTATCGTTCGACCCTCGACTACGCGCCGGCGTCGCTCCTCGAGGCCGAGGCGGCCGTCGACCGCATCCGCGTGTTCCTCGAACGCGTCGAGCGACGACTCGCGGGCACCCGCTTCGCGGGCGTCGGCGCCCCCGTCGTGCCCGAGGCATTCGAAGCCGCGATGGACGACGACCTCGGCGTGCCGCAGGCGCTCGCGGTGCTGCACGACACGGTGCGCGCCGGCAACCAGGCACTCGACGCCGAAGAGCTGCACGACGCGGCGACCGCCCACGGGCAGGTCGTCGCCATGGTGCAGGTGCTCGGCATCGACCCTCGCGACCCCCACTGGTCGGCCGCCGAGCAGGGACCCGCCGCTGCGGCGCTCGACGTGCTCGTCCGTCGCCTCATCGACGACCGGCAGGCCGCGCGCGAGTCGAAGGACTACGCCGCGGCCGACCGCATCCGCGCCGAACTCACGGCCGCGGGCATCACCATCGAAGACAGTCAGACCGGCACGCATTGGAGTTTGGGATCATGAAGGGCAGCAGCGGCAAGTCGCGCGCCGGAGCCGTGCGCAAGGCGAAGAACAAGCAGGTCGGATCGGGCGGCCAGGGCCGTCAGGCCCTCGAGGGCAAGGGGCCGACGCCGAAGGCCGAGGACCGCGCCTGGCACCCGGCCGGCAAGCGCAAGGCGGCGCAGGAGCGCTACGCCGCCTCGGGCGGCAAGGGCCGGCCCGGCGGCAAGGTCGCGGGTCAGGGCCGCGGATCGAGCGCGCCCCGGGGCGCATCAGGTGCGGCGCGACGTTCGAAGTCGGGCGATGAGTCCGAGATCGTGACGGGCCGCAACTCGGTCGTCGAGGCGCTGCGCACCCGCATCCCCGCGACGACGCTCTATCTCGCCGCGCGCATCGAGATGGACGACCGGGTGAAGGAGGCGGTGAAGATCGCCACCAACCGCGGCATCCCGATCCTCGAGGTCATGAAGCCCGAACTCGACCGCCTCGCCGGCGAGGGCGGCGTGCACCAGGGCCTGGCGCTCAAGGTGCCGCCGTACGAGTACGCCCACCCGATCGAACTTCTCGACGAGATCATCGCGCGCGACGAGACGCCGCTGCTCGTCGCCCTCGACGGCATCACCGATCCGCGCAACCTCGGCGCGATCCTGCGCTCGACGGGTGCCTTCGGCGGGCAGGGCGTCATCGTGCCGCAGCGTCGCTCGGTCGGCGTCAACTCGGCCGCATGGAAGACCTCGGCCGGCGCCGCTGCGCGCGTGCCGGTCGCGATGGCCGCGAACCTGACCCAGACGCTCAAGGCGCTGAAGGAGCGGGGCGTCTTCGTGCTCGGCCTCGACGGCGACGGCGACGTGTCGCTGCCCGGCCTCAGCTGGGCCGACCGTCCGATCGTGATCGTCGTCGGCAGCGAGGGCAAGGGCCTCTCGCGGCTCGTCGCCGAGACGTGCGACGCGATCGTGTCGATCCCCATCACGGCGACGACCGAGTCGTTGAACGCGGGCATCGCCGCCTCGGTGACGCTCTACGAGATCTCGAAGCTCCGCGCCGCGGGGGAATAGCCCCGCCCGCGCGTCGTCGCGAGGCGGTCCGGCCCCGCCGGGCCGCCGCGCGG
>NZ_WBIQ01000003.1 GCF_009749405.1 Agromyces lapidis
CATCTCCGAGATCGCGCAGCCCCGCGCGGGGGGGCAAGCCCCCCCCCCGGGGGGGGGGGGGGGGGGTCCCCCCCCCGCGGGCCCCCCCCGCGGCCGCGATCAGACCTTCAGGCGCCAGTCGTCGTCGTCATCGGGGTCGACCGCGCTCATCGCCGCGGTCTCGGTCGGCACGACCTCGATCACGGCGGTGACCGAGCCGGTCGGCGGGTCGATCATGGTGGCCTCGTCGCGCCGGTGGCGCAGCACGGTGTTGATGTACGAGCTCACGGCCTCGGCGAGCGGGATGTCGTGCCCGGCCTGCTGCGCCATGAACCAGCGGTGCTCGAGCAGCTGGTGGAACACCTCGGCCGGCTCGAGCTTGCCCCGCAGCTCGAGCGGGATCGCCCGCACGACGGGTTCGAACACGCGCATGAGCCACTCGTGCGCCACCATCTCCTCGTCGAGCTCGGCCTTGCCGTAGGCGGCGCGGTACGAGTCGAGGTCGTTGAGCAGTCGCCTGGCCTGGTTCTCGCCGGCGTCGATGCCGGTGAGTCGCAGGAGCCGGCGCTGGTGGTGGCCCGCGTCGACGACCTTCGGCTGGATCCGCACGGTCGTGCCCGAGGCATCCGTCTTGATCGCGAGCTCTTCGATGTCGAAGCCGAGCTCGTTCAGGCGGTTGACGCGCTCGTTGATGCGCCAGCGCTCGGCCGAGGAGAACGACTCGGAACCCGTGAGCTCGGTCCAGAGGCTGCGGTACGCCTCGACGATGCCGTTCGAGATGCGCACCGGGTCGAGCTCGTCGGCGACCTTGCCGCCGGCCTCGAGGTCGAGGAGCTCGCCGGCGATGTTCACGCGGGCGATCTCGAGGTCGTTCTCGCGCTGCCCGTTCGAGAGGCCGCCCTCGTAGAGCTTGCCCGTCTCTGCATCGACGAGGTACGCGGCGAAGGCGCCCGCGTCGCGGCGGAACAGCGTGTTCGAGAGCGACACGTCGCCCCAGAAGAATCCGACGATGTGCAGGCGCACGAGCAGCACCGCGAGCGCGTCGACGAGGCGGGTCGCGGTGTCGGGGCGCAGCGTCTGCGAGAAGAGCGCGCGGTACGGCAGCGAGAAGCGCAGGTGCCGGGTGACGAGCACGGGCTTCAACTCCTCGCCCTCGTCGTCGCTGCGGTTCGTGATGACGGCGACGGGGTCGACGCAGGGGATCTCGAGGCGCTGCAGGGTGCGCAGCATCTCGTACTCGCCCTTCGCCATCTCGGCGGTGGTCTCCTTGATGGCGACGACGTGCCCGCCGAGGTGGGCGAAGCGCACCAGGTGGCGGGAGATGCCCTTCGGGAGGGCGGCGATCGTGTCGCTCGGCCACGACTCGAGCGGAAGGTTCCACGGCAGGTCGAGGAGGGCCGGGTCGGCCATGGCCGAGGTGATCGAGAGGGAACCGCTCATGGTTCGATCCTTCCAGAAGACGGGCGGAGGCCTCGGGGACGGCCCCGGAAGACGGCGATGCCGGCCGGGCGAATCGCCCGACCGGCATCGATCGTCATGAGGCGCGAGGTCAGCTGACGACGGCCTTGTTGCCGAGGCGGTCGCCCGACTCGGCGTCGAAGAGGTGCACGTGGTTCGGCGTCGCGGTGAGGTAGACCTTCTCGCCGGCGTTCGGGTGCGCACGGCCGTCGACGCGCGCGACGATGTCGGTGCGCTTGCCCTCGACCGTCGAGTGGCCGTAGAGGTAGCCGTCTGCGCCGAGCTCCTCGACGAGGTCGACGTCGACCTCGAGGCCCTCGCCCGGGGTCGACGACACGACGATGTCTTCAGGGCGGACGCCGATGGTGGCGAGCGAGCCGGTGGCCTCGGCGAGCACGTCGCGGTCGACCGGCACGGTCGCGGTGCCGAACTTGACGCCGCCCTCGACGAGGTCGGCGTGGAACAGGTTCATGGCGGGCGAGCCGATGAAGCCGGCGACGAACACGTTCTGCGGCTTCTCGTAGAGGTCGCGCGGGGTGCCGACCTGCTGGAGCAGGCCGTCCTTCAGCACGGCGATGCGGTCGCCCATGGTGAGCGCCTCGGTCTGGTCGTGCGTGACGTAGACGGTCGTGACGCCGAGGCGGCGCTGCAGCGACGCGATCTGGGTACGGGTCTGCACGCGGAGCTTCGCGTCGAGGTTCGAGAGCGGCTCGTCCATGAGGAAGACCTGGGGCTGGCGCACGATGGCGCGGCCCATGGCGACGCGCTGACGCTGACCGCCCGAGAGCGCCTTCGGCTTGCGCGAGAGGTAGGGCTCGAGGTCGAGGAGCTTGGCCGCCTCGAGCACGCGCGCGGCGCGCTCCTCCTTGCCTACGCCGGCGATCTTGAGCGCGAAGCCCATGTTCTCGGCGACCGTCATGTGCGGGTACAGCGCGTAGTTCTGGAAGACCATCGCGATGTCGCGGTCCTTCGGGGGGACATCGGTGACATTGCGGTCGCCGATGAAGATGTTGCCGTCGTTGACCTCTTCGAGGCCCGCGAGCATGCGGAGCGACGTGGACTTGCCGCAACCCGACGGGCCGACGAGCACGAGGAACTCGCCGTCGGCGATCTCGAGGTCGAGCTGGTCGACCGCGGGGCGGGTGCCGCCCGGGTACAGGCGGGTGGCCTTGTCGAACGTGACTGACGCCATGGTGGTGACTCTCCTTCACCGGCAGGTACGTGCCGGACGATCCGTAGTGAATGGAAGCGCGTCGACATCGACGCCTCCTCAGTATCGCACGTGCGAACAGGCCCCCCCGACCACGGTGCGGATGCCCCGACGCCGGCCTCGGGGCATCCTCGCAGCCGCGACCCGGGGCGGGTGGAGGTCGCGTTCAGTGCCCGTTTGGGTGATTCCCAGCCATCGTCCCTACTATCGTCATTGCGTGCGCCTGCACTCGCGCGCGCCCACACAGCGACCGGAGTGACCATCGATGAGCAACGGCGGATCGAACCAGCCACGCCCCACCCGTAACCAGCAGCGCGAAGCCGCGCGCGAGAAGGCCAGGGAACTGCGCGAAGCGCAGAAGAAGCGGGAGCGCCGCAACAAGTTCCTCCTGGTCGGCGGCGTCACGGTCGCCGTCGTCCTCGTGATCGGCCTGGTCATCGGCGTCGTCGTGCAGAACATGAAGCCCGCCGGCCCCGGTCCCGCCAACATGGCCAGCAACGGCATCCTGCTCACCGGGGTCGACGGCGTCGCCACCCCGGTCGAGACGAAGTCGCTCCCCGCCGACGCCGACCCGATCCCGACCGAGCAGGACGACAGCGGCACGGTCGCGAACATCGTCGTCTACGTCGACTACCTGTGCCCCTTCTGCGGCCAGTTCGAGACGACGAACGGCGACACGATCCGCACGATGGTCGAGCAGGGGGCGGCCACCCTCGAGACGCACCCGCTCGCGATCCTCACCAACAAGTCGGCGGGCACCCAGTACTCGCTGCGTGCGGCGAACGCCGCCGCGTGCGTGGCCGACACCTCGCCCGAGTCGTTCTTCGACTTCAACGCACTGCTCTTCGCGAACCAGCCCGAGGAGGGCACGACCGGTCTCACGAACGACGAGATCAAGGGCTTCGTGAAGGAGGCGGGGGCCTCCTCGGTCGGCACGATCGAGAGCTGCATCGACTCGAAGGAGTTCTACGGCTGGGTGAACAACGCGACCGAGCGCGCCCTCACGCAGCCCGTGCCGAACTCCGACCTCCCGTCGATCAAGGGCACCCCGACCGTGCTCGTGAACGGCAAGCAGTACGTGGGCTCGCTCACCGACCCGGCCGAGTTCCAGTCGTTCGTGCTGCAGGCCACGGGCGAGGCGTTCTCGGAGTCGACCTCGACCCCGTCGCCGACCCCCACCCCGACGCCCGCGTCGTAGTCGCGATCCATCCCGACGAGGCCCGGCGTTCGCGCCGGGCCTTCGTCGTCGGGGAGGCCCGGGTAGGATGATCCGACGGGGCCACAGCCCTCCCCGCCGGCTTGGCGCAATTGGTAGCGCACCGCTCTTGTAAAGCGGTGGTTACGGGTTCGAGTCCCGTAGCCGGCTCTTGACCGAATTCATCTCCGGCGAACCGTCGAACGCCGAACCGCAGCACCCCGGCCATCGTCACGCGCACGTCCACCCGCATGTCGAGCGCACGCGCATGCCGCTCTGGATCGCCGTCGTGCTCGCGATCGTGTTCGGCGCGGGCACCGCGCTCCAGTCGCGCATCAACGGCCAGCTCGCCGCCGAACTCGACGACCCCTACACGGCGGCGGCGATCTCGTTCGGCACCGGCCTCGTGATCCTGACGGTCGCGCTCGCGGTCTGGCGGCCCGGCAGAGACGGGATCGCGCGGGTCCTCGCGGGCCTTCGCGCCGGGCGCCTCGCCTGGTGGATGGTGCTCGGCGGGCTCGCCGGGGCCTGGTTCGTCGTCACCCAGGGGCTCTCGGCCGGCGTGCTCGGCGTCGCCATGTTCACGGTCGCGATCGTCGCGGGCCAGACCATCGGCGGCATCGTCTTCGACCTGATCGGGCTCGGCCCGGGCGGCCGGCGCCCGCTCACGCCGATGCGCGTGCTCGGTGCGCTGCTCGCGCTCGTCGCGATCGGCTGGGCGGTGTCGGCGCAGCTCGCGCACGACGTGCCGCTGCTCGTGATGCTGTTCCCGTTCGTCGCCGGGCTCGGCGTCGGGTGGCAGCAGGCCGTCAACGGGCGGGTGAAGGCCGAGGCGGGCAGCGCGCTCACCGCGGCGTTCGGCAACTTCCTCGTCGGAACCGCGGCGCTCGTGGTGGTCATGCTCGGCCACGCCGCGATCGCGGGATGGCCCGAGCGCCTGCCGACGGAGCCGTGGCTCTATCTCGGCGGCGCGATCGGTTGCATCTTCATCGCAGGGCAGGCGCTCGTCGTCCGCGTCATCGGCGTGCTGCTGCTCGCCCTCTGCGGCGTCGCCGGCCAGCTCGCGGGGGCGCTCGCCCTCGACCTGCTGCTGCCCACCGGTCGCCCGGTCGACGGCGCCACGATCGGCGGCACCGTGCTCGCCGTCATCGCGGTCGCGGTCGCGTCGATCCGGTGGTCGCGCCACCGGCACCGTGCGCCCGAGCCGGGCGACGGCGACGCCGTCAGTCGATCGAGCTGAATCGCGGTGCCGGTCGCTCGGACGGACGCCCGGGACGCCTGCCTTCGGGCCGCCCGCCCACGTAGAGCCAGCCGAGCAGCTGCTCGCCGGGGGCGAGCCCGTGCATCTCGGCGACGAGGGGATTCCTCGTGAACGGCCCGGTGCGCCACATGACGCCCCAGCCGGCCTCGTCGAGGAGCAGGCTCAGCAGGTGCCCGACACCTGCGGCGGCGACGAGCTGCTCCCACTCGGGGGCCTTCGGGTGGAACCGCGGCGAGAGCACGAGCGCGAGCACGAGCGGTGCCCGCAGAGGCTTGGCCGCGAGCTTCACGGCGGCGTCGCCCTCGAAGCCCGACGCGGCGACGAGCGCCGCGCCGAGCCGCTCGCGGGCGGCTCCCCGCAGCGCGATCGTGCGCCACGGACGGAGGGCGGCATGGTCGGCGACCCGCTCGGCGACGCCGAGCAGCTCGAGGAGCTCGGCATCGTCGGGCGCGGCATCCGTCACCTTCGGTGCCGAACGCCGGGCGATCGCCGCATCGCGAACCGACGCCACCTCAGGACTCGGGCGTGAAGCCGAGGGCGAGCGAGTTCATGCAGTACCGGTCTCCCGTCGGGGTGCCGAAACCGTCGGGGAACACGTGCCCCAGGTGCGAGCCGCAGCTCGCGCAGCGCACCTCGGTGCGCACCATGCCGAGCGTGCGGTCCTCGATGAGCTCGACCGCCTCGGGCCGCACCGATTCGTAGAAGCTCGGCCAGCCGCAGCCCGAGTCGAACTTCGTGCCGCTCTTGAAGAGCTCGGCACCGCACGCCGCGCAGTTGTAGACGCCGGCGCGCTCCTCGTCGAGCAGCTCGCCCGTCCAGGGGCGCTCGGTCGCGGCCTCGCGGAGCACCGAGTACTGCTCGTCGCCCAGCTCGGCTCGCCACTCGGCATCGCTCTTGTTCACGGGGTAGGACATGGGGTGCTCCTCTCGGGGTCGCGGTCGACGGGTTCAATCGTCTCAGCTCGGCCGCACGATGGCTGCGGCCGCAACGGATGCAACACCGTGCGGCGGCCGTCTGTTCCGGCCGACGGCACACGCCGCGACCACTCGGCGCACTCTCGGCGGGCGTTCCCTAGTATGTGCTGCAGGTGGTGCGTCGACCGCCGTGACGGGAGGAACGCATGAGCGCAGAGCGCGTGCCGGACCGTCCCGACGTCGTCGGCCTCGATGACCGCCAGCTCCGAGTGCTCGCGTTCGAGTCGCGCACATGGCAGCAGCCCGCCCGCAAGGCCGAGGCGATCCGCGATGAGTTCGGCATCTCGGCCGCCCGCTACTATCGGATTCTCGGCGAGCTCATCGACTCGCCGGCGGCGCTCCGCCACGATCCGATGCTCGTCAAGCGACTGCAGCGGATGCGTTCGGCACGCCGGGCGGCGCGCTCCAGCCGTTCGATTCCCCTCGGCCGACCGCTCGACTGAGCCCGGCCCCGACCCGATCTGGATCACATGGCGCAGAAGTTCCCTCGCGATCGCTTCGACACGATCCCGCACGGCATCGACCGCGTCGGCGCACACCGAGCGCCCGCGCGTCGTGGGGCGCGATGGATCCGGTTCGGCTGGGCCGCGCTCGCGACCGTGGCGCTCGCCGGAGTCGGCATCGCCGGAGTCATGGTCTTCAACGACCGGCTGAACGCCGCGAGCGGTCCCGACCCGGCGTCCACGCCCGTGCCGACGGCGACCGCGGAGCCGACGATCTCGCCCGAGGTGAAGGTGACCGTGCTGAACGGCACCAGCACCGCCGGGCTCGCGGCCAAGGCCGCCGAGGCGCTCACCGCCGGCGGCGTCCCGGTCGACGCCACCGCGAACGCGAGCGCGAACGACCTCACCGACACCGTGGTCTACTACGCGACGCCCGATCTCGAGGGCGCCGCGCGCGGCGTCGCGACGCTGCTGCCCGAGGCCGACGTGCGCCTCTCCGAGACCTTCGCCGAGACGGGAACGCCGCTGGTGCTCGTGCTCGGTTCGGACTACGCGGAGGCCGCGGCCGGCTGAGCCGGGCGAAGATCGTTGCCATTCTGCGACCATTCGTGACGCGCACCCCCTTGCGTCCGGGCGGCGCGGTGTGACTATCTGGAGTTGGTCGCCCGAGCCCGTGTGCACGTCCGGCACCTCAGGTGCCTCGTTCGCCCGCGTCGAGGGCGACCCGGTACAGGCGACAGGCAGGTGCTGATCCACACACCGCAACATGGGAGCAACGAATGGCGAACGGAACCGTCAAGTGGTTCAACGCTGAAAAGGGATACGGGTTCATCACCGTCGACGGAGACGGCCAAGACGTCTTCGTCCACTACTCCGCCATCGACATGGCCGGGTACAAGGTGCTCGAAGAGGGCCAGCAGGTCGTCTTCGAGGTCGGCACTGGGTCGAAGGGGCCGCAGGCCGAAGCCGTTCGTCCCGCCTGAGCGCACGCGAATTCCGAACGCGCCGTCGCCCCTCCGACGGTGCGTTCGGCGTGTCAGGGGAGATCGCAGGACGACGCTCCCCGCGCATCGCTACCATGTGGCTATGGCCACGGGGGTCCGAGCGAACTTTCAGCGGCGAGGGTTCGCATTCGCCGCCGTCGCAGCTGCGGCGCTGCTCGTCGCGGGCTGCCAGCAGGCGCCGCCCGAGCCGACGCCCGAACCGAGCGCCGAGGCCCGACCGGTGGGCAGCTCGCAGCCGCTCGCCGTGGCGTTCTCCCCGCTCCGGGGCACGTCGACGGACCCGGCCGCGCCGGCGCATCCCTCGCTCGCCGCCAAGATCGACAACCACGAAGACGCGCGGCCCCAGATCGCGCTGAATCGCACCGATCTCGTGTTCGAGGAACTCGTGGAGGGCGGCCTCACCCGCTACCTCGCGGTCTGGCACTCCGACCTCCCCGACGACATCGGACCGGTGCGTTCCATCCGTCCGATGGACCCCGACATCGCCTCGCCGCTCGGTGGCGTGATCGCGTACTCGGGCGGGCAGGACCAGTTCGTCGCCATGATGATGGCGACCCCGCTCGTCAACGTCGTCTTCGACCTCGACGAGACCGGCCTGTTCTCGCGCGCCGACGAGCGGCCGGGCCCGCACGACGTGATCCTGGACGCCGCCGAAACGATGGCGCGCAACGCGAAGCTCGCGCCGCCGCCCGTGCTCTTCGACTACGGCACGGCTGATCCGCTCGCCGATCCGGCGCTCGCCGCCGCACCGACGTCGCGCATCGCGCTGGTGTTCTCGGAGGGGCGCTCGCCGTCGTGGGACTGGGACGCCGGCTCCTCGTCGTGGTTGCGCTCACAGGAGGGGGTCGCGGATCTCGAGGCGGGCGGCGCGCGTGTGCGCGCGACCAACGTGGTGACGCTCGAGGTCGGCATCGACTGGCGGTACGGCGAGGTGCCGAAGACGGTGCTCATCGGTTCGGGGGAGGCCTGGGTGTCGGTCGGCGGGCGCACCGCGCACGGTACGTGGGCGAAGGATGCGGCGGCCTCGCCGATCGAGCTCACAGCCGACGACGCCTCACCCCTGCGGCTCGCCCCCGGCAACACCTGGATCGAGCTCTTGCCCGAGAGAGGCAGAGCGTCGTTCACGCCCTGACGGGGCCCGCGCTGTTCGCGCTCGGCGTGCGCCGAGGGCATCGGGCTCGCTTGCACTCGTGGCAGTCGAGTGCCAGAATCGTCTTAGCACTCACGCGATTTGAGTGCTAATCACGAATCTTTGAAGACGTCCGAGAAGGGGCGAGAAACACACATGGCAAAGATCATTGCTTTCGATGAGGAGGCCCGCCGCGGCCTCGAGCGTGGCCTCAACACGCTCGCCGACGCCGTCAAGGTGACCCTCGGCCCGCGCGGTCGCAACGTCGTGCTCGAGAAGAAGTGGGGCGCCCCCACGATCACGAACGACGGCGTCTCGATCGCCAAGGAGATCGAGCTCGACGACCCGTACGAGAAGATCGGTGCCGAGCTCGTCAAGGAGGTCGCCAAGAAGACCGACGACGTCGCCGGTGACGGCACCACGACCTCGGTCGTGCTCGCCCAGGCGCTCGTCCGCGAGGGCCTCCGCAACGTCGCCGCAGGCGCCGACCCCATCTCGCTGAAGCGCGGCATCGAGAAGGCCGTCCAGGCCGTCGAGGCCGAGCTGCTCGCGAACGCGAAGGACGTCGAGACGAAGGAAGAGATCGCCGCCACGGCCTCGATCTCGGCCGCCGACGAGCAGATCGGTGCGCTCATCGCCGAGGCGATCGACAAGGTCGGCAAGGAGGGCGTCGTCACCGTCGAGGAGTCGAACACCTTCGGCACCGAGCTCGAGCTCACCGAGGGCATGCGCTTCGATAAGGGCTACCTGTCGGCCTACTTCGTGACCGACCCCGAGCGCCAGGAAGCGGTCTTCGAAGACCCCTACATCCTGATCGTCAACAGCAAGGTCTCGAACATCAAGGACCTGCTGCCCATCGTCGACAAGGTGATCCAGACCGGCAAGCAGCTGCTCATCATCGCCGAGGACGTCGACGGCGAGGCGCTCGCGACGCTGATCGTCAACAAGATCCGCGGCATCTTCAAGTCTGTCGCCGTCAAGGCCCCCGGCTTCGGCGACCGTCGCAAGGCGCAGCTCCAGGACATCGCGATCCTCACCGGCGGCCAGGTCATCTCCGAGGAGGTCGGCCTCAAGCTCGAGAACGTCACCCTCGACCTGCTCGGTCAGGCCCGCAAGGTCATCATCACCAAGGACGAGACGACCATCGTCGAGGGTGCCGGTGACGAGGAGGCCATCGCCGGCCGCGTCGCGCAGATCCGCAAGGAGATCGACAACACCGACTCCGACTACGACCGCGAGAAGCTCCAGGAGCGCCTCGCCAAGCTCGCCGGCGGCGTCGCCGTCATCAAGGCGGGTGCGGCGACCGAGGTCGAGCTCAAGGAGCGCAAGCACCGCATCGAAGACGCGGTCCGCAACGCGAAGGCCGCCGTCGAAGAGGGCATCGTCGCCGGTGGTGGCGTCGCGCTCATCCAGGCCGGCAAGACCGCGTTCGAGAAGCTCGACCTCACGGGCGACGAGGCGACCGGTGCGAACATCGTGCGCGTCGCGATCGACGCCCCGCTCAAGCAGATCGCCCTCAACGCCGGCCTCGAGCCGGGCGTCGTGGTCGACCGCGTGCGCAACCTCCCGGTCGGCCAGGGCCTCAACGCCGCGACCGGCGAGTACGTCGACATGCTCGCTGCCGGCATCAACGACCCGGTGAAGGTCACCCGCTCCGCGCTGCTCAACGCCGCGTCGATCGCCGGTCTCTTCCTCACCACCGAGGCCGTCGTCGCCGACAAGCCCGAGAAGAACCCGGTTCCGGCCGGCGACCCCACGGGTGGCATGGACTTCTAAGCAGGTCCGCGACAGACGATCGCGCGAAGGGCGTCTCCTCCGGGAGGCGCCCTTCGTCGTGTGCGGGCGTCGTCATCGCACCAGTCTTGCCGACCGGCCACCGGCAGCGGTGCCCGATGTGATTCACCGCAGGAACAGTCGCGCGTTCGCCTGCTCGGCCTCGGTGTACTGCGTCGCGGCGATGCCGAGCGCGCGGCTGAGCCCGACAAGGCTCTGCTCGACCTGCAGCTGCGTGGTCCGCCAGTCGGAGACGGCCCCCTGGAACGCGCTCGAGGCCTGGCCCGACCACGACGACTGCAGTCCGGTGAGCTGCGAGAGCAGCGCCTGCACGTCGGATTGGATGCGCCCGATCGTGCTCTGCGCGGTCTGGGTGGCGGCGGCGACCTGTTCGGCGTCGACGTGGTAGCTGGTCATGTGGGCATCCCTTCGTTCGGTGTGCCCACACGCTATTCGGCCGTCGGGGCGGGGCAGCTGGGAGGGCGGACACCCGCGGCCGGGTGAGGCCGCGACGGAAGTGGGGAGGAGTGGTCGGAACCGCTCGGCTCAGCCCTCGGTGATCGCCTGCGGCGCCGCCGACGACCCGGCGAGCGGCAGCATGACCCGGAACGTCGCCCCGCCACCCGGCGTCTCGACCACGTCGACCGTGCCGTTGTGGGCCGCGACGATCGAGGAGACGATCGCGAGCCCGAGACCGGAGCCGCCCGTCTCGCGCGTGCGCGAGGTATCGGCGCGCCAGAACCGCTGGAAGATCTTCTCGCGGATCTGCGGCGGGATGCCTTCGCCGTGATCGACGACCTCGACCACCGCGCGCTCGGCCGCGTCGTCGATCGACACGCGGATCTCGAGCGGGCTGCCGTCGTTCGTGAAGCGGATCGCGTTGCCCATCAGGTTCGTGATGACCTGGCGGATCTTGTTCTCCTCGGCGAGCACCACCGCACGGCGGACCGGCTTCGGCGTCGCGTCAGCGGGACGGTCCGACGCCGCCGCAGCGGCCTCTGCAGCGGCGGCCGCCGTGCGCTCTGCTGCCTTGGCCGCGGCCGCGGCCTCGGCTTCGGCGCGAGCGGTGTGCGCCGCGTTCTGCCGTCCGGCGCGTCGCGCGGCCTGGGCGGCGGCGGTCGCCGCACGACGGGCTGCCTGCGCCTCCTTGCGCGCCACTGCCGCGGGCGAGGGCTCGCTCCTGGGCTGCCTGCCCCGCAGGCGCGCCAGCGTGGCGCCGGCGAACGAGATGGGGCCGGTCGCCGCGGCGCGGGCGGCGGGGTCGAGTTCGACCACCAGTTCGGGTGCGTCGGCCGGGGACTCCGCCTCGCCGAGCTCTTCGGGCGCGATCACGGTGACGGTGCGACCGGGGTGCGCCGCCATCGTGTCGAGGGCCGCGTCGCGGGCGAGCGGCACGAGGTCGACCTCGGCGAGCTCGAGCGGCTTCGCCTCGTCGAGACGCGCGAGGGCGAGCAGGTCTTCGACGAGGCCGCCCATGCGGATGGCCTCCTTCTCGATGCGGTCCATCGCCTGCGCCACTTCATCGGGCGACTGCAGTGCGCCCATCCGGTAGAGCTCGGCGTAGCCGCGCACCGAGACGAGCGGGGTGCGCAGTTCGTGCGAGGCGTCGCCGACGAAACGGCGCATCTGGTCGATCGTGCGGGCACGGTCGCGGAAGGCACGGTCGATGCGGTTGAGCATCGTGTTCAGCGAACGGTTGAGGCGGCCGACCTCGGTGTTCGGCGTCGCTCCGCCGAGCCGCTGGCTGAAGTCGCCGTCGGCGATCGCGGCCGCCGTGCGCTCGACCTCACGGAGCGGGCCGAAGGTGCTCGTCACGAGCATGCGGGTGAGCAGGGCGCCCACGAGCACCACGCCGAAGCCGAAGCCGAAGAAGATCGTGAGGTAGACGGCGAGCAGGCGCTCGGTGTCCTGCGTCGAGACGGCGATCACGATCGGCACGAGCGTGCCGTGCGAGTCGGCCGTCATCAGCGCAGCGACGGCGCGGAAGGTGGGGTCGCCGTTCGCATCGTCGAGGGAGAACGTCTGGTAATGCCCGCTGTTCATGGCGGTGACCTGCGCCTGGGTCATCGTCTCAGGGAAGTCCGGCCACTGCTCCTCGGGAACGCTCTCCCAGTTGTTGCGCTTGTACTCGCCGCTCGCGGTGTAGATCGCGACGAAGACGTCGTCCTTCGAGGAGAAGTCGAGCTGGTTGAGGTTCGTCTGCACGCGAGGCTTGTCGCTGTCGATCTCGAAGTACTGCTTCATCGACCCCGACGCGATCGCCTCGAGCTTCGAACCCATCTGGTCCTCGACGTAGGAGCGCAGCATCGCGGCCGTGCCGATGCCCGAGACGAGCAGCCCGAGCGTCAGCATGAGCACCGTCACCCCGGTGATCTTGGTGCGGAGCGAGATGCGGTTCCACCGCTCGAACAACGTCTGATTCATGGCGGGCCGAGTCTAGGCGGCGGAACCTGAGTCAGGGCTTGGAGGAGGACTTGAGCATGTACCCGAACCCCCGCTTGGTCTGGATGAGCGGTTCGGCCGAGTGCTGGTCGAGCTTGCGGCGCAGGTACGAGATGTAGCTCTCGACGATGCCGGCGTCGCCGTTGAAGTCGTACTCCCACACGTGGTCAAGGATCTGCGCCTTCGACAGCACGCGGTTCGGGTTCAGCATGAGGTAGCGCAGCAGCTTGAACTCGGTGGGGGAGAGCTCGACCGGCACGTCGCCGACGAGCACCTCGTGCGTGTCCTGGTCCATCGTGAGCTCGCCGGTGCGGATCACCGCGTCCTCCTCGGCGTGCATGGTGCGGCGCAGGATCGCCTTGATGCGGGCGACGATCTCGTCGAGCGAGAAGGGCTTGGTGACGTAGTCGTCGCCGCCGACCGTGAGGCCGGTGATCTTGTCCTCCGTGTCGTCCTTCGCGGTGAGGAAGAGGATCGGGGCGGTGTAGCCTGCGGACCGCAGCCGCTTGGTGACGCCGAAGCCGTTCATGTCGGGCAGCATCACGTCGAGGATGATGAGGTCGGGCTCCTCCTCGAGCACGGCCGAGATGGTCTGCGCGCCGTTGCCGACGGCGCGCACCGCGAAGCCGGCGAAGCGCAGGCTGGTGGTGAGAAGGTCGCGGATGTTGGGCTCGTCGTCGACGATGAGAATGCGAGGTCCGTCGCTCATGTCTCGATTCTCTTGACGTTCGCTGAATCTTGGCTGTGAGTCGTGTGGATGGCGGGTCACTGCGGCGGGGCGGCGACTCGGATGCAGCAGCTGCCTGCACCCGGGTCGAGGAGCACCATGGCCGGGTCGGTGCCCGTGGAGCGGGCCATGCCGCAGACGAGCGCATGGTTCAGGTCGCAGACGACGGCCGCGTTCTCGAGGGCGAGTCGATGGAACGGGCAGGTGCCGAGCGTCACGCCCGATTCGCCGCCGTCGTGCGGCTCGAAGCCGGCTTCCGCGAGGGCGGTGCCGAGGTCGGGGGATGCCCCGGCGAGCGCCCGCCCCGCCCGTTCCGCGGCCTCGTGCAGCGCTTCGCGCACCGGGACGCCGTCGTCGACGGCCCGGCCGATCGCCTCGGCCATGACCCGTCCGCCGAGTTCGTAGAGCCGTGACGGGAGGCTGATCGCCACCTCCCCTTCGGCGCGGCGGTAGAGCTTCGCCGGGCGGCCGGCGCCAGGGCCGGTGCGTCCGGTGAGCCGGCGGGACTCGGTCGTGAGCAGCCCGGCCTCGACGAGTCGGTCGAGGTGGAAGGCGGCCGTGCTCCGAGGCAGGTCGAGGGCTTCGGCGACGTGGTCGCGCCCGACGGCGTCGGCGCTGTCAGCGACGACGCGGTAGACGCGGCGTCGCGCCGGGTCGGCGAGCGCGCCGACTGCGCGGATCGCGTCGGGGTCGCCCATCGCTGCGATGCCCATGATCGGAGTGTATCTCTAAATGCAGCAATCATTGACAAAAGAATCTCACGGGCCTAGCCTCGGCTGCAGGGAGCCCGGAGGGGGAACATGACGTCGAGCGAGTTCGCGGCCGCGGCCGAAGTACCGAGGCTCCACGCGGTCACCGCCGAGGAGGCGGAGCACGCGATCGACCGCGATGCGGCCGCCGACGCCGTGCGGGCCCTGCTCGTCGCACTCGGCCGCGATGTCGAGAGCGAGCATCTCGCCGACACGCCGAGGCGGGTCGCCGACGCCTACATCGAGATGCTGACACCCCGCCCGTTCACCCCGACGACCTTTCCGGGCGAGGGGTACGGAGAACTCGTCGTCGTCCGGGACATCCCGTTCGACTCGCTCTGCGAGCATCACCTCCTGCCCTTCCGCGGCGTCGCCCACCTCGGGTACGTCCCCGGCGACCGGATCATCGGGCTCTCGAAGCTCGCGCGGGTCGTCGAGCAGTACGCCCGCGACCTGCAGGTGCAGGAGCGGCTGACGAGACAGATCGCCGATCGGCTCGTCGAGGTGCTCCACCCCGAGGGGGTGGGCGTGGTGATCGAGGCCGAGCACCTCTGCATGTCGCTGCGCGGCGTGCAGGTGCCCGGCACGCGCACGATCACGAGCTCGCTCGCGGGCGTCGTGCGCGATGACGACCGCTTCCGCCGCGAGTTCCTCGAGCGCTGCGGCGTCGGCAGAACGGAGCACTGAGATGAAGGGCGAACGACTCGTGATCGTCGGCGGCGGCCTCGCGGGCGCACGTGCCGCGGAGGGGGCGAGGCAGGCCGGGTACACCGGCCAGATCACGATCGTCGCCGGCGAGGACGCGATGCCCTACATCCGGCCGCCGCTGTCGAAGGAGTTCCTGACCGGCGCCGCCGAGCGGGACGTCGTCGACGTGCACCCGGCGGAGTGGTACGCCGACGAGCGCGTCGAGGTGCTGCGCGGAGTGCGCGCGACCGGGCTCGATCCCGCGGCGCACCGACTCGGTCTCGCCGACGGCCGCCGGCTCGAGTACTCGCGCCTGCTCCTCGCTACGGGCGCGAGCGCGAGGCGCTGGCGGGCACCCGGGGGCGAGCTCGCCGGGGTGCACGTGCTGCGCACCTTCGCCGATTCCGTCGCGCTCCGCGACGGGCTCTCGGGCGGTGGGCGGCGCATGGTCGCGATCGGCGCCGGATGGATCGGCCTCGAGGCGACCGCCGCGGCACGCGGGTACGGCGACGAGGTCACGGTGGTCGCCCCCGAGGCGGTGCCGCTCGCCGCAGCCGTCGGCACGGCCGTCGGCGGGGTGTTCGCCGAACTGCACCGGGCGCACGGCGTCGAGCTGCGGATGTCGACCGGCGTCGTGGGCATCCGCGGCGCCGAGGGGCGTGCGACGGGCGTCGAACTCGACACCGGCGAGATCGTGCCCGCCGACCTCGTGCTCGTCGGCATCGGCGCCGCGCCCGAGACCGGGCTCGCCGAGGCCGCCGGCCTCGAGGTGCAGAACGGCATCGTCGCGGATGCCTCGTTCCGCACCAGTGCCGACGACGTCTACGCCGTCGGCGACGTCGCGAGCGTCTACCACCCCGTCCTCCAGGCGCACCTGCGCACCGAGCACTGGGCGAACGCCGAGAACGCGGGCCGGGCCGCGGGCCGCGCGCTCGCGGGCGAGTCGCTCGAGTACGCCGAGATCCCCTACTTCTACACCGACCAGTACGATCTCGGCATGGAGTACTCGGGCTACGCAACCCTCGCCGACCGCGTCGACCCGGTGTTCCGCGGCGACCGCGCAGCCCGGGAGTTCATCGCCTTCTGGCAGCGCGACGGGCGGGTGGTCGCCGGCATGAACGTCAACGTGTGGGACGTGAACGACGCGGTGCAGCGGCTGATCCGCTCGGGTGCCCGCATCGATCCGGCGCGCCTGGCCGACCCGGCGGTGCCCCTCGACGAACTCGTGGCCGAGGCATCCGCGTGACCGGAGCGCTGCCGACCGGCTGGGCCGACCCGAACCTCGCCGACCCCGTGCGCCGGATCGCCGGGCGCGAGGTCGACTTCCGACGCACCATCGCGATCATGGCGGTCGTGAACCGCACCCCCGACTCGTTCTACGACCGGGGGGCGACCTTCGGACTCGACGCGGCCGTCGCCGCCGCGCACCGCGCGATCGACGCGGGTGCCGCGTGGATCGACATCGGGGGAGCGAAGTTCGGTCCTGGACCGGCCGTTCCCGTCGCCGAGGAGATCGACCGGGTCGTGCCCGTCGTCGCCGCGCTCGCCGGGTCGGGGGCGGCGCTCTCCGTCGACACCTTCCACGCCGAGGTCGCCGCCGCGGCGATCGCGGCCGGGGCCGACGTCGTCAACGACACGACCGGGGTGCATGATCCCGCACTGGCCGAGGTGGTCGCCGACTCCGAGGCGACCCTCGTCATCACGCACAGCCGGGCGGAGCCGCGGCAATGGTTCCCGAGGCCCCAGTACGACGACGTCGTGGGCGAGATCTCGGCGTTCCTCGAGCAGCGCGTCGCACTCGCGGTCTCTCGAGGCGTGCCCGAGTCCCGCATCGTGCTCGACCCGGGCCACGACCTCAACAAGAACACCCTGCAGACGCTCGAGCTGACCCGGCGGTTCGCCGAGTTCACGCGACTCGGCTTCCCGCTCGTCGCCGCCGTCTCGAACAAGGACTTCATCGGCGAGAGCCTCGACCGTCCCCGAGGCGAGCGGCTCGCGGGCTCGATCGCGGCCGCGGTCTTCTGCGCGCTGCAGGGCGCGCGCATCCTGCGCATGCACAACATCGCCGAGTCGGTCGACGCGGCGCGCATGGTCGAGGCGATCATGGGATGGCGCGAGCCCGCGTACCTCAAGCACAACATGCTCGACGGCCCGAACGAGGAGCCGTGATCGGGGCCGAGGGCTCGGCGCCCGCCGGACCGGCCCGCCCCGTCGACCGGGCCGGACTACTCGTCGCATACGCCCTGCCCGACCGCGAGGCGCCGCGCGTCCGCATGAACTTCGTGATGAGCCTCGACGGCGCCGTCGCGCTCGACGGCCGGAGCGGCGGGCTCGGCGACGACGCCGACCGGCTCGCGATGGGGGTGCTGCGCACCCTCGCCGACGTCGTGCTCGTCGGGGCCGGGACGGTTCGTGCCGAGGGATACGGCGGCCTGCGCCTGCGCGAGGAGAACGCGGCCTGGCGTCGCGAGCACGGGCTGGCCGACCAGCCCCGCCTCGCGGTCGTCTCCTCTGCGCTCGACCTCGACCCCGGGCACCCCTTCTTCGCCGACGCGGTCACCCGTCCGATCGTCGTCACGCACGCGGCATCCGACCCGGTGCGTCGCGCCGCGCTCGCCGAGGTCGCCGAGGTGCTCGTCTGCGGCGGCACGGCCGTCGATCCGATCGCCATGCGCGAGGCCCTCGCGGCGGCGGGGCTCCCGCAGATCCTCTGCGAGGGCGGCCCCCACCTGTTCGCCTCGCTCGTCGAGGTCGACGCCGTCGACGAGCTGTGCCTCAGCCTCAGCCCGCTGCTCGTCTCCGGCGACGCCGGTCGCATCATCGCCGGCGGACACGAGCACGCGCGCCCGATGCGGCTCGTGCACGCGATCCCCGCGGGCGACCTGCTGCTCCTCCGCTACGCCCGCGCGCGCTGATCCCGTCGTGCCCGACGCGACCGCGGAGCTCAGGCGGCCGGGTCGAGGGTGTGCGCGTCGAGGATCGTGTACGAGTAGCCCTGCTCCGCGAGGAACCGCTGCCGGTTCTGCGCGAAGTCCTGGTCGACGGTGTCGCGCGCGACGAGCGTGTAGAAGTTGGCGCTGAGCCCCGACTCCTTCGGACGCAGCAGCCGGCCGAGGCGCTGCGCCTCCTCCTGTCTCGACCCGAACGAACCCGACACCTGGATGGCGACCGTCGCTTCGGGCAGGTCGACCGAGAAGTTCGCGACCTTCGACACCACCAGCACCGGTGTCGTGCCGTCGCGGAACTCCTGGAAGAGCCGTTCGCGTTCGTCGACCGGCGTCGAGCCGGTCAGCTGCGGGGCGCCCAGCGCCTCGGCGAGTTCGTCGATCTGGTCGAGGTACTGTCCGATCACGAGGATGCGCTCGCCCGCGTGCCGGGCGACGAGCTCACGCACGACGCCGAGTTTCGCCGGCGCGGTCGCGGCGAGGCGGTAGCGCTCGTCGTCGGCGGATGCCGCGTACGCGAGCCGCTCGGACTGCGGGAGGTCGATGCGCACCTCGTAGCAGGCCGCGGGGGAGATGAAGCCCTGGGCCTCGATCTCCTTCCACGGGGCGTCGAAGCGCTTGGGGCCGATGAGCGAGAACACGTCGCCCTCGCGGCCGTCCTCCCGCACCAGGGTCGCCGTGAGGCCGAGTCGCCGGCGGGCCTGCAGTTCTGCGGTCAGCTTGAACACCGGCGCGGGCAGCAGGTGCACCTCGTCGTAGACCACGAGGCCCCAGTCGAGGGCGTCGAGCAGCGCGAGATGGGCGTACTCGCCCTTCCGCTTGGCGGTGAGGATCTGGTAGGTCGCGATCGTGACCGGCTTGACCTCCTTCACCTGCCCCGAGTACTCGCCGATCTCGTCGGCGGTGAGACTCGTGCGCTTCAGCAGCTCGTCGCGCCACTGCCGGGCGCTCACGGTGTTCGTGACGAGAATGAGGGTCGTCGTCTTCGCGGTCGCCATCGCGCCCGCCCCCACGAGCGTCTTGCCCGCGCCGCAGGGCAGCACGACGACGCCCGAGCCGCCCTCGAAGAAGTTGTCGACCGCCTTCTGCTGGTAGTCGCGGAGGTGCCAGCCGTTCTCTTCGAGGTCGATCTCGTGCGGAGTTCCCGGGGTGTAGCCGGCGAGGTCCTCGGCCGGCCAGCCGAGCTTCACGAGCTCCTGCTTGAGCTGCCCGCGGGCCCACGGTTCGACGAGGAAGCCCGTGTCGCCGACGCGCTCGCCGATGAGCGGCGCGATCTTGCGGGCGCCAACGACCTCGGTGAGCACGGCGACGTCGTCGCCGTGCAGGCGCAGCTCGCCCTCGTCGGTGCGGTCGATCACGAGGCGGCCGTAGCGCCCGACGGTCTCGCGCATGTCGACGGCGACCGTCTGGGGCACCGGGAATTTCGCGTAGCGCTCGAGCGTGCCGAGCATGTCCTCGGCGTCGTGGCCCGCCGCGCGGGCGTTCCAGAGGCCGAGCCGGGTGATCCGGTAGGTGTGCACGTGTTCGGGGGCGCGCTCGAGCTCGGCGAACACCGCGAGGTCGTGCCTGGCGTCTTCGGCGAGCGGGTGCGCGACCTCGAGGAGCACGGTGCGGTCGCTCTGCACGATGAGGGGGCCGTCTGACATAACCGTCGAGTCTACGCCCGTGCGGTGGGAGGGCGGCCGGGCGGGTGCCCGGGCGCGTCGCGCGTCGGGCTCAGATCTCGGCGGGTGCGGGCGCGACGGCCGCGATCGCCGAGATCGGGAGGGTGCGCTCGATGTCGGCCTTGCGGTCGCGCGCACGGAGCCGGCCGTTCGCGACGCTCGCGGGCGCGAGGAGGTAGTCGGCGGTGTCGCCGCCCGGCATCCGCACTGTCACCGTCAGCGTCTCCTTCGAGCGGGCGGCGGCCTCGAGCTGGCGCGCGAGCCATGCCTGTTCGGCGTCGTCGCCCAGCTGCTCCTCGGCCATGCGGTCGAGCAGCGCCGCGATCGGGTCGGTCGCCGGCGCGACGACCGGGGCCGGCGCGAGCCGGTGCCGCTGGAGCCGGATGATCTCGCCCGCCGCGTTCTCGGCCGCGACCGGATACCTCGCATCGGAGAGCGCCCAGAAGACCACATCGGGTGCGAAGCGCGAGAGCAGCCGGTGCGGGCCGGTCTGGCGCAGGGCGAGCGAGGAGATCGACTGGTCGACCGCGAGGGTGCGGATGAGCTGCTCGTCATCGGAGCGGATCGAGGCCCGCGCCGGCGCATCGGAATCGGCGGCGCTCGACACGCGCACGGCTCCGAACCGCTCGGCGGCCTCGGCCACGAGATACGCGAGCGGTTGCGGGATGCCGGTGAGCGAGAGCCCGCCGAGGAACTCGAGGATGGAATCGGCGGTCTCGCCGGCGGCGAGCCCGCGGTTCACGGATGCCGCGCTCACGCGATACGTCGAGGCGAGGTCGCGCCCCTCGACGTCGGCGACGCCGCGGAGCCGACCGTCGAGCGCCGGTTCGAGCGGCCCGGGGGCGACGATCGAGAGATCGTGCTGCAGGTAGACGCGGTCGACCTGGGCGGGGAAGTGGGCGGCAACGAGATCGGCGGCCCGGTCGAGTTCGCCCCCGAGCACGAGCCGACCCGCTTCGACCGGCTCGCCCGCGACGGCGAGCCCGAGCGCCTCGGCCTCGCCGAAGAGCCGTTCGAGGCCGTCGTCGAGCCAGGGGCCGCCCGCCGGGTACAGCCACCGCACGTCGTCGCGCAGGGCGGTCGCGGTGAGCGGGTCGCTGCGACGGGCGACGAGTCGGCGCAGCGTCTCGGGGATGCGATCGCGCCAGAACTCGGCCAGCCGCAGCCACCGGCCGCGCGCGGACTCGAGCGACCAGGCCGCGCCGCGGTCGGACTCGAGCCAGAAGGCACCGTCGCGCACGACGAGACCGGCCTCTTCAGCGCGATGGAAGAGCCGGGGGAGCGCGTCGAGCTCGGTGCCGCTCGCCTCGGCGAGCCGCTTCGAGTCGGGCAGCGCGAGCCCGCCCTTCGCCAGCTCACGCGCGGGTTGGGCTCCCAGCGCGGCGAGCAGTTCGGCCGTCGCCGTCACGGTGGCGTAGGCGGCCTCGGAGGAGTGCCGCTCGAGCAGGCTCCGGTCGACCGAGTCGCTCGGCACGAGCACCGGGGGAGCCGGGGCCGCGAGGTCGCCGGCGGTCGGCAGGTCGACGCCGAGCCGCGGCGCGAGCCGCGCGGCGACGGCGGCGGGCACGTGGATCCGGTCGTCGTGCCGCACCACGAGCAGCGACTCGCACAGATCGCCGATCAGTTCGCCCGTGGCATCCACCCGCGTGTTCGTGGCGCCCAGCGCCGACAGCTCGCCCTGCACCGCCTCGACCGTGCTGCCGCCGGTGCCGTCGGCGATGGTCGCCGCGACGGCGAGCGCCGCGAGGTGGCGCCGGTCGAGGCGCCCGATGGCCTGGTCGAGCGAGTCGGGCGCGAGGAGCGCCTCGGCGAGGTCGAAGAGGTCGTGGATGCCCGTGGTCTCGAACTCGCGCGTCCGCAGTGCTGCGGCGAGGTCATCTCGCGTCAGCTCGCGGAGTCGTGCGGCGAGTTCGAGCATCGTCTCCGCTCAGCTCGATCCGGCTCGGGCTTCGCGGGAACGTCGCACGCTGTTGATGATGAGCAGCACGATCAGGAGCAGGAACGCGATCGGCAGGCCGAACCAGGGGAGCATGATGATGAACGGCCAGGCGCCCTGGCTGAAGCCGTCGTCGGCGGCGGCGCCGTTCGCGGTGCCGATCATGACGACGAAGAAGGCGACGATCGACAGGCCGACGATCGTCGCGAACATGACGGCGAGGATGCGCTCGGCGCGATGCTCGGTGATAGGGCCGGAATCGCTCACCCGTCAAGAATAGGGCAGGAGGCCGCGGTACGGGGGACGTGACTCTAGACTGGGGGGAGAACGGCGCGTTGATTTCGGCGCGCCGTGAGACGTATAAGCGAGGTTTTCACGATGCCCACCGGCAAGGTCAAGTTCTACGACGAGGACAAGGGTTTCGGCTTCATCAGCGGCGATGACGGCCAGGAGGTCTTCCTCCACGCATCCGCCCTCCCCGCCGGCGCGACCGTGCGTGCGGGCAGCAGGCTGGAGTTCGGCATCGCCGAGGGCAAGCGCGGTGCGCAGGCGCTCTCCGTGCGGGTCATCGACACGCCCGTCAGCCTCACCAAGATCCACCGCAAGCCCGCCGACGACATGGCGATCATCGTCGAGGACGTCGTGAAGGTGCTCGACGGCATCGGTGCCGACCTCCGGCGGGGGCGCTACCCCGAGAAGTCCAAGGCGCGCACCGTCGCCGCGGTGCTGCGCAAGGTGGCTGACGATCTGGATGCCTGAGACCCCCGACACCCAGCAGCCGGCCGCCGACGAGTCCGCGGCCGAGACCGGCGCCGCGCTCGAGACGGCGCCGCCCGTCGCCGACGAGGCGCTGCTCGCCTCGGTCGATCTCGCGCGGCGCGCGTTGCTCGAGGTGACCGCGCCCGAGACGGTGGGCTCCGTCATCGGACACGTGGTCGAGGGCGAGCACGTGCTGAGCCTGCTCTTCGCCTCGGACCTCGCCGGCTACCCCGGCTGGCGGTGGAGCGTGACGATCACCCGCGTCGACGATGCGGAGCCGACCGTGCTCGAGACCGAGTTGATGCCGGGCGAGCAGGCGCTGCTCGCGCCCGAATGGGTGCCGTGGTCCGAGCGTCTCGCCGAGTACCGGGCGGCCCAGCAGACCGCGGCCGAGCTCGCCGCTGCTGCCGCCGCCGCCGGCGACGACGCCGAGACCGACGAGTTCGACGACGAGACCGACGAGTTCGACGACGAGACCGACGAGTTCGACGACGAGGCCGACGACGACTCCGACGAAGACGACGCGGACGACGAAGACGATCCTGACGACGGGCTCGCGCACGACGACGCGTTCGACGGGATCGACATCGACGCGCTCGACCTCGACGCGGCCTCCGAAGACGAAGACGAAGACGAAGACGAAGACGAGGCGACGCCGACGGCGTGACCCGCGGTCAGGCGGAGACGCCCGATCCGTCGTCGCGCGACTGACGAGCGCGGCGACGGATCACCTGCACGACGACGATCCCGAGGACCCCGAGCGCGACGCCGACGATCGCGGCCGCGAGGCACCATCCGAGTCCGGCGGCATCGAGCGCGTCACGGAACACGAAGCAGCCGGCAGCCACCACGAGCCATCCGATCGTGCCGGCGACGAGCGCCTTGCGCGCGTCGGCCCGCGCGGGCGCCGGATCGGGTCGGCGCTCCTCCTCGCTGAGCCAGAGGCGCACCCGGTCAGCCGATCCGCTCGAGGACATGGTCGATCGAGGCGAGGAGCTTGCGGACGTCGTCGGGCTCGATGGCCGTGAACGTGGCGATGCGCAGCTGGTTGCGGCCGAGCTTGCGGTAGGGCTCGGTGTCGACGACGCCGTTCTCGCGCAGCACCTTCGAGATAGCCGACGCGTCGACCGACTCGTCGAAGTCGATGGTCACGACGACCTGCGAACGGTCGGCCGCGTCGGCGACGAACGGGGTCGCGACGCTCGAGGCCTCGGCCCACTCGTACAGCAGCCCGGAGGATTCGCGGGTGCGCGCGTCGGCCCAGGCGAGGCCGCCCGACGCATTGATCCAGTCGATCTGGTTCTCCATCAGGAGGAGGGTTGCGAGCGCCGGGGTGTTCAGGGTCTGGTCGAGACGCGAGTTGTCGACCGCGTTCTTCAGCGAGAGGAACTCGGGGATGTACCGGCCCGATGCGGCGACGCGCTCGACGCGTTCGATCGCGGCGGGCGACATGAGCGCGAACCACAGCCCGCCGTCGGCTGCGAAGTTCTTCTGCGGTGCGAAGTAGTAGACGTCGAATTCGCGGGCGTCGACGGCGGTGCCGCCCGCGGCGCTCGTCGCGTCGATGACGGTGAGCGCACCGGCGTCGCCCGCGACGCGCGCGACGGGGGCCTGCACGCCGGTCGACGTCTCGTTCTGCGGCCACGCGTAGACGTCGAAGCCCGCGGCGGCCTCGGCGCGAGCGCTCGTGCCGGGGGCCGCGGTGCGCACCTCGGGAGCCTCGAGCCAGGGGGCGCCCGCGGCCTTCGCGAACTTCGCGCCGAACTCGCCGAACGAGGCGAGCTGCGCGCGGCGCTCGATGAGCGAGACGGCCGCCGAGTCCCAGAACGCGGTCGAGCCGCCGTTGCCGAGCACCACTTCGTAGCCCTCGGGAAGCGAGAAGAGCTCGCCCAGCCCGCGGCGCACGCGGCCGACGAGGTTCTTCACGGGCGCCTGGCGGTGCGAGGTGCCGAGCAGCGCCGGGCCGAACTCGGCCAGATGCGCGAGCTGCTCGGGGCGGACCTTCGACGGCCCGCATCCGAAGCGTCCGTCGGCAGGCAGCAGGTCAGCGGGAATCACAAGGCTCGGCATGCGACGAGTCTAGCGAGGCAGTGGTGGCCGCTAGGCTTGATGACGGGCTGCGACGCAACGGGAGGATACCGCGTGACCGATCTGATCGATACGACCGAGATGTACCTGCGCACGATCCTCGACCTCGAAGAGGAGAACATCGTGCCGCTTCGTGCGCGCATCTCAGAGCGTCTCGGTCACTCCGGCCCGACCGTGTCGCAGACCGTCGCCCGCATGGAGCGAGACGGGCTCGTCGTCGTCTCGGGCGACCGTCACCTCGAGCTCACCCCAGAGGGCCGCAGCAAGGCCGTGCACGTCATGCGCAAGCACCGTCTCGCCGAGCGGCTGCTCGCCGATGTCATCGGGCTCGAATGGGAGTACGTGCACGACGAGGCCTGCCGCTGGGAGCACGTCATGAGCGAGCAGGTCGAGCGTCGCCTCATCGAGATCCTCGGAGGCCCGAAGGAGTCGCCGTACGGCAACCCCATCCCCGGCCTCGAAGAGCTCGGTCTGCCGCCGGCCGACGCCTTCATGACGGGTGTGGTGAACGTCGTCGACGCGGTCGCCGACCGCGACGCACCGGTGCGCGGCACCGTTCGCCGGCTCGGCGAGCCCGTGCAGTTCGACCCCGAACTCCTCGGCCAGCTCAAGCAGGCCGGCGTGATGCCGGGTGCGCTCGCGAGCTTCAGCCGCGCCGGCGGGTACGTGCTCGTCGAGGTCGACGGGGCCGACGGCGGCATCGAGCTGCCGACCGAAGTCGCTGGGCACCTCTTCATCAGCCTCTGAATCGAGCGGGATCGCCGCGCGAATCGGGCGATTCCAGCCGCGCCGTGATCGAAATGTGACAATCGGGCTCGGCTCGCGTACCCTCGTACGAGTCCACCGGCACGAAGCCAGCTGGAGGACCAGGGTCGAGACGCTCCCAGCGCTCACCGCTCGACCCGGTACCCGTGAGGCGCCCTGCGCGCATCAGGTGAGACGACATCCAGGTGGCGTGGGGCGACGGAGGTTACATCTTGGCTCGACTCTCCCGGCGCCGTCCCACCAGGACCCGCGCTCGCGGGGCCGCGACGAAGGCGATCATCGCTTCGAAGGCCCCCAGTTCCCCCACCACCCCCCAGACGCAGGATCTCGCGACGGCGGTCGCCGCGAAGGCGCTGCCGTCGACCAGGCGCCTCCGGCGCGGTGGTCTCGCGAACATCCTCGTGATGACGGCAGCGGCCGGCATCGTCGGCACGCTCGCGATCCCGGCCTACGCCATCGCCCCGGGCAGTGTCGGCCCGCAGTTCGGCGAGACCGACGCGACCCGCCTGTCGAAGGCGCAGGCCCAGACGGTCGAGGTCACCGACGACGTGATCGCGGCGCCCGTCACCGCCGACGGCTACGCGACGGTCTCCGGCGAGGAGATCCGCGCGGCGGCTGCGGCGGCCGAGGCCGCTGAAGCGGCCGAAGCGGCCCGCATCGCCGCGGAGAACGCGATGACCTCGTACGCGGCGTCGTACGACGGCCCCTCGGTCGGCGACTTCCTCGCGAACCCGCCGTACCCGAGCTTCGACCTCGCGAGCGTGTACAGCGTCGCGACGCAGTACATCGGCACCCCGTACGTCTACGGCGGCGCGACGCCCGCGGGCTTCGACTGCTCCGGTTTCGTGATGTACGTCTACGCGCAGTTCGGCGTCAGCATGCCCCACTCGTCCGCCGGGCAGGGTGCGATGGGAACGGTCATCTCCGAGGCCGACGCGCAGCCGGGCGACCTCGTGATCATGGACGGCCACGACGGCTTCTACGCCGGCGACGGGATGATCCTGCACGCGCCCTACGAGGGCGCCTCGGTCCGCGTCCAGCCCATCTGGACGAGCGACTACTCGATCGTGCGCATCGGCATCTGAACGTGAACACCGCGTGTCCGCCACGCGACGAACGGCGCGCCGGGAGTTCCCGGGGCGCCGTTCGTGCTCTAGCCTGAAACCCTGACGATCCGAGATACCGGGCAGGTGAAGCCGATGGTGAAGGCGCACAGCATCCATTCCACGGGTGCGCGCGCGCAATTCCACCAACGGCGCAGCAGTCAGCCGAGTACCATCCGCGCGAACGCGCCGACGGGCACTGTCTTCATGACGGTGCCCGTTTTGCGTTCTCGGGGTCGGTGCGGCGACGCCTCCACCCGCAGATCCTCGCCCATCGGGCGTGCCCTCGGGTCGTCAAGTCCTGCACGCGGCTGGAAGCCATCCAGCCCCGATCGGAAGGCCCCCCATGCGCACTCTCGTGCTCAACGCCGGATATGAACCGCTCGCCGTCGTCTCCTTCAAACGGGCGCTCCTGCTCGTCATGAATCAGAAGGCGACCGTCATCCTCCGCGAGGAGGGCAATCCGGTGTGCGCGGCGAGCGGCAGCTGGGACAGGCCGAGTGTCATCCTGCTGACGCGCTACGTCCGCACTCCCCGGTCGCACCAGGTGCCGGTGAGCCGCCGCGGGGTGCTGCGGCGCGACGACCACCGCTGCGCGTACTGCGGCCGCTCCGCCGCCACCATCGATCACGTGCTGCCGCGCTCGCGAGGCGGTCGCGACACCTGGGAGAACCTCGTCGCGTGCTGCCTGCGGTGCAACAACACGAAGAGCGACCGCACGCCGGCCGAGATGGGCTGGGAGCTGCGCTTCGCACCGAAGATGCCGAACGGGCGCAGCTGGGCGGTCCGCGGCGTCGAGCGACCGCTTCCGCAGTGGAGCGAGTACCTCGCCACCGCAGCCTGAGCACCGAGCGACCGGCGATCCTCGCCTGGGCCGCGGCGCTCGACGCGGCGCGCGCAGGGCTCGTGCGTCGTCGTGACAAACGGCGCCGCAGTGCCCTATGGTAGGTCGGGTGCGGACCGCCCCCCGAGATCCTGAGCATGGTCGTCGACGACGCCCTGAGCCGGTCGTTCCGACCCCTCGGGCACCGCGACGCAACGGCCCGACGCGGGTCCTCGCCACGGTGCTCGTCGTGCCGGCGATCGTCGGCACCGTCGCGCTTCCGGCCTACGCCATCATTCCGGGCGGCGACGAGTTCGGGGCATCCGGCGCGTTCAGCCTGAGCGTCGCCGAGGCGCAGGACGTCACGGTCGGCGCCCTCGCGAGCGGCGCGCCGATCGTCTCCGACGGCTACGCGGTCACCACGAAGGCCTCCATCGAAGAGGCGCGCCTGGCGGCCGAAGAGGCCGAGCGGGCGCAGTGGGCCTCCGAGCTCGCCTCGCGCGGCGGCGGCAGCTACGCCCTCTACACCGTGCGCGCCGAGGGCGACGACTACCCCTGGTGGGACCAACTGCCCGACGACTACGGCGGCGGCCTCTCGCCGCTGCGCTACTACTACCGCGAGTGCGTCGACTTCGTCGCCTGGCGTCTCAACCGCGATGCCGGGGTGACCAGCGCGCCGTGGAAGTGGGACTGGTCGAACCTCGCCTCGGGCAGCGCCTACGCCTGGGCCGACGAATGGGTGAGCCACGGCTGGCCCACGTCGAGCACCCCCGTCGTCGGCGCGGTGGCCTGGTTCCCGTACAACCACGTCGCCTACGTGCAGTCGATCAACGCCGACGGCTCCGTGAACATCGAAGAGTACAACCAGAACTCCGACCACTCGTACCACCAGCGCACGATCCCCGCAGGCGACGCGCTGTACCTGTACCCGCCGGCCTGAACCCGGCCGGGCCGGTGCGCCCGCGACGCCTCGCGGGCTCCGGCGTCGGCGCCTAGGGCATCCGGGCGAGGCACGCCGGCGCGGGCGTCGCGACCGTGTCGACGACCCCGAGCGGCACGCCCTCCTCATCGAGCGCGACGATCGCGATCGAGTCGGAGCCCTGGTCGGCGACGAGGGCGAAGCGCTCGTCGCGACTGAGCTCGAGGTCTCGCGGATGCCGTCCGCCCGTCGCGACGGTGGCGACGAGCTCGAGGGTGCGCGCCCGGGCGTCGAGCCGGAGGCCGCGCAGCGCGTCGGCGTCGCGGTCGCCGATGAGCACGATGCCGCCGCGGGTGAGCCTGATCGCCGAGCATCCGAGGCCCCGCGGCTCGGTGTCGGGCCCGATCGGGAACCAGGCGAGCTCGCGCCCCTCGACGAGGTCGATGAGGCTCGCCGTGCGATCGAGTTCGTTCGCCGTGACGGCGAGGTCGCCCGAGATCACGAGATGGCGCGGGCCGGCGCCCGGGTGCATCACGATGTCGGCGTGCTCGTCGTGATCGAGCGTCGCGGGCAGACGGTCGAGGCCGATGACGCGGATGCGGTCGGCACCGAGATCGGGGACGAGCAGCCGATCGCGGTCGTGGTCGAGCACCGCCTGGTGCGGGTGCGATCCGGTCTGGCGATCGGGGTTCGGCCCTGCGCCCGAGAACTCGGCCTCGAGCACGGCGTCGGCCGAGGCGTCGGGTGCGAGCGGGTGCACGGTCACACGGTGCCCCGAGTAGTTGGCGGCGAAGGCGAGTTCGCCCGATTCGGTGAACGCGAGGTGGCACGGGTCGCCGCTCGTGGCGCCGATGCGGCTGAACGGGGAGAGGCCGTCGCCCTCGAAGGTCCAGCTCGAGATGCGGCCGTCGGCGAGTTCGTGCACGATGCCGAGCACGCCCGATGCCCCTGAGATCGCGAGGAACATGGGATTCGGTCCCACATCGATCGGTTCGCCGAGGGTCGCGCGCCCGTCGGCATCGAGGTCGAGCGAGCGGATGCCGCGCGCCGGAGATCCCAGCGCGCCGAGCGTCGATGCGCCGACCCAGAACCTCGTCGTGCCCGCCTCGACCATGCCGCCTCCGTTCTCGCGGCAGGGCCGCACGTCCACGCGCACGCCGTGCGCCGCCGATCACGCTACCGGAGTGCCATAGAATCGAACGACCGGCCTCTGTAGCTCAATGGAAGAGCAACTCCGTCCTAAGGAGCAGGTTGGGGGTTCGAGTCCCTCCAGGGGCACCGACTGGTGCGCACCGGCGCCGACCACGACGCGAACCGATTCGGGACGTTCGGCGCGTGTCCACCCCCGAACGGGGGGAGTTCCGGTGCTACGCTCGAGGTACTTCGCAGCGACGGCGGCGACGATGTTTCGGGTACATCGCCTCCTCATTACTGTCACCGCGGAGAGCGACGGGGAAGGATCCGGGGGGCAATGATCTCTTCCTCGCCTAGCGACGCGTGTGCCATCGGGCGTACGCCATCGCCGGGTTCGCGACCTACCCGCGTGGTCCGGTGATGGCCGGGCCGGCGATTCCCCCTCGCCGGCCCGGCGGTCCTCTCCGTTCGGCATCGTCGCGCCGGTCCGCCCGGCGGAGCCGGCTCATCCGCCGATGAGCCCGCGCAGGTCGTCGGCGGTGAGCGACTCGCTGAACAGCTCGTCGTCGTCCATGAGCGACGACACCAGCGCGGCCTTCTTCGCCTTGAGCGCCATCACCTTCTCCTCGATCGTGCCCTCGGCGACCATGCGGTAGACCATCACGGTCTTCGACTGGCCGATGCGGTGCGCGCGGTCGACCGCCTGCGCTTCGCTCGCGGGGTTCCACCAGGGGTCGAGCAGGAACACGTAGTCGGCTTCGGTGAGGTTGAGCCCGAATCCGCCCGCCTTGAGGCTGATGAGGAACACGGGCGCGTCGCCGGTGCGGAAGCGGTCGATGACCTCGCTCCGGCGCCGGGTCGAGCCGTCCAGGTAGGCGTACGGCACGCCGGCCGCCTCGAGCCGCGCGGCGGCGAGCTCGAGGAACGAGGTGAACTGGCTGAACACGAGCGCCCGGTGCCCCTCGGCGATGACCTCGTCGAGCTGGTCGAACAGGGCGTCGAGCTTCGCCGAAGGCACGTCGCCGTACTGCTCGGAGTCGATGAGGGCCGCGTGCAGGCTCAGCATGCGGAGGAGCGTGAGCGAACGGAACACCGTGAAGCGGTTGCGGTCGAGGTCGTCGATGAGGCCGAGCAGCTTCTGGCGTTCGCGTTGCAGGAAGGTGTCGTAGATGCGGCGGTGCGTCGGATCGAGCGCGACCTGGAGCACCTGCTCCTGCTTCTCGGGCAGTTCGGGGGCGACGAGCTCCTTCGTACGACGAAGCACGAGCGGGCGGATGCGACGGCGGAGCGTCGCCAGCCGTTCGCCGTTGCGGTCGATCTCGATGGGCCGGCGGTAGCGTTCGGCGAAGGCCCTGGCCGAGGGGAACAGGCCGGGCGCGACGATGCGCAGCAGCGCCCACAGCTCCATGAGGTTGTTCTCGACCGGGGTGCCGGTCACGGCGAGCCTGAACGGCGCGCGGATGTCGCGGGCGGCCTGATTCGCCTTCGAGTTGCCGTTCTTCACGAACTGCGCCTCGTCGAGCACGAGGCCCGACCAGTCGAGTTCGGCGAAGGCCCCGGCGTCGAGGCGGAGGATCGCGTAACTCGTGACGACGAGGTCGGCCCCGGCGATCACGTCCTCGAGCCGTCGACGGCTCGCCGACTGCGTCGCCGTCACCGTCACGACGCGGAGTCCCGGCGCGAATCGCGCCGACTCCCGCTCCCAGTTCGACACCACCGAGGTCGGCGCCACGACGAGGAACGGGGATGCCGAGGCATCCGATCGCCCCTTCGCATGCGCGACGAGCGCGAGCGTCTGGGCCGTCTTGCCGAGCCCCATGTCGTCGGCGAGGATGCCGCCGAGGCCGTGCCGGTGGAGGAACGCGAGCCAGCGGAAGCCCTCGAGCTGGTAGGGGCGCAGTTCGATCGCGAAGCCCTCGGGCTGGGGGATCGGCTCGATACCGTCGGGGGCGTTGAGGCCGGCGACCGTCTCCCGCCACGAGACGGCGGCGGCCGACTCGTCGGCGAGATCCTCGAACTCGGCCCAGAGGCTCGTCTGCGTGCGGTGGATCGGCAGTTCTCCGCCCTCCCACTCGTCGAGGGTGCCGGCTTCCTCGAGGAGTTCGCGGAGCGGCGCGAACACCGGCTGATCGAGCGAGAGGTAGCTGCCGTCGACGAGGAGGAGCTTCTTGCGCCCGTGCGAGAGTGCGCTGAACAGCGGGCCGAACGGCACCTTCTTGCCCTCGACCGTGACCACCACCCCGAGGTCGAACCAGTCGGTGCGCTCGCTCTCGACGGTCGTCACGGTGAGCTTCGGCGCCTCGGTGAGCTCGCGGTACTCGGGCGCCTCGCCGACGACGTCGACGCGCAGGTGCTCGAGCGCCTCCAGTCGCGGCAGGACGCGGGTCGAGAACTCGGCGGCCTCGACGCCGCGCACCACGACGACGGGTCTGAGGCCCGCGGATGCCTCGGCCCCGCTCCGGCGCCGGTCGCGGGCGCCGGGAGCACGGGAGGTTCGCAGCAGCGCCGCGCCCGTCGGCTCGCCGGCTGCGAGCTCGGCCGCGAGCTCGGCGGGCCGCCGCTCGTGCGCGGGGTCGTGGAACTCGGGGTCGGGGGCGTCGAACGCGAGGCGCCGACCGCCGTCGGTCTCCCACTCCCAGACCAGGCGCACCAGATGGCCCGGCTCGTGGGTCACGGTCGCGACGAGCGTCGCCGGCGGAAGCGCTGGCAGCTCGACCGCGGGGTCGTCGCTCGCGATGCGCACCGCGCGCGCGAGCCGCGGGTACTCCTCGCGGGCGAAGTCGTCGAACTCGGCGGCGGGCACCACGATGGGGTCGGTGCGACGCACGACGGCCCGGGCGGCCGGGGTCAACGAGGTCGAGAGCGGCGCGAGGGTGATGCGGCCCCGGGCGAAGTCGAAGGTGTAGACCCCGTGGTCGCCGATGAGGCGCGCCCGACGGCTCGGATGGCGCTCCCCGTCGACCGCGACGGTGGGTGCGAGCTCGAGGCCCGCGGGCCTCGCGGCATCGGACTCGGCATCGGCCGTTGCATCGGCATCGACTTCTGCATCGGCCGCGCGTGCGTCCAGACTGATGTCCGCGGCCTCGCCGACCACCACCTCGGTCTGGGCGGTCGATCCGACGAGGGCGATGCCGAGCGCGGAGGCCTGCTCGAAGAGCGCCCAGAGCGTCGCGCTCTCGTACTCGTCGAGCGAGATCCACGCCGAGCCGTACTCGGCGAAGGCCGAATGGCGAGCGCCCTTCAGCACCGAGAACTCCCCGAACCAGCGCGCCTGTCGCGGATCGAAGCCGCCGGCGCTCCCCTGGAATCCGACGTTCTGCCAGGTCAGGTTCGACTTGATCCAGCCACCGCGCGCACCGCGGGTCACCGGGCGCACGGCGAGCCGGTCGACCGAGGCCTCGGTCGACGCCGGTTCGTCGCGCGCTGCCTGACGGGGGCCGCCGCGTCGCGCGACGCGCTCGCGCAGCTCGAACTGCAGGGCGAGCGGCTGGCGCGGCACCGACTCCCCGGCGTCGCGCCCGGCCGCCGTCGTCAGCGCCTCGAGCTCCGCACGCCAGCCGCGGCCGGCGGCATCCTCGATCTCGGGCGCCGGGGCGGCGGCCTCCTGCCTGTGGCGCTCAGCCGAGGCGAGGAGCGCGGCCGCGACGTGCTTGCAGTTGCGTCCGACCGGGCAGCTGCAGGTGCCCGACAGGATCGTCGTGCGTCCCGGGATGCCGAGGTCGAGTCGGACGTTCACCCGGTACGATTCCGCCGAGCTGCCCCGCACGACAGCGCCGAGCCGGAACCCGGCGGCCTCCCAGACGAGCTCCTCGACGGCACCCGAGCGCTCGACGGTGCGCCCGCGACTGAGGCTCAGCGGGCCGACGAGACGGGCGATGGCGAGTTCCTCGACGGGCGGGAACGAGTCGGAGGGCATCCCTCTATCGTCGCATCCGCGGACGCCCTCGCGCGCATCGAGCGCCGCCGAGACGGCTCAGTCGCACGGTGCCCGTGCGCCCATCCGTTCGGACGCTCAGTTCCAGTCGACGGCGTGCACCCAGCCGGCGATGTACGCGCGCTCGTTCTCGTCGAGGCGCACGGGCGCCCGCGGTCCCTGTGCGTCGGCCTCGCAGAGTTCGAGGATGCGTCGCACCACGACCATGCGGAGCGGCGCATCGAGGTTCTCGAGGATCTCCTGGCGCAGCGGACCCTCGAGCATGGGCCACCAGAGGCCGATCGGTGGGAGTGTCGTCCCGCTGCGGCGCGCGGATGGGGGACGATCGATGGTCGAACTCATTGGGCCTGCTCCTCGAAGGTCCTGCCGGTCTCGGGGTCGCGGACGACGACGCGTTCGTCGGCGTCGGAGTCCTCCTCGGCCAGCTGATGCTGCTCGGAGGCGCGGAGCGCCTCGTCCTGCTCGTCGTGCGCGCCGGGTTCGTCGGATCGTGCGTCGCCCATGTGATGCTCCTCGCGCCGCCGGCCGGTCGGCCCCGGCGGAGACGAGGTTACGCCGGTCGCAGGGCCGGCACGAGGGATTGACGCACTTTCCCGTCGGTGCTACCGCCGCGCGGCGAGGAGGTGCAGGATGGTCGGATGGACCTCCCGGTGATGCCGCCAGTGCCGCCCATGCTCGCCAAGTCGGTGAAGGAGATCCCCGACACCGGTCACGTCGAACCCAAATGGGACGGGTTCCGCACCATCGTCTTCAAGGACGGCGACGAGATCGAGCTCGGCAGCCGCAACGAGCGGCCGATGACCCGTTACTTCCCCGAGCTCGTCGCCTCGCTCCGGGAGAACCTGCCGACGCGGTGCGTGGTCGACGGCGAGATCATCATCGCGACCGACGGGCGGCTCGACTTCGAAGCCCTGCAGCAGCGGATCCACCCCGCCGAGAGCCGCGTCCGGATGCTCGCGGAACGCACTCCGGCGGCATTCGTCGGCTTCGACCTGCTGGCCTCCGGGGACGACGACCTCATGTCGCGACCGTTCTCCGAGCGGCGAGCGCGTCTCGTCGACGCGCTCGCCGAGGCATCCGACCCGATCTTCACGACCCCCGCGACGAGCGACCCCGACGTCGCGCGCGACTGGTTCAACCGATTCGAGGGCGCGGGGCTCGACGGCGTCGTCGCGAAGCCGCTCGACGGCACGTACCTTCCCGACAAGCGCGCGATGTTCAAGATCAAGCACGAGCGCACGGCCGACTGCGTCGTCGCCGGGTACCGGTGGCACAAGTCGGGCGACATCGTCGGCTCCCTGCTGCTCGGCCTCTACGGCGAGGGCGGCCGGCTGCAGCATGTGGGCGTCGTCGCCGCGTTCCCGATGGCACGGCGGGCGAGCCTCGTCTCTGAACTCGAGCCGCTCGTCGCCACCGATCCGGCCGAGCACCCATGGAGCGGGTGGGCCGAGGAATCGGCGCAGCAGGGCAATCGGATGCCGGGGGCGGTGAGCCGGTGGAACGCGGGCAAGAACCTCTCGTTCGTGCCGCTCCGGCCCGAGCTCGTCGTCGAGGTCGCGTACGACCACATGGAGGGCGACCGCTTCCGCCACACGGCGCAGTTCCGCAGGTTCCGGCCCGACCGGACTCCCGAGAGCTGCACCTACGCGCAGCTCGAGGCGCCCGACGGCCTCGATCTCGGTGAGATCCTGCCGCTGCGGGGGTGAGCCGGGCGCGGTGCCCGACTCAGAGCACGGCGCGGAGGCCCGCCGGCATCGCCGTGTGGTGCTCGAACACCAGGTTCGTCTCGGTGAGGGCGACCGCGGGGTTCGCCGACAGGTTCTTCAGCACGAACTGGCGCACGTGGTCGCTGTCGCGCACGCGCACGTGGATGAGGAAGTCCTCGGAGCCGCCGAGGAAGAAGAGCTGCGCGACCTCGGGCTGGGTGCGGAGCTCGTCGGAGATCTGCTCCATCAGGTGACGGGCGCCGGGGCGGATGCGCACGCTCACGAGCGCCTGCAGGTGGTAGCCGAGCGCGGCGGGGGAGATCTCGGCGGTGTAGCGCACGATGACGCCGCGCTCGCGGAGGGAGCGCACCCGGGCGAGGCAGGTCGAGGGCGAGACGCCGACGGCCCGGGCGAGATCGACGTTGGGGATGCGCGCGTTCTCGTGCAGGAGCGCGATGATCTGGCGGTCGACGGCGTCGAGCACCACGGGCGCGGGCTCGACGCCCGGGGCGCTGATCTGCGGTGCATCCGTCATCGGCACCCTCGCTTTCGCATGAATGAATCGGGAGTCTCCATTCTACCGAATTATCCACGGTTGATCTTTCCGAATGACGAACAAGCGGCGATGATGTTCGAATCCATCCACATTCCATTCGGTCGATCCTGCGTCGGCCGAGAGCTATTCGGAGCAATCATGCGTATCGGCGTGCCCGCTGAGATCAAGAACAACGAATTCCGCGTCGCGATGAACCCGGCCGGCGTGCACGCGCTCACGCAGCGCGGCCACTCGGTCGTCATCGAGTCGGGCGCCGGCACCGGGGCCGGCTACACCGACGCCGAGTACATCGACGCGGGCGCGGGCATCGTCGCCACCGCCGCCGAGGCGTGGTCGGCCGAGCTCGTGCTGAAGGTCAAGGAGCCCGTCGCGAGCGAGTACGGCTACCTCCGCAGCGACCTCACTCTCTTCACCTACCTCCACCTCGCGGCCGACCTGCCGCTGACGAAGGCCATCCTCGACTCGGGCGTCACGGCGATCGCCTACGAGACCGTGCAGCTGGCCGACCGCTCGCTGCCGCTGCTCACCCCCATGAGCGAGGTCGCAGGTCGCCTCGCCCCGCAGGTCGGCGCCGCCGAGCTGCACGCCTCCAAGGGCGGTCGCGGCGTGCTCCTCGCGGGCGTGCCCGGCACCGCTCCCGCCAACGTCGTCGTGATCGGCGGCGGCGTCGCCGGCGAGCAGGCCGCGGCGACCGCGCTCGGCCTCGGCGCCGACGTCACCGTCTTCGACATCTCGCTGCCGAAGCTGCGCGAGATCGACGGACGCTACCACGGCCGCATCAAGACGATGTCCTCCTCCTCGTACGAGATCGCCCGTGCCCTGAAGACCGCCGACCTCGTCGTCGGCGCCGTGCTCATCCCGGGTGCTGCCGCGCCGAAGGTCGTCACCGACGAGATGGTCGCCTCGATGAAGCCGGGCGCCGTGCTCGTCGACATCGCGATCGACCAGGGCGGCTGCTTCGAGGGCTCGCGCCCGACGACGCACGCCGAGCCGACCTTCACGGTGCACGACGCGATCTACTACTGCGTCGCGAACATGCCCGGCGCGGTGCCGGCGACTTCGGCGCCCGCGCTCATCAACGCGACCCTGCCGTACGCCCTGAAGATCGCCGACCTCGGCTGGGAGGCGGCGCTCGAGGGCGACGCCGCGCTCGCCAAGGGCCTCAACGCGACGGGCGGCAAGCTCACCTACGAGCCCGTCGCCGCGGCTCACGGCTTGGAGTACTCGGCTCGCTGAGCCGCTGCGGGGTTCGCTCGTCGGACCCCGCCGGACTTCACCCCTCGCAGCCGATCGGCCGCCACTGCACAGGCGGTCGCGAGGGGTGCGGAAACGTCGCGCGGGGCGTGCTCCCGCTGCCCCGCGCGACCGGATGCCCCGCCCACGACTCGTGGGCGGGGCATCCGTCATTCTGCGTCGCGACCGCTCATTCCGCCCCGCCCGTCTCGACCGGAAGCCCCGAGCGGTACCACTGCAGGATGCCTCCGTCGATGTTCACCGCGTCGACGCCCTGCTGCTCCAGATAGACCACGGCCTGGGCGCTGCGTCCGCCGACGTGGCACATGACGTATACCGTGCGGTCGCGCGGAACCTCGTCGAGCCGGGCGACGAGTTCGCCGAGGGGGATGTGGTGCGCGCCGTCGACGCGCGCCTGTGCCAGCTCCTCGGGCTCGCGGACGTCGATGATGTACGCGTCGTCGGTGGCATGCACCTCAGTGGGGGAGAGGGACTGCACAGTGGGACCTCGTTCTTTCCTCGCGGTGGAGACCATAATACCCTCCGGGGTATCGAATGAGCGTCCGATGCGGCGATGCTCCGAGGAATTCGCGTGTTTCGTCTTAGTGTGTCGGTGTGCAGCGGCTCGATCGGAACGACGACGCCGAGGACGAGATCCTCGGCGAGGAGACCGATGCCGCAGCCGACGACCTCACCCCGGACCCCATGCAACAGGACATCACGAGCCCCAACGGCGTCAGCCTCGGCGACCCCGAACTCATCGCAGGCAACGTCGCCGAGCCCAGCTGGCGTCGCTGGAACGCCGAACTCGCGTCGGTCGGCGGCCGCTCGCCCCTCGTGCGCTTCGTCGACACGCCGCGAACGCGCATCGAGCTCTCGACCACCCATCCTGGCGGGCTGCCCCAGTTCATCACCGGCAAGTCGACGCTGCTCTCGAGCCTCATCCGCGACGAGCTCGCGCTCCGCAACGCGCGGCTCGCCGCTGCCGAGATCACCCAGAAGGGCATCGAGCTCCGGAGCGTCCGCGGCATCGAGTCGGTCCATCTCGCGATCGGCCTGGCCTCGTGGCGCAACGGCGGAGAGGAGTACCTGGCACCGGTGCTCCTGCGTCCGCTCGCCATCCGGCGCTACGGCCGCGACTTCGAGCTCAAGCTCAAGGGCCAGCCCTACCTGAACCCCGCGCTCGCGCGTGAACTCCGCGAGCAGTTCCAGATCACCCTCGACGCCGAGGCGTTCGTCGCGCTCGCGATCACCAACGGCGCGTTCAAGCCGCAGCCCGTCATCGACCGGCTGCGCGGCCTCACCAGCCACCTCCCGTGGTTCCAGGTGGCGCCGCGACTCGTCGTCTCCTCCTTCGCCGAGGTGGGTCCCGAGATGGCGGCGGATGCCTCGCGGCTCGAGCACCCCGTCATCGACGCCCTCGCAGGCAACCCGGCGGCCCGCGCCTCGGTCACCGCCTCCCGCGAGGAGCCCGCGCGCCCCGTCTCGCAGGACGAGCGGCCGCCGTCGACCGACACGCTGCTCCTCGACGCCGATCCCGAGCAGGAGCAGGTCATCGCCGAGATCGAGGCCGGCGCCTCCGTCGTGGTGAAGACCCTGCCGGGCACCGGTGGGACGCAGACGGTCGTCAACGCCATCGGCGCCCTCGTCGCGAAGGACCGGCGGGTGCTCGTGGTCGGTTCGCGCCGGGCGAGCCTCGACGGCATCGCCCACCGGCTCGGCCAGATCGGACTCGGCGGCGCCGCCGTCACGACCGCGGGCCTCCGGCGCGAACTCATCCAGTCGATCTCGCGCAACGAGAAGGCCGAGCGCCCGCGCGTGGCCGACGTCGACGACGCGCTCGTGCGGCTGCGCAAGGTGCTGCTCGACTACCGCACGGCGCTCACTCGGCGCGACCCCGAGCTCAAGGTGTCGGTGCTCGACGCGCTCGGAGAACTCGCCCGCCTTGCCCTCGTGCCCACGCCGCCGTCGACGACGGCGCGGCTCGACCACGCCGCGCTCGTCGCGCTCTCGAGCGGACGCGGCGAGGTCGCACGCGAACTGGCCCGCGCCGCCGAGCTCGGCGAGTTCCGCTACGGCCCAGGCGACTCGCCCTGGTACGGCGCCTCATTCGCGACCTCGGCCGAGGCGACGAACGCCCACGAGCTCGCGAAGCGCCTGAGCAGCGTCGAGGTTCCCCGCCTGCTCGAGCGCGGCCGCGCCCTGATCGCGCAGACCCGACTCCGCGACTTCGAGTCGATCGCCGAGCTCGGCGTCTTCCTCCGGCTCCTCCTCGACGTGCGCGAGACGCTCGACCGATTCCAGCCCTCGGTCTACGATCGCCCCCTCGGCGAGCTGATCACCGCTACGGCGCCGCGGCGCGAGTCGCCCGGCATGTCGGGCGCCAACCGCCGCAGGCTCCGCAGGCACGCCCTCGAGTACGTGCGCCCCGGGGTGCACATCACCGACCTCAATGCGGCGCTCCGCGGCATCCAGCAGCAGCGCACCCTGTGGCAGCGCTACTCGGACGCCGGTGCGATCCCCGGCGTCCCCGTCGGACTCGACGACGTGCACGTCGCGTTCCAGCACGTCGCGACCGATCTCGCCACCCTCGACGCGCCGCTCGACATCGTCGGCACGCCTCGCCAGCTCGCGGCGCGTCCGATCCGCGAGCTCGTCGCCACGCTCGCCGGGCTCGCCGCCGACTCCGAGGTGCTCGCGAACCTGCAGGAGCGCACGGCGATCCTCGGGCGCCTGCGCGACCTCGGCCTCGACCCGCTGCTGCTCGACCTCGCGCGGCGCCATGTGCCCGAGCCGGCGGTCGCCGGCGAGCTCGAACTCGCCTGGTGGCAGTCGGTGCTCGAGCAGGTGCTCGCGAGCGAGAAGGCGCTGCTCGGCGCGAACACGACCGTGCTCGACCGGCTCGAGGGCGACTTCCGGCTCGTCGACGAGGCGCACGCCTCGGCCGCCGGACCGCTGCTCGCCTGGCGGCTCGCCGAGAACTGGAAGGTCGCGCTCGTCGACCACCCCGACGAGGCCGGGCGGCTGAAGCGGATGCTCCGCAGCGACAGGGTCCGTGTGAGCGCCCTGCAGTCGGAGGTCCCGAACCTCTTCCGCGTGCTCGCCCCCGTGTGGCTCGCTTCGCCCTACGAGGTCGCCGCGATCGACGAGCGGATCCAGTTCGACACGGTGCTTCTCGTCGATGCGGGTGCGACGACGATCGCCGAGAACCTCGGCGCGATCCGGCGAGCCAAGCAGGTGGTCGCCTTCGGCGACCCGGTCACCCAGACGCCGACCCTCTTCGAGACGGGCATCGACGACGGCGACCAGCCGGTCGAGGCCGATCACGGCGTCGACGCGCTGCACGCCGACTCGGCGCTCGCGCGCCTCGGCGAGCTGCTGCCGACGCTCACCCTCACCCGCAGCTATCGTGCGGGCGGCGAGGACCTCGCCGAGCTCGTCAACCGCCGCTTCTACGCGGGGCGCATCGTGTCGATGCCGTGGGCCGGCAGCTTCCTCGGGCACGGCAGCCTCGGCCTGCACTACGTGGCGGGCAACGGGCTCCCCGATGCCGTGACCGGGACCGTCGAATCGATCGACTCCGAGGTAGCGAAGGTCGTCGAGCTCGTCATGGAGCACGCCGTCAAGCGCCCGCGCGAGTCGCTCATGGTCATCACAGCGAGCACCCGCCACGCGGCGCGCGTGCACCAGGCCGTGCTCGCGGCGTTCGCGAAGCGCACCGATCTCTCCGCCTTCATCCTGAAGGACCGCGCCGAGCCCTTCACGGTGCTCACGCTCGAGCAGGCCGTCGCGCAGAGTCGCGATCGCGTCATCTTCTCCATCGGCTACGGCCGCACTCCGCACGGGCGCCTGCTCTCGAACTTCGGATCGCTCGGCGAGCCGGGCGGCGACCGGCTGCTCGCGGTCGGCATGACGCGCGCCCGGCGTTCGATGGACCTGGTCTCGGCGTTCCGGCCCGAGGACATCGACGAGTCGCGCCAGAGCCACGGCGTGCTCGCCCTGGCGAACGTGCTCACGCAGACCGAGGAGCGTGCGGCCGACCAGGGCGAGACGAATCCACCCGGGCCGATGCTCCGCGACCTCGGCGCCCGGCTCGAGCGCCGTGGCATCCGCGTGAGCGTGGGTCACCGCGGGCGGCTCGCCCTCGCCGCGGCGCACGCAGGCAAGGCCGTGGTCGTCGAGACCGACGACGCCTTCGCCGGGCAGAGCCTGCGCGAGTCGCTGCGGCTGCGCCCCGACGTGCTGCGCCGGCTCGGCTGGCACTACCTGCGGGTGCACAGCTTCGAACTGTTCGGCAATCCCGATGCGGTGGCGGCGCGGGTCGCGGCGCTGCTCGGCAAGCCCGACCCGGCAGCGGTCGAGGGCGACGAACCGCTGCGCGCGCCGTGAGCGACGAGCACGAGCCGCCGCCCCGTCAGCGCGTCGAGCGCGCACCCGGCCGCGCACGGCGGGCGCGTCTCACTCCAGCGCCGGGATCGGATCCGTCGCCCGAGGCGCCCGTCGAGCGCGAGGCTCCGCGCGCGGAGCTCGATGCCGTGTCGTCATCCGGCCGGAAGCCCTCGCCCGACGAGGAACGACTCACCCGCGACCGTCCGCCGCACTGGCATCGCGACTGAGTCGTCGCCTATTCGCCGGTGTGGCGTCCGGTGGGGGCGCCGGACGCAGGCCCCTGCTCGGCGAGCAGGTCGCGGATCTGCGCCAGCACGGTGAGCTCGGTCTCGGGCTGCTCGGGGTCGGGCTGCCCGGCCTTGCGCTTCTGCTCGGCCCGCTCCTTGAAGTGGTTCATCGGCATGACGAACACGAAGTAGACGACGGCGGCGACGGCGAGGAACGAGATCACGGCGCCGATGATCGCACCGAACTTGAAGTCCGCGCCGCCGATGGTCAGGACGAGCGCGCTGTCGAGGCTGTCGGCCTTGAAGAGGAGCCCGATCAGCGGGTTGATGAGGTTCGCGACGATCGCGTTCACCACCGAGGTGAACGCCGCGCCGATGACGACCGCGACGGCGAGGTCGATGACGTTGCCCCGCATGATGAATTCCTTGAAGCCCTTGATCACGGCTTCCCCCTCCCGGTCTCGATACGGACGCGCACCACGCTAGCCGAGGTCAGGAGGTTGCCCCGGAACCGCTCCCGGCACTTCCTCCGCCCGCGGAGGAGGCGGGCTTGGAGGACCCCGACGACGAGGAGCCCGACGACGACGATGACGACGAGCTCGACGAGCTCGACGAGCTCGACGAGCTCGACGACGAGCCGCCGCCTGCGCGCGAATCGGTGCGGTAGAAGCCCGAGCCGTTGAAGGTGACGCCGATCGTGTTGAAGAGCTTGCGCAGCTTGCCGCCGCAGACCTCGCACACCGTCAGGGTGTCGTCGGTGAACGCCTGGTGGATGTCGAAGGCGTTGTCGCACTCGGTGCAGCGGTAGGAATAGGTGGGCATGGAACTCTCCGGTCGTGGAGACCGGCGGATCCGGTCAGAAGGCGATGATGCGGGTGGGGGTCACGATGCCGTTCACCGGCTGATCGTGCACCTCGCGCGGCACGTGCTCGACGAACTCGCTGTCGAAGACCACGGCGTACACCGGTGGACATTTTCCCATCGATCCGAGGGTCTTGTCGAAATAGCCCCGGCCCCAGCCGAGACGCATGCCGCTCGTGTCGATCGCGGCGGCGGGAATGAGGATGAGGTCGACGTCGTTGATCGCCATCGGACCGAGCAGCTCGCCGACCGCCTCGGGCGTCCCGTGCAGGCCGACGGTCTCGCTCGCCGCCTCGCCGACGGTCCAGTCGAGCAGCCCGTCTTCGCGGGTGATCGGGAAGAGCACACGGATGCCCCGGGCTTCGGCCCAGTTCACGAACGGCCTCGTGTCGGGCTCGGACGGCATCGAGAGGTAGCAGGAGATGGTCTCGGCCTCGGTCGAGCCGATGAGCTCTTCGAGCCTGGCCGTGAAGCCCTCGGTCGCGAGTTCGCGCTCGTGCGCCGTCATGTTCCTGCGGCGTTCGCGGAGCTCTGCGCGCAGGATGCGCTTCTGGACGTCCGGATCCTCGGGCATGGCACACATCTTAGGCGCCGCTCCGCCGAGGGGCCGCCCGGGGCGGCCGACGAGGGGCGAACGGCTACGCTTGAACGCATGACTCAACGGATCACGAAGGCGGTCATTCCTGCGGCGGGGTTGGGGACTCGGTTCCTGCCGGCGACGAAGGCGATGCCGAAGGAGATGCTGCCGGTGGTGGACAAGCCGGCGATCCAGTATGTGGTCGAGGAGGCGGTTGCGGCTGGTCTGACTGATGTGTTGATGATCACGGGTCGGAACAAGAACGCGTTGGAGAATCACTTCGATCGGGTCGCGGAGTTGGAGGCGACCCTGGAGCGGAAGGGTGATACCGCGAAGCTGCAGAAGGTGAACGAGTCGACTGATCTGGCGGACATGCATTATGTGCGGCAGGGTGACCCGTTGGGGCTCGGGCATGCGGTGCATCGGGC
>NZ_WBIQ01000004.1 GCF_009749405.1 Agromyces lapidis
TCCTCGGCGGCACGCAGCTGCTGCCCGAGCTCGGGCTGCCGATCACGCTCGGCGGCAACGCCATCTCGGGCATCGGCGACTCCACGTCGACCGACGCCGAGACGGTCGTGCAGCCCGGAACCGGGGGTGGTTCCGCGACGACGGATGGCGATGGCGGGCTGCTCGGGGGAACACAGCTGCTGCCTGAACTGTCTCTGCCGATCACGCTCGGCGGCAACGCCATCTCGGGCATCGGCGACTCCACGTCGACCGACGCCGAGACGGTCGTGCAGCCCGGAACCGGGGGCGGTTCCGCGACGACGGATGGCGACGGCGGGCTGCTCGGGGGAACACAGCTGCTGCCTGAACTGTCTCTGCCGATCACGATCGGCGGCAACGCGATCTCGGTCATCGGCGACAGCGAGACCGGCGGGTCGACGACGATCGTCGACCCGGTGGACCCGGTGGACCCCGTCGGTCCGACGGACCCCGTGGACCCGACGGACCCGGTCGACCCGACGGACCCGATCGACCCCGTGGACCCGACGGACCCGGTCGACCCGACGGACCCGGTCGACCCGGTGAACCCCACCGACCCGAGTGACAACGGCAACGGCAACGGCAACGGCTCCACCGTCGCCTCGGACGGCGCTACGGCGGTCGTCGCCGAGGACGCGTCGCTCGCCTCGACGGGGGCCGACGTCTCGGCCCTCGGCCTGGCCGCGCTCGCCCTCGTCGGCGGTCTCGTGCTCGTCGGATTCCGACGGTTCGCGATGCGCCGATAGCCGGGAATCCCGGCGCCGCCCTACCGGCGCCGGGGCCCGACCTGCTCAGCGGGTCGAGCTGGTCGAACCGGACCCCGTGCCGCAGACCCGTGCGGCACGGTGAGGCCGCGCATCCCAGGCGCGGCCGGTCGGGGCGGCGGGCGAGCGCAGTCGTCCGCCGCCCCGCACTCGCGCGCCGCGAACCGGCGAACGCCGGAACTCGGCGAACGCCGCGAGCGGCGTTCCCGACGGCGGCTACACGACGGCGGGCAGCAGGCCGACGTCGACCGCGGGCATCCCCGCCATCGACTCCCAGGCCACCCGCAGCGCCTGCACCGCCGCTTCGGTCTCGGCGACCGGCTGGCAGATCGGCAGGCGCAGGAAGCGCTCGAAGGCGCCGTCGATGCCGAACCGCGGGCCGGCGGCGATGAGCAGCCCCTGCGACCGGGCGGCGAGCGCGAGCTGCGAGCTCACGGGCGCGCCGATGCCGATCCAGGTCGCGATGCCCCCGTCGACGTGGGGCACGTGCCACTCGGGGAACGCCTCCGCGATGAGCTCCTCGAGCCGGTCGCGACCGGCCCGCAGCTCGGCGCGACGGAGCGCGAGGATCTCGTCCATCCGCGGCATCAGCCGGGTGACGAGGAGCTGCTCGAGGATGGGCGTTCCGAGGTCGCCAGGAGCGCGCACGGCGACGAGCTTGCGGATGAGCGTCGGCTCGGCGCGGATCCACCCGATCCTGACGCCGCCCCACACGGTCTTGCCGACCGAGCCGATGAGCACGGCGGTGCCGGGCGGACCGTACGCGGCGAGCGGCAGCGGCTCGAACGCACGGTCGATGTCGAGTTCGGCCGTCGTCTCGTCGGCGATGATCACCGTGCCCTGCCGCGCGGCCGCGTCGAGCACCCGCTCGCGACCCGACTCGTCGAGGCTGCGACCCGTCGGGTTCTGGAAGTCGGGCATGAGGTACGCCGCCGAGGGGTTGGCGCGGGCGAAGGCCCGTTCGAGCGCCTCGACCTCGTCGTCGGAGGAGGTCAGCGCGGCGATCGCGTCGTGCGGGCTGACCGGCACGGTCACGAGACGGGCACCCGCGACGCGCAGCGCCTCGTAGGCGTGCGGGTAGGTCGGCGCCTCGATGACCGCGCGATCGCCGCGACCCACGAGCACGCGTGAGAGCAGCGCGATCGCGTGCTGCGCGCCGATCGTCACCATGATCTGATCGGGCGAGGTCGGCAGGCCGCGGAGGGCGTAGCGATCGGCGATCGCCTGGCGCAGGGCCGGGGTGCCGATGGGGTCGAAGCCAGAGTCGCCGAGGTGGGCGGGCAACTCGTCGGCGGCCTCGCGGGCGACCTCGGCGAGCCAGGGCAGCGCGGCAGGGGCCGCCTTCGAGAGGTCGAGCTGGAGCGAGGCGGGCGGCGCCGGCATAGCGGCCGGCGCCCCCGGCAGGCGGGCCACGCTGCCCGAACCGCGAAGGCTTCTGAGCAGGCCCTGCTCGCGCAGATGCCGATAGGCGGCGGTGACGGTGGTTCGGCTGAGGCCGAGCCGATCGGCCAGCTCGCGCTCGGCGGGCAGGCGCGTCTCGACGCTCACCCGTCCGTCGAGGATGAGCAGGCGCACCCGCTCGGCGAGTGCGAGATAGACGGCGCCGCGCGCAGCGCCGCGCCAGTCGCCGAGGAGGTTCTCGAGCGCACGGGCGCTGAGCGTGGCATCCGTCATGCAAGCCACTTTAGTTGAATTGGCTACTTGATTACAGGCCAATCCTGAAATTGGATGTCTCTATGCTCCGCCGTATCCCCCAATTGCTCATCGGGCTCGTGCTCTACGGCATCGCCGACGCGATGCTCATCCGCGCGGCCCTCGGCGTCGACCCGTGGACCGTCTTCGCCCAGGGCCTCTCGAACCTCACGGGCATCGGCATCGGCTGGCTCACGAACCTCATCGGCCTCGCGGTCCTCCTGCTCTGGATTCCCCTGCGGCAGAAGCCCGGCATCGGCACGGTGCTCAACATCCTGCTGATCGGGCCGAGCATCGAGCTCGGGCTCTGGTTCATCCAGACGCCGCCCGAGCTCTGGCAGCAGATCCTGCTGTTCACCGGCGGCCTGCTGCTGCTCGCCGTCGCGAGCGGGCTCTACATCGGCAGCCGCTTCGGGCCCGGCCCGCGCGACGGCCTCATGACGGGTATCCACGCGCGCACCGGCTGGCCGATCTGGGTCGGCCGCACGATCGTCGAGGTCTCGGTGCTCGCGATCGGCTGGGTGCTGGGCGGCGACGTCGGCTTCGGCACCCTCGCGTTCGCGCTGCTCATCGGCCCGCTCTGCGGCTTCACGCTGCCGTTCTTCCGGGTGCCCGAGAAGACCCGGACGCCACGGGTCGGCACCGTCGGCACGGGCACCGCCGCCAGCCCCGCCGTGGAGCCGGCTGCGGCGAACTAGACGGCTGCAGCCTCCGAGGCCGGGACACCTCGGAGGCCGCAGCGACCACACCGTTCCGGGGGTCGTTTTCGGACGTCTGCATCGGCAGAATGCCGAACGACTGGCCGAGAACGACCCCCGGAGCGATCAGAGCTCGCGCTCGGCGTACGCGCGCAGCGCGTCGCGCACGAACTCGGCTCCCCCGGCGCCGCCGTAGTTCGCGCCGAAGCGCGGGTCGGCGACGTACATCTCGCCGAGACCGACGACGTACGCCTTGACATCGCCGCCGGGCACCGCCGCCGGCGTGCCGGGCACCGCGGTCAGCCACTCGACGTGGCGCTTCGCGAGCGCCTGCGCCTCGGGCCCGTCGGGCGCGACGCCCGACTCGGCGGCCGCGATCCAGTCTCGGTTGAGTTCAGCCACCCGAGCCTTCCACTCGCGCTGGCCGGCCTCGCCGAGGCCGCGCCACCAGCGGTCGCCGGACGCGTAGGCCTCCTTGCCCCAACGCTCCTCGACCTCCTCCTTGTAGCGGGTGTGGTCGAAGCCGTCGAACATCTCTTCTGCCATGAGTCGTTCACCTCCTTCCAGTCTCTCGATGGTCGTCTCGACCGACGCGATCTGCCGCGCCAGCCGGCTCTGCTCCTGGCGGAGCCAGCCGAGATGGGCCGTCAGGGCGCGCGCCTCGGGGGCGTCGCCCGCGAGCACCTCGCCGATGGCGGGCAGCCCGAGCCCGAGCTCGCGCAGCAGCAGGATTCGCTGCAGCCGCACGAGCGCGCGCTCGTCGTAGTGGCGGTACCCGTTCGCCGCGATGCGGCTCGGCGCGAGCAGGCCGAGCTCGTCGTAGTGACGCAGAGTTCGGCTCGTCGTACCGGCGAGCTTCGCGATCTCCTGGATCGACCAGTCCATCGCAGCCTCCTCTCTCTCGTGGTCACCACGCTAGAACTTGACGCTGCGTCAATGTCAAGCGCGAAGCATCCCATCACGGCTTGCATCTCGCTCAAACGCGATATATCGTGACATTGTCGCGAACGCGATATATCGCGATACAGAGATTTCAGAGGGTCGGATGCCGCGGCATCCCCTCGGACACGAAGGAGCAGTACGACATGACGATCGAGAAGTGGGTCATCACCCCCGGCCAGTCCCGGGTCATCGACCTCGAGCTCGTGCGCAAGCTCAAGGTCGGCCTCATCGGCGGCAAGGTCGACCTCATCGCGCACGACGAGCCCGGTGCCCGCATCGAGATCACAGGCGTCACCGGCAAGGACCTGCTCGTGAGGATCGACGGCGACGCGCTCGAGATCGACCACCCGCAGCTCCGCTGGGATAACTTCATCGAGGCGTTCAAGGGCTGGGCCGGCAACGCCAAGGCGCAGGTCTCGATCCTCGCGCCGCGCGACGTCGCGCTGAAGCTCGGCGTCGTGTCGGGCGATGCGCTCGTCTCGGGCTTCACGACCGACGCCAAGCTCAGCACCGTCTCGGGCGAGCTCGTGCTCGACAACCACGAGGGCGACGTCGAACTCTCGAGCGTCTCGGGCGAGATCTCGGCCGGCAACCACACAGGCCGCATCACCGGCCACACGGTCTCGGGCGACCTCGTCGCGACGGGCGACGTGCGATCGTTCAACGTCGACACCGTCTCGGGCAACATGATGCTCGACGCGTTCGGCACCCCCGACCGCATCGACACCAACACGGTCGCGGGCGACCTCACCGTGCGCTTCGAGGGCGGCAGCGGAGCCCGCTACCGGGTCAACACCGTCGGGGGCACCGTGCTCATCGACGACACCACCATCAAGGGCGTGCTCGGCAAGGGCTTCGAGCGGGTCACCGGCGAGCTCGCGGGCCGCTGGCTCGACCTCGGCGCGAACAGCGTCTCGGGTTCGATCTCGGTGATCCGCCGCGAACCCGCCGCGCAGCCGGCCGCCGGCTCCACGGCATCCACGGCCTCCGCCGGCACCGCCCCGGGCGGCGCCGGGTCGTCGAGCGAGTCGGGCGACGAGGCATCCGCATGACCCCGCCCGTCTTCGCCCACGGCAGCCTGCGCCTCTACCTGCTCGCGCTGCTCGAAGAGCGTCCGCGACACGGCTACGAGCTGATCCAGGCGCTCTCCGACCGCTTCGGCGGCACGTACTCGCCGAGCGCCGGCACGATCTACCCACGGCTCTCGAAACTCGAGGAGGAGGGGCTCGTCACCAAGTCGAGCGACGGCCGCAAGACCGTGTACGAGATCACCGACGCCGGCCGCACCGAGCTCGACGCCCGCCGGCACGAGCTCGACGCCATCGAAGACGAGGTCACCGACTCGGTGCGACGCCTCGCCGAGGGCGTGCGCGCCGAGGTCAACGACGCGATGCGCTCGCTGCGCGCAGAGCTCGCGAGCGCCGCCCGCGAGGCCAAGCGCGCCGCGAACACCGCGACGGCCTCCGCGGCGGGCGGCGCATCCGACGCCGGTGCGGGCTCGACGACCACCGTCGGCGACGCCGACGGCTCGCGCGCCGGCGTCGACGCCCGGGTCGAGTCGACGCGGGCCGTGCACGAGGCCGATCTCGTGCTGAATGAATTCCGCCAGCGCCTGCGCACCGAATTGCGCACGCAGGCGCACCGCGGACTCGTGCCGCAGGAGACGGTCACCCTGCTGAAGGCCCGCCTCGCCCAGGTGCACGCCGACGTGCTCGCCACCCTCACGCGCCCCTGAGGCGCGGCGGCGCGGCGGCCTTGCCGCTGTCGGCGGGCGGTGATTCGATGTGCGCATGGACGCGGTCGAGCTGCACCCGTGGTCGGAGGGCGACCTCGATCTCCTGCGCCGCGCGAACACGCCCGAGCTCATGGACTGGGTCCGCGGCGGAGTGCTCCGAACGAACGACTGGGTCGCCGAGCTCGCACACGCCCCGGTGCCGCCGCCCGGCGACGACGGCGAGGCGTAACCTCGAGTCGTGCGCTCCTCCACCGCCCTGACGCTCGTCGCCGTCGCGGTCGGCGGCATCGCAGGCACGGGCCTCAGGCTCGCGTTCGATCTCGCGTTCCCCCACGGCGATGCCGAGTTCCCGGTCGAGACGCTCCTCGTGAACCTCGTCGGCACGCTCGCACTCGGCTGGCTCGTCGGCGGGCTGTGGACGAGGCCGGCCACCCCGGCGTGGCTCAGGGCCGGGCTCGGCTCGGGGCTGCTCGGCTCGTTCACCACCCTTTCGGCGATGATGGCATCACTCGTCGTGCTGACCCGCGAGGGCGAGATCTGGCTCGGCGCCCTCTACCTGCTCGTGTCGGTGGCGGGCGGCCTGCTGCTCGCGGCGCTCGGCCTGAAACTCGGTTCGCGGCTTGCGCACCGCCCGATGCCGCGCGAGGTCAGCGATGCGGGGTCCACGCTGTGAGCGGCGCACTGAATCCGCTGGTCATCGCGGCGGTGCTCGGTGCGGGCGCCGTCGGGGCGCTGCTGCGCTACCTGCTGTCGCGGGCGTTGCCGGTGCGCCCAGGGCACCTGCCGGGAGGCATCCTCATCGTGAACGTCATCGGATCGGGGGTCGCGGGGGCTCTCATCGGCCTCGCCGAGCGGGCGGCGCTCGACGGCGACCTGCGACTCGTGCTCGTCACCGGGTTCTGCGGCGGCCTCACGACGTTCAGCACCTGGAGCGTCGAGACGGTCGAACTCGCCACGGGCGGCCGCTGGCGGGCAGCGGTGCTGAACGTCGCCGTGACCCTCGTGCTCGGCATCGGGGCGGCGGCGGCCGCGTACCTCGCGTTCCGCTGATCGTCGCGGGCATGCTGCCGCTGCTCGTGCAGGAGATTGGGCCCCATCACTGCCTGACAGAGCATTCCAGTGCAATTCTCCTGCACGAGCAGCGGCGCGCGCGCCGTGGCATCCACCCGCCTCGCTCGTCAGACGAGCGTCTCGCCGACGTACCCGCCCTCGGCGCAGCCCGGCGGGATCGCGAACACCGCCGAGCCGATGGGCGTGGTCCACTCGTTGAGCAGGTCGAGCTCGTCGAGCCGGCGCTGGATGGGCACGAACTGCCGGTCGACGTCGGCCTGGTACGAGGCGAACAGCAACCCGGCGTCCGAGATCCCGCCGTCGGCGGGCGACTCGTCGTAGTTGTACCCTCGCCGGAAGATGCGCTCGCCCGGCACCTCGCTGCGCGAGCGGCGCAGGTGCGAGAAGTCGCCGATCACGGGAAAGCCGACCGGGGTCAGCGCCTCGAAGTCGGGCTCGTCGTGCTCGCGTTCGCCGGTGAGCGGTGCACCGCTGCCGAGCTTGCGGCCGACCGCGGCCTCGCGGCCGGGCCGGTCGACGCGGTCCCAGCCGTCGAGATCCATCGCGATGCGGCGCAGCACCATCGAGGTGCCGCCGGCGAGCCAGGCAGGGTCGCCCGCATGCCAGACGAGCTCGTCGAAGTCGGCGGTGCCGGGCGCCGGGTTGACGGTGCCGTCGAGCTGTCCGAACAGGTTGCGCATCGTCGAACCGGATGCCTCGGCGCCCGCCGCCCGACGGAAGCCCTGCTGCGACCAGCGCACGCTCGCGAACGAGCGCGCGTCCTTCAGCAGCATGCGGGCGGCGTGGGCGACGGTCACGGGGTCGTCGGCGCCGAGGTGCAGCAGCAGGTCGCCGCCGTTCCACTCGGGTCGCAGCCGGTCGATGCCGAACGCGGGCAGCGGCCGCAGCCACGTGGGCGCCGTACCCCCGGCCCGCTCGACGAGCCCCTGGCCGAAGCCGAAGGTGACGGTGAGGCGGGCGGGCATGAGCGCGAGCTCGGGTTCGGTGTCGGCGAGCGGAGCGCGCCCCTGCGTGATACGCGCGGCGTCGTCGCTCAGCACCCGCAGCATGCGGCGGATCGCCGCGGCGTCGACCTCGGGGGCGAGGTCGAGCGCGATGTAGCGCGCGTACGCCTGCGGCGGTGTCTCGATGCCGGCCTGGCGGGCACCGTGGTACGGCACGATCGCCTCGCCGACGGCGGTCTCGCGGGCCGCGGCCGCGGCCGCCTCGGCCGCAGCCGAGGCGGCGGCGTTCGCGCCACCCGCGAGCGCCCCGCCGATCGCCTGCGCCCCGAGCACGCTCGCCGCACCGGCTCCGGCCGCGGCGGCACCTCCGAGCAGGAGCTGCCGCCGCGAGAACCCGGAACCGCCGGGTTCGCGGGCCATCAGTGCGCCTCGTGCCCGTCGTCGTACTGCTCGTTGGCGCCCGCGTAGTCCTTCACGGGTGCGACGACGTCGAGCGTCGAGCCGTCGCCGAACTCGAGGGTGACCGTGACCTCGTCGCCCGCCTGCAGCGGACCCGCGAGGCCCATGAGCATGACGTGGTTCGCGCCCGGCTCGAGCGAGAAGGTCTCGCCCGCGGCGAGCTCGAAGCCGCCCTCCTTCTGGCGCATCTGCATGGTGCCGTCGGTCTCGACGGTCTCGTGCAGTTCGGCCATCTCGGCGGCGTCGGTCGCGGCGCCGACGAGGGTGACGTCGGCGCCCTCGTTCACGAGGTCGCCGAAGAGCGCGGTCATACCGTCATCGGCGGCCTTGACCCACGCCTCCTCGACAGTGATGGATGCCGCGGCCTCGGCTGCGGCGGTCGGTGCGGCGGTCTCTCCCCCGGCGGCGTCGGCGGTGCCGGCGCATCCCGAGAGGAGCAGGAGGGCGGCGAGGGCCGCCCCGAGGGCAGGGGTGATCGCGGTGTGTCGCTGCATGATCGTGTCCTCGCGCTCAGGCGGTCGGGCCGTTGCCGGCGTCGGAACCGTTGCCGGCATCCGGACCCTTGCCCACGCCGGGACCGGCGCTCTTCCGGCGCGCGTTCACGATGACGGCGACGATGAGTGCGATGACCCCGAGTCCGCCGACCACGAATCCGGCGACGGCCCAGCCGTCGGGGCCGCTCGCCGCGGTGTCCTCGGCGTGGTCGCCGTCGGCGTCGGCGTGCTCGCCGTCGGCGTGGTCGCCGTCGGCCTCGTCGCTCGCGGCGTCGTCGTGCGGGGCCCCCTCGGCCCAGGTGCCGGTCGCGTCGGCGCCCACGCCGAAGTCGATCGTGCCCTCGATGGGGTGGCCGTCGCTCGACACGGCGCGCCATCGCGCCTGGTACTCGCCCGAGAGGTCGGTCGGCAGGCTCGCGGTGACGGTCGCGCCCGCGATGACGGGGTCGCCGACCTCGATCTCCTCGCCGTGGTGGTCGACCACGACGACGGCGGTGCCGACCTCGATGATGTCGTTCGAGAACTCGAGCGAGATCTCGGTCGGTGCGGTGTCGAACACCTGGCCCGGCTCGGGGCTCGAGCCGAGGAGCTCGTCGTGGGCCTGGGCGGCGGTGCCGCCGGTGAGTGCGAGCGCCGCGGCGAAGGTGATGGCGGCGGCCGCGACGAGGGCGGCGCGGAGGCGGGTGGCGGGGGCCGCGGCGGTCGCGGCGGTGATGCGCTGGTTCATTCGGGAGTCTCTCTCCTCGTGCTCCGGACGGACGGCGTGCCGTACCGCGCCGCGTGGGCGCGAGGCATCCGGAGGCTTCGTGATGTTCCGCCGAACGGCGGAGGGTCAGGCGAAGGCGAGAAGCGCGGGCGGGCCGCGGTAGCGGAGTGCGGCGAAGCGGAGGCGCGAGCGCAGTCGCGGCGGCACCTGGGCGTCGAGCCCGAGGAGGCGGAGGGGGGCGACGACCGGAACCGGCTCGCCCGCCCGGCCGCTGAGCACGAGCACGAAGCGTCGCGTCGCGGCGGCGAGCGCCGACCAGGTGACGCGCTCGATGACGAGGAGGTACACGATCGTGAGCGCGGCGGCGAGCACGTGCCCGGCGAGCATCGCCGTCTCGCCGTGCCCCGCATGCGCCGACGAGGCGGCCGCGCCGCTTGCGTCGACGAACGAGACCGTGCCGTGGTGCCCGTGGCCGCTCACGACGAACTGTCCCGTGCTCGGCCCGGCGCCCACCCCGAAGAGCAGATGGAACGCGCCCTGGCTCACGAGCACGGCGAGTGCGGTGCGGACGGGCGAGGTTCGCCGGCCGACGAACGCGACCGAGGCGCCGAGCGCCACGATGCCGGCGAGCGCGAGTCCGACCCCGCCGGGCGCCTCGCCACCGGCGACGCCGTGCGAGAACGCCGCGAGGAACAACGCGACCGAGGCCGTCGCAGCGCCGCGCGCGAGCTGCGTCGCACGGTTCACGTCGGGCTCCCAGTGGTCGGTGTTCAGGGCAGAGCGCCTCAACTGTAGCAAGTCCGCCTTGACATGGGCCCGTGCAGGAGCAGTGTCATCCGCCGTGATGAACGACGCGGGCGAACCGCCTGCAGAATTGAAGTCGCCGAAGCACTGGATCATCGGCGACCCGCTGCCCACCGAGAAGCTCGAGGGGCAGCTGCTTCCGAAGCACCTGGCGCTGCCGATCTTCGCTAGCGACCCCCTCTCCTCGGTGGCGTACGCCCCGCAGGAGCTGCTCATGATCCTGATGGTCGGCGGCCTCGCCTTCCTGAGCTTCGCCCCCTGGGTGGCGCTCGCGGTCGTCGTGCTGCTCGTGACGGTCGTCGCGAGCTACCGCCAGCTGATCCGCGCCTATCCCTCGGGCGGCGGCGACTACGAGGTGGCGCACCGCAACCTCGGCGAGAAGGCCGGCCTCGTGGTCGCCTCCGCGCTCCTCGTCGACTACGTCATGACGGTCGTCGTGTCGGTGGCCTCCGGCGTCGACAACATCATCTCCGCGTTCCCCGAGCTGAACCCGTTCCGCGTCGAGCTCGCGGTGCTGTTCGTCGTGATCCTCGCGGCGATCAACCTGCGGGGCGTCTCCGAATCGTCGAAGGCGTTCGCGGTGCCGACCTACCTGTTCATCGGCAGCGTGTTCGTCATGGTGGTCGTCGGGCTCGGCCGCACCCTGCTCGGCGATCCGCCGGTCGCCGAGTCGGCCGGCTTCGAGGTGCAGGCCGAGCAGCTGACGCAGGCGGCGATGATCCTCCTCCTGCTGCGATCCTTCGCAAGCGGATGCTCCGCCCTCACCGGCGTCGAGGCGATCTCCAACGGCGTCCCTGCCTTCCGGGTGCCGAAGGTGCGCAACGCCCAGCGCACGCTCGTGCTCATGGGCGGCATCGCGATCGTGCTGTTCGCCGGCCTCACCGCGCTCGCGATCGTCTCGCAGGTGCACTACGCCGAGGATCCGTGCCACCTCATCGGCTGGGCGGAGTGCGCCACCGAACCGCAGCGCAGCCTCATCGCCCAGGTGGCGGCAGCCACCTTCGGCGACTCGACCCTGTTCTTCTACGTGATCCAGGCGGCGACGGCGCTCGTGCTGCTGCTCGCGGCGAACACCGCGTTCAACGGCTTCCCGCTGCTCGGCTCGGTGCTCTCCCGCGACGGCTACGCACCCAAGTCGCTCTCGACCCGCGGCGACCGCTTGATCTACTCGAACGGCGTGCTCATCCTCGCTCTTGCGGCCTCGGTCGTGCTCATCGTGTTCCGGGCGAACCTGACCGTGCTCATCCAGCTCTACATCATCGGGGTGTTCGTGTCGTTCACGCTGGGGCAGACCGGCATGGTGCGCCACTGGCTGCGGGCGCTGCGCACTCCCGACCGATCGCTCCTCGCGCGCGGCGGCAAGGCCCAGCCGTCCACGAAGGCCCTCGCCCAGGCTCAGGCCGAGGGCACGAAGCCCCTCACCCGCGGCGCGATCGTGCGCGCCCTCGTGATCAACGCGATCGGTGCGGCGATGACCGCGGTCGTGCTCATCGTGGTCACGGTCACGAAGTTCACGCACGGCGCCTGGATCGTGTTCGTCCTCATGCCGATCCTCTTCTTCCTCATGATGGGCGTGCACCGCTACTACCGCGACGTCGAGCGCGAGATCGAGGTCGACCCCACGACGACGTTCGGCTCGACGGGCGACCACGCCATCGTGCTCGTGGGCCGCATGCAGAAGCCGACGCTGAAGGCGCTCGACTACGCGATCGCCGCACGCCACGACTCCCTCGAGGCCGTGCACGTCTCGATCGACGAGGCGCAGACGAAGCAGCTCAAGAAGGAGTGGGTGAAGATGAACATCCACGTGAAGCTGCGCATCCTGTCGTCGCCGTATCGCGATCTCAGCCATCCGCTGATCCAGTACATCAAGCAGCACCGCGAGGAGCACGGCTCCGAGGTGATCACGGTCTACATGCCGCAGTACATCGTCGGCCACTGGTGGGAGAACATCCTGCACAACCACAAGGCCCGTCGAATCCGGCAGAAGCTCATGCTCGTGCACGGCGTCACCGTCGCGCTCGTGCCGTGGCTGCTCGACTCCTCCGACCTGCTCTACGGGCGTCGCTCGCGCCCGCTGCCGGGCCAGGATCGCCGTGGCGAGCCCCGGCGGCCGGCGCCGCGCCGCCCGCTCGCCGAGAGCGGCACGAAGCGCGGGCGGTAGGCTGCACGAATGGCGACAGGGCGCACGGATGTCCCGGTCGAGGTGTTCCTCGACGGAGTGACGCATCGGGTTCGACGGCGGGATGCCGCGACGCTGCTCGCCCTCATGGAGCGCGTGACCGGGGAGACCGCCTACATGTGGGGGCCCTCGATCGTCGGGTTCGGCGAGTACCACTACCGGTACGACAGCGGCCGCGAGGGCGTGACCCCGGCCGCGGCGTTCTCACCGCGCAAGACGGCCTCGACGGTCTACCTCGTTCCGGGGCTGACCGAACGCCCCGAGCTGCTCGAGCGTCTCGGACCCCACACCACCGGGGTCGGCTGCCTCTACCTGAAAGACCTCGCCGAGGTCGACCTCGAGGTGCTCGCCGAGCTCGTGCGCGAGTCGTACGACGCCGTCACCCCGTCGGCTCCGCCGGCCCCGCCGCTCGGGTAGCGAACGTCGCGAGACCCGCGTTACAGCATCGCCATGATCTGGCGGGCGATCATGCGGCCGGCCCGGCTCGCGCCGATCGTCGAGGCCTGCGGCCCGTAGCCCGCGAGGAAGACGCGGGGATCGCTCCACGCGGCGCCCTGCCCGACGGTCACGCCGCCGGCCTTCTCGCGGAGCTTCAGCGGGGCGAGGTGCCGCAGCTCGGGCCGGAATCCCGTCGCCCAGATGATCGCATCGGCACGGGCGGAGCCCTGCTGCTCGCCGTCCCAGACGATGCGGTCCTCTTCGATGCGGTCGAACATCGGACGGGCGACGAGCAGCCCCCGCTCGATGCCGGCGGCGATGCGGCGGCTCTTCGGCACACCGGTGCCGCTCACGATCGAGGGCAGCGCCCGACCCGAGCGCGCCGCCTCGTCCTGCATCGCGACGGCCGCCGAGGCGCCCTCGAGGTCGAGCTCCTGGCGATCGATCCAGTCGATGGGGCGACGCGACACCCAGGTGAGGCCCGCGGCGACGTCTTCGAGCTCGAGCATGAACCCGATCGCGCTCGTGCCGCCGCCGACGACGACGACGTGCTGGTCGCGGAAGTCCTCTGCCGAGCTGAAGTCGGAGGTGTGCAGGTGGCGCCCGGCGAACTCGCCCATGCCCGGGTAGAACGGCACGAACGGCGAGCCCCACGTGCCCGTGGCGTTGACGAGGAACTGGGTCGAGAGTTCGAGCTGCGGTGCCTCGACGGTCTGCGGCGCCTCGAAGGTCTTGCGCCGTCGGCCGAAGAGGCCACGGGTCTTCAACTCCTCGACGGGCTGCGGGCTCAGGTCTTCGTAGCGCACGAGGAGGTCGACCCCCTCGTTCGTGACGGAGCGCACGTTCATCGGTCGGCGCACCTGCAGGTCGAAGTGCTCTTCGAAGCGTCCGTAGTAGTCGGCGACGACGTCTTTCGCGGGGAGCGCGCGGTCGGCGGTGTCGAAGCTGAGGCCGAGGTCTGCGAGCCCCGGAAGGTCGTTCACCCGGTGCGCGGTGCCGAGCCGGAGCGACGACCAGCGGTGCTGCCAGGCGCCGCCGGGCCCGGGCGCGCGATCGAGCATGACGAAATCCTGTCCGGCGACGAGCTCGAAGCGCCGAAGGTAGTACGCGACCGAGAGGCCGGCTTGACCGGCCCCGATCACGACCACCTTGACGCGTTCGGGGCTCGTGTTCACACCCCAATCTCAGCATGTCTGGCTGTGTGCTCGCAGCATGTCCGCTGAACGCGTTCGGCCGCACTATGGAGACCGCCGTCGGGTGCGATCCGCCGGTGCTAAACTGGCGGCTGGACGAATTCATTTATCAGATGAGCGCCGGGTGAAGACCAAATCCCACCCGGCCAGATGTCGTAAGGGGGTCACGCATGGGGCGCGGCCGTCAGAAAGCCAAGCACACCAAGGTCGCTCGGGAGCTGAAGTACTTCAGCCCGAACACCGACTACAACGCGCTTGAGCGCGAGCTCACGAGCTCGCAGCATGACGATTACAGCGATGAGGCGTCGAAGTGGGCGGAGTACGCCGACGACGACGACACCTATCTCGCGGGCGACGAACAGCGCGAGCAGCGCGCGTAGTCGCCACCGTCACGGTCACCGACGCACCTCATCGACCCTCTCGTCACTCCTCGCTGAAGCGTGCGTCCGCGACCGCGTCGTCGAGCCATCCGGCCGTCGTCTCCGCGAACCGCTCGAGTTCGGCGAGTGAGTTCGACGGCGTGATCGCGCGCACCACGACCTCGTCGGCGACGCCGTCGGCGAGGTAGTCGGCGAGCCGCGCGGACGTCGAGATGGTGGCGTCGAGCGCGCCGGTACCGAGCCTCGCGAAGTTCGCGGCGTACGCGGGCACCTGCTCGTAGCGGTGCGCCTCGATCTCGAGGGCCGGGCGGGCCGCCTCGTCGGCGATGGTGCGCACGTAGGTCACGACGCGCCCGTCGTCGGGCGAGCGGCCGGCCAGTGCGGCGGCGGCGCGCTGCTCGGCGGTCGCAGTCGACGCGGCGGCGGGGGTCAGCCAGTTGAGCAGCACGCCGTCGGCGAGTTCGGCGGCGAGTCGGCGCATCCGCGGCCCGAGGGCGCCGAGCACGATGGATGCCTCGCTGCGACCCCGGAGTTCGTCGATACCCTCGCGCATGAGGCCGAGGGGACGCTCGGCGCGCCCCGACCCGATGCCGAGGGCCGTGCGCTCGGCAGGGATGCCGCCGAGATCGAGCGTTGCCACCGGCCTCCGGTCGATCGGAATGATGCCCGTGGCGAGGTGCAGGCGTTCGGTGACGGTCGCGGCGGCCCTCAGCCGCGCGAGGGAGTCGCCCCCGGGCACGTCGTTCACCCACAGACTCGCGAAGCCGAGTCGCTCGAGGCGCGGAGCGAGCGCGGCCACGACCTCGACCTCCGTCGTGCCGATGATGCCGAACGAGACCCGTGCGCGCATGCGACGGCTCAGCTCGCGTACGACCCGACCAGGCGCACCGCGCCGCCGTCGACGCCCTTGGCGCCCTGTTCCCAGCCGTCGGCCGCGGCGGTCGCCGAGTCGCCGAAGGCGACCGTGCCGGCCTGCCATGCGGGAAGCCCGAGCGTCTCGAGCTCGGCGATGATCGCGGGCGCGGCCGCGGCGTCGACGACGGCAAAGAAGCCGATGCCGAGGTTCCAGGTGCCCTCGGTCGACTCGAGGGTGGTGCCGGCGAGCTCGTTGAGCACGCGGAACACGGGCGCCGGCGACCAGGTGGCGCGGTCGAGTTCGACGCGCGACCCGATCGGGAGCACGCGGGCGAGGTTCGCGGCGATACCGCCGCCCGTGACGTGCGAGAGCGAGTGCACCGCGGTGCCGTTCGCACCGGCGAGCAGCTGCACGAGCGGGCCGGTGTAGAGACGGGTCGGCTCGAGCAGGGCCTCGCCCCAGGTCGTGCCGAGCTCGACCGAGGCGTCGGTGTAGCCGATGCCCTCGGCGTTCAGGATGTGGCGCACGAGCGAGAAGCCGTTGGAGTGCAGGCCGCTCGACTCGATCGCGATGACGACGTCGCCGTCGGCCACGCGCTCGGCGCCGAGCAGCCGGTCGCCCTCGACCACGCCGACGGCTGCGCCCGCGACGTCGTAGTCGTCGACGCCCATGAGGCCGGGGTGCTCGGCGGTCTCGCCGCCGACGAGGGCGGTGCCGGTCTCGGCGCACGCGCGGGCGATGCCGGTGACGATCGCGGCGATGCGCTCGGGCACGACCTTGCCGCAGGCGATGTAGTCGGTCATGAACAGCGGCTTCGCGCCGACCACGACGATGTCGTCGACGACCATGCCCACGAGGTCCTGGCCGATGGTGTCGTGCTTGTCGAGCGCCTGGGCGATCGCGATCTTCGTGCCGACGCCGTCGGTCGAGGTCGCGAGCAGCGGCTTCTCGTAGTCCTTGACGAAGGAGAGGTCGAAGAGGCCGGCGAATCCGCCCACCCCGCCCAGCACATTCGGCCCGTGGGTGGCGGCGACCGCCTCCTTCATGAGTTCGACGGCGAGATCCCCCGCCCGGGTGTCGACTCCGGCAGCGGCATATGACGAGTTCGCGCTCACCCGTCAAGGGTACCCGTGCTCGGGCGACGGCGTGTCGCCCCGTCCCACCGGGCCGCGGCCCGGTGGGCGAGCGTAGAATTCGATCATGGCACCGGGGGCCACACCATCGTGGGTGATCCGCGAGAACGCGAGTCGCCCGGTGCTGCTCGCCCTTTATCTGCGCGAGGTGCTCGCGATCGCCTCCCCCGTCGAGCTGCCGCGCCTGCGCGATGTGGGCGCCGTCGGCGAACGGCTCGAGATCGACCGGCACGACCTGCTCGAGCGCCAATGGCGCGCCTGGTGGGCGATGACCGTCGAGCCCGAGGCCCATCCCTCGCCCGTGCCGCTCGAACTCGTGCCCGCCTTCGACACCGAGGTGGCACTGCCGACCTCGGGCGCTGAGGTGCTCGCGTCCGCGGTCGTGCCGCACGCCGAGGCGGCCCGGTCCTGGGCCGAATGGGCGCACGAGAACTACCGCAGCGTCTCGGCCGCACGACTCGGCAACTCGTATCGCGCGTACGCGGGCACGATCGCCGAGCACGAACGCGAGGTGGGGCGGCGGGCGCACTCCTTCGAGCTCAACGTCGAGGTGCTGCCGCTCTCCGGGATCGGGGTCTGGTGGATCGGCGCGATGACCGTCGCGGTCACCGACACGCTGCGATCGGATGCCTCGGCGTTCGACGACGCCATCCACCCGATCATCGCCGAACTGGCCTGAGGCCGGGTGCCGGTGCCAGACTCGGTGGAATGAGCATCTGGCACGGCGATCCCAAGGTCGAGTGGGCGAACTCCCGCAGCGAAGGCACCGCGCTCCGCGCGCTCGGCATCGAGATGACCGAGGTCACCGAGTCGTCGCTCAAGGGCCGTATGCCGGTCGACGAGCGCACCCGCCAGCCCGGCGGAGTGCTGCACGGCGGGGCATCCGTCGCCCTCGCCGAGACGCTCGCGAGCTGGGGGGCGACCTTCACCGTCGACCCCGCGCAGTTCTACTGCGTCGGCATGGAGATCAACGCGAACCATGTGCGCCCCATCGCCGAGGGCTGGGTCTACGGCGAGGCGACGCCGTTGACGCGCGGCCGCACCACCCAGGTGTGGGAGATCAGGATCACGCAGGAGGACGGCAGGCTCGTGTGCATCTCGCGCTGCACGATGGCGGTGCTGCCCAAGCCCTCGGAGTACTGAACCCCGGGTCGCGCGACGACGGCCGGATGCCCCGACGCCGGGTCGAGGCGCCTGCTCAGGCCCGCGGAGCCGACCGGCGCGCGGCCTCGACGGAGGCCACCACTGCGGCGACCGCCTGTTCGAAGCGATGCTCGGGCGGGGCCCCGTAGCCGACGACCATCGTCGGAGGGCGTGACGCCGCCGTCGCGGCATCCGCGGCGAATCCGGCCAGCCCGCCGTAGCGCAGGCCGAGCGACGCGCCGGCCTGCTCGACCTCGGGTTCGCCGACTCCGGCGGGCAGCTCGAGCAGGCAGTGCAGGCCGGCTTCGAGGCCGGCCACACGGGTGCCGGGCAGCCCCTCGGCGACGAGCCGCTCGAATCGCTCGCGCCGCGCCCGGTAGCGCAGGCGCGCTCCGCGCACGGCCCGGTCGTAGTCGCCCGCGGCGACGAGCGCCGCGAGCGCGAGCTGCGAGATCGCGTCGGTCGCCGAGCCACTCAGTCGGCGCTGCTCGAGCACCTCATCGCGCAGTGCGGCCGGCACCACGCCCCAGCCGATGCCGAGTGCGGGCGAGAGCGACTTGCTCGCGGTGCCGCCGTAGACGGTCTGCGCCGGGGCGATCGCCTGGAACGCCCCGATCGCCCGTCCGTCGAAGCGGAACTCGCCGTCGTAGTCATCTTCGATCACGATCGCCCCGGCCGAGCCGGCCCAGTCGGCGAGCGACGCGCGGCGCGAGGCCGAGAGCGGCACCCCGGTGGGGAACTGGTGGGCGGGGGTCACGAGCACGGCGTCGACGGCGAGGGCGGCGAGCCGCTCGACCACGAGGCCGTCGGCGTCGAGCGGCACCGGCACGGGTTCGAGCCCGGCCGCCGCGAGCACCTCGCGGTGCGAGGCATGTCCGTACGCCTCGACCGCGATGCGCCGGCCTCCGCGAGCGGCGATCGCGCGGGCGACGAGCGAGAGCAGCTCGCCGAAGCCGTGGGTGACGACGACGTCGCCCGCACCGGCGACGACGCCGCGGGTGCGCGCGAGGTATTCGGCGAGCGCTCGGCGCAGCTCGACGGCGCCCTCGGGCGCCCCGTAGGCGAAGGCGGCCGTCGGCGCATCGGCGAGCGACCGCGCGACCGCCCGCGTCCAGGCTGATCGGGCGAAGTCCGAGGAGTCGGGAAGCCCGCCGCGCAGGTCGAGGTCGAACCGGGTCGACCGGTCGACTCGCACGCCCGCGGGCGGCCCGGGCACTCCGCGCACCCAGGTGCCCGAGCCGACCCGCGCCTCGAGCCGGCCCTCGCCGACGAGTCTCGCGTAGACCTCGGCGACGCTGTTGCGGGCGATGCCGAGATCGGCGGCGAGGCTGCGGCTCGGCGGCAGTCTCGTCCCCGGTTCGAGTCGGCGCTCGACGATCGCCGCGCGCAGCGCCTGTTCGAGCGAGGCGACCTTGCGCCGCGGGTCGAGCTCGAGGTGGAGATCCAATCCGGAATCGGCCCAATCGTGCGCCATGCGAATGGACATTACCAGTGCGAGGAGCCGACCGTAGCGTGATTCCCATGACCACGACGATCACAGAATCCGCCCATTCCACCGCACCCGTCGCACCCGCCCGTCGACTCGACCTCGACGGGATCGCCCCCGCGTTCGTACGCGCCGTGACCGCACTCGACGAGGCCGCGGAAGCCGAGGCCGACCGCGCCGGCATCGAGAAGGGCCTGCGCGAGCTCGTGCGGCTGCGCGCTTCGCAGCTCAACGGCTGCTCGTACTGCGTCGACCTGCACTCGCGCGACGCGGCCGCCTCCGGTGAATCCGTGCAGCGGCTCTACGCCGTCGCGATCTGGCCCGAGTCGAACTTCTTCACGGCGCGCGAGCGGGCGGCCTTCGCCCTCGTCGACGCCGTCACCCGGCTGTCGGAGACCCACGTTCCCGACGACGTGTGGCACGTGGCATCCGGCGCCTTCTCCGACGACGAGCTGGCCGCGCTGCTCGCCCTCGTCGTGTCGGTCAACGCGTGGAACGAACTGGCCGTCTCGACGCGCGGATGGCGGCCCAAGCTGCGCATCTGAGCAGGTGCCCGCGCACGGCGGGCTCACCCGCGCAGTATGGGAGAATCGACGAGGCCGGATCCGGTCGCTCACCCCACCCCCACGAGGAGCCATCGCTCGCATGTGCGGCATCGTCGGCATCGTCTCCACCGAGCCCGTCAACCAGCAGATCTACGACAGCCTGCTCCTCCTGCAGCACCGCGGGCAGGACTCGACGGGCATCGCCACCGCCGACGGCCCCGTCTTCCACATGGCGAAGGCGCGGGGGCAGGTGCGCGAGGCGTTCCGCACACGCGACATGCGATCGCTCATCGGCAACATGGGCCTCGGCCACGTGCGCTACACGACGAAGGGCGCCGCCGAACGCGAGGAGGAGGCGCAGCCGTTCTACGTGAACGCGCCGTACGGCATCATCCTCGTGCACAACGGCAACCTCACGAACACGCGCGAGCTCTCGAGCGAGCTGTTCTCGATCGACCGCCGGCACGTGAACTCGACGAGCGACACCGAGATGCTGCTGAACGTGCTCGCGACCGAGCTCCAGGGCCAGATCAAGGGTCTCGAGCTCGACCCCGACCAGATTTTCCAGGCGGTCGCGAACGTGCACGAGCGCGTCGAGGGCTCCTACGCCGTCATCTCGCTGATCGCCGGCTACGGCCTGCTCGCGTTCCGCGACCCGTTCGGCATCCGCCCCCTCATCCTCGGCAAGCGGCAGACCGAGGCCGGCAGAGACGAGTGGATCGTCGCCTCCGAATCGCTCGTGCTCGAGAACGGCGACTACGAGATCGTGCGCGACGTCGAACCCGGCGAGGCGATCTTCATCACGCTCGACGGCGAGATGATCTCGCGCCAGTGCGCGAAGAACCCCGTGCTCATCCCGTGCTCCTTCGAGTACGTCTACCTCGCCCGCCCCGACTCCGTCATGAACGGCATCTCGGTCTACGAGTCGCGCCTGCGCATGGGCGACCGGCTCGCCGACACGGTCGCGACGCACATGCCGCTCGGCGACATCGACGTCGTCATGCCGATCCCCGACTCGTCGCGCCCGTCGGCGATGCAGGTCGCGCAGAAGCTCGGCATCGAGTACCGCGAGGGCTTCTACAAGAACCGCTACGTCGGCCGCACCTTCATCATGCCGGGCCAGGCCGAGCGCAAGCGCTCGGTGCGTCAGAAGCTCAACGCGATGGGCACCGAGTTCCGCGGCAAGAACATCCTGATCGTCGACGACTCGATCGTGCGCGGCACCACCTCGCAGCAGATCGTGCAGATGGCGCGCGACGCCGGGGCCAACAAGGTGACGTTCGCCTCGGCCGCGCCCCCCGTGCGCTACCCGCACGTCTACGGCATCAACATGCCGAGCCGGCAGGAGCTCATCGCGCACGGACGCAAGATCCCCGAGATCGCGGCCGAGCTCGGCGCCGACCACATGATCTACCAGGAGGTCGCCGACCTCCAGGCGGCGATCACCGAGGGCACCTCGATCGAGCAGCTCGACCTCTCGTGCTTCACCGGCGAGTACGTCACGGGCACGGTCAGCGAGGAGTACCTCGGCTGGGTGGAGCGCACGCAGCTCAGCTGATCGACGCGCAGGGCGCGCCTCCCGGGGTGTGCCCTGCGCGCCACTACGTCACTGATCCGTCTCAGCTATCAGTGACGTAGTGCTCGGAGCCGAGGGCACCTGCGGCACCAGCCGCGGGTGGGCCACGTGGCCACGGCCCTAGCCGTCGACGCGGTGCGTCTCGTCGTGCTCGGCGAGCGCCCGGGTGGTGCGCCGCGACATCGCCCGGTCGACGATGAGCGCGACGAGCGCACCGAGTCCACCGCCGATCGCCACGCCGCAGACGAGCAGGAAGCCGAAGACCTGCCCCTGGTTGTAGGTGAAGTCGTCGGCGAGTCGCTCGGCGAGCTCCGCCTCAGTGGGGGCGAACGAGACCGAGAGCACGAGAGCGACGATCGCGCCGACGACGGCGCCGGCGAGCATGAACGCCGCGTACCGGGGGGAACGGCGCACGACGACCTCGTCACGGCTCGCCTCGGTACGGTACTGCGGTTCGGGCGCCGACTCGGTCGGCGTCGCGGATGCCTCGGCCGGCACCTGCCCGGCGGGCTCGGGGGTCTCGGGCTGATCGTGGGTGTCGCTCACCCCACCATTCTCCCGCATCGGGCTGGACGAACGCCCCGGAACGTGGGCCGCTCAGACGACGGGCAGCAGCCCGTCGAGCTCGGCCCGCTGGCCCGAGGCGTGCACCCGCCCGCTCGCGCGCGCGTCGGCCCACGACAGGCGGCCGATCGCGAGTGCGAGCCAGGTCGAGGCATCCGTCTCGATCACGTTCGGCGGGGTGCCGCGCGTGTGCTTGGGGCCCTCGACGCACTGCACGGCCGCGTACGGCGGCACGCGCACCTCCAGCGTGCCGCCCGGGGCGCGCTCGGCGAGCAGCTGCAGCGAGTACCGCACGGCGAGCGCGAGGGTCGAGCGGTCGACGGATGCCGCGGCGTCGCCGCCGTCGGCCGTCACCGCGCGCACCGTGGCGAGTGCCGCCCGTCCGATGTCGTCGCCGATCCTCGCTCGTGCCATGCCTCCATCCTCGCAGGGGCCGCCGACGAAGCCGACCGGCCGGACGAGGTAGCCTGATGCGGTGAGAATCCTCGTCCTCGGCTCGGGCGCGCGCGAGCACGCCATCATCCTCGCGCTCCTCGATGAGGAGGCCGGGCACGAGATCATCGCCGCCCCCGGCAATGCGGGCATCGCGGCATCCCCCACCTCCTCGGCGCGCGGCAGCGTGACGACCGTGGCGCTCGACGCGAGCGACCCCGAACTCGTCACCGAGTACGCCCGCGACAGCGGCGTCGAGCTCGTCGTCGTCGGCCCCGAGGCGCCGCTCGTCGCGGGCGTGGCCGACGCGGTCCGTGCCGCCGGCATCCCCGTGTTCGGGCCGGGCAGGCGGGCCGCGGCGCTCGAGGGCTCGAAGACCTTCGCGAAGCGCATCATGGAGGCCGCGAACGTGCCGACCGGCCGCGCCAAGCTCATCTCCGAGCTCGACGAGGTCGCGGCGACGCTCGACGAGTTCGGCGCCCCCTACGTCGTGAAGGCCGACGGCCTCGCGGCGGGCAAGGGCGTGCTCGTCACCGACGATCGCGACGCCGCGCTCGCGCACGCCGGCCACTACCTGCAGCAGGGCCCCGTGCTCGTCGAGGAGTTCCTCGACGGCCAGGAGGTCTCGCTGTTCCTCCTCTCCGACGGCACGAACGTGCTGCCGCTCTCGCCCGCGCAGGACTTCAAGCGCCTCCGCGACGGCGACGCCGGCCCCAACACGGGCGGCATGGGCGCCTACTCGCCGCTGCCGTGGCTCGGCGACGCGGTCGACGGCCGCGGCGGCCGCTTCGGCAGCGAGCAGGCCTTCGTCGACGAGGTCATCGAGACCATCGCGCTGCCCACCGTGAAGCAGCTCGCCGACGAGCAGACCCCGTTCATCGGCCTGCTCTACGCCGGGCTCATCCTCACCTCGCGCGGCATCCGCGTGATCGAGTTCAACGCGCGCTTCGGCGACCCCGAGACCCAGGTCGTGCTGCCCCGCCTCGAGACCCCGCTCTCGGGCCTGCTGCTCGCGGCGGCCACGGGCGGGCTCGGCGAGCTGCCGCGTCCGGTGTTCAGCGCCGACGCCGCCGTGACGGTCGTGCTCGCGAGCGAGGGCTACCCCGAGTCCCCCGAGACGGGCCGCGCCATCGAGGGGCTCGACGCCGCGGCATCCGTGCCCGGGGTGCATCTCGCGCACGCCGCGACCGCCATCGGTTCGCTGCCCGACGACGCCCAGGCCGGCGACCCGGCCCCGCTGCTCTCGACCGGCGGCCGCGTGCTCAACGTCGTCGCCGTGGGCGACGGCTTCGCCGAGGCCCGGCGACGGGCCTACGAGGCACTGGGACGCATCCGCCTCGACGGCGGCCAGTACCGCACCGACATCGCGGCGCGCGTCGCCGAATAGCCCCGCACGAGGAGCGAGCATGAACGACACCGGTGAACTGCCCGGCTGGACCCACGTCTATTCGGGCAAGGTGCGCGATCTCTACGTGCCGACGAAGCTGATGACCGACGACGACAGCTGGACGGGCGACCCGCTCGCCACCTCCCCCGTCGTGCTCGTCGTCGCGAGCGACCGGGTCAGCGCGTACGACCACCTGCTCGAGCCCGCGATCCCCGGCAAGGGGGCGCTGCTCACCTCGCTCACCCACTGGTGGATCGACCAGCTGCCCGAGGTGCCGAACCACCTGGCGCACCCGCTCGACGACCGGCTCGAGGCACTCGAGCTGCCCGAGGTGCCCGCCGAGGTCGCCGATCGGGCGACCCTGTGCCGCACGCTCGACATGTTCCCGATCGAGTGCGTCGTGCGCGGCTACCTCACCGGCGGCGGCTACAAGGAGTACGTCGCGACGGGGGCGATCGGCGGCATCCCGCTGCCCGAGGGCCTCGAGAACGGCGACCGCCTGCCCGAGCCGATCTACACCCCCGCATGGAAGGCCCCGCTCGGCGAGCACGACGAGAACATCACGTACGAACGCACGGTCGAACTCGTCGGCGAGATCGTCGCCGAGCAGCTGCGGGCGCTCTCGCTCGAGATCTTCGCCCGGGCCTCCGCGATCGCCGAGGCGCGCGGCGTGATCCTCGCCGACACGAAGTTCGAGTTCGGCGCCGACCGCGCGACGGGCATCGTGACGCTCGCCGACGAGGTGCTCACGAGCGATTCGAGTCGCTACTGGGATGCCGCGGTGTTCGCCTCGGCCGCGACGCCCGAGCTGCGCATGGCGAGCTTCGACAAGCAGATCGTGCGCGACTGGCTGAGCGCCAACTGGGAGCAGTCGGTCTCGGAGACGCCGCCGACCCTCCCCCACGAGATCGTCGAGCAGACCGCGGCGCGCTACCGCGAGCTGCTCGAGCGGCTCGAGCAGCCGGCCGGCGTCTGACGGGGCATCCGAACCGGTTCGCGCGCCCCTGTGCCAGAGTGGTGACGTGAACCTCGACGATCTGGTGCGCCTGCGCCGGGCCCGCGACACGATGGACCGCGACTACGAGCAGCCGCTCGACGTCGAGGCGCTCGCGCGCGTCGCGCTGATGTCGTCGGGGCACTTCTCGCGCAGCTTCCGCGAGGCGTACGGCGAGACGCCGTACGGCTACCTGATGACCCGGCGCATCGAGCGGGCGAAGGCGCTGCTGCGCCGGGGCGACCTCAGCGTGACCGAGGTCTGCTTCGCGGTCGGCTGTACCTCACTCGGCTCGTTCAGCTCGCGCTTCAGCGAGCTCGTCGGCGAGAGCCCGAGCGCCTATCGCGCCCGCTCGCACGAGGTCGCCGCGCCCATCCCCGCGTGCATCGTGAAGGTGCAGACGAGACCCGTCAGAAATGGAGAAGCGGGTCAGGCCTCGCCTCGGTAGCGTCGGGGGCATGGACATCTCACTCTCCCAGTGCTTCATCGCCGTCGACGACCACGAGACCGCGATCCCGTTCTACCGCGACGTGCTCGGCCTCGAGGTGCGCAACGACATCGCCTACGAGGGCATGCGGTGGGTCACCGTCGGTTCGCCGTCGCAGCCCGACGTGAACATCGTGCTCGAACCGCCGATCGCCGATCCCAACGCCACCCAGGCCGACAAGGATGCCGCGGCGCAGCTGCTGGCCAAGGGGCTGCTGCGGGGCGTCAACTTCTCGACCTCCGACGTCGACGCGACCTTCGAGACGATCCGGGCGGCGGGAGCCGACGTGCTGCAGGAGCCGATGGACCAGTTCTACGGGGTCCGCGACTGCGCGTTCCGCGACCCCGCGGGCAACATGCTGCGCTTCAGCCAGCCGCGCGCGTAGGCGCGCTCGCGCCGCGCGGGCCGTGCCGCGCCGTGCCGACGCCGCCCTCGCGGGCGCCGCCGTCAGACCCGTTCTTCGAGCGGCGCGAGATCGGGGTCGTCGTTCGCGCGCTCGCGGATGCCGCCGCGCTGCGCGCCGGCCCCCGCGAGCACCACCAGCACGATGCCCGCGACCTGCGCCGCCGACGGGATCTGCGCGAGCACGAGCACACCGAGCAGCACGCCGAAGGCGGGCTCGAGCGCCATGAGCGTGCCGAAGGCGGTGTGCGTCATGCGGCGGAGTGCGAGCATCTCGAGCCCGAACGGAATCACGGGGGCCAGCAGCGCGAGGCCCGCGGCGATGAGCAGCACCCGCCAGTCGAGGTGCCCGATCACCTGCGGCACGCCGACGAAGGCGGTCACGACCGCGGCGATCGGGATCGTGATCGACAAGCCGCTGATTCCCGAGAAGCGGTCGCCGACCTTCTGCGTGAGCAGGATGTAGACGCCCCAGCCGGCGCCGGCGAGCGCGGCGAACCCGACGCCGAGCAGATCGACCTCGCCGTGCCACGGCTCGGTCAGGAGCACGACTCCGGCGAGCGCGAGCACCGGCCAGATGAGCATGCGCCGACTGCGGCTGCGGATCGCGGCGACCGCGAGCGGCCCGAGGAACTCGATCGCGACGGCGGTGCCCAGCGGGATGCGTTCGATGGCCGAGAGGAACGCCACCATCATCACGCCGGTGGCGACGCCGAGCCCGGCGAGCGGCAGCACATCGACGCGACGGATGCGCCGCAGCGGCGGCCTCGCGATGGCGATGAAGAAGACCGCGCCGAACGCCAGCCTCAGCCATGCGGTGCCGCCCGCGCCGAGCAGTTCGATCAGCGGCACCGACAATGCCGCCGTCGCCTGGATCATGAGCATCGCGGCGACGGCCATCGTCCACGGCGGCACCCGGTCGACGATGCGGTTCGCGCCGTTTTCGCGGCTCATTCGGCACCCGTGATCGGCACCGTTCGGGCCTCGAGCCAGGCGATCACCTCGGGTCGTTCGCGGTCGCCCGCCGCGATCGCGCGCACGAATCGGTCGATCGCGACCGGGTCGGGTTCGACGAGGTCGTGGCCGTTGAGCTCGAAGAAGACGGCGGTCACGAGCCACCCGAGCCGCTTGTTGCCGTCGAGCAGCGGGTGGTTGCGATTCAACCCGATGAGCAGCACGGCGGCCTTCTCGTGCAGCCCCGGGTGCACCTCTTCACCGAACACCGGCATCGGTGCGGCGAGCGCCGAAAGCAGCAAGGTGCGGTCGCGCACATGGAACCCGCGCGAGGCGAGCCACTCTTCGACGTCGCTCGGCTCGACGTACTCGGTCACTGCGACAGCAGGTCGAGCGCGTCGGCGTCGCGAGCCTCGATGCGCGCGAAGGCGGCGCGAGTGCGCTCGGTCTTCGCGGTGCGCTCGGCACGTTCGCGGATGGCGGCGAGCACGACGTCGTTCTTCGAACGGTGCTCGCGCGCGGCGAGCTCGGTGAGCAGACGGTCGTCCTCTTCGGAGAGGCGCAGCGTGAGTGCCATGGGATCACCTCCAGTGATACCGAAATGGTATCACTCGGGCGCCGCGGCGGCGCGTCCGGAATACGTTCGCCGAGGCATCCGTTATCATTAGTTGTGCTTACAACCAATGGGGCGCCCGAGGGCGCCGGACTCCTCGCGGCCGACACCGGCATGGGCGCCGTGACGCTGCGTGTCGCCGACCTCGACGGCATGATCCGCTACTACCGCGACGGCGTGACGCTCGAACTGCTGAGCCACGACGGCCCCGTCGCCGTGCTCGGTCGCGGCACGACGCCGATCGTGATCCTGCAGCACGCACCCGAGCTGAAGCACGCGTCGCCGCGCGACGCGGGACTCTTCCACACCGCGATCCTCTTCGACACCCGCGAGGCGCTCGCGACCGCGATCGCGTCGGTCGCGACCCGCTACCCCGGCACCTTCACCGGCAGCGCCGACCACCTCGTGAGCGAGGCCTTCTACTTCACCGACCCCGAGGGCAACGGCGTCGAGCTGTACTTCGACCGCGACCGCTCGCAGTGGAGCTGGGTGCACGGCACCGTCGAGATGGCGACGATCTACCTCGACCCGAACGGCTACCTGCGCGAGCACCTCGGCGAGACCGGCACGGCCGCCGTCGCCTCGGGCGACCGGCTCGGCGATGCGGTCGTGGGGCACGTGCACCTCTCGGTCGGGGATGTCGCGAGCGCGCGCGAGTTCTACGTCGAGCGGCTCGGCTTCGAGACGACCGCCGAGATGGGCGACCAAGCGCTGTTCGTCTCCGCCGGCGGCTACCACCATCACATGGCGATGAACACGTGGAACAGCCGTGGTGCCGGCCGACGCGGACTCGCGCTCGGTCTCGGCAAGGTCGAGATCGTCGTGCCCACGGCCGACGACCTGGGCGAGCTCGGCGAGCGCATGGCCCACTATCGCGTAGGTACTCGCGACGACGGCCGAACGCTGGCGTTCGACGACCCGTGGGCGAACCTCGTCGAGGTGCGTGCGGCGGAGTGATCGCGGCCGCCCGATAGGCTGCCCCGATGAACTTCCCGCTGCGTTCGATCCGCCGATACCCCGTCAAGGCGATGGGCGGCGAGGCGCTGACCGAGGTGCGGCTCGATGAGCGCGGCCTCGCCGGCGATCGCTGGTTCGCGGTCGCCGACGACGACGGCAAGTTCGCGTCGGGCAAGAACACGCGGCGGTTCCGCCGGCGCGACGCGGTGTTCGAGTACTCGGCCTCGACGACGGCGGATGGCTCGGTGCAGGTGCAGCGCGGCGACCACGGGCTCTGGCTCGTCGGCGACGACGAACTCGACGCCGACCTCACCGAACGCATGGGGGCGGGCGTGCGCATCATCTCCGAGAGCGACGTCTCCCTGCAGGACGGCGGGGAGATCTCGATCATCGGCACCGCCTCGCTCGCGTGGTGCGCCGAGCACTTCGGCATCGACGCCGACCCGCGCCGGCTGCGTGTCAACCTCGTCGTCGAGACGCACGAGCCGTTCATCGAGGAGACGTGGATCGGCAGCACGATCACCGTCGGCGACGCCCGGCTGCGAGTCGTCGAGCGTATCGAGCGCTGCCGCACCGTCGACGTCGCACAAGACGGGGCGACGGCCGAGGGCCGGCTGTTGAAGCCGCTCACGAAGGCGCGGGAGATGTCGCTCGCCGTCTACGCCGACGTCGTCGAACCCGGTGTCATCAGGGTCGGCGACCCGGTCGCCACCGCCTGAGTCGCGGACGGTTCCTGCGAATCGGGAACCGTCACGGGGCATCCGGACATATTCCTTGCAGAGGCCGTACCCGGCGGCCCCGACGAGGGAGCCCGACATGCACCACGACCGGAGCGACGTTCGAGCGGTGGTCGTCTCGCCGCGACGTCTGATGCGCATCGCGCTCTCGAACCTGCTGAGGGCGCAGGGCATCGGCTCGGTGGGTGAGGCCTCCGGGTACACCGAGGCGATCATCGCGGCCGACGCCGATCGGGCGCAGCTCGTGGTCGTCGACCTCGAGCTCTCGACCGAGCACGGCGCCGGCTTCCTGCACGAACTCCGCGCGACGGGCGGCAATCCCGGGGTGCTCGCGCTGCACCGGGGGTCCTCCCCCGGCGAGACGGGCCGCGACCGCGGCATCCTGCTGCTCGACCCCGAGGCCGCACCGGCCGAGCTCGCGAGCGCCGTGCAGACGCTCTGCGCGGGGCGCGGCGCGCATCGGCTGCCCTGTCTCACGCCGCGTCAGCTCGAGGTGCTCGGGCTCGTGGCGAAGGGGTATTCGAACGACGAGATCCGGCGCGCGCTCGCCATCAGCCTGCCGACCGTGAAGCAGCACGTGCGCGACATCTTCGCGCGGCTCGGGGCGAGCTCACGGCTCGAGGCGGTCTACCGGGCCCGCGCGAGCGGGGTGGTGGTCTAGATGCAGGCCCCCGACGCCGGCCCTGCACCGGCGGCCCCGACTCACCGAGGTGCGGGACGCGGGCCCTTCGCGTGCGACATGTCGTGGAAGGCCGCGAACGCCTGCCCGGGCACGGGCATCGGCGTCGTACCGGGCCGGGCGCGCAGCCCGTCGAGCACGATGGTGAGCTGGCGTCGCCAGAACGGCAGGTACTCTCCGCCGTACTGGCCGAGCGAGCCGAGCATGTCGACGAGGATGCCGAGGTCGACGGCCGTGACGTCGGCCCGCAGCGCCCCCTCGGCCTGCGCGCGGGCGACGAGACCGTCGACCAGCGGCTCGAAGTCGGCCCCCGGCCGATGCGTCGGATCGAGCTCGGCCACTCGCCGCATGACCGCGGGCAGGTACGGCGAATCCGCGACCCAGGCGCCGAGCCGCTCGACGTAGAGCTCGACCGATCGCCAGCCCGTCTCGGCGCCGAGGATCTCGGGTGCGAAGTCGTGCAACTCGGCGACCGCGGAGTCGTAGATCTCGCGCACGAGCGCGTCGCGATTCGGGAAGTGCCGGTACACGGTGCCCGCGCCGACCCCCGCGCGCGCCGCGAGCTCGTCGAGCGGTGCGTCGATGCCGCGCTCGGCGAAGAGCTGCCGCGCTTCGCGAAGCAGGCGTTCGTGATTGCGCCGCGCGTCTCGGCGCGACGACACCGACGAGGTCATCGCTTCACTGTACGCGCAAACATCGCGTATGATTCGGAGGGTCGCCTCCGTTTACCCGAGACGGACCGACGTTCCTTCGGGGGAAGAAGGATCGCGGCGCGACGGGCACGAGCCGGTTCGACCGGGGCGGGGGCGCCCGTCGCGCCGGCTTCGGACGGGCCGGTGGCCTCGATACGCTCCGTCGACGCGCCTCGAACGACTGTCACGCATAGGCTTGACGGGTGACTGAACACGAAGGCGTGAGCGACGGGGTCGCCGAGAACACCCGCACCATCGAGGCATCCGTCGTCACCGACTTCAGCGATCGCATGAGCTACGGCGGCTATCTCGACCTGCCGACCCTGCTCAGCGCGCAGCGCCCGATCTCGCGGCCCGAGCACCACGACGAGCTGCTGTTCATCATCCAGCACCAGACGACCGAGCTCTGGCTGAAGCTCGTGCTGCACGAGCTCGAGACGGCGCGCGACCTGCTGCGCGCCGACGAGCTCGGCCAGGCGCTCAAGTGCATCGCCCGGGTCAAGCACATCCAGAAGACGCTCACCGAGCAGTGGTCGGTGCTCGCGACGCTGACGCCCGCCGAGTACGCGCAGTTCCGCGGGGTGCTCGGCAACGCGAGCGGGTTCCAGTCGTACCAGTACCGCGCGGTCGAGTTCGTGCTCGGCAACAAGAACGCGAAGATGCTGCAGGTCTTCGAAGCGGATGCCTCGGCCACGACCCTGCTGCGCCACGCCCTCGAGTCGCCGAGCCTCTACGACGAGTTCCTGCGGCTGCTCGCACGCGCGGGCTACCCGATCCCCGCGTCGGTGCTCGAACGCGACGTGACCCTCGCGTGGACCTTCACGCCCGAGCTCGTGCCCGTGTTCGCGCAGATCTACGGCGACACCGCGGCGCACTGGTCGGCGTACGAGACCTGCGAAGAGCTCGTCGACCTCGAGGACAACTTCCAGCTCTGGCGGTTCCGGCACCTGAAGACCGTGGAGCGCATCATCGGTTCGAAGCCCGGCACGGGCGGGTCGAGCGGAGCGCCGTTCCTGCGGCGCGCGCTCGAGCTGACCTTCTTCCCCGAGCTGTACGCGGTGCGCACCGAGATCCCGGGCTGATCCCGTGCCCCCGCGCAGAAGCCCGCACTGCCCCGCGATCATCGCTCTTCGCTCGATCCTGTTCCGCTCCGAACCTCTCCGCGCTGAACCTCTCCGCGCTGAACCTCTCCGCGGTGAGCCTCTTCTCTTCCGGGGGTCGAATTCCGCCAAACCCGTGGGGGTTCGCACGTGATGATGTCGGAAAGCGACCCCCGGAGCGGGGGTGCGGGAGCGTGGCGACGGGCGCGGCGCTCGCTGAACGGCGCCCACGCGGGCGAGCTCGGCGTCGTGCTGCCGCCGTTCGTCGATCACCACGTGCACCTCGAGCTGACGAACCCCGAGCCGGCGGTCGACCGCGGCATCGCGGGGGTCGTCGACCTCGGGGCGAACCCCTCGGTCGTCGCCGCGCGGGCCGCACGCGACGGGCTGCCCGCGATCGCGTTCGCGGGCGCATTCCTCACCGCGGTCGGCGGGTACCCCTCCGACCGGTCGTGGCGGCCCGAAGGCAGCGTGCGCGAGGTCCCCGCGATCGACGCGGACGCGATCGATACCCCCATGGCCGACACCAGCGTGACCGTTCCCCCGACGACCGGCGCCCGCGGCCACTCCGCCCTGCCGGGCCCGATCGAGGCCGCCGTCGACGAACAGCACGCGTTCGGGGCATCCCTCGTGAAGGTTGTGCTCAACGCCGACGCCGGGCCGGTCTTCGACCGCGCCACGCTCGACGCGATCGTCGCAGCGGCGCACGCGCGCGGCCTCTCGGTCGCGGTGCACGCCGAAGGCGCCGGCTGCGCCGCGCTCGCGATCGACGCGGGCGCCGACGCCCTCGTGCACACGCCGTGGACCGAACGGCTCGACGACGCCCTCATCGCCCGGGCCGCCGCAGGACAGGTGTGGGTCTCGACGCTCGCCATCCATGCGCGCGACGCAGGCTCCGACTCCCCCGAGCTCGCCCGCGCGCTCGACAACCTCGCCCGCTTCCACGCCGCGGACGGGCGGGTGCTCTACGGCACCGATCTCGGCAACGGCGAACTGCCCGTCGGGGTGAACGCCGCCGAACTCGCACTCCTCGCGCGGGCCGGACTCGGGGCATCCGACCTCGTCGATGCGCTGACCGACCCATGGCCGCGCGCCGCCCGCGAAAACTGGGGCCTCGATGGCGTCGCGACCTTCGTACCCGGCGCGCCGCCCGCGGCGCCCGACGACCTGCCCGCCTGGCTCGCGACCGCCCGCGTCGTGCCGGCCGACGATCTGGAGATGCTGTGACCCTCGACCCGAACCTCGCCTTCGCCCGCCGCATGGACCGCGCCGACGGGCTCGCCCACTACCGCAAGCGCTTCGCCGGCGCCGACACCGACCTCGTCTACTTCGACGGCAACTCGCTCGGCCGACCGCCCGTGTCGGCGATCGAACGGGTCGAACGGTTCCTCCGCGAAGACTGGGGCGGTCGCCTCATCCGCGGCTGGGACGAATCCTGGCTGCAGCTGCCGACCGAGATCGGCGACCGCATCGGCCGCGCCGTCATCGAGGCGAAGGCCGGCCAGACCGTCATCGGCGACTCGACGACCGTGCTGCTCTACAAGCTCGCCCGCGCCGCGGTCGACGCCCAGCTCGCACGCGACCCCGCCCGGCGCGAGATCGTGATCGACACCGACAACTTCCCGACCGACCGGTACATCGTCGACGGGATCGCCCGCGAGAAGGGCATGCGGCTGCGCTGGATCGACGTCGACACCTCGTCGGGCGTGACGCCCGAGCAGCTCGCCGAAGCGGTCGGCCCCGAGACGGCACTCGTCGTCGTCTCGCACGTCGCCTACCGTTCGGCGTACCTCGCCGACGCCCCCGAGCTCACCCGCATCGCGCACGACGCGGGCGCACTCATCCTGTGGGACCTCTGCCACTCGGCCGGTTCGGTGCCCGTGCACGCCGACCTCTGGGGCTTCGACCTCGCCGTCGGCTGCACCTACAAGTACCTCAACGGCGGGCCCGGCTCGCCCGCGTTCGCCTACGTGCGCGAAGACCTGCAGGGCGTGGTCACCCAGCCGATCCAGGGCTGGTGGGGCACCAAGGACATGTTCACGATGGGGCCCTCGTACGAGCCGGTCCCCGACATCCGCCGCTTCGTGAGCGGCACCGCCCCGATCGTGGGCATGCTCGCCATGGAGGAGACACTCGCCATGATCGAAGAGGCGGGGATGCCGCAGCTGCGCGCCAAGTCGGTCGCCCTGACGTCGTTCGCCATCTCGCTCGCCGACGAGTGGCTCGCCCCGCTCGGCGTGACGCTCGCCTCCCCCGCCGACGCCGAGGAGCGCGGCGGCCACGTCACCCTGCACCACGACGCGATGCGCGAGGTCACCGCACGGCTCTGGCAGCGCGACGTCATCCCCGACTACCGAGACCCCGGGGGCCTGCGCATCGGCCTCTCGCCGCTGTCGACGAGCTTCGAAGAGGTGCATCGCGGGCTCGACCTGACACGAGAAGTGCTGCGCGAGGTGCTCACCGAGCGGGCGGGGCTGGGGTAGGGGGACGGGTCGTCTCAGCTTCATACGGCGGGAGGCCGGCCCGACGCCGAGCAGCGGCGATCTCGTCGAGCGCTGCGCCGAGCAACCACCGGTCGTCGGCGCGCTTGCGCGCCCCGTCGAGCAGGACGAAGATCACCGCTCCGGCCACGATCGCCGTGGCCAGGGCGAACGACCACCGGCTGAATGCACTCGCCGCGAGCCCGATCGCGACGCAGGCGCCGAGGATGCCGAGAACGGCTGCCGAGTTGACTGCTTCGCGCGGCACCACCTTCTGTCGTGAGCGACCGAGCCACGTGAGCATCGTCGCGATGACCGCGACGGCGATGACGCATGCGATCACCGAGACGGAGAGCGCGGTGTCGGTCGGCATGAGGACCATGCCTGCACCACGCTTACCGATGAGGAAGACCGTGAAAGCGCCGGGAAGCAGCGGCCGCAAGACCGCGAAGGCGATCAGGCAGGCGACGGAGACGGTCTGCAGGGCCACCAGTGCGCGCTGCTGCGCGAGTGCCGAGCGCCGCAGCGTCCAGCGCCACGATCGCGGCCCGGGGTCGACGTCCCGATCGCGACGACGCCTGCCAGATACCACCATCACCACTCCGTCGTCGTCGCGGGCGCATCGCGCCGGCGGCACGATTTTACCGGGAGGGATGCCTCGTGGAGTACTCCCCTTTCGATGCACACGCCGCATTCGGCATCCGCCGTAGCAACCGACCGGCCCCGGATCAACCCCTCTACCCGAATCGGCCCGCTCGGAGGCGGCGCGCGTAGCATGGCGCATCATCTCTCGAAGGGAGACGCCATGACCGGCACCGAACGCAACATCGACGACGCCGTCCTCGAGGCCCGACGAGCGGCTGAACGCGCCGCGGAGCGCGCGAGCGACGCGGCCGAGGACTTCGGCGACGAGGCGGGCGAACGCGTCGAGGACGTCATCGACGCCGTCGGCGAGGTGATCCGAGACGTCCGCGACGGCGCGAGCGGCGCGGTGGAGAACGTCGCCGCCCAGGCGAGCGCCGCGGCCTCGGGCGCCCGCGAGTCGCTCGACGAGGGCGTGGCCTACGTGAAGGCGCAGTACCGGGAGCGTCCGGGCGTCGTCATCGCGATCGGCGCGATCGCGGTGCTCGCCCTGGGCCTCGCGATCAAGGCGCTCACGCGGCGCTGACGACCACGGCGCTCACGCCGCGGCCGCAGGCTCCACCGCCGACCGGCCGCGGCGTCCGCCCAGCACGATCGCGAGGATGACCGCGAGCGCGAGTCCGAACTCGAACACGGCGGAGAGCCACAGCTCGGGCGCCGTGATCACGAGCGAGACGCCGAGCACGACGTGCATCGCACTGATGGTCAGGATGATCGCGCGGCCCGCGACCTCCTGGGCGCGGTGCACGAGCACGAGCCCGACGACGACGGCGGCGCCCATGAGCATGTTGTAGACCCCGACGTTGCGCGTCCACAGCGCGACGGCGTCGTACTCCTCGGGCTCGATCAGGAAGATGGGATACAGCTCGGGGCTGCGGAAGAAGAACGTTTCGAGGACTCCGACGGTGATGAGCGTCAGCGCCTCGAGGGCTGCGAGCACCTGCGCGACGGGATTCATGGGCGCATTCTCGTCCTGCGCCGAATGATCCGCATCCACCGTCGCACCCCCAGTCCGCGGCACCGCGGGGAAGGCCTGCGCCGGCACGTTAGAATCGAGGCATCCAAACCTCGACACCGGACGGAGAACCGCGGTGCCCACCATCGTCGTCGACGTGATGCCCAAGGCCGAACTGCTCGACCCCCAGGGGAAGGCCGTCGCCGGCGCCCTCGCCCGCACCGGCCACACCGCATTCAGCGGCGTGCGCATCGGCAAGCGATTCGAGCTCACCGTCGACGGGCCCGTCGACGACGCGCTCCGCGCGAACGTGCAGCAGATCGCGGAGGAGATCCTCTCGAACCAGGTCATCGAGGACGTCGTGGGCATCCACTACGAGGTGACCAACGCCGAACTCGCCGAAGAGGCCGCCGAGGCCGCCTCGGTCGCGGGCGACGGCTTCGGCGCCCCCGCCGGCGAGACCCACTGAGCCCGGGGAGCGATCGCATGCGCATCGGCGTCATCACCTTCCCCGGCTCGCTCGACGACCGCGACGCGCAGCGCGCGGTGCGGCTCGCGGGCGGCGAGCCCGTCGCGCTCTGGCACGGCTCGCACGACCTCGAGGGCGTCGACGCGCTCATCCTGCCCGGCGGGTTCAGCTACGGCGACTACCTGCGCTGCGGTGCGATCGCCTCGCTCTCGCCGATCATGACCGAGGTCGTCGCGGCCGCGAACGCCGGCATGCCGGTGCTCGGCATCTGCAACGGCTTCCAGATGCTGACCGAGGCGGGCCTGCTCGAGGGCGGGCTCATCCGCAACGACCACGGCTCGTTCATCTGCCGCGACCAGGTGCTCACCGTCGAGAACACCTCGACCGCGTGGACCGCCGAGTTCGAGGCCGGCCAGCTGATCACGATCCCGCTGAAGAACGGCGAGGGCGGGTTCATCGCCGCAGGCGACACGCTCGACCGGCTCGAGGGCGAGGGTCGCGTGGTGTTCCGCTACGTCGACGTGAACCCGAACGGCTCGCTGCGCGACATCGCCGGCATCTCCAACGCCCGCGGCAACGTCGTCGGCCTGATGCCGCACCCCGAGCACGCGGTCGAGCCCGGCTTCGGCCCCGACACCGCGGCCGCGATGCGGTCGGGCGTCGACGGACTCGGCTTCTTCACGAGCGTCGTGAAGCGGGCACTCGTCGAGGCGTAGGCCCCGGCCGGCGCCTCGCCCGGCACTCGCTCGGGTCACGCCCCGCCGAGTCGCCGAAAGGCGCGCTTCTCGCACGCGGTTCGAGCGGTTTTCGGCGACTCGGGTGCGCCACCCGGGCCGCCGACCCTCGACGCCCCGATCACGCCCCGCCGAGTCGCCAGAAGTCGCGCATCCCATGCGCAGTTCGAGCGGCTTTCGGCGACTCGGGTGACCGCGGCGCTGGGCTGTGGAAGATCGGCGTCGGTCCGCCGCAGAGTGCGGCAGAGTGACGGGATGCCGCGACGCGTCCCCATCCCGATCGACCTGCAGGCCCGCGCCTTCTCGATCTCGGAGGGGCTGTACGCCGGACTCGGCGAGAGCCGCCTCCGCGGACGCGATCTCGTGCGGCCCTTCCACGGGGTGCGGGCGGTCGGCGCGGCATCCGGCGTGGTCGCACGATGCCGCAGCTACCTCCCTCGTCTCCGCGACGGGCAGTTCTTCAGCCATGAGATCGCGGCCTTCCTCTGGGGCATGCCGAGGCCGAGACGGTTCGAGGCCGCCGACCCGCTGCACGTCTCGTCGTTCGTTCCCGAGCGCGCTCCGCGCACGCGGGGCGTCGTCGGCCACGAGCTCCGACCCGGTCGGGCCGAGGTCGTCGGCCGATCGGGGCTGCCGGTCGCCGATGCGGCGTCGACCTGGTTGCACCTCGCCTCGGTGCTGGGTCTCGACGATCTGGTGGCGGCGGGCGATCATCTCGTGCTCGACCCCGCGGTGCTCGAACTCGACGACCCGCGTCCGTACCTCGGAGTGGACTCGCTGCGCGCCGCTGCGGACGGATTCCGGGGCCGGGGCAGGCGCCTCGCGGTCGAGGCAGTCTCGCTCGTGCGCGTCGGGGCGGAGTCCCGACCCGAGACGCTGCTCCGGCTCCTGCTCATGAGGGCGGGACTGCCCGAGCCAGAGCTCAACTTCGTCGTCGAGGGTGCCGGCGGCCGGTTCCTCGCCCGCGTCGACCTGGCCTACCCGGAGTTCAAGGTCGCCGTCGAGTACGACGGAGACCAGCACCGCAGCGACTCCCGTCAGTACGACCACGACATCGCGCGCTTCGATCGTCTGCACGATGCCGGCTGGCACGTCGTGCGCGTGCGCGCCCGCGGGCTCTTCCGCTTCCCCGACGAGACGGCGGCGCGGGTCGAGCGCGTCCTGGCCACCCGCGGTGCCCGCCCTTGATGCGTCGAGTCGCCGATTTCCGCTCGAACCCGGTCATTTTCGCGCGGTTCGTGGCGACTCGACGCTGCGGTGAAGCGCGGCGGCGAGCGCTCGGCGCACGGGCGCGCGGGCCCGCGCGACGGCATACTGAACGGATGCCACGCCCCACGTCGCCCGAACGGCAGGATCGTCTCGCCGAGATCTTCGCCGCCCGCGACCGCTCGAACATGCGACCGACGATCGAGGCGTTCCTCGGGGTCCTCGCCGAGCACCCCGATGACCCCGAGGTGCTCTACGAGGTCGGCGGGTCGTACGACACCGCCGGCGAGGAGGAGACCGCTGCGGGGTACTACGAGCGTGCGATCGACGGCGGGCTCGCGGGTGACGCGCTTCGTCGATGCCTGCTGCAGTACGGCAGCACGCTGCGCAATCTCGGCCGGTTCGACGACTCGCTCGCCGTGTTCGCGCGGGCCCGCGCGGAGTTCCCCGAGTCCGATTCGCTTCGCGTGTTCGAGGCGTTCACGCTGCACGAGTCGGGGCGCAGCGACGCCGCCGTCGCGACCCTCGTCGAGCTCATCGCCGACCGGCTGCCGACCGACGAGCTGCGTCGTTACGAGCCGGCGCTCCGCGGCAACGCCGCCTACCTGGCCGAACGCGACGCTCGGCACTGACGCGAGGCATCCGGCCGTTCGAGTCGCCGAAAACCGCTCGAAATGCGGCGGTTTCGAGCGGTTTTCGGCGACTCGAAGGATGCGAGCGGCGGGATGCGAGCGGCGGGATGACGCGCGCGGGATAGCGCGCGACGGGACGGCGCGCGACGGGACGGCGCGCGACGGGACGGCGCGCGCCGGGACGGCACAGCGACGGCCGGCCCCGATTTCGGGACCGGCCGCCGCCGGATCCTGCCTGAGTCGCGCCCGCGTCAGAAGGACGCCGGGATCACCCCGGAGTCGGTCTGGTACGCGGTCACCGGCGCGTGCGGGATCTCGTCCCAACGGGCCGGGTCCTCCTGCTGCACCTCACCGGTGGCCATGCCGACGAGCAGCTCCTGCAGCGCGAGCACGTTCTGCTTGATCGACTTGCCGCGCGCCTTCTGGCCGAGGCTGCCCTCGCTCGTGTTGCCGCTCGTCTCGAAGAAGATCGCCGGGTTGCTGTGGCCCTCGGGATTCAGCCCGTCGTGGTTCAGCCCGAGCATCATCGCCGAGACGACGCCGCCCTTGATGTCGATCTCGATGCCGCGGCCCACGTCGTAGCGGTCGATGTTGATGTAGCCGTACTTCGAGAGCTCGTCGTAGACGTGCACCTGCATCTGACGGGTGAGCACGTCGTACGCGCCGCCCTGGATGCCGGGCAGCGTGGGCCCGCCGGGAGCGAGCGAGACGCCGAGCGACAGGGTGACCTCGTCGCCGTCGCCGCGCTCGGTCTTGAGGCCCTGGTGGTGGACGTCGACGGCGAACGCCGGGTCGACCATGGTCCAGTACTCGTAGTATCCCTCCGACTCGTCGGCCTCGAACTTGCCGACGCCCCAGTCGCGGTTGAGGTCGATCCGCTTCGCGGTGCCGTCCTGCAGCACGGTGTGACGGATGTTCAGCTCCGAGCCGTCGGGGTTGTACATCGGGATGACGTGGAAGGTGTATCTCTCGCGCAGCAGCTTCCACTCGGGCGAGCCGTTGGTGCCGAGCTCCTTCAGCACGGCGAGCAGCGAGTCGGTGCCGTAGGGCTCGTTGCCGTGGATTCGGCCCTGCAGCCAGACGGCCTCGGGGCCGTTGCCCACGGTCGCGACGTAGAGGTCGCGACCCGACTCGGAGGTGTTCACCGCCGTGCCCGCCTCGGCGAGCGTGAAGGCGTCGAGGCCGAAGCGCGAGGTGTTCTCGAGCTTCTCGAGCTCGGCCACGAGGTCGGCGTAGTCGAGCATGCTCGAGATGTTGGTGTTGCCGTTCGGCGACGGGAAGTTCGCGTCGGCGAGGGCGGGGGAACCCGCGGTGAGCGGGGCGGCGAGCGCGAGCGCTGCCGTGGCGGCGAGCGTGATCGAGCGTCGGGTGCGCGGTTGGGACTTCGAGCCGTTGGTCATACTTCTCCTCTTCGAGATGGGCATGGCGCTTCTGCGACACGAATCCGAGGGAGTCGGTGCAACCGCTTCCCCCGAGACGTATGGGCAGCCTATGGAGCGCCGCCATCGCATCTCAAGAGACGGGCGTCCGGATTGTTCAACGATCTGCACCCGTTCGTCCCTGCTTCTCGCCGGCCCCTCCGGGCGCTGCCCGAAGCGGGTACGCTGCGCTTCGACCCGTGGATCAGGCGCTCAGCGGTATTCGGGGTTCGCCTCGAAGCCGAAGCGCTCGCCGCCGTCCCACTCCGCACGGACGTTGCCGCCGACGGGAAAGCCGCCCGCATCCTTCAGCAGGCGCGCGAGGTGCAGCAGGTTGTACGTCATGAACGTCGTGTTGCGGTTGGTGAAGTCGTTCTCGGGTCCGCCCGATCCGGGATCGAGGTAGCTCGGGCCGGGGCCCGCCTCGCCGATCCACCCGGCGTCGGCCCCCGGCGGGATCGCGTACCCGATGTGCTGCAGGCTGTACAGGATGTTCTGCGCGCAATGCTTGATGCCGTCTTCGTTGCCGGTGATGATCGCCCCGCCGACCTTGCCGTAGTAGACGTACTGGCCGCGATCGTTCACCAGGGCGCTCATCGCGTAGAGCCGCTCGATGAGCTTCTTCGTGATCGAGGAGTTGTCGCCGAGCCAGATCGGCCCGCCCACGACGAGGATGTCGGCGGCCTCGACGCGCGGCCACACCTCGTCGGGCCAGTCGTCGACGGGCCATCCGTGCTCGCGCATGTCGGGGTAGACGCCGGTCGCGACGTCCAGGTCGACGAACCGCAGCTCGTCGACCTGCACGCGGTGCTCGCGCATCAGCGCGATGCTCGCGTCGATGATGCCCTGCGTGTGGCTCACCTCTGGGCTTCGCTTCAGCGTGCAGTTCACGAAGAGGGCGCGGAGGTCTGAGAAATCCGGCAACTCGGCCATGCGCGCGATGGTACTCGTGACTCGGCTGCGCCGACAGGGGGTCGCGGATGCCTCGGGCGCGCGCCGTTGCGTCGTGTGACACCCGGTGTCGGGGCATGACGGCGCGGTTCGCGACGACGCCGACGCCGCCCCTAGCCTGCCGACATGACCCTCATCGACGATTCCCCCACCACGACGACCGACCTCGCCGCAGAACGCGCCGAGCGCCTGACGGCCGCCGGTGCCGCCTGGGGCGAGCGCATCGCCGCCGCCCCCGGCTCGGCGAAGCTCAGCTACCGCGTCTCGGGCCGCGGCACGGGCTCGGTCGCGACCGAGATCACGGCGGGCAAGCACCGCTTCCTCGTCGACGAGCCCGACGCGCTCGCGGGCGACGACGCCGCGGCGAGTCCTGTCGAGTTCGCGCTCGGCGCCCTCATCTCGTGCCAGGTGGTCGTCTACCGGCTCTACGCGCAGGCGCTCGGCATCGTGCTCGACGACGTCGAGATCGACGCCGAGGGCGACCTCGATGTGCGCAAGCTGTTCGGCATCGACGAGTCGGGTCGCGCCGGGTTCTCGGCGGTTCGCCTGAACGTGAAGCTGCGCGGCCCCGAGTCGGCCGAGCGCTACGCCGAGCTCCAGGCCGCGGTCGACGCGCACTGCCCCGTGCTCGACCTCTTCCAGAACCCGGTGCCGACGACCGTCACGCTGGGCTGATCGGCCCGCCTGCTTCTGCAGGAGATTTGCGCTGAGCGACTCCCTCCGGGCGTGCGAGCGCAAATCTCCTGCAGAAGCAGCATCACCCGAGCAGCGCCTCTTGCGTCGGGCGTGCGTCGTCCGCGCCGCGGCGCGGCCAGTGCGACAGCGCCCGCTCGGCCATCGCCGTGATCGTGAGCGACGGGTTCACGCCGGGGTTCGCGGGCATCGCGGCCCCGTCGACGACGTGCAGCCCGGGGTGGCCCCAGACGCGGTGGTAGGCGTCGACGACCCCGCTCTCGGGCGAGCCCGAGACGACCGCGCCGCCGAGGAAGTGCGCCGTCAGCGGGATGCCGAACACCTCGGGCCACGAACCGCGCGCCTCGGCGGGCACCCCGCCGGCCGACTGCATGCGCGCCGCGATCGCCTGGGCGGCGAGGTGCGCGCCGGGCAGGTGGCTCGGGTTCGGCTCGCCCTCGCCCTGGGCGCTCGTGAGCACCCGCCGGCCGAGTCGAGTGCGCAGCGAGAGGGTGAGCGAGTTGTCGGCGGTCTGCATGACGAGCGCGATGATGCCGCGTTCGCTCCATCGGCGGAGCGAACTCAGTCGCAGGGTCGTGATCGGATGCCGCAGCGCACCGCCGATGAGGGCGCCGAGCCGCACGGGCAGCGGGCGGCCGCCGGGCACGAGCCCGGTCGCGAGCGCGCCCATGAGGTTCGAGCCCGGCCCGTAGCGCACGTTCTCGACGTGCGTGCGCTCGTCGACGTGGAACGAGGTCGTGATCGCGACGCCCCGTGCGAGGCCGAGCCCCTCGGGCACCGACACCGCGACGGCGCCGTCGAGCGCCTCGGAGTTCGTGCGGGTGAGCCGGCCGAGCGCGTCGGAGAGCCAGGGCAGCGCACCCGAGTCCTTCATGCGGTGCAGCAGCTGCTGGGTGCCCCACGTGCCGGCGGCGAGCACCACCTGCTCGGCGGTGACGGTGCGGCGGTCGCGGCGCGCCGTCGCCCCGCTGCGCACGCTCGTCACGGCGTAGCCGCCGCCTGGGAGCGCGCGCACCTCGGTGACGGTGCGCAGCGGCTCGATCGTCGCGCCGAGCCGTTCGGCGAGCGGCAGGTAGTTCTTCGCGAGCGTGTTCTTCGCGCCGACGCGGCAGCCGACCATGCAGTTGCCGCACAGCGTGCAGCCCGTGCGGTCGGGGCCCTCTCCGCCGAAGAACGGATCGGGCACGGTCTCGCCGGGCTTGCCGAAGAACACGCCGACGGGTGCCCGCCGGAAGGTGTCGCCGACGCCGAGGTCGTTCGCGGCACCCGCCATGATGCGCTCGACGGGCCCGTCGTGCGGGTACTGGGGCACGACGCCGAGCATGCGCTTCGCGGTCGCGTAGTGCGGCGCGAGCTCGCCCTGCCAGTCGGCGAGCGCGCCCCACTGCGGGTCGGCGAAGAACGCCGGCCCCGGCTCGTAGAGGGTGTTGGCGTAGTTCAGCGATCCGCCGCCGACGCCCGCCCCGGCGAGGATCATGACGTGCGGCAGCTTGTGGATGCGCTGCACGCCGTAGCATCCGATCGCGGGCGCCCAGAGGTACCGCCTGAGGTTCCACGAGGTCTTCGCGAAGTCGTCGTCGGCGAAGCGGCGCCCCGCCTCGTAGACGTGCACGCCGTAGCCCTTCGCGGCGAGGCGCAGGGCGGCGACCGAGCCGCCGAAGCCCGAGCCGACGATGACGACGTCGTGGTCGAAGGCGGTCATGCGGATGCCTCGCGGCCGGCCTCTGCGGCGACGGCAGCGCCGCTCGCAGCGGGCACGAGCACGGTGAGCGCCCCCGGCACGACCCTGATGCGCGCCCGCCCCGAACCGACGCGCTCGCCGTCGGCGTAGACGACGAGCCCCGGGGCATCCACCTCGACCTGGGTCGCCCTGGCGGTCTCGACCTCGGGCCGGTCGACGTGGGTGCCGCGCAGCAGCAGCGGGAAGAGCCGTGCGAGCTTCGCCCGCCCGAGGGGGCCGACGTGCGTGACGTCGAGCAGGCCGTCGTCGGGGACCGCGGCCGGGCACACCGGCATGCCGCCGCCGTAGCTGCGGGTGCTGCCGACGGCGATGAGGGTACCGGGCGCCGCGCGCAGCGCCTGCCCGTCGGTCGCGTACTCGAAGGGCATGGGGCGCAGGCGCACGAGTTCGACGAGGAGGGCCAGGTAGTAGCGGGCGCGTCCGCTGGGCCAGCGCAGGCGGTTCGTGCGCTCGCTGACGTGCGCGTCGAAGCCGAGGGCGGCGACCGTGAGGAACCGCCTCGTGCCCGCCGCCGACTCGACCTCGCCGACGTCGATCGCGCGGGGCGCGCCGTGCACGGCGAGCTCGGCCGCGTCGGCAGCGGCGTCGGCCGCGTCGAAGGGCAGGCCGAGCGCCCGGGCGAGGTCGTTGCCGGTGCCCGCGGGAACGAGCACGATCGGCACCCCCGAGCCGACGACGGCGTCGAGCACCGACGAGAGGGTGCCGTCGCCGCCGACGACGACGAGCGCGCTCGGCTTCGACGCGACCGCCTCATGGGCGAGCCGGCGGGTGTCGTCGACCGAGCCGCCCGCGTACACGTGCGCCTCGGCCCCGAGCTGTTCGAGCCGGGCGACGGCCCGTTGCGCGGCCTCGGCGCCGCGCCCGCGGCCCGAACTCGGGTTGACGAGCACGACGATGTGCCCGGTCATCTCAGCGGCTCCCGGCTGCGGGCGCGGCCTGCGCCTCGGGCGTCGCCGCTTCGCTCGCCACGAGCGCACCGGGGTTCATGACGCCCGCCGGGTCGAGCTCGGCCTTCACGGCACGCAGCAGGCGCACGCCGACCGGCCCGATCTCGCGCTCGAGCCACGGGGCGTGGTCGCGTCCGACGCCGTGGTGGTGGCTGATCGTGCCGCCGCCCGCCATGATCGCGTCGTTCACCGCCGACTTCACGGGCTCCCACGCGGCGAGCTGCTCGCCCTTCACCCCTGCGAGGATGGTGAAGTACAGCGCGGCACCCGTCGGGTAGACGTGCGAGACGTGGCAGAGCACGAGCGACTTCGCGCCCTGGGCGGCGAAGCCGTCGCTGATCGCGGCGGTGACCTCGCGCTTCAGGCGTTCGAGGTTCGACCAGGTGGTCGCCGTCTCGAGGGTCTCGCAGAAGACGCCGTGGTCGAGCAGTGCGTCGCGCAGGTACGGGGCGTTGAAGCGGCCGTGCACCCACTCCTCTGCGGCGGCGGGGCCGGTCGAGGTGCCGCCGGCCCGGCGCAGCACCTGCGCGGTGCGCGCCTGCCGTTCGGCGGCGAGCTCGGCGTCGCCCTCGAACACGGTGATCGCGCTCGCGCCCTTCGCGAGCGCCTTGCCGATGCGGCCGACCTGGGCGAGCGAGACGCCGGTCTCGGCCTCGTCTGAGAGGCGGATCACGGTGGGCCCGGTGCCGAGCTGCGCGACCCGTCGGAGGGCTTCGGCGCCGGTGGCGAAGTCGGGGAAGGTCCACGCTTCGGCGAGGCGTGCGTCGGGCACGGGGTGCACGCGCAGCCGCACCTCGGTGATGACGCCGAACGCGCCCTCGGAGCCGAGGAAGAGGCGCAGCAGGTCGGGGCCGGCGGCCGAGCCCGGCGCCCGGCCGAGTTCGAGCTCGCCCGTCGGGGTCGCCACGCGGAGCCCCGTGACCATCGCGTCGAAGCGGCCGTTGCCGGCCGAGTTCTGGCCCGACGAGCGGGCGGCGGCGAAGCCGCCGAGGGTCGCGTAGCGGAAGCTCTGCGGGAAGTGGCCGAGCTCGAAGCCGCGCGCGCCGAGCAGGCGCTCGGCGTCTGGGCCGGTCGTGCCGGCGCGCAGCACGGCCTCACCGCTGGCCTCGTCGAGCGAGACGAGCCCCGTGAGCCGGCCGAGGTCGAGTGCGATCACGGCGTGGTGCCCGCCACGCTCGGGGTCGAGTCCGCCGACGACGCTCGTGCCGCCGCCGAAGGGCACGACCGCGATGCCGCGTTCGCCGCAGCGGCGCAGCACCTCGACGACCTCTGCGTGGTCGGCGGGCGTCACGACGGCGTCCGGGGCATCCTGCCGCTGCGCGCGCCGACGCAGAAGGTCGGGCGTGGACCGCCCGCCCGCGTGACGGATGCGCGCCTCGTCGTCGACGGCGAGCTGCGCCGAGCCGACGACGTCGGCGAGCGCGGCCCGGTCGTCGTCGCCGAGCCGCGGGGCCTCGAGCTCGACCTCGTCGAGCCTCGCCGCGGGCGCGGGCTTCGGCGTGCGGCCGAGCAGCATCGGCAGCAGGGTGCGCACCGCGAGCGGCAGCTCCTTCGCCTTCGCGGGGTCACCCCAGCCGTTCCAGCGCATCGGGGCGGATGTCTCGTCGCCCGGCGTCGTGGCGGAGGGGGCGGTGCCGTCTTCGTCGACCATGCGTTACAGTGTGACACATCATGGAAGATCGTCAAGCACTCGAGCTCGACCGCCCCGACTGGAGCGAGGCCGAGGCGCGCATGCTCGACGCGGCCGCCGCCCTCATCGCCGCACGCGGCGTCGGCGGCGTCACCGTCGCCGAGGTCGCTCGCGACTCGGGGGTGAGCCGCCCGACCGTGTACCGCCGCTGGTCGAGCGCCGACGAGATCGTGCGGGCCGTGCTGCACCGCGCGACCGTGTCGCTCATCGCGCAGTTCCCCGAACCCGCGACGACGCGCGACGAGATCGTGCGCGACGTGCTGCGCTTCTCCGAGCTGTTCCGCACCGACCCGCTCTACGGGCGCCTGCTCGAACGCGAACCCGAGGTGTTCACCCGCTACACCCTGCAGCGCATCGGCTCGAGCCAGCGGGTGATCCTGCAGTGGCTCGCCTCGGCGATCGCACTCGCGCAGCAGGGCGGCACCGTGCGCCCCGGCGCCCCGGGCGACCTGGCGGTGATGCTGCTGCTCATCGCGCAGTCGGCGATCCTCTCGCACAACACCGTCTCCACCCTCATCGACGAGCCGCATTGGAGCAGCGAACTTTGGCACGCACTCGACGGGCACCTTCGCCCCTGACCACCGCATCGGCGCCGACACGTGCCACGCACTCCTCGGCGCTGAGTGCCGATCGCCGCGCCCGTGAGCTCGACGCCCTGGCCGCCAGCTCCGAGCCCGTCGACCTGCTCGTCATCGGCGGCGGCGTCACGGGCGCCGGCGTCGCGCTCGACGCGGCGAGCCGGGGCCTCTCGGTCGTGCTGGCCGAGGCGCACGACCTCGCCTTCGGCACGAGCCGGTGGAGCTCGAAGCTCGTGCACGGCGGGCTCCGCTACCTCGCGACCGGTGATGTCGCGGTGGCCCGCGAGAGCGCCGACGAGCGGCACCTGCTGATGACCCGCATCGCCCCGCACCTCGTGCGGAGTCTCCCCCAGCTGCTGCCGTTCGTACCCGGGGTGTCGGCGAAGCAGCGCGTCTTCGGCGGTCTCGGCATGGGCCTCGGCGACGGGCTCCGCATGCTCGCACGCACCCCCGCCCAGGTGCTCGCCCACCCGCGCCGCATCGGCCGCGACGAGGCGCTGCGCCTCGCCCCCGCCCTGCGCCGCGAGGGCCTGCGCGGCGGGGTGCTCGCCCACGACGGGCAGCTCGTCGACGACGCGCGGCTCGTCGTCGCCCTCGCCCGCACGGCCGCGGCGTACGGCGCGACGGTACTCACCCGGGTGCGCGTCTCCGACGCCGACGGCACTGGGGCGACCCTGACCGATGCGCTCGGCGGCGGCACCCTGCGCGTGCGCGCACGGGTCGTCGTGAACGCGGCGGGCGTGTGGGCGGGCGAACTCGATCCCGGAATCCGCATGCGCCCGAGCCGCGGCACGCACCTCGTGCTCGACGCGGCCGCGCTCGGCAACCCGACGGCGGCGCTCACGGTGCCGCACCCCGGCTCGATCAGCAGGTTCGTCTTCGCCCTGCCGCAGCAGCTCGGCCGGGTGGTCGTCGGCCTCACCGACGAGGATGCCCCGGGGCCGGTGCCCGACGTGCCGCAACCCGGCGACGACGAGATCGACTTCCTGCTGCAGACGCTCTCGACCGCGCTCGACCGCCCGCTCGGCCGCGGCGACGTGCTCGGCGCCTTCGCGGGGCTGCGCCCCCTCATCGACACCGGCGGCGACGGCTCGACCGCCGACATCTCGCGCCGCCACCATGTCGCCGTCGCCGACTCGGGGCTCGTCAACGTGCTCGGCGGCAAGCTCACGACCTACCGGGCGATGGCCCGCGACGCCGTCGACCTCGCGTGCCGGCACGCGGGTCTCGCCGATCCCGGGTGCCGCACCGCCGAGCTCGCGCTCGTCGGCGCCGCGGGGTCGACGGTGGCCTTCGCCGGCGCGAGCGCTGGCTCGAGTGCCGCCGGCGCGGGGGCTCAGCCCGTCGACCACGAGCCGCCCGCCTCGCTCACGGCCCGCTTCGGCGCCGAGGCATCCACCGTGTTCGGTCTCGCGAGCTGCGCCGACCCGACCGCGCGGATCGCCGAGGGGATCGACGTGACGCGCGCCGAGATCGAGTTCGCGGTGCGCGCCGAGGGCGCCCTCGACGTCGACGACGTGCTCGACCGCCGCACCCGCATCGGGCTCGTTCCGGCCGACCGCGATCGCGCGCACGATGCATCCGCCGAGCTCGTGCTCGCCTCCCTCGCGTCGCCCGCCTGAGGGTTTCGAGACGCGTCGCCGCTCCGCGGCGGCGCTCCTCAGCCAACGATCACTCCGCTGGTCGAGGAGCGCCCGACGCAGTCGGACGCGTCTCGAAACCGGGAGGTTACGCCGCCGCGCCGTCCTCAGCGGCCGTCGCGTACGCCGAGCGCAGCACCCCGCCGAGCTCGACGTCGACGTTCGTCCAGTACTGGAAGAAGCGCTCGCGGATCTCGTCGATCGTGATCGCCTGCGCCTGGCCGAGCAGGGTCGCCTGCAGGCGCAGCTTCGACTCGGCCGAGTAGACGTCGCGGTAGAGGGCGCCCGCCTGGCCGAAGTCGCTGTCGTCGGCGCGCAGCGTGTACGCGGTGCGCACGAGCTCGCCGTCGCCCTCCCACGACCCCTCGCCCGCGGCCTCGGCCGAAGCGGTCGGCCCGCCGAACGAGTTCGGCGCGTACACCGGCACCGAGGGCGCGTTGTAGTGGTGGCGCTGCGCGCCGTCCTGCGAGTAGTTCGCGACGGATGCCGCGTGCGGCGCGTTCACCGGCAGCTGGTTGTAGTTCGTTCCGACCCGGTAGCGCTGCGCGTCGGGATAGCTGAACACGCGCGCCATCAGCATCTTGTCGGGGCTGATGCCGATGCCCGGCACCGTGTTCGCCGGCGAGAACGCCGCCTGCTCGATCTCGGCGAAGAAGTTCTGCGGGTTGCGGTCGAGCGTCAGCGTGCCCACCTCGATGAGCGGGTAGTCGGCGTGCGGCCACACCTTCGTGAGGTCGAAGGGGTTGAAGCGGTAGCTCTTCGCCTCCTCGTAGGGCATGACCTGCACGAACACGTCCCACTTCGGGAAGTCGCCGCGCTCGATCGCCTCGTGCAGATCGCGGCGGTAGTAGTCGGCGTCGGCCCCGGCGATCGCCTCGGCGGTCTGCGCGTCGAGGTGCAGGTCGCCCTGACGCGACCGGAAGTGGTACTTCACCCAGAACCGCTCACCCTCGGCGTTGATCCACTGGTAGGTGTGCGAGCCGTAGCCCTGCATCTCGCGCCACGACCTCGGCAGGCCGCGGTCGCCCATGAGGTAGGTCACCTGGTGGGCCGACTCGGGCGAGAGGGTCCAGAAGTCCCACTGCATGTCGGCGTCGCGCAGGCCCGAGCCCGGCAGTCGCTTCTGCGAGTGGATGAAGTCGGGGAACTTGATGCCGTCGCGGATGAAGAACACCGGGGTGTTGTTGCCGACGAGGTCGTAGTTGCCCTCCGGTGTGTAGAACTTCAGCGAGAAGCCGCGCACGTCGCGCCACGTGTCGGGCGAGCCCTGCTCACCCGCGACCGACGAGAAGCGCAGCAGCGTCTCGACGCTCGCGCCGGGCTGGAAGAGGGCCGCGCGGGTGTAGCGCGAGACATCCGCCGTCACCTCGAAGCGGCCGAACGCGCCGCCGCCCTTCGCATGCACGATGCGCTCGGGGATGCGCTCGCGGTTGAACTGCGCGAGCTTCTCGACGAGATAGCGGTCGTGCAGCACCGTCGCGCCGTCGGCGCCGGCGCTGAGCGAGTGCGCGTCGCTCGCGACCGGGGTGCCGGTCTGGGTGGTGGTTCGGTTCGTCATGCGTTCGTCCTTCGTTCGGTGGCGGGCGGGTGACGATGCCGCGGCAGGGCGCGGCGACGAGCGCCCCGGGAGGGCGCGCTCGTCTTCCGCCGGGGAGGCCGGCGGAAGCGGTGGGTCGGATGCCGCGGGCTAGGCCGCCGGCACCGATCGGCAGTCGGCGCAGAGGCCCCAGAAAGTGACCTCGGCGGTGTGGATCGAGAAGCCGCCCGCGTCGCTCGGTTCGAGGCAGGGCGGTTCGCCGACGACGCAGTCGACGTCGGCGACGGTGTGGCACTTCGTGCACACGAGATGGTGGTGGTTGTCGCCGATGCGGCTCTCGTAGAGCGCCGGCGACCCCGCGGGTTCGATGCGACGGAGGAGCCCTGCGCCCGAGAGCGCCGCGAGCACCCCGTAGACGGCCTGCAGCGAGGTGGTCGGCAGCTCGCCGCGCACCCGTTCGAAGACGGTCTCGGCGTCGAGGTGGCCGTGACCCGAGAGCACCTCGAGCACGGCGAGCCGCGGCGCGGTCACCTTGAGCCCGGCGGCGCGGATGCGCGCGGCGGGGTCGTGCTCGGTCGCGGTGTGCATGCTTCGACCGTAGCGAGTTGTTTTGAATGACTCAAATCAACGGCGGCGAGTCGGGCGATTCGAACCGACGCTCCCGACAAGTGCTCTGGCATGCTGAGGGCATCGCGGACGCGGGACGGGAGGGACCGTGACGAAGGCAACCACCGACGAGCGCGCGTACGATGCCGGGGCGATCATCGCCGAATCGATCGGACTCGCCGTCCAGTTGTGCCTCGTGGTGCTCGGCGTCTGGTTCATCGTCGACGAGGAGAACGTCGATGCGCTCGTCGCCTGGTGCCTCATCGGCACGACCTACCTCGTCGCCACGATGCTCGTACTCAACCTCGCGGTGCGCCGACCGCACCTGGCCGGGCGACGGCGCACCCGCCGGTTCCTCGCGCATCCCGTGATGCGCACGGTCGCGAGCGTGCTCATGTTCTCGTCGAGCACCGTCGGCGTGGTCGCCGCGATCGAGCTCATCGTGCTGCGCAACGACCCCGACTGGGGCCCGTTCATCGAGCTGTTCGCGGTGTGGGCGATGCTCGTGGCGTGGTGCCTGTTCCACTGGGGATGGGCGCGCATCTACTACTCGCGCCAGCACTCGGCGGCGGGCCGGGCGCCGCTCGAGTTTCCGCGCACCCCCGAGCCCACGCTGATCGACTTCGTGTACTTCGCCTTCACGAACGCCACGAACTTCTCGGTCTCCGACGTCGTCGTCACGACCACCCGCATGCGCTGGAGCGTCGTCTGGCACACGACCCTCAGCTTCTTCTTCAACGCGCTCATCATCGTGCTCGCGATCAACACGATCACCGGCATCCAGGTCGATCCGGCACTGCTCGACTGAGCCGGTCGCCGGGCACTGTCGCCGCGGCCTCCGGCGCGGCATGATGGGTGCACCCGTTGATCGAAGGAGATCGGATGGTTTCGAGCGCCCGGCCCGACGTCGTCATTCCGGATGTCCCCGTGTACGACTACCTCTTCGGCGAGCTGGATGAATCGCGGCTCGACGAGATCGCGATCATCGACGGTTCGAACGGGCAGACGACGACGTACCGGCAGCTCATCGCCCACATCGGGCTCTTCGCGGGTGCGCTCGCGGCGCGCGGCATCGGCGTCGGCGACGTCGTCGGCGTGCTCTGCCCGAACGTGCCCGCCTTCGCGACGGTGTTCCACGGCATCCTCAGGGCGGGCGCGACTGCGACCACGATCAACTCCCTCTACACGCCCGAGGAGATCGCGAACCAGCTCAGCGACGCGGGAGCGCAATGGCTCGTGACGGTCAGCCCGCTGCTGCCGGGCGCGGCCGCCGCGGCGACGCGGCTCGGCATCCCGAACGAGCAGATCATCGTGCTCGACGGCGCCCCGGGGCATCCCTCGCTCGCCGAACTGCTCGGCGAAGGGCGCCTCGCGCCCGAGGTGGGCTTCGACCCGGCCACGCACCTCGCCGTGCTGCCGTACTCCTCGGGCACGACGGGCCGGCCGAAGGGCGTCATGCTCACGCATCGCAACCTCGTCGCGAACGTCGCGCAGTGCCGCGACACGATCGCGCTCGACGACGGCGACCGCGTGCTCGCGGTGCTGCCGTTCTTCCACATCTACGGCATGACGGTGCTGCTCAACTTCGCGCTGCGCCAGCGCGCCGCGCTCGTGACGATGCCGCGGTTCGACCTCACCGAGTTCCTGCGGGTCGTGAGCGAGCACCGTGCGAGCTGGGTGTTCATCGCCCCGCCGATCGCGGTGGCGCTCGCGAAGCATCCCCTCGTCGACCAGTACGACCTGTCGAGCGTGAAGGTCGTGTTCTCGGGGGCGGCGCCGCTCGACGGCGCGCTCGCCGAGCTCGTCGCGAAGCGGCTCGGCTGCATCGTCTGCCAGGGCTACGGCATGACCGAGACGAGCCCCGTGACGCACGCGATCCCCGTCGAGCGCGACGACCTCGACCGTTCGACGATCGGCGTGCTGCTCGCGAACACCGAGGCCCGGCTCGTCGACGAGTCAGGGCAGGATGTCCCTGCGCCCGCGAGCGGCGAGGAGACGAGCGCGCCGGGCGAGCTCCTGATCCGCGGGCCGCAGGTGATGGCGGGCTATCTCAACCGGCCCGACGCGACGGCCGAGATGCTCGACGCAGACGGCTGGCTGCACACGGGCGACGTCGCGACGGTGACGGCCGACGGGGTGTTCCGCATCGTCGACCGCCTGAAGGAGCTCATCAAGTACAAGGGCTACCAGGTCGCGCCGGCCGTGCTCGAGGCCGTGCTGCTCGAACACCCGTCGATCGCCGACGCCGCCGTGATCGGCGTGCTCGACGCCGACGGGCAGGAGGTGCCGAAGGCCTTCGTGGTACTGCAGCAGGGCGCCGCCCTCGACGCCGACGGGGTGATGGCGCACGTCGCCGAGCACGTCGCGCCGCACGAGAAGGTGCGCGTCGTCGAGTTCATCGCGCAGGTGCCGAAGTCGGCCTCGGGCAAGATCCTGCGCAAGGAGCTGCGGGCGCGGGAGTCGGCGCGCGCCTGAGCGCGGCGCGCGCCTGAGCCTCGCTTCCCGAGCCGCCGCGACGGCCGTTCAGCCTGCCCGGTCGGCCCCGGTCTGCGGCACCTCGCCGAGCGCGGTGCCGGCCCGACGACCCCCGAGGTACTGCATGACGATCGCCGCCGCGATGAGCGCGCTGCCGAGCGGGATCGCGAGCTGCTGGACGAGGTTCACCACGACGTTGAGTGCATCGAAGAAGGTCTGGCCGACACCGTCGAGAGCCGGGAACACGGCTGAGATCGCGCTCGGGATGAGCACGAGCAGGAGGGCGCCCCCGCCCGCCAACCCGATCCCCCACCACAACGTTCGCTTCGGCGTCGCATCCATCGGTACCTCCTCGTTCCGGTGAGGCAACCGTACCGACCGCGCCGACGGACCGCACGAGGCGACCGGAGCTCGGGGCGATCGGCTCAGTACTGCAGCAGGCTGTAGGTCTCGAAGGTGTCGGGCAGCGCGGCGCGCCCGCCGAGCCCGTCGAGCTCGATCGCGACCGAGACGCCGGCCACCTTCCAGCCGGCGCGCTCGACGAGACGTGCCGCCGCGCCGACCGTGCCGCCCGTGGCGAGCACGTCGTCGACGACGAGCACCCGGGTGCCGGGCGGCAGTTCGCCCTCGTGCACCTCGAGCGCCGCGGTGCCGTACTCGAGCGCGTACGCCTCGGTGAGCACCGCGCGCGGCAGCTTGCCCGCCTTGCGGATGGGCAGCACCCCGACCCCCGCTGCGACCGAGGCCGCCGCCGCGAGCAGGAAGCCCCGCGCCTCGACGCCCGCGAGCACGTCGAAGCGGCCGGCGAACGGGGCCGTCAGCGCCCCGGCGAGCGCATGGAACGCCTCGCCGTCGGCGAAGACGGGCGTGAGGTCGCGGAAGAGCACCCCGGGCTCGGGGAAGTCGGGAATGACGGCGAGCCGGGACTCGACGAGGGCACGGGTGTCTTGCGCGTTCACCGTGGCAGCCTACTCCGACGGGCGCTGCCCGCCCGGCCCGAGTTCAAACCTTCGACGGATGCCACGCACATCCCGGCTTGAGACGATGGAAGCATCCCGATCTCTGGAGACGCGAGCGCATGACCACCACCCCCACCACGAACTCCCCCGCCGGCACGCCGAGCGGCGCGCCGACCGCGGCGCCCGGCCTGACGCCGAAACGGCTGTTCCGCACCCTCGCCTTCGCCGAGGCGGTCACCTGGACCCTGCTCATCACCGCGATGATCCTGAAGTACGCGGCCGGCATCGAGTGGGCCGTGCTCGTCGGCGGGTCGATCCACGGCTTCGTGTTCCTCTCGTACGCGTTCTCGTCGGTGCTCGTGGGCGTCAACCAGCGTTGGAACGTCGGCCGCATCGCCTTCGCCGTGCTGACCGCGATCGTGCCCTACGCCACGATCCCGTTCGAGCTGTGGCTCATCCGCAAGGGCCACCTCGAGGGCCCGTGGCGGCTCGAGGCGAGCGACCACCCCGCCGACGGCAACTGGGTGAACCGGCTGCTGCGCTTCTTCCTCGCCCGTCCGATCCTGCTCACGGTGCTCGCGGTCGTCGGCATCGCGGCGCTCTTCGCCGTGCTGCTCCTGATCGGCCCTCCCGGGGGTCGCGAGGGCTGAGCCCGGCGCCGCCGAACTGCACGAATCGCCCCGACGCCACCGGCGTCGGGGCGATTCGCGTTCAGGCCGCGCGCGACGCCGAAGACGCGTCGCCGAGACCGCGCCGGAACCCGTCGCGCCAGCTCGCGTACCGCGGGCTCCACCCGAGTTCGGCCTTCGCCTTCGCGTTCGACGAACCGCGCGAGGTGGTCATCATCGCGACGCCGAAGTCGCCGATCATCGGCCGGGCGAGCCAGGCCGGCAACCGTCGCGGCGCCTTGGCGCCGATGAGCCGGGCGAGCTCGGGCAGCCAGACCGAGACCGGAGCCGGCTCGTCGTCGACGATGTTGTAGCGCCCCGCCGTGCCGCGCTCCACCGCGGCGGCGGTCGCGGCCGCGGCATCCTCGATGTGGATGAACGACCAGATGCCGGTGCCGCCGCCCACGATCGGCACGTTGCGCGCGCGGATGCTCTCGAGCAGCTCACCCCCCTCGCCGAGTGACTGGCCGGGGCCGTAGAAGCCGCCGTAGCGCAGGGCGATGCCGCCCGCCTCGACGGCGGCGCGCTCGACGTGCGCGATCCCCGCGAGGGTGGCGCGGCACTCCGCCGCCGGGTTCGGGTCGAGCGGGTCGGCCTCGGTCTTGATCGAGGATCCGGTGTGCTCGTTCGCCCAGCCGGTGAAGCTCTGCACGATGATGCGCCCCGTCCCCGCCTCCTCGGCTGCGGCGATGAGCGCGTCGGTCGTACGGGTGCGCAGCTCGTTCGTGACGGCGAAGCTCTCATCGAAGTGCTTGAAATCGATGCCGCCCGCGAGCGAGGTGAGCTGGTGCACGACGACGTCGGGGGCTGCCTCGAGCACGGCCCGGTGCACGGCCGCGAGATCGCGGCCGTCCATCACGACACCGTGCCCGCCCGCGGCGTCGACCGTTGCGGCCCGTTCCCGGCTGCGCGAGGTGCCGACCACGTCGTGACCGGCCTGCACCAGCATGGGGACGAGTCGCGAACCCAGGGCGCCCGTCGCGCCGGCGATGAAGATCTTCATGAGGAGGTCCTGCCTTTCTCTGCTCTCACCCCCTCCGACGATCGGCCACCCGTTCGCGTGACAGCCCGCCCGACCGTGTGCGACGCTGGGAGGCATGGTCAGCCTCGAGACGGCAGCCCCAGAACTCCGCGGCCTGATGTTCTCGATCGCCTATCGCATGCTCGGCAGCATCGTGGAGGCCGAGGACGTCGTGCAGGAGGCCTTCCTGCGGATGCACCGGCACGACGGTGACGAGCCGATCGCCAACGCCGACGCGTATGCGACGACGGTCACGACCCGGCTCGCGATCGACGCACTGCGTTCGGCCCGCCGCACCCGCGAGGTGTACGTCGGCCCCTGGCTGCCCGAACCGCTCATCGTCGACGACGATGACCCGGCCCGGCGCATCGAGCACGACGAGGAGCTCTCGACCGGCATGCTCGTGCTGCTCGAGCGCCTCGCTCCCCTCGAGCGCGTGGTCTACGTGCTGCGATCGGCGTTCGACGTCGACTACGCCGAGATCGCGCGCATCACCGGCCGCACCGAGGCGGCCTGCCGTCAGCTGATGCGCCGCGCCCGCGAGCGCATGGCCGACGGGCGGCCGCGCTTCGATGTCACGCCCGACGAACGCGATCGACTGATGTCCGGATTCTCGGCGGCGCTCCGAGCCGGTGATGTGCCGGCGCTGGCGGCGACGCTCGCGCCCGACGTGGTGTTCACCGGCGACGGGGGCGGCAAGGCGCCGGCGATCCGCAAGCCGCTCTCGGGGTCGATCGAGGTCGCCCGGTTCCTCATCGGCATCGTGCGCGTCGCCACCGACCTCGGGGTGTCGTTCGAACCGACGCGCGCGAACGGCGAACCCGCCCTGCTCGCGCGCGATGTCGACGGCCGCGTGCTCTCGGTGCTGACGGTGCATCTCGAGGGCGGGGCGGTCGCCGCCGTCACGAACCAGCTCAACCCCGACAAGCTGCACCACCTCGGCGAAGTCGGCGACGCCTTCGCGGTGCTCGCCCGACGCTGAGCCGCGGGGCGAGAATGGACGCATGCCCATCCTCAACAAGGACATGCAGTTCTGCATCTCGCTCGCCGGCCGCCCGTCGAACCTCGGCACGCGGTTCCACAACTTCCTCTACGACGAGCTCGGGCTGAACTTCGCCTACAAGGCGTTCACGACCGACGACATCGAGGGCGCCGTGCGCGGCATCCGGGCGCTCGGGCTGCGCGGATGCTCCGTGTCGATGCCGTTCAAAGAGGCGGTCATCCCGCTCATCGACGTGATCGAGCCCTCGGCGGCGGCGATCGAGTCGGTCAACACGATCGTCAACGACGGCGGTGTGCTGACGGGTTCGAACACCGACTTCGAGGCGATCGCCCAGCTCATCGCCGACAACGAGCTCGACCCCTCGCTCCGGGTGCTCGTGCGCGGATCCGGCGGGATGGCGAAGGCCGTCGTCGCCGCGTTCCGCGACGCCGGCTTCGACGATGTCACCGTGCTCGCACGCAACGCGTCGCTCGGCCCGGCGCTCGCCGAGCAGTACGGCTACGCGTGGATCGCCGACGACCCGGCCCCGGGGTCGGCCGAGCTGATCGTGAACGTGACCCCGCTCGGCATGCAGGGGGCGGATGCCTCGGCACTCGCCTTCTCGGACGAGCACATCGCCGCGGCATCCGTGGTCTTCGACGTGGTCGCGTTCCCCGCCGAGACGCCGCTCATCCTCGCCGCACGCGCCGCGGGCAAGACCGTGATCACGGGCGCCGAGGTGCACGCCCTGCAGGCGGCCCGGCAGTTCGAGCGCTACACCGGCATGTCGATCACGCCCGAGCAGATCGCCCGCGCAGCCGCGTTCTCACGGCTCCCGGCGGTCGAGTAGCGACGAAGGATCGCGTCTCGAGACCCGCGTCAGCGCTGCACGCGGTTGACGAGCGCCGTCCACACGAGCGCCGCGGTCGCGCACGCGAGCAGGCTCACGAACACCCACGGCAGCGCCGCCAGCCCGATCACGCCGTAGAGCGCGGCACCGAGCAGCGCACCGCCGCCGATGCCCGTGTTGAACGCCGTCGTGTAGAACGACGCCGCCGCGTCGCGGATCTTCGCCGACGCCGAGTGCAGCAGTCGGGTGTTGAGCATCGTGGGCAGCGCACCGAACGCCGTGCCGAACAGCAGGAAGCTCGCGATCGACACCACCGGCACCTCGGGGAACGCCGCGAGCCCGGCCGCGCCGAGTCCGGTGGCGACCATCGCGACGACGAGACCGACCGTCGGGCGGCGCCCGAGCACCGCGCCGGCGAGCACGAGCCCCACCGCGCCGGCGATGCCGTAGGCGAGCAGCATGGGGCTGATCGCGCTCGACGGCAGGCCCATGACGTCGGTCATGTAGGGCGCGATGTACGTGTAGAAGGTGTACATGCCGATCATGGTCACGGCCGTGATGAGGCACACGACGATTACCGGCACGAAGGTCGGATCCTTGCGCACGCGGACCGGCGCGGCATCCGCTTCGCCCGCGTGGTGACGCACCGGCGGCAGGAACCGCCAGACCAGCACGGCGCCGACGAGCGTCAGCGCGCCCATGGCGGCGAATGCGAAGCGCCAGCCGAGCGCCTGCCCGAGCGCCGTGCTCAGCGGCACGCCGAGCACGAAGGCGGCTGAGCCGCCCGCGACGGAGATCGAGACGGCGCGGGCGAGCTGCTCCTTCGGCACGAGGTGGCCGGCGTAGGCGCCGACGACCGCCCAGAAGAGCCCGTGCGCGGCACCGCCGAGCACGCGCGTGGCGACCACCGTCGGGTAGTTCGGCGCGATCGCGCTGAGCACGCAGCTCACGGCCAGCAGCACGAGCGTGATGACGATGAGGCGGCGGCGGGCGACCCGGCGGGTGAGCGCCGCGAGCGGCACGGTCAAGACGACCACGGTCGCCGCGAACACGGTGACGAGGAGGCCGATGAGCGGCTCCCCCACGCCGAGCTCGCGGCTCATGTCGGGAAGGAGGCCCGTCGGCAGCATCTCGATCGTGACTGAGAGGAAGACGGCCGAGGCGAGCACGATGAGCCCGAGCCACGGGAACGGCGGCGCGGGGTGCACCGTAGGAATCGACGAGGTCATAGGAGTATCCAGCAGCGGATGGCGTACCCCGCGGGGCGGCGGCGAGCGAGGCTTCGCGAGTGCCGGCGGCGGGTCGACTGCGCGCTGATGTGCGCGCCCAGGGCCGCCGGGGATGCGACGACCGCCAATATTCTATCGGAGCGCGCACGCCGGCATCCGGGCGGCCTGCTCGGGTGAGCACGGCCGGTAGACTGCAGGGGTCAGGCATTCGCCCCGCGGCATCCGCCTCGCCGCCGTCTTCTGGAGCTCGCCACTCGTGACCATCAACACCCCCGCCAACATCGCAGCACCGACGACTGCGGTGCTCGACACCGTCGAGGTCGCGACCGCGACTCCCGAGAAGGAGCAGCCGTACGCCGCCCTGGGCCTGAAGCCCGACGAGTACGAGCGCATCCGCAACATCCTGGGCCGCCGCCCCACGAGCGCCGAGCTCGCGATGTACTCGGTCATGTGGAGCGAGCACTGCTCGTACAAGTCGTCGAAGATCTACCTGAAGCAGTTCGGCAAGAAGGTCACGCCCGACATGAAGAAGCACCTCATGGTCGGCATGGGCGAGAACGCCGGCGTGCTCGACATCGGCGAGGGCTGGGCCGTCACCTTCAAGATCGAGTCGCACAACCACCCCTCGTACATCGAGCCGTTCCAGGGCGCCGCGACCGGCGTCGGCGGCATCGTGCGCGACATCATCTCGATGGGCGCCCGCCCGGTCGCGGTGATGGACGCGCTTCGCTTCGGCGACATCAACCACCCCGACACCGCGCGCGTCGTGCACGGCGTGGTGAGCGGCATCTCGTTCTACGGCAACTGCCTGGGCCTCCCGAACATCGGCGGCGAGACCTGGTTCGACGGGGTCTACCAGGCGAACCCCCTCGTGAACGCGCTCGCCGTCGGCGTGCTGCGGCACGAAGACCTGCACCTCGCCAATGCCAAGGGCGCCGGCAACAAGGTCGTGCTCTTCGGCGCCCGCACGGGCGGCGACGGCATCGGCGGGGCCTCGATCCTCGCATCCGACACCTTCGCCGAGGGCGGCCCGACCAAGCGGCCCGCGGTGCAGGTCGGCGATCCCTTCGCCGAGAAGGTGCTCATCGAGTGCTGCCTCGAGCTGTTCCAGAACGATCTCGTCGAGGGCATCCAAGACCTCGGTGCCGCCGGCATCTCGTGCGCGACCAGCGAGCTCGCCTCCAACGGCGACGGCGGCATGTCGATCGTCCTCGACGACGTGCTCCTGCGCGACCCGACGCTCACCCCTGAGGAGATCCTCATGAGCGAGAGCCAGGAGCGCATGATGGCGATCGTGAAGCCCGAGAAGCTCGAGGGCTTCCTGAAGGTCGTCGAGAAGTGGGACGTCGAGACGAGCGTGCTCGGCGAGGTCACCGACACCGGCCGCCTCTCGATCATGTGGCACGGCCAGGAGATCGTGAACGTCGACCCGCGCACCGTCGCCGTCGACGGCCCGGTCTACGAGCGGCCCGTCGCCTACCCGACCTGGATCGACGCGCTGCAGGCCGACACGGCCGCGAAGCTCGACCGCCCCGCGACCCCCGACGAGATCCGCGAGCAGTTCCTGAAGCTCGTCGGCTCGGCGAACCAGGCGGATGCCGCGTGGGTGACCAACCAGTACGACAACTACGTGCTCGGCAACACCGCGCTCAGCTACCCCGACGACGCCGGCATGGTGCGCGTCGACGAGGAGTCGGGCCTCGGCGTCTCGGTCGCGACCGACGCGAACGGCCGCTACTCGCAGCTCGACCCGCGCCAGGGCGCGAAGCTCGCGCTCGCCGAGGCGTACCGCAACGTGGCCGTGACCGGCGCCGTGCCGATGGGCGTCAGCGACTGCCTGAACTTCGGCTCCCCCGAGAACCCCGAGGTCATGTGGCAATTCTCCGAGACGGTCGAGGGGCTCAGCGACGGATGCCTCGAGCTCGGCATCCCCGTCACCGGCGGCAATGTCAGCTTCTACAACCAGACCGGTGACGTGCCGATCCACCCGACTCCCGTGATCGCCGTGCTCGGCGTGATCGACGACGTCGCCCGCCGCATCCCGAGCGGATGGCAGGACGAGGGCCACAACATCTACCTCCTCGGCGACACCGCGGCCGAGCTCGACGGCTCCGCCTGGGCGGGCGTCGTGCACGGCCACCTCGGCGGTCGCCCGCCGGCTGTCGACCTCGCCGGTGAGAAGACGCTCGCCGAGCTGCTCAACGCAGCGGCGATCGAAGGACTCATCGACTCGGCGCACGACCTCTCCGACGGCGGTCTCGCGATCGCCCTCGCCGAGGCGGTGTCGCGCTTCGGCGTCGGCGCCCGGGTGTTCCTCGGCGAGGTGCTCGCCGAGGCGGAGATCGACCTCGCGACCGCGCTGTTCAGCGAGTCGACGGGTCGCGTCATCGTCACGGTCCCGCGTGAAGACGACGTGAAGTTCCGCGGGCTCTGCGAGGGCCGGGGCTACCCGGTGCGCCGCATCGGCGTGACCGACGCCGCCTCGGGCACCCTCGAGGTGCAGGACGCCTTCACGGTCTCGATCGACGAGCTCCGCACCGTCAACCGCGCCCCGCTCGCCGACGCGTTCGGACCCGTCGTCGGCTACTGACGCGGGCGAGTCGATGAAATCGTTCAGGGGGTCGTTTCCCGTCATCCGCACAAGGCGGAAGCCGTGAGCGTGACGGAAAGTGACCCCGTGAACGAGCAGTACACCGACGCGTACGCTTCGACGCACGGGCGTTTCGCGGTTGTGCCCGCGGCGTATGTGCTGCTGCGCCGCGGCGACGAGGTGCTGCTGCAGCTGCGCCGCGGCACCGGCTACTACGACGAGCACTGGGCGTTCGGCGCGGCCGGCCACGTCGAGGCCGGAGAGTCGCTGCTCGCGGGCGCGGCGCGCGAGGCGGCCGAGGAGCTCGGCGTCGAGGTCGAGGCAGGCGCGCTCGAACTGCTGACGCTCATGCACCGCACCGACGGCAGCGGCCGCCCGATCGAGCAGCGCTTCGACGTGTTCTTCGCGATCGACGACTGGGCGGGCGAGCCGCGCCTCCTCGAGACGCAGAAGGCGGCTGCACTCGAGTGGTTCCCGATCGACGCACTGCCCGAACCCGTCGTGCCCCACGAGCTGCGGGTGCTCGAAGCGATGCGCGACGGGCACCTCGAGCCGGTCACGCTCTTCGGGTTCTGAGCCGGGAGACGACGTGGCCGACGCACTCGGAGTCCCCGGCCTGATCATGGGCGGCGCGATCGCGCTGTTCGCGCTCGCCATCGTGATCGGCATGATCGTGCGTGTGGTGCGAGCGCCCCGCGGGCAGCGGATGCGCGCGGCCTTCGGCCCGCTCGCCGGCGCCGGCGAGACCTACCAGGAGCTGCACACCGGCCAGCGCGGCCTGCAGGACTCGATCATCGAGTCCATCCAGGAGCAGGAGCACGGCGGTCACCCGACGAACGACAGGAAGCGCACGATATGAACGACTTCGCCTTCTACGGCATCCTCCTCGGCGGCGCGATCGCGCTCTTCGCCGTCATCATCCTCATCGGTGCCGTGATCCGCGCGTTCAAGGCCCCGCCCGGCGAGCGCATGCGCGAGGCGTTCCGCCTGCGCCCGCCGGTCGACGACGACGATCGACGCGACTGGCGCCGCTGAGCCCCGCCGCGATGCCGCACGGGGATCACGCCGTGCTCATCGGCGCCGCACCTCCTTCCAGAGCGCGGCCCAGTCCTCGGGGGTGAGCCGCCCGGGCAGGGCGTCACGGGCGAGGCCGCGCTGTGCGAGCCATGACCGCGCCTGCCCCCCGCTCATCGGCCTCGGGGTGCGGGTGAGGATCTGGGCCATGCCGCGCCCGCGCCCGCGGAACACCGCGGCCACGAATCCGCAGTAGCCGCCTCGTTCGGTCACCGGTACGAGGGGCGACGTGCGACGTCGCACGCTGAAGAGCCCGCCGTCGACGGCTGGCACCGGTCGGAAGGCCCGCGCCGGCACCCTCCCGTCGAGCCGGAATTCGAACCAGGGCGCCGACTGCGCGGTGAGCAGGCTCGAGCCGCCGACCCCGCATCGCCGGCGAGCGACCTCCCACTGCGTGAGCAGCACGGCGTCGGTCCAGCCGGGTCGTTCGAGGAGCGAACGCAGGATGGCCGTCGTGAGGTGGAAGGGGACGTTGCCGACGACGACGTGCGGGGCGGCAGGATACCGCCAGCGCAGCACGTCGGCCTGCTCGACCGTGACGCGGGGTCCGAACCGTCGCTGCAGCGATGAGGCGCGCCCGGGGTCGAGTTCGAGTGCCGTGAGCGGTCGGCCGAGGCGGGCGAGCGGCTCGGTGAGCGCCCCGCTGCCGGCGCCGAGCTCGATGATCGGGCCGCTGGTCGATGCGGCGAGCCCGACGAGTCGGTCGATCGCGACGCGATCGACGAGGAAGTTCTGTCCCAGCTCCTGCCGGCCGCCATGACCGGTCGGGAGGGGACGAGGGGTGGACGGGTATTCGCGTGTATGCAAGAGTGTGCTCCGCTGCCGAAGATGGTCGGCCGGGTACGCGAGATCGCACCGCGGCCATGGGTCATGGCCGAGGCGGAGTGACGTGGATGATCGGGTCGCTCCGCCTCAGGCGGTGCGGGGCCGCGCGATCACCATCGTTGCGAATTGACTGCACACGAGCATCGACGGTACCAGAGCCTCGTGCGCAGCCGCCGTCAGCTGCCGCCGGGCGGGTCGACGAGCAGCCCGACGCGGTCGTCGAGATACCGGCCGAGTTCGGCGAGGGCGCCCGGCTGGCCGGGGTTCCAGCGCACGCGCACGACGCCGCCGTCGAGCACGACCGGCCCGGATGCCCCGGCGCGCGCGAGCTCGCCGAGGTCGACCTGGGGCGCATCGAAGTCGACGGTCTCCCCCTCGGCGATGCCGCCCTTCACCGCGGCCGCCTGCCAGGCGCGATGCTCGGCGACGCTCGCGGCGAGCACGCTGCGGCGGGCGGGCCGTTCGGCACGCACGACGTGACCGGTCGCGTACAGCCCGCCGTCGGGGGCGAGCAGCAGCACGCCGAGCCGCCAGACGCGGCCCCGAACCGCCATGCGCGCGGCGCGCGCGATGCCGAGCACGGGCTTCGGCTGCACGAGTTCGGCGAGCACCTCGTCGCGGGCTCGCGCAGCGGCGAGGCGCGAGGCCGCTTCGGCCAGCGAGGCGCGCAACTGCTCGATGGGGTCGTGCGAGACGGGCCCGGTGCCGTCCGTCATCGCGCACCGCCTGGCGGTGCGGGCACGGTCGCGGGAACGCGGGCGGTCATGCCCCCATGTTCCCGCGATCGCCGCCCGAGCGGAAATCCCGGCGCGGCCTGTTCAGTGGTGCGGCCTGCGACCCGGCGCGACCCCCACGCGCACATGCTCGCCCGTCGCCGCCTCGGCGAGGGCGAGGTCGATCTCGTCGAGCGAGTGCGTCGTGCCGACGAGTTCGTCGAGCGGCGTCGACCGCCAGGATCGCTCGAGGAACGCCACCGCACGGACGAGCTGCCCGGGCGTGTAGTTGTGCACTCCCGTCACGGTGACGAGCCGGCGCACGACCGTCTCGGGATCGAGCCGCACCTCGGTGCCGGGCGAGACGCTGCCGACGAGCACCGCGACGCCGCCGACGCCGAGCGCGGCGATCGCGGTGCGCACCGCGGGCGCCGCACCCGAGGCCTCGATCGCGACGAGGAGCTCGGGCCGACCGTTCGCGGCGAGATCGGCGAGCACGGTGTCGAGATGCTCCCCGTCGCCGGGCGTCGCAGCCGGGTCGACCGCTCGCACGCCGAACCGGCGGGCGAGCACCCGCCGCGAGGCATCCGGATCGGAGACGACGACCTCGGCGCCGGCCTCGCGCGCGATCGCGGCGACGCTGAGGCCGATCATGCCGCCGCCGGTGACGAGCAGCGGCGCGCCCGCGAGCGGCACGTGCGCCGCGGCCGCGTCGAGCGCGGCCACCGCCGTCGCCGTCGCGCACGAGGAGGGCGCGGCGACGAGCGCCGGCAGTTCTTCGCTCACGCGCACCACGGCGGTGCCCGCCTTGAGCTGCACGTGCGTGGCGAAGCCGCCCGAGAGCTCCCAGCCGCGATGCACCCGCTCGTGCCCGTACTTCGCGAGCGAGCGGCACTTCTGGCTGAGTCCCCTGCGGCAGCGGTCGCATTCGCCGCAGCTCACCGCCACCGACCAGACCACGCGGTCGCCGAGTTCGAGCAGGCTGCCGTCGGCGCGGACCGCCCCCTCGCCCACGGCGACGACCCGTCCGACCTGCTCGTGCCCGAGCACGAGGGGCGCCGGCGCCGGTCGGTCGCCGCGCACCGTGTGCACGTCCGAGCCGCAGACCGTGGCGAGCTCGACCTCGACGAGCGCCTCCCCCGCCGAGAGGTGCACTCCAGGGGCCGCGAGCGCCTCGTGCGGGCGGCCGGGTTCGTACCAGACCATCGCGACGGGCGACGGCCTGAGGATCAGATCGGGACCGGCGACTCGCACCACGGTGTGCATCACCGCCCCTACTCGCCGTGCAGGCCGAGCAGCGCGGGCAGCTCGGTGATGCTCTCGATGACGGCGTCGGCGCCGGCGGCCTCGAGCGCGTCACGATCGTGCGCGCCGGTCAGCACGCCCACGACGAGACCGGCGCCCGCGGCCACGCCCGACTCGACATCGCTCACGGTGTCGCCGACGACCACCATGGCCTCGACCGCGCTCGTCTCTGTGCGGAGCAGCGCCGTGAGCGGCAGGTCGGGGTACGGGCGACCGCGGCCGGCATCGGCCGGCGAGAGGGCGAGGTCGGCGAGACCGTGCCAGTCGAGCGCGTCGAGGATGGCATCGCGGGTCACGGGCGAGAATCCGGTCGTGAGCACGACGGATGCCCCGGCCTCGCGGAGGCGCTCGATGACGCGTGCCGCACCCGGGATCTCGGCGACGCCCTCGCTCGCCACGAGCTCGGCGTACGCGCCCTCGAACTCGGCGTTCGCCTGCTGCGCCGCGTCTTCATCGCCGTTCGCGAGCACGCGGAAGACCTCGATCTTCGACTGCCCCATGGTCTCGCGCACGTAGTCGAGCGCCTCGGCGAAGTCGTCGCCGCGAGCGATCCCGCTGCGTTCGGCGGCGAGTGCGAACGCCCGCTCGACCACCCCGTCGTCGGCGACCGTGGTGCCGGCCATGTCGAGCACGATGAGCTCGATCTCTCCCTCGTCGTCGACGTCGTCGGGGTCGGCGAGCTCGGCGAGCTCGTCGATCTCGGCCAGTTCGTCTGCGGAGATGTCGGTGTCGATGGTCATGATCGGCCTTTCCGGGAGGTGGTTCGAGGTCGCGTGATGGATCGGGGTGCGGTGGTCAACGGGCGGGTGCGGGCGACGGCGACCCGAGCGCGAGGCCGACGACGTGCTCGGCGAGGCCGAGGCCGCACGTCATGCCGATGCCGGTCGTCGCGGCGGCGAGGTGCACGCCGGGTTCGGGCTGCTCGATGAGGAACTCGTCCGGTCCGCTCGCGTAGACGCCCTGCCACCGTTCGATGACGCGCGGACGCGGAACGCCGAAGAACGAGCCGGTCACCTCGAGCAGTGCCTCGAAGGCGGCCTCGCTCTGGAAGGGCGCGACCGTGGCGCCCCGGTAGTGGGTGTCGCCGACGATGAGCGAGCCGTCGGGCAGCTGGGTGTACATCTGGTTGAGGTCGAGCGCGGCGAGGTCGGGGCGTTCGGCGTGCAGCCGTTCGCGCAGGCGGTGGGCCGACTCGGTGGCCGCGAAGGCGCCGTAGCGCACGAGCGACCACCCGGTGAGCACCGGTGCGGGGAGCGGAGCGGCCAGGCCGGCGTCGACGCGCAGCATGTCGAGCCCGCAGCGCACGATGCCGCGCTCCTCGGCGAGATCGGGGAACAGCAGGTCGAGGTCGTGGTTCACCGCGACGACGATCTCGCCGGCGTCGATCGGGCCGCGGCTCGTCTCGACCCTGCCCGTGCCGACCCGGCCGACCGCCGTGCGGCGGCGGAACTCGACGCCGTCGCGTTCGAGGTACGCGGCGATCGAGGCGAGCGCCTCCCGCGGGTTCGCCTGCAGGTCGCGCGGCAGGAACGCCCCGCCGACCGCCGTGCCCGGTGCGAGCGGGATGCGCGCCGCGGCCTCACGCGCGTCGAGCAGCACCACCTCGTCGTCGCCGCGGAGCGCGGCGAGTTCGGCGAGCACCGCGAGCTCGTCGTCATGCCGCGCCGCGACGAGCGTGCCCGACTCGCGCAGCCCGACGCCCGCGTCGCTGGCGAGCCCGAGCCAGAGCTCGCGAGAGGCGAGCGCGAACTGCCGCGCGACGCCGTGCTGCGGGGTGAAGCAGAGGTGGCCGAAGTTGCGGATCGAGGCGCCGCTCGGTTCGCTTCCGCGCTCGAGCACGATGACCCGCAGGCCCCGCCGGTGCGCGGCGAGCGCGGCGCCGAGGCCGACCACGCCCGAGCCGACGACGGCGACGTCGTAGCCGCTCATCGGAACACCCGCCGCATCCACATCGCGAGGCCCTCGACGACGAGCACCGTCACGAGGATCATGAGCACGATCGCGGTGACGACCTGGTAGTTCGAGCCCTGGCCGGCGTTCAGCAGGTAGTAGCCGATGCCGCCGCCGCCCACGATGCCGAGGATGGTCGCCGCCCGGATGTTCGTGTCGAGCAGGTAGAAGCTGTGCCCGATGAGTGCGCGCATCCCCTGCGGCAGGGTCGCCGAGGCGTAGACCTGCGAGCGGCTCGCACCGGTCGCGCGGAGCGCGCGCTCGGGCCCCGACTTCACCTCTTCGAAGGAGTCGGCGATGAGCTTGCCGGCGAGGCCGATGCCGCCGAAGGCGAGGGCGAGCGTGCCGGCCTGCGCGCCGAGCCCGGTGATGACGATGAGCACGATCGCGAGGATCACCTCGGGGATGCCGCGGATGACGACGAGGAGGAACCGCATCGAGGCCCGCACCGTGCCGTTCGGGGCGACGTTGCGTGCGGCGAGCGAGCCGACGAGCACCGAGACCACGATCGCGAGCAGGGTCGCGGCGAGCGCGATGCCGATCGTCTGCCCCATCGCCCCGAACATCGTCGCGGCGTCGTAGTTGCCGAAGTCCGGCGGCCAGAACTGCACGGCGATGGCGGGCACCTTCGCCCAGAAGGTGATGAGGTCGGCCCACTGGATGTTGCAGATGAGCACGCTGCCGACGACGACCGCCAGCGCGACCCAGCCCCAGACGGTGTTGCGGATGCGCAGCGCGTCCCAGGGACGGCGGAGGGCGGCCTCGAGCGACGTCGCCGGTCGAGCAGCCGACGAAGGAGTCCCCGCCGGTCGAGCAGCCGACGAAGGAGGCGTATCGAGACCACTCGACGAGCCTGAGCGCGAGCGCCGCACCCGCCGGACCAGCCGGTCGCCGAGGCCGCGCCCCGTCGGCGCCACGCCGAGCATGGCCGAGCGCACGACGCTCGAGACGACCTCCATCACGATGCAGAGGGCGAACATGACGAGCGCGATGCCGAGCCCGAGCGAGTAGTTCAGCGACTTGAAGGCGAACGACATCTCCATGCCGAGGCCCACGACGCCGACGTAGCCGAGCACGACCGATCCGCGCAGGTTGATGTCGTTGCGGTGCAGCACCGTCGCGACCCACGAGGGCAGCACCTGCGGCAGGATCCCGCTCGTGAACTCCTGCCACTTCGATCCGCCCGCGGCGCGGATCGCGAGCCTGGGCCCCTCGTCGATCTGCTCGATGGCGTCGGCGAAGAGCTTCGAGATCATGCCGATCGAGTGGATGCCGATGGCGAGGATGCCCGGCAGCGAACCGAGCGAGAACATGAGCACGAAGACCATGGCGAGCACGACGTCGGGGATCGCACGGGTCAGCACCGTGACGAAGCGCCCGAATGCCCGCCAGCCCGGTCCCGGCGTCGTGTTCGACGCGGCGAGGTAGGCGACCGGCACCGAGATCACGGCGGCGAGCAGGGTGCCGCAGAGCACGAGCCCGATCGTGAGTGCGGTCAGGTAGAGCAGCTGCGCCGGCTCGGGGAAGCTGATCGGACCGACCCGGGCGAAGAAGCGCTCGGCGTTGCCCCAGCTCTCGACCATGCTCGGGATCGAGATGCCCGAATCGGCGAGCGCGACGATCGCGGCGGCCACGATCGCCACGAGCGTGAGCGATGCGGCGATCCGCTCGGGCGAGCGGCCGCGCTTCGGCGCGCGCTCGGCGATCGAGCGGGCATCGGATGCCTCGGCGGGCCGCCGTGACGGTGCGACGAGGGTCGACATCAGCGGGTCCGGTTCGGGCCGGCGGCCACGAGCGGCTCGGGCGCGGCGGAGTGCTCGGGCGCCGCGGCATCCGCAGCGCCGAGCTCATCGACGAGTTCGCGTTCGATGGCCTCGAGCTCGGCGGTCGCCGTCGCGACGCGGCCGTAGATCTCCATGACCTCGGCCTTCGAGAGCCCCTCGGCCGGGGTGTCGAGCACGACCTCGCCGTGGCGGAGGCCGACGATGCGGTCGCCCCACGAGAGGGCGAGGTCGACCTGGTGCAGGCTGCAGACGACGGTGAGCCCGGCGTCCATGGCGATCTCGCGGATGAGCGCCATGACCTGCTCGCTCGACTCGGGGTCGAGGGAGGCGACGGGCTCGTCCGCGAGGAGGATCTCGGGGTCCTGCATGAGGGCGCGCGCGATCGCGACGCGTTGCTGCTGCCCGCCCGAGAGGGTGTCGGCGCGCTGGTAGGCGCGGTCGAGGAGGCCGACCCGGTCGAGGTGGCCGAGTGCGGTGAGCTTCAGGCGCTTCGGGTAGCTCCAGAGCCCGAGGCGCGGGCCGCGGAGCTCGGCGAGCGCGCCCGTGAGCACGTTCTCGAGCACGGTGAGCGACGGCACCAGCTCGAACTGCTGGAAGACGAAGCCGATTCGGCTGCGCAGGGCCCGGAGGCGCCGCCCCTGCAGGCGCGGCACCTCCTGGCCGAGCACGCGTACGGACCCGGACGTCGGAGTGTCGAGGCCGTCGAGGTGACGGAGCAGGGTCGACTTGCCCGAGCCCGAGAGGCCGAGCAGCACGACGATCTCCCCCCGCTCGACCCGCAGCGCGGCATCCCGCAGTGCGACCGTCGAGCCGAACTCCTTCGTGAGCCCCTCGACGTCGATGACGACGTCGGGGGCGGCGGGGGTGGTCTCGTTCATCTCAGGCCTCGTGTCCGTTCCGTGGTCCGTGCGCGTTCAGTGCCTGGCGCTCAGCCCTGGCACTGCTCCGCTTCGGTCTTCTCGCAGATGTCGCGGATGGTGTCGTAGTACTCGTCGTCGACCGGCAGCGTCGCGAAGAACACGCTGCGGAAGGCGTCGCTGTCGGCCGACTCGACGCCCGACTCGACGATCTCGTCGACCGTGACCTCGCCGAGGATCTCGGTCAGCTGGGTCTTGAGCTCCTCGGGGAGGGTGTCGGAGACGACGATCGGGGCGCCGGGCACCATGGTCTCGGCGATGACCTCGACCTTGTCGCTCTTGGCGACCTCGCTGTCTTCGGCGAAGCCCGCCTCGCACTCGACGCCCTCGCCGGTCTTCGTGACCGAGACGTCGTGCTTGCCCGCGAACACCGGCGTGACGCCGGTCTTCGGGTCGATGCCCTCGTTCAGCAGGTTGTAGCTCGGGAACAGGTAGCCCGAGGTCGACGACGGGTCGACGAAGCAGACCTTCTTGCCCGCGAACCCGGCGAGGTCGGTGATGTCGCTGCCCTTGGGCACGATCGCCTGCGAGTAGTAGCCGGGCTCCTGGCCCTCTTCGGTGATGATCGAGGAGATCGGGGTGATCGCGGCGCCGTTGTTCGTCGCGGTCACGTAGGTGAAGCCCGAGAAGCTCGCGACGTCGATCTTGCCCGCGACCGCGGCCTCGATGAGTGCGGCGTAGTCGGTCGACTCGTGGTACTCGACCGTCTTGCCGGTCTCGGCGGCGATGTAGTCCATCAGCGGCTGGTAGTTCGTCTCGGTGTCGACCGAGTCGGGCACGACGCCGAAGACGAGCGTGTTCTCGTCGACCGCGAACTTCGCGCCCGAGTCGCCCGCCGCGGAGTCGTCGGCCGTCGAGGGCGACGCGCAGGCTGCGAGGCCGACGGCGAGCATGGCGGCCGCGGCGAGCGCGGGCCAGGTCTTGGTGCTGAGCTTCATCGGAAACCTTTCGTGACCGCTGCGCCCGGTGCAGGCGCATGCTGTGTGTTCCGATGGCTCAACGTAGGGAGCGGTCGCCAACGCCCGGCTGCTGGCCGGTTACCGGCAGGTGAACCCCGCACGGCGCGTCCGCGCAGGAGGAGTCGGGCTCGGCTCAGCTGCGGATGCGGCCCGGCCCCATCGCTGCGCCGAGGCCGACGACGATGATGCCCGCGAAGAGCCACCCGTAGCGACCCGAGACGACGCCGATCACCGCGAGCACGATGCCGACCACGACCACGCTGCGCGAGAGGATGCGGCGCACCCTCGGCCGTGCGAAGAACCGCGGGCGCGTGCGATCGGCGCCGTCCCCGCTCATGCGCCGACGGTGAACGTCGCGCCGGTCGCCGCTTCGGCGAACGCCCAGAACCGGGCCCCGATCGCGGGGTCCGTCGAGGTGCGCGTGGGCGTCTGCAGGGTCGGGTCGCCCTTCGTCGTCCACCGCGGGCCCCAGAACTGGCCGCCGTGCGCCTCTGGCGCGGTGAGGGCGTGCAGGGTGATCTCGGCGCCGCGGTGCTTGCCCTGCGCCCACGCCGCCTGCAGCGCATCGGCGAAGCGGCTGCCCGCGCTCGGCTCGTTGACGCCGGGCACTCGGGGGGTGCGACCGCTGATCGAGTAGCCGGGGTGCGCCACGAGGCTCGACACGCTGCTGCCGGCCGCCCGCAGCCGCCGGTCGAGCTCGAAGGCGAACACCTGCGTCGCGATCTTCGATTGGGCGTAGGCGCGCCAGAAGTCGTAGCCGCGCTCGAGCTGCAGCTCGTCGACGCGGAACGTCGACAGCCGGCTCGAGAGCGAGCCGAGCGCGACGACGCGGGCACCCGGCGCGAGGTGCGGCAGCAGCCCGGCGAGCAGTGCGAAATGTCCGAGCACGTTGGTCGCGAGCACGAGTTCGTTGCCGTCGGGCGATTCGAGACGCTCCCCCGGTGTGTGCACCATGCCCGCATTGGTCACGACGCCGTCGAACGCCGGCCGATGCCGCAGGCGAGCGGCTCCCGCGCGCACCGAGTCGAGCGAGGCCTGGTCTATCACGATCGGTTCGATGGATGCCTCGGGGCGCGCGCCCCGGATCGCGGCCATCGCGGCTTCGAGCCGCTCGGGGCTGCGCCCGCTGAGCACGACGTGCGCACCGGCGGCTGCGAGCCGGGCGGCGGTGAAGAAGCCGAGCCCGGCGTTCGCCCCCGTGACGAGGTACCGCTTGCCCGCCTGCGGGGGCAGCTCGAGCGGGTACCAGCCCCGGCGGGCGACCCGGCTCACAGCTCGCCGGCGGTGCCGCCGCCGTTGGCGAGCTCTTCGTGGTGCTGGATCACCTCGGCGACGACGAAGTTGAACCACTTCTCGGCGAAGGCGGGGTCGAGGTGCGCGTCGACGGCGAGCGCCCGCAGCCGGGCGATCTGGCGCTGCTCCCGGCCCGGATCGCTCGGGGGCAGGCCATGCTTCGCCTTCAGGCGGCCGACCTGCTGCGTGAACTTGAACCGTTCGGCGAGCAGGTGGATGAGCGCCGCGTCGATGTTGTCGATGCTCGAGCGGATGCCGAGCAGTTCGCTCATCGCGGCGTCCCGGTCGTCGAAGTCGGGCGCGTTGGTCATGGTTCGAGCGTACCCGCGCGTCCGGCCTGCTGCTTCTGCAGGAAATCGGTCGTCATGGTCGGCTGACAGCGCGTCTCGCGTCAATTCTCCTGCAGAAGCAGCTGGGGTCAGGAGGGGTCAGGAGGTGACGGACGCCGCCCGGTCGAGCATCGGCTTGGTGGCGAGCAGGCCGAGCCAGACGACCCCGATCCCCCCGGCGAGCACGGCCGCGATGACCGCGAGCGAGAGCGGCGCGACGATGATCGTGATCCCGGTGAGCGGCAGCATCACGACGGCCGCCGTCACGGCCGAACCGATCGCGGTGATGCGCAGGGGCGACATGACCGCACGGCGGCGCGCGGCCTCCATCGTCGGCGTCGGCATGCCGAGCATGCCGAGCGAGCGGGAGATCTCGGCGCGGTCGAGGATGCCGGCGGCCTGATTCACGCCGACCGAGCAGGCGACCATGAGGAACGAGCCGACGACGGTGATGAGGATGCCGGTGCGGATGTCGGTGAACAGAAGCATCGACTCGGTGTCGGCGGCCTCGCCGAACGAGCCGAGCAGCGCGATGCCGGTGCCCGCGAACACGGCCATGAAACTCGTCATGGCGACGCCCGAGACCTGCCGCCAGGCCGCCTTCGGCGATTCGAGCACGGTGCGCGCGGCGAGGAGGCGCTGGGACGTCTTGGCTCGGCGCGCCTGCGACTGCGCGACGAGGCGGATCACCCACGGTCCGATGAGGTTCAGCACGGCGATCGTGCCGCCCAAGGCCAATCCGAGCATCGCGAAGACGACCATCATCGAGCCCGCCACCTGCAGTGCGCTCATCATGAGGAACGCCACCGCGATGACCGCGAGGCCCACGACGATGCGCACCCAGTGCAGCTTCGGGGCATCCTGCTTCGTGCGCACGCCGAGCGGGGAGATGACGACCTGGCGGAGTCCGAGCACCGCGCTCGCGGCGGCGAGCAGCGCGACGCCGATGACCACGCCGGCGAGCGCGGGCAGTCCGAGCAGCACGCCGTCGATGCCGAGCGGTTCACCACGGAACGGGATGAGCGCGATGAGCGGCACGAGCAGGAAGTAGAGCACGACCCCGGCGAGCGCACCGACGACGGCGAGCACGACCGACTCCAGCACGGCGAGCGTCGACACCGCAGCGGGCGTCGCACCGAGCAGCCGCAGCGTCGCGAGCCGGTCGTCGCGGCGACGGGCGGAGAGCCGCGCCGCGGCGCCGCCGAGCGAGGCGAGCGGCACCACGAGGAGCACGAGGGCGATGACCGCGAGCGCCTGGTAGGTCACGCCCATGTCGTCGCTCCAGCCCCAGAATGACTGGGCACCGCCGAGCACGGTGAGCAGCAGCGCCGTGACGATGGCGAAGGCCGTGACCGGCAGCGCGAGCGGCGCGAAACCGCCCGTTCCCGGGCGGGCGAGGAGCCACGCGACGCGGGCGATCACGCGCCGGCCTCCGCGCTCGCGGGAGCGGTCGCCGCCGGGGCCGCCGTCGCGCCCGCACCCGCGCCCGCACGCGCCGGCACCCGCTCGCCGACGATGCGCCCGTCGCGCATATCGACGATGCGTGAGCAGCGCCCCGCGACGTCGGCGTCGTGCGTGACGACGACGAGCGTGCGGCCCTGTCCGGTGGTCGAGTCGAGCAGCGCCCGCATCACCTCGGCAGAGGTGGCCGAGTCGAGCGCGCCGGTGGGCTCGTCGGCGAACACGACGGCCGCCCCGGTGACCTGGGCCCGCGCGATGGCGACGCGCTGCGCCTGACCGCCCGAGAGCTGGCCGATGCGGCGGTCCTCCATGCCGGCGAGCCCCAGGGCGGCGAGCCAGCCGCGACCGTACTCCTCGGCCCGGGCGCGGGGCATCCCGTTCAGCATGAGCGCGAGGGCGACGTTCTCGACGGCGGTGAGCTCGGGGATCAGCAGGCCCTGCTGGAACACGAAGCCGAACGCCTCGCGACGCAGGCGCGAGCGTTCGCGTTCGCCGAGCCCGGTGACCTCGACGCGCCCGGCGCCCGACTGGAACGACACCGAGCCCGCGTCGGGGCGCACGATGCCGGCGAGGCAGTGCAGCAGCGTCGTCTTGCCCGAGCCCGAGGCTCCCATGATGGCGAGCGACTCGCCGGTGCGGACGCGGAGGTCGACGCCCGCGAGGGCGTGCGTCTGGCCGAAGGACTTGACGAGGCCGGATGCCTCGAGCACGAAGGAACTCATAGTCCGAGCCTGCCGGGGCGGGCAGGTCGCGCGCGTCGGGCGGCAGCATGATCCGGCGGCTCAGCCGTCATCCTCCCGGATGATCCGGATCATCCGCGGCGACGGGAGCGGCGGGGGGGCCCCCCCCCCCCCCCCCGGGGGCCCCCCCCCCCGGGGGGGGCGGGGGGCGCCCCCCCCGCCGGGGGGGGGGC
>NZ_WBIQ01000005.1 GCF_009749405.1 Agromyces lapidis
GCCGGCGGCTCCCCGCCCCCCCCCCGGTTGGAGCCGTAACCCCCGCGGCGACGGGAGCGGCGCGGCATCCGTCCCCCCGAACGGATGCCGCGCCGCGGTCTCAAGGCCGGTGGCCGCGCCCGGTCAGCGTGGTGTGGCCCGGCGGATCACGAAGTAGCCGAACACCGCCCAGAAGAGCGCCTTCACGAGCAGGATGGTGAACACGCCCACCTGCCCGATCGACCCGAGCCACTCGAAGACGGCCGGCCACGAGTTTCCGAGGGTCGCGGTCGCGACGAACCCGAGCAGCAGCACGACGAGCGAGGAGAACAGGATGATCAGCCCGCGACTGCGCCAGCGCATGTAGACGGTCGTGATGCTCGCCCCGATGAACAGCACGAGCAGTTGCAGCGCGAAGCTCGTGTAGAAGTCGAAGAGCCAACCGTGCTGCCCGTACCAGAGCGCGTCGAACATGCCCGCGCCGATCCACCAGCCGTTCGTCGCCTGCTCGATCTGCACGAGCGTCGCGATCGCGACGGCCATCTCGAACGAGACGAAGACGAACATCGCGCTCGTGCCGAGCCAGTAGTCGCGGCGGGTCGCGCCGAAGCCGAGTGCGAACGAGAAGGTGAAGGCGATCGCCTGCACGCCGACCGCGACGAGGTACCACTGCGGCGAGAGCACCGCCCAGCTGTACTGGAACCCGTCCTCCGCGGCGCTGATCCCGGCGGCGCGCAGCATGAGCGCGATGAGCATCGTGACGGCCCAGGCGCCGCCGAGGATGAGCCATGGCACGCCGAAGAAGATCGACGGGTTCACCGTGTGCAGCCGGACGATGCGCCAGATCTCGTTGAAGCGCGACCGGCGTGCGGTGCGCGGGACGGTGGTCGTGGTGGCGACGGCGGTCATGCTGCGGCCTCCTGTTCGGCGGTACCGGCGAGATCGGTGCCGGTGAGGTGGACGATGAGTTGCTGGAGCGAGACCGGAGCGAGCTCGAGGCCGAGCTCGGCGGCGCGCACGCGCTCGGGCTGGTCGAGGCGCCCGTCGATCGTGACGGAGGAGAGCCCGCCGAGGGCCTCGCGGCCGATGACCGGCCGGTCGGCGACGAACTGCTCGACGACCGAGCGTGCGCCGGCGATCGTCGTCGCCGAGCCGCGCACCTCTTCGGCGTCGCGGTCGAGGAGGATGCGCCCCTGGTCGATGAGGATGATGTGCTCGAGCAGGTTCGCGACCTCGTCGATCAGGTGCGTCGAGAGCACGATCGTACGGGGGTGCTCGGCGTAGTCCTCGAGCAGGCGGTCGTAGAAGATGTGCCGGACGACCGCGTCGAGGCCGAGGTACGGCTCGTCGAAGAAGGTGAGCTGCGCGCGGGAGGCGAGGCCGACGATGACGCCGACGGCGCTCAGCTGGCCGCGCGAGAGCTTCTTGATGCGGCGCTTGAGGGGCAGTCGGAAGTCGGCGACGAGGCGCTCGGCGAACCCCGCATCCCAGTTCTCGAAGAACCATGGTGCGGCCGTGAAGACGTGCGCCGGCGTGAAGTCCTCGGGGTAGCGCTGCGACTCGGCGATGAAGCAGAGCCGGCGCAGCACGTCGGCGTGTTCGGCCGGCGGGCGGCCGAAGACCTCGAGCTCGCCCCCGTTCGGGAAGAGCTGGCCGGTGAGCAGCTGCATGATGGTCGTCTTGCCGGCGCCGTTGCGGCCGAGGAGCCCGTAGATGCGGTGCTCTTCGAGCGAGAAGTCGACGGCGTCGACGGCGGTGAACGAGCCGTAGCGCTTGGTGAGCCCGGTCGCTCGAGCCACGGTGGTGGTCATGATGCGGTCCTCTCGGATCGGAGTGCGGCGAGCATGGCCGCCAGGTCGTCGACGTCGATGCCGAGCTTCTCGGCCTCGACGAGGAGTGGGGTGAGGTACTGGGTGCTGAATTCGGCCCGCCGTCGCTCGACGAGACGTTCACGGGCGCCGAGCGTCACGAACATGCCGATCCCCCGTCGTTTCTCCACGAATCCGTCGTCGACAAGACGACCCACCCCCTTCAGCGCGGTGGCCGGGTTCACCCTGAGGAACGCCGCGAACTCGTTGATCGACGGGATCTGCGACCCCTCGAGCAGCGAACCGTCGATGATGTCGTTCTCGAGCTGTTCGGCGATCTGGATGAAGATCGGACGTGATTCGTCCATACCGGCCCATCTGGTGCGATGCGACGCGCAGCGCCGCATGTTGGTTAGTTACTACAGTAACTAACCAACCATCCCCCGCCCGATCTGTCAACCCCTCCGGCGCGACAATCGCAGGCGACCCTGCGTCAACAGGATGCCGAGGAGCACGAGCGCGGCGCCGAGGGGCTCGTGCCACGAGAAGCGTTCGCCGAGCAGCATCACGCCGAGCGCGACCCCGACGACCGGCGTGACATAGGTGACCGTCGAGGTGCCGGTCGGGCCCCAGGCGCGCAGCACGTTGATGTTCCAGATGTAGGCGAGGCCGGTTCCGAGCACGCCGAGCGCGACGAGCGACAGCGCGATCGTCCAGTCGAGCGAGACCGGTCCGATCGCGACGACCGGCGTCAGCGCGAGCATCACGACCGCCGACACCCCGATCGAGAGGAAGGCGAACGTCGCCGGCGCGATCGGGCGGCCGCTCAAGAACCTGCGCTGATAGCCGAAGGTGAAGCCGTAGCAGGCGGTCGCGACGAGGCAGGCGAGCTGCCCGGCGACGCTGCCGGTGAGCGCCGTGATCTGCCACGGCCCGATCACGACGAGCACCCCGAGAATGCCGACCCCGACGCCCGCCCAGCGGCTGAGCCCCAGCTTCTCGACGCGGAACACGAGCGTCGCCATGAGCGCCGTCATGATCGGCGTCGTCGCGTTGTAGATCGAGGCGAGGCTCGACGACACGTACTGCTCCGCCCACGCGAAGCACAGGTACGGGATGACGCACGTCGTGAGCGAGACGACGAGGAAGTGCCCCCACACGACCGGCTCGCGCGGCAGCACCGGACCGGGCAGGCCGTCGGGCGCGGTCACACGCGGTCGCGTGACGAGCACGATGAGGCCGAGCGCAAGGGCGCCGAACAGCGTGCGCGACCAGGCGACCTGCCCGAACGACACCCCCTCGAGCGCGACCTTCATGGACAGGAAGCTCGCGCCCCACACGAGCCCCATCGCGAGGAACTGCAGCCACGTCGACAGCCGCTTCGGCTTGGGCGTCTCGGATGCCTCGACGGGGGCTTCGATCGGTTCGGTGCTGCTCACCCACCGAGGCTACGGCGGCGCCCGCCCGCCCGGAACCGCGAGCGGACTCCATGTCCGGAATCCGCCGAAGAACGGCAGGGCGCGGCATCCCGCAGCCCTCGAAACCGGCGGCGCGGAGGCATAGGCTGGCGCCCATGAGCGAATACGACGTCGTCGTCCTCGGCGCTGGCCCCGGCGGGTACGTGGCCGCGATCCGCGCCGCGCAACTCGGGCTGAAGGTCGCGGTCATCGAGGAGCGCTACTGGGGCGGGGTCTGCCTCAACGTGGGCTGCATCCCCTCCAAGGCGCTCCTGCGCAATGCCGAGCTCGCGCATATCTTCCACGACCAGGCCACGACCTTCGGCATCTCGGGCGAGGTGCACTTCGACTTCGGCGTCGCGTTCGACCGCAGCCGCCAGGTCTCCGAGAAGCACGTCAAGGGCGTGCACTTCCTGATGAAGAAGAACGGCATCACCGAGATCGACGGCCGCGGCGTCTTCCGCGACGCGAACACGATCGACGTGACGAGGGCCGACGGCTCGGCCCTGACGGTGAGCTTCCGCCACGCGATCATCGCGACCGGCTCGCAGGTGCGGCTGCTGCCCGGCGTGCAGCTGTCGCAGAACGTGGTCACCTACGAGACCCAGATCCTGACGCGAGAGCTTCCCCGCTCGATCGCGATCGTCGGCGCGGGCGCCATCGGCATGGAGTTCGCGTACGTGCTGCGCAACTACGGCGTGCAGGTCACCGTCATCGAGTTCCTCGACCGCGCCCTGCCGAATGAAGACGTCGAGGTCTCGAAGGAGATCACGCGCCAGTACCGCAACCTCGGCATCCCGATCCTCGCCTCCACGAAGGTCGAGCAGGTCGTCGACGACGGCACGTCGGTCACCGTGTCGTACACCGGCGCCGACGGGCAGCCCGGCTCGCTCGTCGCCGACAAGGCGCTCATCTCGGTCGGCTTCGCGCCGAACGTCGACGGCATCGGGCTCGAAGCGGCGGGAGTGCAGCTCACCGAGCGGGGCGCCATCGCGATCGACGAACGGATGCGCACGAACGTGCCGCACATCTTCGCCATCGGCGACGTGACCGCGAAGCTCATGCTCGCCCACGTGGCCGAGGCGCAGGGCGTCGTCGCGGCCGAGACGATCGGCGATGCAGAGACCATGGAGCTCGGCGACTACCGCATGATGCCGCGCGCGACCTTCTGCTCACCCCAGGTCGCGAGCTTCGGCCTCACCGAGCAGCAGGCCCGCGACGAGGGCTACGACGTGGTCGTCGCGAAGTTCCCGTTCACGGCGAACGGCAAGGCGAACGGCCTCGGCGATCCGGTCGGCTTCGTGAAGCTCGTCGCCGACGCGAAGCACCTCGAACTGCTCGGCGGCCACCTCATCGGCCCCGACGTCTCCGAGCTGCTGCCCGAGCTCACCCTCGCCCAGAAGTGGGACCTCGGTGCGCTCGAACTCGCCCGCAACGTGCACACCCACCCCACCCTGTCGGAGGCGCTGCAGGAGGCGTTCCACGGCCTGGCGGGGCACATGATCAACATGTAGTGCGGTCGGTCGCGCAGGCGCGAAGCGCCGTGTCGAGACCAGCGCACCGCACCAGAGAGAAGGCGGAACCCATGAACTGGCTCATCGTCATCGTCGGCGCGCTGCTGACCGTCATCGGCGGCATCTGGCTCCTCCAGGGGATCGGCCTGCTGCCCGGGTCCGTCATGACCGGGGCGACGATGTGGATCATCATCGGCGCGCTGGTCGCGGCCGTGGGCCTCGGACTCATCGGCTGGGGTCTCGCCCGGCAGCGCCGCCGCGGCACCCGCCCCTGAACCGAAGCGGGCGGATGCCTCGGGGCTGACCCCGGGGCATCCGCCCGATCGGTTCGACACGGTTGGGACAGGCATTGCCACCGTGTCGAGTCTGCCCGGCGGCGGGCCCCCACCCGCCGCCGGAACCCTAGTGCTGCGACGCCTTCTCGGCGCCGACGCCGGTGAGCGAGCGCACCTCCATCTCGGACTGCTTGAGCGGGTCCTCCGTGCCCTTGTCGAGCACCGTGCCCAGCCAGCCGAGGAAGAAGGCCAGCGGGATGGAGACGATGCCCGGGTTCGAGAGCGGGAAGAACGCGAAGTCGATCGCCTCGGTCTTCAGCATCGACGTCTCGGAGCCCGAGACGACCGGCGAGAAGATGATGAGGAGGATCGCCGAGGCGAGCCCGCCGTACATGCTCCAGAGGGCGCCCTTGGTGGTGAAGCGCTTCCAGAAGAGCGAGTACACGATCGTCGGCAGGTTCGCCGAGGCCGCGACCGCGAAGGCGAGCGCCACGAGGAATGCGACGTTCTGGCCGTTCGCCCCGATGCCGCCGATGATCGCGACGATGCCGATGATGACGACCGTGCGACGCGCGACCTTCACCTCGGCGCCCGGCTCGGGCTTGCCCTTCTTCACGACCGACGCGTAGATGTCGTGCGCGAAGGAGGCCGCCGCAGTGATCGTGAGGCCGGCGACGACCGCGAGGATCGTCGCGAACGCGATCGCCGAGATCAGGCCGAGCAGCAGCGGGCCGCCGAGCTCGAACGCGAGCAGCGGGGCCGCCGAGTTCGGGCCGCCGGGGGCCGCGGCGATGACGTCGGCACCCACGAGGGCGGCCGCGCCGTAGCCGAGCACGAGCGTGAACACGTAGAAGATGCCGATGAGCCAGATCGCCCAGACGACCGACTTCCGTGCCTCCTTGGCGGTGGGCACCGTGTAGAACCGCATGAGCACGTGCGGGAGCGCCGCCGTGCCGAGCACGAGGGCGAGGCCGAGCGAGAGGAAATCGACCTTCGCGATGTCGGAGACGCCGTACTTCAGGCCCGGGTTCAGGATCTCGGGGTTGCCCGCGGTCGCGACCGCGTTCTCGAGCAGGGTCGAGAAGTTGAAGCCGTTGAGCGCGAGCACCCACACGGTCATCACGCCGGCACCCGCGATGAGCAGGATCGCCTTGATGATCTGCACCCAGGTGGTGCCCTTCATGCCGCCGATGAGCACGTAGAGGATCATGAGCGCGCCGACCACGGTGATGACGACCGCCTGACCGACTTGGTCGCCGATACCGAGGAGCAGCGAGACCAGTCCGCCCGCGCCCGCCATCTGGGCGAGCAGGTAGAAGAAGCAGACGACGAGCGTCGTCGTCGCGGCCGCGATACGCACCGGCTTCTGCTTCAGCCTGAACGAGAGCACGTCGGCCATCGTGAACTTGCCGGTGTTGCGCAGCAGCTCGGCGACGAGCAGGAGCGCGACGAGCCACGCCACGAGGAAGCCGATCGAGTAGAGGAACCCGTCGTAGCCGGTGATCGCGATCGCACCGACGATACCGAGGAACGACGCCGCCGAGAGGTAGTCGCCCGCGATCGCCGAGCCGTTCTGGCCGCCGGTGAACGAGCGGCCGGCGGCGTAGTAGTCGGCGGCGGTCTTGTTGTTGCGGCTCGCGCGGAACACGATGATCATCGTGATCGCGACGAAGGCGCCGAAGATCGCGATGTTGAGCCAGGGCTCGCCGGGCGCAGCGGGAGCCGCCTCGGCAGCGCGGATGACGGTGGAAACGCTCATCGTGCGGCCTCCTCGGGGGCGAACTGCGCGGTCTCGATCTCGTCGCGGATCTCCTCGGCGAGGGGGTCGAGGCGGCGGTTCGCGTAGCTGACGTACCAGGTGGTGACGGCGAAGGTCGTGACGACCTGCGCCAGGCCGAGCAGCATCGCGATGTTCACGTTGCCCCAGACGGGCGTCGACATGAAGTCGTGCGCGTAGCTCGCGAGCAGCACGTAGGCGAGATACCAGGCCAGGCATGCGGCGAGCACCGGGAAGACGAACCTCCGGTGCCTCGAACGCAGTCGCTGGAACTCTTCGGATTGTTGCACTGCGCGGTAGTCGACGGGTGGGGCCGTCTCGGTCTCCGCGCTCAGGGCCTCGTTGCCCATGGCGTCTCCTTCTTCGGGGGTGATCTTCACGGAGCGCTGGCGGAGCCGCCATCGCTGCGTTGCGTGCGCCAACTCTCGCGCGCACCGCCCGACGCGTGGGGCGGTCGCCGTTCGTCGTCGCCGAACGGCGTCGACCGTGCGACGAACGGCGGGGCGGGGCCGACGAGCGACGGGTGCCCCGGCGGCCGAGCGATTACGCTGGCCTGCATGCCCGAGTCGATGCTGCTCGCCGCCGCCCTCGGGGCGCTCGGCGGGGCGCTCGCGGTCGGCCTCGTGGTGTTCCTGCGCCGGCTGGTGCTCGCCTCGAAGGAGCTCGGCACCGACGCCGAGCAGGCCACGTACCAGACCCTGCATCTCGCCTCCCGCGCGGCGAAGCACCTGCGCGGCGGCATCGACGGCCCCGACGCCCAGCGGGCCGGCAAGCACCTGCGCGCCCTGCTCGGCGCCGACAGCCTCGCGATCGCCGACCGCGCCGGCACCATCGCGATCGACGGCGACGACGCCGTGCGGCAGCTCGCCGAGCGGCTCGTCGCCGAGGTGCTCGCCGGCGGGCGGGCGCAGGTGCAGCGCCGCATCCCCGTCGGGGCGTGGGAGACCGACGCGGTCGCCGCGCCGATCGTCGGCGGGGCGGGCCCCGTCGGCGTGATCGTCGCCTTCGCCTCGCCCGTGCGGGCCGGGCTCGTCCGCGCCACCGGCGAGGTCGCCGACTGGGTGGCCGCGCAGGTCGAGCTGGGCGAGCTGGATGCCTCGCGCGCCGCCCTCGCCGAAGCCGAGGTCCGTGCGCTCCGCGCCCAGATCAGCCCGCACTTCATCTACAACTCGCTCAACGCCATCGCCTCGTTCATCAACACCGACCCGCAGAAGGCCCGCGAGCTCGTGCTCGAGTTCGCCGACTTCACGCGCTACTCCTTCCGACGCCACGGCGACTTCACGACCGTGGCCGAGGAGCTGCGCTCGATCGACAGCTACCTGAAGCTCGAGCGCGCACGCTTCGGCGAGCGCCTGAAGGTCACCCTGCAGATCGCGCCCGAGGTGCTCTCGACCGTGGTGCCGTTCCTCTCGATCCAGCCGCTCGTCGAGAACGCCGTACGGCACGGCCTCGAGTCGAAGGAGGGCGGCGGCCGCATCACGATCACGGCCGCCGACTCCGGCGCCTTCGCCGAGCTCAGCGTCGAGGACGACGGCGTCGGCATCGACCCCGAGGTGCTCGCCGCGGTGCTCGCGGGCGGCCCGGCCGACGCCGAGCACGTCGGGCTCCGCAACGTCGATGCGCGCCTCCGCCAGGTGTACGGCGACGAGCTCGGGCTCGTGGTCGAGACGGGCGTCGGCGCAGGCACCCTCGTACGCATGCGCGTGCCGAAGTCGGGGCCGAGGCGGCCCGCGGCGGCCCCGACCCCGGTGGTCCCGACCCCCGATGGGAGACTTGAGCCATGATCTCCGTGCTCATCGCCGACGACGAGCAGCCCGCGATCGACGAGCTCGCGTTCCTGCTCGGGCAGGACCCGCGCATCGGCGTGATCCATCAGGCCTCGTCGGGCGCCGAGGCGATCCGCCTGCTCACGAGGGAGCCCGTCGACGCCGCGTTCCTCGACATCCACATGCCCGGTCTCACCGGCTTCGACCTCGCCAGGGCGCTCGCCCGGTTCGAGCACCGCCCGGTGCTCGTCTTCGTCACCGCCGACGAGGAGGGGGCGCTCGAGGCGTTCGACCTCGCCGCGGTCGACTACCTGCTGAAGCCCGTGCGCACGGAGCGGCTGCACCGCTCGGTCGGCCGCATCGTCGAGGCGCTGAAGGCCGGCGCGGCGAACCGCGCAACCCGCGAGACCTCCGCCGAACCCGAGATGATCGCCGTCACCCTCGGCGGCACGACCCGCATGATCCGCCGCGACGACGTGCGCTACGTGCAGGCGCAGGGCGACTACGCGCGGCTGCACACCGAGGAGGCGAGCTACCTCGTGCGGGTTCCGCTGAGCGACCTCGAACGGCAGTGGGCCGACGCGGGCTTCGTGCGGGTGCACCGTTCGTACCTCGTGGCGCTCGCGCACCTCAGCCGCATCCGGCTGGGCTCCGACCATCCGAGCGTCACCGTCGGCCAGGCCGAACTGCCCGTCAGCCGGCGGCTGCTGCCCGCGCTCCGCGACCGACTCGACCAGACGGTCATCCGTCCGAGGCCGTGAGCGAGTCGTCGAGCGGTCGAGCGGATGCCCCGGGGCCCCCGCAGCGGGTCCGCGTCACCGCTCCGCGACCGGGTGCTGCCGGGGCATCCGCTCGCCCGACGCCGCCGCACCGCGGCGGGCCGACGAGCGATATCGCCGGGGTCTACGTGCGCTCGCTCATCCGCTCGCAGCTGCGGCTCGCGATCGTCTTCGCCGTCGGCTTCGCCGTCGCGACCACGATCTTCGTGCTCGCCATCGCCCTCGTGCCCGCGCTCGACTCGACCTTCGTCTACGGGGTGCCGGCGTCGTGGCTGCTGCTCGGCGCCGGGATCTACCCGCTCGCCCTGACGGTCGCGGGGCTCTACGTTCGCGCCGCCTCGCGCAACGAGGCGCGCTACCGCTCGCTCACGGAGGCGGAGTGAACCCCGTCATCGGCTACGCCGCGATCGCCGCCGTCGCCCTGGCCTCGGCGCTCATCGGTTTCTACGGGCTGCGGGTCTCGCGCACGACGAGCGACTTCTACGTCGCCTCGCGCACCGTGCGGCCGTGGTGGAACGCCTCGGCGATCGGCGGCGAGTACCTCTCGGCGGCGTCGTTCCTCGGCATCGCCGGGCTCATCCTGCTGCAGGGCTCGGGCGGGCTGTGGTTCCCGATCGGCTACACCGCCGGTTACCTCATGCTCCTGCTCTTCGTCGCGGCCCCGCTCCGCCGCTCCGGCGCGTACACGATCCCCGACTTCACCGAGGCGCGCCTCGAGTCGACGTGGGCCCGGCGCGTGACCTCCACGCTCGTCATCGTCATCGGCTGGTTCTACATCGTGCCGCAGCTGCAGGGCGCGGCCCTCACGGTGCGCATCACGACCGGGCTGCCCGCATGGGTCGGCTCCGTCGCGGTCGCCGTGCTCGTCGCGGTCATCGTCGCTGCGGGCGGCATGCGCTCGATCACCTTCGTGCAGGCGTTCCAGTTCTGGCTGAAGCTCACGGCCCTCGCCGTGCCGGTCGTGGCACTGCTGCTGCTCGTGGGCGACGGCGAGCCGCCGGCGCAGCTCACGCCCGCCGAGGCGTTCCCGCCGGCCGCCGGCCCGGGCGACCTCGACGTCTACCGCACAGTCTCGCTCATGGTGGCGCTGCTGCTCGGCACCCTCGGTCTGCCCCACGTGCTCGTGCGCTTCTACACGAACCCCGACGGAGTGGCCGCCCGGCGCACGACGGTGATCGTGCTCGCCCTGCTCTCGGTGTTCTACCTGTTCCCGACCGCGTTCGGCCTGCTCGGTCGCGCCTTCGCCCCCGACCTCGCGGCGCCGGGCGAGGCCGACGCGCTCATCCTGCTGCTGCCCGGGCGGCTCGTGCCCGGCGTCTGGGGAGAGCTGCTCACCGCCCTCGTCATCGCCGGCGCGTTCGGCGCGTTCCTCTCGACCTCGTCGGGGCTCGTCATCTCGCTCGCGGGCGTGATCAGCCAAGACCTGCTCGGCGGCAGCGTGCGCGGGTTCCGGATCGCCGCGGTCGTCTCCTCGCTCATCCCGCTCGTCGTCGCCCTCGCGACCGAGTCGGCGGGCCTCGCCGGCAGCGTCGGGCTCGTCTTCGCCTTCACGGCCTCGACGCTCTGCCCCATGCTGATCCTCGGCATCTGGTGGCGCGGCCTCACCGCGCGAGGCGCGATCGCGGGCATGCTCACGGGCGCTGTGCTCTCGGGTATCGCCATCCTCGGCGGCGCGGTGCTCTCGGCCGCGCTCCCGGCGCTGCGCCCGTTCCTCGAGCAGCCGGCGGCATGGACGGTTCCGGTCGCCGTGCTCGTGACGGTGCTCGTCTCCCGCGGCGACCGCCGCGGCGTCCCGCGCGGCACCGACGCCTTCCTCACCCGGCTCCACGTTCCCGAGGCCCGCAGGTAGACTCGCCCGGTGCTCCTGCCCGTCGCCGTCTCCGTGCTCGTCGGCGCACTGGCCCAACGGGTCACCGGCATGGGCTTCGCCCTCATCGCCGCGCCGGCGCTCGTGATCCTGCTCGGCCCGTTCGACGGCGTCGTGCTCGTGAACCTCTGCGCCGTGCTCTCCTCGCTGCTCATCCTGCCGAGGGTCTGGCGGCACATCGAGTGGCGGCGATTCGGATGGCTCGTGGTGCCCGCCCTCGTCGGCACGGTCGGCGGGGCGCTCGTCGCGGCGCGCCTGCCGGGCCCGGTGCTCCAGCTCGGCGTCGGCGTGCTCGTCGTCGTGGCGCTCACGGTCTCGCTCATCGTGACGCGCACCGACCACGTCGCGACGGGGCGCACCCCGGCGATCGTGGCGGGCGCGGCGTCCGGATTCATGAACGCCTCGGCCGGCGTCGGCGGCCCGGCGCTCAGCGTCTACGCCGTCGCGACCCGCTGGCCGCAGGCCGGCTTCGCCGCCACGGCCCAGCCCTACTTCGTCGTCATCGGCGTGGCGTCGCTCGTCGGCAAGCTCGGCGCCACCGGCTGGGTGCTGCCCGAGCTCGAACCCGGCGCCTGGCCGCTCGTCATCGGGGCGCTGCTCGTCGGGCTCGGCCTCGGCGAGCTGCTGCACCGCCGCATCCCGCACCACGCGGCGCGCATCGCGGTGATCGTGATCGCCTACGCCGGCGGCGCGGCCGCGATCATCGACGGCGCGCTCGAGCTCTGGGGCTAGCGGGGATCAGGCCTCGCGCCCGACCCCCACCTCGACCGGCCGATCACCGAACGCGGCGAGCCGCGCCTCGAGGCCGGCCCGCACGGCGGGCCACTCGTCGATGATGACCGAGTACACGGCGCTGTCGCGCCAGGTGCCGTCGGCTCGCCGCTTGTGCCGGCGCAGCACTCCCTCGAAGCTCGCGCCGAGCCGCTCGATCGCGGCGCGCGATCGAGCGTTGTTCGCGTCGGCCTGGATCTTCACCCGGCCGAAGCCGTTGCGGAACGCGAGGTCGAGCAGCAGCAGCTTCACCTCGGGGTTGACGGCGGTGCCCCACACGCGCGGATCGTAGCCGGTCGCACCGAGATGCGCCGACTCATTGCCGAGGTCGAGGTCGCCGAACCATGTGGCGCCGACCACCCGGCCGTCGTCGTCGCCGCCGATGAGGCGCACGGTCCACGGCATCGAATCCGGACCGCTCGCGTAGTATCCGTGTGCGAATTCCTCGTAGGCCGCGAGATCGACCGGACGCCCGGCGGGCCCGCCGCCGTACCCGCCCGCGAACACCTCGGGCACCCCGATCGCCGCATGCAGATCAGGGATGTCGCCATCCACGAACGGCGTCAATCTGATGAATCGGCCGACGAGGTCGTCGTCGGCGGGGCGCGTCGCGGTCACCGTTCGAGTGTGCCACGCGCCGGTGAATCCGACGTGACGTGCCGAGGTCTTCCCTACGGCGGGGCGCCGTGCAACGATGACGAGGCACGATACGAACCGAACGAAAGGTGGGAACGATGGGTTCACTCGACGACGTCACGAAGGCGGCGAAAGACTTCATCGAAGACAACAAGGACAAGATCGATGATGCGCTGAAGAGCGAGCAGGCCGAGGGCGTGAGCGACTCGGTGCTCGACAGCGTCGCCGACCTGGCGAAGAAGGTCACGGGCGGCAAGTTCGACGAGCACATCGACGGTGCTCGCGAGGCCGCGGACGGGGCCGTCGGCAACGAGTAGGTCCAGAGACCACGAGAGGGGGATGCCCGGCCCGCACGCCGAGGCTCCGCGCATCGCGAAGCGATGAGTGGAGCGGCGTCGGGAGCGGCATCCCCCTTGATCGTGTCGGCGACCCCGGCGGCGTCGGCCCGTCGTGCTACGGACGCACGATCTCGAACGCGGGGTCGCCCGGAGTGAGCACGCCGAGCAGTTGCTTCAGCACGCCGAGGTCGCCCTCGACGCCGAGCCCGTCGGAGTCGAGGTCGCCGGCCGCGAGCGCGAGCAGACGGGGCTTCGTCAGGGTGAGGTGCAGCGGAGCGTCACCGCTCGCGTCCTTCTCGACGTAGATGAGCACACCATTGCGCAGGGTGACGTGGAAGCTGCGGTCGAGGTCGGTCAGCGTGACGTCGAAGGCGAGCGACAGGTCCCACGCGCGCGGGCCGTCGACCGTGATCGCGACCGCGTCGAAGAGCTGCTCGGGCGTGAGCTGCGCGACGATCGCCGGGGCGTTCGTCACGGTCGGGGTTCCGAAGTTGCCCTCGCGCAGCTCGGTCGCGCCCGAGAGGAAGAAGTTGCGCCAGGTGCCGTTCTCGGCGCCGTAGCCCAGCTGCTCGAGGGTGTCGGCGTACTGGGACTTCGCCTGCTCGTTGCCGGGCTCGGCGAACACGGCATGGTCGAGCAACGTGGCCGCCCAGCGGAAGTCGCCGCTGTCGTACGCCTGCTGCGCGAGTTCGAGCACCCGGTCGATGCCGCCGATCGCCTCGACGTAGCGGGTCGCCTGCGCGGCCGGCGGGTGCGGCCACAGACGTGCCGGGTTGCCGTCGAACCAGCCCATGTACCTCTGGTAGATGGCCTTCACGTTGTGGCTGACCGAGCCGTAGTAGCCGCGGGCGTGCCATGCGTTCTCGAGGGCGGGAGGCAGCTGGATCGCCTCGGCGATCTCGGCGCCCGTGAGGCCCTGGTTCAGCATGCGCAGCGTCTGGTCGTGGAGGTACCCGTAGAGGTCGCGCTGCAGCCCGAGGAAGTCGTGGATCTCGGCGTTGCCCCAGGTCGGCCAGTGGTGCGACGTGAACACGACCTCGGCCTCGCCGCCGAACCGCTCGATCGCCTCGGTCAGGTACTGCGACCACACGTGCGGGTCGCGCACGACCGCGCCGCGCAGCGTGAGCAGGTTGTGCAGCGTATGCGTGGCGTTCTCGGCCATGCACAGGGCCCGGTACTTCGAGAAGTAGAAGTGCATCTCGCTCGGCGCCTCGGTGCCCGGGGCCATCTGGAACTCGACCTCGAGCCCGTCGACGGTGTGCTTCTCGCCGGTCGTCGTGATCTCGAGCGTGGGGGCGATGAGCGTCGCCTCACCGGTCGAGGTCGTCTGGCCGAGTCCGGCGCCCACGGCGCCCTTGGGCCCACGGGCGAGCGCGGCCCCGTACATGTAGCCGGCGCGACGGCCCATTGCGATGCCTGCGTAGACGTTCTCGGCGACGGCGTGCTCGACGAGCCCTTCGGGTGCGATGATCTGCACCTCACCGGCGTCGACCTGACGCTGATCGACGATGCCCTGCACGCCGCCGAAGTGGTCGATGTGCGAGTGCGTGTAGATCACGGCCGTGATCGGCCGGTCGCCGCGGTGCTCGCGGTACAGTGCCATCGCCGCGGCAGCCGTCTCCTTCGAGATGAGCGGGTCGATGACGATCACGCCGGCATCGCCCTCGACGAACGACATCACCGAGAGGTCGAGACCCCGCACCTGGTACAGACCCGGCACGACCTCGAAGAGGCCGTGCTTCGCGACGAGCTTCGACTGCCGCCACAGGCTCGGGTTCACGGTGTCGGGGGCTTCGCCCGTCAGGAAGTCGTACGTCGAGGCATCCCAGACGACCTCGCCGGCCGCATTGCGGATCGCGGGCTCGGCGAGCGTGCCGAGGAACCCGCGCTCAGCCGCATCGTGGTCTCGGGTGTCCCCGAAGGGCAGGCGCTCCTGCAGTGCCCGTTGCTGGGCGATGATCGTGTCGGTGGCGTCGTTCTGGGTCATGCATTCATCCTTACTCGTTTTGCCTCAGGCACAGGTCCTCCACGCCCGGAACGGGCGGCGGCACCGGCGCAGCGGCGCCGCCGCGTCGGGAGTCGGGGTGCTCGCCGCTCAGGCCTGCCGCCTGCGACGCCGGATCACGACGAGTGCGATCGCCGCGAGCCCGCCGCCGACGAGCAGCAGGGCGAGCGTCAGCCGCGCCTCGAGTCCGTCGACGCCCGTCGCGGGCATCGGAGGGTCGAAGCGGTTGTCGACCGAGATGGCGACGGTCTCGTCGGTGCCGATGACCACCGGATTCGCCTCGGTTGCGCTCACGGTCACCTCGACGGCGCCGCCGGCGTCGACCTCTTCGGCCCAGCATTCGGCGCCGACGGGCAGGCCGTCGAAGCTCCTCGTCTCGCCCGCCGTGATCGCGACCGTCTCGTCGAGCGCGACGTACGGCTCAGCGCCGCCCTGGTCGAACACGCACATGACCGCGATCTCGAAGGTCTTGCCGGCAGCCTCGTCGACGGCGCCCGACACCGTCTTCTCGAGCTCGAGCGAGCCCGTTTCGAAGGTGTTGGTCGCGGTGAGCGCAAGCCGCTGCGCCGTGCCCGACTCCACGACGACGGCGGCGTTGTCGTACGAGTCGAAGTCGACGCTCGAGGCGGTCGCGCCGCCCGCGTCGGTCTCGACGCCGAAGCAGTGCGTGCCGATCGGCAACCGCACCGGGGCGCCCTCCGCATCGACGATCTCGACGGTCTCGCCGCCGGTGAGTTCGAGCGGTGCGTCGTAGAGCGTCACGAGCTCGCCGTCGACCTCGAGCTGGCAGGTGACCTGCACGGTGAACACGGTGCCGGTCACCCACTCGGCGTCGGCGGCCTCGCCGTCGACCTCCTTCGTGAGCTCGACGGTGCCGAGCGAGTACTCGTTCACGAATCCCGCCGTGACGACGGTCTCGACACCCTCCACGGCCTGGTCGGCGATCGTGACCGTCACGGGGGGAGCCGGCTCGTCGGCGTTGCCCGCGTCGGTCTCGGTGACGACGCACTCCGCGCCCACCGGGATGCCGGTGATGGTCTCACTGCGGAACGGCCCCTCGCCGCCGTCGCTCACGACGACGAGCTCCTCGTCGACGACCGTCTCGCCCTCGTAGGTGCAGACCGCCTGGAACGTGAACGTCCCCTCGGAGAAGTCGGGCGCTCCCGGGCCGGCGACCTGCTTGAGCACGTCGAGCGCACCCGTGCGGAAGTCGTTCACGATGTCGACCTGGATCGGCCCCTGCTCATCACCGTCGTCGCCGACGATGAAGGTCTCTGGCGTGACCGTCGACTCGGTCGCCCCGCCGTCGTCGACCTCCGTCACCTGGCACGCGGCACCGGTCGGCAGGTTCTCGACGAGCCACACGTCGCCGGGGGCGTCCTTGGTGAGGGTGTGCGTGGCGTCGTAGACGGTGTCGGGCACGGCCTGCGGCAGCGTGCAGAGGAGCCGCACGTCGAAGTCGCCGAAGGTTCCGCCCCAGGCATCCGCCCCGCTGCCGGTGACCGTCTTCACGACCTCGACCGATCCGACGGGGTAGAAGTTGCCGACGGTGACGGCGTTGACGGTCTGGTCGTCCACGTCGGGCTGCAGCACGAACTCGGCCGTCGTGGTCTCGCCGAGGTCGTCGGACTCGCCGTTCTGCGTCACGACCATCGAGGTCACGGCGCCCCGGGCTGCGGTCTCCTCGACCGTGCAGTCCGCACCGGCCGGGAGGCCGGTGAATGATTGCGTTCCGTTGTCGCGCAGCAGGAACTGCTCGTCGAGTACGGTCTCACCCTCGAAGGTGCAGACGGCGTGGAACCGGAAGACGAGGTCGGTCTCGATCGTGTTGCCGTCCTGGTCGACCGCGGCGGTGTCGATCTGCTTCGTGACGGTGAAGCCCGCGTCGGGATAGACGTTCGTCACCGTGATGGTGATGGGCGTCTCGCCCCCGTCGACCGTCACCGGGTCGTCGGCCGTCGCGCTGATCTCGATCTCCCAGGCGCCCTGTCCGTCGGGTTCTTCGGCGTAGCAGTCCGAACCGATCGGGATGTCGCCGAGCGTCACCTGCTCACCCGCGGGCACTTCGACCGGCTCCTGGTCGTAGCTCACGATCGGGTCGTTGCCGGGACCGCGGTCGAGCGTGCAGGTGACGAGGATCTCGAAGGTCTTGTCCTCCGCGTACGAGGCCGCATCGCCGTCGAGCGTCTTCTCGATCACGAGGTCTGCGAGGTCGAAGGTGTTCGTCGCGGTGATGGCGAACTGCTGCGGTTCGTCGCCGTCGGCGGCGGTCACGATGACCGCGTCGTCGAAGGAGTCGAAGTCGACGCTCGACGAGGTCGCGCCGGCGTCGTCGGTCTCCTCGCCCCAGCAGTGCGTGCCGACCGGCACCAGCAGCGGCTCTCCGGTCGCCGGGTCGGTCACGGTCACGGTCTGCCCCCCGGTGACCTCGACGTCGCCTTCGAAGAGCGGCTCGCCGTCGACGGTCGCCGCGCACGTCACGTGCACCGTGTAGCTCGCGTCGGTGATGAGGTCCTGGTAGGCGGGGTCGGTGGATGCCTCGCCGTCGACCGTCTTCGTGACCGCGATCTCGCCGGCGGTGAACCGGTTCTCGAACGCGGCCGTGGCGACCTGGGCCACGCCGTCGGCCTCGTCGGGAATGGTCACGCTCACGGGATCGGGCGTCGCGTCTGCTCCGCCGTCGTCGGTCTCGGTGACCTCGCACTCGGTGCCGACGGGCAGCCCTTCGACGGGGCCAGCGGTGAGCGGGCCCGACGTGCCGTCTCCGATGATCGTGAGATCGCCCTCGCCCACATTCACGCCGTCGTACGTGCAGACGTAGTGGAAGGCGAACTCGACGCCCTCGCTGAACCCGACGCCCGAGCCCGCGATCGTCTTCGCGATCTCGAAGCCGCCGACGCGGTAGTCGTTCTGCACGGCGACCTCGACCGGGTCGCCGGCTTCACCCGCGACCCCGATGGTCACCGGCTGGCTCGGCGTGATGATCACCTCGGTCGCACCGCCGTCGTCGGGCTCGGTCACGGTGCACTCGGCGCCTGTCGGCAGGTTCTCGACCGTCCACGTTTCGCCGTCGGCGATGGTGCGCGTGGCATCGTAGACCGGGTTCGTGGTCGCCTCGTCCCAGGTGCAGACGAGCCGAACCTCGAACGAGTCGGCCGCCCACGCGTCGGCGCCGGCGCCGGTCACGTCCTTCGTGACCGAGATCGAGCCGACCGTGTACGTGTTGGTGACGGCGACGAGCGTCGCGTGCATGTCGTCGCCGTCGGGCTGAACAGTGAATTCGACGACGGCGCCCTCGACGTTCTGCTCCTCGACGCCGTACTCCGTCACGATGATCGTCGTGTCGGTCGCGCCGCCGGCGTCGACCTCGGCCACCTCGCACTCCGACCCGACCGGCAGGGCATCGAACGACTTCGCCTCGCCGTCGTGCAGCGTGAAGCTCTGGTCGGCTTCGGGCAGGACCTCTTCACCGAGGAAGGTGCAGCTCGCGGTGAACTCGTAGGCCGGGTCGTACGCGATGGCGTCGCCGTCCTGATCGACGGCACCGCCGTCGACGACCGCCTTCTCGATCGAGAAGCCGCCGAGCTCGTAGGTGTTCGTGACGGTCACCTGCTCGAGCTCGCCGTCGGCGGGCGCGCCGTGATGCACGTTCTCGAGCCCCGAGAGGTCTCGCTTCGCCTCGATCGGCCCAGACTTCGTCGGGTCGCCCGCATCGGCGGGGTCGTACGTGACCGTCGAACCCTGCGAGGGCACCTCCTGCACGGTGCAATCGGCGTAGAGCGGCAGATTCGTGCCGGTGCCGTAGTCGACGACGGTGCCGTCGGCGGGCACGGTCGCGGGCGGCACCGGGTTGCCGTCGGCGCCCACGAGGGTCACCGTCTCGCCCCCCGAGGTGCACTGCGCCTCGAAGTCGTACGAGTCGGGCAGCGGGTACGTGTCTGGCCAGTCGGCGGGAACGTCGACGGCCTTCTCGAGGGCGATCTCGCCCGTCGGAACTGCGACACCCGAGCGCACGGGCTCGACCGGGCCCTGGTAGACCTCGGCGTCGTTGAAGTCGGCGCGGGAGCCGGCGGCGATCGCGTTCCATGCGATCGGCAGGCCGCCGTCGACGGCGGCCGGGTTCACGAACGGCGTCTGCGTGTCGAAGGTGAGCGAGCCGGTCGCCCCCGGGGGCAGACCGCCGCCGTCGGGCCAGATCACGACCACCTTGAGCGCCTTCGCCTGCGCGAGTTCGGCCGCCGGGGTCGAATCGTCGAACTCGATCCAGTCTCGCGTGCTGACGTCGGCGTAGCACGAATCGGTGGTCGGCATGGCGCCCGCGCGGGCGCTCCACTCGATGTCCTTCGCGTTGCACGTGCGGTTCGGCACGGTCGTCAGGTAATAGCCCGTCACCGTGGCGTCGGTCAGCCCGTTCGGCAGCTGCAGGTTTCCGAGGAAGGTCGGCGCCCACTGCGAGCCGCGCGCGGTGCCGACGGTGACGCCCGTGTCGCCGGGCGCCGGCAGCACGTCGATGCCCGCGATCGACTCGGCTGCGATGTTGCCGAGGTTCTGGAAGTTGAGCAGCCAGGTCTCGGTTCCGCCGGGTCGGGTGATCGGCACGCAGTTGTTGCGGTAGAAGCCGGCCGCCGGCGAGTTGGGCTCGGCGCACCCGTCGGCCGTGCCCGTGTTGTTGAGCACACCGAGGTCGTCGTAGTTCGCATCGCCCGAAGCGGCACCGGGCACGCCCGCCGCAGTGCCCTTGACCGACTTCACGAGCGAGATCGGCGCGGCCGCGGTCGGGCTCACCGTCGTGTTCGACGTGCAGTCGGGTACGACGGTCTCGGTCGGGTTCGTGATCGTGCCGAACGAGGTCGAGTCGCACGTGTCGAACGTGCGATCACTCGTCGCGGTGATCGAGTTGCCCACCGGAGTGCCCGGCGCGAGCCCGGCCCTGAACTGCAGCGCGGCCGAGATGACGAGCACGTCGCCCGGGTTGAATACGAAACCGTCGGGCACGGTGATGGTCACGACCCCGGTCTGCTCGTCGAGCTCTCCCGAGAACCCGCTCGCATCGAGCACGGTGCCGTCGGCCGCGGTCAGGGTGAACGAGAACGTCGGATCGACGTTCGGCTGCGCGATGAGCAACGAGCCGTTCGCGTCGGTCGCGACCTGGTCGGTGAGCTCGAGACCGGTCATCGGCCACTCACCCGTGTTCGTGATCGTCATCCGGTACGGGATGCCCGACGACGGCGGGAACTGCTGCGAAGCCGCCCCATCCTGCCCGTTGCCGGGGGTCTTCACGACCTTGATGCCGTTCTGCAGGTGCAGCAGCTGCGTCGTGTCGGAGGCGTCGGCGTCGGCCTCGAACGGCGTGCCGTCCTGCCCCTCCCATGCACCGTCGCCGTGCACGTCGACCGTGTCGGTGGTCGTTCCGGCGACGGTCTCGCCCGGGGCGATCGGCTGGCCGGGCTGCGTCGAGGGCACGGGCACGGAGTCGACCTCGCCCGCGGGGCCGATGTGGAGGTTCTCGAGCTGGTTCGCCGTGAACTTCACGATCACGACGGGGTTGACCGGGTTCTCCCAGTTGGATGCCTCGTCGTCGGCCCGCACCTCGAAGCGGAGCCCGCGCACGTCGGCTGCGGACACGCCGCTCGGCAGCACCGGCACGAGCGTGCTGTCGGTCGCGGCGTCCTGCCAGTCGCCCGTCGTCCAGCAGTCGTCGAGCTGCGCCGAACCGTTGCACGTGTAGACGAGACCGTCGTCGACGGGGTCGATGGCCCAGCCGACATCCGTCAGCGCCGAGACGCGCACCTGGTGCAGGTTCGCCGGCAGCGTCATCGTCGGGAACGACGCGAACTCGAAGGCGTTCCAGAACGTCGGCTCGGCGTCGGCGAGGGTGAGCACGGTCGTACGCACGTTGCCCGTCGGCTGGCCCTGGAGGGTGATCGTGTAGCCGTCGGGGCTCTCGTTCTCGACTCGCGAGTCGGAGTTCGCGGATCCTTCCGGGCTCTCGATGCTCTTCTGCGCCTGGACGCCGTACTCGGCGTCGACGAAGCCGACACCGTCGGCGTTGGTCGCGTCGGCCACATCGAGCGATTCGTCGCCGCCCGGCCGGGTGACCTCCGAACCGGCGATGTTGGTCGCGAATTCGCCGGTCGTCACGGGATCGCCCGAGGTGCGCTCGTTCTTGCGCAGCTGGTAGGTCAGTACGACCGAGCTCGACTCGGTCGTGAGGATCGAGACGCCGTCGGGGTCGGTGTGCAGCACCTCGATGCCGATGACGTCGTCGAGATCGCCGGGGGCCAGTGCGAGCGCCTCGGCGATCGAGATCGGCGCGTCGGCCGCGCCGCCCTCACGGGTGAGCGTGACCGTCGACTCGGTCGCCTCGGCGGGAACCGAGATCGAGTCGATGCGGTAGAGGTCGAGGTACTCGTAGGCGGTCGTCGCCGAGCCGGGCGCCGGGTCGGTGATCTCGAGCGTCTGCACCGCCGCCTCGGTGCTGTTCGTCGCCGTGATGGTCGCCGTGACGATCGGGTAGCTCGCGTCGGGGGTCGACGCCGGCGGAACGGGCAGCGATTCCTGGTCGAAGGTCTTCGTGACCGTCGTGTTGACCGCCTGGTCCTTGATGGTGATGTCGTCGGCCGCGGTCTGGTCGGCGGGCACGGGGCCTGTGCCGATGAACCCCGCCGTGTTGTTCACGACGCCGTTCTGACCGGTGTTGTAGGTCTCGGTGCGCGAGGGGGCGTCACCGGTCACGGGGCCGCCGTCGCTGCGCGTGAAGTCGCGGAGTTCGAACACGAGGTCGAGGTTGCGGTCGTGCCCGTACGAGGGCGCCACGCCCGATCCCGCCGACGGCCCGGTGCCCCCTCCGCGGTTGGACCCCTCCTCGTACGTGAGTCGAACCGCCCGGGTCGACGCCTGCTCATCAGGCGAGAGCGCATACCCGGGGAACGCGCCGTCGCAGTCGGCGGCGGTCGGGCATGCGGCGGCGGTGATGTCGACCCACGCGCCCGTGCCCGCGGCGTCGTCGAACTCGAAGAGCTCGACCTTCGAGATGCGGTCGTACTGCATCGCCGGGTCGAGGCTCGCGTCGATCGCCGCGATCTCGACGAGGTTCCACGCGTCGAACGCCGAGGAGGCGATCGCCGTGTCATCGAACGACGGGCCGGCCGTCGAGTCGTCGGTGAGCTCGACGCTCGTGAACGGCACTCCCTCGGTCGACCACGAGAGGCGCGAGGTGCGCTGGTCGCCGCTGAAGGAGAAGAGCGGGTCGAGCGGGGGTTCGATCCACTGCTTGTCGACCAGGTCGGGCAGACCGTCGCCGCCGTTGTCGTCGATCGGCAGCACGTCGATGTCGTCGTTCGCCGTGTCGGTGTTGTCGTCGGGGCTCTGGTCGTCGGGGTTCACGACGACGCTGCTCGCCTCGTTCGGCACGTTGAGCGGATCGTCGGCCTCGGCCTGGTCGGCGACCGAGCCGGAGCCGTCGCGGAACTGGTCGCGGGTCTCGACGGTGAACGACGGGACCACCTCGAAGCCGGGCGGCAACTGCTCGCCCTCCTTCGGGGTGTAGACGAACTGGAGGCCCTGGATGTCCTCCCGGGTCACCGGTGCGGTGCCTCCGGGTACGGCGAGCACGAGCGTGCCCTCGCCGTCGAGCTGGCCGCCCGGCAGCGGCTCCCACGAATCGCCGTCCCAGTAGTTCACCTGGAGATCGGCGTCGGCGGGCACCCCGGCGACCAGCTGCGTGAGGTCGAAGGTGTTCCAGAAGGGATCGACGGCGGGAGCGGTGGGCGGGTTCGCCGGATCGCTCACGATGAGTTCGTCGGCGCCGATGGTCGCCGCATTCGGTCCCTCGTCGTTGACCTTCGCGTCGAAGGTGACGTCGGTGGTGGTGCCGGGGATGGCCCAGACCGAGTCGCGGGTGATGTTCTTGCCGATCGTCGTCGAGACCCGTCCCGGCTGGCGGGTGACATCGGCCGAGTCCGCGTCGAAGCCCGGCTTGCCGTTCTGGTCGGTGACGGTCGAGGTCGTCTCGTTCGTGCTCGTGACGTCGTCGCCGTCTTCGACGGGCAGCGCGGTGACGGTGAACGGCAGTTCGGCACGCGCGTTCGAGATGATCGGGCCGGTGAAGGTCACCGTGAAGCCGACGACCTCGCTCAGGTCTTCGGCGGTCGGGTCGGGCAGCGTGTTCGGCGCCGTGGCCGGGATGGTCTCGGTGGTGCCGTCGGCGTAGGTGTACGTGATGCTCGCGCCCGTCGCATTCGGCGGCCAGACGACGCCGTCGGTGAAGCCCGCGAACTCGAGCCCCTGGTCGGCGAGATCGGGGGCACCGGGCGTCGGTTCGTCGATCACCATCTCGGTCACGGGCCGGAAGCCGTTCACCGAGGTGATGGTCGCGGTCGTCTGCTCGCCCGCGAGCAGGGTCGGGTCGGCGAACGCCTTCGACACGTCGACGAAGGGGCCGGTGTTCGAGATCACCACGTCGGCCGGGGCGGTCTTCGGGGTGCTCGGGGTGTCGTGCACGACGATGTTCGACGACGCGGTGTTCGGCACCGTCACCGACTCGTTCTCGGGAATCGAGTTCACCTCGTCGGTGGTCTCGGCGCCGATGCCGATCGCGGCCTGATCCTCCCCCGACGGCGGCAGCTGGTCGCCGGTCGACGAGCTGAACGTGAACCGGATGCCCTTCACCTCGTCGAACGGCACACCCTCGGGAATCGCCGACGGATCGGCCGGGATCGCCCCCGGTCCGTAGGCCGACGTCCACACCCCGTTCTCGTCCATCCATTCGATCTCGACCTGGTCGGCGCCCGCCGGCGGGGTGATCGAGGTGATCCCGGTGTACACGAGGTACGGGTCGAACGGGGTGGCGGTGCCGTCGGCCGGGTCCTGCACGATGATCTCGTCGACCGAGCGGTTCGAGGCGTTGCCACCGCCGATCGTGTAATCGACCGGCTGGCCCGGCAGCGCGGGAATGCCCGGGGCGGCGTCGTCCTGGTGGTCGTCGGCCGACTTCGACACCGTCGAGTCGAGCACCTCGGGCACGTCGAGGGTGATCGTCGCCGAGGCCTGCTGCGGCAGCGCGTTATCGGCCGTCGCCGAGACGGTGTTGACGACGTCCTGGTCGTTGTAGTCGGCGCTGATGTCCTGCGGCACCGTGACGAACACCGTGACGGTGGCCTTCTGCCCCGAGGGCTGGCCCGCGCCGGCCGAGCCCGTGGTCGTGAAGTCGACGGTGAAGTCCGTGCCGTCGACGGCGACCGTGCTGGTGCCGCCGCCGGTCACGGCGACCGGCGGGTTCACGGTCGGGTCGAAGACGAGAGGTGCGGGCAGCGTGTCGTTCAGCTCGGCGTTCACGCAGGTGTCGACGAGGTTGCTGTTGCACGTCAGCTCGATCGTGTAGCTGAACTGGTCGCCGGGCGCGTAGGGCGATTCGTTCGGGTTGATCGATTTCGTGAGGATGAACTCCGCGTCGTCTTCGGCGGCGAACGCGGGACCGACGACCGGCGCGACCACCCCGACCGCGAGGATCCCGGCCACGGCTCCGGCGAAGAGTCGATGAACGAACGACATGCATTCCCCCTACCCCGACGACCTCCCCGGTCGCCCCGGGTGCGCAGCACCCGAAATCGACACTATCGAGGCCGGGCACGCCTTGGAAAGGGGAGTCACGGCCGATCGGACACGATCGGGCCCCGACGCCGAGGCGGCGTCACGGCTCCGATCGGCGCGAGCCGGCGGTATCCCCGGGCGGAAGTCGGGCGTGTCGCGGGCGCCCGTCAGCCGAGCAGGTCGTGCAGGGTGACGATCTCGTCGCGGCCGGGGCCGACGCCGATGGCCGAGATGCGCGAGCCGCTCATCGCCTCGAGTTCGCGCACGTACGACTGGGCGTTCGCAGGCAGGTCTGAGAACTCGCGGGCGCCCGAGATGTCCTCGGTCCAGCCGGGGAACTCCTCGTAGATCGGCTTCGCGTGGTGGAAGTCGGACTGCGAGACCGGGATCTCGTCGAAGCGCTGGCCGTCGACGTCGTAGGCGACGGCGACGGGGATGCGCTCGATACCGGTGAGCACGTCGAGCTTCGTGAGCACGAAATCGGTGACGCCGTTGATGCGCGCCGAGTACCGGGCGATCGGCGCGTCGTACCAGCCGGTGCGGCGCTTGCGCCCCGTCGTGGTGCCGAACTCGTGGCCCTGCTGGGTCAGGAAGTCGCCCCACTCGTCGAAGAGCTCGGTCGGGAAGGGGCCGGCGCCGACCCGGGTCGTGTACGCCTTGATCACCGCGATGACCCGGTCGATCTTGTTCGGTGCGATGCCGGAGCCCGTGATCGCCCCGCCGCTCGTCGCGTTCGACGAGGTGACGAAGGGGTAGGTGCCGTGATCGACGTCGAGCATCGTGGCCTGGCCGCCCTCGAAGAGCACCGTCTCGTCGCGCTCGAGCGCCTCGTGCAGCAGCAGCGCGGTGTCGGTGACCATCGGGCGCAGCCGGTCGACGTACGACAGCAGCTCGTCGACGACCTCGTCGACGCCGATGGCGCGTCGGTTGTAGATCTTCACGAGCAGGTGGTTCTTCTGGTCGAGGGCACCCTCGACCTTCTGCCGAAGGATGTTCTCGTCGAAGAGGTCTTGCATGCGGATGCCGACGCGGTTGATCTTGTCGGCGTACGACGGGCCGATTCCACGCCCGGTCGTGCCGATCTGGCGCTTGCCGAGGAAGCGCTCGGTCACCTTGTCGAGGGTGCGGTGGTACTGCGTGATGAGGTGGGCGTTCGCCGAGACCTTGAGCTTCGAGACGTCGACGCCACGGGCCTCGAGGCCCTCGAGCTCTTCGAAGAGCACCTCGATGTCGACGACGACGCCGTTCGCGATGACCGGCGTGACGCCGGGAGTCAGGATGCCGGACGGCAGCAGGTGCAGCGCGTACTTCTCGTCGCCGATGACGACGGTGTGACCCGCGTTGTTGCCGCCGTTGAACTTGACGACGTAGTCGAGGCGCGAGCCGAGCAGGTCGGTCGCCTTGCCCTTGCCCTCGTCGCCCCACTGTGCACCGATGAGTACGGCCGCGGGCATGTCAGTCCTCTCCTGTCGCGCCCTGCGCGACGGGTTCTTCGATCGGGTCTGCGGTGGGCGCGACGGTCGGGGCCGTCGGCGCGAACAGTGCGGCCGCCGAGACGACGGGCATCAGCTGCGTGGGGGTGAACTCGCTCGCGATGCGGGCGGGCGCCTCGGCGTCGGCGCTCGCGAGCTCGCCGGCGAGGCGGTCGGCGCGGTCGTCGAGCCCGAGTGCCGCGGCGGCACGGCGCTGCGTGTCGAGGGCGCGGAGGTAGGCACGGTTGGGCTCATCGGCCCAGGGCACGGCGCTGCCCTGCTCCCAACCGGAGGCGCTGAGCTGCTCTCGGGCGAGCTCGGCGGCGACGGCGGCGTACGCGTAGGCCTCGATCGCGCGCCCCTCGGAGTCGGCGAGGTCGGCGAGTTCGGTCCAGGCGAGGGGCGACGACGGATGCTCCGTGACGACCGCCGCGACGGAGGCGCGATCGGCCTCGGCCAGCGCCCGGCGAACCTCGGGTTCGTCGGCGAGCGACGCCTCGGGCCCGGGGGCTGATTCTTCTGGAGTCACACTCCACCTTATCGCGGGGCGTGTTTCGGGCCGGTGAAGCGGGGCTTCCGTCCGCCGCCGAAGGGCGAATACCGGCCGACGCACGCCCCGCCGGGCGCCGGTAGGCTGGAGCGCATGTCGAAAGTCCTCTCCAGCCTGCCCGTCGGCGAACGCGTCGGCATCGCCTTCTCCGGCGGCCTCGACACCTCGGTGGCGGTCGCGTGGATGCGCGAGAAGGGCGCCGTTCCCTGCACCTACACGGCCGACCTCGGCCAGCCCGACGAGCCCGACGTCGAGGCGGTGCCCGGGCGCGCACTCGAGTACGGTGCCGAGCTCTCGCGACTCGTCGACTGCCGGGCCGCGCTCGTCGAAGAGGGTCTCGTCGCACTGCAGTGCGGCGCCTTCCACATCCGCTCGGGCGGCAAGGCCTACTTCAACACGACGCCGCTCGGCCGGGCCGTCACGGGCACGCTGCTCGTGCGCGCCATGCTCGAAGACGGGGTCGACATCTGGGGCGACGGCTCGACCTACAAGGGCAACGACATCGAGCGGTTCTACCGCTACGGCCTCATGGCCAACCCGCGCCTGCGCATCTACAAGCCGTGGCTCGACGCCGAGTTCGTCACCGAGCTCGGCGGCCGCGCCGAGATGAGCGAGTGGCTGCAGCAGCGCGACCTCCCGTATCGCGCCTCCGCTGAGAAGGCCTACTCGACCGACGCGAACATCTGGGGCGCGACGCACGAAGCCAAGGTGCTCGAGGAGCTCGACGCCGGCATCACCACCGTCGAACCCATCATGGGCGTCAAGTTCTGGGACGAGTCGGTCGAGATCCCCACCGAAGACGTCACGGTCGCGTTCGAGCAGGGCCGCCCCGTCGCCCTCAACGGCGTGCGCTTCGACGACGCCGTCGCGCTCGTGCTCGAGGCGAACGCCATCGGCGGCCGCCACGGGCTCGGCATGAGCGACCAGATCGAGAACCGCATCATCGAGGCGAAGTCGCGCGGCATCTACGAGGCACCGGGCATGGCGCTGCTGCACATCGCCTACGAGCGTCTCGTCAACGCGATCCACAACGAAGACACCATCGCGAACTACCACAACGAGGGCCGCCGCCTCGGTCGGCTCATGTACGAGGGTCGCTGGCTCGACCCGCAGTCGCTCATGCTGCGCGAGTCGATCGTGCGCTGGGTCGCGTCGGCCGTCACGGGCGAGGTCACGCTGCGCCTCCGCCGCGGCGACGACTACACGATCATGAACACGACGGGCCCGGCCCTCAGCTACCAGCCCGAGAAGCTCTCGATGGAGCGGGTCGGCGACCAGGCGTTCGGCCCCGAAGACCGCATCGGGCAGCTCACGATGCGCAACCTCGACATCGCCGACTCGCGCGCCCGTCTCGAGCAGTACGCCCACCTCAACCTCGTGGGAGGTGCGACGGCGGCGCTCGTCGGCGACCTCGCGGCGGGTGGCGGCGCGGCCGAGATCCTCGCGGGTCCCGCCGAGAGCGACCTCGAGGCGGCGACCGACGCGGCGAACGAGGCCGCGGCGTTCGACCTCGGCACCGACTGAGCGGGCCGCAGACCGCTCGAACCTCACGACGGCCGACCGGGGCGACCCGGCCGGCCGTCGTCACTGCGGCGGACGCTCGTCCTCGACGCAGCCGTTCTCGGCGAAGTCGGGATCGCCGCGGCCCTCGACCCAGGTCGGCGTGCCGTGGTCGTCGTACCAGAACCCCGGGTACACGTCCTCCTCGTCCTGATGCTTGGCATGCGCCTTGACGACGGCGAGCTTGTCGGTCTCGATGTAGACGAACGGGTTCTTCGCGCTGTGCGTGGCGTGGCAGTACGGCACGCGGTGGTCGCCGCCGACCGGCGCGCTCGCGTTCGCCGCGACGCCGGCGCCGAGCACGCTCACGGCGAGGAACGGCAGGGCGGCTGCACCGGCGACGAGCCGGCGCGAGAGTGCTGTTGACATGGTGAGTCTCCCCTCTGACCCGATGACAGCCCCCAGCCAACACCGGGGCGGGCCCAGCGGCAATCCCGAGAACGGGGTACAGCGACCACGTGGCATCCGCAGATCTCTCAGGGCACGGCACACGTCGCCACCCCCGGAACGGGGGACGCCTCAGGCGGGGGTCTGCTGGTGCGCCGCGACGTGCCAGGCGCCGTCGTCGTAGAGGTAGGTGGTCGACATTCGGAGGTTCACCGTGTCGTCGCCGCGGCGCGCGACCGCCCGGTAGACGACGACGCCGGCTCGGTCGCCGAGGCGGATGACGGCGGGCTCGTGCAGCTCGTACCCGTCCCACGGGGGCGCGCTGCGGAACGCCGCGAGGATCTCGTCGCGGCCGAGCACCGCGCCCTCGACGACCATGAGCGCGTCGCGCGTCATCGCACGCTGGTAGTGCTCGCCTCCGCGCCCCTCGACCATCGCACGCCATCCGGCGTGCTCCTCGTGCAGCAGACGGGCGGGCAGATCGTCGGTGATCTCGGTCATGCCCCCACGCTAATCGCCATCGGATGCCTCGGGAAGGGCCACGTGCCACGTTCTCGCCCGACGCGGCGGCCGGCACGGGACATCCGCCCGATCACAACCAGTGCTTCGACTTGAAGATGAGGTACAGAATGAACCCCGAGACGAACATGAGCACGAGCGCGAACGGGTAGCCGGCGCCCCAACCGAGCTCGGGCATGTGCCGGAAGTTCATGCCGTAGATGCCGGCGACGAGCGACGGGGCGAAGAAGATCGCCGCCCAGCTCGAGATCTTCTTCGTCTGCTCGCTCTGCGCGACGCTCGTCTCGGTGAGCGCCTGCATGACGTCGTTCTGCTGCTGCGCGACGAGGGTCGCGTGCACGCTGAGCGCGTTCTGCAGGGTCTGCCGGTACTCCTCGGCGCGCTCGGTGATGCGGATGACGTGGTCGAGCACGTCGCGGAATGCTCGCCGGAGCTCGAGCTCGGGCTCGCCCTGGTCGTCGTGCAGTTCATCGCGGATCGTCTCGATCATCTCGCGCAGCGGCTTCACCGCGCGCTGGAACTCCATCACCTCGCCCGAGAGGTCGTAGATGCGCTTCGCGACCGCAGCATCGCCGCTGAAGAGCTGCTCCTCGATCTCGTCGATGTCGTTCTCGAGGCCCGCGACGACGGGGGCGTACTCGTCGACGATCTGGTCGACGACCGCGTAGAGCACCCCGATCGGCCCACGGGCGAGCAGCGGGGGCTCGGCCTCGAGCCGGGCACGGATGCGGCCGAGATCGGGCTTCTCGGCGTGGCGGATCGCGACCACGAACTCGCCGCCGACGAAGAGGTGCACCTCACCGAACTCGACCCGCTCGTCCTCGTCGAGGTAGCGGGCGGGTCGCAGCACCACGAAGCGGGTGTTTCCGTAGCGCTCGAGCTTCGCCCGCTGGTGGCCGGCGAGCGCATCCTCGACCGCGAGCTCGTGCAGGCCGAATTCCTCGGCGACGACGCCGAGCTCGGCGGCGTCGGGCCGGTAGAGGCCGATCCAGGCGAAGCCGCCTGCGTGCTGTTCGAGCGCCTCGAAGGTCTCGGCGAGCACGGCGGGCGAGGCGGCCCGCCGACCGCCGACGTAGATCGCGTTGTCGATGACCGTCACGGGCTCAACCGTAGATGTTCGCGGCGTAGCTCGGGCCGTAGTGCGCGTCGAGCTCCGCGAGCGAGTCGCCCGGCCGTTCGACGGCCTTCGAGATGAGCGCCCGACGCGGTGCGGCGTCGGGGGTCCACGTCTCGGGCTGCCAGGCCTGCGCGCGCAGGAACGCCTTCGAGCAGTGGAAGAAGACCTCATCGATGTCGACCACGATCGCGAGCAGCGGTCGGTTGCCGCGCACGACCCGGTCGTCGAAGAACGGGGCGTCGCGCACGATCGTCGCGCGGCCGTTGATGCGCAGGGTGTCGCCGCGGCCCGGGATCACGAAGAGCAGCCCGACGTGCGGGTTGCGCAGCAGGTTGTGGAATCCGTCGACCCTGCGGTTGCCCGCGCGCTCTGGGATCGCGATCGTGCGGTCGTCGAGCACGACGGCGAAACCGGCGGGGTCGCCCTTGGGCGAGACGTCGAGATCGCCCTCCGCGTCGCTCGTCGCGACGAAGGCGAGCGGAGCTGCGGCGAGCCAGGCGACGTCGACCTCGTGCAGGCGGTCGCGCGTCTTGTTCGCGGCGGTCGGCAGCGGCGCGCCGACGATCGCCTCGAGCTCGTCGACGGTGGTCACGGGGATGCCGCGGGCGTGATCGCTCATGCCGCCACGCTACTCGGGGGTCGCGTGGCTCAGGATCCACGAGTGCATCGCGATCGCCGCCGCCGCGCTCGCGTTGAGCGAGCGCGTCGAGCCGAACTGGGTGATCTCGACGAGGGCATCGGCGGCGGCGGCCGCCTCGGGCGAGAGCCCGGGCCCCTCCTGGCCGAAGAGCAGCACGCACCGCTCGGGCCAGGCGAACGCCTCGATCGGCACCGCGCCCTCGAGGTTGTCGAGGGCGATCACGGGCAGGGATGCCTCGCGCGCCCAGCGGGCGAACGCCGCGACATCCTCGTGGTACTGCACGTGCTGGTAGCGATCGGTGACCATCGCGCCGCGCTTGTTCCACCGACGTCGCCCGATGATGTGCACGGTGTCGGCCGCGAAGGCGTTCGCGCTGCGCACGATCGAGCCGATGTTCATGTCGTGCTGCCAGTTCTCGATCGCGACGTGGAAGCCGTGCCGGCGCTCGTCGAGGTCGGCGACGATCGCCTCCATGCGCCAGTACCGGTAGCGGTCGATGACGTTGCGGGTGTCACCGTGCTCGAGCAGTTCGGGGTCGTAGCGGGGGTCGTCGGGCCACTCGGCCTCGCCGCCGGGCCACGGCCCGACGCCGTGCTGCGGCAGGGTCGCCTCGGGTTCGGATGCCTCGGGGCCGACCTCGTCACTCACCCCTCAACGCTACCCGTGCACGTCCCGGGCGTGGGGTCGGCCGTCGGTCTCGGCCAGGTGTCGGCGGTCGGCGGCGTCAGCGCCGGCGGAATGGCCAGAACACGCGCCGGGGCGGCGTGATCGCGGCGGCGGCGCCGGTGGCGTTGACGTGCCCCGCACTCGGCGTCGCGCGCGGCGCATCCGTGGCCGGGTCGTCGACCGCCTCGTCGTCCATCGCGAGGTCGTCAGGGTCGCCTGCGAAGCCGAGTCGCCCAACCGGCTCGGCCTCTTCGAGCGGCGGGCGGCCGGCCTCGACCCAGCGAAGGTAGAGCGCGTAAGGATCGTCGTCCGCTCCGGGCGACGCCGCTTCGGACCGCGAGCGGGTTCGCCCGAATATTCGACCTCGCATCTTGCTCCCTTGCTCAACGATACGCGATGACGCCTTTTCGGTGTACCGAAATATTGATAGGTTTTCGGTATGCCGAAAACGCTCGACGACGAGATCGACACCCCCGCTCCCGCCCCGAACACGAGCGATACCGCCGGTCGGCGATCGCGCGACCCCTCCGTGCCGCGCGTCGCCTGGCTGATCGGCCCCGCGCTCGTCGCGGGCGTCGCCTACCTCGACCCCGGCAACGTCGCGAGCAACATGACCGCGGGCGCCCAGTACGGGTACCTGCTCGTCTGGGTCGTCGTGCTCGGCAACGTGATGGCGTGGCTCATCCAGTACCTGTCGGCGAAGCTCGGCATCGTCACGGGCCGCAGCCTCCCCGAGGTCCTCGGCGGGCGCATCCGCAACCGCTGGGGCCGCCGCGCCTACTGGCTGCAGGCCGAGCTCGTCGCCATGGCGACGGACCTCGCCGAGGTCATCGGCGGCGCCGTCGCCCTCAACCTGCTGTTCGGGGTGCCGCTGATCTGGGGCGGCCTCATCACGGGCGCCGTCTCGATCGCGCTGCTCGTGCTGCAGTCGCGGCGCGGCCCGCGCACCTTCGAGTTCGTCATCATCGGCCTGCTGGCGATCATCGCGATCGGGTTCACCGTCGGCGTCTTCGTCGCGCCTCCCGACCCGGCCGGGCTCCTCGGCGGGCTCGTGCCGCGCTTCGCCGACGCGAACTCGGTGCTGCTCGCGGCATCCATTCTCGGTGCGACGATCATGCCGCACGCGATCTACGCGCACTCGGCGCTCTCTCGCGACCGTTTCGCGACGCGACGCGGCGAGCAGGCGGGGCAGGCTGGCCGTACGGGCGCGCCGCTCGGCGGTGCCCCCACGGTGCGGCCGACCGCCTGGCACGGCTTCGGCATCCGCCGCGGCACCGACGCCGCACCCGAACTCGCGCCGGGCACCGCGACCGCCGTGCCGACCGACGTGCTCGTGCGGGCCACCCGCTGGGACGTCTCGATCGCGATGGCGATCGCCGGCACGGTCAACCTCTGCATCCTGCTGCTCGCCGCCGTGAACCTCGCGGGCGTCGAGGGCACCGACAGTCTCGAAGGCGCGTACGCCGCGCTCGGCACCGCGCTCGGCCCGGCCATCGCGACGCTCTTCGCCGTCGGCCTCCTCGCCTCGGGGCTCGCCTCGACCTCGGTCGGCGCGTACGCCGGCGCCGAGATCATGTACGGGCTGCTGCACGTGCGGGTGCCGCTCATCCTGCGCCGCCTCGTCACGCTCGTGCCCGCCCTCGTCATCCTCTGGCTCGGCTTCGACCCGACGCTCTCGCTCGTGCTCAGCCAGGTGGTGCTCTCGTTCGGCATCCCCTTCGCGCTCATTCCGCTCGTCGCGCTGACGGCGAAGGCGGGCGTGCTCGGCCGCTGGCGCAACCACTGGTCGACGACCGCGGCGGGGGTCGCCGCCTCGGTGTTCCTCATCGCACTCAACGGCGTGCTGCTCTGGCTGGTGTTCACCGGGGCGTGACGTCGCACCCTCGCAGAACTGCCGCAGATCTTTCCGTCAGGGCAACACTCGCGAGAGTTTCGTCCGCGGAGGACGTCACACAGACCGTCCGCGCCCGGGTGCTCACCTACGCTGCTGGAACCCACGGATGGAGGACATCATGACCGGCTGGCGGCTGCGCGAGTTCCACAACGACGACCTCGACGGCATCCTGCACCTCTGGGAGGCGCAGCGGCAGTCGTCGCACGAGCCCGTCTACGACCTCAGCGAGGTGATCGCCTCCTGCCAGAAGGACCACGCGGTCGTCGCGGTGCACGGCGACGAGATCATCGGCGCCGCCGTCGGCCGTGCCGCGCACGATCAGGGCTGGGTCGTCTTCTTCGCGATCGCCGACGACTGGCGCCACCGCGGCATCGGCTCGGCGATGCTCGCCGCGCTCGAGAAGCGCATGGCGCCGCACGGACTCACGAAGCTCTCTGCGCTCATTCCCGAGAACGAGAGCCGGGTCGACGCCTTCGCCAACCAGGGCTTCGAGCTCAAGCACCAGCTGCGCTACTTCGAGCGCCGCATCCCCGTGCAGCGGCAGGAGCTGAGCTCGCTCGCCGAGCTCGGCGGGCGCCTGCTGCCGCGCACCCTCTGGGAGTCGGTGGCGGGCATGCGCCGCGAGAAGGAGATCCTCGAGCAGCGCCTCGTGCTGCCGCTCGCCGAGCCCGACCTCGCCGAGCGCTACGGCGTGGTGCCTCCGCGGGCGGTCGTGCTGTTCGGTCCGCCCGGCACGGGCAAGACGACGTTCGCGAAGGCGATCGCCTCGCGGCTCGAGTGGTCGTTCGTCGAGGTGTTCCCCTCTCGGCTCGCCGCCGACCCCGGCGGGCTCGCGGGGGCGCTGCGCGACACGTTCACGAAGATCTCCGAGCTCGAGCACGCGGTGGTGTTCATCGACGAGGTCGAGGAGATCGCGGCGCAGCGCTCGGGCGAGCCGCCGTCGCCGTTGCAGGGCGTCACGAACGAGCTGCTGAAGATCATCCCCGCGTTCCGCGAGCAGCCGGGGCGCCTGCTCGTGTGCGCGACGAACTTCATCCGGGCGCTCGACAGCGCCTTCCTCCGGCACGGCCGGTTCGACTACGTGATCCCGATCGGGCTGCCCGACGAGGCGGCCAGGCACGCGATCTGGCAGCGCTACGTGCCCGAGCAGGTGGCCGACGCCGTCGACCTCGACCTGCTCGTCGAACGCACCGCCGGGTTCTCCCCCGCCGACATCGAGTTCGCCGCGCGCAGCGCCTCGCAGCGGGCGTTCGAGACGGCGGTGCGCGACGGCGCGGCGGGCGCGGATGCCTCGAGCGACGCGTCGGACGTGGCATCCGAACCCGCCGGCCCGAGCACGGCCGACTACCTCGAGGCCATCGCCGGAACCCGCACGACGGTGTCGGCCGAGACCGCCGACGCGTTCCTCGAGGACATCGAGCGGCTCGCCCGCGTCTGAGCGGCGCCGCCCGAGGCATCCATCTCGTCGGCCCGCGCTACCGCGCGAAAGGGCGCGAAGCCGCGCGCGCGGGCACGGAGCTCACGGCACGAGCGTCGCTAGGCTGGATCCGATGCCAGCCAGCAAGAACCCCGCGATCGAGGACTACCTCAAGACGGTGTACTCCCACACCGAGTGGCAGCCCGACCCCATCACGCCCTCGCAGCTCGCGGGCAAGCTCGGCGTCGCGCCGTCGAGCGTCACCGAGATGGTGAAGAAGATGGCCGCGCAGGGCCTCGTCGCGCACGTGCCGTACGGTCCGCTGCGGCTCACCGACGAAGGTCGTGAGCGCGCGATCGCCGTGGTGCGCCGGCACCGGCTCATCGAGACCTGGCTCGTGCGCGAGATGGGCTACGGCTGGGACGAGGTGCACGACGAGGCCGAGGTGCTCGAGCACGCGCTGAGCGATCGGCTGCTCGAGCAGATCGACCTGCGGCTCGGCCGACCGTCGCGCGACCCGCACGGCGATGCCATCCCCGCGGCCGACGGCACGATCCAGGTCGAGCCGTTCCTGCGCCTCGACGGGGCGCCCGCAGGCCACGCCGGCCGGGTGCTGCGCATCAGCGACCGCGACCCCGAGGGGCTCCGCGCCCTCGCCGCGGCCGGCATCGCGCCCGGCGTCGGCATCGAGGTCGAGAACCCCGATGCCTCCGGCGAGCGCGTGCTCATCAGGCTGGCCCCGCACGACGACGACCTCGACGGCGGCGGCGATGCGGCGGCTGAGGCATCCCCGATCGAACTGACCGCCGAGGCGGCGGCCGAGATCTGGGTGACGGGCTGACGACGGCCCGCCCGCCGCGTCGCTCCGCCATCCATGCCGAGGAGAACGAATGACCGAGGTCACCCTCATCCGCTCCGCATCGCTCTGCGCCGCGCCGTACGCGTACGCGGCGACCGCGCCGACCGATGCACGGCTCGTGTTCCTCGCGGGCGCGTGCCCGCTGAATGAGGACGGCTCCACCGCCGGGCTCGGCGACATCGCCACCCAGGCGGCGAAGTGCGTCGAGAACCTGCGCGCAGCCCTCGCCGACGCGGGTGCCGAGCTGAGCGACGTCATCAGCACCCGGGTGCTCGTCGCGTCGACCGATCGAGCCGACCTCGGCACGGCGTGGGACGTCGTCCACGACGCATTCGGAGCGCACGACGTGCCGAGCACGCTGCTCGGGGTGACCGTGCTCGGATACGAGGGCCAGCTCGTCGAGATCGAGTCCGTCGCCGCGGTTCGCGACTGAGCGCACATCGGCCACGACCGACCGTCGCACAGCCGTCGTCGAAGGTGCACATCGATCGAGCGGTTCCGCCGTGGATTTCCCCAGTTGATGAACGAAAACGGGTGCGGCGGCTGTTAGCATCCCGCCGTGCGCATTCTCCGCAGGACACTGGTCGTCCTCCTCGTCGTCGTGCTCGTTCTCGTGGCGGGTGCCGTCGCCGTCTACTGGTGGCAGCGTCCGATGCTGCGCACCGGCACGGGCTACGCGGCGCACAACGCCTGCGCCGTGACCGAGGTGGCCGGTCGCGACGATCCCGCGAGCGATCTGCCGTCGAACCCGCTCGTGCCCTACCTCCAGGTCGACGTCGACCGCGAGCAGGCCGTGACGACCGGGTCGCTGCTCGGCCTGCTCGCCGCCCAGAAGGCCTGGTTCACGCCCGGTTTCGGCTGCACGCTCGCAGACGACGCCCCCGAGTTCGGCGAGGCGTCGACGGTGACGAGCGAGGGCAACCCGTTCGTGGATGCCGCGGCGCCCGCGCCGTCCGACGAACTCGACGCCGCCCTCGCGGCCGCGTTCGGCGACGAGCTCTCCGAAGCCGACGCCGCAGCGCTCGGCACCCGCGGCGTGGTCGTCGCGAAGGGCGGCGAACTCGTCGCAGAGCGCTACGCCCACGGCTTCGACGCCGAGACCCCGCAGCTCGGCTGGTCGATGTCGAAGAGTGCGACGAGCCTCATCGCCGGCATGCTCGCGCAGCAGGGCGAGATCTCCCTCGACGACGCGGGCCTGCGCCCCGAGTGGAGCGACGAGCGCGCCGACATCACCGTCGAGCAGCTGCTGCGCATGACGAGCGGCCTCGAGTGGGACGAGACGTACGACCTCGGCACCCCGATCACGCAGATGCTCTACAACGAGGGCGACATGGCCGGCTACGTCGCGGGCCTGCCCCTCGAGAGCACGCCCGGCACCGTGCAGGAGTACTCGAGCGGCTCGACGACGCTGCTCTGCTCGATCCTCGCCGAACGCACCGGTCTCGGCGCCGACCTGCCGCGGCAGACGCTGCTCGGCGCGCTCGGACTCTCGTCGGCGACATTCGAGCCCGACGCGGCCGGCACGCCCGTGTGTTCCTCGTACCTCTGGGCGACGCCGCGCGACTGGGCCGCGATCGGCCAGTTCGCGCTGCAGAACGGCGAGTGGAACGGCGAGCAGCTGCTGCCGGCCGACTGGATGGCCGAGAGCCTCGAGGTGCTGCCGGTCGACGCGACCGACGACCCCGGGTACGGCATGGGCTGGCGCGTCAACGTGCTCGCCGACGGCAGCCTGCGCTGGCCCGAGCTGCCCGAAGACACCTTCTACGCCTCGGGCCACGACGGTCAGAAGGTCATCGTCGTGCCGTCGGAAGACCTCGTGGTCGTGCGCATGGGCTTCACGCCCGAGGTCGACGACGAGCCGAGCGAGGTGCAGCTCGTCGCCGACGTGATCGCGGCGCTCGCGTCCGACCCGTCGGTGGAGTAGCGCGAAGCGCGTCTCGAGACCACGGGGTCGCAGCGGGGCATCCGCTCGTCACCTCGCCGTCATCGCACGGTGACACGCGCGGCCTAGGCTTGACCCATGGGACGACGTGACGAAGTCGAGTGCTGGCTGACCGACATGGACGGCGTGCTCGTGCACGAGAACCACGCCCTGCCGGGCGCCGCCGAGCTGCTGCAGCAGTGGGAGGACGCGGGCACCCCGTACCTCGTGCTCACGAACAACTCGATCTTCACGGCGCGCGATCTCTCGGCACGCCTGCGTTCGAGCGGGCTCAACGTGCCCGAGGACCGCATCTGGACCTCGGCGCTCGCGACCGCCGACTTCCTCAAGCAGCAGCTGCCCGGCGGCTCGGCATTCGTGATCGGCGAGGCCGGCATCCTCACCGCACTGCACGATGCGGGCTACATCATGACCGAGACGAACCCCGACTTCGTCGTCGTCGGCGAGACCCGCAACTACTCCTTCGAGGCGATCACCAAGGCGATCCGCCTGATCGACCGGGGGGCGCGCTTCATCGTCACGAATCCGGATGCCACGGGCCCGAGCGCCGACGGTCCGCTCCCCGCGACCGGGGCGATCGCGGCGCTCATCACGAAGGCGACCGGCAAGGAGCCGTACGTGGTCGGCAAGCCGAACCCGATGATGTTCCGCTCGGCGCTGAACAAGATCGGCGCGCACTCCGAGAACACCGCGATGATCGGCGACCGCATGGACACCGACATCGTCGCCGGCATCGAGGCCGGCCTGCACACCGTGCTCGTGCTCACGGGCATCAGCGACCAGGCCGAGATCGAGAAGTACCCGTTCCGGCCCGACGAGATCCTGTCGGGCGTCGCCGACCTGGTCGGCGAACAGGCCGAGACCGAACTCTGACCGCAGCCGTCTCCGAACCGCATCTCCCGAAGGGCACCATCATGATCGAACTCACCGACATCGACCTCGACGACGACGGCGAACTCAGTGCCGTCGTCTCCCTGCCCGGCGATCGCCAGGTCGCGGTGCTCTTCGCCCTCGACGACGGCGAGGAGCTCGAGCAGGCGGTGATGCTCGCCACCGCGCAGCGCGCGCTCACCCCGCTCACGGCCGAGTCGCTCGACCGACTCGAGCAGGAGATCGTCCGCGAACTCGTCGACTCGGAGTTCGAGGGCGGCGAGCAGGCCGCGACCGACGACGACTACACCGAGCTCGCCGACGAGCTCGAGCTGCAGGGTGCGATCGTGTCGAGCGACGCCACGCTCGTGCTCGTCTACGAGGCGCCGACGCAGTACGCCGGCCTCGTGATCTATGCGCAGCTCGACGAGGACCTCGAGATCGAGGTGCTGAGCGTCGCCGAGACCGACGAGGACGAGCTCGACGACGACGAGGTGGACGCCGAGGTGATCGAGTTCGAGTCGGTCGACGCGTTCGTCGAGGTCATCAGCGACGCGCCCGACGCCGACGGGGTCGAGCGGCGCGACTGACGCCACCCGCCCGACCCCGGCCTCGCGGCTACGCCGCGAGCGGCGCCTCCTCGGGGTCGGCGTCGAGCCGCGCCCGCACCTCGGGGTCGAGGTCGAGCTCGGCGGCGCCGAGCACCTCCTCGAGCTGGGCGACGCTCGACGGCCCCGCCACGGGGATGACGGGCACCTCGCGGCCGAGGAGCCAGGCGAGTGCGACCTGGTTCGGCGTCGCGCCGAGGTCGCGGGCGACCTCGCGCAGCAGCGCGATGCGCGCGTGCGTCGTCGGGTGGTTGACGCCGCCCCAGAGCTTCTTGTCGTTCCGCGTGAACGCACCCTGGTGCAGCGGCGAGTACGCGGTCACGGCGAGTGGCGGGCGGCCGTCGACCCCCGTGGATGCCGCATACGAGAGCAGCTCGGGCGTCACGAAGTTCTGCCGGCCGAGCTTCGGCGCGGGGTAGACGTAGCTGTACTGCTGCTGCACGAGTCCGTAGGGCGCGATGCCCTGGCGGATCGCCTCCTCGCGCGCCTCGACGATGCGCCAGAGGGCGACGTTCGAGATGCCGGCCACGCCGATGAGCCCCTCCTCCTGCAGGGCGCCGAAGGCGCCGACGGTCTCGGCGAGCGGGGTCTCGAGGTCGTCGACGTGCCCGTAGACGACGTCGAGGTGGTCGACCCCGAGGTGCTTCGCGCTCTCGCGGGCCTCCCAGTCGATCGTCGCCGCGCCGAGCCCCTGGAAGTTCGTCGGCGGCGTGTTCGAGAGCGGCAGCGCCGGGTCGGCCTTGGCGGCGCCGAGCTTCGTGGCGATGCGCAGCCGGTCGCGCACACCGCGCGACTTCAGCCAGCGGCCGAGGAGGTCCTCGCTGTCGCGGCCGTAGCCGCCGTCCCAGAAGCTGTAGTTGTTCGCGGTGTCGACGAAGGTACCGCCGGCCTCGACGAAGCGGTCGAGGATCGCGAACGAGGTCGCCTCGTCGATCTTGGTGCCCATCTGCATGGTGCCGAGGCAGATCGTCGAGACGTCGAAGCTCGTGCGGCCGTTGCCGATCGTGCGGTATCGCATGGGATGTTCCTCCGTTGGTGTGGGTGACGTCGTCCAGCGTAGGAATCGATCGGTTCGGGCATACACTCCAATCACGACGCCGTTGACCAGACCAATCGAGAGACCGGATGCCACGATCCCGCCCCGCACCGGGCCCCGCCCTCGCCTGGGAGACCCTCATCGATCTCGGCACGGGGCCCGCGCCACTGCGCGATCGGCTCGAGGGCGCCATCCGCGACGCCGTCACGAGCGGGCGCGCCCCGGCCGGTGCAGCTCTGCCGCCGAGCCGGGGTCTCGCCGAGACGCTCGGGGTCTCGCGCTGGGTCGTCACCGAGGCCTACGGGCAGCTCGTCGCCGAGGGCTTCCTCGAGGCGACGGTCGGCTCGGGCACGCGCGTGCCCGCCACCGTTGCTTCTGCAGGAGATCTGACGCGAGGCGCGCCCACAGCAGACCATGGCGCCCATTCTCCTGCAGAAGCAGCGAAGGGTTCTGGGCTGCGCCCCGAGTACCGGCGACCGCCCTTCGATCTCGGGCCGGGGGTGGCCGACCTGCGGCACGCGCCGCGCGCGCGATGGGCGGCGGCCGTGCGCCATGCCCTGGAGGTGCTGCCCGACGCCGAGTTCTCGGTCGTCGATCGGCTGGGGCATCCGAGCGCCCGCACCGCGGTCGCCGACTACCTCGCGCGTTCGCGCCGCGCCGTCGCCGCGCCCGACGACGTCGTGATCACGCACGGCGCGACCGATGGCATGACCGCGGTGGTCGCCGGGCTCCGCGCTGCAGGGCACCGATCGATCCTCGTCGAGGACCCGAGCTGGTCGCGCCTGCGCGAGGTCGCCGCCGCGGCCGGGCTCACGCCCGTGCCTGTGCCGGTCGACCGCGACGGGATCGACGTCGACCGGCTCGTCGCCGCCGCGGCGCGGACGGGCGCCCGCGCCGCGCTCATCACGCCGGCGCACCAGTTCCCGCTCGGCGCGGCGCTCTCACCGGCCCGCCGCGACGCGATCGTGCGCTGGGTGGCCGAGCGCGACGGCGTGCTCATCGAGGACGACTACGACGCCGAGTTCCGCTACGACCGGCGCCCGATCGCCGCCCTGCAGAGCCTCGCGCCCGAACGGATCGTGCTCGTGGGCTCGCTCTCGAAGTCGATGGCACAGGCGTACGGGCTCGGCTGGGCGCTCGCGCCCGCAGGACTGCGGGAGCGAGTGCGTCTCGCCGAACGACCACGCCCCTCGACGCTCGAGCAGACGGCGCTCGCGCGGTTCATCGAGTCGGGCGATCTCGAACGGCACCTCCGGGCTGCGCGCGGCCGGTTCAAGCGCCGCCGCGCGGCGCTGCTCGCCGCGCTCGCCCGCGAGCTGCCAGAGCTCGAGGTGACGGGCATCGCCGCGGGCATGCACGCGGTGCTCGCGCTGCCGCCGAACGTTCGGGCGAGCGAGGTCGTCGTGGCGGCGGCCGAGTCGGGCATCGCCGTCTCGGACCTCGCTCGCTACCGGGCGACCGGCGCGCAGGCCTCGCCCGAGGCGCTCGTCGTCGGATACGGCAACCTCTCGGACGCGCTGGTCGACGACGCCGTGGCACGGCTCGCCGGCGTCATCCGTTCGCTCGCCTGAGTGCGCCGCCGACGCACGCGGCCTGCGCGAGGTTCAGTTGCCGAACGTCGACCAGAAGGTGCCGCGCGCCTTGTCGCGCTCGACGTCGAGCATGCCCTCGGCGGCGTCGCGGTTGCGCCCGCGGATCTTCTCCGAGCCGCGCCGGAGCGAGAACGCCCACTGCGTGACGACCCACGCCACGACCACGACGCCGATGAACACCCACCCGGTCCAGTCCACGATGCCCTCCCCGTCGAAGTCCTCCGGGTCTACGTGCAGCTGCCGAGCTCAGGGCGTGAGCTCGAACTCGTGCTCCGGATCCCACGGCTCGGCCCAGCCGAGCCGGTCGAGCATGCGGTCGAGCACGAGCCCCGTGAACCCCCACACGAGGTGCTGCTGGCCGGCGACCGTCGGCAGGAACCCCGGCCCGCGCCACTCCTGCCCGGCTCTGCGGGCCACGGTCGTGTAACGGTTCGCCGGGTTCACGAGGTCGGCGACCGGGGTTCGGAACACCGCCGACGACTCGCCGACGTCGACCACCCCGACCGGTGATTGCGCCCGCCACCACCCGAGCACCGGCGTCACGAGGTGCCCCGAGTACGGCACCGGGATCGACGGCAGGGCGCCGAGCACCTCGACGCCGTCGCTGTCGAGCCCGGTCTCCTCGCGCGCCTCGCGGAGTGCCGCGTCGATCGGCCCACGATCATCGGGATCGACCCGACCACCCGGGAACGCGACCTGCCCCGCGTGCGAGCGCAGCGTCTCCGCCCGGGCGAGCAGCAGCACGTCGAGGTCGCGCGGCACGGCGCGATCGTGCGCTTCGTGATCGCTCGGCAGTTCGTCGAGCACCCCGAAGAGCACCAGCACGGCGGCGTCGCGCAGTTCGACGTCGCCGAACCGCTCGTCGTCGGGCCAGTCGGCGAAGAGCCCCGCGTCGCGTGCGAGCGCGGCCAGCTCGTCGCGGGCGGCTCCGGCCCCGGCAGGTGCGGTCACCCTCCTGAGGCTACCCGCGCCGAGGCCCCTCCGCGCGGTGCGCCGCGTCAGGCGAGGTTCGCCACGGCGGTCTCGACGAGGCCCCAGAACCGCTCGACGTCGAGATCCACGGCGACCTGCGCATTCGGCTCGCGCCGGAGCATCCCGTCGAAGTCGACGCTCGTGGCACCGAGCGTCTCGGTGCCGGCGAGTTCGACGTCGAGGCGGGTGCGGCGAAGCGTCACGACCTCGGGGGCGACGAGCACCGCGACGGCGACCGGATCGTGCAACGGGCCGTCGGGCATGCCGAAGACCTCGTCGTTGGTGCGGCAGAAGAACTCGAGCAGTTCCTCGCCGAACGCGGCGGTGCGGGTGCCGGTCGCCGCGAGGCGGTCGCGCACCGCCTGCGTCACGAGCGCCCGATGGGTGACGTTCAGCCCGACCATCGTGAAGTCGACGCCGCTGCGCACCACGAGGTCGAGCGCGTCGGGGTCGACCCAGGCGTTGAACTCGGCGTACGGAGTGGCGTTGCCGCGCTCGGTCGAGCCGCCCATCCAGACGATCCTGGCGATGCGCGGGGCCAGTTCGGGCCGGTCCCGCAGCAGGATCGCCACGTTCGTGAGCGGGCCCGTCGCGATGATCGCGACCGGCTCCTCAGCCGCCAGCAGCGTGTCGGCGATGAGCTCGGTCGCCCCGCGCGCCTCGAGCGGCACCGTCGCCTCGGGCAGCTCGGGCCCGCCGAGCCCGTTCTCGCCGTGGATCCACTCGGCGGTCTCGAGCTCGCGCACGAGCGGCGCGGCGGCGCCCGCCGCGACCGGCACCCCCGTGACGCCGGCGACGGTCAGCGCGATGCGCGCGTTGCGGCTCGTGTGCTCGAGGGCGACGTTGCCGCCCACGGTGCTCACGGCGCGAAGATCGAGGGCCGGATGCCCCGCGGCGAGCCACAGGGCGAAGACGTCGTCGTGTCCGGGGTCGCAGTCGACGATCACGGGCAGGGTCATGCGAGCGGGGCTCCTTCGTCGTCGAGCGCTGCGGCGGCGAGCACCGTCGCACGGGGGGCGTACGAGTCGACCGTGCCGCGCGCCTGCACGGCGAGGGCACCGGCGGCGACGGCGATGCGCATCGACTCGGCGAGACCGCGACCCTCGGCGAGGAACGCCGCGAGCGTGCCCGTGAAGCAGTCACCGGCTCCGGTCGTGTCGACGGCGACGACCTCGGGCGCAGGCTCGGCCCAATCGCCCTCGGGAGACGCCCCGACCGCACCCGCCGCACCGAGCGTCACGACCACCGAGCGCGCGACCCGGCCGACCGCGGATGCCGCGTGCGGGCGCCACTCGTCGAGCGGGGCGCCGGCCGCGACCTCCGCGCCGATGCCGATCGCCCGGGCCTCGTGCTCGTTGACGACGAGCGGATCGCACACCGCGAGTGCTGCGGCGGAGACCGCGACGGGCGGCGCGAGGTTCACGACGAGGCGCACTCCGAGCGCCGCGCAGTGCTCGACCAACCGCTCGATCGTCGCGATCGGGAGCTCACCCTGGCTGAGCACGAGGGCGGCCGATGCGAGGCGTTCACGCTCGGTGTCGAGCGACTCGGGGTCGAGCGCCAGGTTCGCCCCGCCCGTGACGATGACCGTGTTCTCGCCCGAATCGGCGACCGTGATCTGCGCGACGCCGGTCGGGGCATCCGCGACCTGCCCGATGCCTGCGGTCGCGAGACCGAGGCGCTCGAGTACGCCGAGCGCGAGCGCGGCGTTCGCGTCGTCGCCGAGCCGCGCGACGAGGTCGACCTCGGCGCCGGCCAGGTGGGCGGCGACCGCCTGGTTCGCGCCCTTGCCGCCGAGCGCCGTGCGGAAGGCGCGAGACGTCACCGTCTCGCCGGGTGCCGGGAACCGCTCGACGTAGCTCGTGGCGTCGACGTTCAGGGAGCCGACGACGACGACGCGGGCGCCGCGCGCCAAGTCAGGCCGCCGGCCCGGGGCCCGCGATGCTCGCGGTCAGCGGCTCGCCGCCCGAACGGTTGGCGAAGCAATAGTAGTCGCGCGCACCGGCGTCCCATTGGGCGGCCTCGGCCGGGTAGGAGGCCTGGACCTGCAGGTCCTCCATGCCCGAGACCGCGGCCACGTCGATGACGCCGGGCGCCGTGCACAGGAGGTTCATCTGCGTGGCCAGCTCGGCCTCGCCCGGGTAGGGCGCAGCGGCGTCGCCCGGCAGCGTGCCGCGGTAGACGAGCTGCGCGGCGTGCGGCGTGGCGCAGTCGACGACCGCGTACTCCTCCTGCCAGGCGTCGGTGAAGGGTTCGAGGCACTCGCCGCCGAAGAGGGTGTTCCAGGCGTGAGCGCCCGCGGGCTGCGGCGCGGTCGGCGCGGGGGGCGGCGTCTCGCTCGCACTGGCCGACGGGGAGCCGCTCGGCGCATCGGCGCTGCTGCCCTTCGTGAACATCGTGCCGAGGAAGAACAACCCGGCGAGCACGAGGACGGCGACGAGGCCGCCCGCGATCCAGACGAGCGGCCGGATGCCGCCCTTGCCGGTGCCGCCGGTGCCGCCACCGGTGCCGCCCGAGGGGCCACCCCCGGAGCCTCCGGCACCCGAGCCGCCGGAGCCGGGATTCGAGCCGGATGACCCGCGGGCGCCCTGGCCGCCGCCGGCGAAGCCGCCGGTCGCTCCCGTGCCGAATCCACCGGTCGCGCCGGTGCCCGCGCCTCCGCCGGTTCCGGCGCCAGCGCCAGCGCCAGCGGCGAAGAGCTGCGCGGTCGCATCCGTCTGCAGCAGCGCCGTCGCCGGATACGCCTCGGCCGGTCGCCCCATCGACGGATCGATGAGTCGGAGCGGACCGGTCGCCGTGACGCTGCCGAAGAGCGCCGCGAGCCCGTCGTCGGCACGGTCGGCCGACTCGAGCCGCGCGTCGAAGGGGTCGTCGTCGACGGCGTTCGCCGACCAGGGGTCGGTCGCAGCCGGGAACGGCTCGGCGCCGGACTCGTGCTGCCCCTCGTCGAACGTCTCGAATGCCGCGGTACGCGGTGCGAGGGCGTCGAAGAACTGATCGTCAGGCGCGAACTCCTCGGCGTGCTCGGCGGCGAGGTCGTGAGCCGGCTCGAGTTCGGGCTCGGGCTCGTGCTCGGGCTCGGGCTCGCGGGCGATCCGCACGAGCGAGCCGAGGCCGCTGCTCATGGGCTGCTCGAGGTCGACGGCGGGCGTGCCGCCGGTCGGCGCGCTCCCCGCGAGAATCGCCGACACCGAACCGGGCGACTCGGCACGCGGGTCTTCTGCGTTCGGGTCGGGCTGGAGGTTCCAGACGTAGCCGGGCTCCTCGCGGGCGTCGTCGAACTCGTCGTCGACGTCGTCGTCGTCGAACTCGACGTATGCGGGCTCGGCGTGGTGCACGTCGTCGAGCCGACGGTCGGCCGAGTACGACGGCCCAGGATGCACCGGCTCCGCGTCGACGTCGCCGACGAGACCGTGGCCGGCATCGTCGTCTCCGAAGGCGAGCCCGAGCCGATCGAAGCCGTCAGTGTCGGCGGGCGCGGGCTGGGCCGCGGCGCCGGCCGCGAGGCCCGTGAACGCAGCGGGTGCCGCGTCAGCCGCGGGTGCCACCGCTCCCCCGCCGAGCGCGGCGAGCAGATCGTCGACCGGCGGGACGCCGCCGAACGCCGGCTCGGGGCGGGGCTCCGCTGCGGCGAAGGCGGGGAACGGCGCGCGGGGCGCCGCGAGCATTGCCTCGGTCGGGCGCTCCTGCTCGGGCATCGCGGGCAGCGCCGCGGTCGCAGGACCGGATGCCTCGACGCCCTGGTCGTGGAACGCCGACGGCGCTTCGGGCGCTTCGGGCGCTTCGGCGGCGAGGCGCCGCTCGGCACGCGGGGTCCACGCGAGCTCGTCGGCGAACGCGTCGAACCGGCTGGCACGTCGCGGCGCGGGCTCGACGGGCTCCGCGTGCTCGGTCGGAGCGGGCTCGGCGAACCCGAAGCCCTCCGAGGCGGTCTCGACCGGCGCGGGCGCGGGGTACTCGGGCGTCGGGTACTCGGGCGCGGCGGACTCGGGCGCGGCGGACGCCGCCGCCCGGTACTCGGGCGCGGCGGACTCGGCCGCAGACTCGGGCGCGGGCGTCGACGAGCGGTACTCGAACGGCTCGGCGGGGGCGGGGGCGAACGGTTCGGGCTCCGCGACCGGTCGGTGGTCGAGCGGCGCCTCGGGCTGCGCGGCGGCGAAGTCGGTCCAGGCGCGACCCGGCGTCCACGACGGCGTCTCGGCAGCGGCGACGGTCTCGCTCGGGCCCGACGTATCGGGAACGGCCGGGTCGGCGGCGAGCGTCGGGAACCGACCGGTCGAGGGCTCGGGCACCGACGGCGCCGACGGCGCGAACGCCGCCGTCTGGGCGGACCCGCTCGTGGGCTCGGGCTCGTTGAGCGCCGCCCACAGCTCGTCGTCGTAGCTCGCCGCGCGCGGCGCGGGCGCCTCGCCCCATCCGGCGGGCGCCTCGGGCGGTGCGGTCGGGTGCGGCTGCTGGATCGGGATGCCGCCCACCGGGGTGAACGAGCTGCGCGCCACCGCAGGCGCGGAGAAGCCGGCGAACGGCCCCTCGTCGATCGGCGCGATCGGCTCGGCGGGGGCCGGCTCGGGCATGGCGGGCTCGGCGACCGGCGCCTGCGGAGCAGCCGTGGGGGCGGGTTCGTTCGTCGGCAGAGCGAGCGAGGCCGTGCTCTCGGAGAGCTGCTGGAAGGCGGCGCGGAGCGCAGCCTCGGACTCGAGCTCCTGGTCGCCCCAGGTGAGCGCGAAGGATGCGGGCTGCGTGACGGGGCCGGGCGGCGTCGCCGGCGCCGTCTGCTCGACCCGGGTCGGCGACACGGATGACGTCGGGCTCGACGGGGCGGACTGCCAGGGCGCCGTCGGCGGCTGGACCGGCGGTGCCGGGTTCGCGTCGACGGCCGGGGGAACCGGTGCGGGCGCGAACGCGGCGGGCTGCGTCGGCGCCGGAGCTGCCGCGGGCGCGACCGGAGCGTTCCCGACCGGCGGCTCGACCTCGGTCAGGCGCACGGTCGGCGCCGGCGGTGCGACGGTGAACGGCGGGGTCCAGCTCGGCAGCCCCGACTGGACGGGCGGCAGTGCGGCTGCGCCGCTCACGGCTCCGGCGGCTCCCGCAGCTCCGGCGGCACTCGCCCCGATCCCGCCCCACGGCGCCGGCGGGGCCGGCTCGGACGGAGCGCTCGGGTGGGCGGGCGAGCGGTCGAGCTGCACGGGCTCAGGAGCGCGGCCCGGGTCGCCGATGACGGGCAGGGCCCGGGTGGCGGCGTCGTCGCGCGCAGGCGGCTCGGCGAGCGAGAACCAGTCGAGCACCTCTTCATGCCGCGAGGGACGCGAGGGTGTCGCGGGCGGCGGAGACGCCGGGGCGGCGCGCGGTGCGGCGGGTGCGGCAGGTGCGGCGGGTGCGGCAGGTGCCGCGAACACGGACGGGGCCTGCGGCGGGGTTTGCGGCGGGGACGACTGCGGCGCGGAGCCGGTGGCCCCGCCGCCCGCGAGCTGCGCGAGCAGCCAGTCGGCGCCGTCGTCGAATCCCTGCCGCTCGTTCATCAGGCCAGGCCCAGGTCTTCCAGGCCGATCGCGTACAGGTACGGCACGCCCTCGGCCTCGATGATCTCGCGGGCTCCGGTGGCCCGGTCGACGACGACCGCGACCGCGACGACCTCGGCACCGACCTTGCGCAGCGCCTCGATGGCCTTGATCGGCGAGCCGCCGGTGGTCGAGGTGTCTTCGAGCACGATCACGCGCTTGCCTGCGAGATCGGGGCCCTCGACCTGCTTGCCGCGGCCGTGGTCCTTCGGCTCCTTGCGCACGACGAAGGCGTCGTAGGCGAGGCCGCGTGCTGCACCCTGGTGCAGGATCGCGGAGGCGATCGGGTCGGCGCCCATGGTGAGTCCGCCCACGGCGGCGACGTCGGGGATGTCGGCGATCACGTCGAGCATGACCTGGCCGATCAGCGGTGCGACGCGGTGGTCGAGGCTGACCTTGCGCAGGTCGACGTAGTACGTCGCCTTCTTTCCGCTCGTCAGCGTGAAGTCGCCGTGGAAGACGGCGTCGGCGGCGATGTGGTCGATGAGCCGGCGGCGGGCGTCGGCGGAGTCGAGGGGCTGGCGATCAGTCACCCGAATACTCTACGGCCCGCCTGCCTGAGAGGAAGGGGAGGATCCGTCGACCGGCGACGACTCCGGGGCATCCGTCGCCTTCGACCGCGAGCCCACGCGACGCGCGCGCCGGGCGCCCCAGAACGACTGCGGGGTTCCGGGCACGAGGCGCGCCCAGAAGGGCGGCTCGTCCTCCTCGGCGAGCGCGGCGGGCACGTCGACGTGGAAGTCCGCGAGCTCCTCGGCCCCGTGATGCACGACGCGGTAGAGCGCCGTGCCGATGAGCACGCCGAGCGCGATCGACATGATCGACGTGAGGGCCTCGGCGAAGTCCTCGAGGCCCCGCGTGGTGCCGACCGCCTCGGTGAGCCCGAGGAGCCCTGCCGCGCCGGGGACGAGGAGCCAGAAGGCCGGCAGGAAGGTCAGCTGCGAGGGCGCACCGTGGCGCAGGGTCGCGATCCAGAGCACCACCGGCGTCATCGCGACCGCACCGATGAAGCCGCCCACGGTCGAGCCGATGAGCACGGTTCCGGCGTACTGCCCCGCGTACGCGACGATCAGCACCAGGAGCACCCAGCCGAAGGTGCGCCGCGGCGCCGAGAAGTGCAGGTAGTTGCCGATGGCGAAGAGCAGCACGCCGACGACCGGGATCCACCAGGGCAGCGTGTCGGATGCCTCGAGCGCCTCGTAGCTCGAATCCTCGACGCCGACCACCGTGCCCGCCGCGAGAATGCCGAACGCGAGCAGCGCCAGCTGCACGAGGCCGAACACCAGACGCGAAGCTCCCGCGAGCATCTGCCCGGCCGCGAGCTCGCCGACGCCCGTGGTGAGCACCCCGCCCGGGAGGAAGGTCGCGAGCGGCGCGATCAGCAGGCGGATCGGGTCGCCGATCTCGATGTGGGGCGCGATCAGGAAGACGACGATCGCGCAGGCGAACGCGGCGAAGACGGGGAAGATGAGCTGCAGGGTGGGCGATCGCACGAGCTTCGCGAGCCCGACGAAGGCGCCGAGCCCGAACGCGATGAGCGCGCCCTGCCAGGTTGGGGCGAGCAGCAGCGAGAGCCCGGTGACGAGCACGGCGTGGCCGAAGGTGCGCACGATCCACCCGTGCCCGGGCTTCATCGCCCCGATCTCGTTGAGGCGCTTGAGGCCCTCGATCGGGTCGAGCTCGGCGCGCTCGGCCTCGCCGATGAGGTTGTAGAGCGCAGCGATCTGGTCGAAGCGGAACGAGGCGTTGACTGCCGAACGGATCTCGACCCGCCCTTCCTCGCCCTCGCCGGTCTCGACGATGATCACCGTCGGCAGCACGATGAAGTCGGTGTCGTCGCGGCCGTACGCCCGGGACACCTTCACGAGGGTGTCCCTGATCCGATCGACCGATTCGGCGGCCGCGTTCATCCCCTCCGCGAGCCCCAGGAGGAACTGGCGGAGCAGTGCGCGTTCGGCGATCTCTGCCATCAGGACGACCGGATCAGATCACCACGAACGAGAGCGCCGCGCCGATGATCATGGCCGAGATGACGTACACGAGGTTCGGCAGCTGGAAGGAGTGGTCGAACACGTACTTGCCGAGCTTCGTCGTTCCGGTCTGGTCGAACGCGGCCGTCGCGACCTGCGATCCGTTGGCGGGCAGCGTGTACATGCCCATCGCGGACGGCCAGAGGCCGACGATGAGCGACGCCGGCAGTCCGATCGCGAGGCCGATCGGCACGATGGCGTTCGTCGCGCTCGACTGGCTCGTCGTCAGCATGGCGACGAGGAAGAGCGCGAGCGCGAAGAGCAGCGCACCGATGAATGCGCTCGACCCCGAGACCAGCGACCCGAGCCCGTCGACGATGAGCTGGTTGTTGTTCGCGACGAAGGTGTTGGCGAGCCAGGCGATGCCGAAGAGCGCGAACGCGCCGACCATGCCGGCGGGGAACGTCGGCTGCTTCGGCACGTCGGCCGACTTGACCTTGCAGAACACGAAGATGAGCGCGGCGATGACACCCATCGTGACCTCGATGATGATCGTCACCGAGACGCGCACCGGGTCGCCGTTGTCATCGGTGCCGATGATCGGGCGGAGCCCCTCGAACAGGCCCATGAGCACGATGAACCCGACGCCGGCGAGGAAGATCGACGCGGAGAGCACCGCCGTGCGGGGCAGCTTCTTCGTCGTCGCGTCCTCGGTAGGCGGCTTGACGAGGTGCTCGGCGAGGCGCCGCTGGTACTCGGGGTCGTCCTCGAGGTTCTTGCCGTGCCGCACCATGACGAGGGCGGCGAGGAAGAGGCCGACGATCGAGGCCGGCCACATGATGAGCAGGACCTGCCCGAGGTCGACGCCGCTCGGGGCGAGGAGCACGACGAGCGACGCGGTGGCGGCCGAGACCGGGCTGCAGAGGATGCCCACCTGCGAGGCTACCGCCGAGACCGAGAGGGCGCGCTCGGGCCGGATCTTCTGCTGGTACGAGACGTCGTAGATGACCGGGAGCAGCGGGTAGAAGATATTGCCCGTTCCCGCGCCGACGGTGAAGAGGAACGACATCGCGGGGGCGAGGAAGACGACGCTCTTCGGCCGCGACCTGATCGCCTTGGCCGCCACCGACACCATCCAGTCGATGCCGCCGGCCGCCTGCATGACGGAGGCGGCCGTGATGACCGTGAGCACGATGAAGACCGCGTCGACGGGCGCGTTGCCCGGTGCGGTCTGGAAGCCGAAGACGAGGACCGCGACCCCGACGAGACCCCAGACACCGAGGCCGATCCCGCTCGTGCGGGTGCCCATGAAGATCGCCAGGATGACGACGAGCAGCTGGGCGAAGAGGATCCAGACGTTGTCGTTCACGCGCTCGGTCCCTTCACGATCGGGCCACGGCCCTCGAGCACCTGGACCGGAAGCGGGGTCTCGACGATACGGCCGTCGATCGCCTCGACGCGGAGGGCGAGGGCGGGATCGACCGGGCTGATCGCCGTGACGAACTCCTGGTTCTCGAAGTGCAGCGACTGGAGGTTGCCGACCGCGTACCCCGTTGCGAGCTCACCGCTCTGCAGGGCCGCGTGGAACAGCGGCTGCCGCTGGTCCTCCGCGTCGTAGTGGGGGCAGAAGCTCCCGTGCAGGAATCCGAGCCCCTCGGGCAGCACCTGCAGGGTCGGCCCGTAGCTGTCGGTGGTGCCGCCCTCGAACCAGCAGATGCCGCCGGCCGAGCCGCCCGTGAAGACGACGTTCGACGCGGGGTCCTCCCACATCTCGCGCATGATCTCGTCGAGGCCCTGCCGCTTCCACACGTCGAGCATGTTGGCCGTGTTGCCGCCGCCGACGTGGATGACGTCGAAGCCCTTCACGAAGCCCGCGAGGTCGTCGAGGTCCCGGTGGAAGAGCGTGAGGTGGTGCGGTGCGCAGCGATCGGAGTCGTAGGTCTTGTAGAAGCTCAGCGTGTACGCGGCTTCGTCGCCCGTCGCGGTGCCGACGAAGAGGACCCTCGGCCGCTCCTTGCCGGTCAGTCGCAGGATGTAGTCGTGCGTCGGATCGGCACGCCGCTCCATCATGGCCTTGCCGGCCCCGGTCGCCACCACGTGCGCCATCGCGCCCCCCTCTTCCGATGTACCCCTCGCGGGTCACGCTATCGCCAGGCGAGGAACGGAGTCGAGAGGCTCGTCGGTCGTGTCGCGGGCGTCATCCATCGGGTCGACGAACGGGCCCGACCAGACGACGGCGTGCCGGGCAGCCGCGCCGGCCGCGCGGCATCGCGATCCCCCCAGCTCATCTCGATGCGCGCGACGACCGGCCTCGACGGCACAGAGGAAGGGCCGCCCCGCGGGGTGTCCCTCCCCCGCGCAGCGGCCCTTTCAGAGGGCCGCGCCTCACGGTCGGAGGGTATCCCTCCCCCGCGCGGCGGCCCTGCAATCCCGGAGAACGGACCTCCGGGGATTCGCGGCACTCAGACGGTGCGCGCGAACGTCTCTCGCGGCTGGCGGCGGTAGCCGTCACGAGCGGTGACGACGATCGCGCCGGCGACGGCGGCAACGGAAACGGTGCCGAGAAGCACGATGATGCTGATCACGATGGATCCTTTCGACGAAGACGGTGCAGGCGGGTCGAGCGACTTTGCGCCGTTGCACGTGTTCGACATGCACTATTCTTCCGCGTCGAAACTTTCAGCACAAGCTCACAGTTCTACAACCACGATGTAGAATCGCTACATGGACGTGCGCCGCCTCGATCTCCTCCGCGAACTCGCCGAGCGCGGCTCGGTGACCGCGGTCGCCGAGGCGACGGGGCGCACTCCGTCGGCGGTCTCGCAGCAGCTGAAGGTGCTCGAACGCGAAGCCGGCATGCCGCTCACCGAACGCAGCGGGCGGGGCGTCGTGCTGACGAGCGCCGGGCATGCACTGGCCCGCAGCGCGACCGACGTCGCCATCGCCCTCGAACGCGCGACCGCCCTGTGGGACGAGTTCCGCAACCACCCGAGCGGCGAGGTCACGCTCATGACCTTCCCGACGATCGGCGCGACGGTGCTTCCCGCGGTGCTGGCCGAGCTCTCGCAGATCACGGGCCTCGTCGTGCACGCCACCGACCTCGACCCCGAGCTCGCCGAGTTCGCCGACCTCACGAGCGACTACGACATCGTGCTCGCCCACACCATGCCGGGCGTGCTGCCCTGGGGCGGTCGCGGGCTGCGGGCCGTGCCGCTGCTCACCGAACCGCTCGACATCGGCCTCCCGGCCGACCACCGGCTCGCGGGCCGCTCGCACCTCACGCCGGGCGACCTCGTCGACGAGACCTGGCTCGGAGTGCCGCCGGGCTTCCCCTTCGAGCGCATCCTGCACGCGATCGAGCAGCAGACCGGCCGCCGGGTGCGGGTGAGTCAGCGCTTCAGCGACATGCGCATCATCGAGGCATTCATCGAGACGGGGCTCGGCATCGCCTTCGTCCCCCGGTTCACGAGCGGTGCGGTTCCCGACTCGATCGTGCTGAAGCCGCTCCGCGGCGTGGCATCCTCTCGCCAGATCGTCGCCCTCGTCAGGCCCGACGTCGCCGAGCGCCTCGCCGTGCGCACCGTGCTCGACGTGCTCGTCTCGCAGTCCGCGCGGCTCGAGCGCGAGCACCTCGCCGACTGATTGGCGATCGCCCACAGCGCGGGCGCCCGCGTCGCGGCGCGAGCATGGGGAGGGTCGCCAACGCCCGGGCGCTCCCCCGCCGAGCCGGGTAGGCTCCGGCAGCATGGCCGATGACGCGATCCTGTTCGACGTGACCGACGGGCTCGCCCGCGTCACGCTCAACCGCCCCGCCCGCCTCAACGCGGTCGATCCCGAGGCGATCGGCCTCTGGCAGTCGATCGCGCACGAGATCTCCCGCCGCGAAGACATCGGCGCCGTGCTCTTCGACGCCGAGGGCCGGGCGTTCTGCGCCGGCGGCGACGTCGTCGCCATGTCGGAGCTCGCGGCCGCGGGCGGCGACGCGGCGACCGTCATCACCGGCCTCGCCGATCGCATCCACGACGGCCATCGGATGCTCCGCGAGAGCGCGAAGCCGATCGTCGCCGCAGTGCAGGGCCCGGTCGCGGGCGGCGGCCTCGGCTTCATGCTCGTCGCCGACCTCGTCGTCGCGAGCGAGCAGGCGAGCTTCGCCAGTCGCTACGCGGATGTCGCGCTGACGCCCGACTGCGGCGTGAGCACGCTCCTCCCCGAGGCGGTCGGCACGCGCCGAGCCCTCGAGCTCACGCTCACCTCCCGCAGGCTGAACGCGGCCGAGGCGCTCGAATGGGGCCTCGTGACCGAGGTCGTGCCGCACGACGAGGTCGCCGGGCGAGCCCGCGCCATCGCGCAGTCGTGGCTCGACGGCGCGGCGGGGGCCTTCGGCCAGGCCAAGCGACTCGTGCGATCGGGGCTCGCGCGACCGTTCCAGGACGCCCTCGACGACGAGGCCCGCACGATCGGGGCGGCGTTCGCGACGCCCGACGCGCAGGCCGCGATCGCCGCGTTCGCGCGGCGCTGACGCCGGCCCCGCCAGATCCCGTTTCAGGAGAACGCACGGGAGTCAGGACGATGTGGTGCGAATCGTCCTGAACTGCCGTACTTCTCCTGAATCGATGGAGGGGCCGAGGCGGCTCAGTCGTGCTGCGGGAAGCCCAGGTTCAGCCCGCCGTGACTCGGGTCGAGCCACCGCGAGGTGATCGCCTTCTCCTGCGTGAAGAAGTCGAAACCGCGGGCGCCGTACGCCTTGGCGTTGCCGAACAGCGAGTCCTTCCAGCCGCCGAACGAGTGGTAGGCCACCGGCACCGGGATCGGCACGTTGATGCCGACCATGCCGACCGTCACCTCGCGCTGGAACCGACGCGCGGCCCCGCCGTCGTTCGTGAAGATCGCCGTGCCGTTGCCGTAGGGCGAGCCGTTGATGATCTCGAGCCCGTCCTCGTAGCCGTCGACGCGCACGACCGAGAGCACCGGCCCGAAGATCTCGTCGCGATACACGGCCGATGACGTCGGCACGCGGTCGACGAGGGTCGGCCCGAGCCAGAACCCGGCCGAGTCACCGTCGATGACCGGGTCGCGACCGTCGACCACGAGCGTCGCCCCGTCGGCGGACGCCACGTCGAGGTACCCCGCGACCTTGTCGCGGTGCTCGCGGGTGATCAGGGGGCCCATGTCGCACCCCCGGGTTCCGTCGCCGGTCGTCAGCCGCGACATCCGATCGGCCACCTTCGCAACGAACTCGTCGGCGATCGAGTCGACCGCGAGCACCGCAGAGATCGCCATGCAGCGCTCGCCGGCCGAACCGAAGCCGGCGTTGACGGCGGCGTCGGCCGCGAGGTCGAGGTCGGCGTCGGGCAGCACCAGCATGTGGTTCTTCGCCCCGCCGAGAGCCTGCACGCGCTTGCCGTTCGCGGTCGCGGTCGTATAGATGTACTGCGCGATCGGCGTCGAGCCGACGAAGGAGATCGAGCGCACCGTCGGGTGGTGCAGCAGCGCGTCGACGGCGACCTTGTCGCCGTGCACGACGTTGAGCACGCCGTCGGGCAGCCCTGCCTCCTGCATGAGCTTCGCGAGCCAGACGGCGGCCGAGGGATCCTTCTCGGAGGGCTTCAACACCACCGTGTTGCCCGTCGCGATCGCGAGCGGGAAGAACCACAGCGGCACCATCGCCGGGAAGTTGAACGGCGAGATGATGCCGACGACGCCGACCGGCTGCCGCAGCGTGTACACGTCGACGCCGGTCGACACGTTCTCGCTGTACTCGCCCTTGGTGTAGCCGGGCATCGCGCACGCGAGCTCGACGACCTCGATGCCGCGCGCGATCTCGCCGGCGGCATCGCCGAGCACCTTGCCGTGCTCGCTGGTGAGGATCGCGGCGAGCTCGTCGGTGCGACCCGCGAGCAGCTCGCGGAACCTGAACATCACCTGCTGCCGTTTCGCGATCGAGGTGTCGCGCCACCCGGGGAACGCGCGCGCCGCGGCGTCGACCGCCGCGTCGACGTCGTCGGTCGACGCGAAGTGCACGCGCCGCTGCTCGACGCCGAGTGCGGGGTTGTAGACGGGGCCGCTGCGGGCGGGGTCGCCTGCGACGGATGCCCCGTCGATCCAGTGCTCGATGAAGTCGGTCATGATCTCCTCTTTCCTCGTCGGACGTTCAGTCGCCGAGCGCGACGCTCGACAGCACGTCGTCGTAGACGGCGATCGCCTCGGCGACGTCGTCGGCCGTGACGACGCATGGCGGCACGACATGGATGCGGTTGTCCTGGATGAATGGCAGCAGTCCACCTGCCACGAGCGCGGTCTTGATGCGGGCCATCGCGACCGCGGCCAGCGGTTCGCGGGTCTTCCGGTCGGCGACGAGCTCGAGCGCCCAGAAGACGCCCTCGCCGCGCACCTCGCCGATGACCTGGTGCCGCTCGGCGAGTTCTTCGAGCGCGGGCCCGATCGACTCGACCCCGATCTCGCGAGCGTGCTCGACGATGCCCTCGGCCGACATGGCGTCGAGCGTCGCGACGATCGAGGCCATCGCGAGCGGATGCCCCGAATAGGTCAGCCCGCCCGGGAAGACCCGTTCGTCGAAGGTCGCCGCGATCTCGTCGGAGATGATGACGCCGCCGGCCGGCACGTAGCCCGAGTTGACGCCCTTCGCGAAGGTGATGAGGTCGGGCCGCACCTCGTAGCCGTCGAAGGCGAACCAGCGCCCGGTGCGGCCGAAGCCGGCCATCACCTCGTCGAGGATGAGCATGATGCCGTGGCGGTCGCAGAGCGCGCGCACGCCCGCGAGGTATCCGGGCGGCGGCACCAGGATGCCGGCCGTTCCGGGGATCGTCTCGAGCAGCACCGCGGCGATCGAGGCCGGTCCCTCCGACTCGATCACCCGCGAGAGGTGGCGCAGCGCCCGCTCCGACTCCTCCTCGGGGGTGGCCGCCCAGAACTCGGAGCGGTAGAGGTAGGGGCCGAAGAAGTGCACGTGGCCGCGGGCGAACTCGTTGGGCACGCGTCGCCAGTCGCCCGTCGCAACGATCGCCGCGCCCGTGTTGCCGTGGTACGAGCGGTAGGTCGAGAGCACCTTGTCGCGCCCCGTGTGCAGACGCGCCATGCGCACGGCGTTCTCGTTGGCATCCGCGCCGCCGTTCGTGAAGAACACCTTGCGGAAGCCCGCCGGCGCGCGTGCGACGATGCGCTTCGCGGCCTCGCCGCGAGCGAGGTTCACCGTCGACGGGGCGATCGTCGTGAGCAGTTCGGCCTGCTCGCGGATCGCCGCGACCACCGAGGGGTGCTGGTGCCCGATGTTGACGTTCACGAGCTGGCTCGAGAAGTCGAGGTACTCGCGGCCCGCGTGATCCCAGACGCGGGCGCCGCGTCCGCTCGCGACGACGAGCCCCGAGGACTGCGCCTGCGCCGACCAGGAGTGGAAGACGTGCTCGCGGTCGAGCCGCCGTGCGATGTCGTCGAGGTCTTCGAGGTTCTCGCTCATGGCTTCACTGCCTTTCGCTGGAGGTTCCGGGGATGCTGCGCCGCCGAGGTCGGCGGCGCAGCATCCGCACTGCTAGTTGCCGCCCTCTTCGAGGGTGACGTCGATGGGCGACCAGTCGGCGCCCGTGAGGTCGAGGTCTTCGCCCTCGAGCTCCGAGAGCGCCTGCTCGATCCACTCGTTCGACCAGGCGGTCGCCGGCGGCTCCTCGGTGATGAGGTGGTCGCCCGCCTCGTTCACCGCGGCGAGCGCGCCCGCGACGGTCTTGTCCCACGCGGCTTCGTCGATGATGCCGATGCCGGCGTCGGAGGGCCAGATGAGCTTGTTGGTCTCGTTCACCATCCAGAGCTCGTGGCTCGGGCCCCAGCCCGAACCTGCGGCGATCGTGATGTCGGCGGCGTCCTCTGGGTTCGCCGCGGCGAACGCCCACCCCTTGATGACGGCCTTCAAGAACTTGACCGTCGTCTCCTGGTACTCGGTGTCGCTGTCGAGGCGCTCGGTGTCGGCCCAGATCGCGTCCTGCAGCATGGCCCCTTCGGTGTCTTCATACGAGATCACGTTGAAGTCCTCGGGCTGATAGAGCTCACCGGTGTCGGGGTTCGGGGTCTCGAGCAGCTGGGCGTACTCGTTGTACGTCATGGCCTGGGCCGCATCGATGTCGCCCTGCAGGAACGCGTTCATGTTGAAGTCCTGCGTGATGATCTCGACGGTGGAGGCGTCGAGCCCCTCCGCGGCCATCGCCGCGAAGATCTCCCACTCGTTGCCGAAGCCCCACGAGCCGATCTTCTTGCCCTCGAAGTCGGCGACCTCTTCGATGCCCGAATCGGCCCACGAGACCTGCAGGGTGCCCGAGCGCTGGAAGATCTGCGCGATGTCGGTGAGGTTCGCCCCCTGCTCGATCGAGCCGAGCACCTTCGGCACCCACGCGATCGCGTAGTCGACGTCGCCGTTGGCGAGGGCGTCTTGAGGAACGATGTCGCCGCCCGACGGGATGATCTCGACGTCCAGGCCCTCCTCCTCGAAGAAGCCCTGGTCGGCGGCGGCGAAGTACCCGGCGAACTGCCCCTGCGGCAGCCACTGGAGCTGCAGCTTCACGGGGGTGAGCTCGCCGTCTCCTCCACCCCCGTCTCCGGAGCCGCCGGAGTCTCCGGACGAGCAGGCGGCGAGGAGGAACGCGGCCGTGACGGCGAACGCTCCGGCCGCGAGTCCGCGGCGTGTGCTGTGCTTCATGTCAGTCCTTCCCTGTTCTCAGTGCGAAACGGTGGTGCTGGTCGTGCTGACGGTGCTGGTGCCGGTGGTGCGGGTTCCTGGAGTCCGGGCTCCGGAGGTGCGGTCGCCCGAGCCGCGTCCACGCAGCACGAGCCGTTCGAGCGCGAGGGTCGCGAGGTAGAAGAGCAGGCCCAGCGCGATGGATGCCACGACGTAGGCCCAGGCCCGGGCGTAGGCGCTCGACGCCGCGGACGTCGAGATCAGGCTGCCGAGTCCGCCCCGCGGCCCGCCGAAGTACTCGGCGACGAGGGCGGAGATCACCGCGAGCGAGGAGGCGATGCGGATGCCGGTGAGGATGAACGGCCGCGCCGTCGGCAGGGTGAGCGAGCGCAGCACCTGGCCGGGGGTCGCCGCGTAGGCGCGCATGAGCTCGCGATGCACGGGCGTCGTCTGCCGGAATCCGCGCAGGGTGTTGAGGAACACCGGCACGAACGAGGCGAGCGCGGCGATCGCCTGGCGCCCGAACTGGCTGTCGGCGCCGAACATCGAGTTGAGCACGGGCGCGAGCGCGACGATCGGCACGACGGCGAGCGCGGCGATGACGGGGGCGCTCATGCGGTCGACCGCACGCCACCTCGCGGCGAGCGCGGCGAGCGCGATGCCGAGCAGCGAGCCCACCACGAGACCGATGAGCGCGTTCGTGCCGGTGATGATCGTGGCCTGCACGATCGAGTCCCACGAGGCGATGAGGGCGTCGACGATCGAGGCGGGGCTCGGCAGCAGGTAGTCCGAGACGCCGACGACGCTCACGAGGAACTGCCAGGCGCCGAGCACGATCAGCCCGACGGCCAGCGGCGCGACGATGCGCAGCGTCGTCTCGGTGCGGGGGCTCATCATCGCGTCTCCACGCCGCGAGCGCCCGTGGCGACGGGGGCGCCGTGCAGCGCCTCGCGCACGGCGGTCACCATCTCGAAGAACGAGCGGTCCTCGCGCAGCCCCTCGGTGCGCGCGGCTCGGGTCGCAGCGCCCTCGACCGCACCGACCCCGTCGGCGGGGCCTGCGGCGGCGCCGGCGAGCCGCATCGGGACGATCTCGCGGATGCGCCCCGGTCGCGGCGACATCACGACCACCCGGTCGGAGAGGAACACCGCCTCGGGGATCGAGTGGGTGACGAAGACGACGGCCGCGCCCGTCTCGCCGGCGATGCGCACGAGATCGGCCTGCATCTTCTCGCGCGTCATCTCGTCGAGGGCGCCGAACGGCTCGTCCATGAGCAGCAGCCGGGGCTGCTCGGCGAGCGAGCGGGCGATCGCGACGCGCTGCTGCATGCCGCCCGAGAGCTGGTCGGGGTAGCGCTCGGCGAACTCGGCCAGGCCGACCATGTCGAGCAGCTCGTCGACCTTAGCCCGCCGCGCCGCCTGCCCCACGCCATGCAGCTCGAGCGGCAGCGCGACGTTCGCAGCGACCGTGCGCCAGGGCAGGAGTCCGGCCTGCTGGAACGCGATGCCGTACTCCTGGTCGAGGCGGGCCCGCGTCGGCGTCTTGCCGAAGACGGCGATCGAGCCGGACGTGGGGGCGTCGAGGTCGGCGATGAGCCGCATGAGCGTCGACTTGCCGCACCCGCTGGGGCCGATGAGCGAGACGAACTCGCCGGCCGCGACGGAGAGGTCGATGCCCTCGAGCGCGTGCACCCGGCCGCCCTGCGTCTCGAACACCTTGTCGACGCTGCTCACCCGAACGGCGATGGCAGGTTCGGTAATCGTGCCGGGTGCCGCGGTGGTCTCGGGAGCGCTCATGCGGTTTCCTCCGTTCGTCGGTAGTTCTTCAGAATCACGCCGAGCAGCGCCACCGAGCCGGCGGCGACGAGCCCGAGCACGATGGCCCCGAAGATCGGCCCCCACGCTTTGGCCGGATCGCCGGAGGCCTGCCCCGCGAACTGGATGAGGAGGCGCCCGATGCCGCCCTGCAGACCGGTCGACACCTCGGCGACGACGGCGCCGATGACGGCGTTCGCCGCACCGAGCCGCAGCGCCGGCAGCAGATACGGCACCGCCGCGGGGAAGCGCAGCTTCATGAGCGTCGCCCAGTAGCCCGCGGCGTAGCTCTGCATGAGCTCCTCGTGGATTCGGTCGGGCGATTGGAGCCCCTTCAGCGCACCGATCGCGATCGGGAAGAAGGCGAGGTAGCTCGCGATCAGCGCGACCGACATCCAGTCCTGCCACTCGAACGAGCCGATCTCGACGCGAGAGCCCCAGCTCTTCACGATGGGCGCGAAGGCGATGAGCGGCACCGTCTGGCTGAGCACGATCCAGGGCAGCAGGCCCCACTCGGCGACGCGCCAGCGCTGCATCACGAGCGCGAGGCCGATGCCCACCACGACGCCGACGAGCCAGCCGGCGGCGGCGATGCCGAGCGTCGTGAGCGCGCCGAGCAGGATCACGAGCCACAGCGGCTGGGCCGAGGGCGAGCGCGTCACGGGTTCGGCGAGGCGGCCGAACATATCCCAGACGTGCGGCATGGCGAGGTCGGTGGTGCGCGGCAGCACTCGCGTCTCGCCGATGAGCACTCCGTCGGCGGGAGCGAGCAGCTTGTACCCCTCCCAGAGCACGACGAGCAGCAGCAGGCCGGCGACGCCCCATCCGACGACGGCCGCTCGGCGAGCCGCGGTGGTCATGCCTTCGCCGTGATGTGCTCGGTGAGCGCCGGGATCACGGTCTCGCCGTAGACCCGCAGCGTCTCTTCTTTGTTGTCGTGCTGGAGGTAGCCGGCGAACTGGTCGACGCCGAGCTCGGCGAGCTCCTTCAGCTTCGAGATGTGCTGGTCGGCCGAACCGAGCACGCAGAAGCGCTCGACGATCTCGTCGGGCACGAACGAGGTGTGCGTGTTGCCCGCGCGCCCGTGCTCGTTGTAGTCGTAGCTCTCCCGGCCCCTGATGTAGTCCGTGAGGGCGTCGGGCACCGTGCCGTGCATGCCGTACTTCGCGACGATGTCGGCCACGTGGTTGCCGACCATGCCGCCGAACCAGCGGCACTGGTCGCGCATGTGCGGCCAGTCTTCGCCGATGTACATGGGCGCGGCGACGCAGAACTTGATCGACATGGGGTCGCGCCCGGCGGCCTCGGCCGCGTTGCGCACCGTCGTGATCATCCACTTCGCGATGTCGACGTCGGCCAGCTGCAGGATGAAGCCGTCGCCGACCTCGCCCGTGAGCTTCAACGCCATCGGGCCGTACGCTGCGACCCAGATGTCGAGCTCGGAGCCCTTCGACCACGGGAACTGCAGCTGCGAGCCCTTGTACTCGACGCTGCGCGAGTTCGCGAGCTCGCGGATCACGTGGATCGACTCGCGCAGCTCGGCCATGGTCACCGGCTTGCCGTTCGTGACGCGCACGGCCGAGTCGCCGCGGCCGATGCCGCAGATCGTGCGGTTGCCGTACATCTCGTTCAGGGTCGCGAAGATCGACGCCGTGACCGTCCAGTCGCGGGTGGCCGGGTTGGTGACGAACGGGCCCACCTTGATGCGGTGGGTCTCGGCGAGGATCTTGCTGTGGATGACGTACGGCTCCTGCCAGAGCAGGTGCGAGTCGAACGTCCACGCCGTGCTGAAGCCGTACTGCTCGGCGAGCTTGGCGAGGTGCACGGTGCGGGAGGCGGGCGGGTTGGTCTGGAGGACGACGCCGAAATCCATGAGGGCTCCGTTCGGTGGGGGCGGTCGGGTGGCTCTGCTCAGATGAGGTACTGGCTGAGGCCCCGCTTGAGGTACTTCCCGTCGCCCTTGGCGCCGAGGTACCGGTCGCCGTCGACGATGACCTTGCCGCGCGAGAGCACGGTGTCGACGTGCCCGTCGATCTCGTAGCCCTCCCAGGCCGAGTGGTCCATGTTCATGTGGTGCGTGCGCCCCTCGCCGTACCCGATCGAGGTGTGCCCGTTCGGGTCGTAGACGACGACGTCGGCGTCGGCACCGGGCTGGATCACGCCCTTGCGCCCGTAGAGTCCGAACATGCGCGCGGGCGTGGTGCTCGTGAGCTCGACCCAGCGCTCGAGCGTGATCTCGCCGGTCACGACGCCCTGGTACATGAGGTCCATGCGGTGCTCGATCGACCCGATGCCGTTCGGGATCTTGCGGAAGTCGCCGAGTCCGAGCTCCTTCTGGTCTTTCATGCAGAACGGGCAGTGGTCGGTCGAGACCATCTGCAGGTCGTTCGTGCGCAGCGCCTGCCACATCGAGTGCTGGTGGCCCTCCGCGCGGGAGCGCAGCGGGGTCGAGCACACCCACTTGGCGCCTTCGAAGGCGCCCCATTCATCGCTGGATGCCCCGAGCTGGTCCTCGAGCGAGAGGTAGAGGTACTGCGGACAGGTCTCACCGAACACGTTCTGGCCCTTGTCGCGCGCCCAGGCGAGCTGCTCGACGGCCTGCTTCGCCGACACGTGCACGACGTAGAGGGGGGCGCCGGTGAGCTTCGCGAGCATGATCGCGCGGTGCGTCGCCTCCTCCTCCATCTCCCAGGCGCGGGCGATGCCGTGGTAGTACGGATCGGTGTTGCCGGCGTCGACCAGCTGCTGCGCGAGCACATCGATGGCGGGGCCGTTCTCGGCGTGCATCATCGTGAGCAGCCCGGTCTCGCGCGAGACCTGCATGGCCTTGAGGATCTGCGCGTCGTCGGAGTAGAAGACGCCCGGGTAGGCCATGAAGAGCTTGAAGCTCGAGATGCCCTCGTCGGGCAGCCGCTTCATCGCGGCGAGCGAGTCGGCGTTGACGTCGCCGACGATCTGATGGAAGCCGTAGTCGATCGCGCAGTTGCCCGAGGCCTTCTCGTGCCAGGCGGCGAGCCCGTCCTCGATGCGCTGGCCGTAGCTCTGCACCGCGAAGTCGATGATCGAGGTCGTGCCGCCGTGCGCGGCGGCCCGCGTGCCGGTCTCGAAGGTGTCGGAGGCCTCGGTGCCGCCGAACGGCAGCTGCATGTGGGTGTGGGCGTCGATGCCGCCGGGGATCACGTACTTGCCGGTGGCGTCGATGACGCGGTCGACGCTCGCCGCGACATCCGTGCCGAGCAATGCGGTGCCCGGTTCGATGACCGCGACGATGCGCTCGCCGTCGATGAGCACGTCGGCCGCGGCGCGGCCGGTGGCGCTGACGACGGTGCCGCCGCTGATGAGGGTGGTGGTCATTGCGTCGTCTCCCTCACGGCTTCGCGATCTTCACGTACGAATCGGGCCGGCGGTCGCGGTAGAACTGCCAGTCGTCGCGCATCTGCTGCACCATGTCGAGGTCGAGGTCGCGCACGAGCAGCTCCTCGTGCTCGCTCGAGCCGCGTTCGCCGACGAAGTTGCCGCGCGGGTCGATGACCTGGCTCGTGCCGTAGAAGTCGACGGCGAGGTCGCCGTACTCGTTGTCCTCGCGGCCGACGCGGTTGGGCTGCAGCACGAAGTAGCCGTTCGCGACGGCGGCGCACGGCCCCTCGACCTCCCACAGCCGGTTCGAGAGCCCGGGCTTCGTGGCGTTGGGGTTGAACACCATGTGCGCGTCGTTCAGGCCGAGCTCGCGCCAGCCCTCGGGGAAGTGCCGGTCGTAGCAGATGTACATGCCCACGCGGCCGACGGCGGTCTCGAAGACGGGGTAGCCGAGGTTGCCGGGGCGGAAGTAGAACTTCTCCCAGAAGCGGTCGAGGTGCGGCAGGTGGTGCTTGCGGTACTTGCCGAGGATCGCGCCGTCGGCGTCGACGAGCACCGAGGTGTTGTAGTAGACGCCCGTCTCGGCCTCTTCGTAGATCGGCAGCACCATCACGGTGCCGAGCTCCTTCGCAACCTCGGCGAAGCGCTGCACGATGGGACCCTCGGCCGACTCGGCGAAGCGGTAGTACTTCTGGTCCTGGGTGATGCCGAAGTACGGGCCGTAGAACAGCTCTTGGAAGCAGACGACCTCGGCGCCCTGCGCCTTCGCATCGCGGGCGAACTGCTCGTGCTTGTCGAGCATCGAGGCCTTGTCGCCGGTCCAGGTGGTCTGCGTGATGGCCGCTCTGACGATCGTCATGAATGTCTCCTGAGTCGGGCGGCGCCATTGCCGTTCACTCGAGGATCGCCTGGCGTGGTGCTCGTGTCAGGTGCTCGCCGGGTGCTGCTGCGACGCCGAGATGTACCGATTGAACTGCCGGTGGAACTGCCGAACCAGGGGCTTGTGGCCCGTTCTGTTATTGTTCGGCTTGAACATTTCTCTTCTGTTTCACTCTGTGACGCTGTGGTTACATATCTTGTCCCTTGCGCGGTTCGGAGGCAATGGTGGTGTCAGGTATTCGAATGGATGCCTCGCGATTGATCGAACTCGCCGAGTTCGCCGACGCCTCGCCGCGCACGATCGCCGGCGACGTCGCCCGGCTCGTGAACGGCGGCGAACTCGCCGCAGGCGACCGCCTGCCGACCGTGCGCGAGCTCGCCGCGGCCCTGGGCGTGAGCCCGGCGACGATCAGCCAGGCCTGGCAGGCCCTCGCGCGGGCCGGGGTCATCGAGAGCCGCGGCCGCGCCGGCAGCTTCGTGCGCGGCGCAGAGGCCCTGCGACTCGCCCCGCGCATGCGCGGCATGGCCGCGCCCGACGACCCCGTGCGGCTCGACCTCTCGCGCGGCACCCCCGACCCCCTGCTGCTGCCCGCCCTCGGCCCGGCGCTCTCGCGCGTCTCGGCGAAGGCCGAGACCGGCAGCTACCAGGCCGAGCCCGTGATCCCCGCGCTCGCGCGCGTGCTGCGCGACTCGTGGCCGAGTGACGCCGAGTCGATCATGGTCGTCGACGGCGCGCTCGACGCGATCTCGCGCACGCTCGACGAGCTGGTGCGCTTCGGCGACCGCGTCGTCGTCGAGAGCCCGGGGTTCCCGCCGTTCCTCGACCTGCTCGAGGTGCTCGGCGCGGTCGCGGTGCCGGTGCGCCTCGACGAGCACGGCATGGTGCCAGAGGCGCTCGCCGTCGCCCTGCGAAAGCGGCCCGTGGCCGTGCTGCTGCAGCCGCGCGCACAGAACCCGACCGGGGCATCCATGACGCCCGAGCGCGCCGAAGCGCTCGCCCGCACCATCGCCACCGCCGAACGCGTCGACGACCTCGTGGTCATCGAAGACGACCACTCGGGCCTCATCTCGATCGAGGGCGACGTCACCCTCGGCACCTGGCTGCCGGGCCGCGTGGTGCACGTGCGCAGCTTCTCGAAGTCGCACGGCCCCGACCTGCGCATCGCCGCGCTCGGCGGACCCCGCGAGCTCGTCGAGCACATCGCCGGACGGCGCATGCTCGGCCCCGGCTGGACCTCTCGCATGGTGCAGACGATCCTGCTCGACCTGCTCACCGACGGCGCCTCGATCGACGCCGTCACCGAGGCGCGACGGCAGTACTTCACGCGCCAGCGCATGCTCGGCGAGGCGCTGCGCGAGCGCGGGGTGCCCGTGCAGCACGCCGACGGCATCAACCTCTGGATGCCGGTGCTCGGCGAACGCTCCGCACTCGTGCAACTCGCGGTCGCGGGCATCAGGGTGTCCGCCGGCTCCCCCTTCCTCGCCGCCGCGAACGGCACGGATGCCACGGGCGCGGGCCGCACACGCCGCCCGGGCGAGTTCGTGCGCGTCACCGTCGGCATGGTGCGCGAGGGCGTCGACGAGGTGGCCGATGCGCTCGCCTCGGCGGCGACCCACCTCGTGGCCGGGGGCTACTGAGGCCTGCGGCAGGTTCGGCGCACTGAGGCCGGCTCGGAGCTTCCTCAGCGCGCCGAACCCACCTCCGCGACGGTGGCGCGACCTAGGCTCGAGCCATGGCCGACCTCGACGACGTTCGACGCATCGCCGCCGGGCTGCCCGGCAGTGAGGAGCGGGCGATGACGGGTGGCGCCGCATGGTTCGTGCGCAACAAGCTCTTCGCGTGGGAGTGCCACCCCTGGCCGAGCATCCCTGAAGACATGCGCGCGGTGATCGCGGCCGAGCTCGTCGTCGGGGTGAAGGTCGCCGACCCGGTCGACGCGCTCGCGCTCCGCGAGATGCAGCCCGAGGTCTTCCTGCGCGCGACGACCCGGTGGGGCGAGCCGAAGGTCGCGTTCCGCATGGCCGGCATCGCCGACGACCACCTCGACGAGCTCGTCACCGAGGCCTGGCGGGTGCAGGCGCCGAAGTACCTGCGTCGCGAGTTCTTCGGCGACGACGCGTAGCGCGTGCGCTGCGCCGACCTCAGGAAGCGGAGGCAGGTGCCGCAAATCAATCAGACGTGCAAAGAATCCGGCCGAAATTTTACACGTTCGGTGAATTCGCCAACCGCCTTGACATGTTCATCCGCCACCGCCACAGGGCAGACTGGCCCCGTGAGCCAACGCAGCCACGGGTGGGTGCTGCACGTCGATCTCGACCAGTTCATCGCGGCGGTCGAGGTGCTGCGGCGCCCCGAGCTCGCGGGCAAGCCGGTGATCGTCGGCGGCCGGGGCGATCCGAACGAGCGGGCCGTGGTGTCGACGGCCTCGTACGAGGCGCGGGCGTTCGGAGTCGGCTCGGGCATGCCGTTGCGGATCGCGGCCCGCAAGGCACCCGAGGCGATCATCCTGCCGGTCGATCACGAGGCGTACACCGCGGCATCCGATGCGGTGATGGCGACGCTGCGCGCGCAGCCGGGCGCGACGGTGCAGGTGCTCGGTTGGGACGAGGCGTTCGTCGGCGTCGAGACCGACGACGCTGAGGCGTACGCGCGGGCGGTGCAGCGTGCGGTGCTCGAGCGCACCCGGCTGCACTGCAGCGTGGGCATCGGCGACACGCTCGTACGCGCGAAGGTCGCGACGGGCTTCGGCAAGCCGCAGGGCGTGTTCCGGCTGACGGCGGCGAACTGGCTCGAGGTCATGGGCGACCGCCCGACGATCGAGATGTGGGGCATCGGCTCGAAGATCTCGCGGCGCCTGGCCGCGCTCGGCATCACGACGATCGGCGAGCTCGCCGCCGCGAACCCCGAGACCGATGGGCTCGTCGCCGAGTTCGGGCCGCGCATGGGCCCCTGGTACGCGCAGCTCGGCCACGGCGAGGGCGCGCGCGTCGTCGACGACACCCCGTGGGTGGCGCGCGGCCACAGCCGCGAGACCACCTACCAGCACGACCTCACCGAGCCGCCGCAGATCGAGGCCGCGATCCGCGAGTTGGCCGCCCAGGTGCTCGCGGATGTCGCGGCCGAGGGCCGCCCGGTCGTCGGCCTCGCACTCAAGGTGCGGTACGCGCCGTTCATCACGAAGACGTTCACCAAGAAGATCGCCGAGACGGCCGACCATGACGTGGTGCTCGCTCGGATGCTCGAGCTCGCCGGCCGCATCGAGCCCGATCGTCCGGTGCGCCTGCTCGGCCTGCGCGCCGAGATGCGCATGCCCGACGAGGCGCGCGACGGGCACACGCCCACCCGCAGCGGGTGGTGAGCGCCAGGGCGTCGCTCACCCGCTGAGCGCACGGCTAGCGTGGGAGCCGTGAAGATGACGGTGCTCGCCGGCGGAGTCGGCGGTTCGAAGTTCGTGCGGGGCGTCCGCGAGGAGTGCGCGCGGCGGTGGCCGGGTGCCGACGGCAGCGCCGAGGCATCCAGCGCGGAGATCACCGTGGTCGTGAACACCGGCGACGACATCTGGCTGTCGGGCGTGCGCCTCATGCCCGACTTCGACTCGCTGCTCTACGCGCTCGCGGGCGTGAACGACACCGAGCGCGGCTGGGGCCGAGCGGGCGAGACCGAGCGGGTCGCCGCCGAACTGCGCGAGTGGGGCGTCGGCTGGCCGTGGTTCACCCTCGGCGACCTCGACCTCGGTACCCACCTCGCCCGCACGTCGTGGCTGCGCGACGGCCTCACGCCGTCGCAGATCGGCGAACGCCTGCAGCGGCGCTGGCCGCTCGGGGCCCGGCTCATCCCGGCGACCGACACCGAGGTCGACACGTGGGTGCGGGTCGCCGACCCCGAGGCCCCCGGCGGCGAGCGCGAGATGCACTTCCAGGAGTGGTGGACCCGCCACCGCGCCGCCCTGCCCGCGCTCGCGTTCACGCAGCGCAACCTCGACTCGGCGCGGCCGGCGCCCGGCGTCGTCGAGGCGATCGCCGACGCCGACGTCGTGCTCGTGGCGCCCTCGAACCCGGTCGTCTCGATCGGCACGATCCTCGCCATCCCGGGCATCCGCGAGGCGCTCGCGGCCACATCTGCCCCCGTCGTCGGCGTCTCGCCGATCATCGGCGGCAAGGTCGTGCGCGGCATGGCCGACGCCTGCCTGCCGGTCATCGGCGTCGAGACGAGCGCCGAGGGAGTCGGTCGCCACTACGGTGCGCGCGCGGCCGGCGGCCTGCTCGACGCCTGGCTCGTCGACGAGACGGATGCCTCGGCCCTCGCCCCGCTCGCCGACGCCGGCCTCGTCGCGGCCGCCGCCCCGCTGTGGATGCGCGACCTCGACACCTCGGCCGCCCTCGCGGGCGCCGCGCTCGACCTGGCCGCCTCGGTCGCGTAGCCGCTCGGCGTCGGAAACCGTCCCGGCGACCCGCCGGGTCGATCGATCGGCCGACGAGGTTGCGTGTGCCCGGCCCCGGGGGCGGAGGTTCCCCTCCGCGAGAGGTGCGGTCATGTGGTCATGTGGTCGCACCCCAGAAGGGAACCTCGCCGGGCGGGTCGCAGGAGCATCCGACGCGGGTGGCGCGTCGCCTCGGCGCGCCGACCGATTCGTCCTGCGATTCGTCACGACGCCGCGGGCGGCGGCTGAACCGAGCGCGTCAGGCGACCCACTCCACGAGCTGCCAGATGAGTCCGTTCGGGTCGGCGAACTGGCAGTAGCGCTCGCCCCACGGCTCGGTCTCCGGCGCCGTCACGACTCGAGCACCGGCGGCCTCGATGCGCGCGAACTCGTCGTCGAGATGCTCGACGACGAAGACGAGCAAGAGCCCCTGGCCCGCACTCCCGGCGATCTCGGCCGGCTTGAAGGTCGCCAGCCCGGTCGCGAGGAAGATGAGGTTCGAGTTCGACGCGGGGTGCGTGAGCGAGACGAATCCGTCGGCCGCCATCGCCTCCTCGTAGCCGAAGTGGGTCTTGGCGAAGCTCGCCGAGGCTTCGACGTCGGGCACGTTCAGCGAGACGGCGGTCTGGGTGATGTTCATGGAGTCTCCCGTCGATAAATCTCTGTACGTTGTACAGTTCAATGTACAACGTACAGTTATAGCGCCGCTATTCCCGGAGGAGGACCGCATTGCCAGAACCGCTGCTCGACCTCCTCTGGCGCGACCGGGCGGCCGCACCCGTCAGCCGCCGCCGTGGCCCGAAGGCCCGCCACTCGACCACCGATGTCGTGACCCTCGCCATCGACCTCGCCGTCGAGGGCGGGATCGGCGCGGTCACGATCCGAGCACTGGCGCAGAAGCTCGAACTGACGCCGATGTCGGTCTACACGCACGTGAACAGCCGCGACGACCTCCTCGTGCTGATGGCCGATCAGGCGCACGGCAGCATGACGCCGACGCCGTTCGGGCGTTCGACATGGCGAACCCGAGTGCGCCGCGTGGCCGACGACAACCTCGCGCTCCTGAGGGAGCATCCGTGGCTGCTCGACCTCGACGACCCGCGAACCGCCCTCGGGCCCGGCACCATCGCGAAATACGACCGCGAACTGCACGCCTTCGACGGCACCTCGCTCGACGACGTCTCGCGCGACGCGGCACTGACCTTCGTGCTCGACTTCACCCGCGCGACCGCTGCGCGCATCGTGGTGCGGCCCGAGACGGGCGAGTTCAGCGAGCTGTGGGAGCAGTCGGTGGCGGGGCTGGCCGCGTATCTCGGCGACGACCTCCCCCTCGCCCAGCGGGTCGGCCGCGCCGCCGGCGAGGCGATGGGCGGCCCGTACGACGCCGAACGGGCGTGGGAGTTCGGCCTGGCCCGGGTGCTCGCCGGGCTGGCCGATCTCGCGGGCCTCCGCGACGCACCCCCGGCCGCGGAGTAGAACGGCGTCGGGCTCGGGCGATCACCCGAGCCCGGCACCGCGGTTCCTCAGCGCCGCAGTCGCTCAACGCCCGAGCGTCACCGACACCGCCGCCCCCGGCTTCGCCGTGATGCGCAGCGTCTGCTTCTTCTTGTCGTAGTGCGCCTTGCCGCCCGTGATCGTCACCTTGGGCGACGTCGCGTACACCGACGACGGCACCCAGACGTCCGTCGGTCCGCCCGCCGCGGTGTAGCTCAGCGTGTAGGCACCGCTCGCCGCGTCGAAGTGCTCGGCACCGGGCATTCCCGCGATCGCGCGGGCGTAGGGGCCGAACGCGGGTTCGTTGCCGGGTGCGGCGTTGCCCGAGGCATCCATCGCGCAGTAGCCGCCGCCGTCGGCGCGGCACCAGTACCACATGGCCCAGCCGCTCGCGAAGCGCTCCATCGACGCGACCTGCGCGGCGACGAGCGCCGCGTTGCCGGGCGTGCGCGAGTTCGGCACACCCCACTCGCCGACGATCAACGGCATGCGGTTGGCCGTCGGGTACGCCGAGATCGCGGCCTCGTAGTTCACCACGAAGTCGTCGCCCGGCCAGTCGCCGCCCTCTTCGACGCCCGTGTTGTAGAAGTGCGGGGCGTAGCCGAGCTTCGGGTCGTCGAAGGTGCGCAACTGGGTGGGCACGCCGTAGCCGACGAGCACGGTCGGCTCGAGGAAGATCCACGACTCGTCGTCGACCGAGCGGATCGCGCCGATGAGCCGCTCGTACATGTCGCTGATCTTCGTCGACTCCATGCGGGCCGAGGCGGTCACCCAGTCTTCACCCTCTGCGAACTCGCCGAACGGCTCGTTGAAGAGGTCGTAGCCGATGAGGCTGTCATGGCCGCCGAATCGGTCGGCGATCTCGACCCAGAGCTGCTGCTGCGCCGCACGCAGGTCGGCGTCGTCGTAGAGGTGCGTGAAGGCCCGCATGACCGCGGGCTGGAAGTAGTTGTTGAACCAGTTGTCGGGGTCGTCGACGAACGGCAGCCCGTCGGTGCGGGTCGCCCACTCGGGGGCGCCCGAGGCGCCGAACACCGGCCCGTACACGTCCTGGTGCATGTCGAGCATGACGTGCACGCCCTCGCGGTCGGCCGCGTCGAGCACCGACTCGACGTAGTCGAAGTACGCCTCGTCGTACTCGCCCTGCTCGGGCTCGAAGTACTGCCACTGCACGACCAGCCGAAGGAACGTGGCGCCCTGATCGGCCATCGCGGCGACCTCGGCCGGCGTCAGACGGTCGTGCACGTACTTGGCCGCGTTGAACCCGCGCAGCTGCAGCGCCCGACCCTGCTGATCGGTGATGAAGGTTCGGCCGTCGGGCGTGGTGATGCGGTCGGACTTCACCGCTGCGGCCGCCGGCGGCGGTGGCGTCGGCGGGGCCGCCGCGGCGGCCGTCGGGATGGCGAGCGCCGCCGCCGCAGCAAGGGCGAGGCAGGCGGCGGCACGGGGCAGGAAGGAAGGCATCGGCGCTCCTTTGCGCGTCATGGCGACCAGGGTTGCGAGCGAGCCTAGGGGAAGTGGGTCATTTGTCCAAGTAGTTTCTCGAGGCCCTCCCGCCCTACGGGATGTAGTCGACCAGCCCCTGCGGCGCGACCGCCGCACGGTAGCGCTCGACGAGTTCGCGCCAGCCCACCTCGGGCGTGAACTCGTGCGCGTGCACGGCCTCAGTGAAGTGCCACAGGAGATACGGATGCGCGCCGAGCGCGTACAGCGCCGCGTAGTCGCGTGCGGCGAACGCCGCCTGCTCCTCGGCGGTGAGCTCGCGGTCGTCGCTCGCGGCCTCCGCCCCGGCGCCGGCCCCGAGCCATCCCTCGACGTAGCCGGCGGGGTCGTCGACGTAGGCGGCGACCCGCTCGTCGCTCAGCTCGACCCATCGCATGAACTTGTCGACCATGTACTTCGTCATCGCTTGCCCTCCCACAGGAAGAACGGGCTCGACGCGAACCGCGACTCCGCCACGTCGACGAAGTCGGCGGGCCGGCCTCCCATCGCGGCGAGCGCGGCGACCGCGTTGAGGTACTGGTAGGTCATGCAGCCGGCGTCGAGGAGGCGCTCGAAGTCGCTGCACACGCTGACGGCGCCGTCGAGGTCGCCGTCGCGCATCCACGCTGCGGCGGCGCGGTCGAACTCGGGGTCGGGCGAGCCGGCGAAGGTGCGCGGCCCGCCGACGTCGTTCGCCATGTGCCCCGAGGTCAGCAGGGCGACGCGCGCGTCCGAGTCCCACGACGAGATCGCCGAGCGGAGGTGCTCGCCGAGGGCGACGAACCGGCGCACGCTCGGCACGGGCGGCATCGACGCGTTGGTGTGGATCGGCACGACCGGGAGGTCGAGCTCGGGCCTGACGTACTGCAGCGGGATGACGAAGCTGTGGTCGAGTCGCCATTCGAGGCTCACCGAGAGGTCGATCGTCTCGGGCAGGACGGTGCGGCCCGTGAGCTCGTCGGCGAGCTCACGGTGCCCGGTGACCTCGACGTGCTCCATGCCGAAGGTGCGCACCTCGTTCTCCCAGGTGCCGTGGTACGACTCGGCCTTGCCGACGACGAAGGCCGGCGAGTTGTCGTAGAAGAACTGCCGCAGGTGGTCGGTGCCGATCACGACGACCGCGTCGAGCTCGTGTTCGGCGAAGGCCCGCCGGATCCGGGCGAAGCCCGCAGCGACGCCCTGGAGGTCGTCGGGCATCGGGTCGCGCATCGCGCGCCAGAGCAGCGGGTTGTGCGGCGTCGCGGCCGCGAGCACGAGTTCGGCCATGTCGCTCCCTCTCAGATTCCGAACAGCTTGCGGGCGTTGTCGAGCAGGATCTTCTGCCGCGACTCGGGCTTGAACGGCAGCTCGGCGAACTCGTCCATCCACCGGTCGACGGTCATCACGGGCCAGTCCGAGCCGAAGAGCACCCGGTCGGTGATGAGCGAGTCGGCGTAGCGCACGACCTCGGGCGGCAGGTACTTCGGCGCCCAGCCCGAGAGGTCGAGGTAGACGTTCGACTTGTGCCACACCATCGCGAGGTTCTCGAGGTGCCACGGCCAGGCGGGATGCGCACTGATGATCCTGAGCTCGGGGAACTCGGCCGCGACGTCGTCGAGGTACGGGATGGGCCGGGCGTTCTCGAGCCGATACCCGCCGCCGCCGGGGGTGCCGGCCCCTGCGCCCGGGAAGCCCGAGTGGAACATCACGACGAGCCCGAGTTCGGCGCACGCCTCCCAGATCGGGAAGAAGCGGCGGTCGTTCGGCAGGAACTTCTGCCGCGAGGCGTTGAGCTCGCCGACGCCCTTGATGCCGTACTCGCCGTGCATGCGGCGGATCTCGGCGATCGCGGCCTCGCCCTTCCACGGGTCGATGCCCGCGAACGAGAGGAACACGTCGGGGTGGTCGAGCTGCGCGCGCCCGAGCAGGTCGTTCGGCGCGCCCTTGATGCCCGAGGTCGTCTCGGAGTCGGAGTTCACGATGACCGCCATCATCCTGTGCTCGCGGTACTGGTCGGCCTGCTCGGCGAACGAGACCGCGGGGCGCTCGCGCCCGAAGTGCTTCGCCATCTGCTGGTGGCGCTTGCCCATCGCGGCGAGGAACTCCTCGGTCTGCGGGTGGGTGTGCACGTCGATCGCGACGAGCTCGTCGGGGCGGGTCATGCGCGGCTCCCTTCATGTGCCATGGATGCTTCGCCGAGCAGCTCGGCGTCGTGCTCGCCGAGCCCGGGGGCGGCGTGGATCCTCGGGCGCCCGCTGCGGCTGAACCTGGTGCTCGGCACGGGCACCCGCAGGGGCGTGCCCTCGTGCCCGTCGATCTCCTCGACGAGGCCCATCGAGGCGATCTGCGGGTCGTCGAACAGCTCGGCGACCGTGTTGAGGGGTCCGTGGGGGATGTCGTGCGCGGCGAGCCGATCGAGCCAGTGCTGCCGTGGCATCCGCGCCGTGATCGCCTTCAGCAGGGCGTCGAGTGCGTCGTAGTTCGCGACCCGCGCCTCGCGGCTCGCGAAGCGCGGATCCTCAGCGAGCTCGGGGTGCTCGAGCACGTCGAGCAGCCCGGTCCAGAACTTCTCGGGCACCGACATGTGCACGACGAAGGCGCGCCCGTCGGAGCCGCGGCAGGCGTAGGCCTGCGCGCGGCGCGGGCGCGAGTGGGGACCGGCGACCTGGCCGGTCTCGAGGTAGGTCGACGCCGCCTCGGTGAGGAAGTCGATGAGCGAGCCCACCATCGACACCTCGATGTGCTCGCCGTGGCCCGTCGCGTTGCGGGCGTGCAGCGCCGCGAGCACGGCCTGCGCGGCCTGCATGCCCGAGAGCAGGTCGGAGAACGCCGGTCCCAGCGGGCGCAGGATGTGCTCGGGCACCACCTGGCTGTACATGCCGCCGACCGCCGAGATGACGGTGTCGTACGCAGGGCGGGCGGCGTACGGGCCGTCGGCGCCGAAGCCGGTGATCGCGCAGCTCACGAGGCGAGGGTTGCGCTCGCGCAGCACCTCGGGGCCGAAGCCGAGCCGGCGTGCGACGCCCGGCCGGAAGTTCTCGATGAGCACGTCGGCGTCGCCCGCGAGCCGCAGCAGCTCGGCGAGCCCGCGCTCGCTCTTGAGGTCGAGCACGACGGCGCGCTTGCCGCGGTTGTACGCCGCGAACTGCGGGCTCATCGTGCCGCGCCCCTCCCAACGGCGCATGGGGTCGCCGCCCGGCGACTCGACCTTGACGACGTCGGCGCCGAGGTCGGCGAGCAGCTTCGCGGCGTACGGCCCCGAGATGTACTGGCCGAGTTCGATCACGCGGATGCCGGCGAGCGGGCCGGCCTGTTCAGCGGACATCGATGATCACCTTTCCTGGGGGCGAGTCGGCGAAGCCGCGGTAGGCGCGGCCGATCTCGGCGAGGGGGTACCGGGTGCCGATGAGCGGGGTGACGGCGCCCGCCGCCACGAGCTCGAGGGCGCGCCGCACCTGGGCGTAGTCGGCGCTCGCGACCCCGATGAGTCGCTTGCGGCGCAGGTAGAAGTCGAGGGTGTCGAGCTCGAGCGAGCGGTCGGAGACGGCGGCGCAGAACACGGCCCGCCCGCCCCAGGCGAGCGCGGCGACCCCGGCGCCGAGCGTCGGCCCGTTGCCGCTGACGTCGATCACGACGTCGAAGCCGCCCGGATGGCGCTCCGAGAGCTGCGCGCGGAGCGCGGTGGCATCCGTCGCGGCGACGCTCACGACCCCTTCGGGCAGTTCGGATGCCTCGATCACCGAGCGCGACGCGGCGACGACCTCGGCGCCGCGGTGCGCCGCGATGGCGGTGGCGGCCCGGCCGAGCGTGCCGCCCGCACCGGTGACGAGCACGCGCTCGCCCGCGACGACCCCCGCGGTCTCGAGCGCGTTGAGCACGATGGGCACGCTGTGCACCGCGGCGGCCGCGACGGCGGCGGGGATGTCTCCGCGAGCGACGGCGTTCTTCGCGGGCACGGCGACGAACTCGGCCGCACCGCCGTCGCGGTGCACGCCGACGACCGTCTGCGCGGGGCAGTCGGCTTCACGCCCCCGCGCGCAGGCCGCGCAGCCGCCGCACGCGATGTTGGGCTTCACGACGACGGCCTCGCCGAGGCGGGCGGCGTCGACACCGGCGCCGACCGCGACGACGACACCGGCGGGGTCCAGGCCGAGCACGCGCGGCAACTTGGCGGCGGTGCCGGGGCCGCGCCCGGCGATGACGTTGAGGTCGAGCTGATTGACCCCGACGATCTCGACGCGCACGAGCACCTCGCCAGGAGCAGGCGTCGGGTCGGGACGCACGGCGACGGCGAGCCCGTCGACTCCGTGGCTCGAGAGCACCGCTGCACGCACCGTCTGCCTCCATCTCGTCGTCGAGTCGCGGCCGTTTCCGCGAGATCTCCGGAAACGGTATCCATGCCTCGCGTGAACGAGCCAGCGGTTTGCCATGCCCAATCAGCTCTGGGTCATGCCTCTTCGCGGCCCGGCCTCACGTGGCTCTGGACAAAACCATAGACAGTCTCGCTCATTTTGGATACCGTATCCAGCAATTCGCGATGAGGCGAAACGCTCTCCGCGGGAGCCTCAGCGCACCACCCGTCAGGAACGGAGCATCATGCGCAGATCCATCCCCCGATCAGGCCGGGCGGCGATCGCCGCCCTGGCAGCCCTCGCGCTGCTCGCCGGCTGCGCCGCGTCGAGCGGCGCCGGCCCCGCCGAACCCGTCGAGCTCGCCGACGGCGAACCCGGCGCGGCCGAGGACACCGACATCACGGTGGCCATCCCCTTCCCCGACATCACGATGTACTCGATGTACGTGCTCGCGACCGACCTCGGCTACTACGAGGAGGAGGGCCTCACCGTCGAGGTCATCACCGCCGACAACGTCACCGCGGCCGTCGCCTCGGGCAGCGCCGACATCGGCGTCGAGTCGACCGGCACCGTCATCGAGGCGATCCGCGGAGGCGTCGAGGTCGACCTCGTCAGCGGCCACTACTGCCGGCAGAACTTCGACTTCGCCGTGCAGCAGGGCATCGAGGATGCCGCCGACCTCGACGGCACCTCGGTCGTGCTCGCCGGCACTCCCGGCGATCCCGCCGAGTTCCAGCGCAAGCGCGTGCTGATGGAGGAGGGCTGGGACCTCGACACGGTGAACGTCGAGGTCGTCTACCCCGGGCCCGGCTCGGAGTCGTGGACCGAGTTCTTCGTCAACGACAAGATCAGCCTGCAGCCGTTCTACGGCGACGACCGGCCCGCGCTCGAAGAGCACGGCGCCGAGTTCCCCGTCGAGGCGCTGCGCAACTGGGCCAACGACGTGATGGTGTCCGGCAGCGCGTACGCCGCCGAGAACCCCAACACGATGGTGCGGTTCCTGCGCGCGACGCTCAAGGCCACCGACTACATGACGGCGCCCGCGCCCGGCGAGTTCCCCGAGAACGTCGACTCGGTGCTCGACATCTACGAGTCCAACGACTTCGACGTCTCGGCGCTCCGCGGCTCGGACAGCGTCTGGGTGCTCGACGGGCACCTCGCCTGCCAGAACCTGTACTTCGGTGCCGAGGCGTGGGACACGACGATCGAGACCCAGGAGCTCGAGCCCATCGAGTTCGACGAGTCGCAGCTCGTGTACCTCGAGAAGGCGCAGGAGTTGCTCGGCCTCGACAACGAGGGGCCGGCGACGCTGCCCTACCCCTGAGTCGTCGCGAGCTCGTGCTCGCACTCGCCTCGAACCGAGAGCCCCCGCCGCAGCGCATGACGGTGGGGGCTCTCGTGCGCCACCGGGTCAGCGCTCGGCGCCGGCGTCGGCGTGCGCCATCGCGATGAGCTCACTGCGTGACCTCGCATTCAGCTTGCGCAGGATGCTGCTCACGTGAGTCTTCACGGTGGTCTCGGCGACGAACGCACGCTTCGCGATCTCGGCGTTCGACATACCGCTCGCGACGAGGCCGAAAATCTCCCGCTCGCGAGGCGACAACGACTCCGACCCGCCCGCAGGACTGCCGACGAGCAGGGCCTGATTCGTCTCCGCACGGTCGGCTGAGTTCGATGGCGCGCCGGCTCCTTGGTGCGCCGAGCGCGAACCGAGCGCCCACATTCCGAGCGCGACGCAGAGGCAGATCACCGACCAGACGGCGACATCCGGCCACAAGCCGGGCGCGTCCCAGGGCTTGCCGTTGATCGTGCCCCACTCGCCCGACATCGAGAAGCTCGGAAGAGTGAGCAGCGCCGCGACCGCCAACGCCCCGGGGACGACCGCCGCCGCGAGCAGTCGCCGGTTGCGAACCGATGCCGAAGCGGCGAGCAGGTACGGCACGGCGAGCAGGATCAAATAGGCGGTCCAGCCCGTCTGGCTGAGCCGCGCCGGCCAGAACAGCAATTGGCAGACGAGGATGACTCCCAGCAGCCCTAACGCGAGTTGCGGCCTCGACCGGGCGAGCGCGAACACCAGCCCGAAGCCGATCACCGTGAGCGCGGCATACGGAGAACCGACGAAGCTCTCGGTGCGGACCGGCACCGAGGACGCGATGCTCGAGCCCTCGACGATGAACCACCACGCCACGAGCACGACCGCCACCGCGATCTCGCCGACCACCCTGAATCGCCCCATCGTTCGCATGCGGCAAAGCTACGCTCCCCGCCGGGCATCGGGTCCTTGGAGGCCGTCGTTCATACCGAAGGAGGAGGATGAATCTCGGGGTCTTCTCCGCCCGTCGACCAACGGCAGCCCCGGTCGGGGTTCCCGCCGTGACGGGGCGTGGTCATGTGGCGGTGTGGTCGCGATTCGTGTGGTCATGTGGTCATGTGGTCGCCTTCGCTGGAGGGAGTGGCCCAGCCGGAGGTCGGCGGCCACGGCACTCGACAGCGCTGACGCACCGCACCGCACCGCCCTGAGAACACACGCAGAGCCGGCCCCCGTCATCGCGCATGAGACGGAGGCCGGCGGCCTGTGAGAGCTCGGGGTTCGGTGGTCTCGATGCGCTCCTTCGTCGCTACCCGACCGACCTGGCGGTCACGACGCCCCCGCGATCTTGCGGTCGTCGTACCAGGGCGCGAGCCGCCGGCGCAGCGTCGAGATGAGCAGCAGCGTGAGGTTCGCGATGATGACCATCACGATGACCATGGCGATCGCCTCGGCCATCTCGAACTGGTACGCCGCGTACTCGAGCAGGTGCCCGAGGCCGCCGGTGCCGCCGAGGAACTCGCCGAGCACCTCGCCCGTGAAGGCGAGCGCCGCGCCGCGCTGGATGCCCGAGAGGCTGTACGGCAGCGTCGCCGGGAAGATGACCTTCCAGCCCAGCGCGAGGCCGTTCACCCCGTAGACCCGCCCTGCGTTCACGAGCGAGGGGCTCACGGTGACGGCGCCCTCCATCGTGTTGAGGATGATCGGGAACACGGCGAGCAGGAACACCAGCGCGATCTTCGACTCGCTGCCGAGCCCGAGGCCGAGGATGAACAGCGGCGCGAGCGCCACCTTCGGCGTCGAATAGAGCAGCCAGAGGAAGGGCGCGACGGTGAAGCGCAGCACGGGCGACCAGCCGACGGCGAGGCCGACGACGACGCCCACCACGACGGCGAGCACGAGGCCGATCGCGACGTTGCCGAGGCTGTACGCGAACGCCGACCAGAACTCGGGGTCGACCATCAACTGCGCGAAGGATGCCGCGACCGCGGTGGGCGGCGGAAGGAACGCCTCGGGCACGAGGTGCAGCCAGCTGACGGCGGCCTCCCAGACGAGCAGGATGGCGGCGATGACGCCGATGAGGAGCCAGGTCCACTTCGCCTCGTCGCGGCGCACGACCCGGCGGGGCCGCACGATGCGCATGGTCCCCGTCGCACTGGTGACGCTCATCGCCGTCCCTTCCTCGTCCACGGGGCGACCCATCGTTCGACGAGGGTCACGAACTGGGCCATGCCGACGCTCCACGCGACGATGATCGCGATCGCGGCGAAGGCCTGGTCGGTCTGGTACGTGTTGACCGACTTGATGATGAGGGCGCCCATGCCGATGGCCGAGCCCGAGAGCTCGGCGACGACCATGCCGATCGTCGCGAGCACGACCGCCTGCCGGAGGCCCGCGAACAGGAACGGCACCGTCGACGGCAGGTACACCCAACGGTAGAGCTGGGTGCGGCTCGCGCCGTACACGCGCCCCGCGCGGATGATCGACGGGTTCGTGGTGCGCATGCCCGCCGCCACGTTGAGCAGGATGGGGAACAGCGCGCTGATCGCGACGAGGAAGATGACCGGCCCGATGCCGAAGCCGAACCACGCCTTCGCGAGCGGCTGGTAGGCGATCGACGGCGTTGCGTAGATCGTCCACGCGATGGGGCCGACGACGCGGTCGACCGGCAGCGAGGTGCCCATGAGCAGCCCCACCGGGATCGCGATGACCGCGGCCACGACGAAGCCGATGAGCCACGCCTGCAGCGAGATGAGCAGGTTCGGCCAGAGCACCCCGCTCGAGACGAGCTCGACGAAGCCCTGCCAGATCGCCGTGGGCGGCGGCAGGAACACCGGGTTGATCCACCCGAACACCCCGACCACGAGCTGCCAGACGACGAGCATGACGACGACCTCGACGGCGAGCACGCCGGCCTTGCCCGCGGGGCTGAGCCCGGCGAGCCAGGCGCCGACGCCGCCGCGGCCGAGGTTCGGCCCGCTCGCGAGGAAGGTGCTCATTTCGAGACCGCCGCAGCCGTCGCCTCACCCTGCAGCGCCTCCCACAGGTGGTCGCGCAGCTCGAGGAACCGGGGGTCGTGCTGCACGCTGCGCTCCGAGCGCGGGCGCTCGAGGCCGGTCTCGATGACCTCCTTGATCGCGCCGGGGTGGCTCTTGAACACGACGATGCGGTCGCCGAGCAGAATGGCCTCCTCGATCGAGTGCGTGATGAAGAGCACGGTCTTGCCCGTCTTCTGGATGAGCTTGTCGATCTCGTCGCGCATGACCTCGCGCGTGAGCGCGTCGACGGCGCCGAGCGGCTCGTCCATGAGCAGAATGCGCGGTTCGGCGACGAACGCGCGGGCGAGGCCGACGCGCTGCTGCATGCCGCCCGAGAGCTCGCGCGGGTACGACGACTCGAAGCCCGCGAGGCCGACCATCTCGATCGCCTCCTGCACCCGGTCGCGCCAGCCCTCGCCCTTCAGCCCCTTCTGCATCTCGAGGCCGAACTTCACGTTGTCGAAGACGGTGCGCCACGGCAGCAGCGCGTAGTCCTGGAACACGACGGCGCGATCGGGGCCGGGCCCGGTGACGGGCGAGCCGTCGACGAGCACCGTGCCCGTCGACGGCTTCACGAGGCCCGCGACGACGTTCATGAACGTCGTCTTGCCGCAGCCCGACGGCCCGAGCACTGTCACGAACTCGCCCTCGTGCACGTCGAGGTCCACGCCCTCGATCGCGATGAGGCGTTTGCCGGTGCGGGCCACGTCGTACGTCACCGAGAGGTCGCGCACCGAGATCAACGGCGCTGGTGGGGATGCCTCGGGCTCGCCCCGCTGGCCGGTCGTCGTCGTCATTCGTCCTCTCCTCTTCATCGAGTTTCGGGGTGGTGCGGTCGAGCAGTGCTGCCGGTCGAGGAGCGGGACTTCGCTCGCTCCTCGACCGGCAAGCCAGGGTCAGGCCGCGGCCTGGCCCTGGCGGAACTTCGGCAGCACCTCGGTGCCGAGCAGCTCGATCTGCTCGAAGAACCGGTCGAACTTGAACCGGAAGTCGAACACGAGGTGCTCGACGCCCGTCGCCTCGAACTTGCGGATCTCCTCGACGGCCTGCTCGGGGTCGCCGACGATGAGCTGGCCCTCGAGGTCCTCGACGGTCTCGAAGCTGCCCGACTCGGGCTTGACGGTGAACCGCGCCTTGTTCGCCCAGGCGAGCAGGCCCGGGATGTTCACGTGCTTCAGGGCCTCTTCGCGGGTGTCCTCGATGGAGGTGGGCGGAATCACGGCGACCGTCGGCATGGGGCGGCCCGAGGCATCCGTCATGTCGCGCATCGTGGCGATGCGCTTCTCCATGGTGCGCAGCGAGATGCGTCCCGGCATCCAGCCGTCGGCGTACTCGGCCGCGAGGCGGGCCGAGGCCGGCGTCGCACCGCAGTACCAGAAGGGGATGCGCCCACCGACGGGCTTCGGCTCGATCGTGACGTTCTCGAACGAGAAGATGCCGTCGTCGTAGGTGACGTCGTTCTCGGTGAAGACCCGCTTCAGGATCTCGGCGTTCGACCGCACCATCTCGACGCGGTTGAGGTCGCCCCAGCCGACGGCCTCGAACTCGTGGTCGAAGGTGCCGGCGCCGAAGCCGAGGATGAGGCGGGGCCCGACGAGCTGCGTGATCGTGCCGGCCATGAGCGCCGTCACGAGCGGGTGGCGGAACGGGATGAGCGAGCCCGTGCCGAGCTCGAGCTTCTCGGTGACGGCGCCGATCGCGGTGAGCGTCGTGAGCGCGTCGTAGAAGGTGCGGTTCGGCTTCTCCATCTCGCCGTGCGGCTCGAACACCAGGTGGTCGCGCACCCAGACCGAGTCGAAGCCCTTCTCCTCGGCGAGCTTCGAGCCCTCGAGCAGCTTCTCGCGACTCGCCTCTTCGCCGAAGTGGGGCAGCAGCAATCCGAACTTCATTTCAGTTCCCTTCCGCGGCCGAAGCGACCGCCACAGCGGCCTGCGCCGCCGATCCGTCGGCCCGAGCGGCCGCGAGCTTCCCGTCACCGGGCTTGCCGACGACGACGCCGTCGGCGTAGACCTCCCGGCCGCGCACGAGGGTGCGCTCGATCCGGGCGGAGATGGTGCGGCCGTCGTACGGGGTCCAGCCGATCTTCGATAGCACGTCGTCGTTCGTGATGGTCCACTCGTGGGCCGGGTCGGCGATCACGATGTCGGCGTCGGCGCCGACCTCGAGCGCGCCCTTGACGCCGGCGAGCCCGAACTTCTCGGCGGGGATGCGGGCGACCATGTCGACCGCGCGCTCGAGGGTCAGCTCGCCGCGGTTCACGGCGTCGAGCATGAGCTCGTAGTAGTACTGGATACCCGGCGTGCCGGTGTGGGCGCTCCACATCTCGGTCCAGCCGATCTCCTTCTCCTCGCGCGTGTGCGGCGCGTGGTCGGAGCTCGCGATGTCGATGGTGCCGTCGCGCATGCCCTCCCAGACGGCGGCGCGGTTGTCGTCGGGCACCCAGTAGCTCAGCGCGTACGGCCCGAGCGTCTCGACGTCGTTCCAGGTGGAGAGGAACGGCGCCCAGTGGTTCACCTCGCAGGTCACGTCGACGCCGGCGGCCTTCGCGCGGCGCACCGCGTCGATCGAGCGGCGCGTCTGGATGTGCGCGATGTGCACGGGGCATCCTGATGCCTCGGCGAGCCGAAGCACGACGTCGATCGCCGTGTCCCAGATGACGCCCTCGCGGGCCGCGTACGCCGAGGCGTAGCCCTGCGGCGTGTTCTCGCCGCGGGCGAGCACCTCGCCCTCGATGTAGTCCATGAGCGCCTGGTCGTGCGGGTGCACGATGAAGCGCTTGCCGGTGGTGGCGATGCGGTCCATGATCTGCAGCAGGTGGCCGTGGTCGTGGGTGCCGGTGCCGGCCGGGTGCGGGTAGGTGCGCCCCGTGTCGACGACCATGTAGATCTTGTAGGCGCAGATGCCCATCTCGGCCATCGGCACGATGTCGTCGAACTTCGTCGGCGCCGGGTTGTGGTTCCAGTCGACGATCGAGCTCGCGGCGTAACGGTCGAACACGTCGCGCAGGGTCGTCACGTCGACGGTCGGCGGGTTGAGGTTCGGCATGCCGAACATCGTCGTCACGCCGCCGGCGGCCGCCTGCCGCGAGGTGGTGAGGATGTCGTCCTTGTGCTCGTAGCCGGGCTCGCGGGTGTGCACGTGCACGTCGACCATGCCGGGCAGCACGAGACGGCCGGATGCGTCGAGCTCGCGTGCCGCCGCGACCTCGACGCCGGGCGCGACGAGGCCGGCGATGCGCCCGTCGTCGCCGACGAGCAGGTCGGCCGCGACCGGGCCGCTCGGGGTGACGACGATGCCGCCCGAGATTCTGAGGTCGATGCTCATCGCACGGCCTCCAGACGCGTTGCTTCCATGGGTGCCTCCAGGCGTTCTGCGGTCTCGCCCTGACCGGGCGAGCGGGTGGTGCGGACCTCGACGTCGCTCGGCCGCACGTAGCGGTCGAGCCAGTCGACGATCAGCGGGGTGGTCTCGGTCCAATAGCGGTCGTAGGCCGCGTAGTGGGTGGTGTGCCGCTGCATGACGAGCTGCTTCGGCCCGCGCGCGGCGGCGTAGAGCTGCTCGGCGTGGTCGGTGGGCGTGGTCGCGTCGCCCTCGACGCCGATCACGAGCAGCGGGGTCTCGAGGCGGGCGGCGGCGTCGATCGGCCGGTACGCGAGGATCTCCTCGGCGCACGAGAGCGGGATGGCGCTCGGGATCTTGTCGTCGACGTCGGCCTTGATGTTCGTGGCCCGGCGCTCGGGGGTCGGCACCATGATCTCCTCGCGGGGGTGCACGAGCCGGCCTGCGCCGGTGGTGACGCGCAGGCGCCGGTCCTCCTCGAGGCCCGCGAGGAAGGCGAGCCACTCGTGCTCCTGGCGCATGCGGTGCAGCCAGTCGGTGCCGTCGGCGACGGGCACCTGGCTCACGGCGGCCTTGACGCGCGGGTCTGCGTCGGCGAGCAGCACGGCGTTGCCGCCGCCCGTGCCGCCGGTGCCGAAGACGCCGATGGCGTCGGCGACGACGTCGTCGCGGGTCGTCAGGTAGGTGACGGCGTTCACGAGGTCCTGCAGCTGCCGGTTCGGCGAGAGGATGCCCCGGTCACCGCCCGAGTCGCCGAAGCCGCGGTAGTCGAAGACGAGCACGGCGAATCCGGCGGCCGTGAGCGCCTCGTGGTAGCGCACGTAGAGCTTGGCGTCCTTCAGTCCCAGCCAGCCCGGGCCCTGCACGATCGCGCGGTACGGGCCGGGGGCGTCGGGTGTGCGCCAGATCGCGGCGATGCGATCGCCCTCGCTGTGGAACTCGACCTCGGTGTGCTTCATTCTGCGGGTCCTCCCGGATCTCGACGCTGCGTTGCGTGCGGGCCCGGTACGGCGGGCGAACCGTCGCCCCGACCCGATTCGAATCACTCGATTCGGGCCCGCGAGGCCATCATCACTTATTCTGGATCCAGAATCCAGTATTGATTCGAAACTCGCTCCGGGGCTATGCTGGCGACGACCACCGGGCTCGATTTGCCCGGTCGTGGTGGCCCGGGATTGGGCCGCGAGTCGCCGACTTCGTCGGAGTTGCACCCTGCACCCTTTCCCGGAGGAACTCTGCCCATGCGCACCCACGTCACCCGCCCCCTGCTCGCCGTCGCCGCCCTCGGCGCCACCGCCGCCGTCGCCCTGCTCGCCGGATGCGCGGGACCAGCGGGCGCCGACCCCGCCGCCGATTCCGCCGCGAACGGCGCCGGCACCGAGGCATCCGCGTACCCGCTCACGATCGACAACTGCGGCACCGAGGTGACCTTCGACGCCGCCCCCGAGCGCGTCGTCACCGTGAAGTCGTCGACCCTCGAGCTCATGCTCGCGCTCGGCCTCGAAGACCGGATCGTCGGCACCGCGTTCAGCGACGGCCCCGTGCCGTCGGAATACGCCGACGCCGCGGCCGACCTCGAGGTGCTGAGCGACAAGGTGCCCTCGCAGGAGGCGACGCTCGCCGTCGAGCCCGAGCTGATCTACGCCGGCTGGGAGTCGAACCTCTCGGCCGAGGGCGCCGGCGAGCGCGACTCGCTCGCCTCGCTCGGCGTCGCGAGCTACGTCGCCCCCGCCGCCTGCAAGGGCGAGGGCTACATGCCCGACCCGCTGACCTTCGACGAGGTGTTCCGCGAGTTCGACGAGGCCGGTGCGATCTTCGGCGTGCCCGAGCGCGCCGCCGAACTCGTCGCCGCGCAGCGCGAGGCACTCGACGCGATCTCGCCCTCGGAGGCCGGGTTCACCGCGCTCTGGTACTCGTCGGGCGACGACCAGCCCTTCGTGGGCGCCGGCATCGGCGCACCGCAGATGATCATGGATGCCGCGGGGCTCGACAACGTCGCCGCCGACGTGCACGACACCTGGACGGCGATGTCGTGGGAGGCCGTCGTCGAGGCGAACCCCGACGTCATCGTGCTCGTCGACGCCCCGTGGAACACCGCCGACGCGAAGATCGCCGCCCTCTCCTCGAACCCCGCGACCGCCGACCTGCCCGCCGTGCAGGGCGAGCGCTACGTGGTCGTCGACTTCCCGTCGACCGAGGCGGGCGTGCGCAACGTCGACGCCGTGGCCTCGATCGTCGACCAGCTGGACGCACTGGAGGGCTGATGACCGCGCCTGCCGCCCGCGGCGCCGCGCCTGCTGCCCCGGGCACCGATCGCCGAGTCGCCGAAAACTGCCCTTCCCCCGCCGGGGAAGGACGGAATTCGGCGACTCGATCGGGTGGCGCGGCCCGCACGCTCCTGTGGGGCGTCGGGCTCGGGGTGGCGCTCGCCGTCTCGATCGTCGTCGCCGTCACGATCGGACCCGCGGCGCTCTCGCCGGCCGACGTGCTCGCCAGCGTCGCCGCGCACCTCGGGTTCGGCGAGGCGACGCTCTCGCCGCTCCGCGACGGCATCGTCTGGCAGCTGCGCATGCCGCGGGTGCTCACCGCCGCCGCGGTCGGTGCGGGCCTCGCGCTGTGCGGCGCGGTGCTGCAGGCCGTCACCCGCAACCCGCTCGCCGACCCGTACCTGCTCGGTCTCTCGTCGGGCGCCTCGGTCGGGGCGGTCGTCGTGCTGGTGCTCGGGTGGTCGCTCGTGCTGCCGCTCGCCGCCTTCACCGGCGCGATCGTCGCCCTGCTCGCCACCATCGGGCTGGCGCTCGGCGCCGGACGGGCGGGCGGTGCCGCCGGCGCGACCGGCGCCCGCCTCTCACCGACGGCGACCGTGCTCGCCGGCATCGCCGTGTCGAGCGTGTTCGGCGCGATCACGAGCCTCGTCATCTTCTGGAGCGCGACGAACGACAGCTACCGCGAGATCCTCAACTGGCTGCTCGGCTCGCTCTCGGGCACCGACTGGGTGTCGGTCGCGATCGCGGGCGGCGCGTTCCTGCTCGTCGGGATGCCGCTGCTCGCGAGCGCCCGCACCCTCGACGCCTTCGCGGTCGGCGAGTCGGGGGCCGCGGCGCTCGGTGTGAACGTCGCCCGCAGCCGCGTGCTGCTGCTCGGCGGCACCGCCCTGCTCACCGGCGCGCTCGTCTCGGTGAGCGGCTCGATCGGGTTCGTCGGGCTCGTGCTGCCGCACGCCGTGCGGCTCGTGACCGGTCCGGGCCACCGGGCGCTGCTGCCCCTGTCGGCCCTCGCGGGCGCGATCTTCCTCGTCTGGGCCGACACGGGGGCCCGCACGCTGTTCGACCCGCGCGAGCTGCCCGTCGGCATCCTCACCGCCCTCATCGGCGGCCCGGTGTTCGCCTGGCTGCTGCTGCGCCGAAGGAGCCTCGCATGAGCCTCGACCTCTCCCGGGTGCGGTTCGACCGCGCCGGACGCACGATCATCGACGGGGTCGACGCGACCCTGCCGAGCGGCGCGCTCACCGCGCTCGTCGGACCGAACGGCGCGGGCAAGTCGACGCTCCTGCACCTCATCGCCGCGATCGAGCGCGCCGACGCGGGCGAGCTGCACTTCGACGGGCGCTCGGTGCCCGGGATGCGTCGGCGCGATCGCGCCCGTCTCGTCGCCCTCGCCGAGCAGCAGGCCGAGGTGGACCCGCAGCTCGGCGTGCTGGCGGCGGTGCTCATCGGGCGCACCCCGCACCTCGGGGCCTTCGCCGCGGCCGGCGAGCACGACCGGGCCGTCGCCGAGCGCTCGCTCGAGGCGGTCGGCGCCCGCGAGTTCGCGGCGCGCCCGATCGGGTCGCTCTCGGGCGGCGAGCGCCAGCGCGTGACCCTCGCCCGTGCCCTCGCCCAGGAGCCCGAACTGCTGCTCGTCGACGAGCCAACGAACCACCTCGACCTCGCGGCCCAGCTGACCGCGCTCGAGTTGCTCGCGGGCCTCGCGCGCGACGGGCTCACGGTCGTCGCCGCGCTGCACGATCTCTCGCACGCGGCGGCGTACGCCGACCACGTGATCGTGCTCAGCGCCGGGCGGGTGGTCGTCGCGGGCGACCCGCGCGAGGTGTTCACGGCCGAACTCGTCGAACGGGTCTACGGCGTGCGGGCCCAGGTCGTCGAGCACCCGCTGACGGGCCGACCGCTCATCGCGGTCGCCGCGCCCGCGGCCTCGTCGCTCGCACCGGCGGCCGTCGCTGAGGCCGCACTGACCGAGACCAGGGCCTGAGCTCGGGCGCGTGCCTCCGCGCGGGCGTAGCATCGGGGCATGTCACCGACCCAGTCCGGCCCGCTGCCGACGATCGAATGGGTGGCCGAGGAGTTCCTGCACAACGCCCGCCGCGGGCGGCGTCTTGTCGCCGTCGAGGGGGCCGACCCCGTGGCATCCGCCCGCTTCGCCGATGAGCTCGCTGCCGCGATCACCGCGCGCGGCCCGAGCGTCGTTCGTCGTAGCCTCGGCGCGGTCGACGAGTCGCAACTGCGCACCGGGCTGATCGACCCCTTCCGCGCAGATACGCTCCCGGGCGCCGAGGGCGGCGACGTCGTGCTCGTCGCCGACGGCCGGCACCTGCTCGACGACGCGGTGCGCGGCGTGTGGCACTTCTCGGTGTGGACACTGGCCGGCGACGAACTGCCCCATTCCGGGGCATCCGTCATCGTCGACGTCAGCGACCCCGAGGCGCCGACCCGCTTCTACTACGACTTCTGCGCGATCCCATCGAGCGTGAACCGACCCGGCCTGCACTGAGCGCGAGGGGGTTGCCGCGCACGCGACCCGGGTCTACGGTGAGCACCGAACGGGCAGGTGTCACCACTTCGGGGGGTCTCCATGGTCAACGTCGACCGCGGCCGCGCCAGTGCGCGCCGCAGCATCATCGCCATCGCCACCGCCGTCTCGCTCGCGGCGTTCGCGGCACCGACGGCCGCCTCGGCCGACAATGCCGCGGCGGCGAGCACCGCCGTCACCGGACGACCCGCACCACCCGCACCGGCCACTTCGACCGGGTTCGGCGGGGCGGTCTCCTCGGTGGATGCCTCGGCCAGCGCGGTCGGGCTCGAAGTGCTGCGCGACGGGGGCAACGCGGTCGACGCCGCCGTCGCCACCGCAGCCGCGCTCGGCGTGACCGAACCGTACAGCGCCGGCATCGGCGGCGGCGGATACTTCGTGCACTTCGATGCCGAGACGGGCGAGGTGACGACGATCGACGGCCGAGAGACCGCGCCCGCCGCGATGCCGAGCGATGCGTTCATCGACCCGGCGACCGGTGCCCCCTACGCCTTCGCCTCCGCGGTGTCGTCGGGGCTCTCGGTCGGCGTGCCCGGCACCCTCGCGACGTGGGAGGCTGCGCTCGACGAGCTCGGCACGACGTCGTTGCGCGAGGCCCTGCAGCCGGCGATCCTGCTCGCGACGAAGGGGTTCGTCGTCGATCAGACGTTCCGCGACCAGACGCTCGCGAACCAGGCGCGGTTCGCCGCCTTCCCCGACACGGCCGAGCTCTTCCTTCCCGACGGCGATGCCCCGAAGGTGGGCAGCGTCTTCAAGAACCTCGACCTCGCACGCACCATGCGTCAGATCGCGCTCGGCGGCACCGGCGTGTTCTACCAGGGGGCACTCGCCGACGAGATCGCCGCGGTCGCGCAGGCGCCGATCGTCGATCCCGATGCGACACTGCCCGCATACCCGGGATACCTCACCGCCGACGACCTCGCCGACTACGAGGTGCTCGAACAGGATCCGACGCACGTGCAGTACCGCGGGCTCGACGTCTACGGCATGGCGCCGTCGTCGTCGGGCGGAACGACCGTCGGCGAGTCGCTCAACATCCTCGAGAACTTCGACCTCGGCACCGACCCGGTGCAGGCGCTGCACCTCTACTTCGAGGCCACCGCGCATGCCTTCGCCGATCGCAACGCCTATGTCGGCGACCCGGCGTTCGTCGACGTGCCGACGTCGACCCTGCTCAGCCAAGGGTTCGCCGACGCGCGCGCCTGCGTGATCGATCCGGATGCCGCGTCGGTGAAGCCCGTTGCGCCCGCACCGCTCTCCGCGGCCGGTTGCGAGACCGCCGCGCTCGAGGAGCCCGCCGACACCGAGAACGTCTCGACGACGCATCTCTCGGTCGTCGACCGGTGGGGCGACGCCGTGGCGTACACGCTCACGATCGAGCAGACCGGCGGCTCGGGCATGACGGTGCCCGGGCGCGGATTCCTGCTCAACAACGAGCTCACCGACTTCAGCTTCGTGCCGAACCCGGCCGACCCGAACACCGTCGAGCCGGGCAAGCGCCCGCGCTCCTCGATGTCGCCCACCATCGTGCTCGACGACGGCGAGGTGCGCTTCGTCGTCGGCTCGCCCGGCGGCTCGATGATCATCACGACGGTGACCCAGGTGCTCGTGAACCGCATCGACCTCGGCATGACACTGCCCGAGGCCGTCGCCGCCCCGCGCGCCTCGCAGCGCAACACCGCCGCGGTCGCGGCCGAGCCGGCGTTCAGAGCGGCGTACGAGGTTGCGCTCACGGCATACGGTCATACATTCTCGACCTCGTCCGAGATCGGCGCCGTCGCAGCGATCGAGGTCGACGCCGACGGTCTCATGACCGCAGTCGCCGAGCCGGTTCGACGCGGCGGCGGTACGGGGCTGGTGGCCGAGCCGGCCGAGTGAGTCTCGGCGCGGCTTCGTGCGGCGAAACTCTCGCGGAAGCTCGGACTGCTGTTCGCCGTGGTCGCGGCGTCCATGTTGTTCGGCATGGCGCTCCGATTCGCGGGTGTGGCCGAGCCGACGCCGAGCCCGATCGCCGACGTCATCTACTTGATCGAGGCCGGGGCGCTCGCCTTCCTCTACCTCAACTCGGCCATCCGGTTGCGACGGGCGGGCGACGCGCCGCCCGAGCCGACGTTCAAGCCCAAGCGGCTCACCGTCGGCTGAGCTCGATCGCGCGCTGCAGCGCGACGCAGCGAGTAGCCGAGATGGCTGCGCGAGCCTCGATCTCGACATCGGATGCCACGACGAATGCCGAGTCGCAGGACGTCGGCCACGACGCGTCGACGACACCCGGCGCGTCGCCCGAATCGTCCTGCGACTCGACGAATCGGCCGAACAAGCCGCTGGGCAAGCAGCCGACCGAGCGGCCCGGCGCCCGCCCGGCTCCCGCCTAGCCGCGCGCCCGCAGCCGCGGCGCCAGGTCGCGCTCGAACAGCTCGAGGAACCGCCGCTGGTCGTGCCCCGGCGCGTGGAACACGAGGTGGTTGAAGCCCCAGTCCATGTACTGCCCGATCTGCTCGACGACCGCATCGGGGTCGGTGCCGACGATCCAGCGCTTCGCGATCTGCTCGATCGGCAGGGCGTCGGCGGCGCGCTCCATCTCGACGGGGTCGGTGATGTCGTGCTTCTGCTCCTTCGAGAGCGAGAGCGGCGACCAGAACCGGGTGTTGTCGAGGGCGGTGTCGAGGTCCTCCTCGTACGACAGCTTGATCTCGATCATGCGGTCGTACTCGTCGAAGGTGCGGCCGTCGTCGCGGGCCGCGAGCCCCTCGCGGACGGCGGGCATGAGCTGGTCGACGTACAGCTCGGCGCCCTTGCCCGAGGTGCAGATGAAGCCATCGCCGGCGCGGCCGGCGTACTTCGCCACCTGCGGGCCGCCGGCCGCGATGTAGATCGGCACCGCGACATCCGGCCGGTCGTAGATGGAGGCGTCGTGCGTCGAGTAGTACTCGCCCTCGAAGCTGACCTGGCCTTCGTCGTTCCAGAGCGAGCGCATGAGCCGCACCGATTCGCGCAGTCGCGCGTACCGCTCGCGGAACTCGGGCCATTCCTGTTCGCCAGCGCCCTGGAAGCCGGTCGCGATCTCGTTGAGCGCCTCGCCCGAGCCGAAGCCCGCGATGATGCGCTCGGGGTAGAGCACACCGAGCGACGCGAAGGCCTGCGCGAGCACCGCCGGGTTGTAGCGGAACGTCGGCGTCATCACGCTCGTACCGATCTTCACGGTCGAGGTTCGCTCGCCGACCGCGGCCATCCATGCGAGCGAGAACGGGGCGTGCCCTCCGGTGTGCCGCCACGGCTGGAAGTGGTCGCTCGTGAACACCGACTGCATGCCGTGGCCTTCGGCGGCGACGGCGATCTCGACGAGCTCGCGCGGATCGAACTGCTCGGCGCTGGCCTTGTATCCGAGGGTGAGGGTCATGCGGGGCTCCTTCTTCGAGGGTCGGTGGGATGAGTCGGGGAGGCGGTCGGGCCGAGCGCGGTGTGCGGCAGCGCGCCGTCGGCCAGGGCGGCGACGGCTTCGGCGGTGTGCGCGCCGACGCCGAGCCGCAGCGCCTGTTCGAGCGCTTCGACGGTGTCGACGTCGCGGCGCAGCGTCGCGAACGGCGCACTGCCGGCCAAGTCGGCGAAGCCGGCCTCGCGGTGCCGCGACGCCGACTGCTCGCCGAACGCGGGGCGCATGGTCACCCCGGCGGAGGCGGTCGCGAGGGTCGTGCCGGTTCCGTCGGCATCGGCGATGAAGGCGAGCGGATGCCGCGACGCGGCCTCGAGCGCGAACTCGAGCTCGCTCGTGCGGAGCGACGGCAGGTCGCCGAGCAGCACCGCGACGGACACGAGCGAGTCGGCGCGGGCGGCGGCGATGCCCTCGTCGATCGCCGCGGTGAGCCCGCCCGGCCTGGAGCCCTCGTCAGCGGCACCGCCGGCACCGCCGACCTCGCGCACGAGTTCGACGCCCGCCGGCAGCGGCGACCCGAGATCGACCTCGCCGGTGATGACGATCACCCGCTCGACGCCGCGCGCGGCGCGGGCCGCGGTGATCGTGTCGAGGGCGAACGCCCGGGCGAGTGCGGCCCGCGCCTCGGCGGGCACCGCCGGACCGAGCCGGGTCTTCGCCGCCGAGAAGGCTTTCACCGGCACGACGAGGGTCCAGCCGCCGGGCGCGGCACCGCCGGTCATGCGCGCAGCCCGGGCAGCACCTCGCGGCCGAAGACCTCGATCCATTCGGCCTGGTTGCGGCCGACGTTGTGCAGGTAGATGCGGTCGAAGCCGAGGTCGAGATGGCGCTGGATCTCGGCACGGTGCCGGTCGGGGTCGGCCGAGACGACCATGCGGCCCTCGAAGTCCTCTGGGCGCACCGTTCGGGCGAGCTGCTCGAACTCGAACGGCGAACGGATGTCGCTGCGCCCGAACCGCATGCCGGCGATCGGCCACTCGGCGAGGGCGTTGCGCATGGCCTCTTCATCGGTCGCGGCCCACGAGAGGTGCAGCTGCAGGATCTTCGGCATGCGCCGCACGTCGCGGCCGCCGTCGCGCGCCCCGTCGGCGAAGCGGGCGAGCAGGGCGTCGAGGCGTTCGGCGGGGCCGCTCGTCGTGATGAGCCCGTCGGCGACGCGACCCGCGCGACGCGCGGTGACGGGGCCGGCGGTGGCGACGTAGACCTCGGGGGCGACGGGCGGCATCGTCCACAGGCGGGTGGTCTCGAGCTTGAAGCTCGGGCCCGAGTGACGCACGTCGCGCCCGGCGATCGAGGCGGCGAAGAGCTTCTTGATGAGCTCGACGGCCTCGAACATGCGGTTGATGCGATCGGGCGCCTCGGGCCAGTACTGGCCGACGATGTGCTCGTTGACCGCCTCGCCCGAGCCGATGCCGAGCCAGTGCCGCCCGGGGTGCATCGAGGCGAGCGTCGCGCTCGCCTGCGCGACGACGGCGGGGTGGGTGCGGAAGGTCGGCGTCGTCACCCCGGGGCCGAAGTCGCCGCGGGTGCGTTCGGCGAGCGCGCCGAGCACGCTCCACACGTGCGCGGCCTGCCCGAGGCTCGGGGTCCACGGCTGGAAGTGGTCGGTCGCCATGGTGCCGGTGAAGCCGTGCTGTTCGGCGAGCGCGGCGAGCGCCACCGCCTCGGCGGGCGGGAACTGCTCGAGCATGGCGGCGTAACCGATGTGCACTGACACTCCTCCATCCTCCCTGCTCGGCGGGGCGCCGTCACCTCGACGTCGTCGAGCCGCGCGGTCGTCTCACGTCATTCTTTCGGATACTGGATCCAAAACGCAAGCGACGCGCAGATGCAGCGGGTCGACGCAAGCGGATGCCTCGCGCCTCAGCCGCGCGCGGCCGACCCGGCCGACCCCGCCGTCGCGCCGGGCGCGCTCGCCCCGCCCGCCTCGCCCGCCTCGCCCGCGACGAGCAGCTCGAGCACCGCGTCGCGAACGCGTTCGAGGTGCGAGCGCAAGACGTCGGCGGCGTACGAGGCGTCGCCGCCCTCCACCGCGGCGACGAGCGCCTCGTGCGAGTGGCCGTGCTCGGCCCCGCCGACGAGGCGCCAGCCCAGCACGTAGCGGCCGACCTTGAGGCGGAGCTGCTCGATCATCTCCCACAGCACGGGGCGATGGGCCGCGTCGTAGAGCTCGGCGTAGAACTCGGTGCGGGCGTCGACGAAGTCGGCGCCCTCCTCTTCGACGTCGGCGGTTCGACCGAGCTCGCGCAGGCGGGCGATGCGCTCGGGCGTCATCTCGGCCATCGAGAGACGCAACGCCTCGACCTCGAGCAGCGTGCGGATGTCGTAGACCTCACGCGCCTGATCGGCCGAGAGCGACTTCACGACGGCGCCGCGTCGTTCGTGGAACTCGACGAGCCCGTCGGCTTCGAGCTGGATGAGCGCCGAGCGCACCGGCAGCCGCGAGACGCCGATCGACTCGGCGAGGGTCTCCTGACGCAGTTTCTGCCCGGGCGGCAGCGTGCCGGTGAGGATGGCGTCCTTCAGGATGTCGTAGACCATCACGCCGACCGACCGATACCCGGTCTGGTGCTTGCCCGCCAGTTCCTGCAGTGCGTCGGAGTTCAATCCGGATCCGACGGATGCGCGGCGCGCGCCCTCGGCGATCTGTTCGCTCATGGCACCCGAATGTACCGGCAAACCCGGCCCGGGGCACTCATTCTGGATCCAAAAATCGGAACGGGCCTACTCGAAGTCGGGGCGCTCCCGCAGCGATCCCTCAGCCTGCGCCTCGTCGAACCCGGCGCGGTAGCCGTCGTCGTACGCCTCGTCGGCGCCCTGGCGGAACAGGTCGCGCTCGCTCGGCCGCTGGATCGACCGCGCGCCCGGCAGGTCGAGGTCGCCGACATAGCGGCCGAGCCCGCGCACGATGGCGAGCGGCACCCCGGACGACTTGCCCTTCACGAGTTCACCGGCGCCGGCGATCTCGTCGGCCACGCACGGCATCGTCACCGAGAGGGGTTTGCCCGAGGCATCCACCCCGCCGCGCAGGTCGTCGAAGACGTGCACGCCGGCGGCGCCGATCGCGATGTCGGTCTGCCCCTCGCGCCAGGGGCGCCCGAGCGTGTCCGAGAGGATGACGCCGACCCGCGCACCGGTCAGGGCCCGCAGCCCGGTCGCGAGGTCGCGCGCCGAGGCGTCGGGGTCGACGGGCAGCAGCAGCACGGTGCCGTCGGGCGCGTTCGACGCGTCCACCCCGGCGGCGGCTCCGACGATGCCCTGCCGGTTCTCGACGATGCGGGTGATGTGGCCCTCGAACTCGCGCGTCGCGATGACACGCACCGTCTCTGCGGTGATCGCGTCTTCGCGATCGGATGCCTCGACCACGCGCCCCTCCGCCTTCGAGACGATCTTCGAGGTCACGACGAGGATGTCGCCGTCGGCGAACTCCGCGGCGCCCGCGATGATCGCGGCGAGATCGTCGCCCGCCGAGATCTCGGGCAGGCCCTCGACGCCTTCGACACTGAATGCTGCGGCCATGATGCTCCCCTGCTGAACACGACGGGCTCCATTCTGACAGCAACGGCGGGTGCGCGGCGGGTGCGCAACCCCCGGGTCCGGCGCGGCGCCCGGCGGTACGATCGCGTATGGGCACCGACTCAGCCTCGCAGTCCGCGACGGCCGGCGACGACCGCCGCGACGGCCGCGACGAGACCCGCACCGAACGCCTCGACCGCAACTGGGGCGACATCCTGCAGGAGTTGCGCGCCGTGCAGACCGGCACGCAGATCATCACGGGCTTCCTGCTCGCCGCGGCGTTCCAGCCCCGCTTCACCGAGCTCGACGACTACGAACTGACGCTCTACCTCGTGCTCGTCGCCCTCGCGGGCCTCGCGACCGTGCTCGGCTTCGCCCCGGTCATCCTGCACCGGCAGCTGTTCGGTCGGCAGCAGAAGGACCGCCTGGTGCATGTCGCGAACCGCATGCTGTTCGGGCTGCTCGTCGTCGTCTCGCTGCTCGCCGCGGGGGTGACGAGCCTCATCTTCGATGTCGCGATCGGCCGCACGGCCGGCTACCTCGCGCTCGGTGCGGCGCTCGCCGTCGTCGCCGCCGTCTGGGTCGTCGTGCCGATCATCGCGCGCCGCAGCCGCTGATCGGCTGGCCGGATGCCTCGTGCGACACCTGCGGCGGGGCATCCGCGTTCGCCGTGCTCGGGGTGTCGTCGGCCTGACCTACGCTGGAACCCATGCGCATCGCCACCTGGAACGTCAACTCGATCCGCACCCGCGTCGGCCGTGTCGTCGACTGGATGGTGCGCGAAGACGTCGACGTGCTGGCCATGCAGGAGATCAAGTGCAAGCCCGAGCAGTTCCCGCACGAGGCCTTCGAGGAGGCCGGCTACGAGCTCGCGATCCACGGGCTGAACCAGTGGAACGGCGTGGCGATCGCGAGCCGGGCGCCGATCACCGAGGTCGAGACCGAGTTCCCGAACATGCCGGGGTTCCTGAAGGGGCATGACGGACCCGACCTTCCGAAGGAGGCCCGCGCGATCGGCGCGACCGTCGACGGCGTGCGCGTGTGGAGCCTGTATGTGCCGAACGGCCGGTCGCTCGGCGACCCGCACCTCCACTACAAGCTCGACTGGTACGCCGCGCTCACCGACTACGCCCGCGCCGAGACGACCGCCCACCCCGAGCGTCCGTTCGCGCTCATGGGCGACTTCAACGTCGCGCCGCTCGACATCGACAACGGCGACCCGACCGTCGTGGTCGGGCAGACGACCCACGTCTCCCCCGAAGAGCGCGCCGCGTTCTTCGCCCTCGAGAACGCGGGCGTCACCGACGTGGTGCGTGCACGGGTGCCCGAAGGGCTCTACACCTACTGGGACTACAAGCAGTTGCGCTTCCCCCGCAACGAGGGGCTGCGCATCGACTTCATCCTCGGGTCGGCGGCGTTCGCCGAAGCCGTGACCTCGGCCTCGATCCACCGGGACGAGCGCAAGGGCGACGCCCCGAGCGACCACGTGCCGGTGCTCGTCGACCTCGCCCTCGGCGACGACGACGACGACCGCCCGATGATCTTCTGAGCCGAGCGGCGAGGCGACCCACGGGTCCGTCCCAGCACGGCGGACTACCCTCGAAGGGGTGACGAGCATCTCCGATCGCGACCGCACCGAGCCCACCACAGGCCGGATGCTCGGCGGCCGCTACCGACTCGACGCGCTCATCGGGCGCGGCGGCATGGCGAGCGTGTACCGCGGCTTCGACGTGTCACTCGGCCGTCCGGTCGCGGTGAAGGTGTTCAGCGAGGCCGCCGAGGGCATCGACGACGCCGGACGGCGCGCCTCCGAGATCGCCCTGCTCGCGAGCGTCGAGCATCGGGCCCTCGTGCGCCTCTACGACGCGGCCCGCGATACGGGCAGCTCGCGCGAGTATCTCGTGATGGAGCTCGTCGAGGGGCGCGACCTGCGCGCCGTGCTGCAGCAGGGTCCGCTCGACGCCGCCGACGCGGCCGGCCTCCTCGCCGATCTGGGCGAGGCGCTCCACGTCATCCACTCGCGGGGCATCGTGCACCGCGACGTGAAGCCCGCGAACGTGCTGCTCGAGCCGGCCCACCTGCCGAGCCGGCGCTGGAATGCGAAGCTCGCCGACTTCGGCATCGCCCGACTCATCGACGATGCCCGGATCACCCGGACCGGCCTCCTCGTCGGCACGCCGGGGTACCTGAGCCCCGAGCAGGTGAGCGGCGTCGCGCCCGGCAGCGAGGCCGACGTCTACTCGCTCGGCCTGCTCGTGCTCGAAGCGCGGACCGGTCGACGCGCTTTCCCCGGCCCCGCGGTCGAGGCCGCGAGCGCCAGGCTGGTGCGCGACCCCGAGATCCCGCGCGAGCTCGGCCCCGACTGGGTCGATCTGCTCACCCGCATGACGGCGCGCGAGCCCGACGCGCGGCCGGCCGCGCTCGAGGTCGCGGTCGCCGCATCGGCGCTCGCGACGACGGCTCCTGCCCACCACGCCGCCCCTTCTGCGGATGCGAACCCCGTACCGGTGCCGGAGGCCGCCACGCTCGCGTCGACGGCCGCGCTCGGCGCGGCCGCCACGCTCGACATCGAACCCGAGCCCGAGCCCGAGCCCACCGGCACGACTCGCGTGCTCGAACGCGAGCCGACCGCCGCGACTCGCGTGCTCCCGGCCGACCGAGGAGCATCGTCCGATCTGAGCGACCTCCACGCCGCTGCGGTCGGATCCGCGGCGGCCGTCCGGCCGGCGGACCCCGGACGTCGGGCACGCGTGAAGACCCCCGCCCGGCGCCCGGTGCTCATCGGCGTCGTCCTCGCGGTCGCGGCGGTCGCGATCGTGCTGGCCGCCCACGCCGCGATCACGGCGGCGACGGTCGGCGACCGATCCGAACCCGCGCCCCTGCCTCCGATCCCGGCCGAGCTCGATCCGCTCGGCGAGCACCTGCAGCACCTCGACGAGGCGGTGCGAGGATGACCCGGCGCTTCGCGACTCGCCACCTGCGCGCCGCGGCGCTCACCGCCGTCGTCGTGTTCGGACTCGGACTGGGACTCGCGGGATGCGCGAGCGAGCCCGACACCGGCGACGCCCTGCACGCGTCGGTCGTGCGCGTCGCCGAGCGTTCGGCCGACGAGGACTTCACCGGAGCCCTTGCGGAACTCCTGCTGCTCGAGCGCGATGTCGACGAGGCGGTCGCGGCAGGCGACGTGGGCGCCGCGCATGAGGCCGAGATCCGCGCCGCGATCGAGCTCGTGCGCGCAGATCTCGAGACCGCGGAGGAGGGCGCGCGTCAAGCGGCGACCCCGACTCCGACACCCACGCCGAGCGACGCCGGGGATGACGACGATGACGACGACAGCGACCCCGGAAACAGCGGCGACAACCGAAACGACGACGAGAATCGGGACAAGGAGAAGGGCAAGGGCGAGGACTGACGGGAGCGCCCGCGGCGCGCCGTCGGGCGGCGCATCCGCCGAACGCCGCACGACCCGAGGAGTTCTCGCGGCTGCTGCTCGCGTGGCTCGACGAGCACGGGCTCTGAGGCGGGTCAGCGCCGACCGGTGAACCGCTCCATCGAACGATAGACGCCGAAGCCGTCGCCGACGAGGCGGTCGAACACGCGCGTGGGCAGCAGTGCACGCAGCACGCGTGAGAGCCGAACGCTTCCCGGCAACTCGACGAGCGGTCGCCCGGCGAGCATCGCCGCCCAGACCCGGTCGACGACGTGCTCGGGGGCGAGCACGGGTGCCAGCGCCGGCCCGCGGGCACCCGCGAACATGCCGGTGGCGATGTAGCTCGGCGTGACGGTGGTCACCGTGACGTTGCGATGATCGGCCTGCTCGAGTTCGAGGCGCAGCGAGTCGCTCCAGGCGATGAGCGCCGCCTTGGATGCCGCGTACACGGCCATGCGCGGATTGCCGATCGTGCCCGCGGCAGAGGCGAGGTTCACGATGCGGGCCGGCCGGAACGCGTTCGCGATCATGCCGGGGAGGAACTCGCGCGCGACGTACATCGGCGCGAGCGCGTTGACCTGTATCGTCGGCCGGGTGTCGTCGCCGTTGTCGGTCTGCCAGAAGTAGCCGTTGCCGCGCACGATGCCCGCGTTGTTGATGAGGACGTCGGGGTTGCCCAGTTCGCGGCGCACGCGCTGGGCCGTCTTCGCGATGGCGCCGAGGTCGCCCAGGTCGACGACGAACGACTGCACCCTGGTGCGGCCGCGCGAGATCGCGCCGAGCTCGCCGACCGCACGGGAGAGCGCGGCGGGGTCGACGTCCCAGAGCACCACCGAGGCGGCCCCCTCGGCGACGGCTCGCTCGGCGAACATGCGCCCCAGGCCGCCGGCGGCTCCCGTGATGAGCACCTTCGCGCCGCGCACCGTTCTCGTCATCGTCCAATCCTCGCCCACCGGAGGAGCTCCGAGCGCCCAACGACATCGGGCCCCCCGGCTCGGCGCATCGCGCGGGAGCGCGCCCGCTCGTCCGGGTCGAGGTGCTCGGTCGCGGAGCCCAGCATGGTGCGCGGCATCGGTGCCGCGTACGCGTCGAGGAATCCCGTGAGCTCCGAATGGTCGACGCGTTCGCCGACCTCCCGCAGCATCCAGCCGACGGCCTGGTGCAGCAGGGGCTCGGGGTCGCAGAGCCGCCGGGCATCGGAATCCGCCCGTGCGTCGGCGCGGGACATCCGCCAACATGGAGGGATGACCGACGAGAGCACGACCGCAGAGACCGCGCGCACCCATGAGCTCGCCTTCGTCCCGATCACGGGCGACGACCTCGTGATGTGGCTGCCCGAGTCGATGGCGTACTACCGGGCGTCGAGGCTGCGTGCCGGCGACACCCCCGAGCAGGCCGAGGCCGCGGTCGAGGCCTCGCGCAACCGCTTCTTCACCGACGGCGAACTGCATCCCGAGCACGTGCTGCTCGCGATCGTCGTCGACGGCGAGGACGCGGGATGGCTGTGGCTCGGCCCCTGGGACGAGGGCGGCGACGCGTGGTGGGTGTGGGACGTGCACGTGCGCGAACCGTTCCGCCGCCGCGGTCTCGGCCGAGCGGCGATGCAGCACGCCGAGCAGGTCGCCCGCGAGCACGGCTCGCCGACGCTCGGCCTCAACGTGTTCGCCTTCAACGTGCCGGCGATCGAACTCTACGAGAGCCTCGGCTTCGAGGCCGCGTCGCTGCACATGGCGAAGTCGATCTGAGCCACGGGGCCCGAGGGCTTCACCCGGCGCGCGCAGATCGAGAGCGGGGCCGCCGGTCGGCGTGACCCCGCTCTCGCATGGTGCTCATCGATTGCGCGGTGAGATCGGTCGGGGCTCGGGCGTCGGCGTGGAACCGTCGTCCTGCGACTGGCCGAACTGCTCGGCGTACTCGGCGAGACGCTGACCCTGCACCTCGGCGGCCGACGGCTCGACGGCCTCCGCCTGCTTGGTCGCTCGCACGGCCTCGTTGACCTGTGCCGAGTTCGAGCGAGCGGAGCGCTGTGCCGCCTGCTCGGCCTGCTTGACGGCTCGCATCTGCTCCTGCACCTTCGCAGAGCGTGCGGCCGACTCGACGCGCTCGGTCTGCTCGGCCTCGCGCAGGATCTCCTGCAGGGTGGTGCCCTGGGGCGAGAACTCGGGCGCATGGGCCCGGCTGCGTTCCAGCGCGGCCTCTCGACGGGCCGAGTCCTGCTGCGTCTGCAGCGAGGTCACGCTCGCCGATCCGGCTCCGCCCTCGAGCTGTGACTGCACGCCGGCGCAGCCGCTGATCGTGACGATGAGTACGACGGCACCGATGACTGCGGCGCCGGCCTTGTTGCTGTTCATGGCCTTCTCCTGTTCATGTGGGGGTTCGCGGGGTGTGAACAATCCTCAAGTTAGGGTCGGGGGCGGGCTGCGGCATCGGGACCGCCCCCGGTGTTCTCCTCGGTGCGTGCGTCGCGTCGAGGTGGTGCAGGCGTGGAGACCCATCCGGGCGAGCGCTGAGGTACTCGCGATTTCCGCCCGGTTCGCGGGCGTGCGCGGCATGCGCGATCTCCGGCGCGGTTTGGAAGGCGAACGCAAGATTCCCGCGCGGCAGTGCAATCAATCGCGAGCGGATGCCTCGTAGCCTTGGGTTGTACGGCGATTCCCGCCGCGCGCGGCCCTGCCGCAACACCGCATCTGACCCCTCACTGAGGAACGGAGGTTCACATGTCGAACATCACGATCGACCCCATCGTCGGCGAACCCGAGGTCCTCGAGGACGTCACGCCCGCGCAGATCGCCCTCGCCGACGGCGTCGAGACCGACCCCGCCTGGCTCCGCCTCAAGGAGTCGGCGACGAAGCTGCAGGCCCTCCAGGTGAAGGACGGCTCGGTTCCGGTCGAGACCGACAAGGGCGAGGCATCCGCCCTCGTCGACACCATCGTCGAATCGGTGGCCGCTCTTGCGCCCCGCTTCCCGCACGAGGCGGCCTACCTCACCGCACTGCAGGCCGACTTCCGCAAGTGGCAGGCCGCAGGCCTCGAGGTCCCCGACTTCCTCGACTCGCTCGTCGAGTTCCAGCCGCAGCGTCACCGCATCGACGGCATCCGCCACCTCGTCGTGTTCCCCATGTACACGCAGAACGGCTCGCTCGACCGCCACGTCGAGGCGCTCGTCGTCGAGACCATCTGGCCCGAGTTCATCGCCGCCCTCGAGGCCGGCGACTACGGCAACAAGCTCTTCGTCAGCCTCCGCCTCGTCGACTTCACACCCGGCTATGACACCAACTCGGCCGTACTCTTCCCCGAGACGGTCGCGATGCGCGAGATCCCGACCTTCACCTGGGGCGCGATCTTCCAGGACCGCGAAGCGGCCCGCTACCGCAAGGTGGTGCGCGCGGCGAGCGACATCACGAAGCTCGTGCTGCCCGACGACGCAGCCGAGATGCTCACCGACCAGCAGCTCACCGAGCGCACCTTCGTCATGTGGGACATCATCCACGACCGCACGCACATGCGCGGCGACCTGCCGTTCGACCCGTTCATGATCAAGCAGCGCATGCCGTTCTTCCTCTACTCGCTGGAGGAGCTGCGGTGCGACCTCACCGCGTTCCGCGAGTCGGTCAAGATCCAGCGCGCGCTCGACGCCCGCCTCGCGGCCGGCGAGGAGCTCACCGACGTCGAGGAGCAGATGCGCTCGACCGGCAAGCTCGTGCAGTACGCGGTCATCTTCGACCGCATCTTCCGCTTCGCGATCACCGGCTCGCGCGTGCGCAACTACGACGGCCTCGGCGGCCAGCTGCTCTTCGCATGGCTGCACAAGAAGCACGTGCTCGAATGGCGCGACGTCGAGCTCAGCTTCGACTGGGACAAGCTTGCCGACGCGGTCGTCGAGCTCGGCGACGCGATCGACCTGCTCTACTGGGAGTCGATCGACCGCCCGAAGACGGTGCACTGGCTGAAGGCCTACGAGCTCGTCTCCGCGGTCGTCACCCCGAACCCCGCCTCGGTGTGGGCGTCGGGCCTCGATCGAGAGGTGCTCGCCGGCCCGCCCAAGGGCTACACCGACCTCGTGATGGACGACGAGTTCCCGCTGTCGATGTTCTTCGAGGCGCTCGACAAGAAGATGAAGCCCGTCATCGAGTCGACGGTCGGCATCACCGGGAAGAGCGCCTGACCCCACCGATTCAGGAAGACGTACGCTGCTCAGGACGGAATCGGTGATTTCGTCCTGAGCAGCTCTCATTCACCTGAATGACCGCCTGCTTCCACGAAGCTCGAAGAGGAGCCACATGACCGACCACCCCACCGGTGCCGCAGGGCGCACCGTGCTCATCGCAGGCGCGACGAGCGCCTCGGGCCGCGCCGTGGCCCGAGCGCTGCTCGAGGCAGGCGCCCGTGTCATCGCGGTGGGCAGCGACCGCGGGCGGCTCGGCGAGTTCGCGGCCGAACTGCCGGGCGTCATCACCGAGCTCGCCGATCTCACCGACCAGATGCAGGTCTGGCCGCTCGCGATGCGCGTGCACGGTCGCGTCGGCGATGTCGACGGCATCATCCACCTCGTCGGCGGCTGGCGCGGCGGCGGCGGCATCCCCGCCCAGACCGAAGAGGACTACCGGGTGCTCGAACGCTCGTTCTCGTCGCTGCGCCACATCAGCCGCGCCCTCTGGGACGACCTCGTCGCCTCCCCCGCCGGCCGCATCGCGATCGTCTCCTCGACGGCGGTCGAGCGCCCGCTCGCCGGCGGCGCGAACTACGCCGCAGTGAAGGCCGCGAGCGAGGCGTGGATGCAGTCGCTCGCCCACGGACTCGGCAAGGAGGGCACGACCGGCGCCGCCGTCACCTTCCGCGTGAAGTCGCTCGCCGGCCTCGAGGAACGGCTCGCGAACGAGGTCGTCGCACTCTGGTCGGCGGATGCCTCGGAGCTGAACGGGCGCGTCGAGACGCTGTCGGCCTGAGCCGCACGCGGCTCGGAACGAGGGCCGCTCAGTCGCTCGCGCCCGCTGCGCCGTCGGCGTCGGGGGCGGTCGCGTCGGGTGCGACCACCTCGGGTGCGACCACCTCGGGCGCGACCTCCTCGGTGGCGTCGGACTCGAGCGCTTCGGGTGCGACCTCCTCGGTCGCATCCTCGGGTCGCTGCTGGCCCTCCTCGGGCGCAGGCGGCACCGAGGGCTCGGGCGACGCCGGGGGCGGCGGAGCCGACTCCTCGCGGTCCTGCTCGGCTGCCTCGCCGAGGCATCCCGTGCCGTCGAGGCCCGGGCCCTCGAGGGCCGCGTGCCACGCGGCCTGCTCGGCGGCACTGAGCCCGACGGGCATCGCGGGCGCCGTCGAGGTGGGGTTGCGCGGCTCGGTCGTCCACCACTCCCAGTGACGGTACTCGTAGCCGGCGTCGACCATGCACTCGCGCACCGCCTGCTGGAACGCGAGCCATGCCGCCTGCTCCTCGGTCGTGGGGAGCGGGTCGGCCGGCGGGGTCGACGGCGACGGCGCGGGCGACGGTGTCGGCGCCTCGGGCGACGGGTCGGCGCTCGGCGACGGAGGGACCGGCACCGGCGATTGCGTGAGCGGCGGCGCCGCACCGTCGCCGTCATCGGCTCCGTCGGAGGTTCCGGGCGATGTCGTCGCAGCGCCCGCCTCGGCGCCGAGTCGATCGTCGGCGGTGCCGACGGGATGCGGCGAGCGCGCGTCGTAGAACACGGGGGCGCCGGTCAGCGCGGCGGCGACGCCCAATGAGAGCGAGCCGAGGAAGAGGACCAGCGCGGCGGCGCCCAGGAGGAGGATCTTGCGCACGCGGCTCCTCCTCGTCTCCCGAGGGACTCGCTCGGGCGTTCGTCGTGCGGGCGTCCGGCAATGCTACGTGACCCCCGAAGAGGGGGCAACCCCGTGAGGCGGTTCCACCTCGGCGGCTTGCGGCAGATCAGCCGGCGACGAGCGGCGAGATCGCCATGGTCGGGATCGCGCCGCCGCACACCGTGATCGCGTAGGGGGCGTCGATGCCGCCGCCGGTTCCGTCGGAGGCGATGCGCGCCCGAAGCCCCGCCGCCTCGATCGGCTCGCAGCCCTGGGCGCCCGCCTGCGTCGCTCGGACGTGAGCCGTTGCGACGCCGCCGTTCGCGTCGAGCACGACCGGCGTGGTCGTCGAGTACTCGGCCCGCGCGGGCCATCCCACCTCGACGCCGGCGGCGTCGATCGCGATGAGGCCCGGCCACCCCTCGAAGACGCAGTCCCGGTCCGCCGTGTTCGTGAAGACGAGTTCGAAGCCGAACGATCCGGCACCCGACTCGTCGGGCAGCGGAACGACCGCGAGGGCGAACTGCGAGTCGTCGCAGCCGAGGCCCGGGCCGTCGACGGCGTCATCGGAGAACGTCTCCTGGTCGCGCACCGCGACCGTTCCGTCGCCGGCAGGTCCGGTCGGGTCGACCGGGGTCGGCCCCGCGCTCGGCGGTGCGAGCGTCGGATCGGGTTCGCGTGATGGGGAGGGCGACGCCTCCACGGTCGCCCGCGACTCGGCCGCGGGCGCGGTGGCCGCGCAGCCGCCGAGCGCCAACACGGCGACGAACAGTGCCGCTGCGGTGGCCGCTGCACGCGTCATCGCCGTCTCCTCGTCGTCACCGAACCCGTCGACCCCTCAGGCTATGCCCGCCGTCGCCGCCGCGGAAGAGGGACGGCACTGAGGCGCCAGACGCTCGGAGCTCCCCTCACCCGCCACGCCGGACGCCGGACGCCGGACGCCGGAGCTCAGTCGATCGGCGGCACCCCGGTGGCGTCGTCCGACTCCCGGCCCTCGTCGGCGACGCCCGTCGCCACGTCGGCCGGCGAGCGCTGACGCCGGCTCAGCCAGAGGAACGGCACGGCGAGCACCTGGAACCCGCTGCTCACGATGAGCGACCCCGGGTACCCCCACAGGTCGGCCGATCGCCCGAGCACCGGTTGGATCACGGCCCCGCCCGTACTGCCGAGCAAGGAGTCGAAGGAGAGCACCGTCGCTCGCTGCGCCGACGGGATCATGTCGTTGAGGTACGCCTGCTGCACGGGGCCCGCGGCCGCATCGACGAGGCCCCAGAGCACGAGCAGCACGAGTGCGAGCCAGAAGCTGCGGGTGAATCCCAGCGCGAGGAGCACCGCGCTGCTCACCACGAGACTCAGGAGGATCGTCGTCGTGCGGCGGTGGAAGCGGCGACGCACCCACGGCGCGCACAGCCCGCCGACGATCTGCGCTCCCGAGAGGATCGCGGCGGCGAGCCCGGCGATCGAGTAGGCCTCGGCGTCGCCCCAGAGTTCGACGAGGTACGGCTGCAGCGCGTAGAAGACGTAGAACCCGACGCCCGAGGTGAAGAACGACGCGAACATCACGTAGCGCACCGAGGGTCGCCCCAGCCCGTAGCGCAGCGACGACTGGAACACCTGCTTCGTCGCCCGCAGCGGGTGCGCGCGCCCGGCGGGCGTGAAGCCGAGGTCGCGCATGAGCACGGCGGCGACCACGAACATGACGATGAGGATCGCAGCGCGCACGAGGAACGGCACCCCGAGGTTGCTCGCCTGGGCGATCACGCCGCCCGCGATCGAACCGATGAACATCGCGGCCCCCGAGAGCGCGAGACCGCGCCCGAACACCCGCTCGAGGCTGCCGGTGTACCCGGTCGCGGTCAGCGCGTCGACGAGCCACGCCTCGGTCGCGCCCGAGAAGAAGGTGAAGCCGAGCCCGAGCAGCACCGAGACGACCGCCCACCCCCAGAACGGCGCCTCGACCACCCAGAGCCAGTAGTAGAGCAGCGTCGTGACGGCCAGCGTGACCGTGCCGAGCAGGTACGACACGCGGCGGCCGAGCGTATCGGCGACGACGCCCGTCGGCACCTCGAAGAGCACCATGCCGATCGAGAAGAAGGCGTTGGCGGCGAACGCCTCGAGGTTCGAGAGTCCGGCGTCGAGCAGGAACAGCGTGTTCACGCCCCAGATGAACGAGGCCGCGAGGGTGTTGCCGATGAGCAGCGTGAAGTACACCGACTGCACCCGTCGCGCAGCGTGATTCACCGTCTTCGGCTCGCTCACCCGCCCATCATCCTCCCGACCGGCCGTCGGCGGAAGCGCTACGCTCACGCCATGGTGCGCTTCCTCATCCGTCTCGGCGTGTCCCTCGTGCTCGCCGCCCTCGCCCTCGGCCTCGCCGCGCTGCTCGTTCCGGGCATGCATCTGCACTGGTCGGGGTTCCTCGTCGCGATCATCGTGTTCGCCGCCGTGCAGGCACTCATCGAATGGCTCGTCGAGACCCTGTTCCATCGCGGCGCCCCAGCCGTCGCGGGTGTCGCGGGGCTCATCTCGACGGCGGTCGCGCTGCTCGTCGCCTCGCTCGGCGACGGCATCACCTTCGACGGCCTCGCGGCCTGGGTGCTCGCGGCCGTCATCGTCTGGATCATCACCGCGCTGGCCGCCTGGCTCTCGGGCAAGTACCTGCTGCCCCGCATCGCGCCCGCGAAGAGAGCCTGAACCGCGGCGGCAACCGAAACCGAGTCGGATTCGGTGTCGGCGGGCGGCCGGGTTAGCATGCTCGCACCCCGAAACGGCGCGCGAGTCTCCCCGGCTGGCCGCCCTCCGCGCCCGAGCCCACCCGAGCCCGAGGCATCCCGAACCCGAAGGCCCCACCCATGCGCAAGCGCACCGTCGCGCTCATCGTCGTCGCCGCCGTCCTCCTCGCCGTCGTCGGCGGCCTCTACTGGGCCGGCCGTCACCTCTTCTTCGAGCCCACCGCGAAGGGCGTCGACTCGGTCGTCGACGAGCTCGGCGGCGAGCGCGTGCTCGGCGTGTTCGCCCACCCCGACGACGAGCAGACCGTCAACGGCCTGTTCTGGCACGCGCACGAGGGCGGCGCCTACACGGCGATGATCACCGCCACGCAGGGCGAGGCGGGCCACCAGACGCCGGTCGTCGCCCGGCAGGAGGATCTCGGCGAGGTCCGCAAGGCCGAAGCCCTGAAGAACAGCTTCAACCTCGGCGTCGACCGCCACGTCGTGTGGGACTACCCCGACGGCGGCGTGCCCGACGTCGACGAGGACGAGCTGGTCGACCGCGTCGCCGACGAGATGCGGCGGGTGAAGCCCGACGTCGTCGTCGCGTTCTGGCCCGAGTCGGGTGCGACCGGCCACGAGGACCACATGCGGATGGGCGAGGTCGCCGAGCTCGCGATCGCGCAGCTCGAGGAGGAGGGCGGCGCCTACGCCGGGCCGAAGCACCTCGTCTACACGATCAGCCCGTCGGGCGCGCTGGCGGCCTTCGGCGGCGAGACCGGCGCCTTCGTCGTCGCGAACCAGCCGAAGCCCGAGTACGCGATGGATGCCGCGGTGCAGAAGAAGCACGAGGGGTGGACGATCCACGCCTCGCAGGCGAACTACCTGCCCGAGTCGTACCTCCTGCCGACGTGGCTCGTCTACCTCCTCTGGGACCAGGAGTTCTACCACGTGCGCGATCTCGAGGCCGAGCCGCTGGGCTGAGGGAGAGCGCCCGGGCCGGCGCCCGGCGCCCCGCGCTCGCCTAAGCTGGCTGGCGAGACCGAGCAGGCCGGGGAGGACGCATGACCGAGCCGACATTCGCCGAGGTGCAGGCCGAACTCGCCGCCCTCGACGATCCGAAGACGCGCGAGGCGAACGAGCGGCGGGGCGACACGCACGGCGTGAACCTCGCGCAGCTGCGCGCCCTCGCGAAGCGCGTGAAGTCGAACCACGAACTCGCCCTCGAGTTGTGGGCCACGGGCGACACCGCCGCCCGGCTCCTCGCGATCCTGATCTGCAGGCCGAAGTCGTTCACCGCCGAGCAGCTCGATGCGATGATCCGCGAGGAGGCGACACCCAAGGGCCACGACTGGCTCGTCAACTACGTGGTGAAGAAGAGCCCCCATGCCGACGAGCTGCGGCTCGCCTGGCTCGACGACGCCGACCCGCTCGCCGCGAGCGCCGCCTGGGCGCTCAACGCCGAACGGGTGTCGAAGCAGGCCGAGCGGCTCGAGCCCGACGAACTGCCCGCCATGCTCGACACCATCGAGGCCGAGATGAAGGATGCCCCGAAGCAGGTGCAGTGGGAGATGAACACCTCGCTCGCGATGATCGGCATCAACCATCCGCCGTTCCGAGCGCGTGCGATCGACATCGGCGAGCGGCTCGAGGTGCTGAAGGACTACCCGACTCCCCCGAACTGCACCTCGCCGTTCGCCCCCACCTGGATCGGCGAGATGGTGCGGCGGCAGGCGGCGAAGTAGCCGAACGATCTCAGTCACGCGACGGATCCCCGAGCCGCGCCCGATCGCTAGCGTGGAGGGATGTCCGAGAACGTGACCACCGCCCCGCCCGTGCTGCCGGGCGTCGAGTGGGTCAGGCCGCGCCCGGGCCGCCGCGGGTACCGCAACGACCTCGTGCTCGCCCTCGTGCTCGCGGTCGGCACCGCCGCGAGCGTGGTCCTCTACCGCGCGACCGGGTGGGGCGAGGGCACCCCCTGGTGGGGTGCCGTGCTCTGGACGGCCGGGATGACCCTGCCACTCGCCGCGCGGCGTCGCTGGCCCGAGATCGTCGCACTCGTGGCATCCGCCGTCTTCATCGTCGGTGCCGTCGTCGGCGTCGGCGAGGCGCTCTTCTCGAACATCGCCCTCTTCGTCGCGATCTACACGGTCGGCGCCTGGGGGCGCAGCCGTCGCGTCGCGACCGTCGTGCGCGGCGCCATCGTGATCGTGATGTTCGCGTGGCTGTTCTGGGGGCTCATCTTCTTCTCGACGGTGCAGGACCACCTGCCCGAGCTCTCCCGCGAGGGCCTGCTCTCGCCGTACCTCGCGTACGGCTTCATCAACGTGCTCACCAACCTGCTCTACTTCGGCGGCGCCTGGTACTTCGGCGACACCGCCTACCGGTCCGCTCGCGCACGAGCCGAGCTCGAGCAGCGCACGGCCGAGCTCGCCGCCGAGCGCGAGCGCACGCGCGTGCAGGCGGTCGCGCTCGAACGCCTGCGCATCGCACGGGAGCTCCACGACGTCGTCGCCCACCACGTCTCGGTGATCGGCGTGCAGGCGGGAGCGGCCAGGCGGGTGCTCGCCAAGGATCCGGCGGCGGCGACCGCGTCGCTCTCGGCGATCGAGTCGAACGCGCGCGAGGCGGTCGACGAACTGCACGGACTGCTCGGCACCCTCCGCGGCGATGCCGACACCGGGCCGCTCGCGCTCGTCGACGATGCCGCGTCCACGACCGGCGAGGCGACCACGAGCACCTCGACCCGCGGCATCGCCCGGATCGACGAACTCGTGCGCGAGTCGGCCGACGGCGGGCTGCCGGTGACCCTCGCGATCGTCGGCGAACCGCGGCCGGTCTCGCCGGTCGTCGACCTCAGCGCGTACCGCATCACCCAAGAGGCCCTCACGAACGTGCGCAAGCATGCCGGCGCCGCCGCGACCGCCGAAGTGCGCGTGCGCTGGACCGACGCGGCCCTCGAGATCGAGATCACCAACTCGGGCACCACGACGTCGGTCGCCGGCGCGGCACGCGCATCGGAGGCGACGGGAGGGGGCCTCGGCCAGCTCGGCATGCGCGAGCGCGTCGCCGCGACCGGGGGCACGATCGAGCTCCGTCCCCGCGCGCGGGGCGGTTACCTCGTGCGGGCGAGCTTCCCGCTGCGCCGCGACGAGACGCCGGTCGCCGCGCTCGCGGGCGCGCTCGCCACGGAGGAGGACGCGTGAGCATCCGCGTTCTCGTCGTCGACGACCAGAGCCTCGTGCGCGCCGGCTTCCGCACCATCCTCGACTCGGAGGACGGGATCGAGGTCGTCGGAGAGGCGGCCGACGGCCAGGCGGCGATCGAACAGGTCGCGGCACTCGCCCCCGACGTGGTCTGCATGGACGTGCAGATGCCCGGCATGGACGGCCTCGAGGCCACGCGCCGCATCACGGGCGACGAGGCGACGCAGGCCGCCGTGCTCGTGCTCACGACCTTCAACCGCGAGGACTACCTGTTCGCCGCGCTCGATGCGGGGGCGAGCGGGTTCCTGCTGAAGAACTCGAGCCCCGAGCAGCTCATCGAGGCGGTGCAGGTCGTCGCGCGCGGCGACGCCCTGCTCTCCCCGGATGTCACGCGCCGCGTCATCGAGGCGGTGGCGGCCCGTTCGGCGCCGGGCATCGCGGGTCGGCACGGGGCATCCGTCGCCGAGACCGCCACTGCGGCTCGCGCGCAGCCGGCCGAACTCGCGACGCTGACCGAGCGCGAACGCGAGGTGCTCGAGCTGCTCGCGCTGGGCATCTCGAACGCCGAGATCGCCGAACGGCTCTGGGTGGGCGAGGCGACTGTGAAGACGCACGTCTCGAAGGTGCTCATGAAGCTCGGCCTGCGCGACCGGGTGCACGCGGTGGTCTACGCCTACGAGCACGGCGTGGTGCGGCCGCGCGACTGAGGTCGTGCGGCGCGACCGGGGGTTGACGCCTCCCCTCGCGGAGCCTATGGTTAAGCAATTCATTAATTAAGGAGTTGCTTACATTGGGTGGATCGCAGGACGAGCTCAGCGCGGTGTTCCAGGCGCTCGCCGATCCGACCCGTCGCGCGATGCTCTCGCGCCTCCGGGTCGGGCCGGCGACCGTCGGTGAACTCGCCGAGCCGTTCGCCATGAGCCGCCCCGCGATCTCGCAGCACCTCGGGGTGCTCGAGCGGGCCGGGCTCATCGAACGCACCGCGACGGCGCAGTGGCGCACGTGCACGCTGCGCACCGAACCCCTCGACGAGGCATCCGCCTGGGTCGAGCACCACCGCGGCGAGTGGAACGAACGCTTCGACCTGCTCGCCGAGCACCTCCGCACCATGAAGGAGGATTCACCGTGACCGAATACGAGACCGCGCCGACGCCCCGCCTGACGGGCGGCCCCGCCGAACCGCAGTTCACCATCACCCGCATCTTCGACGCCCCGCGCGAACTCGTCTGGCAGGCGTGGACCGAGCAGGCCGACGCCGCAGCGTGGTGGCATCCGCGCGGCGTCGAGATCAAGCCCGGCAGCGTCGACCTCGACGCGCGCGAGGGCGGGCGCTACCGCTACACGATGGTCGCCCCCGACGGCACCGAGTACCCGACCGCGGGCACGTTCCGCGAACTCCGCGCGCCCGAGCGCCTCGTCATGACGTGGGGTTCGCCCGGCGACGCCGACGACGAAGCGCCGATCATCACGGTGACGCTGCGCGATCTGCCCGGCGACCGCACCGAGATGCTCTTCCACGTGCTCCGCATCGCCGGCGCCCCAGGCGATGAGGACGTCTACGACGGCTGGAGCTCGGCGTTCGACATGCTCGACGAGCACCTCGCTGCCGGACCCGCCACTCGGGACGGGGCGCGCTGATGGGCCGCCTCATCGTCGAGCAGGTGATCACCGCCGACGGCTACGCCGCCGACTCCGACGGCGGCATCGACTTCTTCGAGGCGCTCGTGCGCCCCGACGAGCACGGTGTCGTCGACCTCAACGACGCCGAGCAGCTCGAGTACGTCTCGCAGGCGGAGGCGATCCTGTTCGGCGCGACCACCTACCGGATGTTCGCCGACTACTGGCCGGGCGTCGACCCCGCGGTCGAGCACGTCGCCGAGCTCATCGAGCGGCTGCCGAAGTTCGTCGTGTCGAACACGCTGACGCAGGCTCCGTGGGGCGACGGATCCATCGAGCTCCTCCGCGGCGACGGAGTCGAGCAGGCCGCCGCACTGAAGGAGCGCTTCGGCGCGGTCATCGTCTGGGGCAGCCTCGTGCTCACCGACGCGCTGTTCGCCGCCGGCCTCGTCGACGAACTGCATCTGCGGGTGGTGCCGACGCTGCTCGGCGAGGGGCGCTCGTTCACGCCGGCCGGGCTCGGCGAGCGCCCGCTCGAACTCGACCGGGTCGTGCCGCGACCCGGCGGCGTGGTGAGCCTGCGCTACCGCGTGGGGTGAGGGCGACCGGCTCGCCCGACATCGCAACGCCGGCGATCCGCCGACGCTGCGCGACGAACGCCGGTCACCGCCGGAAGGTCACGTGCACCGTGCCGCTCTCCGCAATCTCGCTCGAGACCTCGTATCGGCGCTCGAGGCCGCGCAGGTCCTCCCACAGGCTGAGGCCGCGTCCGAGCAGGATCGGTGCGATCGCGACGTGGAGCCGGTCGACGAGGCCGGCCGCCAGGAACGACCGCACCGTGCGCACGCCGCCGCCGATGCGCACGTCGGCTCCGCCCGCGGCGCGGGTCGCCTCGGCCAGCGCCTCCTCGGGCGACGCGTCGAGGAAGTGGAACGTCGTGCCGCCCGCCATCTCGATCGACGGCCGCGGAGCATGCGTCAGCACGAACACCGGCACCCGGAACGGCGGCTCGTCGCCCCACCACCCGCGCCAGTCTGGGTCGTCGGCGTTGTGGTGCAGCCCGAACATCCCCGCACCCATGATCTCGGCGCCGATGTTCGTGAAGTACTCCTGAGCGTACGCGTCGTCGACGCCGGTCGTTCCCTTGCCCGAGGTGTCGCCGAGCACGCGTTCGCGGAACGTGCGGGTCGCCGCGTTCGCGGCGACGAGGCGGAACCAGTCCTCGCCCATCGGGTTCTCCGCGGTCTGGTCGGTCGTCGACGCGGAGCCGTCGAGGGAGATGTTGAGGTCGGCGCGAACGGCCAAGGTCGGGGTCCTTCCGGTCATCGATCGCGACCCGATCTGGCCGCGACGCCCACTCTTCCCGAGCACGAGAAGCGGCCGAAGAGTTTCGATGGAGATCGAAACACCGCGCCGTTCACTCGGCCGAGCGGCCTCCCCGTGCGCTCGCCGCGTCGCCGACCGCGGGACCGGCAACGCCGGCAGCGCCGGCCCCGCCGCTCGGCGCGGGCAGGCCCTCCCGGAACTCGGTCGAGAGCATGCGGTACGAGCGGGTCGCGAAGGCCACGAGCGCGAGCGCCACCATCACGAGGCCCGAGAAGAAGAACACGAGCGCGATGCCGCGCGCCTCGCCGTCGCCGAGCAGCCATCCCCAGGTCTGCTGCCCCTCCGCCGACTCCATGTACGGGATGATCCAGAACTCGGCGATCGGCGCGATGAGGAACGCGGTGATCGGTGCGGCGGCCGCCTCGAACGCCTGGGCGAATCCGAAGACCCGCCCCTGCGCACGGAACGGCACGACCTTCTGGATGACCGTCTGCTCGGCCGCCTCGACCACCGGGATGAGGCACATGTACGCCCAGATGCCGAGCGCGTAGAGCAGCCACCAGTCGCGGATCGTGAACAGCGCCCCGAGCAGCCCCATGCCGATGACGACGAGCAGCATCGTGCGGATGGGGTTCTCGCCGAGCCCCCACTTGGCGACGACGAGCCCGCCGATGATGAACCCGGTCGCAGTGACGCCGAGCACGATGCCCCAGATCTCGACGGGGAAGAGCTCGAGTCCGTACGGGTCCATCAGGGCCATGTACACGCCGCCGATGAGGTTGTTGAAGGTCGAGAAGAGCACGAGCGCGAAGAGCCCGGGTGCGGCGCGCACCGCTGCGATGCTGCCGCGCAGGTCGATCATCGGCGGCCGGTCGGCGTCGACGACGGGCTGCGCTTCGGGGATGTGCACGAAGAGCAGGTGCACGAGCGCGACGAGCGTCATCGCGATCGCGATGACCAGGGTCCACCCCATGCCCACGATGCCGATCGCGAGCCCGCTGAACACGCTCGTGACCATGAATGCGAGCCCCTGAACCGTGCCGACCATGCCGTTCGCGTTGGCGTGGCGCTCTTCGGGAACGAGCAGGGTGACCGTCGTCGAGAGGGCGATGTTGCGCATGTTCTCGACGACGGCGCCGAAGAGGATGACCCCCGAGAACACCCAGAACCACGGGCCGCCGAGATCGAGGAGCGACGATTCGGGCTGCACCGCGTAGAGCACGCCCGCGACCGTGAACGACACGAGCGTCACGACGCTCGACATCACCATCACCCGGTGCTTGCGGTGCCGATCGACGAGGGTGCCGAAGACCATGCCGAACAGGGCGATGAGCAGCATGTACGCGCCGCCGATGATGCCGGTCGCGAGCACCGACCGCGTCTCGAGGTACACCCAGAACGTGAGCGCGAACCACAGGAAGCTCGTGGTCACGTTCGCGATCATCGTGTTCACGAGCACATGGAGGAAGGTGCGCATGCCGTTCGGCGGCGGCACGACCGAATCGGCTCGCGGCTCGCGCACCGCGGCCTCCCCCGTCTCCGATCGCTCGAGCCCCTCGCTCATGCTGCGAGGGTAACCGCGACCGGCGACGTCCGAAACCCCTCCGCGCACCTCCGCCGCGAGGCGGAGGTGCGATACCCGTCGCCAGGCGGATGACGCCGGCCGCGCGGCATCCGTACGGTGAAGGCATGCTCGAACTCAACGACGTGACCAAGCGCTACGGCGAGCGTCTCGCGCTCGACGCGGTCTCCTTCTCGGTCGGCGACGGCCGCCTCACCGGCTTCGTCGGCGGCAACGGCGCGGGCAAGACGACGACGATGCGCATCATCCTCGGCGTGCTCGCGGCCGACGGCGGCAGCGTCTCGCTCGACGGGGCGACGCTCACCGCCGCCGATCGCCGCCGCTTCGGCTACATGCCCGAGGAGCGCGGGCTCTACCCCAAGATGAAGGTGCTCGAGCAGGCGGTCTACCTCGCCCGCCTGCACGGCTGGGCTCCCGCCGCCGCGCGCCGCAACGCGAGCGAGCTGCTCGATCGTCTCGGCCTCGGCGAGCGCTTCGACGACACGATCGAGTCGCTGTCGCTCGGCAACCAGCAGCGGGCGCAGATCGCCGCAGCCCTCGTGCACCACCCCGAGGTGCTCGTGCTCGACGAGCCGTTCTCGGGCCTCGACCCGATCGCGGTCGAGACGGTGCAGGGCGTGCTGGCCGACGCCGCCGCGGGCGGGGTGCCCGTGCTCTTCTCCTCGCATCAGCTCGACATCGTCGAGCGTCTCTGCGACGACCTCGTCATCATCGCGGGCGGCCGCATCGCCGCATCCGGCGCGCGCGACGCGCTCCGCGCCGAGCACGGCTCGGAGCGCTGGGAACTGCTGACCGACGGCGACACCGGCTGGCTGCGCGAGCGCGCGGGCATCACGGTCGCCGAGTTCGACGGCGGCTGGGCGGTCTTCGAAGCCGAATCGGATGCCGCGCGGCAGGCGGTGCTCGCCGAGGCCGTCAGCCGAGGCGAGGTCGTGAGCTTCACCCGCGAGCACACCACGCTCGCCCAGATCTTCAAGGAGGTCGTGCGATGAGCACGCAGTCCCAGCAGGCCGCGGTCGCGCCGACCCGCCCTGGCGAGCCGAGCTTCCTCGACAGCGTCTCGCTCATCGCGGGCCGCGAGATCACGATGCGGCTGCGCAGCAAGGCGTTCCTCGTCTCGACCGGCATCCTCATGCTCGCCGTGCTCGCCTCGGTCGTGCTCGGCAGTCTGTTCGGCGGCCAGTCCGACCCGGCGAAGGTCGCGGTCGTCGGTTCTGCGGCGACCGCCGTCGAGGGCAATCCGGCGCTCGACCCGGTGCCCGTCGACGACGAGGCCGCCGGCGAGCAGTTGCTGCGCGACGGCGAGGTCGATGCGGTGATCAGCCCCGCGGCATCCGACCCCCTCGGCATCACCGTCATCGGTCTCGACCAGACGCCGTCGAGCGTCGTGTCGGCGCTCGCGGTCCGCCCGTCGGTCGAGCTGCTCGAGCCGGCCGCGGTCGACCCCGGTCTCGCCTATCTCGTCGCCTTCGGGTTCGGCATCGTGTTCTTCATGTCGGCGATCACCTTCGGCTCGACGATCGCCCAGTCGGTCGTCGAGGAGAAGCAGACCCGCGTCGTCGAGATCCTGCTCTCGACGGTGTCGGCCCGGGCGCTGCTCACGGGCAAGGTGATCGGCAACAGCGTGCTGGCGTTCGGGCAGATCATCGCGATCGCGGCGCTCGCGATCGTCGGGCTCCTCGTGACCGGGCAGAAGGTGCTGCTCGGCGGGCTCGGCAGCTCGGTGATCTGGTTCGTCGTGTTCTTCGCGATCGGCTTCGTGATGCTCGCCGCCCTCTTCGCCGCGAGCGCCGCGATGGTCTCCCGCGCCGAGGACATGGGCTCGGTCACGACCCCGGTGACGATGCTCGTGATGATCCCGTACTTCCTCGTGATCTTCTTCTTCGACAACCCGGCCGTGCTCGCGATCATGAGCTACGTGCCGTTCTCGGCCCCGGTCGGCATGCCCGTGCGCATCTTCCTCGGCCAGGCCGAGTGGTGGGAGCCGATCCTCTCGCTCGCGATCCTCATCGCGACGACGGCCCTCGCCGTCGCGATCGGCGAGCGGATCTACCGCAACACCCTCCTCAAGACGGGGTCGCGGGTGCCCCTCGCCGAGGCGCTGCGCGGATAGCAGGTCTCGCGCGATTCGAGCTGCGGGCGGATGCCACGGGGTGGGGGCCCCTGGCATCCGCCCGCTTCGCGCGTCAGAACTGCGTCCGGGGCGCGAATACGGCGATTCCGTGCGCCCGCCGTCACGATGTCCGCCGCCCGCCGGATGCGAGGATGGTTCGGTGAACTCTCCGCTCCACGACACGACCTTCCGCGGCTTCGCCTCCGACAACTACTCGGGCGTGCACCCCGAGGTGCTCGCCGCCATCGCGACCGCCAACGACGGCCACCAGGTGGCCTACGGCGAAGACGTCTACACCGAACGCCTGCAGCAGGTGTTCGCCCACCACTTCGGCGAGGGCGTCGAGGCCTTCCCCGTGTTCAACGGCACCGGCGCGAACGTGACCGGCCTGCAGTCGATGCTGCCGCGCTGGGGCGCGGTCGTCTCGGCGAAGACGGCGCACATCAACTCCGACGAGGGCGGGGCGCCCGAGCGCGTCGGCGGCATCAAGCTGCTCACGGTCGCCGCGCCCGACGGCAAGCTCACCCCCGAGCTCATCGACGAGGAGGCCTGGGGCTGGGGCGACGAGCACCGCGCTCAGCCGCTCGTCGTGTCGATCACGCAGACGAGCGAGCTCGGTACCGCCTACACCGTCGACGAGGTGCGCGCGATCGCCGAGCACACCCACTCGCTCGGCATGAAGCTGCACATGGACGGCGCCCGCCTCTCGAACGCGGGCGCATCCCTCGGCGTGCCCCTGCGGGCATTCACCCGTGACGCGGGCGTCGACGTGCTGAGCGTCGGCGGCACGAAGAACGGATGCCTCGGCGCCGAGGCGATCGTGGTGCTGAACCCCGAGGCATCCGAGGGCCTGAAGTACCTGCGCAAGCTCAACATGCAGCTCGCCTCGAAGATGCGCTTCGTCTCGGCGCAGCTGATCGCGCTCTACGAGGGCGACCTGTGGCTCCGCAACGCGACGCACGCGAACGCGATGGCCTCGCGCCTGCGCGACGCGCTCGACGCCGGCATCGCCGCGGGCGAGCTGCCGGGCCTCGGCTTCTCGCAGCAGACGCAGTCGAACGGCGTCTTCGCCACGCTGCCGCAGGGCGTCGCCGACAAGCTGCGCGAGCGCGGCTTCCGCTTCTACGACTGGGACGCCGCCCGCGGCGAGGTGCGCTGGATGTGCGGGTTCGACACGAGCGAAGCCGACATCGACGCGTTCGTCGCCGGCATCCGCGAGAAGCTCGCGGCGGCGTGAGCCGCCCGTCGGTCGAGTAGCGACGCAGGAGCGAATCGAGGCCACTGCCGCACGAGCGGGTGGTCTCGATACGGCGCATGCGCGCCACCTCGACCGGCAGGAAATCGGCCCCAGGCCTCCAGCCCCAAACCCCAATCCTCAGAACTCAGGTCCCAGGCCCCAGGCCCCAGGCCCCAGAGGTTTCTCTCCGAGCTGTGCCAGTTCCGCCTCACCTGATGAGGCGGAACTGGCACAGCTCGAAACGGATCGCCGCAGAGACGTGGGCGCCTCGTCGCTCGCTACTCGGCCAAGGACCGGAGCGGGATTGCGCGACCGAGGATGCGCTCGGCCGCGCGGTGCCCCGAGAGGAGCGCGCCGTTGACGGTCGCCGGGCAGTCGCCCCACGTCGCCTCGCCGGCGAGGTGCAGCACGCCGCCGATCGGCGTGGCGATGACGTCGTGATCCTCGTACGTGGCGCCTCGGGCGACGTAGGAGTACGAGCCGAGGGCGAACGGGTCGGAGCCCCAGCGGGTGATCCAATGGCCGGTCGGCTCGGGCATCGCCTCGCCGTAGATGCGCCGGAGCCCGTCGAGCACCGAGGCGACGATCTCGTCGTCGGGCATCCGCTCGATGCGGCGGGCCCACTCGCCGCCCGCGAAGGTCAGCAGCATCGGGGTGCCGCTGACGGCCGACACGTCGTACCAGGAGTGCCAGGGCACGCTGCCGGCGCCGAGCTGGCGGATCGCGTACGCGCCGTCCTGCCAGAAGCGCTCGGGGAACTGCAGGAAGACCTTGTTGAAGGTGCCCATCCCGACACGAGCGATCGCCGCTGCCACCGTCTCGGGCAGCGCGGGCTCGAAGTCGATCGCCGCGGCCTTGAGCACCCCGAGCGGCACCGTGACGACGACGTCGCGGGCCTCGAACGACTCCGATCCGGTGGTGACGCGCACCCCTGCGCCCGACCATTCGACTGCGGTGACCGTCTGCTCGAGTCGGACGTCGAGGCCGCGGGCCAGGCCGGTCGCGAGCGCGTCGTAGCCGCCGGGGAACACCACCTCGTCGCCGTCGATCGCGTCCTCGTCGAGCCCGTGGGCGTCGACGTCAGCGTCGTCGGCGCCGCACTGCTCCTCGGTGCGGTGGCGGTGGAACGCGCGCGCTCGCGCGGTGCGCTCCTCGCTCCACCCGAGTTCGGCGAGGACGCGGTCGACGACGTCGGCGTAGCTCTCCCCAGGCTCGGATGCCTCGGCGGCCGCCGCGAGACGCTCCTCGACCGCCGCGGCGTCGGCGAGCCACGCCTCGGTCGCCGCTTCGTCGAGTTCGCGATGGGCCTCGTCGTAGTTCGCGATCGGGCGTCCGCCGGCCTGGAAGCTCCCGACGGTGAACTCCGAGGTCTCCATGCCGAACGCCTCGACGAGCTCGGTGAGGGGGTTGCCGGTGAGCCCGTGGATCCAGGAGGCGCCGCGGTCGACGCTGAACCCCGGCGAGCGGTCGGTCCAGGTGCGGCCGCCGACGCGATCGCGCGCCTCGAGCACGACGACGCGGCGGCCGGCCGCGTGCAGCAGCCGGGCTGCGGTCAGTCCGGCGACGCCGGCTCCGACGATGACGGTGTCGAACATGGACCGGGCTCCTTCGGATCGGAAGTCGATGGATGGGTGCGGTCGGCGGAGGCGCGCGCCCACCACCTCACTCGGGCGCGAGCACCTCGGTGTCGCGGTTGAGCGAACGCTTCTGGAAGTAGTCGCGCGAGCCCGGGAAGAGCGCCCACACGAACATCAGCACGACGCCGAGCAGCAGCGAGCCGACGCCGACGATGAACGCGCCGCCGACGCCGGCGAGCTGCGAGTAGCCGTAGTCGGGGTCGAGCATGTCGATCGCCGACTGCACGAACGCCCATGTCATGAACAGCCCGCCGAGCATCGGGAAGACGAGGCGGTAGAACACGTTCCGCCGGCTGGCGAAGAGGGTGCGGCGGAAGTACCAGACGCACGCGAAGCTCGCGATGGCGTAGAAGAACGCGATGGCGAGGCCCATCGAGAGCAGCGAGTCGGCGAGCACGTCGGTCGAGACGAGGTTCATCCCCGCGTAGTAGACGATCGCGATGACGCCGACGAGCATCGTCGAGAAGGTCGGCGTCTTCGACGCCTCGTGCACCTTGGCGAAGCGGGCGGGCAGCGCCTGGTAGACGCCCATGGCGAAGGTGCCGCGCGCGGTCGGGAGGATCGTCGTCTGCGAGGAGGAGAGCGCCGAGATCGCGACGGCGATCACGAGGAACCAGCCCATCGGCCCCATCGCCATCGCGGCGAGACCCGAGAACACGTCGTCGGCGTTCGCCTCGTTCGCGAGGCCGGTGCCGGTGTCGCCCAGGCCGGCGTACATCATGGCGACCACGGTGATGCCGACGTAGGTGATCAGCAGGATCACCGTCGTGAGGGTGGCGGCACGCCCCGGGGTGCGGCGTGGGTCCTTCGTCTCCTCGGTGAGGGCGAGGCAGGTGTCCCAGCCCCAGTAGATGAAGAGCGCGAGCAGGATCGCCTGCACCATGCCGGTGCCGTCGGCGAGGAACGGGTTGAACCAGTCGAGCGACACCGGGGTCGCGTCGGGGGCGTTGCCCGAGAAGTAGCCGACGAGGCATCCGATCACGAACGCCGCCATCGCGAGGTACTGGATCGCGAGCAGCACCTGCTGCATGCGCTCGCCGATCTCGACGCCGCGCAGCGACACCCACGTCATGACGGCGATGATGAGGCATCCGAATGCCGTGACGATCACGCGATTCTCGGTGAGCGAGCCGTCGCCGATGAGGCTCAGCAGGTAGACCGAGGCGATCTCGGCGAGGTTCGCCATGACCAGCACGCCGGCGACGGCGATGCTCCAGCCCGCCATCCATCCGGTGCGCGGGCCGAAGGCCTTCGCCGCCCAGGTGAACACGGTGCCGCAGTCGGGCACGTCGTTGTTGAGCTCCCGGTAGGCGAAGGCGGTGAACAGCATCGGCACGAAGGCGAGGATGAACGCGACCGGCGCCTGCGCGCCCACGGCGATGATCACGTAGCCGAGCGTCGCGGCGAGCGAGAACAGCGGCGCCGTCGAAGCGATGCCGATCACGGTCGAGCCCCAGAGTCCGAGCTTGCCGATGGCGAGGCCCTTGGTGGGCGTCTCCGCCCGGGGTGCGGGAGTCGAGGGGGAAGCGGGACTTGCCGCGCGGGTGGTGCTCACGGTACCTGCTCGTCGTCGAGGGGCGGGGGGACGTGAACAGCATACGTCACCGACCGACTAGTCGGTCTGCCCTGAGGCGGCATCACGCTCCGACGCTCGCCACCGCGGGCACGCGATCGGAACCGTTCGCCGGTCAGGCCCGCGGCCCGGGCACCCGCATCGCCTCGAGCGTCGCGACGAGTGCCTCGACGTGCGCCGGGGTGAGCACCTCGTCGCCCTCGGGCGGGCTCATCAACGCGTTGTGGTTCACGCCGTCGCCGACGAAGAGCACCATGCGGGCGAGCACCTCGTCGCCCGTCGCCGCGACGAGCGCCTCGAGCCAGTCGTCGCGGCAGGCCCGCAGCGCCTCGAGGGCCGCCTCGTCACCGGTCTGCGCGACGCGGTACCCGGCATCGATGAGCCGCTCGAGCTCGCTGTCGCGATCGAGCGAGGAGACGAGGTAGTAACGCACCGCCGCGTCGGGGGCGGAGCGCATCTCCTCGGCGTCGCGGCCCGCCTGCGCCCGCATCTCGACGAAGAGCGCGGCGCGCAGCGCCCCCACCGAGCCGAAGTGGTGCAGCGCCCCCGACTTCGACAGCCCCGCCCGGCTCGCGACCGCCTCGAGCGTCGCGCCGCGGATGCCCCGTTCGACCAGCAGGTCGGTGTATGCGGCCAGGACTCGGGCGGCCTGCCCATCGACGGTGATCATCTGCACATCGTACGGGCGGCGGCACGACGAGGGCGCGGCACCCGTTCCGAGAACGGATGCCGCGCCCCTGGGCGCCCGGCTCGAGCCGGGCGACGACCCGCCTAGTGGCCGATCGCCTTCGCCGCGTTGATGATGCCGGCTCCGTAGAAGCCGTTCGACGACGTGCCGCCCTCGCAGGTGTGCGTCGCGGTCAGCGTCGCCCCCGCCGGCGTGATGCGCGTGTAGGTGAAGTCCGCCGGAACCGGGCACGCCGTGTCGACGGCCGACTTCGCGAGGATCTTCTCGACGGCCTTCGGCGGCAGGAACTTGCCGCCGTTCAGCACGTCGGGCAGGCCGTAGCGGCTCACGATGAGCGCCGCGACGCCGGCGGCGTGCGGCGAGGCCATCGAGGTGCCCTGCAGGTACTGGTAGTACCCGCAGTTCGCGCCTGCCGCGTCGCAGCTCTTCACCACGTAGTTCACGGTCGGCTCGCCGTTCTCGTCGATCTCGCCGTTCGCCTCGGCGAGCGACTGCGGGTAGGCCGCGAGCGTCGCACGCGTGATGTCGCGCGTGTTGCCGGCCGTGTCGTAGACGTCACCGCCGGGAGCGGCGACGTCCACGTAGCCGTTGCCGTAGTCGGAGTAGTACGCCTTGCGCTTCGAGATGCCCGTGCTCGAGACCGAGATCACGCCGTCACCCTCGGAGGGCATCGAGATGCAGCTGTCGGGGTCGAGCAGGTCGCGCGTGTAGGCGACCTCGCCCGGCACGTCGGCGAAGTCGGGGCTGCCCGTGTCGCTGATCACCTTCGTGTAGTCGGTCGCACCGTTGCCGGCCGCCGCGACGAGCGTCACGCCGCGGTTGCGTGCGTAGTCGAGCGCGCGCTGCATCGCCGTGACGATGGTCTGCTGCTCCTGCTGGTCGGCGGGCGAGTCGGCCGGGTGGCTCGAGCAGTTGAAGAGCCACGGGTCGACGTAGTAGCTCATGTTCACGACGTCGATGCCGTTGCGGCCCGCGTAGGTGAGGGCGTCGATCGAGGGCTGGAGGAAGAAGTACCCCGAGTCCTGACCGGCCCGGAGGTTCACGAGCGACACGTTCGGGGCGACGCCGGCGACGCCGATCCCGTTGATCGGCGAGCCGATCGTCGAGGCGACGTGCGTGCCGTGGCCGTTCTCGTCCACGTTCGCCGCGTCCTCGCAGGAGCCGTCGGGGTCGTCCTCGCAGGCGCCGTCGACCTCCACCCCGTTCGCGTCGAACGGCACGTCGACCGTGAAGTTGCGGCTGAGCTTCGCATCGAAGTTCGGGGCGATGTCGGGGTGCGTGCCGTCGACGCCGGTGTCGAGGATCGCGACCCGGACCTTCTTCGAGCCCTTCTCCCACTTGTACGAGCCGTCGACGGTCGCGCCGATCTGCTGCATGTCCCACTGGAGCGAGGCGAGCGGCTCGGCGCTCGGCTTGCCCTTGCCCGGCTTCGGGCCCTTGCGGCTCAGGTCGATGCCCTTGCCGGCGGCCCTGGTCTCCTGCTCGACCGCGTCGGCCTTGCGCGCCTCGCCGTTCGCCGCGCGCGCCTCGGGCACGTCGCCGATCACGCGGTTCTGCGCGGTGCCCTCGATTGCCGCCTGCCCGGCGGCCGCCGCGGCGAAGTCGGCACCTGCGGTCACGGTCGCGACGCCGACGGCGTCGTTCTCGGTGACGACGGTGCCGCCTGCAGCCTCGACCGCGGCACGAGCATCGGCGCTCGAGACCCCCTCGGCGAACAGCACCACGTACTCGCGCTCATCATCCGCGCCCGACCCGGTGACGGCTCCCGCAGGTGCTGCGGCGAGCGCGGTCAACGCGAGTGCGAACACGGAGGCTGCTGCGATGGATCGCATCTTCAGCATGAAGCATCCTTCCTCATTGACGGAACTTGCCCGGCAATGCTCCCACACCCCTCGAACGCGGGGATAGGGCCACGCGGAGCGCTCTCGCCCGGAGTGAACGCGCTCAGCCCGCGCTCGGGGAATGCGGCGTAGCATCCATGCGTTTGCATTTTTCGGGACGACGGCGACCCGGCACATCACTCGATCCAGGAAGCACCGCTCATGACCATCGTCACCGACCTCACCTCGCGCAAGGCCGACACCGCCGCTCCGCTCATCGACCCGCTCGCCGACCGCTGGAGCCCGCGCGCCTTCGACCCCGCGGCCGTCGTCGAGACTGAGACGCTGCGCACCATCCTCGAGGCGGCCCGCTGGGCCCCGTCGGCGAACAACTCGCAGCCGTGGCGCTTCATCGTCGCCCGCCGCGGCACCGCCGCCTTCACGAAGCTGCACGATGCGATGGCCGGCTTCAACCAGGCTTGGGCCGACTCGGCCGCCGTGCTCATCGCGAACCTCGCCGAGACGGTCGACGCCGAGGGCCGCGAACGCCCGTGGGCGCGCTACGACCTCGGCCAGGCTGTTGCGCACCTCACCGTGCAGGCGCAGCACGAGGGCCTGCACACCCACCAGATGGGCGGCTTCGACGCGAAGGCCATCCACGACGCCTTCGACCTGGCCGACTCGCTCGAGGTCGTGTCGATCACCACGATCGGCGCGCTCGGCGACGTCGACCGTCTGCCCGAGGTGCTGCGCGAGCGCGAGGTCGCGCCGCGTCAGCGCAAGACCCTCGACGAGTTCGTCACCGTCGGCGAGTAGGCGCCGGCTTCAGCAGACACGGATGCCCCGGGGTTCGCCCCGGGGCATCCGTACGTGTCACGCCCACCCCACCCCACCCCGCACCGCGCCCCGCCCCGCGCCGCGGGTGACGAGTTGCACGATGATTCGGCCGACACGCCGCATCAGCACGGCGTGCCGCGACGCCGCTCCTGCGACTCGTCACACGCAGGGCGGGGCCGGGCGCCGGATGCCCCGGGGGTCGCCCCGGGGCATCCGTGCGTGCCGGCGCGGCCTACGCGCGCACGAGATCGACGGGGGTGGTCGGGGGCTCCTCAGGAGCGGGGTCCGCGGGGGCATCCGCTGCGGCGGGCACCGCGAGCGGTGCCGACTCCCCGACGGGCTCGCGCTCGAGCGCGCGCTTGATGCGCCATGCGGCGAACACCGCGATCGCGCTCACGGCGATGTGCATGCCGAGGAACACGTCGGTCAGGCCCGCGCCCAGCAGCACGCCCGCGACGAGCGGGCCGGCCGCCGAGAACGCGGTCTGCAGCGCGGCGATCGTGCCGAGCGTCTGGCCGACCATGCCCTTCGGCGCGAGCTGCGCCGTGAGCGGGTTCAGCACGGGGCTGTAGATCGTCTCGCCGACGGCGAAGATGCCGTAGGTCGTGACGAACAGCGCCGTCGCGATGCCGGGCGAGAACTGCGCCGCCGAGAGGATGACCCACGACACCACCCAGATCGAGCCGACCGCCATGAGCAGGGCCGGGGCGCTGCGCTTCGCGGTGAGCTTCACGACGATGACCTGCAGCGCCACGATGACGAGGCAGTTGATCGCAGCGGCGAGACCGATCGCCGAGGGGTCGACGTCGAGCACGGTGATGCCGTAGGCGGGCAGGCCCGACTCGAACTGGGCGTAGAAGCCGAGCGCGAGCGCGATGGTGACCACGGCGGTCCATCGCATGGCCGGCTGGGCGAAGATGACCCGCAGCGCACCGCGCGAGCGCGCGGCCCCGTCGGCGTGCCCGTCGCCGTCGAGGTCGACCGCGGCGATCGCGCCGGTGGCCGCGTCGATGGCGCCGAACGAGCCGGTCGCGGTCGAGACGGAAGCAGGGCCGCCCGCCGCGGCAGCGACGCGCGCGCCGCCGGCGAGCCGGCCGGCGAACGTCAGCCGCCCGGCGAGCGCGATGATCGCCGACGACAGCACGAAGCCGCCCGCGGCCATCATGAACCCGACGTCGAGGCCGTCGGCCCGGTCGAGGTCGACGACGAGCCCCGCGAGGAACGCGCCCGCCGCCATGCCGAGCGCCTCGCCCGTGAACTTGTAGGCGAACACCTTGCGACGATCGTCGCTCGACGACCAGTTGAGCGCGAGCACCTGCTTCGCGGGCACCGCGGCCGAGAGGCCGAGCCCGAAGACGAGCATGCCGGCGAGGAAGAGCGCCGGCACGTCGGCGAAGACGAGCGAGGCCACGCCCGCGGCGCCGAGCAGCTGGGCGATGACGGCCACGCGTACGGGGTCGAAGCGGTCGGCGAGGCGACCGGCGAGCGGCGCGGCGACGAGCGCCCCGATCGAGAACAGCGATGACGCGCCCGCGGCGACGAGCGCGCCCCAGTCACGGGTGTCGGCCGCGTAGGCGTACTGGTACGGCAGCACCGCCCCCCAACCGAGCGAACCGATGGCACTGGCCAGGATGAGCAGTCGTGCGCGCATGATGGTGTCCTCCTCCCGAGGTCTCGACGAGCAGAGGGATGCCTCGCGGCCGGCGTCGGCCCCGAGGCATCCCTCACCCTTCGAATACGAAGTCTTCGATATCGAAATATTAGCAACCGAAAGATGCGTGCGAGAATTCCCGTATGGCCAAACGCACCCCGAGCGCCCAGGAGCTGCACCGGCGCGCCGTCGCGACCTACGTCAAGGCGGGCGGCGAGGAGTCGGTGCAGCGGGTCATCACCGCCGTGCAGAGCCTCACGAAGAAGCTCGACCAGTGGTACGCGCGCCAGCTCGTCGACCTCGAGGTCACGGCCGGCGAATGGGCCGTCGTCACCTCGCTCGCCAAAGCCGGCGAGGCCCTCACGCCGAGCCAGCTCGCCGAGCTCACGAACGTCGCCCCCTCCTCGATGACGCACCGGCTCGACAAGCTCGCCGAACGCGGGCTCATCGAGCGCACGCCCGACGCCGAGAACCGCACCCGCATCTACGTGAGCCTCACCGACGCGGGGTGGCAGCTGTTCAGCGTCGCGATCCGCGGTTCCGACGTCGTCGAATCGGATGTGCTGCAAGACCTGAGCGACGACGAGCGCGGTGAGCTCGCGCGGCTGCTCGAGGTCGTCATCGCGCGCCTCGACGACATCGACGCGTAGACGGACCACGAGGCTCCGCCGAAGCGGCGGCAGCAACGGCAGGACGCATGCCCGCCCGTGCGAACGACTTCAGCACACCCCCTCACCCGCACTACGTCACTGATCCATCCTGGGTATCAGTGACGTCGTCGCCCGCACCGAACCTTCCCCGCGCTGATGCCCCAGACGGATCAGTGACGTAGTGGGCGAGAACAGTTCCCCTGACGCCCCCTCAGGGTGCCCCGCCGTCCGAGGGGGGGCGCCTCGCCCGCCTCGCGCGCTACCAGGCTCGAACCCGCTCCACCTCGACGCGAACGGGCACCGAGTACTCGGCGATGTAGCGCTCGGCCGTGTACCCGATGCGCACGATCGCGGCGGCGTACTTCACGGCGTACGCGGTCCACTCGGGCGCGTCTCCGATCTCGCCGATACGGGCCGAACCCGTGAACACCGCGACGTCGTCGCCCTCGGCGTCGGTGTTGAAGTGCAGCGCGGTGCGCGGATTGCGGGCGAGGTTCGCGAGCTTGGGGGTGTCGGGCTTCGACAGCAGCATGAGCTCGCCGTCGCTCCAGACGAACCACACGGGCGTCGGCACGGGCGTGCCGTGGCGGTTCACCGTGGTGAGCCAGATGGTCTCTTCGCGCGCGAGCCGTTCGCGCACACGATCGCTGAGCCGCAGTTCGTCCGTCACGGATGCCCCTCCGGAATCCCTCGCCCCGCCCTACGGGCGCAGCAGCACCTTGATCGCCCGGCGCTCGTCCATCGCCGCGTAGGCCTCGGCGGCCTCGGCGAGCGGAAGCTCGAGGTCGAACACGAGCCCCGGCTCGATCGCACCCGAGAGCACGTCGGGCAGCAGCTCTTCGATGTAGCCGCGCACGGGCGCGACGCCGCCGTTCACGCCGACGTTCGTGTTGAAGAGCTGGCGCACGGGCAGCTCGGGGCCGCCGTTGGGCACCCCGACGTAGCCGACCATGCCGCCCGGGCGGGCCGAGCGGATCGCCTGGTCCATCGATTCCTTGGTGCCGACGCACTCGAGCACCCGGTCGGCGCCGATGCCGCCGGTGAGCTCGCGCACCCGCTCGATGCCCTCGGGCCCGCGCTCCGCGACGACGTGGCTCGCCCCGAACCGGCGGGCGAGCGCCTGGCGCTCGGGGTGACGGCTCATCGCGATGATCGTGGCTGCCCCGAGGCGCTTCGCGGCGATGACCGCGCAGAGGCCGACCGCCCCGTCGCCCACGACGGCGACCGTGTCGCCCGGGCCGACCCCGGCCGAGACGGCGGCGTGGTGCCCAGTGCCCATCACGTCGGAGAGCGTGAGCAGCCCGGGGATCTGCTCGTCACGCACCGGCCCGGGCACGACGGCGAGGGTGCCGTCGGCGAGCGGCACGCGCACGCGCTCGCCCTGGCCGCCGTCGGCGAATGCGCCGTTGCGGTCGTCGCCGCCCCACCAGCCGCCGTTCAGGCACGAGGTCGAGACGCCGTTGCGGCAGTTCGCGCAGGTGTTGTCGCACACGTAGAACGGGGCGATCACGAAGTCGCCGACCTGCACGGCCGTGACCGCCTCGCCGACCGCCTCGACGACGCCGATGAACTCGTGGCCGATGCGGTGCGGCTCGTGCGTCGGCGTGACGCCGCGGTACGGCCACAGGTCGGAGCCGCAGACGCAGGCGGCGACGACCTTCACGATGGCGTCGTCGCCCGTCGTGATGACGGGGTCGGGCACGGTCTCGACGCGGATGTCCCGGGCGGCGTGGATCACGGTGGCGAGCATGATGAGAGCCTACGCGCGCCGGGCGCGCTCACACGTGCGGCACGAAGCGCTGCCAGGCGATCCGGCGGTCGCCGCGCGGGTCGGCCTCGACGCGGTCGCCGCCGTCGATGATCAGAGTGAGCCGGCGCTCCTCGTCGTAGCGGGGCCAGTCGTGGCATCCCCCCGCGGCGCACGGCTCGCCGTGCTCGGCGAACCCGGCCCAGTGCGCCTGCATGCGCCGTCCGGCCGCGCGGAACATCCTGCGCCCGCCGAGCACCGTCAACCCCGCGCCGACCGCCGTGTCGAACTTCTCGAAGAGGGCGAAGAGCTCGAGGCCGTGGGTCGCGTCGAGCCCGAGCAGCCTCGCCATGCGCGGCGCGGCGTCGAAGCGGTAGCACCATGTCGGAGCGAAGCGCGAGTGCCGTTCGGCGAGCTTCACGCTCGGATACCAGAAGGTGAAGTCCCCGGCGAAGTCGGCCGCGGGCCGCCGCTCGGGCAGGCCCGGGTACTGCCGCTTGATCGCCTTGCGCGCGGGCTTGCGCGTGTTCGCGAAGATGGCGCGGATGCGCGGCTTCGTCGTCGGGAGGATGTCGATGCGCCCTTCGAAGAGCGAGCCCTCGCGGTCGTTCGTGCCGATGACGAGCGGCACCCGATGCGCCCGCCCCGCCTTGAAGGCATCGAGCGGCCGCTCGGGCAGGAACTCGCCGTCGATCACGGGCGCGAGGCTGATCGTGCCCGGGTTCTCGTCGGGGGTTCTGACGGTGAGCCGGGTCGTCGCCTCGGCGAGCTGCATCGCATCGGCGTGCCGGAGCATCGCCGAGGCATCCGGCCCCGAATCGCTGTCGAGGTCGTCGTCGTCGACGACCCGACTGAGCAGCGCCACGTACTCGTCGGCCCAGCGCTGCGCCGTCTCGGCCGAGTACACCGCGTTCGCGGGCGAGGACTGCGCGATCGCCCGCGCGAACAGCCCCTCGGCCGCGGGCACGGTCATGAGGGTCGTCACCGAGTTCGCACCCGCCGACTCGCCGAAGAGGGTCACCCGGTCGGGATCGCCGCCGAACGCGCGGATGTTGCGGCGCACCCAATCGAGCGCGGCGATCTGGTCGCGCAGGCCGAGGTTGCATTCGATGGGATGCCCCGCGCTCGCGTAGCGGCGCAGGTCGAGCCAGCCGAGCGCGCCGAGGCGGTAGTTGCAGCTGACGTAGATCACGCCGTGCCGGCGCACGAGCCGTTCGCCCTGGCGCGGGTACTCGCCCGAGGAGCCGACGCTGTAGGCGCCCCCGTGCAGGAAGACCATGACGGGACGCCCTCGCCCCGTGGCATCCGACTGCTCGGGTGCGATGACGTTGAGGCTCAGGCAGTCCTCGCTGCGCGGCAGGTGCGGTGCCGCTCCGATGAACTGGCCGCGCCGCAACTGCGGGGCGACGGGGCCGAAGTGCTCGGCGTCGCGCACCCCGTCCCAGTCGGGCGCCGGGCGCGGGGCGCGGAAGCGGCCGGCGCCCGCGGTCGAGTCGGCGAAGGGGATGCCCCGCCAGCGGCGCACTCCGTGGCGCCGGACCCCGCGCACGGCACCCGTGTCGGTCTCGATCACCGTTCCGTCGTTCGTCGCCACACGTGTCGGCATGTTCGGAGCGTACGCCGGGCGAGTGAACGGCGGGCGACGGATGCGGTCCTGCGCACGCTTCCCAGCACCCGGTGTCGTGACCCGTCGCCAGGGGTCAGCCGACCCGGACACACGCCTTGACGCCCCGCCCGCCCCCGGGTTACTCTGACCGCACGCAAATATGACAGCGTTGTCATTTCGAGATCTCCAGACATGACTCCTGTCGAATCCGCACGTGGCGCCCCCGAGGCCCGTTGAATCCAGGAGACACCATGCCCCCCTCCGGCCCCGCCCCCGCTCGCGCCGCGAAGACACCCCGATGGCGCCGCACCGTCGCGCTCGCCGTCGCGGCGGCCCTCGCCGCACCGCTCGCCGGCCTCGCGCCCGCCGCCCTCGCGCCCGCAGCCCGGGCATCCGCCGCCCCCGTCGTGGAGGACGCCGCCTTCGGCGCCCCCGACGAGATCGCGGCCGACTACTACGCCGCCCTGCTGCGCCACACGCGCTGGGTGAACACGGTCTGGGATCCGGCGATCAACGCCTACCAGTTCAAGGACTTCAACTTCGCGGTCGTGCTCGGCAACGCCGTGATCGTGACGCACGGCGACTACGACGCCGAGATCACCGGCATCTCGAAGGATCAGCTCACGCAGCGCACGATCGACACGATCCGCTACTACGCCGCCAAGAACCGCTTCGTCGACCCGAACGGCACCTGGGGCAAGAAGATGTTCTGGGACTCCACCTTCCAGTCGTACTTCCTCGACGCGGGACGCGTGCTGTGGGATCGGCTCGACGCCACGACGCAGCAGAACCTCGAGACGATCGCCGTCGGGCAGTCGGCCTACACGTCCGACCTCGACCACGGCAACGACCCGCTGTCGGGCTCGTGGACGGCCGACTGGCCCACCGGCAAGCACGAGGGCGACACCGCGCAGGAGGAGGCGGGCGTCTACACGCAGGCGCTCGCGCCGGGTCTCGCCTGGGCACCCGACCATGCGGATGCCGCGCGCTGGAACGAGCAGCTCGGCGACTGGGCGCGCAACGCCGCCGGCCAGCCCACCGCCGACCTCAACAACCCGGCCGTCGTCGCCGGGAAGCCGATCTCGACGAACACGATGCAGACGATCTACGACACGTACCTCGTCGAGAACCACGGTTCGTTCGGCCCGCACTACCAGTCCGACATCTGGCGCTCGGGCGGGCGCAACGCGATCCAGTTCATCCTGAACGATCAGCCGATCCCCGAGTACCTGAAGCACCAGCCGAACTCGGCCGAGCTCTGGGCGTCGATCAAGATGGTGATGTCGAACCAGGGCGAGCCGTTCATGCCCATGGTCAACGACCGGGAGTACCTCTACGGCCGCGACGTGATCCCGATGGCCTTCCTCGGTCAGGTGCTGCGCGACCCCGACGCCGTACGCGCCGAGGCGAACCTGGCCGCCTCGCTCGAGGCCTACCAGGCCTACGCGCCGGTCGACCGGCTCGCCAAGTTCTCCGGAGAGCCCAAGTACGAACCCGAGGCGCGCGCCGAGATCGCGATCTCGTATCTGCTGCACGTCGAGGCCGCCGAATCGGCGGAGGGCGCCGTTCAGGCCACCCCGCAGGACGAGTTCTTCGCCCGTCTCGCCGGCGTTCGCGACTTCGGGGCCGGCCCCGGCCTCTCGATCCAGCAGTCCGCGAACGCGTGGGCGGCGGCATCCAGCAAGAAGGGCTTCCTGAAGTTCCCCTGGGTTCCGGGCCACGACTCGTGGCTGTTCGCGCTGTCGGGCTCGACGCCGTACCTGTACCCGAACTCGGCGGCGACCGTCGATGACCGGCGCACGAGCACCTACACCGGGCCGCGCGACGGCTTCGAGGGAACGGCATCCGTCTTCCGCATCGGCGACGGCTACGCGGGACAGGTGACCCTGCCGAGCGGCGCTGCGCTGTACGCCTCGACCGGCGCCGGCTGGCAGGACGGCACCGTCTCGGTGCGCAACCTCGACCTCGGCGGCTACAACGGCCTCGACGGGTCGCGCACCTATTACACGGCCGAGGGATCGGCCACCGACACCCTGCCCGTCGTGACGCCGCCGAACCCGGCGGACGCGAAGGCCGCCCGCATCGACGACCTGTCATTCGACCCGGTGTCGGCCCGTTTCGTGCGCATCCAAGGCCAGCAGGGCAACGCCCGCTACGGCTACTCGCTGTACTCGGTGCACGCCTATGGCACCGATGGCGAGGCCACGACCGACCTGGCCGCCGGACGCCCCGCTACCGCATCGAGCGAAGACCCGGCTCGTCGGGCCTCGACGGTCACCGATGCCGACCCCGCCACCCGCTGGGCCGTCGCCGTCGCCGAGCGTACGCGTGCGGACTCGTGGATCCAGGTCGACCTGGGCGCGGAGCAGACCGTCGGTTCGGTGCGTCTGGCCTGGGAGGCGAGCGCCGGTGAGCGCTATCTCGTGCAGACCTCGTCGGACGGCCGGACCTGGACCACGCAGACCGCGTACACCGGCGGCGCCGACGTCAACGTCGCACGCCTCGACACGGTCGACCTGACGCCGGCAGGCGCGGGCGCCCCGGCTCCGGTCGAGGCGAGGTTCGTGCGCATGCAGGGCGTGCAGGGCGACCCCGCCTACGGCTACTCCCTCTACTCGATGCGCGCGCTGACGGCGACCGGCGTCGACGCCGCGGCGGGCAAGCCTGCAACGGCATCGAGCGCCGACTCGGGGCGCGCCCCGTCGAGCGTGACCGACAGCGACCCCGCCTCGCGCTGGGCGGTGTCGCGCGCCGACCGCACCCGGGCCGACTCCTGGATCCAGGTCGACCTCGGCGCGCCCACCGCGATCACGCAGGTGCAGCTGGGCTGGGAGGCATCGGCCGGTCGCGAGTACCGCATCCAGGTGTCGGCCGACGGCGAGACCTGGCAGGATGCCGCGCGCTTCCGCTACACGGGCGACCAGGTCACCACGACCGAGGGGTCGTGGATCAACGTCGAGGACACGGCCGGCTACGTCGTGCGCGACGGGCAGGCCCCGATCACGGTGTCGAGCGAGAAGAAGGGGATCAACGCCGTCCGCCTCGGCGGCGGTGACCGCCCGATGCTCGTCGAGATGGTGCCGGGCGACGCCGAAGCGACGGCGGCGCAGGATTCCGCGCCGCAGCCGAGCGCCGACGGACTGCTCGTGAGCTCGCTCGACGGCTACCTCACCGCCTTCAACCTCACGGGCGCCGACGTCACGACAGACGTCACTCTCCCCTACGTCGGCGACACCGTGGCGCTGTTCGCCGGCGATCAGGTGCTCGGACGCGACGACTCGAAGCTCACCGTCACGGTGCCCGCGGGCGATGCCGTCGTGCTCGCTCCGCGCGCCACGGTGCCGACCGCGGCCGCCGCGCAGGCGACCGGCGTCTCGGTGTCGGTGCTCGACGGCCGTACGGTGCGCGTCGCGAGGCCGGACGGCGGGGATGCCGGAGCCGGAGCCGTGCGGACGATCGACGTCACGAACGTCGAGACCGGCGAGACGCGGACGCTGCCGGTGGGCAAGCCGAAGGTCGCGGCTCCCGCGTCGTTCCCGGGCGCGACCGCGTTCCCGGTGCCCGACCTCGCGCTCGGCACGCTCACCTTCCCGGCATCCGTGCTGCCCGAGGGCATGAACTCGCCGCAGGCCGCGGTCGACAACGACACTCGCACCGCGTGGATCCCGGGGGCGAACGGCCGCATGGTCACCGACCTCGGCTCGGCGCAGCCGATCGGCACCGTCACCACGCTCTGGGACGGCGACGAAGCCCCGGCGGCGACCGTCTCGGTGAGCGACGACGGCATCACCTTCCGCGAGGTCGGGTCGATCAAGGCCGGTTCGCCCCGCGGGTCAGTGGCGGTCGAGGCGACGGCGCGGTATGTCGCGCTGACCACCGAGTGGACCGAGGCCGACCCGGGTCTGATCGCGTTGCGCGTGCTCGTTCCGGGGGCGGACGACCCCGATCGCGGCGGCCGACCGGGTCGGTGAGCCGTCGGCGGCTCGGGCGGCGTCGATGCGCGCCGCTCGAGCCGTCACCGCTCGCGCGCCTCGCCGAGCATCGCCCGGAGGTGCTCGACGACGAACTCGTGGTCGTCGAGCTGCGGGAGCCCGGAGACGCCGACCGCCCCGATCATCGCGCCGGACCCGAGTCGCAGCGGCACGACGCCGCCGTGCGCGGCGTACTCGCGAGGATCGAGCCGGGCGTGGGTGTCGAAGTCCTCGCCCTTGGCACGGAACTCCTCGCCGACCAGCAGCGACGAGGTGCCGTAGCGCTCGACGACGTGGTGCTTGCGATCGAGCCAGCCGTCGTTGTCGGCGCTCGCGCCGGGCAGCGCCGCATGGAAGACACGCTGCCGGCCGAACCAGATCGCGATCGCGATCGGGAGTCCTCGCTCGGCGGCGGTCGCGCGAAGCCGCGTGCCGAGCACCCAGGCGTCGTCGAGGGTGAACTCGGTGAACCGCAATTCGTCGTCTTCGGCCTCGAGACGGCCGAGCAGTGCGCTCATGCTCGAAGCGTACCGCCGCCGCGGCGGCGCCGAGCGGTGCGAGGAACGGTTCGCCGATGTCGGCGGCGTGCGCCAAGATGTCCCAGTGACCGGCATGAAGACGTTCTGGGCCGCCCTGCCGACCGAGGGGCGCTGGCTGCTGTCGACCGTCGCCATCCAGACGCTCGGGCGCGGCCTCACGCTGCCCTTCACGATCATCTACCTGCACGAGGTGCGCGGTTTCGAGCTCGGGCTGTCGGGTGCGCTCATGAGCCTCATCGCGATCACGGGCCTCGTCGTGACGGGCCCCGGCGGCACCCTCATCGATCGATTCGGCGCCAAGGTCGTGCTGCTCGCCGGCCTGGCCGCGATGATCGTGGGCTGCACCCTCCTCGCCTTCGCGACGACCCCCGCCGTCGCCGCGGTCGCGCTCGTGCTCATCGGCATCAACTTCGGCGTCTCGTGGCCCGGCTTCAACGCGCTCATCGCCTCGATCGTCGACGGCGAGCTGCGCCAGCAGTACTTCGGCATCAACTTCGCCCTGGTCAACCTCGGCATCGGGGTCGGCGGCATCGTCGGCGGCTTCTTCATCGACGTCGACGACCCGGGCACCTTCACGACGATCTTCCTGATCGACGCGGCGACGAGCCTCATCCCGATGGCCCTGCTCCTCGGCCCGCTGCGTCACGTGCGCACCCACGGCGAGCACGACGCCGACGCGCCGCCCGTCGGCGGCTACCGCGAGATCATCCGCCAGCCGGTGGTGCTGTGGCTGACGCTGCTCACCTTCATCTCGGTATTCATCGGCTATGGCCAGATGGAGGCGGGCTTCCCGGCCTTCGCCCGCCAGGTCGCCGAGGTCTCGACGCAGGTGATCGGCTTCGCGTTCGCCATCAACACAGCCGTCATCGTGCTGCTGCAGTTCACCGTGCTGAAACTGATCAGCGGGCACCGCCGCACCCGGGTCATGCAGGTCATGGCGCTCGTGTGGGCGGTGTCGTGGTTGCTGCTCGGCGGCGCGGGCCTGCTGCCCGACACGCTCGCGGCCGCGATCGGCGTGCTCGCGTTCATGGGTGTCTTCGCCTTCGGCGAGACGATGCTGCAGCCGACCGTGCCCGCGGTCTACAACGACCTCGCCTCCGACCGCAATCGAGGCCGCTACAACGCGATCAACTCGGCGGCCTTCCAGGGTGGCGCGATCGCCGGGCCGGTCGCCGCGGGCGTGCTGCTCGAGCACGGCCTCGACGCCTGGTACATCGCGGTGATGGTGATCGGCTGCGCCGGCATCGTGCTGCTCGCCCTCGCGGTCGAACGCCGTATCCCGGCCGACGCGAACGGTGTGCCCGAGGCGTCGACCGAGCGGGCCGCCGATGCGAGCTCGTCACCGACCGCACCCACCGCCGACTGAGCGTCGGCGGCGTCGCGCGCTACGACGACTTCGGCAACGGCGGCACGAGCGTGCGCAGCGCCCACCCGAAGAGCAGGAACAGCACTCCCACACCGCCCGCGAACAGGGCGATGCCGAACGAGATCACCGAGGTGAACAACGAGGCCCGCAGGAACGACGCGTTCATCACGACCGGCCGCAGCGGGTCGTCCTGGTCGAGCTCCGAGTAGGTCTTTCCGTCTGCCATCTCGCGGGCGTGCATGTCGATGACCCCGGCCTGCACGTACGCATCGATCGGGCCGTCGACGACCTTGCCCGCGAAGATCGGGGCGTCGTCGGGAATCACGATGTTCTCGGCCCGCAGCTGCGACGACACGCCGATCCAGGCGACGATCGCCACGACGATCAGCAGGATACCGCCGACGATGCCGGCGAGCCCGATCAGCCGCACCACATTGACCTGCGTACGGCTGAGCACCGCTCCACCCGTCTCGAACTCTTCGGTCACGTCTCCCCCTTCGAACCGCGTTCGGGGCCAAGGCTAGCGATTCGGGCGGCGTCACCGGCAGGGGCCACGCGGCATCCGCTCGATGAACGGATGCCGCGACGGCCCGACGCTCGCGGGCGATCAGCCGCTCGTCGTCGCGAGCGAGGCGAGCACGCCCTTCGCCTGCCGGATCTCCTGCGAAGTCGAGGACGGATCCGTGCGGATCGCCTCGACCTCGAGCATCGCGTCGCCCCAGGTCGTCACTGAACCGTGCACCGTCACCGGCGTCGCGAGGTCGACCGAGCCGTTCGCGAAGTTCAGCCACGCCGCGAGCAGGAACTGGTCGAACTGCTCGGCCGCGTCGTTCTTCGGCGGCGAATGGAAGATCGCCACCGCGTCGTCGCGGTCGAGCTGCGTGTCGAACACCGTGCTGAAGAACACCGCGATGTCGAGGTAGCACTCGAGTTCGGCGGTCGTGAAGTCGTTGCCGTTCTTCACGCGCATCTGGTTGAGCCACCAGCCGTGCTGCTTCGACTTCGTGCCGTCGCCGACCACCACGATCGCGGCGCTGTCGGCGGCCGAGCCGCCGTCGTCGTCGGTCACCTCGGTGACGAGGTCGTAGAGGCAGGCCTCGGCGTAGACGTGGTCGGCCGAGAGGTCGACATCGCGCGGCTGCACGGTCGGCGACTTCGGCGGGTCGAGCGCCGGCGGGTTCACGAGCGAGGTCTCGTCGCTCGTGGTGCCGTCGTCCCAGTCCCAGACCACGGTGAGGTCGTCGCTTCCGGGGTCGGTCGCGGTGACCGGGATCGTCACGCTGCCGCCGGCATCGAGCACGAAGGCCTCGACGCCGTCGTAGCTCTGCGTGCCCGAGGTGTCGATCGTGATCGACGGATCGACGTTCGCCACGTCGACCACGACGGTCTCGCACGTGGTGACGTCGTCGTCGGAGCCGCAGACCTCGACGTCGAACAGTCCGTCGTCGCCGTAGTCGAAGCTCGTCTCGAACTCGAGTGTGGCGTCGGGCCGCACGTTCTCCTCGGTGCCCGAGAGCGGCTGGGCGCCCGAACCGTCGTCGAAGTCGATCGTCGCCGAGAGGTCGTCGAGCCATCCGGGGTCGCTGATGACGCCGGTGATCGTCGCGGTGCGCGTGGCCTCGTCGAGCGGCGCGACCGGGTCGATCGTCACGATCGGTGCGACGTTGTCGACCTCGACCTGCGCGGTGTCGGTCGCCGTGTTGCCGTAGAGGTCGGTGACGCGGAGGCCGATGGTGAAGCTGCCGTCCTGCCCCACCCGGTCGAACGACGGGCTCACCCCGAACGCATCGTCGTACTGGCCGTCGCCGTCGAAGTCCCACTCCCACGCCGAGATCGCGCCGGCGCTCGGGTCGCTGCCCGCGCTCGAGCCGGCAGCGGTCACCGGCGCGTCCGTGCCCTCGATCGTCGCGTAGGGCCCGCCGGCGTCGGCCGTCGGTGCGCAGGCGGCGGGAAGGGTGTCGTCGTTCACCTGCGCCGCGTGCCCGTCGGTGCCGGCCGCGACCGCGCCCTCGCCGAGCCCGCGCTGCGCGAACGCCGACCAGATGGCGCAGACGTTGTCGCCGCCGTTGGTCGCGATGTCGGCCGCGAGCAGGCCGTTGCGGGCGTCGACGAAGGTCGGCTTGGCGCCGCCCGCCGTGTTCTTCATGCCGTCGATGACGAGCTGCTCGGTGACGGGCACGCCCAGGAAGGCGCGCACGGCGTAGACCATGGTCGCCCAGATCGTGCCGTTGCCGTGCGGCGAGGTGTTCGGACCCGGGACGTACGGGTTGTAGTCCGAGTACACGAGCGGCGAGGTGTCGTAGGCGACGTTGCGCACGCCCGTGGCCGCGTCGCCGGTGACGTACTCGCCGACGACGGCGTCGTCCCACTTCAGGTACGAGATCACGTCGCTCCAGCCCTCGCCGAGGGCGCCGGTCTGGTCGTCGCCGTAGTCGAAGCTGCCGCCGCCGACGAGCCTCGTCGAGACCCCGTGACCGAACTCGTGCGCGATGACGTCGCCGTCGAGCGAGCCGTCGCGGAACGGCAGCGACCACATGTACATCTGCATGCGCGGGCTCGAGCCGTCACCCGGCGTGCCGAAGTTCGCGTTGTTCATGCAGCGGATGGGGTTCGACGCGTTGTCCACGCAGCCGAAGTCCCAGCCGTCCTGCGCCTCGGCGAGCACGGGGTCGCCGTCGCTGCCGCCGTTGCCGAAGTTGTCGACCTGGAAGTTGCGCCAGGCCTCGGTGAAGCCGAGCTCGTAGGTGTAGTCGTGCATCACGTTCGTGTAGTAGAAGAGCTGCGTGATGATCGCGTCGAGGTCGGCGTCGAGGCTCGCCTGGCTCGAATCCGAGTTCACCGCCCAGGCGTCGGTGAACGGGTAGTCGAACACCTGGTAGCCGGGGTCGCCCGACGCCGGAGTGTTCGGCTGGTACTCGTCGTTCGCGTCGTTGTCGTCGAGGTCGCGGTAGGCGTTGACGTTGTTGCCGCTCGTGGTCGTGTCGTCGACCCACGTGCCGTTGATGCCCGAGAACGGGTGCAGCTCGCGGGAGGCGCCGGTCGCCTCGGGGTGCTCCTCGTCGAAGACCTCCCCCTCGGGCCCCACCTCGGCGTAGCGGCTCGACTCGGCGAGCACCTCGCCGGTGGCGGCGTCGACGACCGACTCGACCCACACCTCGCCCGACAGCTCCACGTCGGTGACCCACGCGAGCCGCAGGCTGCGGCCCTCGTCGTCCATGTACCAGCGCTGCTCGGCCTTCAGCGGCGTCGGGTCGACGAGTCCGTCGACGGCGATCGAGTTGGGCACCTCGACGGTGTCGCGTTCGCTCGTCTGCGCGGCCTCGGGCAGGTCCTCGGCGGCGACGTCGGCACCGGATGCCGCGCCTGCGGCCTCGGCGATCGCCTCGGCCGCGGTCACCTCGGGCGCGGCGGGCGTCGCCGGTGCGACGTCGGCGGTGGTGCCGCCGATGTGCACGAGCCGGCCCTCGACGTCGACGCTCGCGGTGATGACGGCCTGGTGCACCGGGATGCCGTCGACGGCCTGCCGCAGCTGCACGTAGCTGACGCCGCTCGGGTCGGTGATGACCTCGTCGACGGCGAGCGACTCGAGGCCGGCGCCGTCGAGCCCGAAGGCATCGCGATGCGCGGCGAGATAGCCGAGCGCGACGTCCTCGGCACCCGCGTCCGAGGGTTCGGTGAGCGGGCCGGTCGGATTCAGCACCGAACGCACGTCGCCTGCGGCGTCGAACGCCACGAGTGCGCTGCCGAATTCTTCAGCGGGATCTGGCGGCGCCTCCGCGCCGGGTGCCGCGAACGCGGCGACGGGCTGGGTGACGACGAGCACGGATGCGGCGAGCACAGCTGCCACGGAAGACGAACGGGTCACGACGACCTCCGGAGGGACGCCGGGGATCCGCGGAACGCTCCCCCCGGTCGCCCCGCGGCGCGGCCCTCGGACGAGCCGGCCGTCACGTTACTCAGGGGTACAAGCGGCCGCACGGAACGGGGGACATTTGGCGCGCGACTCCCCCGGACTGGGGGCAGCCGAGGCCCACACGACGACGGGGCATCCGATGCGATGCGATCGGATGCCCCGGGAGCGGACTCAGTCGTCGAGGAGTTCGGCCTCGACGACCTCGTCGTCGATGCCTGCGGAGTCGACTGCGGCGGCCCCCGCCTCGCCCGCACGAGCCACCGTGAGCGACTCCCCGTCGTCGGCGAGGCCGACCACGACCGTGTCGCCGTCGCGCACGCTGCCGTCGAGCAGCGCCCGGGCGAGCCGGTCGTCGATCTCGCGCTGCATGAGCCGGCGCAGCGGCCGGGCCCCGTACAGCGGGTCGTAGCCCCGTTCGGCGAGCCAGGCGCGCGCGTCGGGCGTCACGCCGAGCGCGAGCCGCCGTTCGTGCAGCCGCGCCGTGAGCCGGTCGATGTAGAGGTTCACGATCTCGGCGAGGTCCTGCTCGCTGAGGGCCGAGAACACGACGAGGTCGTCGAGCCGGTTCACGAACTCGGGCTTGAACGACTGCCTGACCGTCTGCATGACGGCCTCCTCCTTCTCGCCCCAACTGAGCGTTGGGTCGATCAGGTAGTGCGAGCCGAGGTTCGAGGTGAGGATCAGGATCGTGTTGCGGAAGTCGACCGTGCGACCCTGCCCGTCGGTGAGCCGGCCGTCGTCGAGCACCTGCAGCAGCACGTCGAACACCTCGGGGTGCGCCTTCTCGACCTCGTCGAAGAGGATCACCGAGTACGGTCGCCGACGCACGGCCTCGGTGAGCTGCCCGCCCTGGTCGTAGCCGACGTACCCGGGGGGCGCGCCGACGAGGCGCGCGACCGAGTGCTTCTCGCCGTACTCCGACATGTCGATGCGCACCATGGCGCGTTCGTCGTCGAAGAGGAACTCGGCGAGCGCCTTCGCGAGCTCGGTCTTGCCGACTCCGGTCGGGCCGAGGAACAGGAACGATCCGGTCGGCCGGTTCGGGTCGTTGATGCCGGCGCGCGAGCGGCGGACCGCGTCGGCGACGGCCGCGACGGCCCGCTTCTGGCCGATGAGGCGCTTGCCGAGCTCGGCCTCGAGGTGCAGCAGTTTCTCGGTCTCGCCCTGCATGAGCCGCCCGACGGGGATGCCCGTCCATGCGGCGATCACGGCGGCGATGTCTTCGTCGGTGACCTGCTCGTTGACCATGCGCGGCTCATCGGGCGCGGACTCGGCCTGCTCGGCGGCGACGAGGTCGCGCTGCAGTTGCGCGATCGTCTCGTACTCGAGCTTCGAGGCGCGCGCGTAGTCGGCCTCGCGCATGGCGCGGTCGCGCTCGGTCATGGCCTCGTCGAGCCGCTTCTTCAGCTCGCCGACGCGGTTGAGCGACAGCCGTTCGCGCGCCCATCGGGCCTCGAGCCCGGCGAGCTCGCGCTCCTGCAGGGCGAGCGTCTCGCGCAGCTTCGCGAGTCGCTCCTTCGAGGCGTCGTCCTTCTCCTTCTTGAGGGCGAGCTCCTCGAGCTTCAGGCGGTCGACCTGGCGCTTGAGCTGGTCGATCTCGACCGGCGACGAGTCGATCTCCATCTTGAGGCGCGACATGGCCTCGTCGATGAGGTCGATCGCCTTGTCGGGCAGTTGACGGGCCGTGATGTACCGGTTCGACAGGGATGCCGCGGCCACGAGTGCGGCGTCGGAGATCGTGACCCCGTGGTGTGCCTCGTAGCGGCCCTTGAGCCCGCGGAGGATCGCGATCGTGTCTTCCACGCTCGGCTCGCCGACGTACACCTGCTGGAAGCGGCGCTCGAGCGCGGCATCCTTCTCGATGTACTCGCGGTACTCGTCGAGCGTGGTCGCACCGATGAGGTGCAGCTCACCGCGCGCGAGCATCGGCTTCAGCATGTTGGATGCCGCGACCGAACCCTCGCCGCCGCCCGCACCCATGAGCAGGTGGAGTTCGTCGACGAAGGTGATGATGCCGCCCTCGGCCTCGTTGATCTCCTTCAGCACGGCCTTCAGCCGCTCCTCGAACTGCCCGCGGTACATCGCGCCCGCGACGAGCGCGGAGATGTCGAGCGAGACGAGCTGCTTGTGCTTCAGCGACTCGGCGACGTCGCCCGCGACGATGCGCTGGGCGAGCCCTTCGACCACGGCGGTCTTGCCGACGCCGGGCTCGCCGATGAGCACGGGGTTGTTCTTCGTACGACGGGTCAGCACCTGGCTCACGCGCCGGATCTCGGCGTCGCGGCCGATCACCGGGTCGAGCTTGCCGGCCTTCGCGAGGTCGGTCAGGTTGACGCCGAACTGTTCGAGCGCCGACTTCTGCTCTTCCTGCGAGTTCGGCGCGCCCTGCATGTTTGCCACTCAATGCTCCCTTCGTTTCAAACTTGAGTCTACTGAACTCAACTTTGCGAAGTGGGCCGGTATTCCGGATTCCGACCGGAATCTCCCCCGCCTTCACGGTAGACGGATGCCACGGGGCGCGCCAGAGCCGTCCGCGTGCCAGACCCGCGGCCCGGCGGCGGGAGCCGCGCGATCAGCCCACCGCGCTGATCGTCCACCCGAGGCTCGTGCTCGCCCCGGGCGCGAGCGCGATGAGGTCTCGCTTCGAGTTGAACGCGTCGGGCGGGCAGGTCATGGGCTCGACGGCGAGGGCGCAGCGGAAGTCGTCGCCGGTCGCATGGTCGGACGTGTACAGCTGCACCCAACGGCAGCGCTCGTCCCACGAGATCTCGGTGCCGACCCCGTTCCGGTCGACGAGCCTCGCCCGCGCGCGTCCGTCGCGTGCACCGGCGAATCGCGTGTAGGCGTTGTTCAGCACCGCGCTGCCGAGCCGGCGTCCGCCGCGGAAGTCGTCGTCGCGGCCTGCCGAGTCGACCGCAGCCGAGACGGTCGGCAGCATGCGATCGCCGCTGACGAGCAGGACCTCCTCGGCGGGCAGCTCGAGGTCCCACTCGTCGATCGCCCTCGGGCCCGGTCGCCCGCCGAGCAGGTACGGATGCCCGCCCAAGCCGATCGGAGCGGGCGTGCCGCTCTCGTTCGTCGCGACGACCTCTTGGGCGAGCCCCTGCTCGGTGAGCACGAACTCCACCCGGATCGCCACGCGCCACGGGTAGCCCTCCCGCGGCTCGATCCGGGTGCGGAGCCCGACCCGATCGGGCTCGACGAGGTCGGGTTCGAAGCGGCGCAGGGCGACGAGCCCGTGCGCGGCCGTGCGGGTCGCGGGCTCATCGACCGGGAGCCGGTGCCGGTGCCCACCGAACTCGTACCGGCCGTCGGCGAGGCGGTTCGGCCAGGGGGCGAGCAGCGCACCGCGCATCGCGGGACGCTCCTCGTCGGCGGCGAACGGCATGACGAGGTCGCGTCCGCCGGCCGTGAGGCGTCGGACGCTCGCCCCGAGCTGCACGATCTCGGCTTCGTAGCCGGCGGCCCGCAGCGAGTAGCCGGCCCCGGCAGGCCCTGCCGTCATCGGGGGCTCACTCGTCGCCGGGTACCCGGCTGAACAGGAGCAGCTCGGGCAGGCTGGTCGCGAAGTAGTCGGTCACCCCGTCGGCCCGCTTGGCGGCCGGCGGCACGTAGCGCGCGCGAGCCTCGCCGAGCGTCGCCGGCGGGTCGGCGAGCGGCAGTCCGAGAGCGTTCAGCGCCGCGTCCCAGGCCGCGACCGCTCGACCTTCGCCGCCCTCCCACGGACGGAAGCGGCGAGTCGAGAGGATCTCGTGGGCACTGGCGGCCTGCCCCTCGGCCGTGAGCAGCGTCACGTACTCGATCGTGAAGTCGTCACGGGAGAGCACGAGCGGTTCCACCGCCTTCAGCCGTTCGAGCCGCTCCAGCGCACCATGGCAGAGCCGAATCGCGAGCTGATCCCGTTCGTAGTGCAGGCGCGCATCGGCCGGGGCCGCGGCGATCGCGAGCTCGAAGTACGACCACGCCCTCGCCTCGTCGCCGTCGACGTTGTAGGCCGCGATCGCCGCGTTGCGCAGCAGCACGGGCTCCCGCGAGCCGAGCGCCACCGCCTCGTCCCAGTGCCGAGCCGCCTCGGCACGGCGACCGTGCGCGAAGAGCAGCATGCCGAGCAGCGAGTGGGCGACGTCGTCCGACTCGTCGGCGGCGAGCGCGGCCCGCAGTGCGTCGTGCGCATCGAGCCCGTGCGGGAACGCCCAGCTCGCATCGCAGTCCCGCGCCCGACTCCGATGCTGCGCCGCCTCCTCGGCCCGGCCCTGCTCGTCGAGCAACGCCGCGGCGAGGTAGCACGCGATCGGACGCTGGTTGCCCGCCGCGGTGATCGGCGCCGCTGCGGCGCGCTCGAGCACGGCGAGCGACTCGGCGACCGCTCCGGCGTCGCGGAGGTCGATGGCGATGTCGAGCAGCAGCCCGCCCTCCGCCGCGACCTCCGCACCGGCGAGGTGGCGCAGCGTCGCATCGAGCGGATCCGCCTCGAGCGCGGTGAGCACGAGCTCTCGGGCCTCCCCGCCTCTGCCGAGACGGCGCAGCACGATCGCGCGCAGCGCCGTGCGCCGCGCGTCATGGCCCACCACTCCGTCGAGCGAGTCGAGCACGCGCAGCGCGGAGCGGTTCTGCCCGCGTCGGCCGAGCGACTGGGCCAGCGCGAATCCCGCGGCCGCGGCCCAGGTGCCGTCCCATCCGGCCTTCCCGAACGCCTGCTCGGCCTCGGCGCGGCGACCGAGCCGACCGAGTGCGAGCCCGAGCAGGTAGAAGGCCTCGGCGTCGAGGGGGTTCGCGTTCCGCCTGGTCAGCCGTGCCAGCGCCAGCCGTGTCCGCCCGACCGCCGGCTCGTATCGACCGGCGCGGTAGTCGTGGTCGGCGAGTGCGAGATTGGTGCGCACGTCGCCCGGGTCGCGTTCGAGAGCGGCGCGCCAGTAGCCGAGCGGCGAGCGCGTGGGGTGCCGGTACTGCTGCAGGTGAAGCCCCGTCAGGTAGAGCTCCTCGACCGATTCGATCGCCTCGGGCGGTGGCGGCTCCTCCGCGACCCAGGGCTCGCCCGCGTCGTCGACCCGGCTGGGCGTCCAGCGTACGAGCAGTCGCCCGTCGCGATCGAGCAGGTCCACGGCGGGTTCCCCCTCTGGCGACTCGCCTGTGATGACCGCGGGGACGCCGGGAACCAGGTCCTCCGTCCGCGTGGCGACGACGCGATCGTCGTCGAGCAGGCGCAGCGTCGCACCGGGCTGCGGCGAGGTGACGGCGAACCGCGCCGTCACGGCATCGCCGCGGTCGACGTGCACCGCGGCATCGGGGGTGGCCTGATGCGCGGCGCCGATGGCCGGAATCGGGTACCAGAACTGCGTGAACGCCTTCGCCTCGCCCGGCAGGATCCAGCTGAAGTCGGGCTGGTTGTCGGTGTACACGCCCGCCATGAGCTCGACGTACGGCCCGTCGTCGTCGGTGAGCTGCGCATCCCACGCGTGCCCGAACGGCGCGTCGCCCCAGGTCCAGAGCTTCTTGCCCGGCGAGACCCGTCGCTCCGCCCAGTGCACGAATCCACCGCCTGCGGCATGGTCGTAGCCGCCGAAGAAGTCCTGCTGGGAGTCGACGATCATGTACGACGTCGGCACGGGGATGTTCCGGTAAGCGTCGATCCGGGCGGCGTCGGGCACGTCCTCGGCGAGCGCCGGGTAGTCGACGCCGTAGTAGGGGCGGTCCGCCTCGGGGAACGCCGTGAGCGCGCGCCGGGCATGGTCGGCGACGTAGCGGACGTCCTCGGGGAAGAAGGCCTGGTAGCCGCCGTCGGCGCGCGCGGCGACGTTCGCCCACCAGAGGAAGGTCTGGCGCTCCTTCGTGCGGTTGTGCAGGCGCACGACCAGTTCGACGACCGTGCTCTCGGGGCGCAGCCGCACCCCGTGCAGGGCCGACATCCGCGCGAACGGGTCGTGATCGGCGCACCACACGGTGACCGACCCGTCGGCCCCCTCCTCGATCGACGTCTCGACGGGCAGGTAAGTCGCGGGGCGGTGGTGCTGCGGCCAGTTGAACTCGACGCCGCCGCTGATCCAGGGGCCGGCGAGCCCGACGAGCGCCGGCTTGACGACGTTGTTGCGGTAGAAGAAGTCGTAGTCGTTGACCTTGTCGTAGCCCACATGGATGCGCCCGCCGAGTTCGGGCAGGATGACGAGGCGCAGGTAGCGGTTCTCGAGGTGCACCGCCCGCCACTCGCGCATCGACGATTGCTCGGCGATGCGCTCGGTGAACGGGATCGGGTACACCCTGCCGCTCGACCCCTGGTAGACGCGGTGGTCGAGGAACATCGGGTACCGGCTCGGCTCGTCGGCCTCGTACGTCCGGATGCAGATCGGCTCGTCCCAGGCGACGGCGCCTCCGGCGTCCAGGGTCGGCCTCAGTGCGGCGGGCGCCTCCGGAAGGACGATCGGCCCGTCGGCGGGATCCGTCGCCTCCGAGCTCTGGCGGGCGGCATCCGTCATCATCGCGGTCTCCTCGGTGGGTGGGTGCGGCCTCTGCGGCGCCCGGCACGACCGGCAGCTCCGGCCTGCTTCGACGCTACGGCCGCGAACACGGGGCGGGTATGGTGAGAACGAGGGAGGACATGGACGAAACACCGCTCTCCGCGCCGAGTCACCGCGCCGAGGGGTTCGCGAACCAGCGGCTGGCCGTCGTGCCGCGCCCGCAACTCGACGCCGCCGCGCGCGCCGCGGGGGCACGGCACCTCGTCGTGAGCGACGCCGGGTACTTCCCGGTCGCCGCCGGCCATCGACGTGCCCGGCCGAACGGTTCGCCCGAGACGATCGTGATCGTGTGCGTCGCGGGCAGCGGTCGCGTGTGCATCGCGGACACGGATCATGCGCTCGTTCCCGGCTCATGGGTGGCGATCCCGGCAGGCATCCCGCACGAGTACCAGGCCTCCGAGGCGACACCATGGACGATCTGGTGGCTCCATGCGCGCGGCACCGACATCGCCGAGCTCACCGGCCCGCTGCTCGGCAGGCCGCAGCCGGTGGCGCGTCTTCGATCGATCGACCGGGTCGTCGCCCTGTTCGACGAGCTCGTGACCCTGCTCGAGCGCCGCCCCTCGCCGGCGCAGCAGCTCGCGGCATCCGGCATCGCCTGGCACCTCCTCGCCCGTCTCTCGGTCGACGCCGTGCAACCGGCCGACGGGTCGCCGCTCGAACGCGCCATGCGGTACCTCGAGGCCCGCGTCGACGGCACGGTCTCCGTCGCGGAGCTCGCCGCCATCGTGGGCCTCTCGCCGTCGCACCTCGGCACGCAGTTCCGCCGGGCGACCGGCGGCGGCCCCGGCGCCTTCCACACCTCGCTCAAGATGGCCCGCGCCCGGTCGCTGCTCGACACCACGACGATGCCGGTCACGGCCGTCGCGAGCGCGGTCGGCTACGCCGACCCGCTGTACTTCTCGCGCAGCTTCCGTCGCGTGCACGGCGTCAGTCCGACGAGCTACCGCGCGCAGCGCAAGGGCTGATCCCGTCCGCCACGCGCCGCGCGCCTGGCGCCACCCCACCCCGAGGCATCCATGCATAGGAATAGACGTGCGCGGCACGGCGTTCCGGTTTCACGTGGAACGCTTCGGAACGCTCTCATTCGGACACTACGGACCCCTCGGCGGCGGGCGCGAGCTCTCGGCGGCCGACTCGATGCTGCAGGCGATCGACCTCGCCCAGGGCATGGACGAGCTGGGGGTCAACGGCGTCTACTTCCGCGTGCACCACTTCGCGCGCCAGCAGGCCTCGCCGATGCCGCTGCTTGCGGCGATCGCCGCCCGCACCGAGCGCATCGAGATGGGCACGGGAGTCGTCGACATGCGCTACGAGAACCCGCTGCACCTCGCCGAGGACGCCGCCGCCGTCGACCTCATCTCGGGCGGACGACTCGCCCTCGGCGTGAGCCGTGGATCACCCGAGTCGGTCGTGCGCGGCTACGAGGCCTTCGGCTACACCGGGTCGACCGACCCGCGCGGCGCCGACCTCGCGCGCGAGCACTTCGCGCGCTTCCTCGAGGCGATCGAGGGCAAGGGCATGGCCGAGCTGGATGCCTCGTCGCCGTTCGGCGGCCGCGGCATGGCGCGCATCGAGCCCTACTCGCCCGGCCTGCGCTCGCGAATCTGGTGGGGCGCAGGCAACCGCGATTCGGCCGAGTGGGCCGGGCGCGCGGGCGTCAACCTGATGTCGTCGACGCTGCTCACCGAAGACCGGGGCCTGCCGTTCGACGAGCTGCAGGCGCAGCAGATCCGGGCGTTCCGCGACGCCTGGCGCGAGGCGGGGCATCCGGGTGAGCCGCGCACCTCGGTGAGCCGCTCGATCTTCCCCATCACGACCGCCGAAGACGAGCTCTACTTCGGCGGCCGGCAGGACGGCGACGGGGTCGGCATGATCGACGGCATGCGCTCGACGTTCGGCAAGACCTATGCGGGCACGCCCGACAAGCTCGTCGAGCAACTCCTGCGCGACGCCGCGATCCACGAGGCCGACACGCTCATGCTCACCATCCCGAGCCAGCTCGGCGTCGAGTTCAACCTGCGGCTCGTCGCCGCGTTCGCCGAGCACGTCGCGCCGAGCCTCGGCTGGCGGCCGACGCGCTCGAGCGCCGAGTAGGCGTTCCGTTCCCCGCTACTCGACCAACGCCTCCGGGGCGTCCCGCTCGACCGCGACCACGGTCGTGCGCACGACCCCCGACGGCGTCGGGATCTCGTACCGCACGGGCATCCCGGGATGATCGAGCGCGAACCAGAAGCGTGAGGCCTGCGCCGCATCGCCGTCGCCGTGCCGCGCCTCGTAGTGCAGGCACTCGACGGTGCCGAGCCCGCCCTCGGCGAGCGCGAGCGTCGTCGACGTCCGGCTCGTGTGCTCGGCCGGGAAGGCGGCGTGCTCCTGCAGTTCGCGCCAGGTCACGCGCTCGCTCGTGACCACCCCGTCGACGGCGCCCGCGGCGTCGAGCCGCCACTGCTCGAGGGTCGCGCCCTCGGCGTCGCAGTCGCTGAAGCGGTTCACCCGCTCGAAGCGCTCGCCGCCCGGCAGCTCGACGAGAAGGCGGATCGTCTTGCCCGTGCCCGCCGCCGCGCGGATCTCCTCGGCCGTGAACGGCGTCGGCAGGAGATCGGGCCCGAGAATGTGCGGATCGGCACCGGGCGGGTCGGACTCCCCCGTTGCGTCGCGCACCGCCCCCTCCCCCGAAGCTTCATCGCTCATGGCGCCAGTCTGCGCCATCCGCCGTCATCTGGGAACCTCCGCCGGCGATTCAATGCGTTCTCATACGTTGGTGCGCCATGCTCGAACTCCGACGCCCCACGCCCGAGCAGGAGCCGCATGCAGAAGCGCACGAAGATCATCACCGCCTCGATCCTCGCGGGGGTGCTCGCCCTCGGCGCGACCGCCGCGATCGCCGGACCGATCGTCTACCGCGACCTCATCGTCGGCGAGGCCGACGCCGCCCCGAGCGTCACCGTCTCCCCCACCGAGACGGGCGCGGCGGATGCCCCGGGCGAACCCGGCGACCTCAGCGGCGCGTGGGTCGTGGGCGACGGCTCCTTCGCGGGGTACCGCGTCGACGAGGTGTTGAACGGCACCGACGTGACCGTGACCGGCCGCACCGAGGAGGTGACCGGAGAGCTCGCGGTCGACGGGCTCACCCTGACGGCCGCCTCGTTCACCGTCGACGTCGCCTCGATCGCGACCGATTCGGGCAACCGCGACGAGTACTTCCGTTCGAATGCGATGCGCACCGACGAGTTCCCCACAGCGACATTCGTCCTCACCGAGCCGATCGCGGTCGACACCGCCCCGGCCGTCGGCGAGGTGCAGACCATCACCGCGACCGGCGAACTCACCCTCGCGGGCGTGGCGAAGACCGTCACGGTCGAGCTCGAGGCGGTGCTGAACGGCGCCGGCGGCCAGGTGGCCGGAAGCATCCCGATCACCTTCGCCGACTTCGGCATCGAGGCGCCCGACCTCGGTTTCGTCTCGGTCGAGCCCGACGGCTTCGTCGAGTTCTCGCTCGAACTCGAGCGCGGCTGACCCGGGTCGGCCGACCGCGAACGACGGATGCCTCCCCGCAGCGCGCGGGGAGGCATCCGTCGTCGTTCGGCGAGACTCAGCCCACGCCCTCGAGCGCGTCGGTCTCGGTGTTGCCGATGGCCTTGAGCACCTCGGGGCGGTGCTTCGCGAGGTGCAGGTACCAGGCGATCGCCGCGATCATCGTGACGAGGAACAGGTACGGGATGACGTTCAGCGGCCACGCCGGCACCGGCCACACGTTCGCGAAGAACACGTAGGCCATCGCCCCGACCGACACGACGGCGCAGAGCCAGACGAGGCCGTTGCGCATCTTCTCGCGGCGCGTGTAGGCGACGCAGGCGATCGCGACGAGCGCGTACGCCACCATGTAGCCGTACGTTCCGTAGGTGTCGACCCAGACGACGATGTCCATCGGGTTCACGCCGATGGCGAGGAGCACGAGGTCGAGCGCGATCGCGGCGGGGCCGGCGACGAGCAGCACGCGGTGCGGCGTGAGGTGGCGTTCGTGCGTGCGTCCGAAGCGTTCGGCGACGACGCCCTCCTTGCCCATCACGTAGATGATGCGGCCGACGACGTTGAGCGGCGCGACGACGACGGCGAAGAACGAGGCGCCGACGCCGAAGGTGAGGAGCGGCGCGAACCAGGCGGGCATGCCGATCTGCGTGGCGATCGCCTCGAGCGGACTCGCCACGGTGGCGAGGTCCTCGCCGAGGATGGCGATCTGCGTGTACGCGGCGAAGACGTAGAGGATGCCGACGGTCACCGCGCTCCACATGATCGCGCGCGGGATGGCGGTGTACGGGTTCTTCGCCTCGCGGCCGAGCGCGTCGGCCGAGGAGAATCCGACGAAGCCGAGGATGCCGAGCACCATGCCGGCGGCGACCCCCTGGAACGGCACGCCCTCGAGGGAGAACTGCGCCGGGTCCCACGCGGCCGGGCCGGCCCAGACGAGGGCGAGCACCAGCAGCACGAGGATGATCGCGACCGAGACGAGCTCGAGCACGAGCGAGACGCGCGCCGAGAGGCGGATGCCCCGGATGGTGAACAGCGTCGCGAGCCCGCCGAGCACGACGGCGAGCGCCATCGACCAGCCGATGCCCTCGGCGGGGATGCCGATCAGCACGAGGAACTGGCTCATGTACGAGACCGCGCCGCCGAGCGAGCCGGCCGCGATGCCCCAGCAGCCCACCAGCAGGGCGATGCCCGCGAGGTACGCACCGAACGGGCCGAGCCCCTTGGCGACGTAGGTGTAGAGCGAGCCGGCCGAGGCGTGGCGTCGCGCGAACACGATGACGCAGTAGCCGACGGCGAGGATCACGAGCGTCGCGAGGATGAACGAGTAGATGGTGCCGTTGCCGGCGCCGAGGTAGATGCCGGCGGCAGTGAAGGCGATGACGGCGCTCGGCGCGATGTTGGCGATGGCCTGGGCGGCCAGCTCGGGGCCGCTCATGACGCCGCGGCGGAGGCCGGCGTCGACGGGGGCCGGCGCGGGGGCGCCGACCTGGGTGGGGGTGGTCATGTCGAACTCTCCAATGAGTCGGTGGGGCGAATGGGTCTGCCGGGGGTGGCGGGAGCGGCGGGCTACGGGATGAGCAGCGTGCGGAGGGCCTCGCCCGATTCGAGGTCGTCGAACGCCTCGGCCGCTTCGGCGAGGGGCCGGCGGGCGGAGATCAGCGGGTCGAGCTTGAGCTGGCCGTCCATGTAGCGGTCGACGAGCGCGGGGATGTCGATCGAGGGGCGCACCGAACCGTAGTTCGAGCCGAGGATGCGCTGGTCGGCCTCGGCGAGCACGAGCGGTTCGAAGGAGGCCTTCGCGCCGGTCGGCGGAAGCCCGACGATCACGGCGGCGCCGCCGAGGCCGAGCATGCGGATCGCCTGCTCGGTCGTGACGGTGCGGCCGATCGCGTCGAAGGCGTAGTCGACGCCGTCGGGGATGAGCTCGAACAGCTGCTCGACCGCGTCGCCCTGGGAGGCGTCGATGCGGTCGGTCGCGCCGAACTGCAGGGCGAGCTTCGTCTTCTCGGGCAGCACGTCGATCGCGACGATGCGCTCGGCGCCCGCGAGCTTCGCCCCCTGCACGACGTTGAGGCCGACGCCGCCGCACCCGATCACGACGACGGTCGAGCCCGGCTCGACCGCGGCGGTGTTGAGCACCGCGCCGACCCCGGTCGCGACGGCGCAGCCGACGACCGCGATCACGTCGAGCGGGGCGTCGTCGCGCACCTTCACGGCGCCCGAGGCGGGCACGACGACCTCTTCGGCGAACGACGAGACGCCGAGGTAGTGGTGCACCGGCTCGCCGCCCTGCTCGAGGCGCGAGGTGCCGTCGAAGAGCACGCCCTTCGGCGCGACGACCGTCGCGACCTTCTGGCAACGGGCCTCGTGACCCGACAGGCAGTAGCGGCATTCGCCGCACGGCGGCACCCAGCTGAGCACGACGTGGTCGCCGACGGCGAGCGAGGTGACGCCCTCGCCGAGCTCGACGACCACGCCCGAGCCCTCGTGTCCCATGACGAGCGGTGCCGGGGCGTCCCATTCCCCTCGCTTCACGTGCAGGTCGGAGTGGCAGACGCCGGCCGCGGCGATCTTGACGCGCACCTCGCCGGCTTTGGGGGCGGCGAGTTCGACGTCGGCGACCTCGATCGGCGTCTCCGGCTGCCGGAAGACGATGGCTTTCATTGATGCTCCCTCGGATCACTTGCTGGGCATGCCGATGCTAGGCAGGCCGACGCCTGCGCGGCACTGTGAGAAAGTGTGGGTCGCCCCCTCCCGGTTCGACATCTCGTACACTTCCTCCATGGCCCGTCGACTCGATTCCCTGGCCTCGACGCTCGGCGCCACGTTGGTGCCCGGCCGTGTCGAGCCGTCGAATCCGGTCGAATCCGCGGTGGCGCTCGACGACTTCTCGGTCGTGGTCCATCCCTCCTTCGCGACGCTCGTCATCGGCGAGCGCGACGAACTCCTCGGCGCCCTGGCCTCGGGCGACGCCCGCGCCGCGTCCCTCGCCGACGCGGTGCTCGTGACCGGCGCCGACGACCCCGCGCTCCGCGCCGCGCTGGCCGACGCCCGAGTCACCGCACTCGTCGGGGCGCCCGGCCACGAGTCCGCGATCCTCCCCACCCTCGTCGCCCTCCTCGCCGCCGACCAGGCCGCAGAAGACCGGCTCGTGACGAACGGCACGAAGGTGCTCACGCAGGTGGCCCGTCGCGGCGGTGCCAAGGCGGTCATCGCCGAACTCGCCCACCGCATCGACGGCTGGGCCGTGCTGCTCGATGCGTACGGCCAGGTCATCACCACCGCGGGCGCGGGCGGGCTCCACGTGCAGGACGCGGTGGCCGTCGCGTTCAACCGCCCGGTGCGCGTTCGGCACCCCGGCCTGCAGGTGCATCCGGTCGGCCCGGGCGAGGATCTCACCGCCATCCTCGTGATCGCCTCGCGCGAGAGCTCGACGAGCCGGGCGCGCGACCTCGCGTCGCAGGCCGCCGCGCTCCTCGACCTCGTGCTGCGCACGCACGACCACACCGGCACCGAGCGCCTCGGCCGTGCGGTGATGGTCGACACCCTGCTCGCGGGCGGTGCCGAGGCATCCGCTCTGCTGCGCCGGTGGGGCGTGCGCGAACGCAGCCTCACCGCCTTCGCCCTCTCGAGCCGTTCGAAGGGCGTCGACCTCGAACGGCTCGTCACGCGCTGGCTCGACGAGCTCGGCGCGGTGCACGTGCTGACCGAGTCGCACGACCGCGTGCTCGGGTTCCTCCGCGACGACCAGGTCGACGCCTTCGCCCGCAGGGCCGTGGAGTTCGCGCTCGACGGGAACGCGGTGCTCCGCCTCGGACTCGGCTCATCCGCACCCGGCGACGCACTCGCCCGCAGCGCGGCCGAGGCCCGCCAGGCGCACGAGTCCGCCGTCGCCGACGCCCGCACTGTCGTGCGGTACCGGGCGCTGCCGACGGTCGCCCTGGTGCTCGAACGACTCGACGCCGACGCCGCCGCCGGCATCGCCGAGCTGCTCGACCCGCTGCGCGGCGCCGACGGCGCGCACGGCGAACTGCTGCAGACCCTGCGGGTCTACCTCGTCGAGCACGGCGCACTCGGCACCACCGCGTCGGCGCTCGGCGTGCACCGGCAGACGCTCGCCTCCCGCCTCCATCGCATCGAAGACCTCACCGGGCTGTCGATGTCGAATCCCGACGACCGCACCGCCGCCTGGCTCGCGCTGCGCGCACTCGAGCGCTGACGACGCTGCGCGGCCGCGCCGATACCCGCCATCGCTTTTCCGATGACCCCGGCGAATACCCCGGGGCGAGACTCATGGACGTCGAAAGGAACCCCATGACCCGCATCCTCATGATCGTCACCGCCGCCGAGTCGATCGAGCTCGCCGACGGCAGCCACCACCCCACCGGCTTCTGGGCCGAAGAACTCGTCGTCGCGCACCGGGCCCTCTCGGCCGGGGGCGCCGAGACCACGATCGCGACTCCGGGCGGCGCGCCGGCGCCGGTCGACCCGGGCTCGTTGTCGACCGACCTCGTCGGCGACGCCGCGAAGGTCGAGGAGTTCCGCGGCTACCTGGACGGCATCGCCACCGAACTCGCCTCGCCCGCATCGATCGCCGAACTCGACGCGAGCGGTTTCGACGCGCTCGTGCTGCCCGGCGGCCACGGGCCGATGGTCGATCTCGCGCACGACCCCGCCGTCGGCGCCGCGCTCATCGCCGCCGACGCCGCCGCCGTGCTCATCGCGCCGTTCTGCCACGGCCCGGCCGCCCTGCTCAGCGCGACCCGCCCCGACGGCGGGTTCGCCTTCGCCGGCCGCGCCCTCACGGTGTTCACCGACGAGGAGGAGCGCTCGGGCGGACTCGGCGCCGGCACCCCGTGGTTCGTGGCGTCGACGCTGGCCGAGCGCGGAGCCCTGGTCGAGGGCGGCGCCGCCTGGTCGAGCCACGTCGTGCGCGACGGCAACCTCATCACCGGCCAGAACCCGCAGTCGAGCGAGGCGGTCGCCGAGGCCCTTCTCGCCGCCCTGACCGAGCGCGCGGCGGCCTGACGCCCGACTCGGGCATCCGCGGGCGCGACTCCGCCGATCCGCCCCGCGCGGCCCTCAGTCTCGCGCGACCTCGACGATCGCCTCCGCGAGCGCGCGGAGGCGATCGCTGCGGTCGAGCTCGCCCGTGCGGGCGACGAGGTAGAGCGTGTTGAGCGGCGCCAGCTCGGGCTCGTACAGGGCCACGAGACGCCCCGCGGCGAGCTCCGACTCGACGAGGTACCGCGGCAGCACCGACATGCCGACGCCGGCGACGAGCGCGGAGCGGATCGCTCGGAGGTCGGGGATCACCGCGATCGGGCGCAGGCCGTCGGGGCGGTGCCCGAACACCGAACGCCAGTAGCGGCGCACGATCGGCAGTTCGTCGCCGTACGCGATGAGGGGCACCTCGGCGAGCGCCGCGGCGACCGCCTCCGTGCTCTCGGGCGGGCCGGCGAGGCGCCAGCGGGGTGACGCCACGAGCACGAACTCCTCGTCGACGAGCGGCATTGCGCTGAGGCCGCGCTGCGACGGGCGCACCGCGCTCACGACGAGGTCGAGGGCGCCGGTGCGCAACTCGTCGAGCAACCCGTCGGCGAGGCCGAAGCGCAGCCGCAGACGCGCCGCCGAGGCATCCGCGAGCTCGTCGAGTCGCGGTGCGAGCACCTCGCCCAGGAACTCGGCCGCTCCCCCGACGTCGATGGTCTCGGTGCCGCCGGCCGCCGCGGGGGCGAGCACGTCGTCGAGCGCGTCGAGCGGCCCGGCGACCTCGCGGCCGAGGGCCACCGCGCGCGGGGTCGCGACGACTCCCGTGGCGCCGCGTTCGAAGAGCACGGTGCCGAGCCGCTGCTCGAGCGCCTGCACGTGCGAACTCGCCGTCGCCTGTGAGAGGCCGAGCAGCCGCGCGCCCTCGCTCATCGACCCCGCGCGCAGCACGGTGAGGAAGGTGCGGAGGTGCTCGAGTTCGTGTGCCGCCATCGGCGCGATTCTTCCACAGGGAGGATCGCAGGGCCTCACGCCGGTCTCGCGGGCGCGCACGACATGAGATCATCCAGCCCGAGACGGAATCGGACGGACGGGAAGAACTCGGCGCCCGCCTCGGTTGACCCGAGGAACGACTCGAAGGAGAATCCATGCCACTCGAAGGCGAGTACGCCCCCAGCACCGCCGACTGGGCCCGCAAGCAGGCCGAGGCCTACGAGGCATCCGACGGCGCCGCGGCCAACCTGCTGCGCGGCCGCCCCATCATCGTGCTGACGACGCGCGGCGCGAAGAGCGGCAAGCTCCGCAAGACGGCGCTCATGCGGGTCGAGCACGACGGCGAGTACGCGGTGGTCGCCTCGAAGGGCGGCTCGACCGAGCACCCGAAGTGGTACTGGAACCTCAAGGCGCACCCCGCGGTCGAGCTGCAGGACGGCGACGAGAAGCACGACTACGTCGCCCGCGAGGTCGACGGCGACGAGCGCGACGAGTGGTGGACGCGCGCCAACGAGACCTGGCCCGACTACGCGAACTACCAGACGAAGACCGACCGCCGGATCCCGGTCTTCGTGCTCACGCGCGTCGTGCTCTGAGCACCCGGGCGCTCACAGCCCGCGCATCGTGAACACCCCGGCGAGCATCGCGCGCATCGGGGGCACCGCGAGCAGGCGCACGGCGGTGTTGCGAAGGGCGAGTCGGATGCCACGTGCCGGAGCCCCCATCGCCATGTTGAACCGTGCCCGGCGGCAGGCCCGCATCGCCGCGCGGCGGCGCCGCCTCCCGTAGCGCCTCAGCGGCAGGGCGAGGTCGCCGCCGTCGGGCGATGCGAGCGCGTCGGGCAGCGCCTCGGCGAGCGCGAGCGCGTCGAGGAACCCCAGGGTCATGCCCTGCCCGCCGATCGGGCTCACTTCGTGGGCGGCGTCGCCCGCGAGCACGACCCGGCCGACGACGAAGCGGTCGGCGACGTGCTGGCTCGCGAGGAACACGCTCGGCTCGGGCACGCCGTCGAGGCGCACCCCGACCCGCTCGGCCACGATCGCCGCGAACCCGGCGGCGTCGATCGCATCCCCCGGATCCCGGTCGGCGAGGTGCACGACCCAGCGCCGACCATCGGGGAGGGGCAGCGCCTCGACGACGCCGCCGGCCTCGAAGTGCAGCCGGGCGACGTCGTCGCCCGGCCCGGTGAGGTCGGCCATCGCGTACCGAGCGACCCCGGGCCTGCGCCGCCAGTTGATGCCGGGCGGCTCGCGCAGCCGGCTGCGCACGCCGTCGGCGACGATGGCGCAGCGCGCGACGAGCTCACCGCCGTCGACGAGCCGCACCCGCAGCGCGTTCCGGTCCTGCGCGAGTCCGATGACCTCGGCTCCTCGGCGGAGCGCGCTCGGCGCGAGCTCGCCGAGCCGCCGCTCGAGCGCGGCCTCGACCAGGTGCTGCGGCACCGACAGCACCGCGGACGCCTCGGCGAACCGCAGCCGTCCGAGTCGGCGCCCGGCGACGCCGACCTCGCCGCCGGTGATGCGGGTGCCCGCCCCTTCGAGCTCGGCGAGCACCCCGGCCTCGCGAAGCGCCCGAACCCCCGGCGCGTGCACGCCGATCGCCTTCGGCCTCGTCGACCGCTCGAGGCGGCGTTCGAGCACGACGACGTCGACGCCGCGATCGGCGAGGAGCACCGCCGAGAGGAGCCCGACCGGCCCGCCGCCCACGACGACGACCTGGGGCGTCACCCGCGGGCCCGCCCCGCAGCATCCGCCTGCCAGATCACCTCGAGCCGTGACGGCGTCGCCCGTCGCACGCGCCAGCCCGACGGCAGCACCGCCTCGAGCTCGGCCGCGGTGTGGCTGCGCCGGATCGACGCGAGCCCGTCGGCCCGGATGAACGATCCGGAGAGCAGGTTCGCGGCGAACGGCCAGGTGCCGGCCGCGAACGCCGCGTACGCGAGGCGACTGCGCTCGATGTCGCCGTGCACGACCGTGCCGCCGAGCTCGGCGAGCCGCTCGGAGTCGGCGAGCAGTGCGCCGAACTCGAGGCCGTCGAGGTGGTGCAGCACGTGGTTCGACAAGACGAGGTCGAAGTGGCGGTCTGCGGCAGCCAGCTCGGCGGTCGTCGCGGCCGACAGCTCGAGTCCCGGCACCGGGTCGCGTTGGTTCGCGGCGAGCGCGGCGGCGAGGGCGCGGGGATCGGGGTCGATCGCGGTGACCTCGAGGCGCAGCCCCTCCGCGGCGGCGCGGCGCAGCCAGCGCCGCGGCAGGTCGGCCCCGCCCGTCCCGACGTCGAGCAGCCGGGTCGTCCACACCGGCGAGAGCCGCGGGCGGATCCATCGCCGGTACACCGAGCCCGCACCCGAGACGACCCCGTTGACGAGCCGGAACTGGTCGTAGGTGCGCGCGAGCGTCGCGGCGTCGCACGCGGGGTCGTCCATGAGCTCGCGCACCGAGGCGTCGCGAGAACCGAGCGAACGCCAGACGCCCATTCGCGTCAGCCCATCACCGTGAGCAGCGCCGACTCGACGGTGAGCCCCGGCCCGAACGCCATCGCCGCGACCCGGTCGCCGGGCGCCGCGCTGCCGTCGAGGATCCGCCTCATCACGAACAGCACGGTCGCGCTCGACATGTTGCCGTAGTCGCGCAGCGTCTCGCGCGCCGGCACGAGCTGCGCCTCGCTGAGGGCGAGCCTGACCTCGACCTTGTCGAGGATGCTGCGCCCGCCCGGGTGGATCGCCCAGTGCTCGACGGCCTCGCCGGAGGCATCCGTCGCGAGCGCCTCGGCGAGGGAATCGTCGTGGGCGAACAGCGGTTCGAGGGCGCCGGTGATGTGCTCGTCGATGATCGCGGGCACGGCGTTCGAGAGCACCATCTCGAAGCCGTGGTCTCCGATCTTCCACGCCATGTCGCCCTCGCCGGTCGGCGTGATGCGGGTGGCGAAGCGGTCGAGCGCGAAGGCCCGCTCCCCCGGCTCGGGTTCACGCGCGGTGACGATGCCGGCCCCGGCGCCGTCGGCGAAGAGCGACGACGCGACGATCGTGTCGGGGTCGTTCGACGATCGGAGGTGCAGCGTGCACAGCTCCACGGAGACGACGAGCACGACCGCCGAGGCATCCGCCTCGCAGAGCTGCGCGGCCATTCGCAGCGCGGGGATCGACGCGTAGCACCCCATGAAGCCGAGGTGGTAGCGCTGCACCCCCTCGTCGAGGCCGAGCTCGCGGGCGATCATGAAGTCGGGGCCCGGGGCGTAGAAGCCGGTGCAGCTCACGGTGATCACGTGCGTGACGTCGGCGGCTTCGAGGCCGGGGGTCGCCGCGACGGCGGCCCGACCCGCCTCGACGTAGAGTCCCGTCGCGTGCTCGGCGTAGAGCTCGTTACGGGCCTTCGTTCCCGGCAGGAGCAGCTCACCCGACTCGATGTCGAAGAACACCGGATCATCGGGGTGGGCGTCCCAACTCAATTCGTCGAGCACGGTGTGCCGGGTCGAGATCCCCGAGACGTCGAAGCTCGTCTGGATGATGCGCTGGCCGAGCCGGTTCAGACCGGGCTGCGCCGCGAAGACGTCGCGCACCTCCGGTTGGACGAGCACGGTCGGCGGCACGACGGTCGAGAGTCCCCTGAGCGCGACGGTCATGCCCCATCGTAGGGTCGCGGACGGCGTCCGGGGCAAGGGGTTTCACGATCGACGCGACCGACACGGTCGCTGCGGACCCGCCGGGTCTATCCCCGTGACGGGCGTCGCCGTATCCTTCAGTCAGAGTCTTCACGCTCGCCGAGGAGGATGACGTGCTGATGCAGGAATACGATCGTCCCTCCGATCCTCGTCTGCTGCCGCGCAAGAGCCGCGAAGACCTCGGCAGGTCGGCCCGCTCGTCGAGGCCGCTCGAAGACCACGCCGCGCTCGGCCCGGGCGAACGCGATCCGATCGCGATCCTCGAGCATCAGGCGCTGTCGCGGGTGGCCGGGCTCGTCGGCCTGCGCTACGCGCGCATGGCGACGTCGCCCTTCGCGTTCTACCGCGGCGCGGCCGCGATCATGGCCGGCGACCTGCGCGAGCTGCCCGACTCCGGCGTGCAGACCCAGCTCTGCGGCGACGCGCATCTCTCGAACGTCGGCTTCTACGCCTCGCCCGAGCGCGCCCTGGTCATCGACCTCAACGACTTCGACGAGACGGCCCCCGGTCCGTTCGAGTGGGATGTGAAGCGCATGGCCGCGAGCTTCGAGATCGCCGCCCGGGCCCGTGGCTTCGACGACCGCGACCGCAGCGCGATCGTCGAGCGGGTCGGCAGGGCCTACGCCGCCGCGATGGATACGGCCGTGCGGACACCCGCCCTCGAGCTGTTCACCGCGCGGCTCGACATCGACACCGTGATGGCCGACATCGGCAGCGAGTTGCCCGAGAAGGCGTCCGAGCGGGTCGAGGAGTCCGTCACGAAGACGTATCGCCGCGACAGCCGCCAGGCGGCAGACAAGCTCGCGGTTCGCGACGACGACGGCGTCCTGCGGTTCAAGTCCGATCCCCCGCTGCTCACCCCGCTGCGGGAGCTGGCCGAGCGCGAGGGCATGTCGTTCGAGACGGCCCTGGCGCGGCTGCACGACGTCCTCGAGCAGTACCGGGCGACGCTCCCGCCCGAGCGACGGCGACTGCTCGAGCGCTACCGCATGGTCGACGCGGCGATGAAGGTGGTGGGCGTCGGCAGCGTCGGCACCCGTGCCTGGGTCGTGCTCCTCCAGGGCGACGCCAAGCGCGACGTCCTCGTGCTGCAGGCGAAGGAGGCGCAGCGCTCGGTCATCGAGCCCCCCGACGGGTCGAGTGCGTACGCCCACCAGGGGCAGCGGGTGGTGCGCGGACAGCGGATCATGCAGTCGCTCGGCGACATCCTGCTCGGCTGGACCACCGGCGAGGGCTTCGACGGCCGGATGAGAGACCTGTACCTGCGCCAGTTCCGCGACTGGAAGGGCTCGGCCGAGCCCGAGCGCATGGAGCCGGCGACGATGCGCATGTACGCGCAGTACTGCGGCATCGTGCTCGCCCGGGCCCACGCGCGAGGCGGCGACCCGGCGACGATCTCGGGCTACCTCGGCGGCGGCAAGACGTTCGCGCACGCCCTCGTCGGGTTCGCCGCCGCCTACGCCGATCGGACCGAGGCCGACCATGCCGCGCTCCTCTCGGCGATCGCGAGCGGTCGCCTCGAGGCGGCGACGCGATGACCGCCGGGGCGACGAGCGGGCCGGTCCGTGTCGCAGAGGGCGGGAGCCCGTCGTCGCGTGCCGTGATCCCCCTCGCGATCGCGCAGTTCATCATGGTGCTCGACAGCTCGGTGATGAGCGTGTCGATCAGCCAGCTCGTGGAGGAGTTCGACACCACGGTGTCGACGATCCAGCTCGCGATCACCCTCTACGCCCTGGTCATGGCCGCGCTCATGCTGACCGGCGGCAAGATCGGCGACCTGTTCGGCCGGCTCAGGGTCTTCAGGATCGGGCTCGTGATCTATGCGGTCGGCTCGTTGCTGACCGCGGTCGCGCCCACGGTCGAGGTGCTCATCGTCGGCTGGTCGTTCATCGAGGGCGCCGGTGCGGCGCTCGTGCTGCCGGCCCTCGCCGCGCTCGTCGCGGGAAGCTACGAGGGCCCCGCCCGGGCTCGCGCCTACGGCATCATCGGCGGCGTCGCCGGCGCGGGCATCGCGATCGGGCCGCTGCTCGGCGGCTGGCTCACGACCGAGTACTCCTGGCGCTGGGTCTTCGCCGGCGAGGTGGTCTTCGTGATCTTCGTGCTCGCGGTGAGCGGCTGGATCACCGACGACCACGTACGCGAGCGCTTCCGGCTGGATGTCGTCGGCGCGCTGCTGTCGGCGCTCGGCCTGGCCCTCGTCGTGGTCGGCGTGCTGCAGAGCGGCACCTGGGGATGGCTGCAACCGCTCCAGTCGCCGATCACCCCGCTCGGCTTCGCCCTCACCCCCTTCGTCATCGGCGCGGGTCTGGTGGTGCTCTGGGCGTTCTTCGCCTGGGAGCGACGGGTCGCCGCGTCCGGTCGCGTGCCGCTCCTCGACGTGCGCAACCTGCGCATCCCGGCGCTCCGCTCGGGGCTGGCGAGCCTGCTCGCGCAGAACCTGGTGCTGCTCGGCATCTTCTTCGCGGTTCCGCTCTACCTGCAGGTCACGCAGGGCATGGACGCCTTCCAGACCGGCCTCCGGCTGCTGCCCACCTCCATCGCCATGCTGCTCGCCGCGGCGCTCGGCGCCCGCGTCGGGGCCCGATTCGGCGCGCGGGCCGTCGTGCGAGTCGGGCTCGTCACCATCACCCTCGCGTGCCTCGTCATCATCGCCACGATCGAACCAGAGCTCGCGACGATCCCGTTCGCGATCGGCATGACGCTGGTGGGCCTCGGCACCGGCCTGCTGGCCTCGCAGCTCGGCAACGTGGTGCAGTCCTCGGTGCCGGCCGAAGCGCGCAGCGAGGCGGGCGGCCTGCAGTACACGGCGCAGAACCTCGGCTCCTCGCTCGGCACCGCGCTCATCGGTTCGCTGATGGTCGGCGCGCTCGCGAGCTCGGTGCTCGGCCTCATCGCCGACGACCCCGACATCGAGGCCGCCGTGCGCGACCAGGCGACCGTGCAGGTGTCGCAGGGGGTGGAGTACGTCGCGCCGGCGGACGCTGAGCAGGCGCTGCTCGACGCGGGGCTGCCGCCCGACCAGGTCGACCCGATCGTCGAGCACTATGCGGCATCGCAGCTCTGGGGCGTGAAGGTCGGCATGCTGGCCTGCGCGGCAGCGGCGCTGCTCGCCCTGCCGGCGACCCGCCGCCTGCCCGGCCGCCGCGAGGAGGCACCCGAGAAGGCGTGACCGCGGCGCGCATTCACGGCGGCCGAGAACGGCGGATGCCTCGGGCGAATCTCGCCCGAGGCATCCGTGTGTCGTGCTGCGGCAGTTCAGACGCCGAGCAGCTTCGCCTTCGCCGCGGCGAACTCCTCGGGAGAGAGGATGCCCTGCTGCTGCAGGGCGGCCAGCTTCTGCAGCTCGGCGACGACGTCGACGCCGCCGGCCGGGGCCGCCGGAGCGGCTGCGGCCGCCTGCTGCGCGGCGTACTGCTGGGCCGCGGCCTGCTGCGCTGCGGCATCGATCTGCGCCTGCTGCTGCTGCGCCTCGTACTGCTGCTGCTCGTACTGGCCCTGAGCCTTCTGCTGCTGGTGGCGCTGGACGCTGCCGGACACGGCGGTCGCGGTTCCGGCGACGACTGCGGTTCGCGCGGCCATGCCGATGAGTCCCGGGCGTCCCATTCGACGGAGCGGCATCTCAGTTCTCCTCACTGCTCGCGTCGGCGAGCACCGCGTTCACGACCGGCGCGGGAATGCGCTCGGTCGACAGCACCACGCCGCCGCCTTCGGCGAAACGCGATGCGAGCTTCTTGGCCCAGACCAGCTCGAAGGCGGCGAGCGCCGCCGACGTGCCGGGCGGGATGAGCTCGGCGAAGTCGTCGACGTCCTCGTGCCCGACGAGGCCGGAGGCCTCGAGTTCGAGCACGCCGAAGCCGTACGCCTCGCCCTCGTCCTCGATCTCGACGATCCGCACCGCGCCGTCGGGCTCGCGCGAGACGATCACGAGATCGAGCAGGCGGATCTCACCGCCCTCGACCAGCTCCTCGAGCGCCTCGACCGTGCCCGGGTCGAGCCGGTCCCCCTCGAATCCCACCAGATACAGCTCCACCGGGCCGTACTCGAACTCCGCCATGATTCCCCTTGGCTCGAACGATGCCGGTCGGCGATCGCCGACCACATGCGAAGACTAACCCCGCGGGTCGGCGCCGCGCCAGACGCCGCGCCTCCGCTGCCCGCGAACGGGGGTCGACCCCGAACCGGCCGCAGGGGTGCTTCCGCCGCGGCGCTCACCCCGATAGCGTCGAAGAGGTGCGGGGACACCGCAGCAGAGCAGTGCAAAGGGGAGCCTTCAAATGTCCAACTCGTTCAACGGGACGATCAAGCTCGACGTCCGTGATTCGGTGCCCGACTGGTCGCCGTTCGAGCTGCCCAAGGCGCCAGAGGGCGCACCGAACATCCTGGTGATCCTCTACGACGACACCGGCATGGCCTCGTGGTCGCCGTACGGCGGTCGCATCAACATGCCGACGCTCGACCGCCTCGCGCAGAACGGGCTGACGTACACGCAGTGGCACACCACGGCGATCTGCTCGCCGACGCGGTCGACCTTCCTCACCGGGCGAAACCATCACGCCAACGGCATCGGCATCATCATGGAGGGCACCAACGGCTTCCCCGGGTATTCGGGACGCTTCCCCAAGGAGTGCGCGACGATCGGGCAGGTGCTGCAGGACACCGGCTACTCGACGTTCTGGGTCGGCAAGGACCACAACGTTCCCGAAGAGGACATCTCCGCCGGAGGCAGCAAGTCGGCCTGGCCACTCGCCATGGGCTTCGACCGTTTCTATGGATTCCTCGGCGGCGAGACGAACCAGTGGTACCCCGACCTCGTCGAGGACAACCGCTTCATCGAAGCGCCCTACACGCCCGAAGAGGGGTACCACCTCTCGAAGGATCTCACCGATCAGACCATCCGCATGATCCGCGACCAGAACTCGTCGAACCCGTCGAAGCCGTGGTTCACCTGGTTCTGCCCCGGTGCGAACCATGCGCCTCACCATGCGCCGCAGGAGTACATCGACAAGTACAAGGGCAAGTTCGACGACGGCTACGACGCCTACCGCACGTGGGTGCTCGAGCGAATGGTCGAGCGCGGCATCATGCCCGAGGGCACCGACCTCACGCCGCTCAACCCGATGCCCGACGACCAGGCGAACGAAGCCGACTACGTCAAGCCGTGGGAGTCGCTCTCCGACGACGAGAAGCGTCTCTTCAGCCGCATGGCCGAGGTGTTCGCCGGCTTCAGCGAGTACACCGACACCCAGATCGGCCGGCTCATCGACTACCTCGAGGAGTCCGGCCAACTCGACAACACGCTCATCTTCTACTGCGCCGACAACGGCGCGTCGGGCGAGGGCTCGCCCGACGGCTCGGTCAACGAGAACAAGTTCTTCAACGGCTTCCCCGACGACCTCGCCGAGAACCTGACGATGATCGACGAACTGGGCGGACCTGCGGCGTACAACCACTACCCGACCGGGTGGGCGGCAGCGTTCTCGACGCCGTTCAAGATGTTCAAGCGCTACGCCCAGTTCTCGGGCGGCACGTGCGACCCGATGATCATCCACTGGCCGGCCGGCATCAAGGCCAAGGGAGAGGTGCGGCACCAGTACCACCACTCGGTGGACATCGTGGCGACGATCCTCGACGTCATCGGCATCGAGTTCCCCGAGGTGTACCGGGGCGTGAAGCAGCGCCCGCTCGCCGGCGTCTCGATGAAGTACTCGTTCGACGCGGAGCCCGACGGGCCCACCGAGAAGCAGGTGCAGTACTACTCGATGCTCGGAACCCGTGGCATCTGGAAGGACGGCTGGAAGGCCTCCGCCATCCATGCGCCGCTCACCGGTCACGGCCATTTCGACAACGATGCGTGGGAGCTGTACCACGTCGAAGAGGACCGATCGGAGTCGAGGAACCTCGCGACGGAGCATCCCGAGAAGCTGCAGGAGCTGATCGAGGTCTTCGACACCGAAGCGCGCGCGAACAACGTGTACCCGCTCGACGACCGTCCGGCTCGCGAACAGCTCACGATCGAGCGCCCGCAGGCCGAGCCGCCTCGCACGCGCTACGTGTACTACCCCGAGACGGGCGCGGTGCCCGAGAGCGTGGCGGTGAACGTGCGCGGCCGATCGTTCAAGATCATCGCCGACGTCGAGGTCGAAGCGGGCACGCAGGGCGTGATCTTCGCCCACGGCTCGCGCTTCGGCGGCCACTCGCTGTTCATCAAGGACGGCCGGCTCAACTACGTGTACAACTTCCTCGGCATCCCGCCCGAGCAGACGTTCACGTCGGAGGCGCTCACGGCGGGCAAGCATGCACTCGGCATGGAGTTCATCCGCGAGCGCGCCGGCGAGCACGGCGAGTCCATCGGCACCTGCAAGCTCTACGTCGACGACCAGGTCGTCGCCGAAGGTCCGATGCGGGCCCAGGTCGGCAAGTTCACGCTCTGCGGCGACGGGCTCTGCATCGGCTACGACAGCGCCGACGCCGTGAGCGGGCAGTACACGAACCCGTTCCCCTTCTCGGGTGGCAAGCTGCTCGGCGTCGCGGTCGACGTCAGCGACGAGCAGTACCTCGACCTCGAACTCGAGGCGCTCGCGGCGCTCGCGCGCGAGTAGCCCCGGTTCGCAGACGACGGATGCCTCGGCGGGATCGCTCCCGTCGAGGCATCCGTCGTTCCGTGGCGAGGAGGCCGCCCCGATCAGCCCTCGGGCAGTCCGAGCTCCTTCTTCGCGGCGCGCTTCTCCTGGCGCAGCGCCTTCGCCGCGGCATCCTCGGCGCTCATCTCGCGTCGCGCCTCGTCGACCTCGCCGAGCGCCGGGCGCACCCAGGCGATGTGCGGGTTCGAGTCGACGAGCAGCATGCGCACGAGCAGCGTGAGCGGGATCGCCAGGATGGCGCCCATCGGGCCGAGCACCACGGCCCAGAAGAGCACCGAGATGAACGTCAGTGTCTGGCTGAGGGAGACCGCGTCGCCGACGATCCGCGGTTGGATGATCGACTGGATCACCGCGTTGATGAGGCCGTACACGACGATCACCGCGACGACCGTCGGCCAGCCGCCGACGAGCGCGCCGAACACGAGCGGCGGCACCAGCGCGATGAAGTACCCGACGTTCGGGATGAAACTGCAGAGGAACGACAGCATGCCCCAGAGCGCCGCGCCCGGGATCCCCAGGAGGGCGAGCGCGATCCAGTTGATGAGCCCCTGCGCGATGCCGAGTCCGGTCGTGGCGACCATGTACCGGCGCACGCCGTCGGCGAAGCGCACGAGCCCGTCGGCGAGCGCGGGGCGCTGCACGCGGATGCCGGCGACGACCGTCGGCACGTACGACGAGTCGGCCGCCATCAGGATGAGCAGGGTCAGCAGGATGACCGAGGCCGAGATGAACCCGGCCGCGCCGCCCAGCAGGCCGCTGACGAGGCCGCCGAGCGCACCGATGAGGTTGCTCGGGTCGAACGAGCCGAGGATCGCGTTGATCTGCTCGGGCCCGACTCCCAGCCCCTCGAGCCAGTCGCCGACCGACGTCACCGCGGCTTCGAGCTGCGGCAGGTAGTCGGGCAGCAACGTCGCGAACTGCGCGAAGGAGATCACGAGGAGGAACACGAAGCCGCCGAGCAGCAGTACCACCGCGAGCAGCACCGACACGGTCGCCACCCCGCGGGGCACACCACGGCTCTCGAGGGTGCGGCGGATCGGATGCACGCAGATCACCAGCACGAGGGCGAGGATCGTCGAGGAGAAGATCGAGCTGATCGCCGCGATGCCGAACGCCGTCACGGTACTCGCGGCCAGCGCGAGCAGGATGAACGCACCTCGATGCGGCACGACCGGCGTCGCGCTCAGCGCGTCGGACGCCTCGGGTTTCGGCTGCTCAGGCTTCCTGTTCCACCACATCGGATTCCCTCCCCTGCTCGGCCGCCGGTTCGGGCGGGTGCAACGTCGATTCGCTCTCGCCCGTCAGACGCCTGAGGGTGATCGCCTCCCGGTCGGGCTCCAGCAGGAGCGCCCGCACCAGCAATGAGAGCGGCACCGACAGGATCGCACCGATCGGACCGATCACGAAGGCCCAGAATGCGACCGAGAAGAACGTCAGGGTCAGGCTGAGGCCCACGGCGTCGCTCACGAACTTCGGCTGCACGAGCACCTGCAGCACCACGTTGATGACGCAGTAGATGGCGATGACGGCGAGCATGAGCGGCCAGCCGCCGACGACGAGGGCGAGCACCGCGGGCGGGATGAGTCCGATCACGAAGCCGATGTTCGGGATGAAGTTCGTGACGAACGCGAGGATCGCCCACACGATCGGGACCGGCACGCCGACCGCCCACAGCAGCAGGCCGTCGAGCACGGCGACGATCGCACCGAACGTCGCGTTCACGACGTAGTAGCGGCGTACGCCGCCGAAGTAGCGGACGGCGATGCCGTCGCGCCGGTCGTCGCCGAAGAGGCGGGCGGATGCCCCGGCCGCTGCGGCACGGAACCGCGCCCCGTCGACCGTCATGAAGATCACGTAGGCGAGCACGAAGAAGAACGCCGTCGCGAGGCCGAGCACCCAGTCGGCGATGCCGACGGCCGCCTGGCCGAGCACGGCGGGATCGAGCCATCCCGTGGCCGTCTCGGCCGACGGCGTCGAGAAGCCGAGCCCCTGCAGCCAGTCGAGCACGCCGTCGGCGGTGGCGCGCAGCTCGTCGGCGTAGTCGGGCAGCATCCGCACGAACTGGGCGGCCGCGTAGACGAGCAGCACCGCGAGCACCGCGAGGATGAGGTAGCTCACGACGATGACCGCCGTCGACGCCAGCCACACGGGCCAGCCTCGGCGCTCGAGCGGCCGCCTGATCGGGTACGAGATGATCACCACGACCGCGGCGATCGCGGCCGGCGCGACGAGATCCCGTGCCAGCCAGACCCCGGCGAACACGACGACGGCCGCCGCGACGGCCACGAGCACTCGGGTGCCGTGCGGGAGCGGGCGGGGCGCGGCATCCATCTAGAAGCTCCCGATGCCCTTGCCGACCATGACGACGCCGATCACGAGGAGCAGCACGGCCATGACGGTCGCGTTGTTGTGCACGAGCCAGCCGCGCAACGACTCGAGGGGCCCGGCCATCCGCTTCGACGCGAGCAGGTAGCCGATCACGGGGATCGCGACGGAGCATCCGGCGACGACCGTGAAGACCGCGACGGCGACGGTGCTCTCGCCGGCGCTCAGCCCGGCGGTGCCGATCACCACGCCCGCGCCCGCCGCCATCAGCAGGTTCTTGGGATTCACGGCCGAGAGCAGGAAGCCGAGCCCCGCACCCTTGCCCGCATTCATCTGGTCGATCGCCGACATCCACTTCGGCAGCGCGGGCTCCTCGCCGGGTCGCGGCCGCGAACGCCACTGCTTGAGGGCCAGCAGCAGCAGCAGCGCGCCGAGGATGATCTTGACCGTGCCCGCGATCGGCTTGGACGCGTCGGGGTCCTCGGCGGGGATGACCGACGCGAGCAGCACGAACACGACGACCGCGACGACGATGCCGACGAGCCAGCCGAGCAGGAAGCCGACGCTCGTGCCCTTCGCCTTCGGCGAGAGCAGCATGAGGATGGCCGCGATGATCGGGATCGGGCTGATCGCGACCCCGAGCGCGAGGGGGAGGATGTCTCCGATGACGGTGCCCATGTCGGCCTCCTACGCTTCGACGATCTCGGGAGCCGACCACGTGGCGAGCTCGTCGAGCCGTGGCCGGTAGAGGCGGATCAAGCAGTTCCATCCCTCGGGCAGGTCGATGCGGTTCTTCACGTCGTCTTCCCAGTCGCCGAGGTGCACGGTCGTCGAGCCGTCGTCGTTCTTCGCCGCGAAGACCGAGTTCACGTTGGTGAGACCCCGTTCGCTCGGTTCGAAGTACCCCGCTGCGTTGTAGACGCTGAGCGACCAGAAGGCGTCGGCCGGAACATCGGTGCCGAACGTCATCGTGTAGCGGCCGACCGGCCGACGGGGGTCGAGGTTCAGATACGACGCCTCGGCGTCGGGCAGCCCGCCCCAGCCGAGTGCCGTGCCGACGAGGTGGCGAACGGGGTCGACCTCGGCCGTCGTGCCGAAGCAGTGGGAGAGTCCGCCCATGGTCTTGCCGAGCACGAGCAGCGCATCGCGCATCTCGCGGTGGCTCACGGGGTCGATGTCGCCGTACTCGAACGGCCGCTGCTCGGCGGTCTCGAGCTGCAGGGCGTCCTGCAGGCGGTGCACCTCGTCGAGGTCGTCCTCGCTCGTGGGGTCGAAGAGGATCCGCGCGGCGACCACGACGTAGTCGCTGCCGAATTCGGTGGTCGTGAGCTCGTGGCGGCCTCCCCCGTGGAAGACCCGGTTGATGTAGTGGTCCTGGTTGATCACCATGACCGAGATGTAGCGCTCGCCGACCTCGGGCACGGTCAGGGTCGCGCCGCCTCCGGCGAGGTCGACGACGGCGACGGAGTAGAGCGTGTCGCGGTTCTGCCGGATCACCGGCTGCCGGTCGAAGGGGGCCAGTTCACGGTCGTGATGGAACGCCCCCAGGCCGCCGATGATGGGCAGCATCCGGTGGATCATGGTGTCGGTCTCGACCCGTGCGAAGTTGTCGATGTCGACGATGATGCTCATTCGTTTCCTTTGGTCAGCGCCGAGATGGCGTCGCGGTTCGTGGGGTAGGTGCGGCGGTCGCCGAGCAGCCCGAGTTGCTCGATGCGCTGCCGCGCGTCGGGGCGCACCCGGCTGAACGAGAGATCGATCTGCTCGCGCTCGAGCCAGGTGAGCATCGCCTCGAAGCTCTCGGCGCCGGTGACGTCGACATCGGTCACGGCCTCCATATCGATGACGAGGTGCCGCACGGGTCCGTTGCCCGCGTCGACCGCACGCCGCACCGACTTCTTCACGGCGTCGCCGAACACGGCGCCGTTGGCGAAGAACAGCGGGGCTGCCAGGCGGATGACGATGACGCCGGGAGCGGTGACCTCGCCCTTCGGCGCCTCGTCGAGCAGCGAGCCTCCCGGCTCCCCGCTCGCCTCGAGCACGTCGATCGCCGGGTTCGCAGCCCGCTTGGCGAGGTTGATGAGGGCGAGCACGAACGCCACGACGATGCCGGGGATCGACCCGACGAAGAGCGTCACGAGGAAGCACACCGCACCGACCGCGAACTCGAAGCGGTCCGTCCGCCACAACGACGCGAAGTCCCTGATGCCGAGCAGCGGCAGGATCGCGACGCCCACGATGGCGCCGATCGCCGGCGAGGGGATGTCGGCGAGGAGCGCCGTGCCGAAGAGGAGGAGCAGGAGGGTTCCGGCCGCGAGCACGAACGACGGCAGCTGGGTGCGCGACCCCGCCTGGTCCATGGCGGCGGTGCGCGACGTCGACGAACCGACGGCGAAGCTGCCCGACGCGCCCGCCGCGAGGTTGCCGAGGCCGAAGGCGAACAGGTCGCGGTTGGGGCTGGTGCGGTACCCGCGCTTCTCGCCGTACGAACGGGAGACGAGCAGTCCCTCGGCCGTGGTCACGAGGGTGAGCGCCATCGCCGACGGGACGAGCGCGAGCCACATCGTCCAGTCGATGACCGGCCAGGTGAGCGCGGGCGGGCCGGCGGGAACCTCGCCGAGCACATCGACGCCGGCCTGATCGAGCTTCGCGGTCACGACGAGCACGGTCGCGGCGACGAGCACGACGAGCGCCCAGGGCACCTGCCCGAGGTACCGCTTGCCGATGAGCAGCACGGCGACCGAACCGGCTGAGATCGCGATCGACCAGAGGTTCGCGGTGCCGAGTCCGGTCACGAGCCCGGCGACCTTGTCGACGAACTCCCCGCCGGAGTCGATCTTCACGCCGAGCATCTTCGCGATCTGGCTGACGAGGATGTCGAGGGCGAGCCCGCCGACGAAGCCGACGAGGATCGGCTTCGAGAGGAAGTTCGCGAGGAAGCCCAGCTTGAACACCGCGAGCAGCACGAACATGATGCCGGAGAGGATGGCCTGGGCGAGCGCGAGCGTCGCGTAGTCGGCGCTGCCCGCCGCCGCGAGCCCGCCGATCGAGCTCGCGACGAGCGCGGCGGCCGCGGCGTCGGGCGAGGCGACGAGCTGTCGGCTCGAGACGACGAGTGCGTAGACGATCGTGGGCACGATGAGCGCGTAGAGCCCCGCGGTCGGGGGGAGCCCGGCGATCTGCGCGTACCCGATGTTGAGCGGGATCGCGATCGCGAGCAGCGTCACGCCCGCGGTCAGCTCGCGGACGAGGTTCCGGTGGGTCAGCCCGGCGAGCGGCTTCTGCATCTGGTTCCTTCGTGTCCTCGGTCGGTCGGCGGTGTCAGGACCGCGCCGGCTCGGCCGGCTCGGCGGGGGTCGTGGGCTCGGCGGGTTCGGGTGCGGTGATCTCGAGTGCCGGGGCTCTCGTCACCAACAACCAGACCGGCAGGATGACGACGCACATGACGGGCAGCACGAGCGGGTCGCCGACGATGATCGCGGCGACGAACAGGGCGATCCATCCGTCGCGCGTGGCGACGAGCACGGTGCCCAGCGCTCCACACGCGATCGCCAGCGAGATCGGCATGCCCGGGATGACCGCGTGGCCGACGAGCCCGATCGCGACGCCGATGAACACCATCGGGAAGATGCGACCGCCGCGGAACCCGGCGCTCGCGGCGACGAGCAGCGCGATGAGCTTGATGACGGCGAACATCACGAGCTGCAGCACCGTGTAGTCGTCGGGGTTCGCGAGGAGCTCGCCGGTCTCCTCGAGACCCTTGAACATCGTGATGGGCCCGCCGATCGCGCCGAGGATGCCGAGCACGAGCCCGCCGAGCGTGGTGAAGACGAGCGGGTTCCTCATGGCGTGGAATGCGCGGTGCACGTAGGGGAACGCCCAGGCGATCGCGATCGCGGCGAGCGCCGCGACTCCGGCGACGAGCGCCCCCGTGAGGAGGTCGATCCCTCCGACCTCGGTCATCGGCTCGACCGCGAATGAGATCGTCGGTGCGCCGAGCAGGTGCATGGTGATCGCACCCGCACTCGCGGAGGCGAGCGGGAGGAACAGCCGGTCCCAGAGGGAGCCGCCGCCCTTCACCGCGGCGAGCGTGCCGGTGAACGCCAGGGCGGCGCCGACCGGGGTGCCGAAGAGTGCGCCGAGCGTGCCCGAGGCCGCGAGCATCACGGTGAGGTTCGCCGGCACCGCTTTCGACATGCGCGCGAAGACGGCGACCGTGAGTGCGCCGTTGATCGCCATGATCGGGTTCTCGGGACCGAGGCTCACGCCGCCGGCGAGTCCGAGCACGACCGCGATGAGCAGGCTGGGCAGCGCGAGCAGCGGAGGCGGAGGCCCCTCCAGCCCCCCGACGGCCGAGTCGTTGCCGGCGTGTCCGGGCATGAGCCAGACGACGAGGCCGACGGCGGCGCCGATGAGCGTCATCGTGAGGATGATCCACCAGGGCGTCGAACCGGTCGCGCCGACGAGGCCGGGCAGGGTCGTCCAGAGCTGCTCCTGCAGCCACGCCGAACCGATGTCGAGCAGCCACAGCACGAGCGCGGAGCCCGCTCCGACCGCGACCGCGGGGAGCGCGAGCACGATGAGCTGCTTCACGGTCGGGCCGGCAGGGGTGAGCGGCATCCTGATTCCTTCCTCAGAGTTCCAGCGACGGCGTCAGCGGCGCGGAGGGCACGTCGCTCGTGACGACGGCGGCGATCCCGTGCGCGGCCAGCGCGGCCGACACCGCGTCGACGACGGCATCCGTCACGGCGATGCCGTGCAGCGGATGGTGCCAGAAGCGCACCCGATAGACCGAACGGTCGGGGGCGAGCGCGATCGGGCGGAGCTGGACCGACTCGCGACGATGCACGCCCTCGGCGCCGTTCGTCGCCTCGACGACGAGCGCCCGGACCTCGTCGGATCCTGCGCCGTCGGAGCCGGCCGCGACCCGCACCTCGATCTCGGAGCGACGAGCGCCGTGGGCGGAGTTGTTGACGAGCCGCTCCTGCAGCACCTGGCCGTTCGGCACATGGACGGTGCGCCCGTCGACCGTGCGGATCACCACGGCGCGGCCGTTGAGCTCGGTGACGACCCCGACGAAGTCGCCCGACTCGATCTCATCGCCGAGCGCGATGGGATGCCGCGTCTGGAGCACCACGCTCGCGGCGAAGTTGTCGGCGACGCCGCGGAGCACGAGCACGAGCACGACGGCGACGATGAGCGCGATCGCGAGCACCGGTTGCACGGAGGCGCCGAGGAAGCTCAGGGAGATGCCGATGCCGAGCAGCCAGATCGAGTACACCGCGATCCGCTCGGCCAGCCGCTGCACGCCGACGGTGAGGTTCGGCAGACGGGCGAGTGCGGCTCGCACGCCCTTGCGGGCGAGCGTGGCGAGCAACCAGCTCGCGAGCAGGGTGATGACGATCCCCGCGATACTCCAGCCGTTGATCTGCAACGACGCCCAGACATCCGCCATGCGCACCTCCCCGTCGCGAGGCTATCGCGCCGCGGGGCGCAGGCGCCGGTCCCGCACCGGGCGATTTCCGCGCCGTTCGCCAGATCGCGGCACGGAATCCCCCCGAATGGGCGCGCTCTCACGCTAGTGTCATGCTCAGGCCGTCTTCGGCCGGGGGGCACGGGGAGCTCGAACGTTCCTCACGACTCTTCTGCGGAGGGCGTCTCGGCACCGCACTCCTGCGGCGCCACCCTCGTATCGAAGAAAGGCTCGTAATGAGTTTCTGGGAGAGTTTCTGGGACCTGATCTGGTGGTTCCTCTGGGCGTTCGCGTTCATCGCCTACCTCTTCGCCCTGTTCGCGATCATCGGCGACCTGTTCCGCGACCAGAAGCTGAACGGCTGGTGGAAGGCGGTGTGGATCATCTTCCTGATCTTCGTGCCGTTCCTCACCGCGCTGGTCTACCTGATCGCCCGCGGCAACGGCATGGCCGAGCGTTCGGCCCGTGACGCCAAGGCTGCGCAGGCCGCGACGGAGGCGTACATCCGTCAGACCGCCGGCGCCGCAAGCCCGGCCGACGAGATCGCGAAGGCCAAGGCGCTCCTCGACTCCGGCTCGATCAACCAGCAGGAGTACGAGGCACTGAAGGCGAAGGCGCTCGCGCACAGCGCCTGATCCCCGCTTCTGACGAAGGGCCGGATGCCACGTGGCATCCGGCCCTTCGTCATCGCTGCGCTACTCGGCGTCGATCGCCGACGGCGCGACCGCCGCCGCATCCGCCTCGCTCGCCCCGGAGGCGGACGCCGTGCGGAGGAACACGATGATCCAGCTGAAGATGAGGCACGCGGCGACGAGTTCGACCGCGGTGAGGTTGTAGTAGCCCGTCGCGAAGAAGATCGCGACCACGATGATCACCACGACGTAGAGGTAGCCGAGGCCGACGAACACCTTCGGCACGCTGCGGATGAACCAGGGCAGCCCGACCACGATCACCGCGAAGCAGACGGCCATGCCGGTCGCGACGGTGTTGTGCACGATGAAGAACTCGTCGACGGGGAAGATGCCGACGCAGGCGAGGAAGATGCCGATCAGCACGAGGCCGACGCGCACGAGGTCGCGCCCTCGCCGAGCGGGCGGGGTGCCGATCGGCAGGGTCGCCGTCGCATAGCGGGCGACGATCGTGACGATCGCGCCGGCGACGATCAGGGTGACGTTGAACGCCATCGCCGAGATGTCGTCGGTCATGCCGAGCGCCGAGAGGTTCTCCTTCCACCAGTGCGGGTCGCTCGCCGAGAGCATGCTCGTGAGCGCGCCGACCACGAGGAAGACGGCGAGCACCAGTGAAAGCAGCATCGGCGTCATCCGCGCGGAGGAGAGGAAGGCGACGTAGCCGGTGAGCGCGATCGCCACGCCGGCCAGCGCGGTGGCGGGCAGCGTGAACACGACGGCGTCGCGGAAGCTCTGCTCGAGCACGGTCGACAGCGCCACCCAGCCGAGGAGCGCGATGACGGCGTGGGCGATCGCGAGGGCGGCGACGTCGAACCAGTGCAGCCGTGCGCCCGGCACCGAGAGTCCCTGGCCGATCTCGCGTCGCAGCGCCGCGTTCTCGGTTCGGCGGGCGAGCACCCGCCCGAGCACGAAGGCGAGCACCGCCGTCACCGCCGAGGCGATGGCGACGAACTCGCCGAGCGAGCCCTGGCCCGAGATGGGCAGGTCGCGCCCCCAGAACGCGATGCCGCCGACGAGGCCGCCGACCACGAAGAACGCGGCACCGACGAGCAGCGCCGCCGATTCGAGCGACTCGACGTTCTCGGCGGGATGTCGCAACGCTGCGCCGACGGTGGCGGTGTGCTGCGCGGTGGGTACGGGGGCCTCGGCCTCGGTCCGGGTCTGCGTCATGGTGGCTCGCTCCGATCTCTCGGGCACCACTCTAGGGGCGAGGCTCACCCATCGGTGGGATCGAGCACCTCGAGCATCGAGCCCTGCACGAAGCCCGCCCATTCGTAGGCGGCGCGAAGGTAGTCGTCGCGGGTCTCGGCGTCGACGTCGGGCTCGTCGTCGTCGAGGTCGTCGACACCGACCCGTTCGGCGAGGATGAGCCGGAGGTCGGTGAGGAAGGTGAGCCAGCCCCACGCCTCGGACTGGTCGAGTTCGATCTCGACGACCCCGCTCCCGGCGGGCGCGGCGGTCGCGTCGCGCACCCGCTGGGCGGCCTGCCGCTTGCCGTCGACGAGGCTCTCGCGCGTGTAGCGGGTGTACTCGGCCGAGGCCTCGGCGTCGTCGGGGTACGCGCTCGGCAGCAAGCGCCCGAGCGCCGGGTCGTCGGGTTCGCCGAGCAGCAGCACCGAGTCGACCTGGTCGGCGAGCTCGGAGAGGAGCATCGCCTCTTCGGTCTCGAGCACGAGGCGCACGCCCTCGCCGCCGCCGCCGCGGCCCGCGACGATCACCCCTCGCCCCTCACGACCGTCGCCTGCAGTCCGTACCCGTGCATCGCCTGCACGTGCCGTTCCATCGCCTCGCGGTGGCCGGAGGCGACGACCGCCCGCCCCTCGTTGTGGACGAGCAGCATGAGCCGCTCGGCCTCGTCGCGGGGGTAGCCGAAGTAGCTGCGGAAGACGTAGCTGACGTAGCTCATCAGGTTGATCGGGTCGTCCCACACGATCGCGCGCCACGGCACCTCGGCGGCGCCCTGGGCGGCGAGGTCGAGGTCGAGCTCTTCGAGGGTTGCGGTCACCAGTCCAGCCTGACACGAATCCGGCGAAGCGGACACCCACCCGGGGTCAGGCTGCGCGCACCGACGCCGTGATCGTGAACTTCGGGTTGCGTGCGATCTGCCGTGTCGGCCCGACCGTGCGTTCGAGCAGCGGCCGATAGCGCAGGTGCGAGTTCCAGACGCACCAGAGCTCGCCGCCCGGGGCGAGCACGCGGCCCGCGTCCGCGAAGAGGTGCGCGGCGATGCCGGTCGAGATCGCCGACTCGCTGTGGAAGGGCGGGTTCAGCACGATGAGCCGCTCGCTCGCGTCGGCGAAGTGCTCGAGCCCGTCGGCCTGCTTCGCCTCGACGCGGTCGGCGACGCCGTTCGCCTCGGCGGTGAGCCGGGCCGACGCCACCGCGGCCGCCGAGCGATCGGTGGCGACGACGACGATCCCGGGGCGCGCCGACGCGAGCCCGGCCGCCACGATCCCGGTGCCGCAGGCGAGATCGACGGCGCGCGTGGCATCCGGCACCGCCTCGCCGAGCTGCCGCAGCAGGAACCGCGTGCCGATGTCGATGCCGGTGCCCGCGAAGACGCCGCCGTGCGCGACGACCTCGAGGCCCTCGGCCTCGTGGCGTTGGCGGCGCGGCCATCCCGGGTGCGACGCGCGCGCGGCGGGCCGCGCCTCCGACGCTGTGAGCGCCCGCGACTTCTGACGGGCGAGGCTCACGTCGACCCGGCCGAAGTGCCGGCCCAGCACCTCGTTCATCGCGGGGGTCATGTGCTTCAGGCGCCCGGCAGCGACGATGACGACCTCGGATGCCGCGTGGCCGGCGACGAGCTCGGACAGCTCGTCGAGACGGTCGAGCGACCGCGGCAGCCGCACGAGCACGAGGCGGGCGCCGGCGACGAGTTCGGGCGCGAGGGGCATCGACACGACCTCGTCGCCGAGCGCGAGCCGCTCGGCGTTCGCGGCGAGGGCGCGTTCGCCCGTCACGAGATCCTGGTGCACGCGAATCGGTCGGGCCGCGGTCGCGCCGAACCGCTCGGCCGCCGCGAGCGCGATCGCCCCGTACGCGTCGTCGACGACCACGATCTCGTCGGGCGCGGGCTGCGGTGCGGTCGACGAGGCCCGCTCGGCCGCAACGTCGAGGAGGAGCCGATCGGCGGCGTCGGAGGCCTCGAGCCCCTGCCCCTCGACGTCGGGGTACCGCCTGAGGGCGCCGAAGTCGAAGGGCATGCCACAAGGGTACGCGGCGGCGCACGACCGGATTCCTGAGTGCGGCGTCCGGTTCCATTTGCTACCCTCGGCTCCGCATGCGGCGAGATCGGCACGGGGGCGCGATTCGCGGCGGGCGATCCGTCCGCCGCCCGTTCGGCGTACTCGCCGCGATCGCCGTGTTCGGCCTCACCGCGACGGTCGCCGTCGCACCGCTCACGAACCTCGAGACGATCCGCGCCGCTGCCGCCGATGGCCTCGCACGCGACTCGGTCGCGGCGGCCGCGCAACGGGTGAGCGTCGAGCCGGGCACCGAGCCGGCGGCGCTCTCGACCGAGTCGTACGTCGCCTCCACCGGCCCCGAGACGCTCATCGACGGCGGCACCAACCTCGACTGGGCCAAGCTCGTCATCGTCGAGGGCGGGTGGCCGCTCACCGAGGAGAACGTGACGTTCATGATGCGCTGGATGCGTCAGGAGAACGGCGCAGACAACTGGTGGAACCGCAACAACCCGCTCAACAACGGACAGGGTTCGGGCGGCGGATCAGGCCTCGGCAGCTACCCCACGCTCGTCGAGGCGGCGTACTACGCGGCCGAGAACCTGCAGTCGGGTCGCTACCCCGAGGTCGATGCCGCGCTCGCGCGCGGCGACTCGGCCGACGCCACGGCGCAGGCGATCTGGGCCTCGGCCTGGGCGTCGAGCCATTACGGCTACGGCACGCACTGGAGCTCGCGACCCTACGAGGTCATCGAGGCGCCGCCCTCGGCCTGGGGCCGCTGACTCGGGCTACCCGCGTTCGAGCGGCCGCCACACGACGACCGCGTTCTCGCGGCGCACCCGGGTGCCGGCCTTGAGGCTGATCACCTCGCCCGCCGAGCCCGCCGCGAAGACGCGACGGCCCGGGCGGTTCAGCATCTCGTCGGCGAGCGCGCCCTCGAGTTCGCGCACGCGTGCGCGCAGGACCGCGACCTCCTCTTCGAGCCCGAGCACCCGGCGGATGCCCTCGAGGCTCACGCCCTCGCTCGAGAGCTGGGCGATCTCGCGCAGCTGGACGACGTCGTGCATCGAGTACCGACGCGACTTGCCGGCGGTGCGGGTCGGCGAGACGAGCCCGAGCCGGTCGTACTGCCGCAGCGTCTGCGGGTGCATGCCGGCGAGTTCGGCCGCGACGGAGATCACGAAGAGCGGGCTCCTCTCGTGCATCTCCATCGCCTAGCCCTTCGCCTTCGCGAGCAGTTCGTCGCGCGGGTTCTCGTCGGGCAGCGCCGCGGCGAGCGCCTCGACGGCGGCCTGCGCGTCTTTCGAGAGGTGCGAGGGCACCGCGATCTGGACCACGGCGAGCAGGTCGCCCGTGCCCTTCTTCGTCTCGACGCCGCGACCCTTCACGCGCAGCACGCGCCCGCTCGGCGTGCCGGGGGCGACGCGGAGCTTCACGGGGTCGCCGCCGAGGGTCGGCACCTGGATGGTCGCGCCGAGCGCGGCCTCGGCGAAGGTCACCGGCACGGTGACGCGCAGATTCAGGCCGTCGCGCTCGAAGACGGGGTGCTTGCGCACGTTGACGGTGAGGATGAGGTCGCCCGCCTCGCCGCCGTCGGGGGACGGATGCCCCTTGCCGCGCAGGCGGATCTTCTGGCCGTCCGAGACGCCGGCGGGGATGCGCACCGTGAGCGGCTTGCCCTCGGCCGTCTGCAAAGTGACCTGGTCGCCCTTGGTCGCGGTGATGAAGTCGAGGGTCGTGGTCGCCGTGACGTCGCGCCCGGGCGTCGGCCCGCCGTAGCCGCGGTAGCCGCCGCTCGGCTGGCCGAATCGGCCGCCCCCGAAGAGGCCGCCGAGCAGGTCGTCGTAGTCGCCGCCCTGCTGGAAGGTGTACGACTGGCTGCGGCCCGGACCGCCCTGGCCGAACATGCCGCCGAAGACGTCGTCGAATCCGCCCGCACCGTTCGCACCGCCCGGGGCGGTGAATCGCGCACCCGAACCCATCGCCCGGATCGCGTCGTACTCCTTGCGCTGCTCGGGATCGGCGAGCACGGAGTGCGCCTCGCTGATCTCCTTGAACTTCGCCTCGGCGGCGGCGTCACCCGCGTTGGAGTCGGGGTGGTACTTGCGCGCGAGCTTGCGGTAGACCTTCTTCAGCTCCGCGTCGCTCACGTCTTTGGAGACGCCGAGCACCTGGTAGAAGTCCTTGTCGAACCAGTCCTGACTGGCCATCGGCACCTCCTCTCTCTGAGTCTGTCTGAATGTGGGACGCCGGTCGAGTGGCGAAGGGTCGCCACTCGACCGGCGTCACGGCGGTTCGCTACGCCGACGGTGTCGTGACGACGACCTTCGCGACGCGCAGCTGCACGCCGCCCAGCGTGTAGCCGGTCTCGACGACGTCGGCGACCGTGTCGACCTCGACCTCGTCGCTCGGCTGCTGGAAGATCGCCTCGTGGCGCTGCGGGTCGAACGGCTCGCCGACCTCGCCGAACGCGGCGAGCCCGAGCTTCTCGACGGCGCCACGGAGCTTCGCGGCGATCGTCGCGAAGGCGGTGTCGCCCTCGAGGTCGCCGTGCTTCTCGGCGCGGTCGAGGTCGTCGAGCACGGGCAGCAGCACGGACACGGCCGCACCGACCGCGCGCTCGCGCTCGATCTCACGGTTCGCCTCGGTGCGCTTGCGGTAGTTCGCGTACTCGGCGGTGACCCGCTTGAGGTCGGCGAGGTGCTCGTCGCTCGGGTCCTGGACCTCGGCGTTCGCCGCGTTCAGGATGTCGTCGACCGTGAGTTCGGTCTCGTCGTCGAACGAATCGGATGCCTCGGCGCCCGAGCCGTTCGAACCGCCCGTCTCGGGGGCGCCCGCTTCGGGCGCCCCGTCGGCGGCCGGCTGCCGAACCGCACCCGTCTCGGGGTCGATGCGACGCTTGTCGCGGATCACCGGCTCCTCGTGGTTCTGGTTCTGCTCGTCGGTCATGATTACTTCTTCTCGTCCTCGTCGTCGACGACCTCGGCGTCCACGACGTCCTCATCGGAGGACTCGTCGGAGGCCTGGCCGGTCGCCGAGGCGTCCTCGCCGGCGGCGGAGGCATCCGCCTGCGACTGGGCGTAGATCGCCTCGCCGAGCTTGGTCTGCGACTGCGACAGCTTCTCGAACGCGGTCTTGACCGCGTCGTCGTCGTCGCCCGCGAGTGCCGACTTCAGCGCGTCGACGTCGCCCTGCACCTCGGACTTGACGTCGTCGGGGAGCTTGTCGTCGTTGTCCTTGATGAGCTTCTCGACCGAGTAGGCGAGCTGCTCGGCGGAGTTGCGGGTCTCGGCCGACTCGCGACGCGCCTTGTCTTCGGCGGCGTGCTCCTCGGCTTCGCGCACCATGCGGTCGATGTCGTCCTTCGGAAGGCTCGAGCCGCCCGAGATCGTCATCGACTGCTCCTTGCCGGTGCCCTTGTCCTTGGCGGACACGTGCACGATGCCGTTGGCGTCGATGTCGAAGGTGACCTCGATCTGCGGGATGCCACGGGGCGCGGGTGCGATTCCGGTCAGCTCGAAGGTGCCGAGCGCCTTGTTGTCGCGGGTGAAGTCGCGCTCGCCCTGGAAGACCTGGATCGCGACCGACGGCTGGTTGTCGTCGGCGGTCGTGAAGGTCTCGCTGCGCTTGGTCGGGATGGCCGTGTTGCGCTCGATGAGCTTGGTCATGATGCCGCCCTTGGTCTCGATGCCGAGGCTGAGGGGGGTGACGTCGATGAGCAGCACGTCCTTGCGCTCGCCCTTGAGGACGCCCGCCTGGAGGGCCGCGCCGACGGCGACGACCTCATCGGGGTTGACGCCCTTGTTGGGCTCCTGGCCGGTCTCCTTCTTGACGAGCTCGGAGACGGCCGGCATGCGGGTCGAGCCGCCGACGAGCACGACGTGCGCCACGTCGGAGAGCTTGATGCCCGCCTCGCGGATGACGTCTTCGAAGGGCTTCTTCGTGCGGTCGAGCAGGTCGCTCGTCATGTTCTCGAACTCGGCGCGCGTGAGCGTCTCGTCGAGGTTCGCGGGACCGTTCTCGGTGAGCGAGAGGTAGGGCAGCTGGATGGAGGTCTTCAGGTTCGAGGACAGCTCCTTCTTGGCCTGCTCCGCCGCCTCCTTCAGGCGCTGCTTGGCGATCTTGTCGTTCGCGACGTCGACGCCGGTCGAGTCCTTGAACTTCTTGACGAGCCAGTCGACGATGCGCTGGTCCCAGTCGTCGCCGCCGAGGCGGTTGTCGCCGGCGGTCGCGCGAACCTGGATCGTCGAGAAGTCGTCGTCCTTGCCCACCTCGAGGAGGGAGACGTCGAAGGTGCCGCCACCGAGGTCGAAGACGAGGATGAGCTCGTCCTCCTTGCCCTTGTCGAGGCCGTACGCGAGGGCGGCGGCCGTGGGCTCGTTGATGATGCGGAGGACGTTGAGGCCCGCGATCTCGCCGGCCTCCTTCGTGGCCTGGCGCTCGGCGTCGTTGAAGTACGCGGGCACGGTGATGACCGCGTCGGTGACGGTGTCGCCGAGGTACTGCTCGGCGTCGCGCTTGAGCTTCTGGAGGATACGGGCCGAGATCTCCTGCGGCGTGTACTTCTTGCCGTCGATCTCGTCGGTCTTCCAGTCGGTGCCCATGTGGCGCTTGACCGAAGCGATGGTGCGGTCGACGTTGGTGACGGCCTGGCGCTTCGCGGTCTCGCCGACGAGCACCTCGCCGTCCTTGGTGAATGCGACCACCGACGGGGTGGTGCGGAAGCCCTCGGCGTTCGCGATGACGACGGGCTCGCCGCCTTCGAGGACCGAGACGACCGAGTTGGTGGTACCGAGGTCGATTCCTACTGCACGTGACATGTGTTTCTCTCCTTCTCCCCTCCCGCCGGTCGAGCAGGCGCGCAGCGCCGTATCGAGACCCTTGCGAGGGATACCGGTTCGGCCTTCCTGGCCCGCAACCGAAGTCAGATGCGTCAAGACTTGAGCCTTGACGACTCAAGCCTCCCAGTGCCGAATGAACGTGTCAAGTCGAGACCGTGAAACTTGAGTGCACTTGACTCAACTCACGGCTGGCGTTCAGTATTCCACTAACCTGCCGGTGTGGACGCACGCGACCAGGACGAACGACTCGTCGCCGCCGAGCTCGCCCGGTACGACCGCGAGCTGCGACGGTACCGTCGCCTGCGCAGTCGCATCGAGGCCGACTTCGCGCGCCGCCTCGACGCGGCCGGTTTCCGGTACTTCCAGGTCACCGCGCGGGTGAAGTCCCGCGAATCGTTCGAGCGCAAGGTGCGCCGCGCGCCCGACCGGGAGGTGCGCGACATCCTGGGCGTTCGCGTGATCGCGCACTTCGAAGGCGACCTCGCCGCCATGGAGCAGGTCGTCCGCGAGGCGCTCATCGTCGACGACGACTCCTGGGTCGACAAGTCCGAGCTGCTCCCGATCGATGCGTTCGGCTACCGGTCGGTGCAGTTCGTCGGACAGATCCCCGGTTCGTCCGACTCGGGCGGCGGTGCTGCCGACCCTGCCGGAGACGCCGGCTCCGGCGACGCCGAGATCGATGCACCGCTGGTCGAGGTGCAGCTGCGCACCGCCCTGTCCGACACCTGGTCCGAGCTCGAGCACGACTTCCGCTACAAGTCCGCGCGTCAACTCCCCCGCGAGGTCGACCGCCTCTTCGCCCTGTCTGCGGCGCTCCTCGAGCAGGCCGACGGCAACCTCGACCAGATCCGCCTGCAGGTGGAGGAGGCGCGCACGGCCGGCCCGGCCACCCGCGGCGACGGCGGCGGCGAGCGCGGCTACATCGGCCGGTTCATCCAGTACGACGGCGACTCCCGCACCCTCGACCAGATCGTGACCGCCGCGCTCGACGTGCCGTTCGGCATCGTGACCGGCGCGGGCCGCGAGCTGCGCAGCGTCGTGCGCGCCGCCGGCTGGCACAGGTACGAGGCGCTCGTCGACGGCTTCGGCGAGTTCTCCGAGCTCGGGCGCCGGCTCGCGATCGCGTGCGCGTCGACGAGCCACGACCTCCTCCTGGCCGATGCCGAGCCCCAGCGCCCTGCGCGCGCGTTCCGCGGGATCGGCACCTACTGGACCGCGCTGGCGGCGGCGCTGCTCGGGGGCGAACCGATCCGCGAGAGCCGCGTCCCCGACGGGCGCCTCGCCGAGTACCGGGTGGTCGCGGCGTACCTGTACGCGAACCCGGATGCCTCGGCCCTCGGTGTGCGCAGTCGATACGGCGCGATCGCGGCGCCGGTCGGCACGCTCGACGATGCAGGGTTCCGGCCGATCGACCTCGGCTGAGCCGCGCCCCTTCCCGACTTCCGGCGAAGCGAGGAGAATCGAGGCATGGACGAGACCGAAGAGGACCGTACTCCGACACGATCGCTCACCGAGGCGGACTGCTGGGAGCGGCTCGCTCGTGCACCGTACGGACGCATCGCGATGGCCGCCGGCGGCGAGGTCGACATCTTCGCCGTGAACCACGTCGTCGACACGAGCGGACCGGGCGGGCCGGTCATCGTGTTCCGCACCGCGGCGGGCACGAAGCTGCTCGAGCTCACGATCCGGCACGGCGTGGCCTTCCAGATCGACGGGTTCAGCGACACCGAGGCGTTCAGCGTCGTCGTCAAGGGCACCGCCGAGGAGTTCGACCACGAGCGCGAGATCGAGGCCGCCGAGGCCCTCGGCATCACCCCGTGGGCGCCCGAGTCGAAGGATCGCTGGGTGCGGATCACCCCGACCGAGGTGCATGGCCGCGAGTTCGACCGGGCGACCACGTGAGTCGGCCATGAGGCGATGCGCATCAGGGCGCTCCCCGATGCAGGCGACTCCGGTCGACGCATAGACTCCGGCGCATGCGTGCTTCCCTGCAGAGCCTCATCGTCGCCGCCGCCTCCCTGCTCGTCGTGGCCGGGCTGAGCGCCTGCACCGCTGCAGGCGCACCCGACGGCTCGGCGGAGCCCACCGCCGCGCCCACTGCGGCGCCGACGACCTCGGCGAGCGCGACACCGACCGACTCCCCGGCACCGACCTCCGTCGCCGTCACCTGCGACACCGTCCTCGCCCCCGAGGCGTACGCGCAGCTCGAGAGCGACGGGCTCACACCCCGCGATCCGATCGCGCACACCGAGTTCATGGGCGCGATGCTCGACGCCGGCGCACTCGGCTGCCGCTGGGGCAAAGAGGCGACCGACCTCTCGCTGGATGTCGCGCGACTGACCGTCGACGACGCCACCTGGCCCGAATGGGAGGTCGCGCTCACCGCGGCGGGCTACACCTTGACCGACGACCCCGTCCCCGGTGCATACACGGGGCCGGTCGACCCCGGCACCGGCCTGAGCCCCGTCGTCGTCAAGACCGACGACGCGATCGTCTACGTCGGTGCGCCCGTCTTCGCGGGCTGGATCGCCTCGCCCGACGAGAGCGAGTGAGCCGGGCCGGCGCACGCTCGGACGTCACACGGCGCGGCCGGAGGCATCCGGCCTGATTGAATCGTCGGATGCGCCGAATCACCGTGACCGCCCGATGAACCCGCTCGAGTTCGCCGCCCTCGTGCTCGGCGGCATCGTCGCCGGCGGCATCAACTCGGTGGTCGGGTCGGGTTCGCTCGTGACCTTCCCGATCCTGCTCGCGTTCGGCTACCCGCCCGTGCTTGCGAACGTCACGAACAACGTGGGCGTGCTGCCCGCCTCGCTCGTCGCCACGTTCGCGGGGCGTTCCGAGTTCCGCGGCGAGTGGCGCCGCCTCGGCGTCTTCCTGTGCTTCTCCGCGGTGGGCGGCGTGACCGGCGCACTCCTGCTGCTGCAGCTGCCGAGTGAGGCGTTCGACATGATCGTGCCGGCGCTCATCGTGCTGGCGCTGCTGCTCGTCGTCTTCGGACCGCGGATCAAGCGGTGGACGACCCGGCTGCACGGCCAGGCCGAGCACCACGACCATCCCGTCGCGACGATGGCGGTCGCCGGGCTCACGGCCGTCTACGGCGGCTACTTCGGGGCGGCGCAGGGCGTGCTGCTGCTGGCGCTGCTCTCGATCACGATGGCCGGATCGCTCGTTCGTGCGAACGCGTACAAGAACGCGATGGCCGCGACCGCGAACCTCGTCGCCGCGATCGTGTTCGTCGCCGTCACCGAGGTCGCCTGGCTCGCAGCGCTCGCGATCGCGGTCGGTGCGTTCGTCGGCGGGGCGCTCGGCGGTCGCTACGGCCGGTACATCCCGCAGACGGCGTACCGAACCGTGATCGTCGTGATCGGGCTCGCGGCGCTCGCTTACTTCATGGTGCGGTAGGCCCGGGCGGCGCGACCCCGACCGCCGCGACGACGAGGGTCGCCATCGCGGCCGGGATGCGCGCCTCCTCGAGCGCGCCGACGAGGATCGGCGCGAACTGCGCCTTGCGACCCGCGTGGGTGCCCATGAAGCGGTGGAGTTGCGCGTCGAGCGCGCGCCCGCGCTGGAACGGCTGCCGTTGGAAGGTTCGGAACCGCGCCAGTTCGCCCTGGTCGGCGAGCAGCTCCTCGACCCGGGCGGGACCGAGCGCGCGGATCAACTCGCCCTCGAGGTCGGGCTCGCACGAGTAGAACCCGCGTTCGTCGAGCGGTGCGCCCGTGCCTCCGAGCCCGGCGCCGTCGACGGCGCGGCGCACGTACGCGGTCTCGGCCGCATCGAAGAGGCCGAGCACGCGGCGGTGCGGACGGCCCGCGGGCCCGGTCTGCGCCTCTGCCGCGAGCGCGGCGAGGTGGTGGTGCAGGTTGGTCACGCCGTGCATCGGGACGACGGCGACGTCGGCCGCCGCGAGGTCGGCGCCGAGGCGCACGGCGAGCGCCTCGAGGGCGAGGCGGTCGCTCTCGCCCTCGACGAGCACGACGGTGGATGCCTCGGCGATGACCACGTCCCGCATGGTGCGACCCTACTCCGCACGCCCGGCGCGCCTCCTGCTCGGGTCTACCGGCGGTGAGCGCGCGCGTCTAGAGTTCAGCACGTACGCAGGCCGGACGATGACGGAGAACTCGTGAACAGGATGCGGGCACGACTGCTCGGCGGCGCGACCGTCGCGGCACTGGCGTTCGGCGGTCTCGGCGCGATCGGCGCCGCCGCAGCCCCGAAGGGGCCGGGGCCCCGGTACACGGCGGGCGCCACCGGCGCCGGCGACGCGTACTTCCCGTTCGCGGGCAACGGCGGCTACGACGTGCGGCACTACGACCTCGACCTCGACTACACCCCGCCCGAGCCCGAGCCCGCACCCCTCGAGGGCGAGCTGCACGGCACCGCGACGATCGACCTCGTCGCGACCCAGGACCTCGACCGCTTCAACCTCGACCTCCGCGGCATGGAGGTCGAGTCCCTCACCGTGAACGGCAAGCGCGCGGCCGCCGTCGCGCCGCCCGCACCCGGTGCCGCCGTCGACGGTGCCGCGTACTGGCACGTGCAGGACGACGAGGCGCGCGTCTGGGAGCTCACGGTGCAGCCCCGGCCGAAGCTCAAGGCGGGCCAGCACGCGCAGGTGGTGATCGAGTACGGCGGTGTCACGACGCGACCCGAGGACATCGAGGCGGCGCTGTACGGATGGGTGACGACGCGCGATGGCGCGATCGTCGCCAGCGAGCCCGACGGCTCGATGACCTGGTATCCCGTCAGCGACCACCAGACCGACAAGGCGAGCTACAGCTTCGCGATCACCGTGCCCGAGGGCAAGGTCGCCGTCGCCAACGGAATACAGCCGAGGCCAGAGGAGACGGCCGACGGCCTGACCACCTGGTACTGGGATGCGCCCGACCAGCAGGCCAGCTACCTCACGACCGCCTCGGTCGGCGACTTCGAGCTCCGCGAGGCGACCTTCTCGGCGAGCGGGGTGCCCATCATCGACGCGGTCGATCGAAACCTCTCGCCCGCCCGTCTCGCCACGACCAACGCGAGCCTCGCCCGGCAGGCCGCGATGATCGACTTCTTCGAGAGCCGCTTCGGACCGTACCCGTTCACTGCGTTCGGCTCGATCGTCGACGACGACTCCGTCGGCTACGCCCTCGAGACCCAGACCCGTCCGGTGTACTCCAGCCAGGCCGGTCAGGGAACCGTCGCGCACGAGCTGGCGCATCAGTGGTTCGGCGATGCCGTGAGCCCCGAGCGCTGGCAGGACATCTGGCTCAACGAGGGCTGGGCGACGTACGCGACCTGGATGTGGACCGAGCAGAACGGCGGCGCCACCGCGCAGCAGAGCTACAACACCTGGTACGACACCCCGCGGGCGGCCTCGTACTGGCAGCTGCAGATCGGCGACCCGGGGCCGCTCGGGCTGTTCGCCACGCAGGTCTACAACCGCGGCGCCGGCACCCTGCACGCGCTCCGCGTCGAGGTCGGCGACGAGGCGTTCTTCGCGGGCGCCCGGCTCTGGCTCGAGCGCTACGACGACTCCGCGGCGACCGCCGACGATTTCCAGGCCGTCTACGAGGAGGTCTCGGGCGAAGACCTCGACGACTTCTTCGAGATCTGGCTCTTCGACCAGGTCAAGCCGCCGGCGACCTGGCGGCTGCCGTAGTCGCCTCGGCCGCCGGACCTACGATGACGGGATGACCCGCGCTTCCGTGCCCGCCACCGCACCCGAGCCCGGCAGCGCCGCCGACGTCGTGCGCTCGTGGGACGCGCGCGCCGACCACTACCTCGAGCTGTTCCGCGACGAGCTCGAGGGCAAACCGCACGACCTCGCGCTGCTCGCCGACTTCGCCCGCCGCCTCGGCGAGGGCGCGCGCGTGCTCGACGTCGGGTGCGGGCCGTGCGGGCACGTCGCGGCCGCGCTCGACGCGCACGGGCTCGACGTCACCGGCCTCGACCTCTCACCGCGGTGCATCGAGCTCGCCCGTCGGGAACGGCCCGGGCTGCGATTCGAGCTCGGCGACCAGCGCGCGCTCGACCTCGACGCCCTCGGCGGTCCGTTCGACGGGATCGTCTCGAACTACTCGCTGCACGACCAGCCGAAGGCGCTGCTGCCGGGAACGTTCGCCGCATGGGCCGCCGCGCTGAACCCGGGCGGCCGCCTGCTCGTCGTGGCGAAGGAGGGCGATGCCGACGGCGTGGTCGCCGACCCGCTCGGCTCCGGCATCGCCGTGTACTGGGCCGAGGTCACCGCCGCAGAGCTCGCCGAAGCAGCCGAGGCGGCGGGGTTCACGGTCGAGCGACTCGCCGATCGCGCACCCTACGAGCAGGAGATCGCGTCGCAGCGGCTGTACCTCGAGGCATCCCTGCCCTGAGAATCGGGTCTGGACGTCGGCCGCCGCGCGCCCTAGACTTCCCAAGCCGCGTGCATCGCGCGGAATCGGGTCCGGAGCGTCCGGCTGAAGGAGAGGAGACGACCATGGCTGTCTTCGTCATGCACCTCGACATCCCTTCATCCTGCGAGGCCCTCAGCCGCTAGTCGCGGCCCGGTGGCCTCCGCAATCTTCGGAGAAACCACCTTGCATCTCATCTCGTCACTCGACGAATCCGCTGTCGTGCGCTCGATCGTCACCGCACGCGACGCATCCACGCCCCTCACGACCCCGCGCTTCGACGCGGGCGACCTCGCCTTCCTCGACGCGGAACCCGGCGAGGGCCAACGCTGGTCGACCTGGCCGGCGACCACTCCCTCCGAGCGCGGCCCGGCGCCGCGACCCGACTGGCTCGTGACCTCGGCCGCGGCGATCGACACCGAGCTCGGCATCGTGAAGACCGGCAAGGAAGCCGACCTCTCGCTCATCGAACGCGCCGTGCCGGGCGCCGACCCGCAGGTCGCCGGCAACTCGGTGCTGCTCGCGGCCAAACGGTACCGCGGCACCGAGCACAGCGACTTCCACCGCTCGACCGTCTACACCGAGGGCCGAGGCACCCGTCGCAGCCGCGACGCGCGCGCCCTCGCGAAGGGCACGACCTTCGGCCGCGAGGTCGCGCGGGTGCAGTGGGCGTACGCCGAGTTCGAGGCGCTGTCGCGGCTCACCGAACTCGGCGCGGCCGTGCCGTATCCGGTGCAGGTCGGCGGCACCGAGGTGCTCATGGAGTTCATCGGCGACGGCCGCGTCGCAGCGCCCCGGCTCGCGCAGGTGCGGGCGACGCCCGACGAACTGCGCGAGCTGTTCCACCAGATCGTCGGCTTCATGCACACGCTCGCCGCGGCGGGGCTCGCGCATGGCGACCTCTCGCCGTACAACCTGCTCGTGCACGAGGGGCGGGTGGTCGCGATCGATCTGCCCCAGGTCGTCGACCTCGTCTCGAACCCGCAGGGCTTCGACCTGTTGCACCGCGACTGCGTCAACGTGTGCTCGTGGTTCACGCGGCAGCGGCTCGAGTGCGACCCCGAAGAGCTGTTCGGCGAGCTCGTCGGCATGGTCGCGATGTGAGCGCCGGCGGCGCGCGGGCGAGCGAGGCGACGTCGTGGATGCCTCGCCGCCCTGCGGCGCGGTAGTGTGCAACTCGATCGACGCGGATCGGCCCCCGGTGCGCGTCGTCACCACCCGTTCACCGGATGCCGGGAGACTGCCCCCATGACCGACCCGACCGAGCACGGCGCGAACGACGCGTACGGCGCCGTCAGCGTTCCGCCCGCCACCGCCGACAGCGGCGCCATCCGCGTGATGGGGCTGCAGCGGCAGGAGGGGCGCAAGGTGCCGCGCCGCCAGGTCGTCTCGTGGGCGCTCTGGGACTGGGCGACGCAGCCGTTCAACTCGGTGATCCTCACCTTCGTCTTCACCGCGATCTACCTCACGAGCGGCACCTTCCTCGATCCGGCGGTCGCTGCGCTCGGCGAGGACGATCCCGCCTACGAACGCGGACTCGCCGAGCTCGCCTCGAGCCTCGGTTGGGCGATCACGATCGCCGGCATCCTCATCGCCGTGCTCGCGCCCGTGCTCGGCCAGCGCGCCGACGTCGCGGGCCGCCGCAAGGTCTGGCTCGGCGGCGCGACCGCCGCGCTCGTCGCGTGCATGCTCGCGCTGTTCTTCGTCGAGGGCTCGCCCGCGTACTTCGTGCTCGGCATCTCGCTCATCGCGGCGGGCACGGTCTTCAGCGAGATCGCGGGCGTCAACTACAACGCGATGCTCGTGCAGGTCTCGACCCCGAAGACGGTCGGCAAGGTGTCGGGCCTCGGCTGGGGCCTCGGCTACATCGGCGGCATCGTGGCGCTCGTGCTCGTGGTCGTGGCGACGAGCTTCGACTGGTGGGGCATGCCGACCGACAACGGTCTCGCCTTCCGGGTGATCGCGGTCGGCTGCGCCATCTGGACCGTGATCTTCGCGTGGCCCGTGCTCGTCTACGTACCCGAGGCGCCGCCCGCACCGCGCGGCGAGCGGGTCTCGTTCTGGCGCAGCTACGTCGTGCTCGCGAAGGACATCACGGCGCTCTGGCGCGACTCGCGTCCGACGTTCTGGTTCCTGCTTGCGAGCGCGGTGTTCCGCGACGGACTCGCTGGCGTGTTCGCCTTCGGCGCGGTGATCGCCGCGGTCGCGTTCCATTTCAGCTCGAACGAGGTCATGATCTTCGGCATCGCGGCGAACCTGCTCGCGGGTGTCTCGACGATCGTCGCAGGCCGCTTCGACGACCGGTTCGGTCCGCGCGCCGTCATCCTCACCGCGCTCGGCGGCCTGATCGTGGCCGGAATGCTGGTCTTCTTCCTGCACGACTCGGGCAAGCTCGTCTTCTGGATCTTCGGCCTCGTGCTCACCCTGTTCGTGGGGCCTGCGCAGGCGGCGTCGCGGTCGTTCCTCGCCCGGGTCACGCCCGCCGGCCGCGAGAGCGAGATCTTCGGCCTCTACGCGACGACGGGGCGCGCGGCGAGCTTCCTCTCGCCGATGCTCTGGGCCCTCTTCATCGCGCTGTTCGGCGCGACCTACTGGGGTGTGCTCGGCATCGTGCTCGTGATCGCGGCGGGCTTCGTGCTCATGCTCTACGTGAAGGTGCCCGAAGCGCAGCGCTGAGCGGCGCCCGGCCCGCTGCCCACGTGATCAGTCGCGCGGCCAGGCGGCGACGAAGCGGGTGAGCAGCCGGGCGAACTCGGCGGACTCCTCGGGGCTGAACCCGGCGAGCGCGGTCTCGACGGCGCCGCGGCGGGTGTCGCGGGCGCCGGCGAGCACGCGCCGGCCGGCTGCGGTGAGCACGATCGCGCTGCGGCGCGCGTCGGCCGGGTCGATCTCGCGGCGGGCGTGCCCCGCCTCGACGGCGGCCTGCACGAGCCGGCTCGCGCGAGGCTGGTCGACGCCGATCGCCTCGGCGAGCTGCCCGACCGACGGCGGCTGCGGCGCCGCCTCGAGCGCGTCGAGCAGCCGGAAGCGCGCCGCTTGCGCGAGCCCCGGACCGCCTCGGCCTCGGCGATGAGGCCGGCCCGCGGCATCCGCTTCGTGCTCGTGCGCGTGGTCGTGGTGCCCGTGGTGGTCGCCGTGCGGGCCGTGCCCGTGGTGCGGCCCGCCGCGCTCGCCGCGGCGCTGCAGCCGGCGGCGACCCGCGTCGCGTCGCATCGCGACGAGCGCCGCCTCGACGGCGGCGACCGGGTCGGATGCCTCGGGGTCGCCCGCAGCTGGGTGTTCGCCGGGAGGGACTTGACGGCCGTCATTCATGTATGTCATTGTACATATACATGTCATGCGACATGCAATCGACCGGAGTCTCCGACCGCCCGCTCCATCGGCGCGGAGGAACTCGCAGCACCGGCGCGCCGCCAGAGCCGCCGACCCCGACGCGCGTCGCGTCACGAAAGGAACCACCATGACCTCCCCTGAGAACACGCAGCACCCCACCCCCGCCCAGCGCCCCATCGGCTACTGGCTCCGCGTCGTCGACCGCAAGCTCGACGACGCCATGCTCGAGCTCTTCGCCGACGAAGGCATCACCCGACGCGACTGGCGACGGCTCAACGTCATCGCCGGCACCGTCGACGACGCGCGCCTGCGCGACAAGATCGCCGCGCACCCCGACCGCCTCGCACCCCTGGTCGAGCGCGGCTGGGTCACGGACGAGCCCGACGCACCGCGCCTCACCGAGGAGGGCGAGGCGTCGTACGCTGCGCTCCTCGAGCGCGTCACCGCGCTGCGCTCGCGTGTCGCGGGCTCCGTGACGCCCGAGGACTTCCAGACCACCCTCGACTCCCTCGAGGCGATCGCCCGCGAACTCGGCTGGTCCGAGGGCGAGCGGATGCCCCGGCACCACCGCCGCGGCGAGAAGCACCGCGGTCGCGGGCACGAGCACGGGCACGGACACGGGCACCACGAGCACGGGCACGAGCACGGGCACCACGGGCACGGGCACCGCGGGCACGGGCACCGCGACTTCAACGGTCACCCGCACGAGCACCACCAGCACCCTCGACACGAGCACCACCACCGCCCTGCCCGCGGCGACCTCGGCCACGGCGCCCCGTGCGCCCATCCGCAGCGCTTCGCCGACCACCAGGGCCCCTGCCGGTGACCTGATCTCGACCACGCCAGGGGAGCCGCTGAGAATACCCGTTGGCTCATGGGCCGCCGCAGGATAGTATCGCCTGACCCCCTACCACCCCAGGACGCATGATGCCCGAAGCATTCGTCATCTGCACGCCGACGCCGGCCCCCCGTCCGGCATGGGCGCGCCCCCGAACCGGCCCCGCACCGCTGCACGGTGCGCGAGGTCGCCGGCCGTGAGCGCCGACGGCACGCCGCGCCGCGATCGATCGCATCGGCGGCATCGACGGCGCCGGGTGTGGGTGATCGCCGCCGCCTCCGTCGTGATGGTGCTGCTCGGCGGCGGCGTCGCGACCGCGGTCGTGCTCACCGGCCAGGGCGGTGCGGTCGGTTCGACGCCGACCGCCTCGATGACCGCGGAGCCCGGCATCTTCCCCTCCGACCACCCGTCGGCCCACGACGGCAAGAAGCCGTGCATCTCGCTCAACGTGCTCTCGTCGTACGAGAACGCCGAGCTGGCGACCCGCCTCGTCGACGGCTACAACGCGCAGCCGCGCAGCGTCGAAGGACGCTGCGTCGACGCCGTCGCGACGAAGGCGGTCTCGGGCACGGCCGCGACCGACGCGGCGGGCGGCTTCCCCGGCGTCGCCGCCGACGACAAGCCGACCGTCTGGCTGCCCGATGCGAGCTCCTGGCTCGCCGTCGCGCAAGACGCGGGCGGGGCCGAGAACGTGCCCACCGAGGGCACGAGCATCGGCTCCTCGGCGATCGTGCTCGCGATGCCCCAGCCGCTCGCCGACGCGATCGGCTGGAGCGAGACGCCCCCGAGCTGGAACGACGTGTTCAACGCCGCACGTGACGAGGCCACCTGGAGCTGGATGGACCACCCCGAGTGGGGCACCTTCAAGCTCGGCAAGACGAGCCCGCTCATGGCGAGCTCGGGCCAGGCCGCCATGCTCGCCGAATTCGGCGCCGAAGCGGGGAGTCTGGCCGAGCTCACCACGAGCCAGATCCATGACACCGAGGTGACGAACGCCGTCCGGCAGGACGAGCTCGCCACCAGCCACTACATGGCCACGCCCGAACGCTTCCTCGCCCAGGCTCGCGCGTCCGAGAAGCAGGGTTCGATCGCCGACTTCCTCTCGGCGGTCATCGTCGACGAGAAGACGGTCTGGGACTACAACCGCGGCATCACGAGCTCCGACGGCGTGAGCCGCGCCGAATCGACCCCGCCCGGCGAGCAGCTCGTGCCGATCTATCCGAGCGACGGGTACTACGTCGCTGACAACCCCCTCACCGTGCTCAACGGCCCGTGGGTCGACGCAGCCGAGAAGGAGGCGGCACGCGACCTCCTGCAGTTCGCGGGCACGAAGCAGGGCCAGCAGATCGTGCGCGCTTCCGGCCACCACGACCTGAACGGTGCGCTCGATCCCATCGTCAGCGAGGTCGGGCGCCTGCCCCAGCGTCCGTCGGGCGCTCTCCCCTTCCCGGGCCGCGAGGTGCTCGCCGCGATCGACAGCACTTTCCCCGACGTGCGCAAGCGCGCCCAGGTACTGTTCCTCGTCGACGTATCGGGCTCCATGGAGGAGAAGATCCCGACCGGCGAGACCAAGCTCGCCGCGGCCAAGCAGGCGATAGAGAAGGCGCTCGGCCACTTCTCGAAGGGCGACAACATCGGCCTCGCCGCGTTCAGCGCCGTCGACGACGGGCCGGTCACCCCTGGTCTCGTGAGCCCCGTCGCCGATGCACGAACCGACCGCACGAAGTTCCTCGACGCGCTCGGCGCTCTCCAACCCGTCGAGTTCACGCCCCTGTACACGGCGATCGAGACGTTCGCGAAGCAGCGCGGCGAAGACTGGGACCCTGAGCGCATCAACGCGATCGTGCTCCTGAGCGACGGCAAGAACGAGACGCTCGGGCCGAGCCCGACCTCGAAGAAGCAGATGCTCGCGGGCCTCGAGCGGCTGCGCGACGACACCCCCGTGCTCGTCTTCACGCTCGCGTACGGCGCCAACGCCGACACCAAGACCCTCCGCGAGATCTCGACGGCCACGGGCGCGCAGTTCTACGACGCGACCGACCCGACGAAGCTCACGGCCGTGCTGGGCGACCTCGTCACGAGCTTCTGACCGACGAGGAGGCGGTTTCGCGGCCTGGCATCCGATGCGTATCAGGTGATCGGAAGCTGCTCAGGACGCGTTCCCCCTGCTCGTCCTGAGCAGCTTCCGACCCCCTGAGTCGGTACCGACGGATGCCTCAGCGCCGCTGCTCCTCCCCCGAGAGCCGCTGGGCGATGTAGATCGGGATGATCGAGACGAGCACGAGCACGACCGCGATCACCGAGACGATCGGCGCCTGGTTCGGCCGGAACATGTTGTTCAGGATGAAGATCGGCAGCGTCGTCACCCCCGATCCGGCGGTGAACGTCGTCACGATGATCTCATCGAAGCTCAATGCGAACGCGAGCAGGCCGCCCGCGAGCAGCGCCGAGCGCAGCTGCGGGAAGGTGACGAGCCGGAACGTCGTCCAGACGCCGGCGCCGAGGTCGGCCGACGCCTCCTCGAGGTTGAGGCCGAGGCGGCGCAGCCGCGCGATCACGTTGTTGAAGACGGTCACGATGCAGAACGTCGCGTGGGCGATCACGACCGTCCAGATCGAGAGCGGCACCCCCATGATCGTGCGGAAGAAGTTGTTGAGCGCGATACCGGTGATGATGCCGGGCAGGGCGATCGGCAGGATCACGAGCAGGCTGATCGCCTCGCGTCCGAAGAACTCGAACCGCTGGAGCGCGAGCGAGATGAGCGTGCCGAGCACGAGCGAGACGGCCGTCGCGACGAGCGCGACGACGATGCTCGTGCCGACCGCGTCGAGGGCGCCGGCGCTCTGGAACGCCTTGCCCCACCACTCGAGCGTGAAGCCCGGCGGCGGCCACGTGAGCGAGGTCGACGTCGAGAACGAGTTCACGAGCACGACGAGGAGGGGCACGTAGACGACCACCAGGATGACCGTGGTGATGACGCCGAGGGTGATGCGGAAAGGCCGCGACAGTCGCATGCGTTCGCCCCTTAGAGGTTGTCGAGGGCGCCGGTGCGACGCACGAGGAAGAGGTAGCCGAAGATGATCACGATCGGGATGAGCGCGATGGCCGACGCGAGCGGGAGGTTGTTCGCCGCGCCGACGTTCGTGTAGACGAGGTTTCCGAGCATCTGGCTCGCACCGCCGACGATGTTGACCGTGATGTAGTCGCCGAGCGAGAGCGAGAAGCTGAAGATCGTGCCCGCGATGATCGCCGGCAGCACGAGCGGGAACACCACGTGCCTGAGGGTGGGCCAGGTGCGTCCACCGAGGTCGGAGGAGGCCTCGAGCAGGGAGTCGGGCACGCGCTCGAGCCCGGCGTAGATGGGCAGGATCACGTACGGCAGCCAGAGGTACGACAGGGTGATGATCGTCGCCGGGAGGCCGTAGCCGATGGTCTCGCCGCCGAACGGCGCGACGAGCCACTCGAGGATCCCGTCCTGCGAGAGCACCGAGCGCCACGCGTACGCCTTGACGAGGTAGCTGGCCCACAGCGGCGTCAGCACCATGATGAGCAGCACCCGCCGCATGCGCGGCGTGGCGACCTTCGCCATGAAGAAGGCGATCGGCAGCGCGAGGGCGACGTCGATGAGCGTGACGGCGAGGGCCACGCCGACCGTGCGCACCGTGACCGTCTGGTACAGCGAGCCCGTCAGCACCTCGATGATGTTGTCGAGCGTGAACTCGGTCGTGATGTCGCCCGTGAAGCTGTCGACCGACCAGAACGCGGTGACGAGCAGCAGCACGAGCGCCACGATGTAGACGATGCCGAGCCAGAACAGCGGGGCGCTGAGCAGCAGGGCGAGGCGCGTGCGCGGGTGGGTGCTGAGGAAGACGGAGGCCGCGCGCGCGGGGGTCCGCCGCGGGCGCGGGACCGATGGGCGCGCCGGTGCGGGCGCGGTGACCCGGGTGTTCGTCGTCATGCGTGTCCTGTCGTCTCGTACGGAGGGTGGGGCGGCCCGGCAGTCGGGCCGCCCCGTCGGTCGGGCTGCGTCAGCCCTTGATCTCCTGCCAGGCCGCGGTCCAGGCCGCGTAGTCGGTGCACTGCACGTCGGTGCGCCCGTCGATGCAGTCCTCGATCGGCGTGGTCCAGTACCAGATCTGCGACGCGTAGTCCTCGTCGCCCGCGTGGTAGGCCTCGCAGTCGTCGCGGAAGTCGCACGCGGCGTCGCTCGAGGGCGCCTCGCCGAAGTACGCGGTGGCGGCGGCGTTCGCCTCGGGGCTCGCGATGTAGTCGAGCCACGCGTAAGCGCAGTTCGGGTTCTTCGCCTGCGACGAGATCATCCAGGTGTCCGACCATCCGGTGGCGCCCTCCTCGGGCAGGGTGACCGCGGTCGCGGCGCCCTCGGACTCGAGCACGTTCTGGATGACCTGCCAGCTCGTGCCGACGACCGAGTCGCCGGTCTGGAACGCCTGGATCTCCTTCAGGTAGTCCGACCAGTACTCGCCGACGTTCTCGCGCTGCTGCTTGAGGAGGTCGACGGCGGCCGCGAGCTGCTCCTCGTCGAGCGAGTAGGGGTTCTCGATGCCGAGGTCGGGCTGGTGCGCCATGAGGTACATCGCGGCGTCGGCGATGTAGATCGGCGAGTCGTACGCGGTGACCTTGCCCGCGTAGTCGCCCGACTTGTCGAACACGACGTCCCACGAGGTGGGCTCGGCGGTGAACACGTCGGTGCTGTACATCAGCAGGTTGGCGCCGTAGCCGTGCGGCACGCCGTAGTTGACCCCGTCGACGGTGTTCCAGTCGCGGTCCTTGAGGAAGTCGTAGATCCCGTCGTAGTTCTCGAGGAGGTCGGTGTTGACGGGGGCGACGTCGCCGCCCGCGACGAGCCGGAGCGAGGCGTCGCCCGAGGCCGAGACCACGTCGTAGTCGCCCGTCTTCATGAGGTTGAGGGCCTCGTCCGAGGTGCCGAAGGTCTTGGTGGTGACCTCGCAGCCGGTCTCCTCCTCGAAGGGCGTGACCCAGTCGACGTTCGGGTCGTTCGAGCCGTCCTCCACGTAGCCGGGCCACGCCAGGATCGAGATCTGGCCCTCGGTCTCGCCGAGCTCGGTCGCGGCGTCGCCGCTCGTGTCGCCGCCGCCTCCGCCGCCCGAGGTGCCGCAGGCGGTGAGCAGCGCGACCGAGGCGATCGCGAGTCCGACGGTCGCGCCTCGTCGCGCGTTCCGCATTCGCATCATGGTTCTCTCCTGTTTCTCTTGGTGGTGCAGTTCGGGATGCCTCAACCGGCCGTGCCGGGGAGCATGGCGCCGATCGAGGCGGTCGGCGTCGGGTTCTGGGGGCCGACGGCGGTGCCGTCGACCGCGACGACGTCGCCGTCGTGCCACGAGACGACGACCCGGTCGCCGTGCTCGTCGTCGTGCACCCGGCCGCGGACGTTCTGCTCGAGGACGCTCACGCGGGGGCCGGCGTCGAGGTCGACGACGAGCCGCACGCCGCTGCCGAGGTAGATCGCCTCGACGACGGTGCCGGCGGCGTTCCGCACGCCGTCGCCGTGCTGCACCTCGGCGCTGACCGTCATCTTCTCGGGGCGCAGCGAGTGGTGGCCCTCGCGCTCGAGCAGCGCGAGCGAGTGCTCGGGGTCGAAGAGGTTCGAGGTGCCGACGAAGTCGGCGACGAAGCGCGAGACGGGCCGCTCGTAGAGCTCGGCCGGCGTGCCGAGCTGCTCGATGCGGCCGGCGTTGAAGACGGCGATGCGGTCCGAGAGGGTGAGCGCCTCCTCCTGGTCGTGCGTGACGAAGATGAAGGTGATGCCGAGCTCGCGCTGGATCTGCTTGAGCTCGACCTGCATCTGCTCGCGGAGCTTCAGGTCGAGGGCGCCGAGCGGCTCGTCGAGGAGGAGCACCTTCGGCTGCACGACGGTGGCGCGGGCGAGCGCGACGCGCTGGCGCTGGCCGCCCGAGAGCTGCGAGGGCTTGCGGTCGGCCATCTGCTCGAGCCGCACGCTCGCGAGCGCGCGGCGGGCCCGCTCGTTGCGCTCCTTCTTGCCGAGGCCGCGCACCCGCAGGCCGTAGGCCACGTTGTCGAGCACGCTCATGTGCGGGAACAGCGCGTAGTCCTGGAACACCGTGTTCACGTCGCGGTCGAACGGGGCGCGCTTCGTGACATCCTCGCCGAAGAGCTCGATGACGCCGCCCGTCGGCTGCTCGAATCCGGCGATGAGTCGCAGCACCGTGGTCTTGCCCGAGCCCGAGGGGCCGAGCATCGAGAAGAACTCGCCCGCGGCGATCTCGAGGTCGACGTGGTCGACGGCGGTGACGGCGCCGAACTCCTTCGTGAGCCCGGTGAGCCGGATCGCCGGCTGCGCTTGGGTCATGACATCTCCTTCGATGCTGACGACGTTCAAACATCTGGTTCCAGATGTTCGTCAGTTCCAAATCATATGACTCCAGATGTAAATGTCCAGACCCCCGTGTTACGGTCATGTCACAGATCCGAAGCGACACGTGCACAGGAGGTCGGATGCCGCAGGCCACCAGCCGCGCCGATGCCACCCACGCCGTCGTGTTCTCACCGCTCGACGGCGCGGGCCGCGCCGAGCTCGTCGAGCAGCGGCTGACCGATGCGATCGTCGCCGGCGTGCTCCGCGACGGCGAGCGGCTGCCGAGCGAATCCGAGCTCGCCAAGCGCCTCGGCGTCGCCGTCGTCACCGCGCGCGAGGCCCTCGTCGCACTGCGCGACAAGGGGCTCGTGCTCACCCGACGCGGCCGCGACGGCGGCAGCTTCGTGACGCACGACCGCGATGCCGCGGTGCGGATGCTCGACGAACGGGTGCGCGCGCTGAGCCGCATCGAACTGCGCGATCTCTCGCTGCACTACGCCGCGATCGCCGGCATGGCGGCCGAGGTCGCCGCCGACCGGGCCAGCGACGACGACCTCGCGAGCCTCGCCGACATCGACGCCCGAGCCGACCTCATGTCTGCTGGCGGCGCCCGGCGCGCGATCGGGCGGTTCCAGCTCGAGATCGCCGCGGTCAGCCAGTCGCCCCGCCTCGTGCACGAGGAGTTGCGACTGCAAGCCGAGGCCGGGCCGTTGCTCTGGCTGTGCATGCGCGAACAGGCGTATCGTGACCGCAGCAGGAAGACGAGGCTCGATGTGATCCAGGCGATCCGCTCGGTCGATCCCGCCGACGCGCGCCGGGCCACGACCGCCCACATCGAATCGGCCGTCGAGTGGCTCATCGACGAGAAGGTCCGCCTCGAGACCCCGGCTCCCCTGCCGTAGCGACGGCGATCCGGCGGCACCGCGTTCGACCACCCTCCCCCGACGCTCGACGCCCCTCCTTCTCCTCAGTCCCGTTCTCCAGTCCCCCGTCCCCTGCTCCCGTTCCACCTCCCCCACAGAAAGGACCGAGGCCATGACCGTCACCGTCGACGTCTCCGCGCTGCAGATCGCTGCGCGCATCGCCTCGACCATCGATCCCGTCTTCACGATGATCGATCGCTGGCGCGACCGCATCGAAGCCGAGCTCCTGGCCGTCGCGACACCCAGCGCCGCTCGGCTCGACCCGCGCATCGCCCAACTCGTCGGCCCCGCACTCGAGGCTCCCGGCAGCCTCATCACGGGTGCCGGGTTCGTCGCCGCGCCGGGCTACCTGGCCGACGCGCCCTGGCACCTCGCGTGGTGGCTCAGCGGCGCGAACACCTTCGGTGCCGGCGAAGGGCAGGGCCTGCGCCGGCTCGATGCGGTGAGCGACCCCGACGCCGAGCAGTTCCGCGACTACACGGTGCTCGAGTGGTGGCGGGTGCCCGCCCGCACCGGCACCCGTCACCTCACCGGCCCCTACGTCGACTACCTCTGCACCGACGACTACACGGTGACCATCACCACCCCCGTGCGCGCCGCGGGCGAGATGGCCGGCGTCGTCGGCACCGACCTGTACGTCGCGAGTCTCGAACGCGAGCTGCTGCCGGTCGTGCGCGAGTCGGGGTATCCGTGCACCCTGGTGAACGCGTCGGGCCGCATCGTCACCTCGACCGACTCGCACCGCGCCACCGGCGCGCTGCTCCGCCTCGACGGGCTCGGCGAGGCGCTCGCGCCGCTGCGCGAGCGCGAAGGCGGTGCACCGGCGGATGCCACGGCGCTGCCGGGTGGCGGGGCGCTCGTGCCGTGCGGCGACACCTCGCTGGCGCTCGTGCTCGAGAACCTGCGCGACTGAGGCGCTGACGGGTTCGGGCGGTCACCCGCCCGCGACGACCGCCTGCTCGATCAGCCGTGCAGTGGCGGCCGCACCGTCGGCGCCGCGGTACGCCTCGCGCACCTCGTCGGCCGCGATGCGGATCGCCGGGTCGTCGAGCACGCGCCGCACCGCGGCCGTGAACTCGGGCCGACCCACGTGCTTCGGCGGTACGGCGATCGCGTTGCCGCGACGCTCGCAACTGCGCACGTGCCAGGTCTGCTCGGGCTGGAGGCCCATGCCGACGAACGGCACGCCCGTCGCGCACGCGGTCTGCACAGTGCCCTGGCCGCCGTGCAGCACTGCGGCGTCGACGAGTCCGCCCAGCTCGTGCGCCGGCAGCAGCGGGGTCACGTGCACGTTCGCCGGCACGCGATCGCCGGCTTCGAGGTAGTGGCCGATCGGCGCGACGACGTTGACCGGCAGGCCGCCGAGCGCCTCGGCCGCGGCGAGCGCGAGCCTGCGGTCGGCCGACGACCCGAGCCCGAGGTAGACGAGCGGCTCGGGCGCGGCGGCGAGCTCTGCGACGATCGCGGGCATGGGCGCGTCGAGGTGCGCGAAGATCGGGCCGACGAGTTCGAAGTCCCGGGGCAGTTCGAAGCCGTCCATCTCCCACGGCATCTCGGTGATGAGGTTGCGGTCGGCGGTGAGCAGCGACGAGACGGTGCGCAGCGGCGGCACGCCGTTCGCCTTCGCGACGCTCGTGAACGCCCGCGGCGCGAGCGGGGCGGAGTTGTAGATCCACCGGAACGCGGCGGTCGCCACCCGGTCGGCGGCCCGTGCCAGTCGCCCGGCGCCGGTCACGAAGCCCATCCGCTTCGTCTGCGCGACCTGCGGGCGGGTGAGGGGGAACGGCACCGGGTAGAACAGCGGCACGCCTTCGGCCCTCGCCGAGATGAACGAGGTGAGGTTCGACCCGGTCACGACGGCCGCCGCACCGAGCTCACGGATCGTACGTCGCTCGAGCTCCACCCGCGCGCCGACGAGCTCTCGGGTGAACGGGCTCCGGAACGAGTGCCCCTGGTCGAAGGCGATCGCCTGGTCGCGCTCGGCACGGCTCCAGGCGGGCTCGCCGGCGAGGTATTCGAACCCCGCGTCGCGGATGAGGTCGACGAAGTCGGTCTCATAGCCCTGGAACACGACCCGGTGCGCCGGGTCGAGTGCCCGCGCGACCTGGATCATGCGAGTCGTCTCGGCGAGGTTGAAGGTCACGGGGCAGAACAGGATCGTCGCCATGCGAGCAGGCTAGCGGTCGCACGACGACGCACGGCGCCGATGCAGCCCGGTGTCTGCGACGACGAGGCGACGGCGACGCTCCTTCCCGCCCTGGTCGGCATCTGAGATCCGAGTCCGCCCGGGTGTTCCTCCTCCGCAGCGGGCGGCCACATGACCACATGACCACACGTTCTCCAAAGGGACGCCCCGGCAGTCGGCACGGGGAACGCCACGCCCAGGGCGAGGTGCACGAGCACCGCGATCGAAGCGCGCGGCCGAGCCGCGGCCTGGCCGCGGGTCGCACGGCGACATGCGGCGCGACTTCGGAGGCACGGTTTGCGACGATGGTGCGATGACGACGCTCGTTCCCGCCCTGGTCGGCATCTCGCACGGCACCTCCTCGCCCGAAGGGCGACTGGCGGTGCGCGGGCTGCACGAGGCGGTGACCACGGCGCTCGCGACGAGGCATCCGGATGCGACGCCGAACGCACGCCTCGGGCACGTCGACGTCGAACAGCCCGACGTGCCCGCATCGCTCGGGTCGCTCCCGCCCGGCGAGCCCGGGGTCGTGGTGCCGCTGCTGCTCTCGGCCGGGTACCACGTGCACGTCGACCTCACCGAGGCCGTCGAGGCCACCGGCGACCGGCAGGTCGTGCTCGCGGGCGCCCTGGGACCCGACGATCGTCTGGCGACGGTGCTCGCGCGCCGGCTCGCCGAGGCGGGCACGCGCGCCGACGACACCGTCGTGCTCTCGGTCGCCGGATCGAGCGACGCACGTGCGGTGCGCGACTGCCACGACATGCGCGATCGCCTCGCCGCGGCGACGGGGCGCGAGATCCGGATCGGGTTCCTCTCGGCGGCCGAGCCTCTGCTTCCCGACGCGATCGCGCAGGCGAGAGCGGATGCCCCGGGCTCGCGCGTCGTCGTCGCGAGCTACCTGCTCGCGCCCGGCTACTTCCAGGATCTCGCCGAGGCGGCCGGCGCCGACCTCGTCACCGAGCCGCTGCTCGTGCCCGATGCCGCGGCGCCGGCCGAGCTCGTCGAGATCGTGCTCGACCGGTACGACGCCGCGGTCGAGCATGCGATCGCGGCGGGCTGACGGGAACGCCGGTCACACGCCGAGCATGCCGATGCAGGGTCCGAGCACCACGATCCAGGCCGCCGCGGCCACGATGAGCATGCCGATCGCGACGCCACGCGTCTTCGGGAAGAAGAGCATGACGATCGCGGCGAGCGCGACGAGCACGAACGGCCAGACGAGGCCGAGCACGTTCGGGCCGGTCGTCGACATCGCGAACACGGTCGCGAGCATGAGCACGAACGCGACCACGTGCGCGCCGCAGCCGATGCCGACCCCGATGCCGATGCCGGCGCCGGTGCTGAGCCCCGGCTTCGCCGCCCCGGCGTCCGGCGCACCCGGCGTTCCCGGCGCGCCGTAGGCGGGAGGCGCTCCCGGTGCGCCGTAGGCCGGCGGCCCTTGCGGCGCGGCCGGCACCGCGGGCGGGCCGTACACCGGCGGCACCGGCGGGGGCGGCGGCACGTCGGGAGGCGGGGTCGCAGCGGGCGGCGCCGGCGGGGTCGCAGCGGGCGGCGCCGGCGGGGTCGGCTCGGTCGGCGGCTGCGACGTCGGCTGCTCGGGCTCCCCCTCGGGCGCGTCGGGCTGATCAGGTTCTGGCACCATCGACGTTCATCCTCTCCGGTTGTGCGGCGAGCCGGCCGCGCGACGCCTTCCAGGCGAGGCGGGCGACGAGCAGCGGGATCGTGACCAACAGGAACATCTGCGGGCGGGTCAGGCCCATCCACGCGACCTCGTTGCCGCGCACGAACTCCACGAAGAACCGGAAGATCGCGTACGCGGCGATGTAGATCGTGAGCGTCTCGCCTGCGGCGATCGGCCGATGTCGCAACCAGAACCACAGGGCGATGAACGCGGCCGCCTGGAAGACGATCTCGTAGACGAAGCTCGGATGCAGCGGCACCCCGGCCGGGCCGCCGACCCGCGCGGCCGCCGCCTCGTCGAGCACGATGCCCCAGCCGGCACCGGTCGGGGTTCCGGGCAGCTCGGTGAAGAGGCATCCGAACCGGCCGATCGCCATGGCGAGCGCGACCGCCGGGGCGAACAGGTCGCCCGTGCGCAGCGGATACTTCACGATGCGCTTCGCGACGTGCACGCCGAGCCACGCGCCGACGAGGGCGCTCAGCACCGAGGCGTTGCCGCGCGTGAGCTGGGTCACGAGGTCGAGGTTCTGCGAGGGATCGAGGTGCTGCGCCCAGGTGCCGAGCCGAGAGAAGATCGCCGCCCCGGCGAGCGCGCCGAGCACGAGCGCCGCGACGCGGGCGTCGGTCTGGCCGCGGCGGCGCGACTCGACGACGAAGACGAGACCGGCGGCGAGCATCGCGAACCCGACGAACGCCGAGTGCGTGTCGATCGGCGGGCCCCAGCCGAGGAGATCCTGCAACGTCGGATACACGGCATCAGCTCCAGACGCCGGCCCAGAGCATCACCCAGAACGGCACGGCGACGAGCGCGAGCACCTCGAGCACGATGAGGTAGGCGAGCACGTTGCGGGTGTCGCCGAGCTTGCACTTCGAGCGCAGCAGGCCCGCCCTGCGGGCCTTCGCATACCCGGCGATCGCGATGCCCGCGAAGACGGCGAGCGCGATCGGGCCGAAGACGCAGGTGATGAGGGCGATCGTCGCGAAGACGCACAGCCGCAGCGGGTCGTAGGGCGCGGCCGTGGGCGGCGCACCGACCGCCTCGTCGAAGCGGTTCAGGCCGGAGGCATCCCAGGTGCCGAACTCGTCGCCCGCGCTGCTCATGCGCCCGTCCCCTCGCCCGTCATGCCCTCTGCCCTCTGCCCTCGGCTCACGCCACCGTCACGGGCAGCCGGCGGCGACCGCCGGCCGCGCCGGCGCCGCCTGCCGCCCCGTCACGAGCGGCGGATGCCCCAGCCGAACCCGTCGCCGTCGAGATGCGCGTGCGCCCGAGGGGCGCCCACGCCTGCACGGCGCAGAACGGGGCGCACTGGTGCGCCGAGGTCTCGGCGTTGACGGTCGCGACGTGAACGCAGCACTGGGTGAGGCGCTCCTCGATCATCGTGTTGATGTCCATGAAGGGCTTCACGGTGATGCGCTTGACGCGTTCGCCGAGGAACCGCCGCAGCCGCTTGTGCTGGCCCGGCAGCGCCGAGGTCGCAAGCTGGGTGAGCGTGCCGATGCCGAGGTCGCAGCCGGTGCAGATGTCCTTCCACAACGACCCGATCGACGGGTGCGACAGCGACGACTGCTCGCTGAGCAGGTCGAGCAGCGACTGCTTCACGCTGTCTTTCAGGGCCTGGTTGATGTTGCTGTCGGCGATTCGGTTCGCGATGAGGTCGGGGTTGAGGTCGAGGAACTGCTTCAGGCGGTCGTGGCCGACGAGCGCGGTGAGCGAGTTCCACGTGCCCGAGTCGTCCTGCAGCAGGTAGCCGACCGAGCAGCAGTGCGGGTGGCTGCAGGGCAGTGCGGTGAGGTCGCGCCAGGTGACCTCGCCGCCGGTCTGCGCCTCGAGCCGCGCGAGCACGCCCGTGTGGGTGAGCCGGTCGTTCGGGTCGATCCCGGCCGAGCGGCCCGAGCCGAACACGGGCTGGATCGTTACGCCGCCCACGTACGGCGTCGTCATCGCCCGGCGGATCACCGCACCGATCTCGCCGTCGTTGACGCCGAGGGCGGCGGTCATGGTGAGGGTCGTGAACACGCCCGCCTCCGACAGGCGCTCGAGCGCGCGGTCCTTGAAGCGGCGGATGTCGGCACCACGGTGATAGGCGGACGCCTCGGCGCTCTCGCCGTCGAACTGCAGGTAGACCTCGACGCGCTCGCGGTGCTTCTTGAGCGTGGCGACGAGGGCGTCGTCCTGCGCGATGCGCAGGCCGTTCGAGTTGAGCAGGATGCGCACGACCGGCCGCGCGACGAGGTGGTCGAGCAGCTGCTCGAGCCACGGGTAGAGGGTCGGCTCGCCGCCCGAGAGCATGAGCACGTCGATGCGGTCGTTCTCGCGCGCGAGCTTCGCGTCGACCGAGGCGAGCACCTCGGCGAGCGGCGCGACCGCGGTCGCCGCGGGGCCCGACTCGGCGAAGCACGTCGGGCAGCGCAGGTTGCAGTGGTCGGTGAGGTCCTCGAGCAGGATGCACGTGTGCTGCGTCTGCATCTCGGGCAGTCCGTCTTCATAGGCCGACGGCACGGGCTTGAAGTTGCCGGCCAGGTCGGGCGTGTGCACCTTCGTCGGCGCCGTCCACTCCTCGAGGTAGCTCAGGATCTCGGGCGACTCGTCGTACATCGTGCTCACGAGCCCATGCGTCGGGCAGCCCCGCTCGAGCCAGACGCGGTCGTCGCGGATCGCCAGCCAACCCGACAGCCGAGCGACCTCGGCGAGCGGCCGCTCGGGGTCCTCCTCGTGGCACCGCGGGCAGAACGCGTTGACGTAGCGGTGGACGCGGTAGTCGCGCAGGGGCATCCCGGTACCAGCGGTGGTCGGCATGCGCTCACGATAGCGGGCGGTCCGCCGGCGGTCGAGAAGTGATCCGAGCGTCGGGCCGAGGAGGGGCGCTCGCGGCACGTCGCGAGTCGCTAGTACTCGCCGACGACGCAGACGCTCTCGCCGTCGAGGGCGACCTGACCCGGGATGATCGTCATCTCCATCCCTTCCACAGGACCGCCACGCCCGGTGAGCCAGATCAGCGTGTCTCCCGACTTCGAGCGATCATCGACGTCGGTGACGAGCCCCGCCGATTCCCAGTGGGCGCGCACCTTGTCGACGAGCTCCGCCGGGTCTGGGTCGGTCTCGCCGGCCCAGTACCGGGCGTCGACGAAGTTAACGCCCGCTTCGTCGTTCGAGAGGCTGCAGGGGTCCGGCTCGAGCTCGTACGCAGCGTCCCAGCCGGCCTCGTCGAGCCCCATGACCGCCCGCGTCGAGGCCATGAGATCGACGAGTGCCTGTTTGGAATGCTCTGGAGTCATCGTCTGCTCGCCATCGGTCGTTCGCTGTGCGCATCCGGCAGTCAGCGCCACGGTCAGAAGTGCGACCGAACAGGTTGCGATCGCGGCGGGAATCGTGCGGTTCATCGGGGGCCATCCTGTCCGAGGTCGGTCCATCCGTATCCGCGGCCGGGAGTGAGATATCCGCGTTCGGTCATGGTCAGCCCCGGTTTCACGTACTCGCTGATGTCCGCCTCGCGGCCGGTGGTCACGAGGGCGACGTTCCTGAGCGATTCCGTGCGATCGTCGAAATAGCCGGCCCCGTCCGTCGCGTCGTACGGCATCAGCGGGTCGTGCGCCGTGACCGGGCGCTGGTTCGCGTCGTCGGGCTCGCCGTCCACCCCGAACGCGATGAACCCGGAACCCGGGCTGATCGGGTTGGCGCGGCCGCTGAGGTCCCGTCCGATCCCGGCCCACTCGTCACCCTTCCCGGCTTCGACCAGCGGAATGACGTCTCGGGCCTGCCCGGCGTACGCGTGATCGACGTGCAGATCCTCGAGGGCGATCGCCGGATCGATGCCCGCCGACCCGAGCGAGACGAAGGCGTCGACGCCGAGATCCGTCGTCGCGAGCGCGTAGGCGGCCGTCGTGGTGCCGTAGGAGTGCGCGACGACGTAGAGGTTCACGCTTCGATCCTGCCGTGTCGCCGTGAATCCCTCGAGTTCGGCGACCAATCGGGTCGCCCCGTCGCGGGCGTAACCGCTCTGGGCGACCCCGAGGTCGAGATTCCCGACGAACGGGACCGGCGGGGTGTCGTATCCGATCCACGCGACGACGGCCCGCGGCGCGTCGCCGGCGACCGCTCGTTGCTCGGCGTAGAGATTCTGCGCACCTCGAGCCCAGGTCGGCATGTTCTCGGCGGTGGTGCTCATGCCGGGGATGCTGAAGGTGACGTCGTCGGCCGCATCGAGATCACCGACCGAGACGGCCGCGAGCGGATCGCCCTCGTCGATGAACGCGATGAGCTGTCGGGGCACTCCGGCACGTTCGCCGAGCGACTTCCGGATCGCCTCCAGCGACTCCAGACGGCGAACGTCGCCGGCGGCGTCGGCCTCGGCGATCGCCGTCGCCAGTTCGGCACGATTCGCGACGTCGCGTATCCGGTACGGCACTCCGCCGAGATTGCCGATGACGGCGGGCATCCCGCTGATCAGCGCGCGCTGCGCTCCGCGCGCCAGACCGGCCCACCAGGCGGCGACCTCGCCCGGGGGCGCCTTCAGGAGCTTGTCGGCGAGCTCGGGATGAAGCTCGAGCAGGACGGCGAGGTCGGTCGGCGACATCGTCTCGAGCTCGTCCAGCAGCCCGGTCGCCGAGGACGACGAGACTGCGAGATCGTCGATGCGCCCCACGCCCGCGACGGTGTCGCCCAGGTGGGACACGAGGGTGCTGTCCGCGCGTCGTCGCGCCTCGATGAGCTCCTGCCATTCGACCTCGAGTTCGACGAGCCCTGCCTCGGCCTCATCGATGCGCTCCTGGGCGCGGTCGCGGGCGTCGTCGGACACGCTCGAAGCTGCGCGAGCACTCACCGGCGACGTCAGCATGCCGAGCCGGTACCCGGCGGCGAAGCGCTCGCCTTCGAGCTCGTCACGACGATCCCTCAACCGCTGCTCGGTGTGCTGCAGCTCTTCGAGCGTGTCGGCGTATCCGCTCAAGTGCTCTGCATGATGCGCCATCCCGCGGGCGAGCCGTCTGAGATCGGGGCGCGGCGCCGCGACCAGGGTGAGGAACTTCTCCCGCGCCTCGCCCGTCCACCCGTCGGAGGACGCCGTGGCCGCGGCGGTGTCGAGCCGTCCGAGCGCCCCGTCGACGTCGTCGGCGGAGGCCTGCCGCGAGCGCGCCACCGCGCGAATGCGGCCGATATCGCCGGCCGAGGGATTCTCGTCGGTCCACCCCATCAGCGGGTCTCGCCGAGCACGCGATCCTGAAGCGCGAACTGCTCTGCGACCTCGACCGGACGCTCCGCCAGTTCTCGCAGCACCCCCCAGAGCACTTCGGCCAATGCGGCCTGCTCGCGGGCGGCGGCGGCGAGCGCCTCCTCGGCGGCGGTCGAGTTCAGGCCGGCATCGCCGGGCACGCGGACGTAGCTGCTGAAGGACAGCGCGTCGGTCGCATCGTAGAGCTGCGCCGAGATCGTGGAGAGCAGTTCCTTCTCGATCGAGACGTCGCTCATCTGCCCCCTCCGGCGTGCACGGAATCCGAGCGTATCCGATCTGCACGGTGCATCCCGCTGGTTCTCCACAGGGGGAAGCGGTGCGGCGGTACCCGACCGACGGATTCGGATCAAGACTGTGACGCAATGCGGCGCCGTGAGACTGCCGGTGACGCACCGTGACGGAGGCCGCCGTCACGAACGTGCCGCACGAGCATCCCTCGCCTAGCGTCGGCTCATCGGCGGGGCATCCGTCGTGATCCAGACCACCGGGAGGCAGCCGTGACGCTGAGCGAGACGACCCGCGCGCCGCGCGCCGAGCGGCCCGAGCGACCCGCGCGCCCCGAAGGCCGCCCCGCCCGCCCGGGCGCCAACCGCCCCAACGGCCAGTGGAAGGTCGACGGCACCGAGCCCCTCAACGCCAACGAGCAGTGGAAGCAGGAGGACGGCGGGCTCGCCGTGCGCGAGCGCATCGAGACGATCTACGCCGAGGGCGGGTTCGCGTCGATCGACGGCACCGACCTGCACGGCCGCTTCCGCTGGTGGGGCCTCTACACCCAGCGCAAGCCGGGCATCGACGGCGGCAAGACCGCGACGCTCGAACCGCACGAGCTCGAAGACGAGTTCTTCATGCTGCGGGTGCGCATCGACGGCGGCCAGCTCACGACCGAGCAGCTTCGCGTCATCGGCGAGATCTCGACGGAGTTCGCCCGCGACACCGCCGACCTGACCGACCGGCAGAACATCCAGCTGCACTGGATCCGCGTCGAGGACGTGCCCGAGATCTGGCGGCGGCTCGAAGGCGTCGGGCTGAGCACCACCGAGGCGTGCGGCGACGTGCCCCGCGTCATCCTCGGCTCGCCCGTCGCCGGGATCGCGGCCGACGAGCTCATCGACCCGACGCCGCAGATCTTCGAGATCCAGGAGAAGTACATCGGCGATCCCGAGCTCGCCAACCTGCCCCGCAAGTTCAAGTCGGCGATCACCGGGCACCCGAGCCAGGACATCGTGCACGAGATCAACGACGTCGCCTTCGTCGGCGTCGAGCATCCCGAACTCGGCATCGGCTACGACGTGTGGGTCGGCGGCGGCCTCTCGACGAATGCCCACCTCGCGGTGCGGCTCGGCGCCTTCGTCGCGCCCGAGCGGGTCGCCGACGTCTGGTACGGCGTCACCGCGATCTTCCGCGACTACGGCTATCGGCGGCTGCGCAACCGGGCGCGCCTGAAGTTCCTGGTCGCCGACTGGGGTGCCGAGAAGTTCCGTCAGGTGCTCGAGACCGAGTACCTGGATGCCCCGCTGCCCGACGGCCCCGCAGCGCCGAAGCCGCTCACGCAGGGCGACCACGTCGGCGTGCACCGCCAGCACGACGGGCGCTTCTACATCGGCGTGACCCCGTTCGTCGGCCGTATCTCGGGTACGACGCTCACCCGGCTCGCCGAGCTGCTCGAGCGCGTCGGCTCGGGGCGCCTGCGCACGACGCCGCACCAGAAGCTCGTGCTGCTCGACATCGAAGAACAGCACGTCGAGCAGCTCGTCGCCGAGCTCGACGCACTCGGTCTGCAGGCCCGTCCGAGTCTCTTCCGCCGCGGCACGATCGCCTGCACGGGAATCGAGTTCTGCAAGCTCGCGATCGTCGAGACGAAGCAGACCGCGACCGACGCCGTGATCGCCCTCGAGGAGCGCCTCGCGGGCATCGACCTGCCGCACCCGATCAGCCTGCACGTCAACGGCTGCCCGAACTCGTGCGCCCGCATCCAGACGGCCGACATCGGCCTCAAGGGCCAGCTGCTGCCCGACGGCGACGGCGGCCAGACGCCGGGCTTCCAGGTGCACCTCGGCGGTGGCCTCGCCTCGGCCACGCGCGAGGAGGCCGGCACCGGCCGCACCGTGCGCGGCCTCAAGGTCACCGCAGACGGCCTCGCCGACTACGTCGAGACCGTCGTTCGCCGCTTCCTCGAACAGCGGGATGCCTCGGTCGACGAGACCTTCGCCGAGTGGGCCCATCGCGCCGACGAGGAGGAGCTGCGATGAGCGCCCGCAACCTCGGAGCGTCCGCCGGTCGAGTAGGCGCGCAGCGCCGTATCGAGACCACGGACGCCGGTTTCGATACGCTCGCTGAGCTCCCTCCTCAACCGGCGAAGCGCGACGCCGCGACACTCCGCGCCCTCGCCGAGGCGGGCAACGCCGAGCTCCGGAGCCTGGCCGACGGCGAGGCATCCGCCCACGAGGTCGTCGCCTGGGTGGCGCGCAACTTCTCGGTGGATGCCGCGGCCGTCGCGTGCTCGATGGCCGACGCCGTGCTGCCGCACGTGGTGGCGCAGTCCCTGCCGGGGGTCGACGTGCTCTTCCTCGACACGGGGTACCACTTCGCGAAGACGGTCGAGACGCGCGATCGCGTCGCCGCCTCGCTCGACGTGCGCATCGTCGACGTGCTGCCCGAGCTCACCGTGGCCGAGCAGGACGCGAAGTACGGCAAGGACCTCTTCGCCCGCGACGCGGGCGCCTGCTGCGCGATGCGGAAGGTCGAGCCCCTGCAGCGATCGCTTGCCGGATACGAACTCTGGTTCACGGGCGTACGCCGCGACGAGGCCCCCACCCGCACGACGACGCCGCTCGTCGCGTGGGACGAGCGCAACGGCCTCGTGAAGGTCAACCCGCTCGCGGCCTGGAGCTTCGACGACCTCATCGACTACGCCGGCGCGTTCGGGGTGACGGTGAATCCGCTGCTGACCGAGGGCTACCCCTCGGTCGGCTGCGAGCCGTGCACGAAGCCCGTCGCCGCGGGCGATGACCCCCGATCCGGCCGCTGGTCGGGCCTCGACAAGACGGAATGCGGGTTGCACCTATGACCGAGACGACGACCGATGTCGGTCGAGTAGCGCAGCGTATCGAGACCACGTCGACAGGTGTCGATACGGTCGCTGCGCTCCCTACTCGACCGACTCAGCTCGACACGCTCGAGCTGCTCGAAGCCGAGGCGATCCACATCATCCGCGAGGTGGTCGCCGAGTTCGAGCGCCCCGTGCTGCTCTTCTCGGGCGGCAAGGACTCGGTCGTCGTGCTGCACCTCGCGGCTAAGGCGTTCTGGCCGGGCCGGGTGCCGTTCCCCGTGCTGCATGTCGACACGGGCCACAACTTCCCCGAGGTGCTCGCCTTCCGCGACGCCACGGTCGAGCGGCTCGGGCTCCGGCTCGAAGTGGCACGCGTGCAGGACTACCTCGACGACGGCCGCCTGCAGGAGCGTGCCGACGGCACCCGCAACCCGCTGCAGACGCAGCCGCTGCTCGACGCGATCGCGGCGGGCCGGCACGACGCCGTCTTCGGCGGCGCACGCCGCGACGAGGACAAGGCGCGCGCCAAGGAGCGCATCATCTCGCTGCGCGACGAGTTCGGCCAGTGGGACCCGCGCAACCAGCGCCCCGAGCTCTGGAACCTCTACAACGGCCGGCACACGCCCGGCCAGCACGTGCGCGCGTTCCCGATCTCGAACTGGACCGAGCTCGACGTGTGGAGCTACATCGAGCGCGAGGGCATCGAGCTGCCGCCGCTCTACTACGCGCACGAGCGCGAGGTGTTCCGCCGCGACGGCATGTGGCGCGCGGTCGGCGAGGTCTCGCAGCCCCGCCCCGACGAGCTGGTCGAGCGACGCCTGGTCAGGTATCGCACGGTCGGCGACATGAGCTGCACCGGCGCGGTCGAATCGGATGCCACGGACGTGACGGCCGTCGTGCGCGAGGTCGCGCAGTCGACGCTGACCGAGCGCGGCGCCACCCGGGCCGACGACCGGATCTCGGAGGCCGCCATGGAGGACCGCAAGAAGGACGGGTACTTCTGATGACCGAGACCATCACCACCGTCGGTCGAGTAGCGAGCGCCGGCGAGCGTATCGAGACCACGACCACCGAGGGTTTCGATACGCGTCCTCCTGCGTCGGGCGCTATTCAACCGGCGACGCTCTTCCGCTTCGCCACCGCGGGCTCCGTCGACGACGGCAAGTCGACGCTCGTCGGGCGCCTGCTGCACGACTCGAAGGCGATCCTCGCCGACCAGCTCGAGGCCGTCGCGCGCACCTCGGCTGAGCGCGGCTTCGGCGCCGGCACGGGCTTCGACTTCGCCCTGCTCACCGACGGCCTCCGCGCCGAGCGCGAGCAGGGCATCACGATCGACGTCGCGTACCGCTACTTCTCGACGGGGGCACGCAGCTTCATCCTCGCCGACTGCCCCGGACATGTGCAGTACACGCGCAACATGGTCACGGGCGCGACGACCGCCGACGCCGTCGTCGTGCTCATCGACGCCCGAAAGGGCGTGCTCGAGCAGACCCGCAGGCACCTCTCGGTCGTCGCACTGCTGCGCGTGCCGCACGTCATCGTCGCGGTCAACAAGATCGACCTGCTCGGCTACGACCGCGGCGCGTTCGAGCAGGTCGCGGCCGAGGTGCGCCGCGTCACCGGCGAACTCGGGCTCGACGGCGTGCACGTGCTGCCCGTCTCGGCGCTCGAGGGCGACAACATCGTCGAACGTTCGGCGAACACCGCCTGGTACGACGGTCCGGCCCTGCTCGAACTGCTCGAGTCGCTGCCCTCGCACGACGAGCTCGACACCGAGTACGACCCGTTCCGGCTCTCGGTGCAGCTCGTGCTGCGCCCGCAGGGCGGCTTCGCGCCCGACGTCGCCGACGACCCCGAGCGGGCCGAGGCATTCCGCGACTACCGGGCCTTCGCCGGCCGCATCGGTTCGGGGCGGGTACGGGTAGGCGACCGCGTCACGGTGTTCCCCTCGGGCATCGAGACCACGGTCACGGGCATCGACCAGGCCGGGGCATCCCTCGACGAGGCCGTCGCACCGCAGTCGGTCGCGCTGCGCCTCGCCGACGAGATCGACGCCGCCCGCGGCGCGGTCATCGCGGCGGCGGGCACCCTGCCCGAGGCCAGGCGGGAGTTCGAGGCCGAGCTGTTCCAGCTCGACCCGCGGCCCCTCGCCCCCGGCACCCGCGTGCTCGTGAAGCACGGCACCACGACGGTGCAGGGTCTCGTGGCCTCCATCGACGCCAAGCGCGACCTCGACACGCTCGAGCACGTGCCCGCTACCTCGCTCGAGGTGAACGACATCGGCCGGGCGACGATCCGCGTCGCCGCCGACCTCCCCCTCGAGCCCTACGGCGAGAACCGGCACGCCGGGTCCTTCCTCGTCATCCATCCGTCCGACGGCCGCACCCTGGCCGCCGGCATCACCGAACAGTAGGCACCAACGATCCGTAAGGAGGCGACAACCGTGAACAGCACCATCCGCACCACCCGCAAGACCCTGACGATCACCGCTCTTGGAGTGGCGGCGATGATGCTGGCCGGTTGCTCCGCCGCCGCGGGCGCTGCACCGAACGACGGCGCCGCGACGTCGACCTCGCCCGCCGCCGAACTGCGTCTCGGCTACTTCGCGAACGTCACCCATGCTCCGGCGATCGTCGGCCTCGAAGAGGGGCTCCTCGAAGACGCCCTCGGCGACACCGAACTCACCACCTCGGTGTTCAACGCCGGCCCCGCCGCGATCGAGGCGCTCTCGGCCGGCGCGATCGATGCGACCTACATCGGTCCGAACCCGTCGATCAACACCTTCATCCAGTCGGGCGGGCAGTCGGCGCACATCGTCGCGGGCGCCGCGACGGGCGGTGCCGCGCTCGTCGTGCGCGACGGCATCGACTCGGTCGACGACCTCGCGGGGGCGACCCTCGCGACGCCGCAGCTCGGCAACACGCAAGACGTGGCGCTGCGCTCCTGGCTCGCCGACGAGGGCTTCGAGACCGACACGCAGGGCGGCGGCGACGTGCACATCACGCCGACCGAGAATGCGCAGACGCTGACCCTGTTCCAGCAGGGCGAGCTCGACGGCGCATGGCTGCCCGAGCCCTGGGTGTCGCGGCTCATCGTCGACGCGGGCGCGCACGTGCTCGTCGACGAGGCCGAGCTGTGGCGCGAAGGGGCCTTCCCGACGACGGTGCTGCTCGTGCGGGCCGAGTTCCTCGCCGAGCACCCCGAGACGGTGCGGGCGCTGCTCGAGGGGCACGAGGCATCCGTCGCGTGGCTCGCCGACAACGCCGACGAGGCCGCCGGCGTGATCAACGCGGGCATCGAGGCCGAGACGGGCAAGCCGCTCGCCGACGCGGTCATCGACCGCGCACTCGAGCACGTCGTCTTCTCGGTCGACCCGCACGCCGAGACCTTCGCCGACCTCGTCGCGAACGGCCTCGAGGCGGGCACCCAGAAGGACGGCTCGATCGACGGGCTGTTCGACCTCCGCATCCTGAACGAGCTGCGCGAGGAGGCCGGCGAGGAGCCCGTCTCCGCGGGCGGCCTCGGCGAGGAGTAGTCGCATGAGCGGGCAGACGGCCATCCGCATCGAGCACCTCGGCAAGCGCTTCGGCGCAGGCCCGGTCGTGCTCGACGACGTGAACCTCGACGTCGCGGCGGGCGAGTTCGTCTGCCTGCTCGGCGCCTCGGGCTGCGGCAAGTCGACACTGCTGAACCTCATCGCCGGACTCGACCGGCCGACGACGGGCACCATCACGACACCTCACGAGGGCGCCGCGGTCATGTTCCAGGAGTCGGCGCTCATGCCGTGGCTCACCGCGGCGCAGAACGTCGAGCTCGCGCTGCGCCTGCGCGGGGTCGCGCGCGCCGAGCGCAGGGCGCAGGCGCTCGAGCTGCTCGCGACCGTCAACCTCGCGGATGCCTCGGCGAAACGCCCCCACGAACTCTCGGGCGGCATGCGCCAGCGCGTCGCCCTCGCCCGGGCGCTCGCGCAGGACCGCCCCGTGCTGCTGATGGACGAGCCCTTCGCGGCGCTCGACGCGATCACCCGTGACCTGCTGCACGAGGAGCTCGAGCGGGTGTGGCGCCTGACCGGCCGCACCATCGTCTTCGTCACGCACAACGTGCGCGAGGCGGCACGGCTCGGCCAGCGCATCCTCCTGCTGTCGAGCCGCCCCGGCCGGGTCGCCGGCGAGTGGCGCATCGACGCCGGCGAGGGCCGGCGTATCGAGTCGCCCGAAGTGGCGGCGCTCTCACTCGAGATCACCGCCGAGCTGCGGAAGGAGATCCGCCGAAATGCCGCATGACACCGAAACCGTCGAGACCGCAGGTGGCCTCGATACGGTCGCTCCGCTCCCTACTCGATCGACCGGATCCGTCGAGACCGCAGGTCGAGTAGCGGAGCGTATCGAGACCCCCGCCAGGGTGAGTCCCCCTGACCTCCCCGCCGGTTCCATGCCCTTCCCCGAGCTCCTCGAGCCGGCCGCGGCGCCCGAGCCCGAGGACCTGCAGTCCCTCACCGCGGGACTCGACCGCCTGCAGACCGACGCCGACGAACGCCCCGGCCCCTGGAAGGTCTTCACGCGCAGCGTGCTGCCGCCCATTCTCTTCGTCGTCGTGCTCGTCGTCGCGTGGCAGCTCTACGTCGTGATCGCCCAGCCGCGCCCCGACATCGTTCCGGGCCCGCTCGACGTCGCCGCGGCGCTCGGCCAGGCCTGGGAGTCGGGCCGCCTGCAGCTCGCCGTCGCGACGAGCCTCGAACGCGGCGTCTTCGGATTCGTCATCGCCGTCGTCGTCGGCACGCCGCTCGGCCTGCTGCTCGCCGAGGTGAAGCCGCTGCGCCGCGCCGTCGGCCCGATCATCTCGGGGCTGCAGGTGCTGCCCTCGGTCGCCTGGGTGCCCGCCGCCATCATCTGGTTCGGGCTCAGTGACGCGACCGTCTACTTCGTGGTCCTGATGGGCGCCGTGCCGTCGATCGTGAACGGCCTGATCTCGGGCGTCGAGCAGGTGCCGCCGCAACTGCGGCGGGTGGGCACGGTGCTCGGTGCAGGACCGGGACGCCTCGCGACCCTCGTCGTGCTCCCCGCCGCACTCCCCGGTTACGTGGCCGGGCTCAAGCAGGGCTGGGCGTTCTCGTGGCGCTCGCTGATGGCGGCCGAGATCATCGCCGTGGGCGGCACGATCGGCTTCGGGCTCGGCTCGATGCTCGACCAGAGCCGCGAGCTCGCCGATCTCGCCGGAGTGCTGTCGACGATCCTCGTGATCCTCGCCATCGGCATCCTCATCGAGCTGGTGTTCTTCGCCCCGCTCGAGCGCCGGATGCTCCGCCGCCGCGGCCTGCTGCAGGGAGCATCGCGATGAGCGCCGGGCGAGTCGTGCTCGTCGGCGCCGGGCCCGGCGATGCCGGCCTCCTCACCATCCGCGGCCTGCGCGCGCTCGAGGCCGCCGACGTGATCGTCGCCGACCGGCTCGGCGCCCGCGGCGTGCTCGACGGGCTCGCCGCCGAGGGCGTCGTGCTGCGCGCCGAGGTCGTCGACGTCGGCAAGCTGCCCGGGCATCATGCCGTGCCGCAGGATGCGATCAACGCCCTGCTCGTCGCCCTCGCCCGCGACGGCAAGCAGGTCGTGCGGCTGAAGGGCGGCGACCCGTTCATCTTCGGTCGCGGCGGCGAAGAGCTCGCCTTCTGCCGCGATGCCGGCATCGCGGTCGAGGTGGTGCCCGGCATCACGAGCGCGATCTCGGTCCCCGCGATCGCGGGCATCCCGCTCACCCATCGCGGCCTCGCGACGACATTCACGGTCGTCACCGGGCACGAGCAGATCCGGTCGCTCGGCGGCGGCCGCGACCACACCGTGGTGCTGCTCATGGGCATCGGCACCCTCGCGAATTCGGCGATCACCCTCGCCCGCGGCGAGCGCGGGGGCGAATGCCCAGTCGCGATCGTCGAAGATGGATACGGCGAGCACCAGCGCGTCACCATCGGCACGCTCGACTCGATCGCGCTGCAGGCGGCACGCCGGGGCATCCGATCGCCCGCCGTCGTCGTGGTCGGCGACGTGGTGGCCCTGAGCCCCTACGCGCCCGAAGCGCTCTCCACCAGCACAACCCGAAAGGCATCGCAGCAATGACCCGTTCCCTCCGCGTCGCGATCGTGGGCGCCGGCCCCGCCGGCATCTACGCCGGCAACATCCTCCGCCGCCAGGTCGCCGAGCAGGGCGGCGAGGTCGCGATCGACCTGTTCGAGTCGCTGCCGGCGCCGTACGGCCTGATCCGCTACGGCGTCGCCCCCGATCACCCCCGCATCAAGGGCATCGTCAACTCGCTGCACGAGATGCTCGACGCGGGCGACATCCGGCTCATCGGCAACGTCGAGATCGGGCGCGACCTCGAGGTCGGCGAGCTCACCGAGCGCTACGACGCGGTGATCTTCGCGACCGGCGCGCTGCGCGACGCCCCGCTGGACATCCCCGGCATCGAGCTGCCCGGCTCGTACGGCGCGGCCGACTTCGTCGCCTGGTACGACGGTCACCCCGACGTGCCGCGCAGCTGGCCGCTCGAGGCGCAGTCGATCGCCGTGATCGGCAACGGCAACGTCGCACTCGACGTCGCACGGGTGCTCGCGAAGCACCCGAAGGACCTGCTCTCCACGGATGTCCCGGCGAACGTGGTGGCCGGCCTCGAAGCCTCGCCCGTGACCGACGTGCACGTCTTCGGCCGCCGCGGACCCGGGCACGTGAAGTTCACCCCGATCGAGCTGCGCGAGCTCGGCGAGGTGCCCGACGTCGACATCGTGGTCTACGACGCCGACTTCGAGCGCGCCGAGGGCGACGCCCACGCCGAGGCGCTGCACGCCTCGAACAACCAGGTCAAGGTCATGACCCGCACGCTCAACGGCTGGCGCACCTCACCGGGTTCGACCGGCACCGGCACCGCCTCGCGCCGGCTGCACCTGCACTTCCTGCACGCCCCCGTCGAGATCACGGGCGACGGGCGCGTCGAGGGCATGCGCTTCGAACTCACCCGCCCCGTCGGCGACGGCACGGTCGAGGGCACCGGCGAGTTCGTCGACTACCCCGTGCAGGCGGTCTACCGCGCCGTCGGCTACGCGAGCTCGCCGATCCGCGACGTGCCCTTCGACGAGAAGGCCGCCGTCATTCCCAACGAGGGCGGCCGGGTGCTGGATGCCTCGGGCTCGCCCATTCCCGGCGTCTACGCGACCGGCTGGATCAAGCGCGGCCCCGTCGGCCTCATCGGCCACACCAAGGGCGACGCGCTCGAGACGATCACGAACCTCGTCGCCGACGCGAACGAGGGCGTGCTCGCCGCTCCGGTGGTCGACGCCGTCGACGGCGAGGAGATCTTCGAGCTGCTGTCCTCGCGCGGGGTCGAGTACACGACCTGGCAGGGATGGCTCGAGCTCGACGCGCACGAGCGCGGCCTCGGCGAGTCGTTCGAGGCTCCCGAGCAGTACGCGGGCGTCGTGCGCGAGCGCGTCAAGGTCGTGCCCCGCGAAGACCAGGTGTCGATCTCGCGCGACGGCGCGCTCGCCCGCTCGTGACGTACGTCATCGCGCTGCCCTGCGTCGATGTGAAGGACCGGGCCTGCATCGACGAGTGCCCGGTCGACTGCATCTACGAGGGTGAGCGTTCGCTCTACATCCACCCCGACGAGTGCGTCGACTGCGGTGCGTGCGAGCCGGTGTGCCCGGTCGAGGCGATCTACTACGAAGACGACCTGCCCGACGAGTGGGCCGACTACTACAAGGCCAACGTCGAGTTCTTCGAGGTGACTCCCGGCGGCGTGCCGCCGCTCGGCTCGCCGGGCGGCGCGGCGAAGACGGGCGCGCTCGCGTACGACCACCCGCTCGTCGCGGCGCTCGCTCCCCAGGGCGAGTAACACTCAGTCGGTCAGGCGAGCACTCAGTCGGTCAGGCGAGCACTCGGTCGTCGACCTCGGCGAGCCGTTCGAGCACGGCCGGCTCCGCGCCCGCCGCGGCGAGGCGGGCGACCAGTGCGCGCCGCGCGTAGACGTACGGCTCGCTCGATCCGCTCATGACCGAGCGGGTGTTCGCCGCATCGAGCAGCGCGGTCGCCTCGAATGCGAACTGGGCGGGATCGCCCTCGAGTTCGCCTTGGGCGACGGCGTAGCCGTACGACGCCGCGAGGTAGCCGCTCCAGCTGTCGAGGGCTCGGGAGAGTGCGTCCCGTACCGGGCCCGGCTTGGCGTCGAACTCGGCCGCAGCGGCGGCGAAGAAGCATCCGCCGGGGAAGACGCGGTCCCGCGAATAGGCGATCCACCGGTCGACCAGGGCGACGATTCGCCGCACGCCCCGCGGTTCGACGCGCGCCGGCTCGATGACGACCCGCGTGAACCGCTCGGCGGCGGCGTCGACGGCGGCGAGCTGCAGCCGCTCCTTGCTGCCGAAGAGCGTCGCAACCCCGCTCTTCGACACCTCGGCCGCCTCGGCGAGCCGCCCGATCGAGAGCCCGTCGAGCCCCTCGACCGAGGCGAGGTCGACGGCGCGGTCGAGCACGAGTCGTCGTGAGGCGTCGCCTCGTGCGCGTCGGCCGTCGTGTTGCTCCATGTCTTGTATTTTACGCACGATCGTTCGTATAGTGTGAGTACGATCGTTCGTATTGTTTGAGGAGTCGAGATGTCCGCCCTTTCCACCGTCGCCGCAGGAGTCCGTCTGACCGGGGCGGTCTCGCCGCGCGCCGGTGGCGCGCTCGCCTATCCGCTCTTCATGCGCGTCGGCCCGCGAACGCCCGTCGCCCCGGCCGATCGCGCCACCCACGAGTCGGCCCGGCGCAGCTCCGTGCACATCCCCGGCCTGCGTCGCCGCGGCGTCGACGTGGTGAGCTACGAGTGGGGCTCGGGCGACGAGACCGTGCTGCTCGCCCACGGATGGCAGTCGCGCGCGAGCGTCTTCGCACCGCTCATCCGCGAGCTGCGCAGCGAGGGCTTCCGCATCGTCGCGTTCGACGGCCCGGCCAACGGCGGCTCACCGGGTCGTGGCACGTACCTCATCGATCACCTCGACGCGATGGAGGGACTGCAGCGCCGCCACGGCCGTTTCCATGCGGTCGTCGGTCACTCCTTCGGTGCGCTGGCAGCGCTCATGGCCGCGCACGACGGCCTCGACGCCCACCGGGTTGTCGCCATCGCCGGCGCGGCCGACCCGCGGACGTTCATCGAGGGATTCGGCGAGATGCTCCGCCTCGACCGCCCCACTCGCGACGCGCTTGCGGCGCGGTTCTCGGCGAAACTCTTCCCGGGCGGCGGCGACCCCTTCGAGCGGTACTCGGCGGCGAGGCATCCCCTTCGACCCGAGACCGCACTCCTGCTCGTCCACGACCGCGGCGACCGCCGCGTGCCGTACGCCGAGTCCGAGCGGCTGCTCGCCGTGAACCCCGGCGCCCGCCTGGTGCCGACCGAGGGTCTCGGGCACAACCGGGTGCTCCGCGCCGACGTGACGCTCGACGCCGTCGTCGACTTCCTCACCGCGTCGGACGCGGCGCTCGCAGGGTCGGCGGCCGCGGCCGCGGGCGCGGGCGCCGGCGCCGGCGCCACGGTCGGTGCCGACGCCGCGGAGCTCGCAACTCGAGTCGGCCCGCCGGCCTGAGCGACGCGGCGGGCATCAACCGGGTCGACGGCCGTCAGCGCACGCGGCCGTTGCCAGGGCCGTTTCCGCCCGAATGCCGGCCGAGCGGCTCGCCGGTCGGTCGGTCGGCGACCGGTCGGTCGGTGCTCGCCCCGTTCTCGTTCGCGCGTTCGCCGCTCGCAGTCGTGGTCGCGGTTGCATCGGCGACCCGGTTGCCCTCGGCAGCGACGTCGGGGTCGACGTGGTCGGCCTTCCTGAGGCGTTCGTCCGCCTCGGTGCGGAGTTCATCGGCCGCGGACTGCCGCTCGGCGCTCTCCTGGGCGAGCCGGTCGGCTTCGAGGCGAGCCTCGGCCGCCGCCGCTTCGGCCTGCTTCGCATCGGCCGCCGCCCGGGCGGCGTCGGCGTCGCGCTGACGCGCGGCCGCATCCGTCTCGGCTGCACTCTGCCGCAGCTCGGCCGCCTTGCGCCGACCGGCTTCGGCCTGCGCCTCCTGACGCCGCCGATTGGTGGCCATCACGACGATGACGATGATCGCGATGACCACGACGATTCCGACGACGATCCAGATGATGGTGCTCGTGTCCACGGTGATCGGCCTCCTCAGCTCGATCACCCCATCGAACCGCGGCGCGACGGCAGCGGCAACGCCTTGTGGATCGCGCTGATGTGCGGGATGATCCGGCGGCGCGGGCGCCCCGCGACAACCCGTCGGAGGCTATTCGCCCTTCGCGCCGGCGTCGGTGACGCTCACGTCGGAGCGGTGGAAGTTGTGGAACGAGCGCGAGGCCGTCGGCCCCCGCTGGCCCTGATAGCGGCTCGAGTAGTCGGCCGAACCGTACGGCTTCTCGGCGGGCGACGACAGCCGGAAGAAGCACATCTGCCCGATCTTCATGCCGGGCCACAGCTTGATCGGCAGCGTCGCGACGTTGCTGAGCTCGAGCGTGACGTGCCCCGTGAAGCCCGGGTCGATGAATCCCGCCGTCGAGTGCGTGAGCAGGCCGAGACGGCCGAGCGAGCTCTTGCCCTCGAGGCGCGCCGCGACGTCGTCAGGCAGGGTGACGGCCTCGAACGTCGAGGCGAGCACGAACTCGCCCGGGTGCAGGATGAACGCCTCGTCGGGCTTCACCTCGATGAGGTGGGTCAGCTCGGGCTGGTCTTCGGCCGGGTCGATGAAGGGGTACTTGTGGTTGTCGAACAGCCGGAAGTACCGGTCGAGCCGCACGTCGACGCTCGACGGCTGCAGCATCGACGGGTCGGAGGGCTCGAGCCTGATGCGCTGGAGGTCGAGTTCGGCCCTGATGTCACGATCCGAGAGAAGCACCCGCCCAGCCTACCGAGGGCTCCAGCCGGTCGAGGAGCGAAGCGTCTCGAGACCCACCAAGGCCGGTCGAGTAGCGAAGCGTCTCGAGACCCACTCGAGCCGGTCGAGTAGCGAAGCGTATCGAGACCCTTGCTACGATGGTCACCGCTGCACCCTCTGGATGCCGCATGCCGATGTAGTTCAATGGTAGAACTTCTGCTTCCCAAGCAGACAGCGCGGGTTCGATTCCCGTCATCGGCTCTGAACGAACCGGCGCTACTCGAGCTCGAGCGCGAACTCCGGCTCGAAACCGTCGAGCTTCACGATGACGGTCACCGGCCGCCCGTCGACCGTGGGCGGCAGCTCGAACACGTGCGTGGTCGCCGCCATGTCTGCCGTGCACGGGTCATTGGGCGACTGACCGAACTCGATCTGCACCTCGCGTGCGCCGAGCACCTCGAGCTCGCGCGCGACCGCCGGGCAACTGCTGCTGCCCATGGTGACCACGCCGAACTCGGTGTCACTCACCCAACCGACGACCGGTTCGCCGTCGAGCAGGTCGGGATCCGGCCCCGTCCACCCCTCGGGCATCCCTCTCACCACGCGCTCCGCCTGCGAGCCGTCGCCGAAGGGGCCGCCGCCCGGTGAGCGGGGTGCGCAGCCCGCCAAGACGAACAGCCCTGCGATCGCCAGGCCGGCCGCCGCCACCCGCGTCGCCCGTCGCCTGCCACCGCGATCCGATGTCCTCATGTCGTGATTGTGTCCTGACGAGGGTGTCCCTCGACAGCGGGGGTCGGTTCGTGACCGACTCGATGCGAACAGCCCGCCGCACGTCATGATCCGCCCCGCGTGCGTCTCCTCGACGGGAGGCAGCATGTTTTCGAAGATCAGCGCCGCGGTTCACGGGACGTTCGGCGGTCGCCGGCGCTCCGAAGAGGCCGACGCGCACGTTCCGAACGAGCGCGAGGAAGAGTTCTGGCGCCTCGTGCACGGCGGCCCGCCCCAGGACGGACCGCCTCGGCACGCGGACGCATCGCTCGCGTCAGGCGCGCTCGACGCCTGACGTCATCTGGACCCCGCCAGCGCCGCCTCGATCCCCGCCGCGAGGTCGTCGTAGGCCTCGAGCTGCAGCATCTCGTCGTTCACGAAGAAGGTCGGCGTCGACTGCACGCCGAGCGAGACGCCGTCGATGCGGTCGGACTCGACGCGCTCGAGCGTCGCGGGGTCGGCGACGGATGCGTCATACGCCTCGAGGTCGAGCCCGAGCTCCTCGGCGAACTCGCGGAAGAGTGGCGCCCGCGACTCGCGCTGCTCCCCCCATTCGGCCTGCGTCTCGAACAGCTTGGCGTACATCGGCTCGAACGCGCCCTGCTGGGCGGCGGCCTCTGCGGCGACGGCGGCATTGCGCGAGTTCAGGTGCCCGTCGAGCGGGAAGTAGCGCGTGACGAAGGTCACCTCGCCGGCATAGTCCTCGCGCAGCTGTTCGACGAGCGGGAAGAACGCCCCGCACGCCTCGCACTCGAAGTCGAGGAACTCGACGACGGTCACCCCGCTCGCTCCGGGTTCTCCGAGTACGTGGCTGTCGGCGCGCACGGTCGGGGCCGAGGCATCCGACGACGAAGACGACGACGACGACGAAGATGACGAGTCGCCGACCGCCGGCGGCGCCGTCTGCGGCCTGAGCAGGGCGAAGGCGAGCGCGACGATCGCGATGAACGCGGCGATGAGGGCGACGTTCGTCCAGACGATCCGCTTGCGGCGGGATGCCTCGGTGACGCTCCCGCTCGTCGGGGGCTTCGGGTCGGGCGTGGTCATGGGAGTGTTCTCCAAGTTCGGTGCGAGGTGAGGTCGGGTCTGCGCGGCGCGCGAGGGGTGCGGCGCGCCGCTATCCGCGCGGGCTCGCGCCGAGCAGCTCCTGCATCAGCGCGATCTCGTCGGACTGGGTGGCGACGATGCGTTCGGCCATCGCGACCGCATCGGGGTGCGCACCGTCGGCGATCTCGGCCTCGGCCATCGCGACGGCGCCCTCGTGGTGCACGATCATCTGCTCGAGGTAGAGCCGCTCGGCCTCGGCGCCGGCAGCCGCTTCGAGCGCGGCGAGATCGTCCTCGCTCATCATGCCGTCGCCGTGATCCATGCCGCCCATGCCGACCTCCTCCTGGCCCCACTCGGCGAGCCAGTCGCGCAGCTGGTCGATCTCGGGCTGCTGGGCCGCCATGACGCCCTCGGCGAGCGCGCGCACCGGCTCGCCGAGCTCGGGCTCGGCGAGCAGCAGCTCGCTCATCTCGACGGCCTGCTCGTGGTGCGGGATCATCATCGTCGCGAAAGCGACATCGGCGCCGTTCGCCCCGGCCGCCGACGCGGCCGAGTCGGTCGCGGGCGTCGAGGCCCCCTCGCCGTGGTCCATGCCCGCCATCGAGGTGTCGGCGCAGCCGGCGAGGGCGAGGGCGGTGGCCGCCGCCGCGGCGGCCGTGATCAGGAGCTTTCGTGCAGTTCGCATCAGTGTTCTTCCGTTCGTCGGGGTCGATCAGGTGACTCCCCGCGGGCATGGCGAAGCCACGCCCGCGGGGTGGGCGCCGGGTTCGGCCTAGGTCCGGCTGATGGAGAGAACGGTGAGATCGGGTCGATGCAGGTGCAGCGGGATGACCCGGAGGAAGGTCGTGACGCGCGCGGCGCCGCGGTCGAGCAGTCGACGGAACACGGCCGGCCCGCCGGCGATGAGCGCGAACGCGATGAGCACGAGCAGCATCACGCAGCCCACCACCATGAGCGCGCAGTCGCGCAGCGCACTCATGCAGTCCTCGTCGCAGGCGACGGCACCGCCGACCGGGGCGATGAGAGCCGGGATCTCGGGATGCTCCGCCGTCGACGCAGAGACGAGAGAGGCATGCGAGGCATGCGTCTCGACCTCGTCACCGGCGCTCGTGGCGGGCGCGGCATGCGGCCCGTGCGAGACCGCTGCGGCGGTGCCGTGCTCGGCGACCGACCCGGCGGTGTGCATCGCGAGCAGGCCTACGAGCACTGCGGCCACGCCGAGCAGTGCGACGACGGCGCGACGCACGGCGCCGATGCGGGAACGGCCGGATGCGCGGGCCGTGCTCGACGACATCGCACCTCCTGGCAGGTCACTCGCTGGTCGCGCGGCAGTACCGCGGACGAATACCCCCCGAGCGTACTCCAGCTCCCTCGACTGCGGGCTGGGAATCCCCCGGATGCCAGGCCCGCGCCGCCCGCGCTACTCGGCGTTCGCGAGGAAGGGCTCGTGCCGGTACTGGCCCTGCTCGAGGATCGCGACCGTCGCCTCGGGCACCTCGACGAAGGCGCCCGGCAGATCGCTGAGCGGCTCCGACACGATGACCCGCGCGTTCTTTCCGAACCCCCGCAGCCGCGCCTGCTCGGGATACATCTCCTGCAGCGTCGCCATGGCGATCGAGTGGAACAGTGTTCGCGTCCGCCCCTGCGAGGAGTAGCGGAACGCCCAGACCATCGCACCGTCGGAGACCGCGACCGTGCCCTGCATCGGGAACTCCACGCCGTGCGCGTGACCGACCTCCTCGACCTTGCGGATCGCCGCAGCCATGCCCGCGACCGGATCGTCGCGGAGGCCCAGGGTGAGCGCGAGGTAGAAGAGCACCTCGGAGTCGGTCGTGCCCCGGATGAGCGGGTAGAACTCGGGGGCCACGGCGAGCGCGAGGTCGCGCCGCACGAGGTTCATGCCGGCGAGGCTGCCGTTGTGCATGAACAACCAGTTCTCGTGACGGAACGGATGGCAGTTCGTCTGCTGGATGGGCGGCCCGGCCGCCGCGCGCACGTGCGCGAAGAAGAGCGGGCTCTCGATCGCGTGCGTGATCTCGCGCAGGTTCTCGTCGTGCCAGGCCGGTTCGATGCTGTGGAAGAACGCCGGAGGAGTTCCGTCCACGGCATCCTTCGGATACCAGCCGACGCCGAAACCGTCGCCGTTGACCGTCTCGGCGCCGAGCGGAGAGTTCAGCGATTGCGCGACGAGCGAGTTCTGCGTGTCGAGGATGAGTTTGGACAGTTGGATCGGCTCACCCGAATACGCCAGCCAGCGACACATGGTGCTCCCTCCCCAGGAGGTTACGGATGCCTCTGGGTCGAGAGTACGCCGATTCGCCGCCGCACGGCAGGGCTGTCCAGAGGTCCGTCGTTCGCTAGCCTGTCGGCATGGCCGACGGCGACGCACCCGAGTACTTCCAGCCCGAGTCCCGCGAGGCGTGGCGCGCGTGGCTGCTCGCACACCACGCACGGGCCGAGGGCGTCTGGTTCGTCTCCTGGCGCACGGCCACGGGGCGACCGCGCATCCCCTACGAGGACGCCGTGATGGAGGCGCTCGCCGTCGGCTGGATCGACGGCCAGGCGAAGACCCTCGACGACGAACGGCACGGCCAGTGGTTCGCCCCGCGCAAGCCGCGCAGCCCGTGGGCGGCGACCAACAAGGCGCGCGTCGAGCTCATCGAGGCCGAGGGCTACATGCAGCCCGCCGGTCGCGCCGCGATCGAGGCCGCCAAGGCGAACGGCATGTGGAGCGTGTTCGACGACGCCGACCGGCTCATCGAGCCCCAGGAGCTGACCGCCCTCCTCGACGCCCACCCCGCCACTCGGGCCAACTGGCAGTCGTTCCCGGCATCGGTGCGGCGCTGGGCGCTCTCGCAGATCGCCCTCGCGCAGCGACCCGAGACGCGAACCAAGCGGATCGAGGAGATCGCCCGCAAGACCGCAGCCGGCGAGCGCCCCGGCCCGCGCTGACGGTCTGGCATCCACGGCGCCGGATCACCCGGCTCCGGCCTATCCCTCGGCCGGCTCCTCGCCCGCGGGCTCCGCTCCCTCGGGGGTGATCGGGCAGACCGCGAGCTCCTGCATCTTCGTCGTCGCCTGCTCGAGCGACCACGGCAGCTCCACGAGCGGCTGCTCGCGACCGTCGAACGCTTTCGCCTTCGACCCGATCGAGGCGAGGGCGAACGCCGTCTCGCGCACGAACGCCGCGCCGGAGGTCGAGTTGTTGAGCGCGACGACGACCGTGAGGCCGGTCTCGGGATCGGTGAAGGCGGCGGTCAGCGAGCCGGCCGACTCGCCGGCGGTGCCGCGCATCGGGCCGTACTGCGCGCCACCGAGGCCGAACTGCTCCCAGACCGGCGCGTCTCCCCCGAGGTGCTCGGTCGTCCAGAGCTCGCGGGCGCTGCGCTCCCCCACGAGCGCGCCCGTTGCGAAGGCCTCGCTCAGCCTCCGGGCGTCGTCGAGGTCGGAGATCGCGCCCGCCGCAGCGGCGCCGATCGAACTCGACTGGGCGGAATCGTCATGGACCACCGTGCAGTCGGTCTTGCCGTCGCCGCCGGTTCCCGCCGCATAGGCGCCGAGCGCGCCCTCGTGGCCGGTGTCGGCGGGCGCCGGGATCTCGGTGTCGTCGAGGCCCAGGGGCTCGAGCACGTACTCCTCGGCGAGTTGGTTCCAATCGCGGCCGGTCGCCTCCTCCAGGGCGCGGGCGAGCAGCAGCACACCCGTGCGCGAGTAGGACCAGGCTTCGCCGGGCTGGCCCGTGCGCGTGGTCGCGAGGCCGCCGGCGAGAAGCTCGTTCGGCGACCAGACGCGCTCGGGGTTCGCGACGAAATGCGCCTCGAGCGCCGGGTAGTAGTCGGCGATGCCGGAGGTGTGGCGGCACAACTGCTCGAGAGTGATGCCGTCGAGTCCCGGCACCCTGTCGACGTATTCTGCGACGGAATCGTCGAGCGCGACGGTGCCCGCATCGACGAGCTCAAGGAGGATGAGGCACGTGATCTCGGAGGTCACCGTCGTGAGGTGGAACTCGGTCTCGTCGGTCACCGGGCGGGACTTCTCGCGGAAGTCGACGGTGCCGGATGCCCCGGTCCAGCCGCCGGCCCACGGCGCCCACACTCCGGCGACGCCGCCGCTCGATCCGCTGAGCGCGATGGCCTGTTCGAGCACCTGGTCGAGCTGCTCCACGACCTCGTCCCCGTACGCGGCATCGACGGGATCGAATCGGCTCGCCGGGTCGACGGTCCCCCCGGTGCATCCGGCGAGCGCGAGCACGGCGATGATCGCCGCGAGTGCCGAAGCTGCTCGCCGCCTGCCCCCAGAACGGTCAGCCACCGTGCCCCCTCAGCCGTGTGTCCGCTGAAATTGTAACCCGCGATGCGGGATTCACCCGGCCGGCAGGCGGCGACGGAGCAGCGGAGACGCCCCCTCAGATGGTTAATGTCCGGACGCGCCCGAAAGGTTCCCGAATCATCGGCCCGCGCGCGCCGCAGCCCGACCGCCCGCCGGCCGGGGTCGCGAGGAGGCGGGCGCTCAGCGGGCGGCGGTGCCGATCTCGCGGGCGGCACCCGCCATGAAGCGCTCGACGTTGCGGTCGACGATGATGTCGCTCGGCCGCAGCGGCCGCTGCAGGTAGAGCCCCTCGAGCGAGGTGAGCCGACTCAACGCCACGTACGTCTGCCCGGGACTGAACACGCGCGGCCCGAGGTCGACGATCGCGGTGTCGTAGCTCGCGCCCTGAGACTTGTGGATCGTCACCGCCCAGGCGAGCCGGAGCGGGAACTGGGTGAACTCGGCGACGATCTCCTTCTCGAGCTTCTTGCGCGCCGCGTGCCAGGTGTAGCGGTACTTCTCCCAGGTGACGGGTTCGATCTCGTGCTCCTCGCCGTCGATCTCCACCCGCACCTCGCGCTTCAACGAGGTGATCGTGCCGATCGTGCCGTTCACCCAGCGCTGCCCGTCGGGCCCGATCGCCGTGTCGTTGCGGAGGAACATCACCTGCGCCCCGACCTTGAGCTCGAGCCGCTCGTCGGCCGGGAACGCCCGCCCGCCGAAGTCGCCGTTCACCTCGGCCGCGTTCGCCTTCGACTTGCCGGGCAGGCGCGCCAACTGCGTCGCGTTGATGCGGTTGACGGTGCTGTTCGTGGTCGCGAGCGTGATCGCACCCTGCTCGGGCAGCGGGCGCCTGGCGCCCACCCCGTTGAGCACGCCCGCCATCTCGGCCGTCACCCGCCCGTGCCGCACGGCGTTCAGCAGCTGCTTGAACTGGTCGTCGTGCTGGCGGTGGATCTCGCCGAGCTCGAAGATCTTGAGGTCGGCCTCGCGCCAGACCTTCGCGTCGAAGAACCACATCGAGTCGTAGGTGTCGGCGAAGTAGGCGCGCTCGTCGGCGTCGCCCGGTACGGGTGCGAGCTGGTACGGGTCGCCGAAGAGCACCACCTGGGCGCCGCCGAACGGCTCGAGCGGGCGCTGCCTCGCCTGCCGGAGCGAGCGGTCCATCGCGTCCATCAGGTCGGCGTTCACCATCGAGACCTCGTCGATGACGAGGGTGTCCATCGCGTTCAGGATCTTGCGGACCGCGTCGTTCTGGTCGATGTCGTGATCGGCGATGACGCCGATCGGCAGGCGGAAGAGCGAGTGGATGGTCTGCCCGCCGACGTTCAGCGCCGCGACCCCGGTCGGCGCGCAGATCACGATCTGCTTCTTCGTCTGCCAGTTGAGGTGGTTCAGCAGCGTCGACTTGCCGGTGCCCGCGCGACCCGTCACGAAGACGTGCTCGCGGGTCTCCTCGATCGCCTGGAACACCGCGGCCTGTTCGCGGGAGAGGGTCACGTTCTGCACGGCGGTCTTTCGATGGGCGGATGTCTCGGGGCCGGCGCCGCACCTGGGTGGGCGCCGCGCGGCGGCGCTCCCACTGTAACCGCGTACGGGGGCGACCCGGGGCCGCGGCGCCGACTCCGTGGCATCCGAGACGCCCGTACCGGCTGTGGAGATCCTCAGCTTCCCGCCGTCGCGAAACATAGACTGTGCGGGTGGGGAACGCAGGCGAGGTGCAGAGGCGGGTCTCGCTGCTGGCCGTCGCCGGGTGGGCCGGGCTCGCCACGCTCCTCATCGCCGCCTTCCTCGCCGCGCTCGGCGGGCTGAACCAGTCGATCTACGGCGCATCGAGCTTCGTGAAGGGCTACCTCGAGGCCATCGCCGACGACGACATCGCGACCGCGTCGACGACGCCAGGGGTCGCGCTCGACGACGCCACCCTCGAGGAGCTCGGGCTGCCCGCCGACATCTCGACGGCGATGCTGCGCTCGGGCGTCGTCGCGTCGGCGCCCGAAGACATCAGCATCGTCGACGACGTCACGCACTCCGACGGCAGCCACTCGGTGACGGCGAGCTACCGCCTCGGCACCGAGATCGCCGAATCGACCTTCGAGGTGCGCCCCATCGAGGCGCTCTACGGCGTGCTCGCCCGGTGGCAGTTCTCCGACAGCCCGCTCGCCGTGATCGACGTCACCGCGGCGCACAACCCGCTCTTCACCGTCGGCTCACTGACCCTCGACACCCGCGCGACGAAGACCGGCGACGAGCTCGCCGCGTTCACGCAGGTCGCCCCGTACCTCGCGATCGCCCCGGCGGTGTACGAGTTCTCGTACGACTCGCCGCTGCTCGCCGCCCCGCACGTCACCGTGCCGGCGAGCGCCGCCGAGCAGGTCGCCGTCACCGTCGACGCCCAGCCGACTCCGGCGTTCGTCGAACGCGTGCAGACGAAGGTCGACGAGTACCTCGCCGCGTGCGCCGCGCAGCCCGTGCTGCAACCGGCCGACTGCCCCTTCGGCATCGAGATCGACGACCGGGTCACGAGCGAACCCGTGTGGACCATCGTGACGACCCCCCAGGTGACCCTGACCGCCGGCGAGGACTCGTTCGACATGCCGCCCACCGAAGGCGTCGCGCACATCTCGGTCGAACTGCAGGATCTCTTCGACGGCCACTACTACACCCGTGAAGAAGACCGCCCGTTCACGCTGGCGCTCGCCGCGACGATCCGCCCCGACGGCTCGATCGCCATCCAGCTGCAGTAGGCATCCGCACCCTGCTGCTCAGCTCTGCTGCTCAGCTCTGCTGCTTGTGCAGGAATTTGGGCGCCATGGTGCCCTGGGAGCCGGGATAGGGCCCATTTTCCTGCAGAAGCAGCGTGAACGGTCGGGATGCCGCGGGTGGATCAGCGTTCGCTGTCGCGCGCGGCGATCGCGGCGAGCCGGGCGTTGTACTCCTCGAGCTCGGCGTCACCGGTGCGGTCGGCATGGCGATCGCGGCGCTTCGACTCCTTCTCGTCGCTGCGCGACCACTGGAACGCGACGGTGATCGCGAGCGCCACGGTGGGGATCTCACCGATCGACCAGGCGATGCCGCCGCCGAGCTGCTGGTCGGCGAGCGCGTCGGTGCCCCAGCCCATCGCGCCGTACCAGTCGGCGAGCAGCAGCCCCGTGCCGGTCATGATCGCGAGGCCGAAGAACGCGTGGAACGCCATCGTGCCGAGCAGCAGCAGCAGCCGGAACGGGTACGGCAGGCGGTACGGCACCGGGTCGATCCCGATGAGCGACTGCACGAACAGGTAGCCCGTGATGAGGAAGTGCACGATCATCCACTCGTGGCCGATGTGGTCGAACATCGTCCAGCGGAAGAGCGGCGAGTAGTAGAACACCCAGAGCGAGCCGGCGAAGAGCACGGCGGCGACGATCGGGTTCGCGATGATGCCGGCGAACTTCGAGTGCACCGCGAGCATGATCCACTCGCGCCCGCCGCGGCTGCCGTCTTTGCGCGGCCTGATCGCCCGGGCTGCGAGCGTGACCGGTGCACCCGGCACGAGCAGCACGGGCACCGCCATGGTCAGCACCATGTGCGCGAGCATGTGCGCCGAGAACAGGTACTGCTCGTAGACGTTCACGCCGCCGTTGGTGACGTAGGCGAGCAGCAGCAGGCCCGACACCCAGAGCACCGTGCGGTAGACGGGCCACTTGTCGCCGCGCTTGCGGAGACGGCGGGCACCGGCGAGGTAGAAGAAGATGCCGAAGCCGCAGGCGAGCAGCCAGATGAGGTCGGGGTTCCACTCGGTGAAGTAGCGGAACGTCTCGGGCCACGGCGGCAGCGGCTCGCCCGTGAGGATCTCGGCGGGCGTGCGCGCGAGCTCCCCCGCCTCCTCGGAGACCGGGGTCGCCGTGCGTGCGAGCGCCGCCGCGACGCCCGAGGCGAGCCCCATGAACGCGAGCTCCGCGACGACGAGCCACCAGAAGTAGGTCTTCGCCGGTCGAGGAGCGCCCGACGAAGGAGAACGCGACTCGAGACCCGCACCCCGCGACATCCGCCCGATCAGCCACCGCCGCTGCGCGGCGCCGAACAGCCCGAGCGCGATCAGCGCCGCGACCTTCACGACGACGAGCGCGCCGTACGGCGTCGCGAGCTGGTCGAGGGTGCCGATGCGCAGGGCCGCGCTCGCGTACCCCGAGACCGCGACGACGATGAAGCAGATGAGCGCGACCGTCGAGTAGCGGGCGAGCACGACCGGCAGCCGCTTCGCGCCGAGCTCGCGCTGCAGCAGCACGATCGTGACGAGGCCGCCGAGCCAGACGGCCGCGAAGACGAGGTGCAGGCCGAGCCCGGTGACGGCGGCGGCGTGGCCCGCGGCGCCGGCCGCGTGGCCCTGCTGCGCCATCGGCACGAGCGAGGCGACCGCGAGCACCGTCACGAACACGAGCGCCGTGTGGTTGCGCACCGCGAAGCAGAGCACCGTGACGGCGGCCGCGACGAGCGTCGTGATGAGCCACGACTGCCCGAGCTCGATCGTCGTGACGAACTGGCCGAGCTTCTGCCCGAACGCGTCGCTGAGATCGAACGGCACCGCCGTGACGAGGATGAAGGTGAACAGCCCGGTCGCGGCGCTCGCGACCGTCATCACCGCGGCCGAGGCGGCGGCGACGTCGAGAGCGAGGTCGAACTCGCGCTTCTTCGGGCTCAGCGCCCAGACGGCGAGCACGAGTGCGCCGATCATGCCGGCGGCGCCGAGGTTCACGAAGAGCTTCGACACAGGCACGCCGTAGCGGGCCAGCGGCCCCGGGTCCTGGATCAGCTGTTCGGCGGCGCCCCCGCCGAACGAGAGTGCGGCGAAGGTCGCCAGAAGGGCGACGGCGGTGAGCACGGCAGGACCGAGCACTCGGACGGAGCGGGGCACCGAACCAGCCTAGACGGCACAGGCTGGATGCCTCGTGGGCGCCCTCGCGCACGGGGCACTCCGCAGCATCCCCATCGCGTTTCAGGAATTCGCACGCACGTCAGGTCGACTCCGCCCGAATCGTCCTGATCAGCGTGCGTTGTCCTGAATCCCTCGCAGGAACGGCGAAGGGGCGCACGGCTCGCGCCGCACGCCCCTTCGGAAGACTCTGGTTACTTGGCAGCAGCCTTGAGCTTCGAACCGGCCGAGACCTTGACCGAGTAGCCGGCCGGGATCTCGATGGTGGCACCCGTCTGCGGGTTGCGGCCGGTGCGCGCAGCGCGGTGCGTGCGCTCGACGGCGAGCCAGCCCGGGATGGAGACCTTGGTGCCCGAGCCCACGGACTCGGCGAGCGCCTCGAACAGACCGCCGAGCACGGCGTCGACGGTGGCCTGGCTCTGGCCGGTCGACGCAGCGATCTTCGCGACGAGCTCGGTCTTGTTCAGCGACTTGTCAGCCATTGAATGTCCTCCTCGGACGTTCGCTGTATGTACAGCACTTTGTTGAAGATTCGGGAACGAGCTTGCGCCGCCCCCGTGGCCGTTGAGGCCGCCTCGAATGTAACAGAGATCCGCGGAATCTCGCGGATTTCCGGGCCTTTCGCGCACCTTGCCCCGGCGTGTCGCGCGTCGGGAGACCCCGAAACGGGCCGCAAGCGGCCAGGAGACGGCGAAAGGGGCGCCCCGGAGTGATCCGGGGCGCCCCTCTCGTGAAGCGTGAAGCTACTGCTTACCAGCTCGACTTGGTGATGCCGGGCAGTTCGCCACGGTGCGCCATGTCGCGGAAGCGGACACGCGAGACACCGAACTTCGTGAGCACGCCACGGGGGCGGCCGTCGATGGCGTCGCGCGAACGCACGCGGATGGGCGAGGCGTTGCGGGGCAGCTTCTGCAGGCCCACGCGAGCGGCCTCGCGGCTCTCGTCGGTGCCGTTCGGGTCGACGAGCGCCTTCTTCAGCTCGAGACGCTTCTCGGCGTAGCGGTCGACGATCACCTTGCGCTGCTCGTTGCGAGCGATCTTGCTCTTCTTCGCCATGATTTAGCGCTCCTCTCGGAAGTCGACGTGCTTGCGGATCACCGGGTCGTACTTCTTGAGCACGAGACGGTCGGGGTTGTTGCGACGGTTCTTGCGGGTCACGTAGGTGAACCCGGTGCCGGCCGTCGAACGGAGCTTGATGATGGGACGGACGTCCTGCTGCTTCGCCATTAGAACTTCACCCCACGAGCCTGCATGTCACGAACGACCGCCTCGATGCCGCGAGCATCGATGACCTTGATGCCCTTGGCGGACACGTTGATCGTGATGTTGCGACGGAGCGACGGAACGAAGTACGTCTTCTTCTGCACGTTCGGGTCGAAGCGGCGCTTCGTCCGGCGGTGCGAGTGCGAGATGTTGTGCCCGAAGCCGGGAACGGCTCCAGTCACCTGGCACACTGCTGCCATTGGTTTCCTCCAATACCGAGGGGCGGATGCCCCTCCCAAGGTCTCTTGTCTGCTGACGTTCCCACGCCGAATCCCGCGATTTCTCGCGGAGCAACGAAGGGGATTGTCGCGGTCTGGGCAGTGGATGTACCCAGCCAACGAGCCAGTTTAGCAGAGTGGCCGGTCGCAGCCGAATCGAGCGGATGCCGCGAGTGGAGGCCGCTCGGTCGACTCCCCCGGCCGACGGCGGCCCCGAGACATCCGAACCGGACTCAGGTGGCCGACGCCGACGCCGACGCCCGCTGCTCGCGGAGCACCGACCGCCGCGAGAGCACCGCCGCGACGAAGAAGCAGGCCGCGCCGATCACCGTGCCGAGGTTCGCCCACTGCTCGCTCAGGAGTTCGCCGGAGCTGCTCACCGGGTATGCGCCGATCGCCGAGACGCCGAAGGCGATCGAGCCGAGCAGATTCAGTCCGGTCCCGTGCCAGGTGCGTGCGTCGCGGTCCCACAGCGCGCCACGATCCTTCGTCGCGATGACCGCAAGCGCGCTCGAGACGAGGAAGGCGATCGAGCCGAACGCGTCGGGCCGCCAGCCCGCGCCGACGGAGTCCGGCTCCCGGATCGCGGCGACGAGCGCCTGCGCGGTGCTCACGTTGAAGAACAGGGTGCCGGCGAACTGCACGGCCGCGGCGAACCAGTCGGCCCGGTCGACCGGGTTCATGCCCTTCCTCGGCGGGCGGCGCCCGCTCAGGCTGAGCTGGATGAACCCGGCGGTCGTGAACAGCAGCGACCCGATGAAGAAGGTCGCACCGACCCCGATCGCGCCCGCCCACGCCGCGTAGGCGGGCAGCGGCCCGACGAAGAAGCAGATCGAGCCGAGCGCGAAGCCCCACGCCTCACGGCGCAGCCGACGATCGGCGACCGGTTCCGACATCCGCTTCCCTTCTCGGCTGGAGACTAGTGGTGGAACCCGGGCCGGGCGCCCTCTGCCGGCATCGGCGTCTCGAGCGCGTCGAGGTACTCCGTCTCGGATCGGATGTCGCGGAGCAGATCTTCGGCGAGATCCATGCTGAGCCCGTTGCGCACCACGATGCGTTGCACGATGCGATCGCTCAGGTCATCGGGCATGGGGTAGGCGGGAACGAGCCACCCCTTCTGCCGGAGGCGGTCCTGCAGGTGGAAGAGGTTCCACTTGTCGGTGTGGCCCGCCTTCAGCCGCCAGGCGAAGACCGGGATGTCGCTGCCGTCGCTCACGAGCTCGAAGGCATCGATCTCGGAGATGGCCTTCGAGAGATACAGCGCGACGTCCTGCGAGGCCTGCTGCACCGCCGTGTAGCCGGCGACGCCGAGTCGCAGGAAGAGGAAGTACTGCAGCAGCACCTGCGCCCCCGGCCGCGAGAAGTTGAGGGCGAGCGTCGGCATCGAGCCGCCGAGATAGCTCACGCGGAAGACGAGTTCCTCCGGAAGGACCTCCTCGCTGCGCCAGACGACCCAGCCGAGACCCGGGTAGACGAGGCCGTACTTGTGGCCCGAGGTGTTGATCGAGACCACGCGCGGCAGCCGGAAGTCCCACTCGAGCTCGGGCTGCAGCACCTTCCAATGGGAGCGCGCGCGGTGATCGACTACGTGATCGAGCTCGACGACGACGTCTGGATCGGCGTCCCGCCCGGCTTCCCCTACGCGCAATGGGACGACGCGGCCTCGTGGGCGGCCGACCTCGCCGCGGCGACCGTGCCCGACGTCGCCGAACGGCGCGCGCGCTTCGAGGCCGCCGCGCTCGACGTGGCGGGCGTTCACCCGCCCGGCGTCGACCACGTGCTGTGGTTCGCCCCGACCGACGGCAGCACGATGGGCATCGCGTTCCTCACGGTCGCCGATGCGGCCGGCGAGACGGTCGACCTCGAAGCACTCGCCAGGCACGAGCTCGACTCGCAGACGCCTCCGCAGTTGACGCGGCATCCCTCGCAGGTGTTCGGCACCGTCGTGCAGTCGGCGACGACGATCCGGCTCGCCGACGTCGCCACCGGCGGCGACGGTGCAGACCGACTCGGCCCCGAGGCGGGAAACGTCTCCGGGGTCGCGGGAAGCATCCGTACCGTCGCCGCCGCGCACGACGCCGTCTTCATGCTCAACGCCGTCGATGAAGATCTGACGACCCTCGGCATCATTCAGCCCGAGTTGGTCGCCCTCTTCGAGCGGATCCGCCTGCTCGACGGCCCCGACGAGATCGCGAGCGCGGTGCGTCGGCTCATGGGGCGACGACTGAGCGCAGGGCGTCCGCGAGCGCGAGAAGCCCTCGCGCGCCTGCAGCCGAGACGCAGCGACGGCGGGTGCCGGAGGCCACGAGGCATCCGTCACCCGCCGTCTGCGAACCCGCGGCGGTCCGCTCTCCTACTCGGTGAGCGAGTCCACGTACTCCCGGTTCTCGTCGATCCAGGCCTCGACGACGGGGCCGTAGTCATCGGTGTCGGCCTCGTTGAACATCGCGTTCTCGAGAGAGAAGAGCAGCTCGGAGTCCATCTCGAAGTCGGCGAGCCACATCGCGAGGGTCGGGAAGCGCTCCGCGAACGTCTTGCCGCCGAATGCGTGGATGCCCTCGGCGTCGCCGAGCGCGCCCTCGGGGTCGGCGAGGTCCTTGAGCGGGAACGCGTCGTACGCCCAGTGCGGGCGCCACAGCGTGACCGCGATGTTCTCGCCGTTCTTCGTCGCCGCCGTCAGCTCGGAGAGCATCGCCGGGGTGGAGCTCGTGAGGTACTCCATGCCCTCGAGGCCGTAGCTCGGGATGACCTCCTCCGTCGTCACGCGGTTGAGGCCCGAGCCGGGCTCGATGCCGACGAGCTTGTTGCCGAAGGCGTCGGCGTTCGCGGCCAGCTCGTCGAGCGAGTCGATCGGGGCGTCCTCGTTCACGGCGATCGTGAGCTTCGCGTCCTCGTTCCACGCTCCGAGGTCGACGAGGTCGTCGCCGTACTGCTCGATGTAGTCGGCGTGCGTGATCGGCAGCCAGGTGTCGAGCGTGACGTCGTAGTCGTCGGTCGTGAGGCCCGAGTAGACGGGTGCGGGGTCGGCGTACTCGAGGGTCACATCGTAGCCCTGCTCGGTGAGCACGGCCTTCCAGAGTTCGCTCGCGGCGATGCCCTCGTCCCAGCCGTTGAACACGGCGATCGTGAGGTCCTTCTGGTCGCCGTTGTCGAGCGTCTCGGCACCGGCGCCGGCGGCGCAGCCGCCGAGTGCGAGTACCGAGACCGTGCCGAGTGCGAGTGCTCCGGTGAGCGTGCGCTTCTTCATGTGTTCCTTTCCTCCCGTGTGCTGTGGCACGGGTGTTGGGGAGCGCCGCGCGATTCCGCGCGACGAGTCGGGTGCCCGGTTCGGGCGGTCATTGGGCGACGGATGCCACGGGGCCGGCCTCGTTCGCAGCGGGCGCGGCGGCGGGGCCGGACGTGGGGCCGGTCGCGGGCGGGGTCTGCTGCGGGGCGCGCCCCGCGGCATCCGCTCGCCTGACCCGCTTCGCACGGCGCCCGCGCAGGCCGCCCAGCGCGCCGGTGAGCCGATCGAGGATGATCGCGAGGATCACGACGGAGAGACCTGCCTCGAAGCCGAGGCCCACGTCGATCCGGGTGAGCGACTGCACCACCTGGCCGCCGAGACCGCCCGCGCCGACCATGCCGGCGATGACGACCATCGAGAGCGAGAGCATGATGACCTGGTTGACGCCCGCCATGATGCTCGGCATCGCGAGCGGCAGCTGGATCTGGCGGAGGATGCGCGACGGCGAGGAGCCGAAGGCGTGGCCCGCCTCGACCACCTCCTTGTCGACCCCGCGGATGCCGAGCTCGGTCAGCCGGACGCCCGGCGCCATGGCGAAGACGATCGTGGCGACGATGCCGGGCACGACGCCGACGCGGAACAGGATGAGCGCCGGGATGAGGTAGACGAAGGCGGGCATCGTCTGCATGAAGTCGAGGATCGGGCGGATGATCTTCGACGCCGTGTCGGAGCGGGCCGCGAGGATGCCGATCGGCACGGCGACCGCGATGGCGATCGCACTGGCGACGAGCACCAGCGCGAGCGTGTCCATGGCGTTCTCCCACTGGTCGACGCCGACGATGACGAGCAGGCCGAGTACCGTGCCGACGGCGAGTTTCCACCCCCGTAGGAAGAAGGCGAGCGCCGCGAAGACGGCGATGATCACGCCGAACGGCGGTGCGGAGAGCAGGAGGTCGACCGCGTCGTAGAGCCCGGCGAAGATGGCGCGGACGACGGCGAAGAAGCCGCCGAAGACGTCGGTCACGACCTCGATGACGGACTCGGCGAGCTCGCCGAGGGGCAGGCGGAAGTCGTTCATGCCGGGCTCCTCTCCCCCGCGGCCGGCGCGGGTGTTGCGTCGGCCGCCGCGGCTTCGGCCGCCGCCGTGCGGTGCAGCGTCGCCGTGATGACATCGACCGGGATGGTCGCGGGGGTCGCGATGATCGCCTGCTCGGCGGTGTCGGTCGGCACATTGCCGAGCGCGGCGAGCAGCGTGACCCTCGGCACGGCGCCGAGGAGCCGGCCCTGGTCGTCGACGACGGCGAGCGGGAGCTGGCTCTCGACGGCGCTGCCGAAGAGCTCGGAGAGGTGCTCGTCGACGCCGACGACGGGATGGTCGTCGCTGATGACGCCCGCGAGATCGCGCTCACCCCGCTGCACGAGCCGCAGCACGTCGCGGTCGTGGGCGACGCCCAGGAGCCGCCGGCCGTTGCCGACGACGAACACCATGGAGGTCTGCAGGTCGCGCATGGACCGCAGCGCGGCGCGCGGGCCCGCCGACGCGGTCACCACGGCGCGCGGCGCCTCCATGACGTTGCCCGCGGTGAGCACGCGCGCGCGGTCGACGTCCTGCACGAACTGGGCGACGTAGTCGTCGGCGGGGTCGGTCAGGATCTCCTCGGCCGTGCCGAGCTGCACGATGCGCCCGTCGCGCATGACGGCGATGCGATCGCCGAGGAACATGGCCTCGTTGAGGTCGTGCGTGATGAAGACGATCGTCTTGCCGAGCTCCTGCTGCAGCTCGACGAGCTGCTCCTGCATCTCGCGGCGGATCAGCGGGTCGAGCGCCGAGAAGGCCTCGTCCATCAGCAGGATGTCGGTGTCCGAGGCGAGGGCGCGCGCGAGGCCCACGCGCTGCTGCATGCCGCCCGAGAGCTCGGCCGGCATCTTGTCGCCCCAGCCGCCCAGGCCGACGCGGTCGAGGATCCGATCGGCGCGCGCACGACGCTCGGCGAGCGGCACGCCCTGGATCTCGAGGCCGTAGGCGGCGTTCTCGCGCACCGTGCGGTGCGGCAGCAGCGCGAAGTGCTGGAACACCATCGACACCCGTCGGCGTCGCACCGCGCGCAGGCGCTTCGGCGCGACATCCGTGATCTGCTCCCCCATCACCGTCACCGTGCCGTCGGTCGGCTCGACGAGGCCGTTCAGCATGCGGATCAGGGTGGACTTGCCCGAGCCCGAGAGGCCCATGACGACGAAGATCTCACCGCGGCGCACGTCGAAGTCGGCGTCGATGACGGCGGCGGTGCCGAGGGAGGCGACCTCGTCGCGACCGGCGCCCTGCGTGAGGCGCTCGAGCGCCTCGCGCGGCCTGCGGCCGAAGAACTTGGTGAGGTGACGCACCTCGAGCGCGGTCGTCTCCGGCAGCTGCTGGCCGGGGTTCGGGTTGTCTGGCATGGATCGGGCTCCCTGAGGGCGCGCCGAACACCGCGCAGGTGAAGGGTTGCGCGGTCGGTTCGGGTGCGCCGAACTCGTGGGTCACGGCCGGGTTGGCGGTGAATCGGATGCCCCGCGCTCAAGCCCGGCGCGTGGTGCGATCGTCGGGCGAAACAGGGCGTCGTCGCGTCCGGCCATCGGGGCCGGATGCCTCACCGCCGAACCATACGCTCCGATGCTCGCGTTCGGGACTGTTCCCGTTTCGAGAGTGGCGGACCGCGGACTGGGCGATCGGTCTTGCAGGACCGTCGTCCACGCTATCGATGATTCGCGGAAGAACCCAATCGAGCCGCGTTATTCCGCTCTGATCTCGGATTCAACCTCGCGCTACTTCGGCGTCGCCGCTGCCCCGGGTTCACGGGCGGCGAGCTGCGTGCAATTCGCGCAGAGCCCGAAGACGTCGACGACATGGGCCGCCTGCGTGAAGCCGTGCTCGGCTGCGATGCCCTTCGCCCATGCCTCGACCTCGTCGGCCGCGATCTCGACCGTCAGCCCGCAGTTGCGGCAGATGAGGTGATGGTGATGCCCGGTCGTCGAACAGGCTCGGTACAGCGCCTCGCCCTCGGGCGACTGCAGCGAATCCGCCTCCCCGCTCGTCGCGAGATCGCCGAGCGCCCGGTAGACCGTCGCGAGCCCGATCGGCGAGCCGCTCGCGTGCAGCGCGGAGTGCAGCGCCTGCGCGCTGATGAATCCCTCGGTCGTGTCGAGAGCCTCGCGAACGGCCTCGCGCTGCCAGGTGTTGCGTTTCATGCGATTCGTGCGCCCTCCGCGGTCTCGACGGGAATGTCGGTCCGCCTCCACGCTAGCCCTCGAAGCTTGGAGAGTCCCAGCGCGAGGAGGAAGAAGGCCGTCGCGGCGAGGGCGATCGACGGGCCGGCCGCGATCGCGAACGCGCGTGAGGCGAGCACGCCGAGCACGCCCGACGCCGCACCGATCAGGGGGGCGACGACGAGCACCCCGCGGAACGAGCCGACCACGAGCCGCGCCGCCGCTGCGGGAGCCGCGATGAGGGCGATCGCGAGGATCGCGCCGACCGCCGGAAGCGAGCTGACGACCGAGGCCGCGGTGAGCCCGAGCACGAGCAGCTCGATCGGCCACTCCCGATAGCCCATGGCGCGGAAGCCGGCCGGGTCGAAGGTCGAGAGCGCGATCTCCTTACCGAACAGCGCGACGAGCGCGACGGCCAGCAGCGCGACGCATGCCGCGAGCAGAATGTCTCCGTCGCTGACCGTCAGGATCGAGCCGACCAGCAGGCTCTCGGCCCGCACAGGCAGGCCCGGGATGAGCGCCTGCAGCAGCGCGCCGGCCGCGAAACCGCCGGTGAGCACGATGCCCGCGGCGACCTGGGCGCCCTGCCGGCGCACGCGCGCGATACCCCACATGATCACGACGAGCACGACCGATGCCGCCGCGGCCCCCGCCGGCACGCTCACGCCGAGCGCCGCAGCGGCGACCGCCCCCGGGTACGTGCCGTGGGTGAGCGCCTGCGCGAAGAACGTGCGCTTGCGCAGCACCACGAGCGCGCCGACGAACCCGGCACCGACGCCGATCACGATGGCCGCGAGCAGCGCGCGTTCGAAGTAGCCCATCAGCGCCCCTCCCCCGCCCCCGTTGCCGCTGCGGTGCCCGCGGCGCGTGCTGCGGTGCCCGCGGCGCGTGCTGCACTCGTCGCAGCGCCTCCCGCGCGACGCGGCGAACGGGGGGCGCGGGAGGCGCGTGAGGCGCGTCCGCTGAGCGCGGAGACGCCCAGCACGAGGGCGTATCCCACTACGAAGACCGCCACGATCGTCGCTCCGGCGGGCAGGTCGACACCCGCCCCCACCGACACGGCGAACCCGGCGGCGAGACCCAGCCACGCGCCGATCGCCGCGAACCCGGCCGCGACCGGGAACAGCCACCAGAGCCGCCCGGTCACGAGCCGCGCGACCGCGCCCGGCACGATGAGCAGCGCGAGCACGAGCAGCGTGCCGACCGTGCTCGCCGCCGCGACGACCACGAGCGCGATCGCGCAGTTCAGCACGAGGTCGAGGGCGAGCCCCGAGTCGCCGGCCGCTCGGCTGCCCCGCGCGTCGAACGCGCGGAAGAGCTGCTGCTTGAGGGTGAGCACGACGGCGAGCAGGGCGATGAGGCTCACGACGACGAGCGGCACGACCTGCTCGGGCGGAATGGTCAGCACGCGCCCGAAGAGCAGTGCCTCGAGCTCGCCTGCGTAGTCGTCGCTCTTGGAGACGACGATGACGCCGACGCTGAACGTCGCGGTGAGCACGATCGCGATCGCGGCGTCGGAGGTGATGCCGGCGCGATCGAGCCACGTCAGTGCGAGTGCGCCCGCGAGCGCGGCGATCGCCGCACCGGGCAGGAGTCCGCTCGTTCCGCCGACGGCGAGGCCGATCGCCAGTCCGGGGAAGACGGCGTGCGTGAGTCCGTCGCTGATGAACTCGAGGCCGCGCAGGTTCACGAGCACCCCGACGATCCCGGCGACGACCGCGAGCACGAGCATCACGACGAGTGCGCGCGCCATGAACGGAATCGAGAACGCGGTGAAGAGCGCGTCGATCAGCGACATGCCCTGCCCCTCCCCCGCGGCCAGCGCCACCTATATGCGTCACACGGCATTCAGTGGCCCTCGTGCCCGGGAACGACGAGCGTGTGCTCGTCGATCTCGACCTCGACGCCCTCGAAGCACTCCTGGACGTTGCCGAGGGTGAGCACCTCGTCGACCGGGCCGAAGGCCAGTTGCGTGCCGTTGACCAGCACGACCGCGTCGCAGACCAGTCGGGCGAGCTCGAGGTCGTGCGTCGAGACGAGCACCGCGACGCCGCGGGCCTTGAGCTCGCGCAGCGTGTCGACGAGGGCATCGCGGTTGGGCTGGTCGAGGCCGTTGAACGGCTCGTCGAGCAGCAGGAGCGCGGGGTCGGACGCGAGGGCGCGTGCGAGCAGCCCGCGCTGGCGCTGGCCGCCCGAGAGTTCGCCGAAGGGGCGCTTCGCGAGCGCGGAGAGACCCACCGTCTCGAGCGCACGCGCGACGGCGGCGCGGTCGCCCCGGCCCGGCCATCTGAGCAGCCCGAGGCCGCGATAGCGACCCTGCATGACGACCTGCTCGAGGCTGATCGGGAAGTCGGGATCGAGATCGGCCGACTGGGGGAGGAACGCCAACATTCCGTTCGCGGAATGCGATGCACGGCCGGTGCCGATCGGGACGCCGCCGAGCGCGACCTCGCCGGCTGTGCGCGGCACGAGCCCGAGCACGCCCTTCAGCAGCGTCGACTTGCCGGCGCCGTTCGGACCGATGAGGGCGACCGCCTCGCCGGGCGCGATCTCGAGCTCGAGCCCGGAGACGCCCGAACCCCCCGGGTGCGTGAAGGCCGCACCGGCGAGGCGGAGTACGGGCGAGTCGCTCATACGAGTCATCCTTGCAGGGCGGCCGGGAGCGCGGTAGGTACGACGCCCCACGACTCGAGGATCAGTCGCGCGTTGTGCAGCTGGCTGCCGAGGTAGGTCTCGCCCTCGCTGCCGGCCTCGCCCAGCGAGTCGCCGTAGAGCGCGTCGGGCCCCGAGTACACCGTGACGCCCGATTCAGCGGCGATCGTCTCCGCGGCCTTCGGCGAGAGGGATGCCTCTGAGAACACCGCCGAGACGCCCGTCGACTCGATCTTCGCGACGAGCTCGTCGATCTCGGCCGCACTCGGCTCGGCGTTGTCGTCGAAGCTCGGGATGATGCTGCCGACGAAGGTCACATCGTAGGCGTCGACGAAGTACGTGAAGGCGTCGTGGTTGGTCACGAGCAGCCGCTCGGCCGGCGGCACCTGCTCGACGTTCTCGTCGATCCACTCGTCGAGCGCGTCGAGCTTCGCGAGGTACGCGGTCTCGTTCGCCTCGAGGCTCGCGGCGTCGAGGCCGTCGATGGTCGCGAGGCCGTCTGCGATGTTCTCGACCATGCGCTCGGCGAGCTCGGGATCCGTCCAGATGTGCGGGTTGCCGTCGCCGTGGTCATGGCCCTCGTGCTCGTCGTCGGCCGCGTCGTCATGCGCGTCGTCGGCCGCGTCGTCGTGCTCGTCGTGCGCGTCGTCGTGCTCGTCCTCCGAGGCATCCGCCTCGTCGTCGTGAGCATGGTCGTCGGTGCCGAACAGCTCGATGCCGGTGCTCGCGTCGATGAGCACACCGTCGAAGCCCGAGGCCTCGACCGCGTCGTCGAGCCAGCTCTCGAGGCCGCCGCCGTTGACCACGAGCGCATCGGCGTTCGTGAGCGCCAGCAGCTGCGCCGCCGACGGGTCGAAGCCGTGCGCGCTCTGGCCGGGGGAGAGGAGCTGGGTGATCTCTGCATCGCCGCCGAGCAGTTCGCGGGTGAAGTCGCCCACCTGGGTCGTCGTCGCGACGATCTGCGGGCCGTCGGCGTTGGTGGATGCCCCGGGGCTCGCGCAGCCCGCGAGGGCGATGACGCCGGCCGCAATCACGCCGCCCGCACCGATCAGGGTGAGGGGTCGGCGGGTAACGGTTCGGGTTCGCGTGTCCATGCTTCGAAACTACGCTTATTGATAATGATTGTCAAAACCACTAGCGACCTCTTGCGCCCGAGGGCGGCTCGCTACTGACGCAACCCGAAGATTTCACCGGGCATTCCACGTCATCCTGTGCACAACACTTGGCGCCTGTCAGCGGCGCATGCAAGAGTGAAGTACGTGGATACGACGACGGCCCCGATCACGCTGCACCGATTCACCGTCGCCGACGCCGAGCGCGTGCTGTCCGGCGCGGTCGATCCGCACGACGGGTGGGAGGGCGCCTACGCCTTCACCGACGAGCCCGAGCTCCTCGCCGAGTACGTGCGCGCGGTACGGCAGAACGGCGACCCCATTCCCTTCGGCCCCTACCTGGTGCGCCGCGGCGAAGACGGGCCCGCCATCGGGGGAGTGAACCTGTTCGGCCCGCCTGACGCCGATGGCGCCGTCGAGTTCGACTTCGGGCTCGTGCCCGCCGTGCGCGGCCAAGGGCTCGCGTTCCACACCGTACTGGCCGCCGTCGAGCTCGCGCGGTCGACCGGGCTCGCGCGCATCGTGCGCGCCTCGGCCGAGGTCTCGAACCTGCCCGCGCGCCGCACCCTCGAGCGCGTCGGCTTCGTCGAGGCGAGCCGCACGCCCGACACGATCACGAGCGAGTTCCGCCTGTAGCGCGATCAGCTCGACAGTCCCCGCTCCGGGGGTCGTTTCCCGCCATCTCGTGCGCAGGCGCGCTCGGAGATGGCGAAAATTGACCCCCGGAATGCGGTACCGCGAACGGCGGCTGCGCGCGAGCGCGCAGGCCGGTGCCGATACGATGCCCCGCTGCTTCAGCAGCAGGGGTGCGAGACCCCCGCTACTCGAGCAGCAGCGCCGGCTCCTCGATGATCGACGCGACGTCGGCGACGAAGCGCGAGACGACGTCGCCGTCGACGACGCGGTGGTCGAACGAGCCGCCGATCGTCGTCACGAAGCGCGGGCGCACCTCGCCGTCGACGACCCACGGTTTCTGCTTGATCGTGCCGAGCGCGACGATGCCGACCTCGCCCGGGTTGAGGATCGGGGTGCCGGTGTCCATGCCGAAGACTCCGATGTTCGTGATGGTGATCGTGCCGCCCTGCATCTCGGCTGGCTGCGTCTTGCCCTCGCGGGCGGTGAGCGTCAGTTGCTCGAGCGCGGCCGCGAGCTCGACCATCGACATGGCCTGCGCGTTCTTCACGTTCGGCACGATGAGCCCTCGGGGCGTGGCCGCGGCGATGCCGAGGTTCACGTAGTGCTTGACGATGATCTCGTCGTCGGTCCACTGGGCGTTGACGGTCGGGTTGCGGCGCACGGCCCAGAGCATCGCCTTCGCCATGATGAGCAGCGGCGAGATCTTGATGCCGGCGTAGTCGGGCGAGGCCTTGAGCCGCTTGAGGTACTCCATCGTGCGAGTCGCGTCGACATCGACGAACACCGACACATGCGGCGCCGAGTATGCACTCTGCACCATGGCGTTCGCGATCGCCTTGCGCACGCCCTTCACGGGAATGCGGGTCTCGCGATCAGCCGGTGCCTCTGGCGTCTGGATGTTGCGGAAGACGCTCGCCTGGCTCGCCTCGCGGATGACGTCGTCGCGCGTGATGTCGCCGATCGGCCCGGTCGGCGCGACCCGCGAGAGGTCGACGCCGAGGTCCTTCGCGAGCTTGCGGATCGGCGGCTTCGCGATGACGGGCACGCGCGACTCGCCGCGCGAGCCCGCGGCCGATGCAGGGGCGGATGCCACGGGGCCGGCGCCGCGGTCGGCCGCGACAGGTGCGGGGGCCGGCGCCGCGGGAGCGACGATCGGGGGAGCAGGCGGTGTCGAGAGCTTCTCGTGCGCCCCGCCGGGCGAGGGGTGCCGGCGTCGACGCGTCGCGGTGGGCCCCGAGGTGCCGTGGCCGACCAGCACGGCGCCGCCGCCCTCCTCGGCCGCCGCGGGAGCGGGAGCAGCAGCAGCAGCAGCGGGAGCCGCAGCAGCAGACGCTGCGGGAGCCGCAGCAGCACCGGCCCCGACGCCACCCGCATCAGCGGCAGGCGACGCCCCCGCGGCATCCGTCTGGATCACCAGGATGGGCGTGCCGACGTCGACCGTGCTGCCCTCGTCGACCAGGAGCTCGGCGACGACGCCCTCGAACGCGCTCGGCAGCTCGACGAGCGACTTCGCCGTCTCGATCTCGACGAAGACCTGGTCGAGCGCGATGCGATCGCCGGGCGCGACGCGCCACTGCACGATCTCGGCCTCGGTGAGGCCCTCGCCGACATCGGGAAGTGGGAATCGGATCTCGCTCATCAGTCTTACCCTCGCAGTCGAGTCATGCCATCAGCGACATGTCTGGGTCGTGTCGTGTCAGTAGGCCAGTGCGCGGTCCACGGCTTCGAGCACCCGGTCGGGGCTCGGCAGGTACTCGGTCTCGAGCGAGGCGGGCGGGAACGGGGTGTCGAAGCCCGACACGCGCAGCACCGGCGCCTCGAGTGAGTAGAACGCCCGCTCGGCGACGGTCGCGGCGATCTCGGAGCCGACCGAGACGTGGCCGTACGCCTCTTGGGCGACGACGAGCCGGCCGGTGCGGTGCACCGACTCGAGCAGCGGGCCGTAGTCGATGGGGGAGAGGGAGCGCAGGTCGACGACCTCGATGCTCGTGCCCTCTTCTGCGGCGACGTCGGCGGCCTGCAGCAGGGTCGACACCATCGCGCCGTGGCCGACCACCGTGATGTCGGCGCCCTGGCGCACCACGCGACTCGCGTGCAGCGGCAGTCCGGCGTGGTCGAGGTCGACCGGGCCCTTGGGCCAGTAGCGGCTCTTCGGCTCGAAGAACAGCACGGGGTCGCGCGACTCGATCGCCTCGCGGATCATCCAGTACGCGTCGTGCGGGTTCGACGGGCTCACCACGCGCAGGCCCGGGGTGTGCGCGAAGTACGCCTCGGGGCTCTCCTGGTGGTGCTCGATCGAGCCGATGTGCCCGCCGTACGGCACGCGGATGACGATGGGCATCGTGACCGTGCCCTCGTGCCGCAGCGTCTGCCGGGCGAGCTGGGTCGTGATCTGGTCGAACGCCGGGAAGATGAATCCGTCGAACTGGATCTCGCACACCGGCCGGTAGCCGCGCATCGCGAGGCCGATGGCGGTGCCGACGATGCCCGACTCGGCGAGCGGGGTGTCGAGCACCCGCTTCTCGCCGAACTCGGCCGACAGACCCTCGGTGACGCGGAACACGCCGCCGAGCGGCCCGATGTCCTCACCCATGAGCAGCACCTTCTCGTCGGCGCGCATGGCGTCGCGGAGGCCCGCGGTGATGGCCTTCGCCATCGACAGGGTCTGCACGCCGCGCATGTCGCCGGCGGGCTGTTCGGGGGCGGCGGCGGGCGCGGGCACCGGGGTGGCCGAAGCGGTGGATGCCTCGGGCGTCGTGTCGCTCGTCACGCGAACCTCCTCGTCGATCCGGCCGGTCATGCCGCGTCTCCGTCGAACGAGTTCTCGAACTCGTCGAGCCACGCGTGCTGCTCGGTCATGAGCGGGTGCGGCTCGCTGTAGACGTGCTCGAAGATCGAGGCGCGGCTCGGCCCGGTCAGTTCGAGTGCGCGTCGGCGCACATCGGCGGCGACGTCGGATGCCTCCTGGTCGACCTCGTCGAAGAACGCGGCCGAGGCGCCGCGGCTCTCGAGCCACGTGCGGTACCGGGCGATCGGGTCGCGCTCGGCCCAGTAGGCCACCTCGTCGTCGGTGCGGTACTTCGTCGGGTCGTCGGCGGTCGTGTGCGCGCCCATGCGGTAGGTGAGCGCCTCGATGAGGCTCGGCCCCTGCCCCGCGCGCGCCTCTTCGAGCGACTGGCGGGTGACCGCGTAGCTCGCGAGCACGTCGTTGCCGTCGACCCGCACGCCCGGCATGCCGAAGCCGCCGCCGCGCAGCGCGAGCGGGCTGCGCGACTGCCGCGAGACCGGCACCGAGATCGCCCACTGGTTGTTCTGGATGAAGAAGACCTGCGGCGTCTCGTAGCTCGAGGCGAAGACGAGCGCCTCGTTCGCGTCGCCCTGCGAGGTCGAGCCGTCGCCGTAGTAGACGAGCACCGCGGCATCGGTCTCGGGGTCGCCCGTCGCGGTCGCGCCGTCGAACTGCAGGCCCATCGCGTAGCCCGTGGCGTGCAGCGTCTGCGAGGCGAGCACGAGCGTGTAGAGGTGGAAGTTGCCGTTCTCCTCGGGGTTCCAGCCGCCCTGGGTGATGCCGCGCAGCAGCGCGAGGATGCGCACGGGGTCGAGGCCGCGGATCATGCCGACGATGTGCTCGCGGTACGAGGGGAAGAGGTGGTCCTGCGGGCGGGCCGCGTGGGCCGAGCCGACCTGCGCGGCCTCCTGGCCCGAGCTCGGCACCCACAGCGCCAGCTGACCCTGCCTCTGCAGGTTCGCGCCGGCGACGTCGAGCCGCCGCGAGACGGTCATGTCGCGGTAGAAGCGCTGCAGCGTCGCGTCGTCGAGTGCCTCGACGAGCGGCAGGTAGGGCTCTGCTTCGGGGCTCGGGCGCAAGGCGCCCTCAGGGGTCAGGAGCTGAACCGTCGGCGCGGTGAAGTCTCTCTCGCTGGCTGCCACCGTTCCACGCTACCCGCTATGCGGGATGCCCTTCTTGTGAAGCCGGTACAAGCTCACCCAGAATCCGGAGGAGGGAATCGACAGACTCCTCCTCGCCGATCGACACGCGGATGCCCGCGGGCGGGAACGCGCGCGTCACGAGTCCGGCGTCGAAGAGCCGCTCGGCGACCTCGGCCGTCGCCTCGCCCGCCGGCACCCAGATGAAGTTGCCCTGGGCGACCGGGATGCGCCATCCCTGCTCGAGCAGCGCTTCGCGCACGCGGTCGCGGCGTTCGGCGATGACCCCGACGCGTTCGAGCAGCTCGGCCTCGGCGACCGGCTCGAGCGAGGCGAGGGCCGCAGCGGTCGAGGCGGCGGTCACGCTGAGCGGGGTGATGGTCGCCCGGGCCGCATCGAGGATCGGGCCGGGACCGATCGCGTAGCCGACCCGGAGGCCGGCGAGGCCGTAGGCCTTCGAGAAGGTGCGTAGGACGACGAGGTTCGGATACCGCCCGAGCAGGGTCGCGCCGTCGACGGATGCCTCGTCGCGGACGAACTCGATGTATGCCTCGTCGAGCAGCACGAGCAGATCGGCGGGGACCTTCGCCATGAACGCCTCGAACGCGGCGGCCGTGACGACCGCACCGGTCGGGTTGTTCGGCGAGCAGACCATGACGACGCGGGTGCGGTCGGTGATCGCCGCGGCCATCGCCTCGAGGTCGTGCCCGTGATCGGGACGGTTCGGCACCTGCACGCTGGTCGCGCCCGACACGGTCACGAGGCCCGGGTAGGCCTCGAAGGAGCGCCACGAGTAGACGACCTCGTCACCGGGAGCGGCGGCGGCCTGGATCAGCGCGGCGAGCAGCGCCACCGAACCGGCGCCGACGAGCACCTCGTCGGCGGTGACCCCGTACCGCTCGGCGAGCCGCTCGCGCAGCGCGAGCGCCGTGGCGTCGGGGTAGCGGTTGATCGTCGAGGCCGCGGCGGCGACCGCATCGACGACCGAGGGCAGCGGCTCGAACGGGTTCTCGTTGCTCGACAGCTTGAACCCGTCGGCGGGGGCGGGGCGGCCCTGGCGATACGGCGGGAGTGCGGCGATCTCGGGGCGCAGGCGAACGCCTGCCCCTCGCGGTTCCGGTGCGTTCACGCGATCCACCGTACCCCTTCGCCTCCGCTGCGCCGTCTGACAGAGTGGAGGCATGCGGTTCATCCTCAAGGTCATCGTCGTCGCCCTCGCACTGTGGCTGACGACGCTCATCGTCTCGGGTGTCAGCGTGGTGCCGTACGACGACACCGAGCTCGCGACCGTGCTCACCTACCTCCTCGTCGCCGTGATCTTCGGCCTCGTCAACGCGATCGTCGGCACCTTCATCAGGATCGTCGCGTTCCCGATCTACGTCATCACGCTCGGCCTCATCTCGTTCATCGTCAACGGCCTGCTGCTGCTGCTCGTCGACTGGATCAGCGGGCTCATGGGCTTCGGACTCGTCGTCGAGAGCTTCTGGTGGGGCGTGCTCGGCGCGCTCGTGCTCGGGTTGATCAGCTGGCTCATCGGCCTCGTGGTGCGTCCGTCGCGCGACTGAGCGGCGCGGCGACGGCTGGCGCGGGCGACGGCTCGAGTGCCGGCTCGGCCGCACCCGCCGGGTCGCGTTCGGCGATCCACTCGCTGACTGCACCGGTGCCGCCGCCCGTGAACGCGATCAGCTCGCGGAGCTCGACGAGCTTCGTCGCCTCAGAGGCGTCGATGAGTGCCGCCGTGTCGCGGTAGCTCTCGAGCGAATGCGCCGGAAGCACGCCTTCGTAGCCGTGTCCGTCGCCGAGCACGCTGCGCGTGACGGTCGTGCGCTCAGGCGACGACCGACCGGCGCCGCCGACCGCCGGAACCAGATCCTCGTCGTGGGCGACGTCGAGCACCGGCACCCCGTCGCGTGTCGGCGCCGAGTCGCCCGGGCCGCCGAGATTCACGCCGCCGATCGCATTGAGCTCGGGATCCTTCACGAGTTCGTGCACGATGATGCCGCCGCCCGAATGACCGGCGAAGTAGACCGGGTCGCCCGGCGCCATTCCGGCGGCCAGCATCGCGTCGCGGACGGCCCGCTCACCCGCCCCCGACTCGGCGCCGGCGAGGCGGAGCGCGTCGAGCGGCGAGTCGTCGGCGACGCCGTGCAGGTTCGAGACCATGTCGAAGGGCTGCTCGCCCGCGACGATCGCGGGATCGACGGTGCCGCTGATGTAGACCACCCAGCGCGGATCACCGGGTTCGCCATAGCGCTCGATGCGGATCTGCGGCCCTTCGCCGCCGGGGATGCGCGCCGCGAGGTCGGCGAAGCCGCCCGGAGCTCGCACGCTGCGCTCGGGCCCCGCGCTCGGGTGCCCCGCGGGCGCGGCCCCGTCGCCTGCGCGGTCGCCGCCCTCGGCTCGGCGCACCGAGACGGGCCCGTCGACCAGGGCCCGCGAGCCGACGAGTGCGGCGACCCCCAGCAGCATCGACGCGCTCTCGGGGGCGTTCACGAGATCGCCGAACGCCGCGGCGAGCCCGCTACCGCCGGGGAGGCGCGCAGCGCCGACCGCGAACTCGTCGACCGAGTCGACCGCGGCACGCACCGCACGCACGAACAACGGGTCGGAGAGGAGCCCCCGGTTCGCGGCGAGCCAGTCGCCGAGCGGGGTGCTGCCCCACGCCTTCGCGGCGGCCGCATCGAGGCCCGCCGTCAGGGCGACCCCGCCCGCGAAGAGCAGCCCGGCCGGCGTCGTGAGCGCCGACCCGAGCAGGTAGGCGACGACACCGCCGCCGAACTGCCAGAGTCCGTCGACGGCGCGCTCCGTCCACCCGTATCGTTCTGCGCTCGCGAGGAGTGCGGCGCGGAGCTCCTCGCCGTCGGCCTCACAACGGCGCAGCTCCATTTCGAGTTCGCGCAGCAGGGCGGCCGGTCGCGGCTCGGCCCAGCCGGTGCCGTGATCGGCACCGATCGCGTCGAGCTCGTGGCCGAGCGCGCCGGCCTGCGCTCGCGCCGCAGACACGGCGGTCGCCGCACCGCCGAGGCGGGCGGCGTCGGCGAACAGCTCATCGGTCGCGACCGCGGTCGAGCCGCCGCCCGAGATCGTGATGGTGTCGCTCATCGCCGGGCCCCCGCGACGATGGAGCGCTCCTCCGCGCGGCGCGCGAGCCGCGCCTCCTCGGCGAGCGCGGCCTCCCGATCAGCCTGCACTCGTGCCTCGGCGTCGCGCTGGGCCTGCTCGTACTCGGCGAGCTCGGTCTGCATGCGGCGGATGCGCTCGTCGAGCTCGGCGGCGGCGGCATCGAGGCGCTCCACGCCGCCGAGCAGGCGCGACCGCAGCTCGTGCAGCCGTTCGGCGTAGCGATCGGCCGCTTCTGAGCGCCACCGCCCGCCGTCTGGCGGCAGCATCGCCGCAGCCTGTCCGAGGTCGGTGCGCAGCACGGCGAGGCGCCCGCGCACGGCGACGGCGGACTCGATGCGCTCGGCGGTGGCCGTGCGGCCCGTGAGGGCGGCGACGAGGGCGTCTGGGGCATCCATTCGGCCAGACTGCCGACCGCGGCGGCGTGCGCCGGCGCTCGGAACCGAACCGTGCGCAGACCGCGCCGCATCCCCCATGTGGAGGAGCGATCGGCTGCGTCGACCTCAGTCGACGAGCACCTGTTCGAGCGCGTGGCGGCCGAGGCGTGCGATCGGGCCCGGACCCGCGCCGTCGAGCGTGTCGACGACCGAGCTGCCCCAGACGACGGCCCACCCTCGGGCGCGGCGCCAGGTCGCGGCATCGACCGGCCTGCGCCGTTCGACGTCGCGCACGAAGGCGGCCCGGCCGGCGGCGTCGAAACTCAGCCACGCCGTCGCGAGGTCGGTCGCCGGGTCGCCCGCGGTCAGGTCGCCGAAGTCGATCACGGCGGCGAGAGCACCGAACGCCTCGAGCACGAGGTTGCCCGGATGCAGGTCGCCGTGCAGCCACGTCGGAGTTCCGGACCAGACCGGTGCGGCGAGCGCGTCCTCCCAGACCTCGCGGAGGCGCTCGGCGCGGTCGCCGAGGACGGCGTCGAGCCGCCCGCCCGCGAAGCGTTGGCGCACCGAATCATCGCGCGCCGCGAGCGGCACGCCGCGGAAGGGGTTGTGCGGCGCGTCGGCGGGGGCCGGCAGGTGCAGCGCGTCGATGAAGGCGGCGAGGGCCGGCGCGAGGGCGGCGCGGTCTGCGGGGGTGCGGGTCGCCCCGTTCACGCCGTCGAACCAGGGCACGATGCTCCACGGGGCGTCGAAGCCGAGTTCTGGAGCCGGGCGACCCGATCGAACCGGCGCCGGCACCGCGACGGGCAAGCGCTCGGCGAGCACGGGCAGCCAGCGCTGTTCGTGCTCGATGAGCGGAGCGGCGATCCGGCGGCGAGGGAGGCGCACCGCATACGCGGCATGCCGCGCGTCGAGCCGGTACATGGCGTTGTCCCAGCCGTTCGCAGCGAACTCGACCGGCCCGGCCAGCTCGGGGTACTGGGTCTCGACCAGCCGCGCCACGAGTTCGGCGTCGACGTGCAGCTCGGGCGCAGGGGCATCCGCCATCTCGTCACCTTTCGCCGTCTCGGCAGGGCCCGTGAGTCCGTACCCATTCCTGAAAAGGGCATTCTCCTCCACAATGGATGCCATGACGCGAGCGGAACCCGCGGGGGACGCCGCGCAGCCCTTCCGAGTCTCGTTCGTGTGCACCGGCAACATCTGCCGGTCTCCGATGGCGGAGGTGGTGCTGCGCTCCCTCGCCGACCAGGCGGGGCTCGCCGGCGCGCTCGCGATCGAGTCGGCCGCGACCGGCGACTGGCACGTGGGTGAACCCGCCGACCAGCGCACCGTCGAGGCGCTCGCGCGGGCCGGCTACGACGGCACGCACCACCGCGCGCGGCAGTTCGACGCCGGCGACTTCCCCGAGCTCGACCTCGTGGTCGCCTTCGACCGTGGACAGGCGCGGATCCTGCGCAACTGGGCGACCGGCGCGGCCGAGCAGCACAAGGTGCGCCTGCTGCTCGAGTTCGAGCCCGAACTCGCGGGCCTGCAGGACGTCCCCGACCCCTATTACTCCGATGCGGGAATGTTCGATCGAGTCCTTGAGATGATTGAACGGTCGACCCAGGCGCTCTTCCGCCAACTCGCACCCGCTCTCAGACAAGGAATCCGATGACTTCGCTGCCTCCCCAGCCGCTCAGCCCCCTCGACGGCCGGTACCGTTCGGCGGTCGGCGAGCTCGGCGAGCACCTCTCCGAGGCGGGCCTCAACCGGGCGCGCGTGCACGTCGAGGTCGAGTGGCTCATCGCCCAGACCGACCGCGGCTTCTTCGGCTCCGCCCCGCTCTCGGAGCACCAGAAGGCGAGCCTGCGCCAGGTCGTCGCCGACTTCGGCCAGCCCGACATCGACGAGCTCGCGACCCTCGAGGCGACGACGCGTCACGACGTCAAGGCCGTCGAGTACTACGTGCGCCGTCGCCTCTCCGACCTCGGTCTCGACGCGATCGCCGAGCTCACCCACTTCGCCTGCACGAGTGAAGACATCAACAACCTCTCGTACGCCGTCACCGTGCGCGACGCCGTGCAGCAGGTCTGGCTGCCGAAGTACCGCGCCGTCATCGCGACGCTGCAGGCGCTCGCCATCGAGCACCGGGATGCCGCGATGCTCAGCCGCACGCACGGCCAGCCCGCGACCCCGTCGACCATGGGCAAGGAGCTCGCGGTCTTCGTGCACCGCCTGGGCCGCATCGCGGCGCAGGTCGAGGCGACCGAGTACCTCGGCAAGTTCTCGGGCGCCACCGGCACCTTCTCGGCCCACGTCGTCGCAGCACCGGATGTCTCGTGGCCGACCGTGTCGCAGGAGTTCGTCGAGTCGCTCGGCCTCACCTGGAACCCGCTCACCACGCAGATCGAGTCGCACGACTGGCAGGCCGAGCTGTACGGTCGCGTGTCGCATGCCAACCGCGTGCTGCACAACCTCGCGACCGACATCTGGACCTACATCTCGCTCGGCTACTTCCGCCAGATCCCGGCCGCCGGCGCGACCGGTTCGTCGACGATGCCGCACAAGGTGAACCCGATCCGCTTCGAGAACGCCGAGGCGAACCTCGAGCTGAGCTCGGCCGTGCTCGACTCGCTCGCGGCGACGCTCGTCACCTCGCGCCTGCAGCGCGACCTCACCGACTCGTCGGCCCAGCGCAACATCGGCGTCGGCTTCGGCCATTCGATGCTCGCGCTCGACAACATCCAGCGCGGCCTCGGCGAGATCGACCTCGATCGGGCGCTGCTGCTCGCCGACCTCGACGGCAACTGGGAGGTGCTCGGCGAGGCGATCCAGACGGTGATCCGCGCCGAGGTCGTCGCCGGCCGCTCGACGATCGCCGACCCCTACGCGCTGCTCAAGGAGCTCACCCGCGGCAAGCGGGTCGGGGCCGCCGACCTGGCCGAGTTCGTGTCGTCGCTCGAGATCGGCGACGAGGCCAAGGCGCGCCTGCTGGCGCTCACCCCGGCGTCGTACGTCGGCATCGCCGACGAGCTCGTCGACCGGCTGCCGTAGTAGCCCGCCGAGGGGACCGCACCCGCACCGTTTCAGGAGAACGCACGCTGTTCAGGACGATCTTGCCGAGATCGTCCTGAACAGCGGCCCGAGTCCTGAACGAGTGTCGTCCGGTACGCTGACGGGGTGGATGCCGGGCGCCAGTCGAGGGACTCCCTCCTCGACGATGTCGATCGGGAGATCATCGACCAGCTCCGGGTCGACGGCCGCCGCTCGTTCTCCGAGATCGGGCGCCGTATCGGCTACTCCGAGCCGACGGTGCGCCAGCGCTACAATCGGCTCGTCTCGCTCGGTGTGATCTACGTCGCCGGCATGTATGACGAGACGAAGATCGGCGGCATCGCAGCGCACGTCGGTATCCGGGTGTCCGAAGTGCCGGTCGCGAAGGTCGCCGAGCAGCTCGCCGAGCACCCCCAGATCAAGTACGTCGCGTGCACCCTCGGGTACTACGACATCATCCTCGACATCGCGGCACCCGATGCCCAGGCCCTCGGAAAGATCGTGCTGCAGGACCTGCGCCGAATCCGCGGCATCTCCGACCTCGAGACGCTCACCGTGCTCGAGGTCATGAAGGACACCTATCTCTGGCAGGGATTCCGCGAACCGTCGCCGCTCTCGCGCCCGGCCGAGTGATCAGCGGTTCGGGTCGCTGACGATCTGGCCGCGCGCGTCCCGGAGGCCGCCACCGCTGTAGTCCTTCGCGAGCGAGGTCACGATGATCGGCTGGATCGATGCGACCCCCGGCTGCCTGCGGACCTCGTCGAGCAGCGCGATGAGCTGCGGCTGGTCTCGACAGGTCGCCTCGAGGTAGAGGTCGTGCGAACCTGCGACGAGCGCGACGTGGTTGATCTGGTTGATCCCGACGAGTCCGTCGGCGACCGCGCGCGGCGTGAGGTTACGCACGCGGAGCAGCAGGCGCACGACCTGGTGGCCGAGCAGCAGCGCGTTGCAGAGGGCGACGATCATGACGACGTCGTCGTCCTGCAGCTTCGCGACACGGGCTCGCACCGTCGACTGCGAGACGCCGAGTTCCTCGGCGAGCGATGCGAAGGGGCGGCGGCCATCGCGCGCGAGCAGTTCGATGAGCTTGCGATCGAGTTCGTCAATCATTGCGCCAGTCGCCTCCCTCGAACCGAGGGTATCGCCTCTCGGGACTGACGACTCCGGCGACCCCGAATGCCTCACACGAGGGTGCGGGCGCGTTCGAGTTCTCGTACCGCGCTGACGAGTTCGGCGTTGTCGACCGGCATTCGGCCATCGGGCAGCAGCACGCCGTCCTCGAAGCCGATGCGGGTCTCGCAACCATCGGCGATGGCCGCCTCGACGACCGGCCAGACCGTGGCGTCGTAGCCGTGGTAGAGGATCGGGGCGGTGACGCCCGCCCCGCGCACGGCCGCGGAGATCTCGCGGCACTGGGCGACGGCCTCGACCGGGTCCTCCGTCTCGGGTTCGATGAGGATGCGCACATTACGGTGCAGCGTCGGGGAAGCGAGCAGCGCCGGGACATCCGCCATCGACCACACCGCCGACTCGAGCACCATGCCGCGTTCGAGTACGAGCTCGGCCGCTTCGGCCGCTCCCTCCTCGCAGAATGCCACCGACGCGAAGTCGGGCAGCGCGTCGGCGGGCCAGGCGGCGACGTGCGCCATCCGCTGGGCGTGCGACTCGACCGTCCAGAGGCCCGTCGTCGTGCCGATCACGATCGACGCGTCGGCCGCGCGCATCGCGCTCACCCATGCGCCGACTGCGTCGGGATGGATCGTCTGCGCACCTTCGGCGGTGAGCACGTGCGCGTGCACGACGTCGGCCCCCGCGGCGATCGCGGCGCGACTGGCCTCGACGATCTGCTCGGTGGTGCGCGGCACAGCGGGGTGTTCGGAGAGCGGTCGCCCGCCGTTGATCGCGGCTTTGAGAAGCATTTCGAAGGGCCTTTCGCGGATGAACAAGGTGGAACGGGGTGAAGCTGATGCTGATGCGATGGCGCGACGGATCACCGCCGGCGAGGGTTCTCGCCGATCGGAGGTGTGCGCCGCGGGGTTACTGCGGAGTCGTGCTCGTTACGAGGGTCGCCACGATGTCGCTCGCGCCGGTCAGGCTGCCGAGCGGGGCGCCGGCGCGGAGTTCTTCGATCAGCTCGGGCTCCTCCGCGTCGTCCTGCAGCGCGAGGTCGACCAGCCGCTCGATGACATCGAGCGCGACCACGAGCACTCCATTGGCGTCGGCGAGCACGACATCCCCGGGATGCACGACCGCGCCCCCGCACGTGATGGGGATGTTCACGCCGCCGGCGTCGATCCCATGCAACTTCGTGGTGAGCATGCTCGTGCCCCGCGCGTGCACGGTGAGCCCGAGCCCGTCGATCTCATCGACGTCGGTGACGACGCCGTCGACGACGGCGCCGGCTGCGCCTCGCGCGACGAGCTGCGCAGCGACGACCTCGCCGAGCGGGGCGTGACGACGGTCGCCGCCCGTGTCGAGCACGAGCACCTGGCCGGGCTCGATGAGGCCGGCCGCGTGGTGCAGCGCAGTCGAGTCGGTTGCGGTCGTGCGCACGGTGAACGCGGTGCCGATCACGCGACCCCCCGCTGCGACCACGCGGCGCACCTCGGGGTCGACGAAACCCTCCTCGAGATAGTGGCCGAGAGTGGGGAAGCTCAGTCGCTCGAGCTTCTCGCGGAGCTCGGCGGGGAGCGGAGCGGGCAGGTCGCCGGTGTTGAAGAACATTGGTCGCTTCCTCTGTCAGTTCACGTGGTACGCGAGGTCGATGCGGCGGTTCTCGAGCGCCGGCAGCATCCGGCGTGCGGCCGCGGTGCGCTCGGCGTCGAGTTCTGCGAACGCGATCCCCTCGTCATGCGCGTCGAGCCCCGAGACGACGACGCCGAGCGGATCGATGACGCGGCTCAGTCCCGCCGAGTCGGGGCCGACAGTCGCCGAGGCGAGGAACCAGCTCACGTTCTCGATCGCTCGGGCCCGCGTGAGCACCGACCAGTGCTCCTCCTTGCCCTTGCCCGATACCCAGGCGGCCGACAATGCGATCGCATCGACGCCGCGATCGGCGAGGCTGCGGAACAGCTCGGGGAACCGGACGTCGTAGCAGTTCGCGATTCCGATCCGCCAACCCTCGACCTCGATGATCGGCGGCAGCACGTCGCCCCGCGTCACGTACGCCGATTCCCGGTAGGCGAACGCGTCGTAGGTATGGATCTTGTGGTATCTCGCGAGTTCACCGCCGTCGGGGCCGACCGCGAGGATCGTGTTGAACGGGGTGCCCGCAGGGTTCGGCTCGTAGCCGGCCGCGATGATCGTCAGGCCGTGTTCGCGGGCGAGCTCGCGCACGAGCTCCTCGAATCGCGGCCAGATCGAGGGCAGCAGCTCGGGGAAGTCGGGCTTGTTCTCGTCGTCGGCGAGCAGCATCGCCTCTTCGGGGAAGACGACGAGTCGGGCACCCCCCGCAGCCGCCTCGGCCGTGTAGCTGCTGATGGTGGCGAAGTTCGCCTCGGGCTCGATGCCCGGGGAGGTCTGGACGACGGCTACGCGCATGCGAGGCTCCTCGATTCTGGTTCTGGTTCTGGTTCGGTCGGTACGGGGGTGTCAGCGGATCACGATCCGGGCGTCCTGCGGGCGCCACGAGAGCCGAAGAGTGTCGCCCATCGACAGCCCGGGCAGGTCGCGCTCCTTCGCAAGGCTCGAGAGGGACGCCTTCACGGTCAGCCCTCCGACGAGGAGGTGCAAGTGCCACTCCTCGCCGAGGAAGGTCAGGGTCTCGACGACACCCGCGATGCCCGCCGCCCCCGGGGCGTCCGGCCGCACCTCGATCCGCTCGGGGCGCACGAGCAGGGTGCCGGGGCGCTCGGAGGTGACCGTCTCGCCGAGCACGCCGCGCACGGTGCCCGCTCCATCGACGACGACCTCGACCTCATCACCGGCGGCCCCTTCGGGCACGGTGGTGTCGAGCAGGTTGCAGCTGCCGATGAAGCCCGCGACGAATCGTGTCTCGGGACGGTTGTAGATGTCCTCCGGTCCTGCAACCTGCTGCACGACGCCCTCCGACATCACCGCGATGCGGTCCGACATCGTCAGCGCCTCCTCCTGGTCGTGCGTCACGTAGATGAAGGTGATCCCGACTTCGCGCTGCATGCGCTTGAGTTCGTACTGCATCTCCTTGCGCAACTGCTGGTCGAGCGCACCGAGCGGTTCGTCGAGCAGCACGACCTTCGGGCGCGACACGACCGCACGGGCGAGCGCGACCCGCTGCCGCTGCCCGCCCGAGAGCTGGTCGGGCTTGCGGTCACCGAGGTGTCCGAGTCGCACGAGCTCGAGCGCCTCCCGGGTTCGGCGGTTCGCCTCATCCTTGGCGACCCGCCGAACCCGGAGCTCGAAGGCGACGTTCTCGAACACCGTGAGGTGGGGAAACAGCGCGTAGCTCTGGAACAGCATGTTGAGATCACGGTTGCGCGTGGGGACTGCCGTGACATCCGCGCCGCCGAGCAGGACGCGCCCGGAACTCGGCGCCTCGAAACCGGTGATCATCCGCATCAGCGTGGTCTTGCCGCAGCCCGACGGGCCGAGGATCGAGAAGAACTCGTTGTCCCCGATGGTCAGGTCGAGCGGCTGCACCGCGAGATGGCCGGCGAACTCCTTCGAGAGGCCCTGGATCTCGACCGCCGGGGCGATGGTCGACGTGGTCTGCGTGTTCATGATCCCAATCGCTGTTCGCTGGAACTGAGGTGCTCGGAGCCGGCCGGAGCCCGGCCTCAGGAGGCCTTCACCCGGGTCCAGCCGTCCTGGTAGAACTTCATCGCCGCTCCGGGGTCGACGATGAAATCGGCGTTCTCGACCTGCTCGTCCGAGGCGTACACCGCGGCGTTGCTCAGCAGGCCCTGGTCGGAGACGTGCTCCGCGGCGGCGGCGTTCGCACTCGCGAGGCCGCCGTCGTTCGTCGCCATCGCGGCGATCTCGGGACGCAGCAGGAAGTTGATGAACTCGTACGCCGCATCCTGGTGCGGCGCGCCCTTCGCGATCGACAGGCCGTCCACCCAAAGGCTGCCGCCCTCTTCGGGGAGCACGTAGTGCACGTCGGGGTTCTGCTCGACGATCTTCGCGGTGCTGGTGCCGCCCCACGCCTCCGAGATGCAGACATCGCCGCTCGCGACGAGCTCGCCGTAGTTCGTGGAGTTGTAACCCGCAAGGATCGACTTCTGCTCGATGAGCGACTCGGTCGCCGCTTCGATCTCCGCCTCGTCGGTGCTGTCGGCGTCGTAGCCGTTGACCTGCAGGCCGGCGATGTACGCGGCGAGCATGTTGTCGAGCATGTTCACCTTGCCCTTCCACTTCTCGTCGAAGAGCGAGTCCCAGCTCGTGATCTCCTCACCGCCCGTGCAGGCCGAGTTGTAGAGGATGCCGGTCGTGCCCCACACCCACGGCACCGAGTATTCGAGGCCCGGGTCGTAGCTCGGGTCGGCGAACTTCGGGGCGAGGTTCTCGATGCCCTCGATCTTCGACTTGTCGAGCGGCTCGATGAGTTCCTGGCCGACGAGCTGCTGCACGGCGTACTGGCTCGGTTCGACGATGTCGTAGCCCGAGTTGCCGGCGGCGAGCTTCGAGATCATGGTCTCGTTGCTGTCGAAGTTGTCGACGTTGACCTTGATGCCGGTCTCCTCGGTGAAGGCGTCGAACACCGTCTGGGGGATCTCGTCGGCCCACGCGTAGACGTTGAGCTCTGTCGATGTGCCATCGCCCGATCCGCCGGCGCTGCACGAGGTCAGGGCGAGTGCGGCGACGATGCCGACGGCCGCTGCCGTGGTGATCTTCTTCATTGCAGGGGGTTCCTTTCGGTGGGGGAGTGCAGGAAGGTCGCGGGTCGCGCTCACGAGCGCGATTCGACGAGGATGCGCCGCATCTGCGACACCCCGACGAGCAGCACGATGACGAGCGTCAGCAGGATGAGCAGGGCGCCGAGGGCGTTGATGCTCGGCGTGAGCCCGGTCTTCAGGCTCGAGTAGATCTTGAGCGGCAGAGTCGTCGACCCCACGCCGCTGAGGAAGGTCGACATGACGATGTTGCTGAACGAGGTGGTGAAGCTCAGCAGCCAGGCGGCCACGACCGCGGGGCGCAGCAACGGGAAGTACACCCGCGTGAAGGTCTGCCAGGGCGTGCAGCCCAGGTCGGTGGCCGCCTCGGGCAGGCTCGGGTCGAGCATCGCCGCAGAGCTCATGAGCACGAGGGTCGCGAGCGGGAGCGAGACGATCAGGTGCCCGAGCACGAGGGTGAGGATGCCGAGGGGGATCTTCGTCGCGCTGAAGACACTCAGCATCGCGACACCGAGCACGATCTCGGGCACGATCAGTGGAAGCGCGATCAATGCCAGGAGGCTCGCCCGGCCCCGCCCCCGGTAGCGGGCGAGACCGAGTGCGAACATGATGCCGATCGCCGTCGCGACGGTCGCGGTGATGACGGCGACGATCGCGCTGGTCTGCAGGGTCTGCATGAGCGCGGCGTCTTGGAACAGCTCGACGTACCACTGCAGTGTGAGGCCCTCGAAGCGAGTGTTCGTGCCCGCCGCGTTGAACGAGTAGACGATCACCGCGGCGATCGGAATGTAGAGGAAGACGAAGACGCCCCGGGCGATGCCGTTCACGACGCGATCCACGGTCACGCCCCCTTCTCGGTCGACGAGCGCTTGGTCCTGGATGACGATCCCTTCGTCGCCGAGCGCTGCAGCAGCAGGCCGACGAGCACCATCGAGATCAGCATCAGGATGAGCAGCAGCATCGAGGCTGCGGCTCCCATCGGCTGGTTGCGGAACTCGGTGTACAGGGTCACGATCAGGTTGCCGACCAGAGGGTCCTTGCCGCCGCCGAGCAGCACGGGGATCACGAAGACGCCCATGGTCGGGATGAAGGTGAGCAGCGCTGCGCCCAGCAGACCGGGGCGGGTGAGCGGCAGGATGACCCGGCGTTGCACGCCCCACCACCCGCAACCGAGATCCGTGGCAGCTTCCTTCAGCGAACCGTCGATCGAGCGCATCGATGCGTAGATCGGGAAGATGGCAGTCGGCAGGAACGAGTAGAGCAGGCCCAGCACGACCGCGACGTTGCTCGGGATGAGCGAGAACCCGGCGATGCCGAAGATTCCGAGCACTCCGGCGATCGGCCCGCCCGAACCGAGGATGGTGATCCACGCGAAGGTGCGGACGAGGAAGTCGGTCCAGAACGGGATGATGACGAGCAGGAGCAGGAAGCCCTGCTTGCCGGCCGGCCTCGACACGATGTAGTACGAGGTGATGTACCCGATCACGAGGCACACGGCGGTGTTCAGCAGGCCCAGCCCCAGTGAGTAGAGCAGGGTCTTCGAGTAGACGGGGTCGAGCAGCTTGGCGTAGTTGTCGAGCGTGAGCCCGTCGGTGATGCCGCCGTAGTTGTCGGCGACGGCGAAGCTGTTGCGTGCCACGATGAACAGGGGCAGGATCCCCAGCAGCACGACCGAGGCGATGCCCGGAATGAGCAGCAGGAGGGAGCCCCGCTTGGGCTTCTCCTTGCGACCCAACTGGATCGCACGTGTCATCGACGTCACTTTGCTCCTTCGCACTTCACCGCCCGGCTCGGCGGTTCACCCATCTTGATACGCGGTACTGACGAACCGCCCGGGATCGCGTCGCGGAATCCGTGGATGTGGGCGTCAATAGCGACGGAGTCCGCGATTCGCGGCAGCGGTGATCAGCGCACCTTTCAGGAAGACGCACGCGATTCAGGAAGTTTCAGCGGGAAACATCCTGACGAGCGGGTGTTTTCCTGAAACCGTTGCGCGGTGACGGCAGGGCGTTGCACGGCGCCGCCCGGCCCAGGGCGGGCATGTGGCAGGGCAGCCGTGCGCGGCTCAGTGGCGCGTCGGGCCCTGCGGAGCGGGCGGCTCGCCGGGGTTCTCGCCCTCGCCCTCGCCCTCGCCGAGCTCGGCCCGCTCGTCGGCGTTCGGCTTGATCGCCATCTGCAGAAGCGCGAGCACGACGAGCACGACGATGAAGACGCCGCCGGCGCCGACGAGGGTGATCGTCCAGTCGCGGGTCGCGACGAGGCAGATCACGCCGACGAAGATCGCGGCGATCGCGGCGCCGCCGACGTACTCGGCCGGACGCAGCCTGTCTTGCCGGCTCGGCTGGTACTCACCGGGGGACTGGGTCACGACTGCTGCTCCGCTCCTGCCGCGGCGGGGCCGTCGGCGGTCTGGTTCGCGGCCCACTTGAGCGAGAGGCCGCCGATCACGAGGAACACCCCGAGAATCACGAGATAGCCGCCGAGCAGGCCGACCGCGGTGACGGCGTCGGGCGGGAGGAGCAGGAACACGATCGCGAGGACCGCGGTGAAGGCGCCGACGAAGATCCAGTCGCGGGCCGCGGCGGTGCGGCCGCGGGAACGCAGTCCGGCGTAGAGCTCGACGAAGCCGGTGACGGCCGCCCAGACGCTCACGAGGTAGAGCAGGAACGCCAGCCCGCCCGGCACCGAGAGGGCGAGGAGGCCGGCGACGACGGTGACGACGGCGTTGATCGCGAAGAGCGAGCGGATGCCGCGGCCGACCAGCAGGCGAAGCGCCAGCGCCCCGACGACGAGGCCGGAGACGACCGCCCAGATGCCGAACACGAGCAGCCCGAGTTCGGGCGAGTGGTTCGGCGAGAAGGTGATGACCACGGCGGGGACGACCGCGAGGAGTCCGCGGACGACCGGGACGACCCAGTACTGCGGGCGCTCCGGGGATGCATCGCGGGCGGTGGCCACGGCGACCTCTTTCACATCGGAGGGGGTTACCGATCCATCCTACGCGGGCGCCGCCGCTGCCGGGTCCGCCGCCCGCTCGCCCACCCGCCTCGTTCCGCCCCTGGCCGCCGTGTCGGTCCCACCCCGCCACGTCCCGTCCCAACACCGCGCCGAATCGCCAGAAGATGCTCCATATTCACGACCGGAGAGCGGTTTCTGGCGACTCGCTTCAGTGGTGGGGGGCGGGGCCCCGGCGGGCGAGTCAGGCCGGGCCGGGCCGGCCGTGCGAGCCGAGCCGGCCGTGCGGGACGGGTGGGCCGGGCGACCCCGCCCGACCCCGTCCGGGCCCCGCCCGACCCCGCCGCTCACAGCACCCGCAGCAGGTCCTCCACCCGCTGCTTCGCGTCGCCGAAGAGCATCTGCGCGTTGTCGCGGGTGAACAGGGGGTTCGCGACACCGGCATAGCCGGAAGCCATCGAGCGCTTGAAGACGACGACGTTCTTCGCCTCCCACACCTTCAGCACGGGCATGCCGGCGATGGGGCTGCCCGGGTCCTCGGCGGCGGCTGGGTTCACGGTGTCGTTCGCCCCGATCACCAGCACGACCGTCGTCTCGGGGAAGTCGTCGTTGATCTCGTCCATCTCTTCGACGATGTCGTACGGCACCTTCGCCTCGGCGAGCAGCACGTTCATGTGCCCGGGCAGTCGGCCGGCCACGGGGTGGATGCCGAACCGCACCCGCACCCCGCGCTCGCGCAGCCGGCTCGTGAGCTCGGCGACCGGGTACTGCGCCTGCGCCACCGCCATGCCGTAGCCCGGGGTGATGATGACCGACGAGGCGTCGCGCAGCAGCTCGGCGGCATCCTCGACCGTGATCTCGCGCGACTCGCCCTCGACCTCGCCCGACGAGGTGGGCGCGGCGATGCCGAAGCCGCCCGCGATCACCGAGATGAACGAGCGGTTCATCGCCTTGCACATGATGTACGAGAGGTAGGCACCCGACGAGCCGACGAGCGCACCGGTGACGATGAGCAGGTCGTTGTTGAGCAGGAATCCCGCGGCGGCGGCCGCCCAGCCCGAGTAGCTGTTGAGCATCGAGATGACGACCGGCATGTCGCCGCCGCCGATGGATGCCACGAGGTGCCAGCCGAGCGCGAGGGCGAGTGCCGTGACGACGACGAGCAACCACAGCTCGGGCGTGATCACGTACCAGACGGTGAGCACGACGAAGGCGACGAGCGCACCGAGGTTCAGCGCGTTCTTGCCGGGCAGCATGAGCGGTGCCGACTTCATGCGCGCCGAGAGCTTCAGGAACGCGACGATCGAGCCGGTGAAGGTGACGGCGCCGATGAAGACGCCGATGAAGACCTCGGCGTGGTGGATGTCGAGGAGGGCACCGGTCATGCCGGTTTCCTCGAGGGCGCCGTTCCAGCCGACCAGCACGGCGGCGAGTCCGACGAAGCTGTGCAGCAGGGCGATCAGCTCGGGCATGCCCGTCATGGCGACGACGCGGGCCCGCCAGAGTCCGATCGCGCCGCCGACGAGCACGGCCACGACGAGCAGCACGAGCGCCGTCGTCACGTGCGGTTCACCCCACGCCCCGGCGAAGGTGGCGGAGACGGTCGCGACGAGCGCGATGACCATACCGGCGATGCCGTAGCTGACACCGGCCTTGGCGGTGTCGTGTCGGCTGAGCCCCGCGAGGCTCATGATGAACAGCAGTGCCGCGACGATGTAGGCGGCGCCGGCGATCGACGCCGGGGTCAACAGGGCGGTCGTCTCAGCCACGGTCGGCTCCAGTCCTGCCCGCCGAGAACATCGCGAGCATTCGTCGGGTCACGGCGAAACCGCCGAAGATGTTGATGCTGGCCAGCAGCACGGCGATCGCGGCGAGGATCTGCACCACGAGCACGTCGCTCGTGATCTGAACCATCGCGCCGACCACGATGATGCCCGAGATCGCGTTGGTCACGCTCATGAGCGGCGTGTGCAGCGCGTGAGCCACCTTGCCGATCACGTAGAAGCCGACGACGACCGAGAGCACGAGCACCGTGAAGTGCTGCGGCAGCGGCGGCGGCGCGATCGCGTTCACAGCGAAGAGGGCCGCGATGCCCGCAGCGACGAGCACCACCTTCTTCACGGGCGACATGGGTCGCTTGGGTTCGGGGGCGGGCGCGGCATCCTGCGCCGTCGCAGCGGATGCCGCGGCCGCGGGTGCGGCGGAGACCTGCACCGGCGGCGGCGGCCAGGTGACCGAGCCGTCGCGGGCGACCGTGACCGAGCGCTGCACGATGTCGTCGAAGTCGAGCACGAGCTCGCCGTCCTTGCCGGGCGTGAGCAGCTTCACGAGGTTCACCACGTTCGTGCCGTAGAGCTGCGAGGCCTGCGTCGGCAGGCGTGAGGCGAGGTCGGTGTAACCGAGGATCGTGACGCCGTTCGGCGTGACGATCTTCTCGCCCGCGACCGATCCCTCGACGTTGCCGCCCATGCCGGCGGCCATGTCGACGATGACGCTGCCCGACTTCATGCTCGCGACATCGGCCGCGGTGATGAGCTTCGGGGCCGGGCGCCCCGGGATGAGCGCGGTCGTGATGATGATGTCGACGTCGGCCGCCTGCTCCGAGTAGATCTCGGCGGCACGACGGTCGTAGGCCTCGCTCGTCGCCTTCGCGTAGCCGTCGGTCGACTGCTCGACCTCCACCTCGACCTTGAGGTACTCGCCGCCGATCGACTTCACCTGGTCGGCGACCTCGGGGCGCGGGTCTGTCGCGCGCACGATCGCGCCGAGGCTCGAGGCCGCTCCGATGGCGGCGAGCCCGGCGACGCCGGCCCCCGCCACGAGCACCTTCGCCGGCGGCACCTTGCCCGCGGCCGTGACCTGCCCGGTGAAGAAGCGCCCGAACGAGTGGGCCGCCTCGACGACCGCGCGATAGCCCGCGATGTTCGTCATCGAGCTCAGCACGTCCATCGACTGTGCGCGAGAGATGCGGGGCACGGCGTCCATCGCGAGGGCCGTGACGCCGCGCGCGGCGAGGGCCTCGAGCAGCTCGGGCTTGAACGCCGGGGCGAGCAGGCCGACGACCACCGCCCCGGGCTCGAGCCCGGCGATCTCGTTCTCGGTGGGCGCGTTCACCTTGAGCACGAGGCCGCTCGCGAGCGCCTCGGCGCCGTCGACGATCGTCGCCCCCGCCTCGCGGTACGCGTCGTCGGCGAACGCCGACGCGTGACCCGCGCCGGCCTCGACCACGACCTCGTACCCCAGGGTGATCAACTGCCTCACCGTCGCGGGCGTCGCAGCGACCCTGGTCTCGGGTGGCTGCTCGGTGACGACACCGATGCGCGTCATGCGGCTCTCCTTCTTCGTCGAAGCGTCCGCGTCGAGCGCGGAACTCAGCGTGCAGCACCGTCATCGCGGTGCCGGCTGAGCCGCTGCGGCGACGGTGCTGCAAATCGGCACCACGTCGGGGTGGTGCTGGCCTCAGCGTAGAGCGCTCCGGCGAACGTCGGCACGAATATCTCGCCGAATCGCCGCGAAGGAATCGCGGATCTTTCGCGTCGCGGAACTTCGCACCTGCGGCGATCGGGGCATCCTGTCGTCGACGAGCACCGGATGCCCCGCGCGCGCTCACTCGATCGCGTCGTCGACCCGATCACGCACCACCGTGCCGCCGTGCTCGGGGATGAGCTTGAAATCGGTCAGCAGCTCGCCCACCTGGGTGCCGTCCAGCCGCGTGAACAGGCGCTCGCGCAGGAACTTCGGCCCGGGCAGCCCGACCTCCTCGCCGTCGCGCAGCCGGCTCGTCGCCTTCAGCAGGTGCCGCACGTCGTAGGTCGAGCCGAACACCTCGGGCACCCCGCGGTCGATGCCGAGCAGCCGGTAGGCGGCCTCCATGCCCGTGCGCACCGAGTACTCCGTGGTGAAGATGCAGTCGCGGGTCGTCTCGGCGAACTGGCCGATGAAGGCGAAGTTCTGCGCCCCCACAGGCACCACGTCGGGTCGGTCGCCCGCCTTGCGCGGCATGAAGAAGCTCGTGACGTACGGCATCATCACCGGCACCGCGGTCGCCGCGTTCGCCGCGAGCTCGTCGATCCGGTCGACCGGGACACCGAGGTGGTAGAGCCACTCGCGGGTGATCTCCTCGCCCGTCGACTCCTGCAGCGTCTTGCCCGTGTAGTCGCCGGGCACGTCGACGAAGAGCCCGTACACCCACACCACGATCTGGTCGGCGGGCTGCTGCTTGAAGTGCGGCTGGCGGTTCACCGTCCAGCTCATGAGCCACGACGAGTCGCGTGCGGTGACGATGCCGCCGGTGACGACCTTGCCGCTGAACGGGTCGCGCTGCGCGATCTTCTCGATGTACGCGGGGATGCGCGCGTCGAGGGTCGTCACCGTGGCCGACTCCCACTTGGTCTTCTCGATGTCGCCGCAGAAGACCTCAGGCCGGCCGAACGAGGGATGCTTCGCCGCGATGCGCTGCCAGAGCGCCCACCCCGCCGCGGGCGACTCGTCGAGCTTCGCCGGGGTGTGCTGGTCGCCCTCGTCGGAGTTCTCGGTGAGGCCGCCGATGGTCGCGAGCACGAGATCGTCGGGTCCGAGATCGACCCCGCCCTCGACCCCGCCCTGCACCCAGTGGATGCGCGTCGCCCGCTTCGTGACATCCGAACCCTGCCCGTCGACACTCGCGAACGAGAAGTCGATGTCGGTGACCTGGGTGTCGAAGTGGAAGGTGACGCCCTGGTCGAGCAGCCACTTGTACAGCGGCAGCACGAGCGACTCGTACTGGTTGTACTTCGTGAACTTCAGGGCCGACAGGTCGGGCAGACCGCCGATGTGGTGCACGAATCGGTGGATGTAGAGCTTCATCTCGAGGGCCGAGTGCCACTCCTCGAAGGCGAACATCGTGCGCCAGTAGAGCCAGAAGTTGCTCTCCAGGAAGTCCTTCGAGAAGACCTCGTCGATACGCTTGTCCTCCATCTCCTCGCGCGTCGCGAGGAACACCCGCACGATGTCCTTCTGCGCGGAGTCGCTGAGGCCGAACAGGTTGTTCGTGTGCGCGTCGTGCCCCTGCTGCTCGGTCACGCGGCAGAGCGAGAAGTTCGGGTCGTCCTTGTTGAGCCAGTAGAACTCGTCGAGCACGCTCGCGCCCTCGATCTCGAGCGAGGGCACGGTGCGGAAGGCGTCCCACAGGCACTCCATGTGGTCCTCCATCTCACGGCCGCCGCGGATGACGAAGCCCTTCTCGGGCCGCTTGATGCCGTCGAGGGCACCGCCCGGCAACGGCAACCGTTCGAGGATCGTGATGCGATCGCCCGGCAGCTGCCCGTCGCGGATCATGAAGAGCGCCGACGACATCGATGCGAGCCCCGCACCGACGAACCACGCCGACTTGCCGTCGACCCCCTCGGGCTTGCGCGGACGCGCGAACGCCTCGTAGTTGCCACTGCTGTAGTACATGCTTCCCCCTTCGTCGCGCTGCGACGATGCGCAGCGCACCGCTTTCGACGCTACCTGCGGATGCCTCGCGGTGCACCCGCACGGATGTGCAGCCTCGGCGAACGCCGAGTCGTCGCGTCGAGGGGCATTCGTACAGCGAACGCGGCGTCCTAGTATCGAACGAGCGGCTCGGGAGACTCCGACCGGAGGATGCACGGGAGGTCGGCCGATGGCGGAGAGCACGGGTGCCGGATCGCAGACGCTGAGCCGGGGCATCCGCATCCTCGAGATCCTGGCCGACGCCGACCGCGCCCTCTCGATCGACGAGGTCGCGGGCGAACTCGGGGTGCACCGCTCGGTCGCCTACCGACTGCTGCGCACGCTCGAGCACCACGGGCTCGCCTCGCGCGACGCCGCCGGACGCATCGGCCTCGGCGCCGGGCTCGCCGCCCTCGCCGCCGGCGTGCAGCGCGACCTGCAGCAGCTCGCGCTGCCCGAGCTCTCGGAGGTCGCGGAGGACCTCGGCATGACGTGCCTGCTCGCGGTGCTGCTCGACGGCGATGAGGCCGTCACGCTCGTGAGCGCGTCACCCCGCCGCACCGCCGCGGTGTCGTACCGGCCGGGCCACCGGCATCCGATCACCCGCGGCGGGCCGGGCAAGGCGATCCTCATGGGCCTGCCCGAGTCGCGCTGGCCCGACGTGTCCGAGGCGCTGCGCGCCGAGATCGCCGAGAGCCGCGCGCGCGGGTACACCGTGAGCCACGACGAGGTCGTGCCGTCGCTGCGCTCGGTCGCCGTGCCCCTCACCCTGCCCGGTCAGCCCCCGGCCGCGATCGCGGTGATCCACGTGTCGTTCCCCCGGCCCGAGGCCGAGCTCGCCGAGCGCCTGCTGCTCGCGTCGGCGAACCTGAGCCGAGCCTCCGGGGTGGGCTGAGCGGCTCGACGGCCCGTGGCGCTCAGCGCGCGAGCATCTGCCCGGCGAAGAACTCGCCGAGCTCCGCGGTCGCGGTGAGCGGCAGGATGTTCGCCACGTAGCCGTCGGGGCGCACGACGACGACTGCGCCGTCGCGAGAGATGCCGCGCTCCTCGAAGATGTCGGTCGGGCACCAGACGCTCGGGCCGGCCGCGAACACCTTCTCCCAGTCCATGAGGCCGAGCGGCCCGGTCTTCGGCCGGAACACCTCGGGCGCGAGCGTGACGTCGATCTCGTCGTGCGACTGCTGGTAGACCACCTTGACGTCGAAGACGGCGTCGGCGTCGGCCCCCTCGGGGGTGAAGCGCGCGAGCGGCGCTTCGGCCGACGACATCCACGCCGCCCACGAGGCGAGCGCCGAGGCATCCGCCGTGCCGGTCGCGGTGCCGGCCGCGGCGTCGGCGAACGCGTAGACGCGCCACCGGCCGTCGGCCTTGGCGTGGTGGCCGAGGTGCACGACGTTGCCGTCGCAGACGAACGACACCTGCGACGACTTGAAGCGCTTGCCCATCGGGAAGCCCGTGGCGAGCGCCTGGTGCTCGCCCGAGCCGACGATCATCGAGGGGCCGTACTGCGTCATGAAGCCCGAGGGGAACTCGGCGGTGCCGAGGTAGAAGGTCGCGAGCTCCTGCGGGTCGGAGATCTCCTCGGGCTTGCGCGCCATGAGCGACGACCACTCGCGGTCGAAGTCGATGAGCTGCTGCGCGACGGGCTGCCGCTCGGCCGAGTAGGTCGAGAGGAGCGACTCGGGCGCGAGGCCCGAGACGACCGAGCCGAGCTTCCAACCGAGATTGAAGCCGTCCTGCATGGAGACGTTCATGCCCTGCCCGGCCTTCGCGCTGTGGGTGTGGCAGGCGTCGCCGGTGAGGAAGACGCGGGGCGCGGCATCCTCGTCGTCGGCGGCACGGTCGTCGAAGTGGTCGGTCACGCGGTGGCCCACCTCGTAGACGCTGAACCAGGCGACCTCGCGCACGTCGAGCGTGTACGGGTGCAGGATGTCGTTGGCCTTCGCGATGATCGCCTCGATGGGCGTCTTGCGCACCTCGTGGTTGTCGTCCTGCGCGACTTCGCCGAGGTCGATGTACATCCGGCTGAGGTACCCGCCCTCGCGCGGGATGTGCAGGATGTTGCCCGCCTCGGAGTTGATCGCGCACTTCGTGCGCCAGTCGGGGAAGTCGGTGTTCACGACGACGTCCATGACGCCCCACGCGTGCGCCGAGATGCCGCCGAGGTGCTTGCGGCCGATGGCCTCGCGCACGCCGCTGCGGGCGCCGTCGCACCCGGCGACGTACTTGGCGCGCACCGTGCGCTCCTCGCCGGCGCGCTCGCCCGCGGTGTACCGCACGCGAACCTCGACGGGATGGTCGCCGGCCTCGGCGGAGCCCGCCTCGTGCACGGTGAGCCCGACGAACTCGATGCCGTAGTCGGGCGTGATGCGGCCCGGCCCGTGCGCGGCGGCCTCGGCGAAGTAGTCGAGCACCCGCGCCTGGTTGACGATGAGGTGCGGGAACTCGCTGATCTTGTACCCGTAGTCCTCGGTGCGCGAGGTGCGGACGATGTTCTGCGGCTCGGCGGGGTCGGGGCCCCAGAAGTTCATGTAGCCGATGTTGTAGGCCTCGGCGATGATGCGCTCGGCGAAGCCGAACAGCTGGAACGTCTCGACGCTGCGCGGCTGGATGCCGTCGGCCTGGCCGAGCACCAGACGGCCGTCGCGTCGCTCGATGATGCGGGTGACGACGTCGGGATACTGCGAGAGCTGGGCCGAGAGCAGCATGCCGGCGGGGCCCGAGCCCACGATGAGCACGTCCATCTCGTCGGGCAGCTCCTCGGGGCGGTCGACGCCGACTCCCGCAGCGGGCTGCACCCGCGGGTCGCCGGACACGTAGCCGTGGTGGTGGAACTGCACGGGATGGCTCCTCACATCGTCGTGACGGGGCATCCCTTGGCTGATGGGTATGGATGCCTCGTGCTGTTCGATAATCGAACGCTACATTCGTTTATCGCGCGAGGCAATGGTAGATCGCGTGGGCGCGCCGCACAAGTCACGCGCTGGATGCTGCGGAGCGCGGCCTCATCCGCGGCGCCGGCTCCCTCCGCGGTGGGCGCCGAAGAAGAGCGGCGCAGCGATGCGGTCGCGCCGTCGTGCCGCCGGTCAGCGCGCGCGGTTGAACCGGCTCGCGCCGATGATCGCCGCGAGGCCGGCGCCGATCGCCGCCACGAGCGGCACCGCGACCGCGACGAGGGCGATCGTGTTGGGGCGGAATCGCAAGCCGTCGGGTCCGCCGATGTACGCGCCGATCGGCACGGCGTAGCCCGCGCCACCACCGCCGCTGCCCTCGCCCCGGCCGCCGGGGTTCTTGTCGGACTCCGGCATGTCGCCGGAGCCCTCGCCCCCGCCGAACCCGAAGGCCACGAACGCGACCGGAACGAACTCTCGTCCGTCGATCGCCGACTTCTCGCCGTATGCCACCTTCGCGCCCCACGCGGGCACCGATTCCGCCAGGTTCTCGATGAGCTTCGTCATGGGCTCGACGGTACGCGCGTTGTCTGCATGCGGCTAGACCCGCCGTGACAGCCGGACGGCGTTCGGAGCGCAAGCTGCACGACCGGCGCAGCGAGCCGATCGCGCTCGTCGGCCGCGCTCGTCAGCCGCGCTCGACGCTCGGCTCGAGGTCGGGGTCGGGGTCGGGGTCCTGATCATCGTCGGCCGACGCAGCCACGGGCGCGGCCGCCGCAATCGGCCGTTGCGCCGGCACCGAGCCGGTCACGACGGCGTCCACGGTCATCGAACCGTCTACCGGCCCGATGACGGCGATCGGCGTGGTCGGGGTCGGGGCGAGCGGTTCGACCGGCAGCCGCCCGAGCCGACGGTGCTCGCGCACGTAGGCGGGAACGAGGATCACCACCGCCCCGAGCCAGGCGAGCGGGTTGCTGAGCACGACCCCGACGAAGCCGAACATCGAGCCGAGCACGATCGCGGCCCCGACGCGCATCACGAGCTCGATCACGCCCGACACCGTCGGCACGGCGGTGTACCCGAGGCCCTGCAGCACTCCGCGCAGCACGAACAGCACGCCGAGCAGCGAGTAGGTGAAGCCGTCGATGCTGAGCATGAGGGCGGCGTCGGCGACCACGTCGGCCGAGCCCTCGCCGACGAAGAGCTGCACGAGCCGATCGCCGAAGAGGATGAGCAGGGCGCCGACCGCCACCGCCGCCCCGATCGACATCCACGTCGCCTGCACGACCCCGCGACGAACGCGGTCGGGGCGTCTGCCGCCGAGGTTCTGCGCGGCGTACATCGACGCGGCCAGGCCGATCGACGAGAGCAGTGCGATCGCGATCGACTCGACTCTCGACCCCATCGTGAAGGCGGCGACGGCGTCGGCGCCGAGCTCGTTGAGCGCGACCTGCACGGTGAGCGTGCCGATCGCGATGATCGAGGTCTGCACGCCCATGGCCATGCCGACGCGCAGGTGCTCGCGCAGCTCGCCGCGCGACACCCGCCAGTCGGTGCGGCGAAGGTGCAGCACGGGCAGGCGGCGGCGCACGTACCCGAGGCAGAGGGCGACCGAGACGGCCTGCGCGACGACCGTCGCCCACGCCGCTCCCGCCACGCCCCAGCCGAGCGGGCCGACCATGAGCACGACGAGGCCGACGTTCAGCACGCACGCGATCGTGAGGAAGACGAGCGGCGTGCGCGAGTCGCCGAGCGACCGGATCACCGCGGAGAGGTAATTGAAGAACATCACCGCGGAGGCACCGAGGAAGCTGACCTGCGTGAACACGGTCGCCTCGACGAGCAGCTCTTCGGGGGTCTGCAGCAGTCGCAGGATCGGCTCGGCGAGGAACGGGGCGCCGATCGTGAGGCATGCGCTCATCGCCGCGGTGAGCGCCGTGCCCGTCGCGACCGAGCGGCGCACCGCGTCGTGGTCACCGGCGCCGAAGGCCTGCGCCGTCGGGATGGCGAAGCCCGAGGTCACCCCCCACGCGAATCCCAGCAGCAGGAACAGCAGCGACCCGGTCGCGCCGACCGCGGCCAGCGAGTCGATGCCGAGGTATCGCCCCACGACGATCGCGTCGGCGACCTGGTAGAGCTGCTGCACGATGTTGCCGATGAGCAGCGGCGTCGCGAAGACGAGGATGACGCGCCAGGGCGCGCCCGTGGTGAGGGAGGTGGTCATGTGAACTCTCGGCGGGTCTCTGCGGAGGGGCATCAGATGTTTGCGTTGCCAACGAGCCTATCGAACCGATTCGATGACCGCAGCCCCATTCGTCGCACCAACCCCGCCAGTCCGTCACTCCAGAGCCGCAGCACCGGGCAGGGTCGGCACCCAGCACCGCACCGCCTCGCGGTACCGGCGGAACTCCTCACCGAACCGCGCCTCCAGCTCGGCCTCCTCGAGCGGGCGCACCACGAAGTTCCAGAACAGCCCACCCGCGACCGCGTACACGACGACCAGCCACGAGCCGAGCATGAGCCCGACCGCGACGCCCTGGGTGATCCCGGCCACCGCCATCGGGTTGCGCACGAAACGATACGGGCCCGCGACGACCAAGCGGTTCGCGGTCGCTGCAGGAAGCGGCGTGCCGACGCCCCGGGTCGCCATCGCGATCGCCGACCAGATGCCGAGGGCGCTCGCGAGCGCGAACACGACGGCACCGAACGGGAGGAGCCAGGTCGGCGCATCGACGGCCAGGCCCCAGCGCCGCTCGAGCCAGGCGATCACGACCGGCACGACGCCGAGCAGCACTCCCCAGAAGACGGTGATCTGCGCGGCGGTCGCCGCCAGGTGAGCGCCCGTCTTCGCCGTCGCATCCGCACGGCGGAAGGCGAAGGGGCCGACGAGCATCCACTCGGTCGGCACGCGTCCGAGCACCATCAGGCTGAGCGCCACCACGGATGCCACGGTCGCCGCCCCCATGAGCAGCACGCCCCAGCCCGCCTCGCCGGTCACCGTCGCGTACACCGCCAGCAGCCCGGTGACGATCAGGGTCCACCCCGTCGCGACGAACGCCGCCGCCCGCACGCCGAACGCGGCGATCGCCGAGGCGCCGACGAAGAGCGGGACATCGAGCACGGCGACGAGCACCGCGTCGAGCCCGCCGAGCGTGGCCTCCCGCACGAACGGCACCGTGAACACGGCGATCCACCAAGTCAAGCCGGCGACCGCCTGCATCCCGAAGTAGACCCGGCCGAGCCGTTCAGTCATCGAAGACGTTCCAGCAGATCGGGCTCCTGCGCAGCTGGTCCTCGAGCACGAGCTCGCGGATCTCGGGCGGCAGCTGCGCGCGCTGCCAGTCGCGCTCCGCGAGACGGGCCGGCTCCGCGGCATCCGCACCGCCCTGCTCGGCCGCCGCCGCGGCCGCGGCCCTGATCGCGTACGCCGCCGCGCCGAGCTCGTGCTCGGCGACGTGCGCGACGGCGACCGCCTGGCCCACCGACAGCGCGGCGAACTTCACCGGCGCGGGCTGATCGCGACCGGCGGCATTCGCGTGGAACGCGGCATGATGCGCCGCGCGCATCGGCACCTCGCCGCGCACCCAGCCGCGCGCGACCTCGAGCACCTCGCGCGGCCTCGGGTCGTCGGGCCGGGCGCACTCGAAGAACGGCAGCACGTGCTCGGAGCAGGCGATCGCCCACTCGGCGAGCCTGCGATGGTCGTCGTCGCTCAGGGTTCCGCCACGACGGATGGTGATGAGCCGGGGGTCGCGTTCTTTCGGAAGGATCGGCACCCTGCCATTCCTACCACCGGGCGGCGTCAGGCGCCGCGCAGTTCGGCGAGCAACTTCTCGACGCGGCGCACCCGGGTGTCGGCGGCCTTCGCCTGATCGATCACCCGCGCATGCTGGCGCCGCCGGCCCAGGGTCAGCGCGTCGAACGCGGCGCGTGCGGCGGGGTCGGCCTCGAGCGCTTCGCTGAGCTCTTCGGGTTCCTCGAACGCGATCGGCTCGGTGTCGAGTTCGAGGTCGATCTCGACCTCGTCGCCGACCTGCGCGCCGGTGGCGGCGCGGTTCGCGTTACTGAAGCCGATCAGGTCGCGCCCCCGCATGATCGCGATGCGGGTGCGCCACGAATGGCCGGCGATCGTGACGACGACGCGCGGGCGCTTGCCGCCCCCGAGCGCCTCGACGACCTCGGGCGGCACCTCGAGGCCGCGCATCTTCTCGTGCGGTTCGACGATCGCGGTGAACTGCTCTGCCATGGGCCCATCCTGCCGCAGGCGATCCCTCGCGGCATCCGACCCGCCCTCGTAGGCTCGACCGCGTGAGTGAAGACATACGCAACCTCAAGGCCGCCCTCGCCTCGATCGCCGAGCCCTGGCAGCCGCACCGGCTTGCGAGCGTCGACGAGACCGACGTCAAGGTGGTGAAGCTCCAGGGCGAGTTCGTCTGGCACACGCACCCCGATGCCGACGAGTTGTTCCTCGTGCTGAGCGGTCAGCTCACGATCCAGCTGCGCGACCGCGACGTGGTGCTCGGCCCTGACGACATGTTCGTGGTGCCGAAGGGCGTCGAGCACTGCCCGCGGGCCGACGCCGAGGTGCACGCCGTGCTCATCGAGCGCCGCGGCACCGTCAACACCGGGGATGCCGGGGGCGAACGCACCTCGCCGCTGCGCGAGCTCGACTGATCTTCAGACCCGCGAACGACGACACCGCCCGCACCCCCTGAGGGGCCGGGCGGCGTTCGAGGTGTTGCGCTCGAGGAGCCGTCAGCTCATCTTGCGCTTGTAGATCGCGATCGCCCAGACGTAGGCGACGACGAGGATGCCGACGAGCCAGGCCAGTGCGACCCAGATGTCGCTGCCGACGGGCTGCCCCGCGAACAGCGCCCGGATCGAGTTGACGATCGAGGTCACCGGCTGGTTCTCGGCGAACCAGGCGACCGGAGCGGGCATCGAGTCGGTCGGCACGAAGGCCGAGCTGATGAACGGGAGGAAGATCAGCGGGTAGCTGAAGGCGCTCGCGCCGTCGACGGTCTTCGCCGAGAGGCCGGCGATCACCGCGAGCCAAGTCAGGGCGAGGGTGAAGAGCACCAGGATGCCCGCGACCGCCAGCCAGACCGCGACGGATGCCCCGGTGCGGAACCCCATGAGCAGCGCGACGCCGATGACGATCGCGACCGAGATCAGGTTCGAGACGAGCGAGGTGAGCACGTGCGCCCAGAGCACGCTCGACCGGGAGATCGGCATCGACTGGAAGCGCTCGAAGATGCCGCCCTGCATGTCGAGGAAGAGCCGGTACGCGGTGTACGCGATGCCCGACGCGATCGTGATGAGCAGGATGCCGGGGAGCATGTAATCGATGTACGACTCGTCGGACCCCGTGTTGATCGCCCCGCCCAGCACGTAGGTGAAGAGCAGCATCAGCGCGATCGGCGTGACCGCGGTGGTGATGATCGTGTCGGGGCTGCGCAGGATGTGGGTGAGCGAGCGGCCCGTGAGAACCCGGGTGTCGCTCAGGACGTGGGTGGTCATCATGAGTCCTTTCCGTTGTCGTTGCCGGCGCCGGCGCCGACGAGCGTGAGGAAGACCTCTTCGAGCGTCGGCTGCTTCTCGACGTACTCGACCGTGGCGGCCGGAAGGAGTTGCTTGAGTTCGGCGAGGGTGCCGTTCTGGATGATCGTGCCCTCGTGGAGGATGGCGATGCGGTCGGCGAGCTGCTCGGCCTCGTCGAGGTACTGGGTCGTGAGCAGCACGGTCGTGCCGCGGTCGGCGAGCTCCTTGACGGTCTGCCACACCTCGATGCGCGCCTGCGGGTCGAGCCCGGTGGTCGGCTCGTCGAGGAAGATGATCGGCGGGTCGCCGATCAGGCTCATCGCGATGTCGAGCCGGCGGCGCATGCCGCCCGAGTAGGTGCCGGCCTTGCGCCCGCCCGCCTCGGTGAGCGAGAACCGGGCCAGCAGTTCGTCGGCGATCGCGCCCGGGTTCTTCAGGTGCCGCAGCTTCGCGATGAGCACGAGGTTCTCGCGGCCGGTGAGCACCTCGTCGACCGCGGCGAACTGCCCGGTGAGGCTGATCGACTCGCGCACGTCGCCGGGGGCGCCGGCGACGTCGAAGCCGTGCACGGTCGCGGTGCCGGCGTCGGACTTCAGCAGCGTCGAGAGGATGCGGACGAGGGTGGTCTTGCCGGCGCCGTTCGAGCCGAGCAGGGCGAAGATGCTGCCCCGCGCGACGTCGAAGTCGACGCCCTTCAGCACCTGGAGGTCTTTGAACGACTTCTCGATGCCCTGGACCCGGATGGCGGGTGCGGTGACGGTGTTCATGACTGCTCCTTCTTCGCCTCGTCGATCGCCGTGTTCAGGCGAGCGCGCTCCTTGTCGATCCACTGCTTGCCGCCGTACGCCTGCGTGAACTCCTCGGCGAAGGCGACGGGGTCGTCGCCGACGATCTCGCTGACGGGCGTGCCGTCGATCGCGGCGCGCTCCCACAGGTCGGCGAAGTCCTCGAGCATCTTCACCATGGTCTCGCCGTCGGTGATGCCGCCGGCGTACATGAAGTACCGGTCGAGCGCCTTCGCGCTGCCGCGATACGGCTCGGGGAGGCCCTCGATGCGGGCCTTGTACTGCTTGTACTGCTTCTTCTGCTCGAGGGAGCCGGTGAGGGCTTCGATCCACTTTGCAGCCATGGTCACTTCTCCGTTTCGTCGGTCTGGTGGAGCTGTTCGATACGTTCTGCGAGGAAGCTCCACGTCCTCCAGAACTCTTCGAGTTCGCCTCGGCCCCGCTCGTTGAGCGTGAAGACCTTGCGCGGCGGGCCCTTCTCGGAGGGCACCTTCTCGACGTCGACGAGACCGCGCTGCTCGACCCGCACCAGGAGGGCGTAGATCGTGCCCTCGGCGATGTCGGTGAAGCCGCGCTCTCGCAGCCGCGCCGTGATGTCGTAGCCGTAAGCCGGCTGTACGGCGAGGATCGCAAGGACGATGCCCTCGAGCGTGCCCTTGAGCATCTCGGTCATCTGCTTGCCCATGGAACGCTCCTTTCACTTTCACTACTTAGTGGTGCTGGTAATCAGTGTTGCTGACTACCACTACAAAGTAACACTGAGTACCGGTACTTAGCAACACTGAATACCAAATTTCGTTCGAGGAGATTTCGAGTGCGGCGAATTCGACGGCGCGCAGCAGGCCGCGGAGGCCTCGGCACCCCGCGGCTCGAGGGCGCGCCGAGAGGCCGCCGTTGCGGACGGGCACGACCCCGACGACCGTCCCCGCGCGAGCCCGGCGTCAGCCGCGGGCGGGTAGGACCGTCTTGCGCATCACGGTTTTGCTCTTGCCGATGTGCCGCTCGAAGGTGAACCCGGCCTTCTCGAACATGGCCCGCGTGCCGTTGTGGAGGAACGACGACGACGTCCTCTTGTCGGGGGCGAGCTCATTGGGGAACGAGACCACCTCGCCCCCGCCGGCCCGCGCGATCAGCTCGAGCGCGCCCTCCAGCGCCTCGCGCGCGACTCCTGACCGTCGGTGATCGCGGTCGACGAAGAAGCAGGTGATGCGCCACGGTGCCGGCGTGGTCTCGCCCGCCTCGTACTGCTTGCGGTGGTAGATGTTCGGCAGCTCGACCGGACTGCCGTACTCGCACCACGCGATCGCACGGTCGCCGTCGAAGACGAGCGCGGCGTGCGCGACACCCTCCGCCACGAGTCGCTGCTTGAACATCGGCCGGTCGAAGTCTTCCTTGGCGGTGTGCTCCGTGTCATCGTGGAAGTACGAGCAGTAGCACCCGCCCCACACCCCGTTGTGCTTCTGCGCGAGCGCCAGCCACGCGGGGAAGGTCTCGAGCGTGAGCGGCTTGATCACGTGCGAGGTCGTAACGCCCCCCATGGCAGTCTCCCTTGCGTCCGTGCCGCCAGTCTGCCGACTGGCTCCGACTTCGACAAGGTCGGGCCAGGACTACATCGGAGCCATGTCAGCGAACTTGGAGAAGTGCCCCTGGAACGCGACCGTGATGGTGCGGGTCGGACCGTTACGGTGCTTGGCCACGATGAGGTCGGCCTCGCCCGCGCGGGGGCTGTCGCGCTCGTAGGCGGCCTCGCGGTGCAGCAGGATCACCATGTCGGCGTCCTGCTCGATCGAACCCGACTCGCGCAGGTCGCTGATCGCGGGCATCTTGTCGGCGCGCTGCTCGGGGCCACGGTTCAGCTGCGAGAGGGCGATGACCGGCACCTGCAGTTCTTTCGCGAGCAGCTTCAGCGCGCGCGAGAACTCCGAGACCTCCTGCTGGCGGCTCTCGACGCGCTTGCCGCTCGTCATGAGCTGCAGGTAGTCGATGACGACCATCTTCAGCCCGACCTTCTGCTTGAGGCGGCGGCACTTCGCGCGGATCTCGACGAGAGTCATGTTGGGGGAGTCGTCGATGTAGAGCGGGGAGTCGTTGATGCGACCGCGGGTCGAGGCGATCGTGGTCCAGTCGCGGGAGTCGACGGTGCCCTTGCGCATGTTCTGCAGGGGCACGTTCGACTCGGCCGAGAGCAGGCGCATGGCGATCTCGCTCTTGCCCATCTCGAGCGAGAAGAAGACGGAGGGCAGGCCGTTGGTGATCGACGCCGCGCGTGCGAAGTCGAGCGCGAGCGTCGACTTGCCCATGGCGGGGCGCGCGGCGACGATGATCATCTGGCCGGGGTGGAACCCGTTCGTCAGGTCGTCGAGGTCGGCGAAGCCGGTCGGAACACCCGTGAACTTGCCGTCGGTGTGCTTGGCCGCTTCGATCTCGTCGATGGCGACGGTGACCGCTTCGGAGAGCGGCACATAGTCTTCGGTCTCGACCGAGCCGGTGACCGAGTAGATCTCGGCCTGGGCGTTGTTCACGAGGTCGACGACCTCGCCCTCGCCGGCGTAGCCCATCTGCACGATGCGCGTGCCCGCCTCGACGAGTCGGCGCAGCAGTGCGCGCTCGGCGACGATCGAGGCGTAGAAGCCGGCGTTCGCGGCGGTCGGCACGAGGCTCGTGAGGGTGTGGAGGTACTCGACGCCGCCGGCGCGCTGCAGGTCGCCGGTCTTCGTCAGCTCGTCGGTGACCGCGATGACGTCGGTCGGCTCGCCGTGCGAGTAGAGCGTGAGCACCGCGTTGAAGACGACCTCGTGCTTGGGCACGTAGAAGTCGATGCCGCGGATCGTCTCGATGACGTCGGCCACGGCGTCTTTCGAGAGCATCATGCCGCCGAGTGCGCTCTGTTCGGCGAGGAGGTCGTGCGGAGGGACTCGTTCGCCTCGTCGGGCGTCGGTCTCATCGACCGGTTCGGCGAGCCCGATATGCGCGATCGACAAGTGAATGACCTCCGTGTTCGAGCTCGTACGGGCGAGCGACCCGCGCCCGCACTTCAGTGTCATCGGAGCCACCGACACCGGCTCATCGACGCGAGGAAGATCCACTGTTCGTGGGACGCTGCTTCACGATATGAGGGGCCCGTCCACAGCACAAGCCGGCCTGTGGATAACTCTGGGGAGAATCTGGGCGAAACGCCGTTCAACATGTGCATTCCACCTGTGGAGAACTGTGGAATTCGTGTGAATTACATTGGTTGAATTCTGATCTGATCAGGCGTAAAAACTGTACACACCTGTGGGGAAAAACTTCTTCAGAAGTATTCCCCACCGAGTTCTCCACCTGTGTACAACAGTCACAGGGAACCCGGATGTGGACTTGCGCGCAGGCCGCGCACGGGTGTAGGCGCAGCGCGCGTTTCCGACACACGCAGCGCCCGTCCGGGGGACGCCCCGAAGCAGCCCGACGCAGCCCCGACGCACCCCGAAGCGACGAAGCGGCGGCCGGGAGCCGAAGCTCCCGACCGCCGCTCGCGATCTCTCGGGCGATTACTTCGCCGCGACCACCTGAAGGGTGATCGTCGCGGTGAGCTCGTCGTGCAGACGAACCGTCGCCTCGTGGTCGCCGACCGACTTGATCGGCGTGGGGATCTGGATCTTGCGCTTGTCGATCGAGCCGAGGCCTGCGGCCTCGACTGCGTCCGCGACATCCGCCGTCTTCACCGAACCGAACAGGCGGCCGCCGAGGCCGGCCTTGACGGCCAGCTTGACCTTGCCCGACTCGAGCTTGGCCTTGAGGGCCTGCGCGTCTTCGAGCGAGTGCAGGGCGCGAGCCGCACGGGCGGCCTTGATCTGCTCGACCTGCTTCTCGCCACCGCGGGTCCACGGCGTCGCGAAGCCCTGGGGAACCAGGTAGTTGCGCGCGTAGCCGTTCTTGACCTCGACGACGTCGCCGGCCGTGCCGAGGCCGGTGACCTCGTGCGTGAGAATAACCTTTGCCATTGTCGTGCTCCTTAGCGGCCGGAGCCCGAGTAGGGCAGGAGGGCCATCTCGCGCGCGTTCTTCACGGCGCGGGCGATGAGGCGCTGCTCCTGCACGGAGACACCGGTGATGCGACGGGCGCGGATCTTTCCACGCTCCGAGATGAACTTGCGAAGGGTCGCAACGTCCTTGTAGTCGATGATGCCGACCTTGATCGACTTCGCCGGGGCGGCGTTCTTCGCGCCCTTCCCGCGGCTCGGCTTGCGGCGATCGCCGCTGCTCTTTCCAGCCATTGGTTTTCCTGTCTTGAGGATGCGGGCCGCAGGGCCCGCCGAATATTAGAAGGGGGTCTCGTCGCCGTAGCCGGTGCCCGGGGTGTTCCAGACATCCCCGCCGCCCTGCTGCTGCTGGGCTGCGGGAGCGCTGGGCGCCCATGCGTCGTCGGACTGGCCGCCCCCGAAGGAGCCACCGCCGCCGACCGCACCGCGGTTCGACTGCGCACGAGTGACGGAAGCGGTGGCGTACCGGAGCGAGGGACCGATCTCGTCGATCTCGAGCTCCATGGTGGTGCGCTTCTCGCCTTCCTTCGTCTCGTAGGAACGCTGCTTGAGACGCCCGGAAGCGATGACCCGGGAACCCTTGGTGAGTGAACCGGCGACGTGCTCGGCGAATTCACGCCAGCAGCTCGCGCGCAGGAACAGCGCTTCACCGTCTTTCCACTCGTTCGCCTGACGGTCGAACGTACGGGGAGTGGAGGCGATGGTGAAGTTGGCAACCGCCAGACCGTTCTGCGTGTAACGCAGCTCGGGATCTGCAGTGAGGTTGCCCACCACGGTGATGATGGTCTCGCCGGCCATGGGGACTAGGCGTCCTTCTTGGCGGTGGCCTTGGCGGCGGCGGCGGCCTTCTTGGCAGCCTTCGCCTCCTGAGCCTTCGCGTGAGCGGCGACCTGTGCGATCGCCTCTTCGGCGCGGAGGACCTTGGTGCGCATGACGGCCTCGCTGAGGTTCAGCTGGCGGTCGAGCTCATCGGTGGTCTTGGACTCGGCGGTGAAGTCGACGACGGCGTAGATGCCCTCGTTCTTCTTGTTGATCTCGTAGGCCAGACGACGACGTCCCCAGATGTCGACCTTGTCGACGGTGCCGCCATCGTTACGGATGACGTTGAGGAACTTGTCAAGGCTGGGAGCAACGGTGCGCTCATCGATCTCGGGATCGAGGATAACCATCAGCTCGTACTGGTGCATGACTAACCCACCTCCTTCGGACTCAAACGGCTACAGGATCTCTGCAGCAGGAGGGTTGTGCATACGTCGCACCGAGGAGGCCTCGCAATCGAGGCGCACGGGCAACCTGTCAATGGTAACGGATGCCCCGCGCTCGCGCCATTCGTGCTGCTCACGCCGCGCCTCCCGACCCCTGCGCCCTGCCCGCCCCTTGCGCTCGGCATCCGCCCCTTGCGCCGTGCATCCGCCCCTTGCGCTCGCTCCGGGGGTCGTTGCCCGACACCGCTCCGGGCCGCGCGCGAGCTCGGTGTCGCGAATCGACCCCGCGAACACCGCGGCGGCTGCGATCACGACGCGGGGAGCTCCCCCGAGACCTGGGGGAGTCCGGATTCGAGGAGCGTCGAGCGAAGCAGCGCGCGAGAGCGCGCGATCGGCCAATCCCATCGGATCGATCGACGCCGATGCCGTCGACAGATCGCATCGGCCCGCTTCTTCTCGTCGAGGATGACCTCTTCGATGGTTCGGCGTCCACGGAACGCCGGGTCGAGGTATTTCAGGTCGCCGTCGAACTCACCGAAGATCCCGTACTCCGGCCAGTCGAAGTCGACGCGATCGATGCGACCGTCGCTCCGCCCGAACTCGACCTGCAGCAGCGGACTCGGAAACCCGAGCAGATGCATCTGACCCCGACTCAGTGATTCACCGACCGACTCCGACCGCGCGTCTGCGAAGGCGATCGCCCGGTCGGCGGAACGGGCGCCGCTCCGACGGCCCGAATCGCGCACCCGCGCAGCGAGTGCCATCGGGTCGACACCCGGCATCCGCCGATCACCATCGGCCCGCAGCACCGGTGCGACTGCGGCGTCGAGCGCGACGACCGCGTTCAGGAACGATCTCGTGCACGCGATGTCCACGAGCGTCTGCGCGAGACCCGTGACGAGGTACCCGTCGAGTTCGACGACTTCGGCGGGATCGAACGGCGTTCTCCTCCAGACGACCCCGTTGCGGGATCGCGGCCTGGTTCCCCGGGCGTCGGCCACCTCGACCGGCTCGGGCCAGCGCCCGAGCCGCGGCAGCCCCCACAACAGCGCCGCGGACTCATGGGAGAGCACGACGCGATCGCGGCGGGTGCAGACGACGGCCGCAACGCGCCCGAGTGCACGTTGCCGGTCTGAGGTCGACCCCCAGGCGCGTGCATTGGCGAATGCCCCTGAGCGAACTCGATGCAGGCGTCCGTCAGAAGCATCCCGTTCGAGGGTTCTCGATGACGTGAACGGCGACTCAGCGGCGCAGGAGAAGAGCAGATCGAGGGCCGGTGCGTCGCGGTGGAACTCGGACATGCCGGTGATCCTCGCAACGAACGGCGGCGCGAGAACCGTTCCGCGGCAGACTGCAGCCGATCCTGCTGACGCTCCTCTGTGGAGGAGGGGTACGCCTCGTTCGCGGGGTCGATTCCCGACAGGGAGCGGCCGCGACGACGAGGATCGTGTCGGGAAGCGACCCCGGGAGCGGCGCAGGTGAGCCCGGACACCCCGGGAGCGGCGCAGGTGAGCCCGAACACCCCGGGAGCGGCGCAGGTGAGCCCGGGAGCGGCGCAGGTGAGCGCTACGCCCCGCGCGCGGCCCACCAGGCGCGCAGGCGATCGGCCGCGGCATCCTCGCCGATGGGACCCTCATCGAGGCGCACCTCGAGCAGGTACTTGTAGGCCTCGCCGACGACGGGGCCGGGCGTGATGTCGAGCAGCTTCATGATCTGCTGGCCGTCGAGCTCGGGCCGCACCGCGGCGAGTTCCTCCTCCTCGGCGAGCATCGCGATGCGCTCCTCGAGGTCGTCGTAGGCGAAGGCGAGCTGGTCGGCCTTGCGGCGGTTGCGGGTGGTGACGTCGGCGCGCGAGAGGATGTGCAGCCGCTCGAGCTGCTCGGCGTCGCCCGCGTCGCGCACGTAGCGGCGCACGGCCGAATCGGTCCACGCGCCGTCGGTGTAGCCGAAGAACCGCAGGTGCAGCTCGATGAGGCGCGAGACCGCGGCGACCGTGTCGTTGTCGAAGCGCAGCGCGCGCAGGCGCTTGCGGGCGAGCTTCGCGCCGACGACGTCGTGGTGATGGAAGCTGACGGCGCCGCCCGACTCGTAGCGGCGCGTGGCCGGCTTGCCGATGTCGTGCAGCAGCGCCGCGAGCCGCAGCACGAGGTCGGGGCGACCCGGCACAGCGCGCTCGCCCTCGTAGTCGATGGCCTGCTCGAGCACGGTGAGGCTGTGCTCGTACACGTCCTTGTGGCGGTGGTGCTCGTCGCGTTCGAGGCGCAGCGCGGGCAGCTCGGGCAGCACGCGGGCGGCGAGCCCCGAGTCGACGAGGAGACGGAGGCCCGGGCGCGGCGCGTCGGTGAGCAGCAGCTTGCCGAGCTCGTCGCGCACGCGCTCGGCCGAGATGCGGTCGATCTCTGGGGCGAGGTCGCTCATCGCCTGCGTCGTGTCGTCGTCGACCTCGAAGCCGAGCTGCGAGGCGAAGCGCGCCGCACGGAGCATGCGCAGCGGGTCGTCGCCGAACGACCGCTCGGGCGAGGACGGGGTGCGCAGCACCCTCGCCACCAGGTCTTCGACGCCGCCCGACGGGTCGACGAGCTCGAGCTTCGGCAGCCGCAGCGCGAGTGCGTTCACGGTGAAGTCGCGGCGGGTGAGATCGGCCTCGAGCGAGTCGCCGAAGACCACCTCGGGCTTGCGCGAGTCGCCGTCGTACGCGTCGGCCCGGTAAGTCGTGATCTCGACGGTCTCGCCGGCGACCTTCGCCCCGATCGTGCCGAAGGCGCGGCCGATGTCCCAGTGGGCCTCCGCGATCGGCTTCACGATCGCGAGGATCTCGTCGGGCGTGGCATCCGTCGTGAAATCGAGGTCGTTCATCTCGCGGCCGAGGAACGCGTCGCGAACCGGGCCCCCGACGAGCGCCAGTTCGTGGCCGGCGCGCTCGAACGCCTCGGCGAGCTTCGCGACGGTCGGCGAAGACGCCGCCTCGGCCAGGCGGTCGAGGGCTGCCGCGACACTCTGCATGCCTCCCATGTTAAGCGGGCGGGTCGACGACGCGGGGGAGCGGCCGCCCGGCGGGAGGGCATCGAGCGGACGCCCGGCTCGCTCACCGTAGAATCGCCTGCATGGCAGCCGACCGGACTCCTGCGCGCGCGCGCGGCGATCGGCTTCCCCCGACGGCATCGGTGGGCGGTGCGGATGCCACGGAGCGACGTGCGCGCCCGATCGACGCGCCGCGCGCATCGGCCCGAGCAGCCGGCACGGGGCGTCGCCGCGGCGTCGCTCTCGGTGTCGCCGCCGCTGCGGTGTGCGCGGTCGTCGCCGCACCGCTCGGGGCGCTGGCCGTCGCGGGCGGGCCCGACGGCGAACGTCGCGCGGCCCCGATCCCGGTGCAGGTCGCCGCCGACGATCCCGAGGGCATCGCACTGCACGTCGCGCCGGTGAGCACGACGACGATCACCGCCGGGCAGCCGCTGACCGTGCAGGTCGAGGTCGAGAACACCACCGCCGAGGCCCTCGCCGCCGGCACGGTGCGCCTCACCCGCGCCGACGGCGTCATCGATGACTCCGACGAGCTCGACGCCTGGCTGGCGAGCGCCGGCTCGACCGACGAGAGCGCCGCCCCAGACGGAGTGGCGCTCGGCGAAGCCGAGACCCGGCCCGTCGCCGCGGGGTCGAACACCATCGTCTCCTTCACGGTTCCCGCGTCGGCGATCACCGCGGCGGGCGACGCCCCCGTGCTCGGGCTCGGCGCCGAGCTCGTGGTCGACGACGTGCTGGTCGCCTCGGGCGCCGACGCCTTCGCCACCTCCACGGCACCTGCCGCGAGCGGCACCTCTGTCGCCCTCGTCTACCCGCTGACCGTGCCCGCGAGCTCCTCAGGACTGTTCGACGCCGAGACGCTCGAAGAGTGGACCTCGCCGCTCGGGCTCCTCGACCGGCAGCTCGACGCCGTCGCAGGGCGTCCGGTCGCGATCGGCGTCGACCCCCGCATCATCGCCTCGATCCGCGTGCTCGGCAGCTCGGCGCCGAGCTCGGCCGTCGACTGGCTGAACCGCCTCGGCGAGGCCGGCAACGAGATATTCCCGCTCGCGTATGCAGATGCGGATGTCGCGTTGCAGGCCCAGCTCGGACTCGCGACCCTGCTCGGACCGACCGGCTTCGCCGACGCGCTCGATCCCGACGACTTCGCCGAGCAGCCCGGCCCCGACGGCGAGGGCGAGGGTGAGGGCGACCAGCCCGGCGAGACCGAGGCCCCGGCCGACGGCGCCACTTCGACGCCCGCGCCGAGCGAGACCGCCCCCGCCGAGCCCGAGCCCACCCCGCCCGCCCCGGGCGAGGTGCCGAGCACCGAGATGCTGCTCGACTGGCCGTATACGCGAACCGACATCGCCTGGCCGGCCGACGACACGGTCGCCGCCGGTGATCTCGCGGTGCTCGACGCCGCCGGACTCACGACGACCGTTTTGTCGCCGGGCAACGTCACCTCACCGGGCGGCCGCGTCGGCGCCGCCGCGTCGATCGACGGCTCGACCGCCGTGGTCGCCGACGCACGGCTGACCGCGCCGCTGCGCGAGGCATCCGTCGCCGACTCCGACACCGAGTGGCGCTCGGCGACCGGTCACCTCCTCGCCGAGCTCGCACTCGATTCGGGCGATTCGCCCTCGGCGCTGCTCGCGACGTTCGGCCGCGACGCGGGCGACCACTCGACTCGTGTCGCCGCGACGCTCGACGAGCTGACGAGAGCGTCGTCGGCTCGCACGGCCGGCCTGGCCGAGGCGATCGGCGCTCCGCCGACCTCCCGCGCACTCGTCGACCTCGCCGAAGACGCATCCCGGGTCGACTCCGCACAGCGGATGCTCGAGGCCGAGGACTCGGTCGCCGAGTTCGCCACCGTGCTCGACGATCCCGCCCTGCTGACCGATCCGGTTCGCCGCGATCTCCTCGCAATGCTCGACGTCGCCTGGCTCACCGACCGTGCGGCGTGGGAGACCGCGGTCGCGGAGTGGCTCGCTGCTCGGCGCGCGACGACCGAGGCCGTGTCGGTCGTGCCCTCCTCGAGTGTCAACATCTTCGCGCGCGAGACGCCGTTGCCCGTCACCGTGCTGAACGCCCTGCCGTACCCGGTGACCGTGATCGTCTCGGCCGACCCGTCGAACGGCCGGCTCGTCGTGGAGGAGAGCGTCACCGCGACCATCCCCGCCGAATCCCGCAGTACCGTGCAGGTTCCGATCACCGCCGGCGTCGGGCGCGGCGAGGTGACGATCGCGATCTCCCTCTCGTCGCCGACCGGGGTCGCCGTCGGGCGCACCGTCTTCATCAGCGGCAACGTGCAGGCCGACTGGGAGGGCCTCGGCGCCGGCATCCTCGCCACCGCGCTCGTGCTCTTCTTCGGCTTCGGCATCTGGCGCAACATCCGTCGGCGTCGCAAGCAGCGCGCGGCGGAAGCGAGCGGTGCGGTCGACGCCCCTGCCCTGCATGACGTCGCGGATGACGCCATTGCCGAGCCGGCCGATGACATTACTGAGACGAACGACCCCGTTGACGACCCCACCGAAACTCCCGACCCCGAGGACCCCAAGCGTGACTGACGACCGTATCGGCCGAGCCAGCCTGTTCCTCGCATCCGGCACGATCGTCTCCCGCGTGCTCGGCTTCGTGAAGGCCGCGGTGCTTGTGAGCGCGATCGGCCTGACGAAGTCGCCGAGCGCCGACGCGTTCGCTGTCGCGAACCAGCTGCCGAACACGGTCTACGTCGTCGTCGCGGGCGGCGTGCTGAGCGCGGTGCTCGTGCCGCAGATCGTCCGGGCTGGACTGCACGCCGACGGCGGCAAGGCCTACATCAACCGCCTGCTCACGCTCGCACTCGTCGTGCTCGCCGGCATCACGATCCTGGCCACGATCGCGGCGCCGCTGCTCACGATGCTCTACGGCATCAGGCTCGACGAGTCGACGCGCAACCTCGCGACGCTCTTCGCCTACTGGTGCCTCCCGCAGATCTTCTTCTACGGCCTCTACACCCTGCTCGGCGAAGTGCTCAACGCCCGGCGCAGCTTCGGCCCCTTCACCTGGGTGCCCGTGCTCAACAACGTGGTCGCGATCGCAGGCCTCGTCGCCTTCATGGCGATCTGGGGCAGCGACCCCGACGGTCACCGCGCACCCGAGGCCTGGGACCCGGCGATGATCGCCGTGCTCGCCGGTTCGGCGACCCTCGGCATCGCCGTGCAGGCACTCGTGCTGTTCTGGTTCTGGCGCCGGATCGGCCTCAGCTACCGCCCCGACTTCCGCTGGCGCGGCGTCGGGCTCGGCGATGCCGGGCGCATGGCGAGCTGGACCTTCGGCATGCTCCTGCTCACGACCTTCGCGGGACTCGTCGAGACGAACGTGGTCGGCATCGCGTCGGGCCAGGGCGCGTCGGTCGCTGCGCTCGGCAACGCGTGGCTCATCTTCATGCTGCCCCACTCGGTCATCACGGTCTCGATCGCGACCGCGTACTTCACGCGAATGAGCGAGCACGCCTCGCACGGCGACCTCGACCGGGTCCGCGCCGATCTCTCGAGCGCCGCGCGCGGCGTCGGCCTCATCATCGTGCTGGCCGCGATCGTGCTCGTGATGTGCAGCTACCCGTTCGCGACCGCCTTCGCGAGCACCGCCTCGTTCGAGACGCACATCGAGTTCGGCAACGTCGTCGTCGCGTACATGCTCGGGCTGCTGCCGTTCAGCCTGCTGTTCATCGTGCAGCGCACCTTCTACGCCCTCGGAGACACGAAGACCCCCTTCTTCTTCACGCTGTTCCAGGTAGTGCTCTTCAGCGCCGGCGCGCTGCTGCTCGTCAACGTCCTGCCAGAGTTCATCGCGATCGGCATCGCCCTGCTCACCTCGCTCGCGTGCTGCGCCCAGGTCGTGCTCGCCTCCGTGCTGTTGCGACGCCGGCTCGGCACCCTCGACGGCTGGCGCATCGCGTCGAGCTTCGTCCGCTACACGCTCGGCGCCATCCCGGCTCTCATCGTCGGCTTCGTCGCCCTCGTGCTGCTCGGTGGCGTCTCGCCCGACGGTTTCGCGATGTCGGGCCTCATCCCGTCGCTCATCTCGATGGCCGTCATCGGCGTCGCGATGTCGGCCGTCTACTTCGCCGTGCTGTGGCTCATCCGCACCCCCGAACTCCGCGGCTTCGCCGAGCCGGTGCTGCGTCGCCTCCGTCGCAGCTGAGTCGCGCGGCGAACGCCCGCCCCGAGGCATCCGTCACACTCTGCGCGCGCTCAGGCGGCAGGAATACCGGCCGCTTAGACTGTGTTGACCATGGCGTGTCCTCCGGAATCTCCGGGGGCCGCACCACTGCAGCACCGCTGAGAGCATCTAGGAGCATCGTTGCGCGACATCATCATCATCGGTTCGGGCCCGGCCGGCTTCACCGCCGCGATCTACGCCGCCCGCGCGCAGCTGAAACCCCTGCTCATCGCGAGCTCGGTCGAGATCGGCGGCGAGCTCATGAACACCACCGAGGTCGAGAACTACCCCGGGTTCCCCGAGGGCATCATGGGCCCCGACCTCATGACGAACTTCCAGCAGCAGGCCGAGCGCTTCGGCACCGAGGTGGTCTACGACGATGTCGTCGAGCTCGAGCTCGACGGCCCGGTCAAGCGCGTCAAGCTCGGCAACGGCGAGACCCACGAGGCCGCGGCCGTCATCTACGCGACGGGCTCGGCGTACCGCAAGCTCGGTCTTCCCGAAGAAGAGGTGCTGTCTGGCCACGGGCTCTCGTGGTGCGCGACCTGCGACGGCTTCTTCTTCCGCCAGAAGACCATCGCGGTCGTCGGCGGCGGCGACTCGGCGATGGAGGAGGCGACCTTCCTCACCCGTTTCGCCGACAAGGTCTACGTGATCCACCGCCGCGACTCGCTCAAGGCGTCGAAGATCATGCAGCAGCGCGCCTTCGACAACGACAAGATCGAGTTCATCTGGAACGCCGAGATCGCGGCGATCCACGGCACCGACGCGGTCACCGGCGTCACCCTGCGCGACACGGTGAACGGCGACGAGCGCGGCCTCGACCTCGACGGGCTGTTCGTCGCGATCGGCAACGACCCCCGCACCCACCTCGTGCACGGCAAGCTCGACCTGACCGCCGAAGGCACCATCGCCGTCGACGGGCGCAGCTCCCGCACGAGCGTTCCCGGCGTCTTCGCCGCGGGCGACGTCATCGACCCCAGCTACCGCCAGGCGATCACCGCCGCCGGCTCCGGCGCCGCAGCGGCCCTCGACGCCGAGCACTACCTCGCCGCACTCGATGCGGGCGACGACGAGGAGGCTGCACCAGTGGCCGCCCCCGAACTCGCCGGCGTCGCGGCCGAATAGACGACCGGCCGCGGCATCCTCCGGGCCCGCGGCGCCGGAACCGACCCAGCATCCACTCTTCCACTAAGGAGAACGCAATGTCCGCACGTGCAGTGACCGAAGCCACCTTCGAGCAGGAGGTCCTCAAGAACGACAAGCCCGTCATCGTCGACTTCTGGGCCGAATGGTGCGGCCCGTGCCGCGCGGTCAGCCCGATCCTCGACCAGATCGCGACCGAGCACGCCGACAAGATCGACATCGTCAAGCTCAACGTCGACGAGCACCCGAACCTCGCGATGAAGTACCAGATCACCGCGATCCCCGCGTTCAAGGTGTTCAAGGGCGGAGAAGTCGTGCAGAGCTTCGTCGGCGCGAAGCCCAAGCCGGCCCTCGAGGCCGACCTCGCCGCCTACATCGCGTAGTCGGCGGTCGATTCGTACGAAGACCCGTCCGGCGAGAGCCGGGCGGGTCTTTCGCATCCCCGGCGGATGCCACGTGTCATCCGTCATCCCGCCGGTTCACCGGCAACTAGCATGGAAATCCCGAGCAGAACGGAACTCGCAGTGACCTCTGACGGCGTCCCCCAGCGGACCGGCAACAATCTCGACCCCTGGTACGCGAACTACGCCGAGCGAGCCGCCGGGCTCGCCGCCTCCGAGGTCCGAGCCCTGTTCGCCGTCGCCTCGCGCCCCGAGGTCGTCTCGCTCGCCGGCGGCATGCCGTTCGTCTCCGCCCTCCCGCAGGATCTGATCGTCTCCTCGATGGACAAGGTCATGCGCGAGCAAGGACCGGTCGCGCTGCAATATGGCTCTGGTCAGGGGATTCCCGCGCTTCGTGAGCAGATCCTCGAAGTCATGGCCATCGAGGGAATCCGTGGTGCGGTCGACGACGTGGTGACGTCGACCGGCTCGCAGCAAGCACTCGATCTCGTCGCAAAGCTCTTCCTCGACCCCGGTGACGTCGTGCTCGCCGAGGCGCCCTCCTATGTCGGGGCCATGGGGGTGTTCCGCTCCTACCAGGCGAACGTGGTGCACGTCGCGATGGACGAGCACGGACTCATCCCCGAAGCCCTCCGCCAGACCATCGCGCATCTGCGCGGACAGGGGCGGCGCATCAAGTTCCTCTACACGATCCCGAACTTCCACAATCCGGCCGGGGTGACGCTCTCCGCCGAGCGGCGGCCCGAGATCCTCGAGATCTGCCGGTCGAACGAGATCCTCATCCTCGAAGACAACCCCTACGGCCTGCTGCACTTCGACGAACCGGCCCCGAACGCGCTGCGTTCGCTCGACCCCGAGGGCGTCATCTACCTCGGCTCGTTCTCGAAGACGCTCGCGCCGGGCTTCCGGGTGGGCTGGGCGCTCGCACCGCACGCGATCCGCGAGAAGCTCATCCTCGCCGCCGAGTCGGCGATCCTCTCGCCGTCGTCGTTCAGCCAGCTCGTCGTCTCCGAATACCTCGCGACCGCCGACTGGCGAGCGCAGATCGACACCTTCCGCGGCGTCTACCGCGAACGCAAAGATGCGATGGTCGAGGCGCTGGGGGAGTATCTGCCGCAGCTGTCGTGGACGAACCCGAACGGCGGTTTCTACGTCTGGGTCACCATGCCCGATGTGCTCGATTCGAAGCAGATGCTTCCGCGTGCGGTGAAGGAGCTCGTCGCCTACACGCCGGGCACCGCCTTCTTCGCCGACGGTCGCGGCCGCCACGCGATGCGACTGTCCTTCTGCTATCCGACGCCCGAGGCGATCCGACTCGGCATCCGCCGGCTCGCGACCGTCGTCAACGGCGAACTCGACCTGCTCGACACCTTCGCCGGCACGGGCACGCTGCAGCTGCCACCGAGCGCGGGCATCGAGTCCGCACCGCCTTCCGACCTCAAGTAGACCCCGATCTCAACCTCTCTGAGCGGAGAATCCCTGATCATGAGCGAATCCACCGGATTGCACGTCGTCGTTCTCGCGGGCGGCATCTCGCATGAGCGGGATGTCTCGCTGCGCTCCGGCCGTCGCGTCGCCGACGCCCTGACCGCGGCGGGCCACCGAGTGACGCTGCGCGATCCCGACGCCGGGCTGCTCCCCTTCCTCGCGAGCGAGCGACCCGATGTCGTGTTCCCGGCCCTGCACGGGTCGAGCGGCGAAGACGGCTCCCTGCTCGATCTACTCGCCGCGCTCGGGGTGCCGACCATCGGCTCCTCCGGCCCGGCCGCCCGGCGCGCCTGGTCGAAGCCGGTCGCGAGTTCCCTGCTCGCCGAGGCGGGCGTCGCCGTGCCCGAGTCGATCGTGCTGTCGCACGAGGCGTTCCGCGAACTCGGTGCCTCGAGCGTGCTGCGCGTCGTGCGCGAGAAGCTCGACGGCGAGCTCGTCGTGAAGCCGGCGTCGGGAGGATCCGCGCAGGGCGTGACCATCGTCGAGACCACCGACGAACTTCCCCGAGCCATGGTCGAGGCGTTCACCTACGCCGACGTCGCCGTCGTCGAACGACGCATCGTCGGCACCGAGATCGCCGTGACGGTCATCGACAACGGCGACGGCCCGACCACCTTGCCTGCCGTCGAGATCGAGCCGACCACCGGAATCTACGGATTCCAGGCTCGCTACAACGCGGGGGAGACCACCTTCTACGCTCCGTCACGCCTCGGCGAGGCCGAACTCGCGGCCGTCACCGACGCGGCGATCATCGCGCACCGCACCCTCGGCCTGCGAGACCTGTCGCGTATCGATTTCATCGTGGATGCCTCGGGCACCCCGTGGTTCCTCGAGGCGAACGTGCTGCCGGGCCTCACCGAGACTTCGCTCGTCCCCCTCGCGATCGAGGCCTCCGGATCGGACGCGGCATCGATCTACGGGCAACTCGTCCGCACTGCGCATGCGCGGTCGAGAGGTTCGGTTTCGGGTTCGGGTCCGGGTTCGGGTTCGCCCCAGAATTGAGCTGACCGACGAGAACGGGGGTGGTCTCAGCCACCCCCGTTCTCGTCTTTCCGCACCCTCGAAACCTACGGTTTCAGTTCGTCAGGAGCGATTCTGCGACGAATTCACTATCAGACGCCGTCGAGTTCCTCACCGAGCTCGCTCAGGATGCGCCGCAAGTCCTGAACCGTGGCGAAATCAATGCTGATCTGGCCTTTTCGAGCGCCGAGCGCGATCTTCACCCGCGTGTTGAGACGATCGCCGAGTCGCGTCGCCAGATCATCGAGAAAGTCCTGTCGCTTGCCGGCCGAGGGCTTGATGCGCGACGGCTTCGGCTCCTTGGTCGCGATCGACTCGGCAGCACGCACCGACAGTTCCTCGTTCACGATCTTGTCGGCGAAGCGCTGCATCTCGTCGGTGTCGCCGCCGACCGAGAGGATCGCACGGGCGTGGCCCGCGGTGAGCACGCCGGCGGCGACGCGAAGCTGCACCGGCTCGGGCAGCTTCAGCAGCCGAAGCGTGTTCGAGATCTGCGGACGCGACCGGCCGATGCGGGTCGCGAGCTCCTCCTGCGTGATGCCGAAGTCGGCGAGCAGCTGCTGGTACGCCGACGCCTCCTCGAGCGGGTTGAGCTGCGAACGGTGGAGGTTCTCGAGAAGGGCATCGCGCAGCATGTCCTCGTTCGCGGTGTCCTTGACGACCGCGGGGATCGTCTCGAGGCCGGCGGCCTTCGTCGCTCGGAGTCGTCGCTCGCCCATGACGAGCTCGTACTTGCCCGCTTGGTCGGGATGCGGACGAACGACGATCGGCTGCAGCACTCCGAATTCGCGGACGCTGTGCACGAGCTCGGCGAGGTCCTCGGGGTCGAAGACGCTTCGCGGCTGCACGGCGTTCGGCACGATGTCGTTCGGGTCGAGTCGGGCCAGGCGCGCGCCGGGCACCGCGATGAGGCCTTCGCTGTCTGCAGCCTGTTCGACGACGGCGACAGCGACGGGGGAGGGGGCGGTGTCCGAATCAGGGAAGAACACGTCGACCGGGCGGCTCGCCCGCGTCGCATCGTCACCGCTCGGGATCAGTGCGCCGATGCCGCGGCCGAGTCCGGTTCGCTTGCTTGCCATCAGTTCGACTCCTCAGTGGTGACCGCGCCACGACGGGCGATCTCGGCGGCGGCTTCTCGGTATGACAGGGATCCGGTCGACGCGAAGTCGTAGCTGATCACGCTCTGCCCGTAGCTGGGAGCTTCGGAGACGCGCACCGACCGCGGGATGATCGTCTGCAGCGTCTGGACCGGGAAGTGATCACGCACCTCTTGCGCGACCTGCTGGGCGAGGTTGGTGCGGGAGTCGTACATCGTCAGCAGGATCGTGGAGAGGCGGAGCTCGGGGTTGAGGTGCTTCTCGATCAGTTCGATGTTGCTGAGCAACTGAGAGAGGCCTTCGAGCGCGTAGTACTCGCATTGAATCGGGATGAGCACCTCGCGCGCGGCGACGAATGCGTTGATCGTCAGCAGACCCAGCGACGGCGGGCAATCGATGAAGACGTAATCGTACGCACGCTCCATCGTTGCGAGATGGGTGTCGAGCGCGCGCCGGAGGCGCTGCTCGCGTGCCACCAGAGAGACGAGTTCGATCTCGGCGCCCGCAAGGTGAATAGTGGCCGGGACGCAGTCGAGTCGTTCGTGCTCGGTGGAGGGACGGATGACCTCTGCGAGGGCGAGATCGGCTACGAGTACTTCGTAGACGCTCTTCTGCTCGGACCGGTGGTCGACTCCGAGAGCCGTTGAGGCATTGCCCTGGGGGTCGAGGTCGATGACGAGCACCTTCGCGCCGGAACGCGCGAGTGCTGCCGCCAGATTCACGGCGGTGGTCGTCTTTCCGACGCCGCCCTTCTGGTTCGAGATCGTGAGCACTCGAGTGGCGGGCGGCAACGGCAACACCGATTCCTCGAGCGCGATACGCCGACGCGTTTCATCGGCAAGTTCGTAAGCCAGGGGAGTTCCTCCGTGATCGATCGACGTTTCACGTGAAACATCGGGGGCTGCGGACGGCTGGGCCTGTGCAGGCGCCGCCGTTTCCGTGGGGATCTCTTCCGGCGAAGCCGGAGAAAATTCTGCGGGCTGAACGGTTTCACTGACGTCGCCCGCGGTGCGGTCTGCAGGGACGGGTACGGCGCGCTCGGCGTCCACTGGCTCGGCTTCGTGCCAGGTCGAGCCCTCCATCGGTGCCGCCGGATGCATGGAGTACTCGGTCTGCGAGTCCTCGGAAGCCTGCGCCGCGCCGACGAGCGACTTCTCGTCTTCAGGCACTGCTCGGGGACTCGTCGCTGTGGCAGGCGCCCCCGAGTCGACGTGCGGCTGCACCGCAACCGGCGCGGTCTGCAGTGCCGTGGCAGTGTCCACGGCGGCATCGCCGACGATCTCACGAATGAGGTCCTCGAGCAGGCGGTCGGCTCCGTGCGCGTGGTCGACGGCATGTGCCGTCGAGCCGCCGTCTTCCACCGGTTCGTCCGAGAGCGCCGCAGCAGTGGCGGCGTCCCAGTCGATACCGGGGGAGTACGCCTGCGCTTGCGGCCGGCTCTGCTCGCTCGGCTCGGAGCGCGGCACCGCAGGGCCCGATTCGGCGCCCGCATCTTCGAGGGGAGCGATCGGATTCGAGGTGGCTGGGACCGGGCTCTCGGGAGCAGGCGGGGGCGAAACGATTGAGGAGTCAGCTGGGCCGTTCGCGCCCGCAGCAGCGTCGTTCTGGTGGGGGCGTTTGCGATGAAACCATCCACGTCCCCCGCCAGGTGTCATGCCCTCTGCTCCAAACCGATGATGCGTCGCGGCCCCTCTTCGTAGGCCTGACCCGAGAGATAAGCCTAACCGCCCCGACTGACTTGCGGAGATCGAAAACCCCGCCAGTGACGATGAGAATCGAGCAAACCATGCCGCGCCCGACGCTGACCCGCGCAGCTCGTGACGAAGAAGTGAGGCTGCAGTGTTTCACGTGAAACATCGTCGAGGGTGAGGTTTGGGGCCGCGTGGTGAAGGCACATCCTCGGCCCGAAACTGCCGGCGAACACCGAGCTGTGTGGCAGTGATCGCGGCTCTCGGCTCGTTGCCCACCACTCACGACCGAAGCTCCCTCCGACATGAGGCGGTCACGCGGAACGGCTTCCAGATGCTCAGTGCTGCCGTGCTCTGGCCGGACGGTTCGACGGTTCAGCGACCGACCGCCATGGGGCGCGTTTCACGTGAAACACTCGTGCCCGGGTGGGGCGGCTGGCCTATGCACCGGGGAACGAGTGATCTGCCCACCCGGGTCCGGCAGGCATCCGAACCCCCAACGGCCGCGTCGGCCGACGATCATGTCATCGCCGACTGCACCGCGTACTCCACCAACAGTGCCCTCGATCCACCATCTCCATCGCCTGCCGTGTCCTCCGCGACGGAACGAGACACGCGACCGCGCCAAAGCCGGTAGGCGAGGCTGCCCCGCCCATACGTCCCCAGTTGCACAGCACCGTAGGCAGGCAGGCCAGCCGCTGACATCCGGCAGGCGTCCGCGTTCTCCCGTCTCTTCATTCGCCCGTCCTCTTGACGAAGCTCAGCCGCACTTCATGAGGTCAATCCGCCTCCCTGGAAGAGAGGCGACGCCACCGTGCCGCCCCGCGGCCCCGGACGCAGCCGCGCCGCTGCCCAGGCCCAGGCTCAGACCCGGCGCGGTCCGGGAGATACTGAGTCATCGCAGCCACCGCGTGCTCCGTGTCCCATGCGCCGCTCGCACCTCCGTTTCACGTGAAACGTCTCGGTCGTCTTCGCGCAGCCCGACCGCGAGCACGTGCGTGCCCAGCTCGACGAGGTCGTCCGGATGCTCGAGCGCGCGCACCCGAAAGCAGCCGCGATGCTTGAGGACGCCCGGGCAGATCTGCTTGCGTTCGCGTTGGTTCCGACTCGGCACTGGCGGCAGGTGAGGCCCGCGAACCCGCTCGAGTGAGTGAACTAGGAGATCAAGCTTCGCGACGATGTCGCTGGAGTGTTTCCCAACCTTGCTGCCCTGCGCCGCATCGCTGGAGCAGTCCCACTGCCTGAACTGAATGCTGCCTAGAGGAGGTCGATACGGAAGACCGGAAACCCCGGGGCGATCTCCGCGATCTTCTCGTTCGGCGAGGTGGCATCGACGCCATCGAAGAAGCGGCCGACCTCCCAAGACCACGCCTTGAGGTACGCCCTCAGGATGGGCGCCTTGTTCACGTCGGCGACCTCGACCGCGCGGAACGACGTCACACGTCCGCGCACCCGCAGCTCACCGCCACCGGCCACGCGAAGATTGCGCACCCACTGCGTCTGTCCACGCGGCGCGACAAGGTACAGGATGCCCTCAACACGCAGCGGGTTCACCGGAGTCGTGCGCCACTCACCGCTGGAGCGCCCACGCACGGCGAGTACGCGGCTCCCCGCGAGCGGAAGCCCGATATGGGTCAAGAAGCCGACGACGCTGTTGAACACCGCGTCCACCGCGGTGGGCCGCACAAACCGCTCGCTCATGCCCTCATTCTGCCGTCGACTCGCAGAGGAGCCACATTCGACACCAGGCACCGCGGTCCGAAGACAGGCGGATCTGACGGCCATTCCGGATGCCGTCCTCAGATATGCCGAAACCGCACACGGCACGGCGTCGAGAGACTCCACCACCCAGCGGAACGCCACGAAGGTCCTCGGCCGGAGAGCTCGAACCACTCCCCACCCCAGAGAGACGCCCACCGGGGAGTACACCCACGCGAAATCTGACGCTTCACGTGAAACACCGGAAGGAGCAAGCGTGGGTGGGGGGCGCTCGGCACGGGCCTGTCTCCATCCACTGCGCCGAGGGCGGCAGACTCCCGCCAACGCTGTACCGAGGCCGACGACGAGCTGGTTCGAGGTCCCCAACAGCTCACCGCCCATACCCGACCCGCAGCGAAGAACGACGCTCAGTTCGACCCGGCTGATGCCACCACTGCATGACAGCGATCGCCGTCGACGAGCGCTGACGAGCCCACCGCATTCAGACGGCCTGAGAGAAACCTCGACGACGACGCGAACGCAGGCAGATCAACGCGCCGTTTCACGTGAAACATCGGTGGGAGGCAGGCAACCCCGGCGCGCATCAGCGGGCGCCCGCGGGCTCTCCGCTCAGTCGACCTTCGCGCGGAAGACCCGGGTCACCTCGGAGTCGGGAACGATTCCCTCACCGAGCACGAGGACCTCGACGTCGCTCAGCTTGTACTTGCGAATGACCTTCTCGGCCGAGCCGATCTCGCCGTCGACACCGGCGCCCTTCATGAGCACGAGTTCGCCACCGGCGCGCAGCAGGGGAGCGGTCACCGGGATCAGCGTGCGCAGCGCGCTCACGGCTCGCGCGGTCACCTGGTCGAGCGAATCACCGAGCTTCGAGTCTTCGGCGCGCGCGCGAACCACCGTGACATTCGTGAGTCCGAGCTCCTCGGCCTGACGCTCGAGCCATGCGACTCGGCGCTCCATCGGCTCGATCAGCGTGAACTCGACATCGGGCCGCATGATCGCGAGCACGAGCCCAGGCAGGCCCGCTCCGGAGCCGACGTCACCGACACGCCCTGGGCGAAGGAGCGGGGCGACGAGCGCGCTGTTCAGCACGTGCCGCGTCCACAGCCTCGGGAGTTCGAGCGGACCGATGAGCCCGAGTTCTTCGCCGTGCCGCGCAAGCGCCGTGGTGAAGGCGCGCCCCTGTTCGAGGTGCGGGCCGAAGAGCTCCGCGGCCGCTGCGGGTTCGGGCTCGAGTCCGTCGATCATCGTTCCGTGCGAGAGGTCAGGCGCCGCGGGTGATGACGGTGTGACGGTCGGAACCCTCGCCGCGCGACTCCGAGTGGAAACCGTGCTCGGCGACGAGGTCGTGCACGAGCTTGCGCTCGTACGACGACATCGGGGGCAGCGAGGCTTCAGCGGCACCGGCCTCGATGCGCTCGACTGCGCGGGTCACGAGAGAGGCGAGTTCATCGCGACGCGCGTCGCGCGAGCCGCCGATGTCGAGGATCAGGCGGGAGAACGCGCCGGTCTTCGTCTGCACGGCGAGGCGAGTGAGCTCCTGCAGCGCGCTGACGGTGTCGGGCTTCGACAGGAGGTTCAGGTTCGCACCGGCGCCGGCGTTCACCGAGATGTAGGCCCGGCCGTTGCGCGCGTCGATGTCGATGTCGCCGTCGAGATCGGTGATGTCGAGGAGCTCTTCGATGTAGTCGGCGGCGATGTCGCCCTCTTCTTCGAGCTGCGAGGTCGAACGTTCGGCTGCGTCGTGCTGCACGTCGGTCATGTCTACTTTCCCTGCTTCTTGGCGCGCGACTTGCCCATCGGCTGCTGGCGCTGAGTCTTCTTGGCCTCTTCGACGACGGTCGTCGTGCCCTCCGCCTTGTCTTCGACGACGAGCTTGCCCTTCTTCGCGAGGCGCGCCTCACGGGCCTTCGCGGCGTCACTGCCCGGCGTCGGCATGTTGCGGATGACCACGAACTGCTGGCCCATCGTCCAGAAGTTCGAGACGAGCCAGTAGAACATGACGCCGAGCGGGAAGGCGACACCCGAGAACGCGAAGACGAGGGGGAGCAGGTACAGCAGGATGCGCTGCTGACGGAACATCGGGCTCGCCTTGGTCTCGGGCGACATGTTCTTCGAGACGATCTGGAGCTGCGTGATGAACTGCGAGGCGGTCATCAGAACGATCATCGTGAGCGCGATGAGCATCACGTTGAGGCTGAAGACATCGCCGGCGACCATGAGGTTCCACTCGCCGATGAACGTCGCCTTCAGCGGGGCACCGAGGAACTCGGCGTTCGCGAACGAGTTCGCGAGCTCCTGCGTGAACACGCCCACGCCGGCCTTGTCGTGCTGCGCGTCGTTGAGCACCGAGAAGAGGCCGAAGAAGATCGGCATCTGCAGCAACAGGGGGAGGCACGAGGAGAGCGGGTTGGTGCCCGTCTTCTTGTAGAGCTCCATCGTCTCGCGCGACATGGCCTCGCGCGAGTACTGGTCCTTCTTGCCCTTGTACTTGTCCTGGATCTTCTTGAGCTGCGGCGCAACCTCGAGCATGCGGCGCTGGCTCTTGATCTGCCGGACGAAGATCGGGATGAGCGCGGCACGAACGACGATCACCAGGCCGACGATCGAGAGGACCCAGGTGACACCCCCGTCGGGATCCATGCCGATGAAGGTCCACAGCGAGTGGAACGCGACGAGGATCAGCTCGATGACCCACTTGATGGGCCAGAGAATCAGGCTGATGATGTCCATTTGGCGGTGTCAGTCCTTCCGGGACATGGTGGGGGAGGCGGTGACGATCGCCGCATCGTTGCGGGTCGAAGACTGAACCGGGGCGAGACCGGCGGATGCCACGTGGTGCGCGTGATCATGGACGTGCGCGTGCGGCGCCGGCGCCGAGGCATCCGTGTGCCCGGAACCCGCCGGCACGACCCAGCCGAAGGGGGTGACGCGATAGCGATCGTGGCGCGCAGCTCGCACGTCGTCGACGCCGCCGGGCGACCAGGGGTTGCAGCGGAGGATCCTCCACGCCGTGAGGGCCGAGCCCACGAGAAGCCCGCGCTGCTGCACGGAGCCGAGTCCGTAGGCCGAGCACGAGGGGTAGTAGCGACAGACGTCGCCGTACAGGGGGGAGATCAACGCGCGGTAGCCGCGGATCAGCAGAACCCCGGCGTTCCGGGGAATGAGCGCGACGAAGAGCAGAGCATCACGCATGTCATCCGCCCTTCACCCGGTCTTGGACGCGGCGGTCCGAAACGGCGCCGATCACATCGGAACGGAGCGCCGTCCAGTCGGCGGCGGCCGCTGACGGCAATGCTCGCACGACGATGTCGACTCCGTTGAACCCGTCGCCGAGCACCTCGTGGCACACGGCCTTGAGCCGGCGACGGACGAGGTTGCGGCGAACGGCACCGCCGACCTTCTTCGAGACGATGAAGCCGAAGCGCGCGTCGGTGCCCGACTCCCGTGAGCGCACGTAGCTCACGGTGTGGGCACCGGCGACCTTCGCACCACGGCGCACGATGACTCGATAGTCGTCGGCGTTCGTGATGCGATTGGCTTTGGCGAGCACCGAGAAGTTACGCGGAGAGTTCGGTGCGGCCCTTGGCGCGACGTGCCGACAGGATGGCACGGCCCGCGCGGGTGCGCATGCGAAGGCGGAAGCCGTGCTTCTTGGCACGACGACGGTTGTTCGGCTGGAACGTACGCTTGCTCATTCTTCTTCTCCGGCTGGTCGAATCTCCTCGCCGGGAGATGGCTGCGACAGGTGCTGCAGCTCGGCGGCGGGAAAACTGGGTGCCCGAAAGGGCTGGGTCAACTGATTAAAACTACGGCCTCGCACGCGAACGGTCAAACCGAGACGCCGAGATCGAGGTGCAGTGCGAACCCGACAGTATCCCGTGAACCTCGACATCACCTGTGGAACGACACGCCGAGGCCATCGAATCCTCGAATCGGCATTTGTCGGCGGGGCCTTCCTCGGATAGCGTTTGACACCAGTTATCCCCAGCTTCGTGCGCGGAAACACGGGCAAGTCCCCGAATCTCCCCACAGGGGGTGGATAACACTGTGAACACTCGCCTCGCGCCGCTTGCTTTCGTCGATGGGGGATCGATGAGCGGCGCACGAGACCACCAGAGCCTGATTGCGGGGAACGATGACAGAACAGCCCATTTCCGACACTTGGGCGACGATCCTCGATCGACTGTCAGACGACGACGCGATCACCCCGATGCTGCAAGGGTTCCTGAACCTGGTCGAACCCAAGGGCATCGCAGCCGGCACCTTCTACCTCGAGGTGCCGAACGACTTCACCGCGAGCATGCTGAACCAGCGCATGAGGGTGTCGCTCCTGTCCGCGATGAGCACCGTCGAGGCGCCCTCACCCGTCACCTCCTTCTACGTCGTCGTGAACCCCGAACTCGAAGAGGCGGCGCGCACGGCCGACGTCCAGCCGGGCTACGGCAACGAGCCAGACCCGGTCGAACTGCCGGCCTCGCCGCAATCGGTGTTCGAGAACACCAGTCCGGTCTCCTCGCGCGATACGCGGCTGAACCCGAAGTACGCCTTCGAGAGCTTCGTCATCGGTCAGTCGAACCGCTTCGCCCATGCGGCGGCGGTCGCGGTGGCCGAGGCGCCGGCCAAGGCGTACAACCCGCTCTTCATCTACGGCGACTCGGGCCTCGGCAAGACCCACCTCCTGCACGCCATCGGCCACTACGCGATGAGCCTGTATCCCGGCATCCGCGTGCGGTACGTCTCCTCCGAGGAGTTCACGAACGACTTCATCAACTCGATCGCGAACAACCGCGGCTCGCTGTTCCAGCAGCGGTACCGCAACATCGACATCCTGCTGATCGACGACATCCAGTTCCTGCAGGGCAAGGCGGAGACGCAGGAGGCGTTCTTCCACACCTTCAACACGCTGCACGACCACAACAAGCAGGTCGTGATCACTTCGGATGTCCCGCCGAAGCACCTCACCGGCTTCGAGGACCGCATGCGCAGCCGCTTCGAGTGGGGGCTCATCACCGATGTCCAGGCGCCCGACCTCGAGACGCGCATCGCGATCCTCCGCAAGAAGGCCCAGTCCGAGCGCCTCCAGGTGCCCGACGACATCCTCGAGTACATGGCGTCGAAGGTGTCGTCGAACATCCGCGAGCTCGAGGGCACCCTCATCCGCGTGACCGCGTTCGCGAGCCTCAACCGCACGCCGGTCGACATGCCGCTCGTGCAGACGGTGCTGAAGGACCTCATCACCGACGACTCCGACAACGTGGTGGCGCCGGTCGACATCATCACGGCGACGGCCGACTACTTCAAGCTCACCGTCGACGACCTCTACGGCTCGAGCCGCTCGCAGGCCGTGGCGACGGCGCGCCAGATCGCGATGTACCTCTGCCGCGAGCTCACGAACCTCTCGCTGCCGAAGATCGGCCAGCTGTTCGGCAACCGCGACCACACGACGGTGATGTACGCGAACAAGAAGATCTCGGAGCTCATGAAGGAGCGTCGCTCGATCTACAACCAGGTCACCGAGCTCACCGCGCGCATCAAGCAGACGACCCGCTACCGCTGATCGTTCGCCGGCCGAGCGCATGCGGTCGTCCCCGGGTCGAGACCTCGACGCTGCGACGACACGCCCGTTCGACGACCCCGAAAGTGCTCTGCAGCACCCGTGCAGACCGATCTCAGCACGCTTCCCACAGTTGTGGAGAACCTGTGGATTGTTAACGAGCAACCGCCTGATGACTGTTGAGACGCGACGCCGGCCTGTGCAGAACGGTGTGCTGCGTTCCCGTTCGCCCCGACGCGGTCGCACTCGAATCCACACACCGTGCACAGATCGAATGGGCCGCGATCGGCGTCGTTCCGGGGGACTCTGAACACCATCCACAGTTTCCACAATGGTTAACACCGTTAAGAGAGAGTTGTTTAAGGGGGATTCCCACAACCTCGTCGTCGGCGAGCCTCGAGCGAGGGCTCGATCCGGTCGAACGAGCTCCGCGATCGCCGGATTCTCCGACGCCGTCAACAGTCGTGCGGATAGCATGGGAGCCACCAAGCGACATCCACGACGGGAGAACCGTGAAGTTCCAGGTCAATCGCGACGTCTTCAGTGAGGCCGTTTCCTTCGCCGTGAAGCTGCTTCCGCAGCGCACGACGCTGCCGATCCTCTCCGGCGTCCTCATCAAGGCGACCACCGATGGACTCGTGCTGTCCTCCTTCGACTACGAGGTGTCCTCGCAGACCGAGATCCAGGCCGACGTCGAAGAGCCCGGTACGGTGCTCGTCTCGGGTCGCCTCCTGGCCGAGATCGCCGGACGCCTTCCGAACGCCCCCGTCCGCATCGCGACCGAAGAGAGCCGCATCTCGGTGAGCTGCGGCTCCGCGAGCTTCACGCTGCTCTCGATGCCGGTCGAGGAGTACCCGTCGATCCCCGAGATCGGCGAGCAGTCCGGGCTCGTTCCCGCAGAGGAGTTCGCGGCCGCCGTGGCGCAGGTCGCCGTCGCGGCCTCGCGCGACGACGTCACTCCCGTCATCACGGGCGTGCAGCTCGAGGTCCGCGAGAACAGCCTCGGGCTCGTCGCGACCGACCGCTACCGCGTCGCCGTGCGCGAGATCGACTGGGACGGCGGCAACGTCGCCGCCGGCGAGGAGGCGATCACCGCGCTCGTCCCGGCCCGCACGCTGCAGGAGGTCGGCAAGACCCTCGGCAACGCCGGCAACATCTCGGTCGCGATCACCAGTCGCGACGACCGCGAGCTCATCGCGTTCAGCGCCGACAAGAAGACCGTGACCTCGCTGCTCATCAAGGGCAACTTCCCGCCCGTGCGCCGGCTCTTCCCCGAGACCGTCGACAACTACGCCGTCATGAACACCGCCGACCTCATCGAGGCGACCCGTCGTGTCGCCCTCGTCCTCGAGCGCGAGGCGGCGCTGCGCTACAGCTTCACGGCCGACGGCCTCACTCTCGAGGCGATCGGTTCCGAGCAGGCCCAGGCATCCGAGTCGATCGACGCGATCCTGACCGGTGACGACACCGTCGTCTCGCTGAAGCCGCAGTTCCTCCTCGACGGCCTCGGCGCCGTGCACTCCGAGTTCGTTCGGATCTCGTTCACGAAGACCGAGAACCCGAACAAGCCCGGCCCGGTGCTCATCACGAGCCAGACCTCGCGCGAGCAGGCAGGCGCCGACAGCTACCGGTACCTGCTGCAGCCGAACCTGCTGCTGCGCTGACCCGCGGGGGCGGCGCGACGTCGACTCGATCTCCACGACCGGGGTCGAGTCGGCTTTCGTCCGGTCGATGAACGGGTGGATGCCACGTGCCGCGCTGTCGGCGGGCGCCGGTAGCGTAGGCGTGGTCGAACGAGAGGAGCGGTGCCCGTGCACGTCGCCCGACTCTCCCTCACCGACTACCGCAACTACGAGCGCGCCGAGCTCGAGCTCGGGCCGGGCGCGACGGTGCTCGTGGGCCGCAACGGCCAGGGCAAGACCAACCTCGTCGAGTCGATCGGCTACCTCGCCACGCTCGGATCGCACCGCGTCTCGGGCGACCAGGCGCTGATCCGGGCGGGCGCCGATGCCGCGATCGTCCGGGCGCTCCTCGCCCACGGCGACCGCGAGCTGCTCGTCGAGTTGCAGCTCAACCGCCAGGGTGCCAACCGGGCGCAGCTCAACCGCTCGCCCGTGAAGACCCGCGAACTGCCGCGCTACGCGCACAGCGTGCTGTTCGCCCCCGAAGACCTCGCGATCGTCCGCGGCGAGCCGGGGGTCCGTCGGCGCATGCTCGACGAGCTCCTCGTGCAGCGCACCCCGCGGCTCGGCGGGGTCATGGCCGACTACGAGCGCGTGCTGAAGCAGCGCAACACCCTGCTGAAGAGCGCTCGCGCCCGGGGCCTCGCGGCCGAGAAGCTCACGACGCTCGACATCTGGGACGAGCGGCTGATCGCGCTCGGCTCGGAGCTCATCGACCAGCGGCTCGCGCTCATCGCCGAACTCGGCGATCCGGTGGCGGCCGCCTACCACTCGATCGTCGATGCCGATCACCGTCCCGAGCTCCGGGCCGTGCTCTCGATCGACGGCGGCGACGCAGAGGGCGACGAAGGCGGTGTCGACGCGAGTCCGAGCGCGTCGGGCACGGCTCCGTCGACGTCGTCGACCGCCGAGCGCTTCGCCGCCGCGCTCGGCGCGCTGCGCGGCAAAGAGCTCGAGCGGGGCGTCACCCTCGTGGGCCCGCACCGCGACGACGTCCTCCTCCTCCTCAACGGGCTGCCGGCGAAGGGCTACGCCAGTCACGGCGAGTCCTGGTCGTTCGCCCTGGCCCTCCGCCTCGCCTCGGCCGAGCTGCTCCGCCGCGACTCGAGCACCGGCGACCCCGTCCTCGTGCTCGACGACGTCTTCGCCGAGCTCGATCGCTTGCGACGCGAGCGGCTCGCGACCGCGATCGCGGGCTTCGAGCAGGTGCTCGTCACGGCGGCGGTCCTCGAAGACGTGCCGTCGCCCCTCGTCGCGCGTATCGTGCACATCGAGTCGGGGCGCATCGTCGAAGCCGCGCAGACGAACGACCTCGACGTCGACGCTCGGTCCGACGTCGGCGAGGCATCCGATCGAGAAGGCGACCATGCCGATGGCTGAGGCATCTGAGGCATCCCGGGTCTACCGGCACTTCCGCGAGATCTTCGGCGGAGAGCCCCGGTTGCGTACCGGGCGTGCGACGAGGGTGCGCACTCGCGACGACGGCGAGAACCAGCCGTTCACCCCGGGTCGCGACCCGAAGGCGCTCGGCGCGACGCTCGACGGACTGAGCGCGCAGCTCGGCTGGACGGGGCCGCTGTCGCAGCACGACGTGCTCGCCTCATGGGCCGAGATCGTCGGCGAGGAGACCGCGCGGCACTCCGAGGCGATCGCGATCGAGGGCGGCGTGCTGCAGGTGCGCTGCGAGTCGACGGCATGGGCGACCCAGCTCAGGCTGATGCGCACGCAGCTCGTCACCGAGATCGTCTCGCGGTACCCGGGGGCGGGCGTCGAGACCATCCGCTTCCAAGGGCCAGACGCCCCCACCTGGAAAAAGGGCCCCAGATCGGTTCCAGGGCGCGGTCCGCGCGATACCTACGGCTGACAAGGCCAAAACGGTCACTGAACCCGATTCGTTGCGCGAGAGCGGCCTTTCACGGCCTTTCGGCACTGCCTCTTTGATAGGATCGAGAGTCGCCAGTGCGACGGTTTGGAGCCTGATTCACCCATGACAGCGGAACCGACGAAGCCCGAGAGCGCGCCCGAATACGGTGCAGACGCGATCCAGGTTCTCGAGGGCCTCGAAGCGGTACGCAAGCGGCCCGGCATGTACATCGGCTCGACCGGGCCACGAGGACTCCACCACCTCGTCTACGAGATCGTCGACAACTCCGTCGATGAAGCACTCGCGGGCTACGCGACCGCGATCGACGTGACGATCCTCGCCGACGGCGGCATCCTCGTCGTCGACGACGGCCGAGGCATTCCGGTCGGCATCCACAAGACCGAGGGCCGCTCGACCGTCGAGGTCGTGCACACGGTGCTGCATGCCGGCGGCAAGTTCGGCGGCGGCGGCTATGCGGTCTCGGGCGGTCTGCACGGTGTCGGCGCCTCCGTCGTCAACGCGCTGTCGTCCCGATTCGAGGTCGAGGTTCGTCGTGAGGGCCATGTCTGGCGCCAGGCGTACGAGATCGGCGTTCCGCTCGCGCCGCTGTCGAAAGACGAGGAGAGCGACCAGACCGGAACCACGACGACGTTCTGGGCGAGTCCCGAGATCTTCGAGACGGTCGAGTACGACTACGAGACCCTTCGAGCGCGCCTGCAGCAGATGGCGTTCCTCAACAAGGGCCTGCGCATCACGCTCACCGATCTGCGACACGCGAGCGACCCGGCGGATCCGGCCGACGTCGAGAACCTGACGGATGCGCCGCTCGAGGGCCCGCGCACCGACACCTTCCACTACGAGCGCGGCCTCGTCGACTACGTCGAGTACATCAACCGCGCGAAGAAGTCCGACGTCGTCAATGACGAGATCATCTCGTTCGAGACCGAGGACACCGAGCGCAAGATCGCGCTCGAGGTCGCGATGCAGTGGACCACGGCGTACACCGAATCGGTGCACACCTACGCGAACACGATCAACACGCACGAGGGCGGCACCCACGAAGAGGGCTTCCGAGCGGCGCTCACGACGCTCGTCAACAAGTACGCCCGCGACAAGAGCATCCTGAAGGAGAAGGACGACAACCTCTCCGGCGACGACGTCCGCGAGGGGCTCACCGCCGTCATCTCGGTGAAGCTCAGCGAGCCGCAGTTCGAGGGGCAGACGAAGACGAAGCTCGGCAACACCGAGGCGAAGTCGTTCGTGCAGAAGGTCACGGCCGACCAGCTCGGCGACTGGTTCGAGCGCAACCCGACCCAGGCCCGTGAGATCATCCGCAAGGCGATCCAGGCCGCGACCGCTCGCATCGCCGCGCGCAAGGCGCGAGAGGCGACCCGTCGCAAGGGACTCCTCGAGTCGGGCGGCATGCCCGGCAAGCTGAAGGACTGCTCCTCGAAGGACCCGTCGCTCTCCGAGATCTTCATCGTCGAGGGCGATTCGGCCGGCGGCTCGGCCGTGCAGGGCCGAAACCCCGAGACCCAGGCGATCCTGCCGTTGCGCGGCAAGATCCTCAACGTCGAGAAGGCCCGCCTCGACCGCGCGCTCGGCAACGCCGAGGTGCAGGCGATGATCACGGCGTTCGGCGCCGGCATCGGCGAGGACTTCAACACCGAGAAGGCCAGGTACCACAAGATCGTGCTCATGGCCGACGCCGACGTCGACGGCCAGCACATCACGACCCTGCTGCTCACGCTGCTGTTCCGGTACATGCGGCCGCTCATCGAGCTCGGCTACGTGTACCTCGCGCAGCCGCCGCTGTATCGCCTGAAGTGGACGAACGCCGACCACGAGTACGTGTACTCCGACAAGGAGCGCGACGCCCTGCTCACCGCGGGCCTCGCGGCGGGCAAGCGCATTCCGAAGGACAACGGGGTGCAGCGCTACAAGGGTCTCGGCGAGATGAACCACCAGGAGCTGTGGGAGACCACGATGAACCCCGAGACCCGCACGCTGCTGCAGGTCACCATGGACGACGCGGCCGCCGCCGACGAGATCTTCTCGACCCTGATGGGCGAAGACGTCGAGAGCCGCCGCAACTTCATCCAGAAGAACGCGAAGGACGTGCGTTTCCTTGACATCTGATGTGATCGAGCCCGGCGCGAACGGCGAAGACCAGAACGGCCCCGGCATCCACGGCAGGATCGACCAGGTCGACCTGCAGCTCGAGATGCAGCGCTCGTACCTCGACTACGCGATGAGCGTGATCGTGGGCCGTGCGCTGCCCGAGGTGCGCGACGGCCTGAAGCCCGTGCACCGCCGCGTGATCTACGCCATGTACGACGGTGGATACCGACCCGACAAGGCGTTCTCGAAGTGCGCCCGTGTCGTCGGCGACGTGATGGGCCAGTTCCACCCGCATGGCGACACCGCGATCTACGACGCGCTCGTGCGACTCGTGCAGCCGTGGAGCCTCCGCTACCCGCTCGCGCTCGGACAGGGCAACTTCGGCTCGCCCGGCAACGACGGCGCGGCCGCCCCCCGGTACACCGAGACGAAGATGGCTCCGCTCGCGCTCGAGATGGTGCGCGACATCGACGAGGAGACCGTCGACTTCCAGGACAACTACGACGGCCGCACCCAGGAGCCGGCGATCCTGCCTGCGCGGTTCCCGAACCTGCTGGTCAACGGCTCGGTCGGCATCGCGGTCGGCATGGCGACGAACATCCCGCCGCACAACCTTCGCGAGGTCGCCTCGGGCGCCCAGTGGTACCTCGAGCACCCCGAGGCATCCCGCGAAGAGCTGCAGGAGGCGCTGCTGCAGCGCATCAAGGGTCCCGACTTCCCGACCGGGGCGCAGATCCTCGGCGTGAAGGGCATCACCGACGCGTACCGCACGGGCCGCGGCTCGATCACGATGCGCGCAGTCGTGAGCGTCGAAGAGCTGCAGGGCCGCACCTGCCTCGTCGTCACCGAGCTGCCGTACCAGGTGAACCCCGACAACCTCGCGATCAAGATCGCCGACCTCGTGAAGGACGGCAAGATCGGCGGCATCGCCGACATCCGCGACGAGACCTCGGGCCGCACCGGTCAGCGCCTCGTGATCGTGCTGAAGCGCGACGCGGTGGCGAAGGTCGTGCTGAACAACCTCTACAAGCACACGCAGCTGCAAGAGAACTTTGGCGCGAACATGCTCGCGATCGTCGACGGGGTGCCCCGCACGCTCTCGATCGACGGCTTCATCGCGCACTGGGTCGACCACCAGATCGACGTCATCGTGCGTCGCACGCGGTACCGCCTCCGCAAGGCGGAGGAGCGCATGCACATCCTGCGCGGGTACCTCAAGGCGCTCGACGCGCTCGACGAGGTCATCGCGCTCATCCGCGCCTCGGCGACGGTCGACGACGCTCGTGCGGGCCTGAAGGACCTGCTCGACATCGACGACCTCCAGGCCGACGCGATCCTCGCGATGCAGCTGCGCCGCCTCGCGGCGCTCGAGCGCCAGAAGATCATCGACGAGGCGCAAGAGCTCGAAGCCGAGATCACCGACTTCAAGGACATCCTCGCCCGCCCCGAGCGCCAGCGCACGATCGTCTCCGAAGAGCTCGCCGAGATCGTCGACAAGTACGGCGACGAGCGTCGCACGCACATCATGCCCGGCTTCGACGGCGACATGTCGGTCGAAGACCTCATCCCCGAAGAGGAGATGGTGGTCACGGTCACCCGCGGCGGCTACGTGAAGCGCACGCGCAGCGACAACTACCGCTCGCAGCACCGCGGCGGCAAGGGCGTGAAGGGTGCGCAGCTGCGCGCCGACGACGTGGTCGAGCACTTCTTCGTGACGACGACGCACCACTGGCTGCTGTTCTTCACGAACATGGGCCGCGTGTACCGGGCGAAGGCGTACGAGATCCAGGAGGCCGGCCGCGACGCGAAGGGCCAGCACGTCGCGAACCTGCTCGAGATGCAGCCCGACGAAGAGATCGCCGAGATCCTCGACATCCGCGACTACGGGGTGGCGAAGTACCTCGTGCTCGCGACCCACGACGGTCTCGTGAAGAAGACCGCGCTCGAGGAGTACGACACCAACCGCTCGCGCGGCGTCATCGCGATCAAGCTCCGCGAGGGCGACGAGCTCGTCTCGGCGATGCTCGTCGACGAGCACGATGAGATCCTGCTCGTCTCGAAGAAGGGCATGTCGCTCCGCTTCGAGGCGACCGACGAGGCGCTGCGTCCGATGGGCCGCTCGACCTCGGGCGTCAAGGGCATGAGCTTCCGCGACGGCGACGCGCTGCTCGAGGCCTCGGTCGTTCCGGGCTCGGGTGCCGCCGGTGAGATCGCTGAGAATGAGCCGGATGTCTCGGGCGACGTCGACGGTGCGCAGTACGTGTTCGTCGTCACCGAGGGCGGCTACGCGAAGCGCACCGCGGTCGACCAGTATCGCCTGCAGAACCGCGGCGGACTCGGCATCAAGGTGGCGAAACTCAACGAGGATCGCGGCGATCTCGCGGGCGCCCTCATCGTCGGTTCCGACGACGAGGTGCTGGTGGTTCTTGCCAGCGGCAAGGTGGTACGCTCCGATGTCGCCGAGGTTCCTGCCAAGGGCAGGGATACCATGGGCGTCGTCTTCGCGAAGTTCGCGGTGGACGACCGCATCATCGCCATCGCGAAGAATTCCGAACGGAATCTCGTGGAGGAGGCGGCAGAGTCCGAAGCGGCCGAATCCGCCGGAGAGGGAGTAACCGTCAATGAGTAGCGTCGCCGAGAAGCTGGCCCGCAAGTCGAGCAAGCGCGCCCCGGCCAAGCAGGTGCGCCTGCGGCTGGTCTACGTCGACTTCTGGTCGGCCGTGAAGCTGTCGTTCCTCGTGGCCGTCTGCCTCGCCGTCGTGTCGATCGTCGCGACCTTCCTCATCTGGACGGTGCTCAACTCGACCGACGTGTTCGCGAAGCTCAACGAGCTCGTGAAGGACGTGGCCGGCACCGGTGGCGACCTGTCGTCGATCCTGTCGCTCGGCAACGTGATGGGCTTCTCGGTCGTCGCTGCGCTGCTGAACCTCGTCGTGACGACCGCGCTCGGCGCGATCGTGGCGGTGCTCTACAACCTCAGTGTGAAGATCACCGGCGGCATCCTGGTCGGGTTCACGAACAACTAGGCGCCCTGGGTGGGGCGCTGCGCGCCCTGCCGATGGCCGAGTTCGGCTCGATTCGGATATTCCTGAACTCTCAGGTAGTCTGTCCTTCGGCCGAAACACGGGGATATAGCTCAGGCGGTTAGAGCGCTTCGCTGATAACGAAGAGGTCCGAGGTTCAAGTCCTCGTATCCCCACTCTGAAAATTCCACAACACCACGGATGCCTCGCATCCGGCCCGGGGCCTTAGCTCAGTTGGTAGAGCGCCTGCTTTGCAAGCAGGATGTCAGGAGTTCGAATCTCCTAGGCTCCACTCCAGAAAAACACCTCCCTCGCGCTGCAGCATTCGATACTGTTGGCTCAACCCGGTGATCTTGCCGCGGTATCGCCGTCAGGGGGAATCTACATGGCATTCGACACCAACTTCTGGGATGTCTTCAGCGGTCTGTTCGGCTTCTTCGTCTTCGTCGCCTATCTGGTGGCGCTCTTCTCGGTCATCGCCGATCTGTTCCGCGACCCGAAGCTCGCCGGTTGGGCGAAGGCGATCTGGCTGCTGTTCCTGATCTTCGTGCCGTTCATCACGGTGCTCGTGTACCTGATCGCTCGCGGCAGCAGCTTCGCGGCCCGCGAGAACGCCCGGCGCAGCGCGTATCACGAGTACATCGACGACCACGGCGACGTGTCGGCGTACAACCCGAATGACGAGGTCGCGAGGGCGCAGGGCCTCGGTGGCGACCCGACGATCAGCGGCGCGCAGTTCGACGAGGTGCAGCGCGACTCGATGCGCGAAGGCTGAGCCGCGCTCGGTGCGCTCGTGATCGATCCTGCTCACGCGGGTAGGGTGACGGGATGGACATCCGCATCGCCGCGTATGGCGTGATCATCCGCGACGAGCACATTCTGCTCGCGCACTGGAACGAGCACGGCCGATCCGGCTGGACGCTGCCGGGTGGCGGTGTCGAGGGCAGCGAGCACCCGGTCCAGGCGGCGCGGCGCGAGATCGCGGAGGAGACCGGGTACGAGGCATCCATCGATCGCCTGCTCGGCATCGACACGATGGTGATCCCGGCGTCGAAGCGTCGGACGGGCGCAGCCCCGCTCTACGCGATGCGGGTGATCTACCGTGCGAGCGTCGTCGGCGGCGAACTGCGCGACGAGGTCGACGGTTCGAGCGATGAGGCGCGGTGGGTGCCGCTCGCGGAAGTCTCGACGCTGCACCGCGTGAGCCTGCTCGACATCGCGCTGCGTCTGAACGCGGCGGAGCCGCCGGACGGGGTGCCGCCGACCGCATAGGGCCGCGACACGCTCGCCCCCGACGTCGAGGCTCCGGCCGCGATGGCGGCCGAATCGTCGGCGACGGGGGCGAGGGCGGCGCAGTGCCGCGCGAACGGCGCCGCCGCGAGGGCGACGGCGCCGTCCGGTGCTGGGCTGGTCGTGATGGCGTTCATGCGATCACGACTCAGAGGTTGGGGCCGAGGAGGGCGATCCGCTGGAGATCGCCGGCACGGACCCGGTGCGCGAGCGCGGTGTTCTGCTGGCGCAGGAGCACGGCTTCGTGCGAGACGCGCTCGCTCTGTCGACGGCTCCACGCGATGAGTGCGAGGCCGGCGCGCAGGGCGATCCGCTCGTTGAGTCGGCGTGCCTGGGCACGCATGGCGATGGCCTGCCCGGAATCGGACTGACCGAGGGCGAGAGAACTGGTGTTCACGTCGTTTCCTTCTTTGGGTGTGGTTGGGTGCACCGGTCGGTGCGGGGCGCCGATCGACCGGGTGGCCGAAGGCGTCGTCTGAGAGGGGTGAGCGCCGGCGCGGGAGCCTCGCAACACGTGCGGGGGAGCGTGCCGGGGAGCGCGGCTGAGCCGCGGGCCTTCGATCGGGCTGCTGGGCGACCCGGCGACCGTGTGATCGACTCGATCAGTCGATGACGGATGCCGCGGATCGCAGCAGCTCACACCTCGAAGGCGGAATGGCAGTCGCGCACGAGAGACGCGTCGCCGGGGCGGAGAACTAGCAGGCCGGAGCGGTGAGGAGGATCACCGTTCGACCAGCGGTAAATGCTGGGGTGAAGATGTGCTTCATCATCGGGATCAACTCCTCTCTGTGGCTCTGGCGCGTTTCGCACCGGTCATTGACACTAGCGGTGGATTCACACCGACCGCAAGGCATTTCTTCAGATTCGTGAAAAATCAGTGCCGGCCCTGAGATCGCGGCGCGTCTCAGGCCTCGGACTCACCGACTGCAGTGGCTGCAGTGGCCGCCTCGGCCACGCGTTCGGCCGACTGGATGACGGCCTCGACGCCGAGCATGAACAGCTCGCGGTCCTCGAGGTCGACGAGACGCGAGTTGATCGAGGTGATCAGCGGGTAGCGTCGAGGGTCGGCGAGGATGGGGCCCTCGAACCAGGGGCTCGGGGCGAACTCGTCTTCCATCACCCCTCGGTCGCGCTGCTCACCGCGGGCGCGGGCGATGCCCGCGGCACTGGAGAGCACGTGCGCGGCGAACAGCGCGTAATGGCGCACGAGGTCGTCGCCGCTGAGGCCGGCGCGGGTGAAGGCGTCGAGCATGAGTTCGACGGCGTCGAGTTCGCCTTGGCCGTGGGTGGTGAGCACGGTCGCCTCGACACCGATGGCCGGATGTTTCGCGAAGAGGTCGAGGGTCGCGATCGCCAGTTGCCGGAGTCGATCGCGCCAGGCTTCGGGCGGGGCCGTGACCGTCTGCAGGCCGCGGAGCGTCAAGGCGTCGAGGAGCGCCTCCATGAGCTGCTCCTTGTTGCGGAAGTGACGGTAGATCGCGGTCGGATCGGCGCCGAGGTGCGCCCCGAGCTCGCGCACCGAGAGCGACGACGAGGCGGCGGTCGCGGCGAGTTCGATCCCGGCGGCCACGATCGAATCGCGATCGAGCCGGGCCTTTCCCTGCCCGCCGTTCGCGCGGCGTCGTGGGGTGCTCGTCGTGGGCATTCGCCCCTCCTCATCGGCTGCAGTGCCTCTTCATGCTGCCACGCCCGCGACCCCTGTGTCGCGATGACCTCGCAGGCGCGGCAGCCGGATCAGCATAACAATCGGATCAAGGGTGATGTCAACGCCGTTGACATCACCTCGGGTGCGGGCTAACGTCGCCTCGTCCGACCCATTCGATGAGGAAACGAGGAGCCGACGTGCCAGCTGATGCGGTGTTCACCGGGGGAGCAGTCTTCACAGGGACGGGGCAGCCCTTGCAGGGTCGTGCCGTCGTGGTGACGGGCGGCGTCATCACCGCGATCGTGGACGAGGCGGAGGCATCCGCCTTCATCGATGACGACACGCGAGTGGTCGAGCTCGGCGGCGCCCTGCTCAGCCCCGGCTTCCAGGACGCGCACATCCACCCCGTCGGCGGCGGCGTCGAGCTGCTGCAGTGCAACCTCACCGAAGCGGGCGACGCCGACGAGGCCGTTGCGATGATCGCGGCCTACGCCGCGGCGAACCCCGACGAGCCGTGGATCCTCGGGGGCGGCTGGTCGATGGATCACTTCCCGGGCGGCGCGCCCGTGCGCGCACTGCTCGACGCGGTCGTGCCCGACCGGCCGGTGCTGCTCGCGAGCCGCGACCACCACAGCGCCTGGGCGAACACCGCGGCGATGCGGATCGCCGGCATCGACGCAGACACCCCCGACCCCGAAGACGGCCGCATCGAACGCGAGAGCGACGGACACCCTGCCGGCACCTTCCACGAAGGTGCCGCGGAGCTCTTCGCCGAGGTGCGGCCCTCGAACGACCCCGAACTCGTCTACCGAGGACTCCTCCGCGCGCAGGAGGAGCTCATCGCCCTCGGCATCACGGGATGGCAGGACGCCCTCATCGGCTCCGCCGCGGGCGTGCCCGACGCGTACGCTGCGTACCTCCGTGCGCTCGACGAGGGCGCCCTCAAGGTGCACGTCGTCGGAGCGCAGTGGTGGGAGCGCTCGGGCGGCCTCGAGCAGGTCGCCGAGATGGTGCGACGCCGCGAGGAACTGCGCGCCCTCGGCCACGGCGACCGGTTCACCCTCGGCGCCACGAAGATCATGGTCGACGGCGTCGCCGAGAACCAGACGGCGGCGATGCTGACGCCCTACCGCGACGCGCACGGCCACGACACGCACAACCACGGGCTCTCGTTCGTCGATCCGGCGATGCTCGCCGAAGCGGTCACGGCGCTCGACGCCGAGGGTCAGCAGGTGCACATGCACGCGCTCGGCGATCGTGCCGTGCGCGAGGCGCTCGACGCCGTCGCGGCCGCCCGCGCCGCGAACGGGCCGAGCGATGCGCGCCACCACCTCGCGCACCTCCAGATCGTCGCCGAAGCCGAGACGGCGCGGTTCGCGGCGCTCGACGCGGTCGCGAACCTGCAGATGCTGTGGGCCACCCACGAGGACCAGATCGACGAGCTGACCCTGCCGTTCCTGCAGGACGGCCAGGAGGCGCGGCAGTACCCGTTCGGCGATCTCGTCCGCGACGGCGCGCGACTCGCGGCCGGCAGCGACTGGCCCGTCTCGACGGCCGACCCGATCGCCGCGATCCACATCGCGGTCACCCGCGTCGCGCCCGGCGTCGACGCGGGCCCGCTCGGAGGCGCGCAGCAGTGCCTCGAGCTCGCCACGGCGCTGGCCGCCTACACCTCCGGCACCGCCTACGTGAACCACCGCGATCACGACACCGGGTACATCCGCGAGGGGTACCTCGCGAACCTCGTCGTGCTCGAACCCGATCCCTTCACCGTTCCCGCCGAGGAGATCCATCGCACGACGGTCGCCTCGACGTGGATCGAGGGTGAAGCGGCCTACCACCGCGACGCCCTGCCCAGCACCGTCCCGTCCCTCACCGCCTGACCCCTGAGGAGAACACCCGCATGTCCAACCTCCGCACCCCCGCCGGCCGGCGCAACGTCGCGCTCGTCGCCGGAGGCGTCGCCGCGTTGCTCGCGCTCACCGGCTGCACCTCCGATCCTGCAGCCGACGAGCCGGCCAGCGCGGAATGGGAGCTCTCGACCGAGACCCCCGCGCCGTCCGGCGACATCGACTCGTACAGCTGGGTGAGCTACGCCGAGCCGTACTCGCTCGACTACGCCTACGCCTTCGACTACGCCGACAACCAGGTGCTCGCGAACGTCTGCGAGTCCCTGCTCCGGCTCAACCCCGACTACTCGCTCAGCCCTGGACTCGCCGAGTCCTTCGAGCAGACGAGCCCGACCACGTGGGTCTACACGCTCCGCGACGGCGTCACCTTCCACGACGGCACGCCGCTCACGGCCGCCGACGCCGTGGCGTCCATGAGCCGCCACCTCGATCCCGCAGTCGGCTCGTCGTGGTTCTCGGTGTACCAGAACGTCGCCTCGATCGAGCAGACCGGCGACCTCGAGGTCACCGTCACCACGACGATCCCCGATTCCCAGTTCAACCAGGGCATGGGCGGCTCGGCCGGAGTCATCGAGTCGGCGGCGACGCTCGCCGAGAAGGGCGCCGACTACGGCAACTCGACCGGCCTCGTGAACTGCACCGGCCCGTTCGAGCTCACCGAGTGGAAGTCGGGCGAGTCGGTCACCCTCACCCGCTACGACGACTACTGGGACGACGAGCTCGCCGCCAAGTCGGGCGAGGTGAAGTTCGTCTTCATGGGCGACTCGACCGCCCGCGTGAACGCGCTGAAGTCGGGCGACGTCGACGGCGGCTGGATGCTTCCCGTCGACGGGATCGCCCAGCTCCAGCAGACCAGCGGCGACGTGTACTTCGGACTCAGCACCGCCGTCTCGAGCCTCATCGTGTCGAACCTCGACGGTCCGCTCGGCGACGTGCGGGTGCGCCAGGCGCTGCTCATGGCGCTCGACCGCGAGGGCATCCTCGACGCGGCGGCGAAGGGCTTCGGCGAGGTGACGAACGCGCTCACCACCGAATCGGTCTGGGGCGCCGCGAGCGACGCGACCCGCGAGGAGGCCTTCGGCGGCCTCGCGGACTACCCCTACGACGTCGAGGCCGCGAAGCAGCTCGTCGAGGAGGCAGGCGCGACCGGCCAGAAGATCGTCATCAAGACGGCGCCGATCGGCAACGACTTCGCCGTGATCTCGCAGGCGACCGTCGCGGCGGCCCAGTCGATCGGGCTCGAGGCCGAGATCGAGACGGTCACGCCGAGTGCGTACACGGCGCTCTTCAGCGACCCGAGCGCACGCGAGGGCGTCGACCTCTTCTACACCGTCTGGTACCTCTCGAGCCCCGACCCGCTCGAGATGTACGGCGTGCTGCGCACCGGCGAGTTCAGCAACTACGGCGAATGGTCGAACCCCGAGTTCGACGCGATCGCGGACGAGGCGGTCGGCATCGTCGACCCCGACGAGCGCGCGCAGAAGTCGGCAGAGCTCCAGCACATCGCGAACGAGGAGCTGCCGTGGCTGCCCCTGTTCACCGGCCCGACGACGCTCTTCCTCGGTGAGCGCATCACCGGCGTCGCACCTTCGATCAACTACCTCTACTACCCCTGGGCGGCCACCATTGGCGCTCGATAGTTCCACGGTCGCGGTCGCCGCTCAGAATGCGGCGGCCGCGAACCCGCGGTTCGGCGGCCGGTTCACGGCCGCCGGACTCCGGCGGGTCGCCGGCAAGCTCGGCAGCCTCGTCCTGACGCTCTTCCTGGCATCCCTGCTCGTCTTCTTCTCGCGCTTCCTCGTGCCGGGCGACCCGGTCACCTTCCTGCTGCGGGGCCGCAAGCCGAGCCCCGAGGCGATCGCCCAGGTGACCGAGCAGTACGGCCTCGACCTGCCGCCGTGGCAGCAGTACCTGAACTGGCTCGTCGGCGCGGTGCAGGGCGACTTCGGCCGTTCGCTGCAGTACCGGCAGGACGTCTCGACGGTGCTCGGCGAACGACTGCCGGTCACCCTGATGCTCGTCGTGATGGCAGGCCTCCTCATCGCGATCGTCGGCCTCTCCGCCGGCATCGTCGCCGCACTCAACCGGGGCAAGGCGCTCGACCGCTTCACCCTCATCGGCCTGACGATGCTCAGCGCAGTCCCGTCGTTCGTCGGTTCGATCGTGCTCATCGCGATCTTCGCGGTGCAGCTCGGCTGGTTCCCGACCTTCGGTTCGGGCGAGGGCTTCGGCGACATGGTCTACCACCTCGTGCTGCCGTCGATCGCGCTCGCGATCGTGTTCGTCGTGCTCGTCGGCAAGGTCACCCGATCCTCGATGGTCGAGCAACTCGACCGCGAGCACGTCGAGGTGGCGATCAGCCGCGGACTCAAGCGGGGCACCGTGATCCGCCGCCACGTGTTCCGCAACGCGCTCGGCCCGATCCTCACCGTGAGCGGCATCCTCGTCGCCGGTCTGCTCGTGGCCTCGACGATCGTCGAGGCCGCCTTCGGACTCGCGGGCATGGGCTCGCTGCTCGTGCAATCGGTCGACCGGCTCGACTTCCCGGTGGTGCAGGCGATCGTCATGTTCGTCGTCACCGCCTTCGTCGTCGTCAACGCGATCATCGACATCGCCGAACCCTGGATCGACCCCCGATCCGCCGCTGGAGCTGCTGCCAGATGACCACCCCGACCCCCACCCTCGCCGTCGAGGTCATGCGGGCGCCGCGCCTGCGGCCCGCGGGCATCACCTTCGGCATCGCCCTCGGCATCGTCTCGGTGATGACGCTCGCTGCGATCTTCGCCCCCTTCATCGCGCCGTACCCGCCCGACCAGCTCGACTTCGCCGCGGTGAACGCCGGGCCGAGCGCCGCCCATTGGCTCGGCACCGACGCACTCGGTCGCGACCTCCTGTCGCGACTGATCTACGGCGCGCGCACCGCCCTCCTCGGTCCGCTCCTCGTCGTGATCGGCTCGACGATCATCGGCATGCTGCTCGGCCTGCTCGCGGGCTGGCGCGGGGGATGGATCGACTCGGTGCTCGGTCGCGTCTTCGACGTGCTGTTCGCCTTCCCGTCGCTCCTCCTCGCGATCATGGCCGTCGCGCTCTTCGGCAAGGGGCTCATCGCGCCGGTGATCGCCATGAGCATCGCCTACGCGCCGTTCGTCGCACGCCTGACCCGGGCGCTCGTGAAAGCCGAGCGCACGCGGCCGTACGTCTCGGCGTACCGGGTGCAGGGCTTCAGCGGTCCGTGGATCGCCCTCCGGCGGGTGCTGCCGAACGTGACGCCGATCGTCGGCGCGCAGTCGACGCTGAACTTCGGCTACGTGCTCGCCGAACTCGCCGGCCTCTCGTTCCTCGGCCTCGGCGTGCAGCCGCCGACGCCCGACTGGGGTGCCATGATCAACGAGGCCCAGCCCGGCATCGTCGGGGGCTTCTTCCTGCCGGCCATCGTTCCCGCCGTCGCGGTCGTGCTCGTGGTCGTCGCCGTCAACATCATCGGAGAAGAACTCTCCGAGCGCATCGGAGGGGAGATCCCCGCATGAGCCTGCTCGACATCTCGGAGCTCACGCTCGACCTGCCGAACGGCACGCGCCTGCTCGACGGCATCTCGCTCTCAGTGGACGCGGGGGAGACCGTCGGCCTCGTCGGCGAGTCGGGTTCGGGCAAGTCGCTCACCGCGCGGTCCGTGCTGGGCCTCACGCCCGACGGGGCCCGGCTCGGCGGCCGCGTCGAGCTCGACGGACGCGAGGTGATCGGTGCGAGCGCCGCCGGCATCCTCGATCTGCGTCGCCACGCGGCATCCATGATCTTCCAGGACCCCAGAGCGGGCATCAATCCGATGCGAACGCTCGGGGACCACATGACCGAGACGCTGCGACTCTGCGAGGGCCGGTCGAAGGCCGACGCGACGGCCCGCGCCGCCGAGCTGCTCGCCTCGGTGCAGCTGCCCCGCCCGGAGGAGCACCTGAAGCAGTACCCGCACGAGTTCTCGGGCGGCATGCTGCAGCGCGTCATGATCGCCGGCGCCCTGACGAGCTCGCCCAAGCTGCTCATCTGCGACGAGCCCACCACGGCGCTCGACGTCACCACGCAGGCCGAGATCATCCGGGTGCTCATCGAGCAGCGTTCGAGCCGCGGCATGGGCATGCTCTTCATCACGCACGACCTCAACCTGGCGGCCTCGATCTGCGACCGGGTCGTCGTGATGAGCGCGGGACGAGTGGAGGAGACGGGTGACGCGCGCCGCGTCTTCAGCGCCCCGCAGGGCGAGTACACGAAGCGCCTCGTCGCGGCGACGCCGACGATCGCGGCCGCCACCGGCGCCACCGGCGTCGACGTGATCGATGTGCGCGCGGTGCCGAGCATCGAGACCGAGCGCTCCGACGCGGAGCCGATGCTCGCGGCGAACGGCATCTCGAAGACGTACCACCTGCGCGGCAAGACCGAGGTCAACGCGGTCGTCGACGCTTCGATCTCGATCGCGCGCGGCGGCGCCCTCGCAGTCGTGGGGGAGTCGGGCTCGGGCAAGTCGACGCTCGCTCGCATGATCGTCGGCCTCGAACAGGCGGATGCCGGAGACATCCGCATCGCCGGCCGCGAACGCACCGAGATCCCGCGCGGACGCGCGGCGCGTCTCGCCCACGCGCGCAGCGTCCAGATGGTGTTCCAGGATCCGTACCTCTCGCTCGATCCGCGCATGACGGCGGGTCGTTCGATCGAGGATGCGCTGCGACTGCATACGAAGCTCTCGACGTCCGACGCGCGAGCCCGTGTGCTGGCCCTCCTCGAGCAGGTCGGCCTCGGTGAGAAGCACGCGCAGGCCCGCCCTCGAACGCTCTCGGGCGGTCAGCGGCAGCGCGTCGCGATCGCCAGGGCGCTCGCCATCGATCCCGATGTGCTCGTGATGGACGAGGCGACTAGTGCACTGGATGTCTCGGTGCAGGCGCAGGTGCTCGACGTGCTCGCCGAGATCCGTCGCGAACGCGGCCTGACCGTGCTCTTCATCAGCCACGACCTCGCCGTCGTGCGTCGGGTGTGCGAGGAGACGGTGGTGATGCGCCGCGGTCGGATCGTCGAGCGCGGGCGCACCGCGGCGCTCCTCGCGGCCCCGGAGCATCCGTACACGCAACTGCTCATCGACTCGGTGCCGCGGCCCGACTGGGCGGTCGACCCCGTCGCCGACCAGAAGTCCGCCTGACCGGGCCGCGGCGAATCCTCGCGGCGCGCTGCAGCGGAAACACGGAACGGCCCCGCACCTGCGGGGCCGTTCTGCGTACTCCTCCGTCGACTCAGACGGTCGTCGTGCCGTTCGGCTCGTCGTCGGCGACCCACAGTTCGTCGTCGGCGCGGAACGTCTGCCAGACGGCGTAGGCGACCCCGGCCGCGGCGATGATGCCGGCCCCGATCGCGAGGTAGGTGCCGACGCCGGGGCCCTGCTTCTTCTCGACGACGGCGACGGCGCGCGGCGAGACGCGCTCGACCGCGCGGCGCACGCGCGCGTCGTTGGCGATGTCGCCGATCGAGAGGATCGAGCCGAGCACATTGCCGAGCCCCTGCTCGACGTTGTCGCCGGCGACCTTCGCGGCCTGACCGACGCGCGCGACGCCCGGCCGGACATAGCTCTCGTAGCCCGTGCGGACCCTCGGCACGACTTCTTCACGCGTGAGGTGCCCCAACTGACGACTGGCCTCCCGTGCGACGGCATTCGCGTGCTCGAGCACGATCTGCTGGTTCCCCCAGAGGTCCTCCGCGCTGCTCTGCAGTCGCTTGAGTTCCTTCCGACGCTTGCGTGACAGGCTCATCTCGACCTCCATCGTTGTGCAGCGAACTCCTCCATCTTGCCACCGAACCGGCTGGAAGCGAGGTGAGAGTCTCATTCCGGCATGCCGCCTTGCGAATCCGTGCATGACAGAATATGAGGATGCCGATTCACACCGCAGTCGCGACGCTCAACACCAACCACGGCCCCATCAAGGTCGACCTCTACGGCGACCACGCACCGAAGACCGTCAAGAACTTCGTGGGCCTCGCCACGGGCGAGATCGAGTGGACGCACCCCGCCACCGGCCAGAAGACCACCGACCCGCTGTACGACGGCGTCATCTTCCACCGCATCATCCCCGGCTTCATGATCCAGGGCGGCGACCCGCTCGGCCAGGGCATCGGCGGCCCCGGCTACCAGTTCGACGACGAGATCAACCCCGAGCTCGACTTCACCGAGCCCTACGTGCTCGCCATGGCCAACGCGGGCATCCAGATGGGTCGCGGCACCAACGGCTCGCAGTTCTTCATCACGGTCGGCCCCACCACCTGGCTGCAGGGCAAGCACTCCATCTTCGGCAAGGTCACGGATGCCGAGAGCCAGGCGGTCGTCGACAAGCTCGCCACCGTGGCGACCGACGGCCGCGACAAGCCGCTCGAGGACATCGTCATCGAGAGCATCACCGTCGAGCAGGTCTGACCGAGCGGTGAGCACGGTTCCTTCAGCCGGTGCCGGTCCGGCTGATCGGTCGAACTTCTGCTATCGGCACCCCGATCGGCAGAGTTTCGTGCTGTGCCAGCGCTGCGGGCGCACCATCTGCCCCGAGTGCATGACGCAGGCGGCGGTCGGCGTCATCTGCCCCGAGTGCATGCGCGAGCAGCGCGCGAGCGCCCCCCGCACCAAGCCGGCCGTGCTCACGCGAGTGCGCTCGGCGGCGGGGCGCGGGGCCCCGGTCGTGACGTATTCGCTGATCGGCATCACGCTCGCGGTGTTCGTGCTGCAGCTGATCCCGGGGCTCGCGATCACCGATCGCCTGCTGTACGCCGGCGTCTACTCGATCCCGGGCAACCTCGAGCCGTGGCGCATGATCACCTCGGTGTTCGTGCACTCGACCGGGCTCATCTTCCACGTGCTGCTCAACATGTACACGCTGTGGATCTTCGGCCAGCTGCTCGAGGGCCTGCTCGGACGCTGGCGGTTCCTCGCGCTGTACCTGATCTCGGGCCTCGGTGGTTCGGTCGGCGTGCTCTGGCTCTCCGACCCGCGCGTCGGCGTCGTCGGGGCATCCGGTGCCATCTTCGGCCTGATGGGCGCGTTCCTCGTGATCCAGCGCCGTCTCGGCGGCCAGACCACGCAGTTGTTCGTGCTGCTCGGCATCAACCTCGTGATCGGCTTCGTGCCGGGGTTCAACGTCGCGTGGCAGGCGCACCTCGGCGGGCTCGTGACCGGCGCGCTCATCGGACTGATCTTCGTCGAGACGCGCAAGCGCTCGCAGCAGGCGCTGCAGGTCTGGCTGCTCGTGGGCGTGGTCGCCGTGCTCCTCGTGCTCAGCCTGCGGTACTTCTTCTTCCCGGTCTTCTGAGGGCGGGGCGAGGCGCTCCGCCCGCACGGGCACTTATCCACAGCACTGTCCACAGCTGTTGAGAGTTACACCGGTGTTATTCCCGAGATCCCAGTAATCACGCGGAATTCCACTTGTGCACAACTGTGGAGAACTGTGGAGAAGCTTGTGGATGGGGTCCGGAGGCATACAGAAAGGGCGGATGCCGAAGCATCCGCCCTTCGCGTGTCGAGCGCCGGCGTCAGCGCCAGCGAGTGGTCATGAGGAAGCCGACGAAGGCGATGCCGAAGCCGATCAGGATGTTCCACGAGCCGAGGTCGGCGATGGGGTAGCGGCCCTGGCTGATGTAGAAGACCAGGATCCACGCGAGTCCGAGCAGCATGAAGCCGAACATGACGGGCTTGAACCAGACGGGGTTCGGCGCCTCTTCGCCGCTCGCTGCGACTTCAGCGCGCGCCGGCTTCGATGATTTCGTACGTGCCATGCCCGCGATTCTATCCGAGGCTGCCGTGCGCTCACAGCGAGAAGTCGTTTCGGCCGAATAGAATCGCCCCTATGTCCGAGTCGCTGCCCGACGGCCGGCGCGCGCGTCGTGCCGCCGAGGAAGCCCCCCGCACGCGCCCGAAGCCGCGCGTGAGCGTGGTCGGCGTCCTCGGCGAACTGCTGCTGACCGCGGGCGTGCTCATCCTGCTGTTCCTCGGCTGGCAGTTGTGGTGGAACGACGCGATCATGGCCGGGCAGCAGTCGCAGGCGGCCTCGGCGCTGAGCGACGACTGGGCCGCGCAGGATCGCGGTGCCCGCGGCGACACCCCGCCGCCCGCGCCCGAAGACGCGGGTGAGCCCGTCGTCGACACCACCGAGTACGCGAACGCCGAGCCGTTCGCCGTGATGTACGTGCCGCGCTTCGATACTCCCGGCACGCACGACTCGGTGCGCAACATCGCCGAGGGCTACGGCCTCGACGTGCTCAACAGCTTCGAGCTCGGCGTGGGCCACTACCCGGGCACCCAGATGCCCGGCGAGGTCGGCAACTTCGCGATCGCCGCGCACCGCAGCGCCTACGGCGGCGGCATGCACGAGATCGAGCAGCTCCAGCTCGGCGACGCGATCTACATCCAGACGAAGGACGGCTGGTACACGTACCGCTTCCGCGACTTCGAGTACGTGACGCCGGCGACGACCGAGGTGCTCTCGCCCGTGCCGCACCACCCCGAGCTCCAGCCGACCGACCGCATCATCACGCTCACGAGCTGCAACCCGCTCTACTCGACCGACGAGCGCATCATCGCGTACGGGGTGCTCGAGTCGTGGCAGCCCGGGGCCGCGAACCCGCCCGCCGAGATCGCCTCGGTCGTCGCAGAATGGGGTGACTGAGATGTACGGCGCACTCTGGCGCATCCTTCCCGGCCCGGTGTGGCTACGAATCATCCTGCTGCTCGTGCTCATCGTCGCAGCCGTCTACGCGCTCTTCACGTGGGTGTTCCCGTGGGTCGACGCGCAGCTCAATCCGATCAACGTCACGGTGGAAGAATGACCCGCATCCTCGTCATCGACAATTACGACAGCTTCGTCTACACGCTGAACGGATACCTGCGCGAACTCGGTGCAGAGACCGACGTGGTGCGCAACGACGAGATCCCGGTCGACGAGGTCGCCGAGCGCATCGCGCAGTACGACGCCGTACTGATCTCGCCCGGCCCCGGCAAGCCCTCCGACGCGGGCGTCTCCATCCCCGTCGTCGAGGCGGCGCTCGCGAGCGGACAGCCGATCCTCGGCGTCTGCCTCGGACATCAGGCCATCGCCGAGGCGTTCGGCGCGGTCGTGACCAACGCCGAAGAGCTCATGCACGGCAAGACCTCGCGCATCGAGCACGACGGCAGCGCGTTCTACGACGGCGTGCCGCAGCCGTTCACCGCCACGAGGTATCACTCGCTGGCGGTGGTGGATGACACGGTGCCGCCCTCGCTCGTCGTGACGAGTCGCACGAGCGGCGGCGTGATCATGGGACTCCGGCACGAGTCGGCGCCGATCTTCGGTGTGCAGTTCCACCCCGAGTCGGTGCTCACCGAGGGCGGTTACCGCATGCTCGGCAACTGGCTCGCCGTCGCGGGGCTGCCCGAGGCGCGCGAGCGCGCCGAGCACCTGAGCCCGCTGGTCCGCGCGAACGCCTGACTTCGCACTGGGCGGCGCCTCTCGTAGTTCGGCCGATCTTCGCGCCTGCGCCTGCGCCGTCGCCGTCGCGGTGCGATGCCGCCGTGGTGAACCGCGGTCGCGCCGCGGCCCGAACCGTGCCCGGAGTCAGCCCGCGCAGTAGGTCAGCTCGACGTCGGAGCGCTGCGGAACGCCGCCGGGAGCGAGCGACTGCTGCGTGACGGGTGAACCGGGCGCCGTCGGGCACGAGGGGTCGGGCTTCGGGATCGGGTTCAGCTGCAGCTCGTCGGAGGTCAGGAAGTCGGATGCCGCGGACAGCGTCTGCCCGGTCAGGTCGGGCAGCGTGACCTGGCCGTTCGACAGCACGAATTCGACGGTCGAACCCTTCTCGACCGATGTTCCGCCCTCGGGCGAGGTCTGCATCACGGTGTCGGCCGCGACGCTCGGCGAGTTCTCGCGCATCTCTTTGCCGGCGACGAGGCCGGCGGCCTCGAGCGCGGCCTTGGCTTCGGTCAGCGACATGTTCACGGTGTCGGGTACCGTGACGGCCTCGCGCCCGGTCGAGATGTAGACCGAGATCGCGGTGTTCGCGTCGACGATCTCGCCTGCAGCGGGATCGGTGCGGACCACCTGATCGGCCGGCACCGTCTCGCTCGTCTCCTCGAGGCGGGTGGCGGGAAGCCCCAGCGACTGGAGCTCTTCGACGGCCTGCTCGTAGGTCATTCCGGTGAGTACCGGTACCTCGCGCGCATTCGACGGGAGGTCGTCCTTCGGCTGCAGGTTGAAGGCCCAGTACATCACTGCGATCACGATCACGACGACGGCGATGATGCCCGCCCAGATCCAGATCGCCGGCGGGCGTCGCTGCGTGCGCGACATCGTCTCGTCCTCGGTGAGCTGGCGCAGTGCGAGCTCCGAGCTCGAGAGCGACGCCGTCGGCGCGCCGAAGAGCATCGTGGCCTGGTCGGGTTCGCGGTGCACGGGCACCCGACCGGCCGCGGCGGTGTCGACGTCGGCACGGAACTCGACGGCCGTCTGGTAGCGCTGCTCGCGATCCTTCGTGAGCGCGTGCAGCACGACCGCGTCGAGTGCGGGAGACACCTTCGGATTGATGATGCTCGGCTTGACCGGTCGTTCGCTGACGTGCTGATAGGCGACGGCGACCGGGGTGTCGCCGCGGAACGGCGGACGCCCGGTGAGCATCTCGAAGAGCACGACGCCCGTCGAGTAGAGGTCGGTGCGCGCATCGACCGTCTCGCCCTTCGCCTGCTCGGGCGAGAAGTACGAGGCGGTGCCGAGAATCGCGGTCGTCTGGGCGACGGTCGTCGCCGAGTCGGAGACCGCACGTGCGATGCCGAAGTCCATCACCTTCACCTGGCCGGTGGTGGTGATCATGATGTTGCCCGGCTTGATGTCGCGGTGAACGACCCCGGCGCGGTGGGAGTACTCGAGCGCGGTCAGCACCCCGTCGATGACGCGCACGGCCGCCGCGGGCTCGAGCGGACCGTCGTGGATGATGTCCTTGAGAAGGCGCCCCTCGACGAACTCCATGACGATGAACGGCAGCTGCACCTCTTGGCCGGCCGAGTCGACCACGGTCTCCTCGCCGGCGTCGAACACGCGCACGATCGTCGGGTGCGCCATGCGCGCGGCCGACTGCGCCTCCTGGCGGAAGCGCATGCGGAACGCCGGGTCGGTCGCGAGCTGCGGCTTCAGCAGCTTGATCGCGACCTGGCGGCCGAGCCGGGTGTCGGTGCCGACGTGCACATCGGACATGCCTCCGCGACCGATGAGGGCGCCCACGCGATAACGTCCGGCGAGGACGCGTCCTTCATCGCTCACGGGGGCGGTTCCTTTCATTCGGTCGGAAGGTCGATGTTCTACTTCTGCAGTCGCGTTGCGGAGCGCTCGACGGGACGAGCGCCCACAGTCAATCGGTCGCGGGCCCCTCGATGATCGTCACCGTCGCGGCGGGCGACGTCGGGGAGTTCAGCTGACCGCAGAAGTACTGGTAGGTCACGTTGATCGTGTCACCGGGTGCCGCGTCGGCGTTCGTCGTGATCGTCACGTTCGTCGCGCCGGCGCCGAGCGGCGGTGCCGCCGCGGCGGGGCCGTCGACGTTCACCTGATATCCCGAGAGCGTCTGCCCGGCAGGGCACTGCGCAGCCGACCACTTCACCTCGAACGAGGCACCTGGAGCGACCTCGGCCGGTGTCACGGTCGGCGCCGAGCCCGGAGCAGCGGGCGTCTCGGGCGAGGCGTAGTACGTGATCGTCACTTCGCTGCCGATCGGAACCGGCCCGGTCGGGTTGACCTCGTACACGATGCCGGCCTGCGACGGGTCGGTCGCCGCATTGCCCTCGACCGCGTTCGCGACCATGTCGAGACCATCGAGCTTGGCGCGTGCGTCGTCGACCGACAGGCCGACGAAGTCGGCGCTGTTGATCTGTGCCGTCGTCGGTGCCTCGCTCGTCGGCGGAGGGGTCGTGGCGGTCTCAGATGGGGTCGACGGCGGCGTCGACGGGGTCGACGACTTGACCGGGTCCTTCTCGCCAGAGTTCAGCGCGATGGCGATGATGGTGCCGATCAGCACGATGGCGAGCAGCGCGATGAGCACGATCAGCGGCCACGTCCACGGGCTGCGCTTCTTCTTCTCGGGCTCGCCGTCCTCGCCGAGCTCCTCGCCGTCGGCGGCCGTCGGGAGGATCGTCGTGGCGGCGGTCGCGCCGGCCTGCGGCATGAGCATCGTCGCTGCGGTGAGACCGGCCGCACCGAGCACCGCCGGCACCGCCGCAGAGGCCGCCTGCACGTCGCCGCGTCGGAGCGCGGTCGCAGCACGGGCGAGGTGCGCCGCGGTCTGCGGCCGGTCGGCCGGGTTCTTCGCGATGCACGAGTAGACGAGGTTGCGCACCGGCTCGGAGACCGTGACCGGAAGATCGGGCGGCGTCTCGTTGATCTGCGCCATGGCGATGGCCACCTGCGACTCGCCCGTGAACGGGCGACGGCCGGCGAGGGCCTCGTAGGCGACGATGCCGAGCGAGTAGATGTCGGTCGTCGGCGACGCCGGGTGTCCGGAGGCCTGCTCGGGCGAGAGGTACTGCACCGTGCCCATGACCTGGCCGGTCGCGGTCAGCGGCACCTGGTCGGCGATGCGCGCGATGCCGAAGTCGGTGATCTTGACGCGTCCGTCTGGCGTGATCAGCAGGTTGCCGGGTTTGATGTCGCGGTGCACGAGGCCCGCCGCGTGCGCGGCCTGCAGGGCAGCAGCGGTCTGCGCCACGATGTCGAGGACCTTGTCGGTCGACAGCACGTGCTCGCGCTCGAGGATGGTCGAGAGCGCCTCGCCCGGAACGAGCTCCATCACGAGGTAGGCGCTGCCCTCCTCCTCGCCGTAGTCGAAGACGTTGGCGATGCCCTCGTGGTTGACGAGTGCGGCGTGACGGGCCTCGGCGCGGAAGCGCTCGAGGAAGCCCGGGTCGCCGAGGTACTCGTCCTTCAGGATCTTGATCGCGACCTGACGGCCGATGACGAGGTCGGTGGCCTGCCACACCTCGCCCATCCCGCCGATCGCGATGCGGGATTGCAGCTCGTAGCGCCCTCCGAAGGTGAGCCCTGCGCTCGGTCTCATTTGTTCAGCACCGCCTCTAGTACCTGCTTTGCGATGGGTGCGGCTATGAGATTGCCGTACCCCTCCTGACCAAGTCCCCCGCCATCCTCCACGAGCACCGTGATTGCATACTGAGGGTCGTCCGCGGGGGCGAACCCGGTGAACCACAAGGTATACGGGTCATCCTCGCCGTTCTCCGCGGTTCCGGTCTTCCCGGCCACGCTGACGCCGTCTATTCTTGCATTACTCGCGGCCCCGTTCTCGACGCCGTTGACCATCATCTGCACCATGGTGTCGGCCGTCGCCTCGCTGATCGCCCGACCGAACTCGCTCGGCTCGAACTCCTCCAGCGGGCGGAGGTCGGGCGCCGTGATCTGATCGACGAGGTCGGGGTTCATCACGATGCCGTCGTTCGCGATCGCGGCCGACACCATCGCCATCTGCAGCGGGGTCGCACGCACGTCGCCCTGGCCGAACGCCGTGAGCGCGGTCTGCGCGTCGTCGAGCCCCTGCGGGTAGGTGCTCGGCTCGGTCTCGGTGGGGATGAGGAACTCGCTGTCGAAGCCGAACTTCTCGGCCTGGTCGCGGATCGCGTTGTCGCCGAGTTCGATGCCGAGCTCGGCGAACGGGATGTTGCACGACAGTCGAAGCGCGTCGGCGAGGGTGACGGTCGCGCCGCCGCCGCAGGTGCCGCCGCCGGAGTTGCGCACGACCGAGGTCGACCCGGGAAGGGTGAACTCGCCGGGGTTCGGGAAGGTGGAATCGGGGGTGTACCGGCCCGACTCGAGGGCGGCGGCCGTGACGACGAGCTTGAAGACCGAGCCGGGCGGGTTCATGTCGCCGCCCGTCGCACGGTTGAACAGGGGGTCGCCCGGGTCGGCGAGGAGGCCCTCGTAGGTCGCCTGCACCTGCTCGCCGTCGTGCACGGTCATGGTGTTCGGGTCGAAGGTGGGCTTCGTGACCATCGCGAGGATCCGCCCGGTCTCGGGCTCGGTGACGATGACGGCGCCGGTGTAGTCGCCGAGCGCATCCCAGGCGGCCTGCTGCGCGACCGGGTCGATCGCCACCTCGACCGAGGCGCCGACCGGGTCCTGTCCGGAGATCAGGCGGTTCAGCTGGTCGAAGAACTGGCTCGACGACTGCCCGCTCAGGTAGTCGTTGAGCGAGCGCTCGAGGCCGGTCGCCTCGCCGTTGACCGGGATGTATCCGGTGACGGGCGCGTAGAGCGGGCCGTTCGAGTACGTGCGCTGGAAGCGGTAGAAGTCGTCGGTCGCCGTCGAGTAGGCGATGGGGTCGCCGTCGACGAGGATCGGTCCGCGCTCGACCGAGTAGCTCTCGTACAGCGTGCGCGAGTTGCGGGGGTCGGCGGCGAGGCTGTCGGCCTGCACGAACTGGATCAGCGTCGACGACACGAGGAGCGTCACGAACATGATCAGTGCGACGATCGAGACGCGCTTGAGCTCCCGGTTCATCCGTCGATCACCAGCCTCGGATGGTTGCGGACGGTGTCGGAGAGCCGCAGCAGCAGGGCGACGATGATCCAGTTGGCCACGAGCGAGGAACCGCCCGCCGCGAGGAACGGCGTCGTGAGGCCGGTCAGCGGGATGACCCGGGTCACGCCGCCGACGACGATGAACACCTGCAGGGCCACGACGAAGGCGAGGCCGACGCCGAGCAGCTTGCCGAAGTCGTCCTGGCCGGCGAAGCCGATGCGGAAGCCGCGCGCCACGAACAGCAGGTAGAGGGCGAGGATGGCGAAGATGCCGGCGAGGCCGAGCTCCTCGCCGAGGCTCGCGATGATGTAGTCGCTCTGCGGCACCGGCGTGAGGTCGGGGCGCCCCTGGCCCCACCCGGTGCCGATGAGTCCGCCGTTGGCGAGGCCGAACAGCCCCTGCACCAGCTGATAGCTGCCGCCCGGGTCGGCGTTGAAGCGCTCGTCGCTGAAGGGGGTGAGCCAGTTCGCGAAGCGGTTGCCGACGTAGTCGAGCGTCTGGCTCGCGATGATCGCGCCGGCGAGGAACAGCGAGAGTCCGAGCACGACCCACGAGAGCCGGCTCGTCGCGACGTAGAGCATCACGAGGAACAGGCCGAAGTAGAGCAGGGCCGTGCCGAGATCGCGCTGGAACACGATGACCGACATCGAGAGCGCCCACACGATGAGCAGCGGGCCGAGATCGCGGGCGCGGGGGAACTGCATGCCGAGGAACTTCTTGCCCACCATCGACAGGGAGTCGCGGTTGCGCACGAGGTATCCGGCGAAGAAGACCGCGAGGGCGATCTTCGCGATCTCACCGGGCTGGAAGGTCGCGATGTCGCCGAAGCCGATCCAGACCTGGGCGCCGCCGCGCGACTGCCCGAGCCCGGGGACGAGCGGCAGGATGAGCAGGATGATGGCGACGAGGCCCGCGAGGTAGGTGTAGCGGAAGAGCACCCGGTGGTTGCGGATGACGAAGATCGTCGCGATCGCGCAGATGATGGCGATCGCGCTCCACGCGATCTGACGCACCGCCGCGCTCTCCCAGCCGGCGTCGCCCTCGGCGATGTCGATGCGGTAGATCATCGCGATGCCGAGGCCGTTCAGCACCGTCGCGATCGGCAGCAGGAAGGGGTCGGCGTCGCGGGCGACGAAGCGCATCGCGATGTGCAGGCCGAACACGAGGACCGAGAGGCCCGCACCGAGGAGCACGAGCTGGGTGTCGATGCGGCCGAGGGCGCCGAGCTGCACGAGCACGATCGCCGAGGCGTTGATGAAGCACGCCACGATGAGCAGCCAGAACTCGAGATTGCGCAGCTTCTGGGGGATCCGGATGCGCCGGATGCCGCTCGGCGGCGTCGCAGGGCGCGCCGGAGCCCCGCCGTCGCCGGCGGTGGTCACGCGACCCGTCGCGGCGTGGTCAGTCAAGGGACTCCTCCAAGCGCTGCACGATCTGGAAGGCCTCCGTGAACGACCCCGCGCTGATCGTCTGCACGACGCGCTGCTGGTCGTAGGTGCGCAGTTCGGCGATGTCGATGTCGGTCTCGGTGTGCAGCTCGTGCAGCGAGATCGGGCCGAGATTCTGCTGGATGCCCTGGTAGATGGCGACCCGGCCGTTCGACTCGCCCACGTAGTAGCGGGTCTGGGTCCACTGATAGCTGAGCAGGATCGCGGCGAAGATCGCCGCGATGAACATCGCGATCCAGAAGCCCCACACCCAACGGCGGCGACGGCGGCGACGGGCGTCCTCTTCGATGATCTCGTCGAAGTAGTCGGCCGAGTCGGGTTCGAAGTGCGTCTCCTGCACGGGGTGCGGCCTGAACGGCGTCAGTCGGATGCCTCGTGGCCGCACCGGTTCGAGGGCCGCGCCGAAGGCGAGCGGAGCCGCGGCCGAACCGACGATGAGCGGCGGCGTCGCGGGCGCGGCGGGCTCGCCGATGTCGACGAGCACGACCGTGACGTTGTCGGGGGCGCCGCCGTCGAGCGAGGCCTTCACGAGGCGGTCGGCGACCTGCTTCGCGCCGACGTCGGCCGACATGAACTCGTGGATCTCGTCGAAGGAGACGACGCCCGACAATCCGTCGGAGCACAGCATCCACCGGTCGCCGTCTCGGGTGTCGAGCACCATCTGGTCGATCTCGGGTGACGCCTCGACGTCGCCGAGCACGCGCATGAGCACCGAGCGGCGGGGGTGCACCATGGCCTCTTCGGCGGTGATGCGGCCGGCGTCGACGAGGCGCTGCACGAAGGTGTGGTCGGTCGAGATCTGGCTGAGCTCGCCCGAGCGCAGCAGGTAGATGCGCGAGTCGCCGATGTGCGAGATGACGACGCGGTCGCCGAGGTACAGCATCGAGCTGACCGTCGTGCCCATGCCGGTCAGCTCGGAGTGCTCGGCCACCGTCTCGGCGAGGCGCCGGTTCGCGGCGATGAGGGCGCCCTCGAGCGCCGCCGCAGCCTCGGGTGCGCTGTCGTAGTCGACATCGGCCTCGGCGATGCGACGCGTCGCGATCGCGCTCGCGACGTCACCGCCGGCGTGGCCGCCCATGCCGTCGGCGACGAGGAACAACCGGCGCCCGGCGTAACCGGAGTCCTGATTGTTCGAGCGGATCCGCCCGACGTGCGAGACCGCTGCGCTCGCCTTCACCGTCGGCATGGACTACCGCCGCAGCTCGAACGTCGTCGCTCCGACCTTCACGGTGGCTCCGAGCGGGATCGGGGTGGGCACGGTCACTCGGGAGCCGTTGAGGAAGGTGCCGTTCGTCGAGTCGAGGTCCTGGATCATCCAGCGGTCGTTCCAGAGCATCAGCCGCGCGTGGTGGGTCGAGGTGTAGTCGTCGCGGATGATGATCGCCGAGTCGCTCGAGCGGCCGATGGTGATCTCGTCGCGCCCGAGCGGGAACTCGACGCCCGACTTCGCGCCGCTCGTGATCACGAGCCGCGTCGCGTTGCTGCTCGACGCGAGCTCACCGGCGCCGCCGGAGGCGGTCGGCGTCGAGACCGGCGCCGTGGGCGCCGCAGCGGGCACGGGGGAGCTCGGGAACGCGGAGGCCGCGGCGGGGGCGGCGGTCGCCGTCTCGGGCTGCAGCTTGCGCACGCGCTGGCCGAACAGGTCGCTGCGCAGCGCGTAGACGATCGCGAAGATGAACACCCACAGGAGGATCAGGAAGCCCAGTTGCAGGACGACCAGGGTCAGTTCGCTCATTCGCCGGCTCCCCAGAATCCGCCCATGTCGTGGCGCTGCGTCGCCGGCGCGGCGCGGCGCGGTTCGCCTGCGCCGCCTGCGGCCTGCGCGAGCACCCGGAACACGATACGCGAGCGACCGATCGTGATGACCGAGTCGGGTTCGAGGATCGACTCCTTCACGGCGGCACCGTCGAGCTGCGTGCCGTTCGTCGAGCCGAGGTCGCGCACCCGGGCGCGCGAGCCGTCCCACTGGACTTCGGCGTGGCGGCGCGAAGCGCCGGAGTCGTCGAGGGTGACGTCGGCCTCGCTGCCGCGACCGATGACCGTGCGGCCCTTGAGGATCGGGTAGCGCTTGCCGTCGACGTCGAGCACCGGGGTCCAGGCGACCTGGCCCTTCACGTTCTGCGAGTCGACCTGCACCATTCCGACGCTGAGGCTCTCGTCGGAGCGGAGCCCGATCGTGATGCCGCCGGCGAACTGGAAGTGCTGGCTCGCCGCGTGCCGCTGCACGAGGTCGACGAGCTCGTCGATGAGCGCCGGCCCGAGCGACGACATGCGCTCGTGGTCGGCCGGCGACATGCGCACGGTGAAGTTGTTCGGCACGAGCACGCGGTCGCGCGACACGACCGCCGCCTTGGTGTCGATCTCTCGCTTGAGCGCCGAGGTGATCTCGACCGGCTGCAGCCCCGAGCGGAAGGTCTTCGCGAACGCGCCGTTGACGGCGCGCTCGAGACCTTTCTCGAAGTTGTCCAGTAGGCCCACAGGTCTCCCGATTCCGGTGTCTGACTTCGCGTCATGTTAGCGCGAGCGGCTGGCAACACCCCGGATCAGTCGATCGGGATGACCGTTTCGATGTCGTCGGCGTCGAGTGACAGGGTCGGGATCGACGCCGTCAGCAGGGTACCGTCCGCCCGCCTGGTGCCCGTGACATCCCGCATCGTCGGCGAGCCGTAGCGGCGCGGACCCTGCCCGTCGAGCGGCACCGTCACCGGGAGGCCGGACGAGATCGTCACCTCGGTGCCGCGCACCGAGACGGTCGCCTCGATGCCCTCCTCGACCGCGAACGTGATGGCCTCGGGCTCGAGCTCGGCGCGCAACCGGGTGCCGCGCAGCGTCACCCGGAAGGTGAGCCGCGACCAGCCGTCGGGCAGGCGCGGATCGAAGGTGAACCGTCCGCCGTGGTCGCGGAATCCGCCGAAGCCCGAGACCAGCGCGCTCCAGACGCCACCGGTGGATGCCACGTGCACGCCGTCGGCCGCGTTGTGATGCAGGTCGGCGAGGTCGACGAACAGCGCCGAACGGAAGTAGCGCATCGCGAGCTCGTGATACCCGACCTCGGCCGCGATGATCGACTGCACGACGGCCGACAGCGTGGAGTCGCCCGTCGTCAGCGGGTCGTAGTACTCGAAGTTGGCCCGCTTCGCCTCGGCCGAGAAGCGGTCGCCCTGCAGGTACAGGGCGAGCACGACGTCGGCCTGCTTCAGCACCTGGAAGCGGTAGATGACGAGCGGGTGGTAGTGCAGCAGCAGCGGCCGGCGGTCGTCGGGGGTGTTCTCGAGGTCCCACAGCTCCTTCTGGAGGAAGGCGGAGTCCTGCGGGTGGATGCCCAGCTGCTCGTCGAAGGGGATGTGCATGTGCGCGGCGGCGCGGCGCCAGCTCGCGACCTCGGACGGCGTCACGCCGAGCCGCTCGACGAGCCGGTGGTAGCCCGGGGCGTCGTGCACCTGCAGGGTGTCGATCGCGGCGGCCGCCGCGGCGAGGTTCGCCCGTGCCATCACGTTCGTGTACAGGTTGTCGTTCACGACCGTCGTGTACTCGTCGGGGCCGGTGACGCCGTGGATGTGGAACACGTCGTCGGCGTTCGAGCGCCAGAACCCGAGGTCCTCCCACATGCGGGCCGTCTCGACGAGGATGTCGATCGCGCCGCGCGCGAGGAACTCCTCGTCGCCCGTGGCCGCCACGTACTGGCAGAGCGCGTAGGAGACGTCGGCGTCGATGTGGTACTGCGCCGTGCCCGCCGCGTAGTAGGCGCTCGACTCCTGCCCGTTGATCGTGCGCCAGGGGAAGAGCGCGCCGCGCTGGTTCAGCTCGAGCGCGCGCGACCGGGCGGCGTCGAGCATGCGCTGCCGGAAGCGCAGCACGTTGCGGGCGACGATCGGGGCGGTGTAGCTGAGGAACGGCATCACGTACACCTCGGTGTCCCAGAAGTAGTGGCCGCCGTAGCCCGAGCCGCTCACGCCCTTCGCGGCGACCCCGCCGCCGTCGGTGCGCGCGGTCGCCTGTGCGAGCTGGAAGAGGTTCCACCTGGTCGCCTGCTGCAGCACCGGCTCGCCCGCGATCTCGACGTCGGACCGCGCCCAGTAGTCGTCGAGCCAGGCCCGCTGCTGTGCGAACAGCTCGCCCGTGCCGAGCTCGGCCGCCCGGTCGAGGGTGCGGTCGCAGCGGTCGACGAGCTCGCGAGCCGGCACCTTGCGGGCCGTGTGGTAGCTCACCGTCTTCGTGATGCGGATCGGCATGCCCTGCTTCGCCTGCACCCGGTACACGTGCTTGGCGAGGTCGTCGCCGATCGTGCCCGTCTCGGTGAACGGGTTGTCGGTCGTGATCTGGTGCTCGGCGCCGACCGCGAGGGTCATGCCCGAGTTCGTGCACTGGTAGCCGAGCACGTAGCGACCGCCCTGGGCGCGATTCACGCGCGGCTGCAGCACCCGCTCGGTGAACTGCTCGGCCCGCCGCGGGTCGAACGTGCCCGGCGACTCCTGCATCACGCCGCCGCGGTACTCGTCGCGGCCATCCTGACGGTTCAGGATCTGGCTCGAGATCGTCACCGCCGCATCGGCGTCGAGCAGCTCGACCTCGTAGTCGATGACTGCGAGGTGGCGGTCGGTGAAGCTCGTCATGCGGCGGCTCGTGATGAGCACGCGCTTGCCTGCGGGCGTGCGCCACTCGATCGACCGGCTGAGCGCCCCCAGGCGGAAGTCGAGTCGGCGCTCGTACGAGCGCAGCTCGGCCTCGGTGAGCACGAGCGGCTCGTCGTCGACGTAGAGGCGGATGATCTTGGCATCCGGCGCGTTGACGATCGTCTGCCCGACCCGGGCGAAGCCGAACGCCTCCTCGGCGTGGCGGATCGGCCACGTCTCGTGGAACCCGTTCACGAACGTGCCGTGCATGTGGCCGTCGCGGCCCTCCTCGACGTTGCCGCGCAGGCCCAGGTAGCCGTTGCCGACCCCGAAGAGCGTCTCGGTGCGACCCATGTCGGCGTCGCCGAACTCGGTCTCGACGAGCGCCCACTCGTCGATCGGGAAGCGGCTGCGGTTCAGCGGGTCGTCGTCGGCGAACCTCATGCGTCGTCCTCTCGGGTGGCGGGTGAACTCTCTTCTGGCGAGAAGTCGAGTGTCGGGATCAGTTCGTCGAGCTCGTCGACCACGACGTCGGCGCCGAGGCGCTCGAGCGTGCCTCGTCCGACCCCGCGGTCGACGCCGACCACGAGCCCGAAGTCGCCGGCGGCGCCGGCCTGCACGCCCGACTCGGCGTCCTCGACGACGGCGCACGCGGTCGTCGGCAGTCCGAGCAGTTCGGCGGCCCGCTCGTAGGTGTCGGGGGCCGGCTTGCCGGGCAGGCCCTCGGCCGCGGCGTAGCCGCCGTCGACGACGACCTCGAAGCGATCGGCGAGGCCTGCTGCGGCGAGCACGGCCGGGGCGTTCTTCGAGCTCGAGACGACGGCCACGAGGCATCCGGCCGCCTCGACCGCGTCGAGGAATGCGACGCTCGCCGGATACGGCGCGACGCCCTCGTCGGCCAGGGTCTCGTTGAAGGCGGCGTTCTTGCGGTTGCCGAGACCGTGCACGGTGTCGAGCTCGGGCGCGTCGCTCACCTCGCCCTCGGCGATGCGGATGCCGCGACTCGCGAGCAGGCTGCGGACCCCGTCGTAGCGCGGCTTGCCGTCGATGTGGGCGAAGTAGTCGCCCTCGGAGTACGGGGCGGCGCCGTGCAGCTCGAGGTAGGGGGTGAAGAGCCGCGCCCAGGCGTGCATGTGCACGATCGCCGTGGGCGTGAGCACGCCGTCGAGGTCGAAGAGCCAGCCGCGGATGCCACGGAGATCGAGTCGCTCGTCGGGGGAGTGGGTCACGTGGGCGCTCCTTTCGTCGCATCGGTCGTGGGCGCCGGTACCCGGGTCTCGATGCTATTCCCGGGCGGCGGCCCGGCGCGAGGTACGGCCGGGACTCTGAGGGGATGCCAAGGGTTCGTGCGGGTCGCCGCCGCGCGCTTTCGTCGAGTCGTACGACGATCCGGTCGACGCGCCGGGGGGTCGCGGCGGGTCGCGCGGATCATGGTGCAACTCGACACGCACTGGGGCCGTTGGGACGGGCGGATGCGTGGGCTGCCGCCTCGAATGGAGTTGTGGCGCGCGAGATGTTAGGCTCTCGTGGCTGGACGCACTTCGGTGCGACCACACATGCGCGAGTGGCGGAATTGGCAGACGCGCTGGCTTCAGGTGCCAGTACTCGCAAGGGTGTGGGGGTTCAAGTCCCCCCTCGCGCACAAACGAAGGCCCCCGATCCGTCGGGGGCCTTTCGCGTTCCCGGGAGGAGTGCGGCGTCTCACGTGAAAGTCGATCACGATTCGGGATCGGACCCCGGCGCATCGATCCTCCAGATGCTTGGATGGATCGCCCGACCGTCCCCGGTGCGCCCCCGAAGGCGCACCGCCCCTACTCCGAGGTGATGATTGACCGACCCTGCACCCCCGAAATACGGTGTCCGCCTCCCGAGCGAGGAGTCTCCGACGGAGTCCGTGCTGCCGACCCCGGATTCCCTCGCCGTCGATGCCGAGGCATCCGTCGCCCCCGTGCGACGCCGGCGGTGGGGCGCGATCATCGCGATCTCGCTGCTGGGCGTCGCGCTCGCCGGTGCCGTGGCCGGGTGCGCCTGGTTCTTCCTCCAGCTCGACGCCGCGCAGAACCGGATCTCCGAGCAGGAGCAGGAGCTCGAGCAGCAGCGTGAGCTCATCGACGAGAAGGAGACGTTCGGCGCGGCAATGGATGCCCTGCTCGAGTCGACCGTCAAGTTCGACGACGTGCTCACCGCCTCGGTCGTGCCGTGGGAGGACTACCGGCGTCTCGCCGTGCAGGCGTGGGCGCATCGTTGGGACGCCGATGCGGTCGCGAGCGACACCCGGGCCGTCGAGCAGGCGGCCGCCGAGCTCGACGCCAGCTGGAACGAGGCTCAGCAGCAGGCGGGGTCGAACGCGAGCGGTTCGGGCTACGAGGCGGTCATCGACCGACTCTCGGGCGGCTTCGTGAGCTCCGTCGTCGATGACGCGAAGGCGATCTGCGCAGATGGCGACGACGGCGGCGACCGCGAACTGCTCGCGTGCGTCTTCAACGACGACCCGTACGTCGTGCACTTCGACGCGGCAGCGGATTCGGTGCCCTACATGAACGACGAACTCCGTGCCGGGATCGCGTACCACGAGTTCGCGCACGTGCTGCAGATCACGAACCCCACCGCCACCCGGGAGGCGCTGCCCGCGTTCGACGGCGACGGCGAAGTCATGGCCGACTGCTTCGCCCTCACCTTCCTCGACGGATGGCAGCTCGACCACCGCATCTGGACCAGCGACTACGAGTACTGGGACGTGAACATCGGCTACGGCACGGCCTGCACCGGTGCACAGCAGCAGGTGGTCCGCGACTGGCACGCGAAGCTCGGTGTCGAGCTCCAGCCCGTGTCGAGCAAGGCGCTCTGAGGCGACGGGCGCGGCACGCGGCATCCGCTGCCTCGGAACGGAAGAGTCCCCGCCGCAGCGGGGCTCTTCGTCGTTCGGGGGCACCTGCGGCCGAGGCTACTTCGCGAGGAAGGCGAGCAGCGCCTCGGTGACCTCGTCGCCGTGCGTCCACAGCAGTCCGTGAGGAGCGCCCTCGATCTCGACGTACTCGGCCGAGGGGAGTCGCTTGGCGAACTCGCGGGCGGTCGCGTCGATCGGGAGGATGCGGTCGGCCGTGCCGTGCAGGATCAGGCTCGGCACCGAGACCTTCGCGATGTCATCGCGGAAGTCGGTGAGCCACGACTGCACGACCGCCGAGGAGGCGAACCAGGAGGCGCCTGCCGCAGTGTTCCAGCTCGCGCGCACCGCGGCCTCGCTGATTCGGCTGCCGAGCGTCTCGTCGAGGTTGTAGAAGTTCTGGAAGAAGTCGTCGAACCAGGCGTAGCGGTCGGCCTTCGCCGCCTGCTCGATGCCCGCGAAGACCTCGGCGGGAACGCCGGTCGGGTTGTCGTCGGTCTGCAGCAGGAACGGCTCGAGCGAGGCGAGGAACGCGGCCTTCGCGATGCGCTCGTCGCCGTAGGTGCCGAGGTAGCGGCCGAGTTCGCCGGTGCCCATCGAGAAGCCGACGAGCACGACGTCGCGCAGGTCGAGGGTCTCGAGCACCGCATTCAGGTCGCGCGCGAACGTGTCGTAGTCGTAGCCGGTGGTGGGCTGGCTCGACTTGCCGAAGCCCCGACGGTCGTACGTGATGACGCGGTAGCCGGCCTCGAGGAGCGCGGCCGACTGCTTCTCCCAGGATGCTCCGCTGAGCGGGTAGCCGTGGATGAGCACGACGGGCTGACCGGAGCCGTGGTCCTCGTAGTACAGGTCGATGTTCTGCGAGTTCTCGGTTCCGACGGTGATGTACGACATGGCGTCCTCCTGCTTGCTCGTTCATATCTAACTGGAATAGTGAATTGATCCGGTTAGTTCTGGTGAGTGCAACGCTATAACCCGATAGCTATTCCATGCAAGTTAGAATTTGGACACACTGGTTGAACCCCGAGGAGTCGACATGACGGAACCCATTGAGACGGCAGGGTTGCTGCTCGACCTCGTCAACTCCCGTCTCGTCTACGACGAGCGGGTCGAAGACGAGCTCGACGACGAGCACGGGCCGACCTGGCTGCGCGCGCACGGAGCGCCCGCCGAAGCCGCGGACCTCGCCGACGCCCGAGAGGTGCGCGACGCTCTCGTCGCAGTCTTGCGGGGCACTCGCTCGCCCGACGCGCTCGCGCCCTGGCTCGCCGAGATGGCCAGTCGGCCGGAGCTCGACGCCGAGGCCGGGCTCGTCTGGCGCGATCGCGACGGCGACGGCCGCCGTATCGGCGGCGCGGCCATCCGCGAGTGGGCGGCGTTGCAGTCACCGTCGGGCTCCCGCATCCGCCCGTGCGCGGCACCCGACTGCCAGCACTTCTTCATCGACACGAGCCGTGCGAACGCGCGACGCTGGCACTCGATGGAGACCTGCGGCAATCGCGAGAAGGCTCGTCGGCACTACGCGAAGACGGTCGTCTGAAGCCGGGCCGCGCCCCGGAGACTCCGCCGGTTCAGCGTGCCGTGGCCGATCGCGCCTTGCCCTCGTCGGACATGAGCAGCTGTCGAGCCGTCTCATAGACGTGGTGCCAGCGACGCTCGAACTCGAGCTCGTCGATCTTGCCGTCGCTCAGCTGCGACTCCGCGGCGTTCATCGTCGCGACGAGCCGGTTCGCGGTGGCCTGGCGCGCGAGCAGCCCGCCGTCGCGGGTTCCCGGCGGCACCTCGGTCATCAGCTGGACGACGGAGCGGCGCAGGCGCCGGCAGCGGGAGCCGAGGGCGACCAGGAGCGCGATGATCACCCCCGCTGTGACCGCGAAGGCGGCCGGTATCGGCATGGTCGTGCTGAATCCGGCCAGACACAGCCAGAAGAGCATGACGGCGAACAGGGGAGCGGATCTCCAGGCGCGAAGCCATCGTCGTTCGCCGGTCGAGGATCCGGGCGGGTAGACGGTGACCGTGCGGACGACGACGCCGTACCTGCCCACGATCGCCGAGGTGTCGCCCCAGCGGTGACGGCCGTCTCGGAGCGCGACCCACTCGCGGGCGCACGCGGCTGTGATGGTCATGTTCCCGGTCTACGCCGAGCAACCCTGCGGCGGCTCGGTCTCGACGATTCCGAAACGCCCGGGGGCCGGAATCAAACGCTCTCCTCACGCTCGCCCGGTCGGAGGCCCTCGCGGACTCGGGCGCGGCACGCGGCATCCAGTACCTCGGAATGATTGCGCCGGGGAGCCGGGCCAGACATCCTTGATCGGAGCCTTGCCCGAACCCACCCGAACGAAGGAACCCCGTGCTCGAGTTCTTCGCCGCTGCCCCGATCATCGGCATCATCGTCCTCGTCGTCATCGCCGCCATCATCCTGTGGATCTGGGCGAAGGTGCTGTACCGCAACGTCTCGCCCGACGAGGCGATCGTCGTCACCGGCAAGCGTTCGCGCCGCCGCATGGTCGACGGCGTCGACACCGAGGAGTCGGGCCAGCGCGTCGTGCATGGCCAGGGCGTGTGGATCATGCCCTTCTTCCAGAAGGCGCACAAGATCTCGCTGCGCTCGCGGGCGATCGAGATCCGCGCCGAGGCGCAGACCAACAACGGCATCACCGTGCACGTCGACGCCGTCGCGATCGTGAAGGTCGGCGACTCGGCCGCCTCGATCCGCGCCGCCGCGCAGCGGTTCCTCGGGCAGGACAAGAACATCGACATGTTCGCCCAGGAGGTGCTCTCGGGTTCGCTTCGCGCCTCGATCGGCGCGACCGACGTGCTCACGATCATCAACCGCCGCGACGAGCTCTCGGCCGCCGTGCTCGGCGTCGCCCGCGAGTCGCTCGTCAACCAGGGCCTCGACGTCGACTCGTTCGAGATCAAGGGCATCTCCGACACCAACGGCTACATCGACGACCTCGGCCGTGCCGAGCAGGCGAAGGTGCGCAAGCAGGCCGAGATCGCCGAGGCCGTCGCGCAGCGCGAGGCCCGCGAGGCCGTGATCGCCGCCGAGCAGACCGTCGCCGAGCGCGAGGCCGAGCTCGCCCAGCGCAAGGCCGCGCTGCAGCGCGAGACCGACAAGGCGATGGCCGAGGCCGCCGCCGCCCGCCCGCTCGCCGAGGCGCTCTCGCAGCAGGAGGTCGTCGCCCAGCAGGAGATCACCGCCCAGAAGAAGGCTGCGCTACGCGCCGCCGAGCTCGACTCCGAGGTCAAGGCCGTCGCCGACGCGCAGGCGTACAAGGTGAAGGTCGAGGCCGAGGCCTCCGCCGAGGCGGTGCGCATCGCCGCCGACGCCGACCGCATCGCCCGCACCGCCTCCGCCGAGGCGCTCAAGGCCGAGGGCCTCGCCGAGGCCGACGCGATCCAGGCGAAGGGTGCCGCCGAGGCAGCTGCCACGAAGGCCGCGGCCGAGGCCGTCGCCCAGCAGTCCGAGGCGCTGCTGCAGATGCGGGTCATCGACGCGCTGCCGCTCATCGCCCGCGAGCTCGCCGCGCCGATGTCGAACATCGACCAGCTCACCGTCGTCTCGACCGACGGCGCCTCGCAGCTCGCGAAGAACGCCGTCTCGGGCATCACCGAGGTCGACGCGATGCTGAGCTCGACGATGGGCGTGGGCCTCCGCGAACTCCTGGGCTCGATCATCGGCGGTGCCGCCGCCGGCGGTGCCGCCGCGCGCGCCTCCGAGCGCGACGGTGCCGAGGTCGTCGCCGGACTCGGCGCGAGCGTCGGAGCCGGTGTCGGCGCCGGCGTCGCCGAGGCGATCTCGCCGATCGCCGACCGGCTCGAGGGGCTGCAGTCGCAGCTCGACGACGACGCCGCCGACGCGAACCGCTCCTGACCGGCCCGCGGTTCCGACCGCGCTGATCGATGCCGAGTGCCCCGTACCCGGGTGCTCGGCATCGTGCGCGCGTCGATCGTGCGAGCGGCGGAGCGGCATCGCGGCAGGGCGGTAGAGCAGCCGAGCGGCACGGCGTCAGCCCGGCGCGGTCGGCTCAATCGTTCGATCGATGTGGCGCGCGCGGCATCCGGCCATGCTTGAAGGAACGCCGGAAGGGATCGTCATGCTCAAGTTGTTCTACGCCGCGTTCGCGTACATGGTCGTCGGGGTGGCCTCGGGCCTGTACTACCGCGAGCTCACGAAGTCGCAGGGCTTCCCCGAGGGGGAGTTCACGCAGCTGGGGCTCGCGCACACGCACCTCCTGACGCTCGGTTTCATCGTGCTGCTCATCGTGCTCGTGCTCGAGAAGGTGTTCGAGCTGTCGAAGAGCCCGCTGTTCGGCTGGTTCTTCTGGGTCTACAACGCGGGCGTGATTCTGACCTCGGCGATGCTCGTCTGGCATGGCACGCTCACGGTGCTGGGCGAGGATTCGGGCGCCGCCATCGCGGGCATCGCGGGCCTCGGCCACATCGTGGTGACGGCGGGCATGGTGCTGCTGTTCCTCGCGCTGCGCACCCGCGTCGTCGCCGCGGTCGCCGCCAAGCGCGCTGCCGACACGGTCGACGCGGGAGTTGCGGGGTAGCTCGCCGCACCGTGGCGGAGCCCGGTACCCGCTTGCCATTGGAGAGTTTTGTTGCAAAACTATCTCTGCGCAGCGGGCACGAGCGACGAGTCCGATGACGCGCACCTGACAAGGAGGCCATGGTGAAGATCGTCATCGCAGGAGCGGGTATCGGCGGGCTCGCCGCAGCACTCAGCCTGCACCGCGCCGGATTCCGCGACATCACGATCTACGAGCGGGTGCGCGAGCTGAAGCCCCTCGGCGTCGGCATCAACCTGCTGCCCCACGCGGTGCGCGAACTGACCGAGCTCGGCCTCGCCGACGAGGTGGCCGCGATCGGGGTGCCGCCGAGCCGGCTCTCGTACTACAACCGGTTCGGCCAGCCGATCTGGTCCGAGCCGCGCGGACTCGACGCGGGCTACCGCTGGCCGCAGCTGTCGGTGCATCGCGGCGAGTTCCAGCTGCTGCTCGCGCGCGAGGTCGAGCGCCGCCTCGGCTCCGACGCCATCCGGCTCGGCTGCCGGCTCGTCTCGGTCGAGCACCTCGACCCCGCGTCGCCCGAGGCTCGAGCCGCCGGCCACGCCGAGTTCGCGCGCTTCGTGCGCGAGGGGGCCGGGGGCGGGGCCGAGGAGGTCGAGGTGGCCGCGGACGTCGTGATCGGCGCCGACGGCATCCACTCGGCGATGCGCGCCCAGGCCTGCCCCGACGAGGGCGGGCCCGTGTGGAACGGGCTCATCCTCTGGCGCGGCACCGCGACCGTGCCCACGTACCTCGACGGCCGCACCATGATCATGGCGGGCGACGGCGAGCAGAAGTTCGTCTCGTATCCGCTCGTCGCGCCGGGGGCCGATGCGGGCGCCACCCGACTCAATTTCATCGCCGAGCGCCGCGCCCCCGAGGGCGTCGACGAGACGGCCGACTGGAACCACGCCGTCGACCCGGGCCCGATCGAGCAGCTCTTCGCCGACTGGAGCTTCGACTGGCTCGACGTGCCCGCGGTCATCGCCGCAGCCGACGAGATCCTCGAGTACCCGATGGTCGACCGGAACGCCCTGCCGCAGTGGACCTTCGGCGGTTCGACCCTCATCGGCGATGCCGCGCACGCGATGTACCCGAACGGGTCGAACGGCGCCTCGCAGGCGATCATCGACGGGCGCACGCTCGCGTTCCACCTCGCGAACGAGACGGCGGGTCGGGATGTCTCGACCGACGTCGCCCGGGCGAACGCGGTGCGCACCGCGCTCGAGGCGTACGAGGCCGACCGTCGTCCGGCCACTGCCCGCCTGCTCGAGATGACCCGCCAGCTCGGCCCGGAGAAGGTGATGCAGCTCGCGTACGACCGCGCACCGCAGGGCTTCGCGCACGTCAACGACGTCATCCCGGCCGACGAGCTGCAGGAGGTCGCCGACGGCTACAAGCGCGCCGCCGGCTTCCACCCGTCGGCCCTCAACGAGCGGGCGTCGCTCACGCCCGAGTCGGCACCCGAGGTGGAAGACTGAGGCGATGGAACAGCGCCGGCACGAGGCCTCCGAGGTCGAGAACACGGATGCCCCGGACCCGGCCGATTCCTCGGCCGGACTCGCGCGGCTGAACCAGGTCATCTCGCCGCTCCGGCGAGGCTTGCTGAAGGCCGCCCGGGCCGCCGAGCAGCTGCCCGATCTGCCCGACGCGCAGATCGAGGTGCTGCGCGCCCTGCCCGCCGGCGTCGTGCGATCGCCCGGCGAGCTCGCGGTCGACCTCGGCCTCAGCCGGCCGACCGTGAGCAACCTGCTGAAGGCGATGGAGGCGGCGGGCCTCGTGACGAGGGAGGTGCCGACCGGCGACCGGCGGCGGGTCGAGGTGCACGCGTCGAAGCGGGCGCTCGGCCTCTTCGATCGATTCGATCGGGCGAGCGCGAACGTGCTCGACGAGGCGCTCGCGGCCCTCAGCGACGATGACCGCGCCTTGCTCGCCGACGCGCTGCCGGCGCTCGAGCGACTGCGCGACGTCGTGCAGGACGCGGCGCGCGGGAGCGCCTCGTGAGCGGGACGGTCGCAGGGGCATCCCACCCCCTGATGGCACCCGAGCTCGAGTTCGTCTTCGAGCTGCGCGTGGCGGTCGGGCCGGAACAGCACGTCGGCCGCGGACCTGGCGAAGAGCTCGGCTTCACGCCGATCACCGGCGGCACCGTGTCGGGCCCCGCGCTCGACGGCGAGGTGGTCGCGGGCGGCGGTGACTGGTGGGTCTACCGCGGCGACACCACGCAGCTCGATGCGCGCTACCTGCTGCGCGCGTCCGACGGTGCGGTGATCGACGTGATGAACCGCGGCTACCATCGCGCCGATGAGGCGCTCGCGCGACGGCTCGAGGCAGGCGAGCCGGTGACGGAACAGGAGCTGTACTACCGCACGGCGCCGGTGTTCCAGACGGATGCGCCGGCGCACCGCTGGCTCGCCGAGCACCAGTTCATCGGCCTCGCGCGGCCCGAGCCGGGGCACGTCTGCATCCGCGTCTTCGTCGTACGGTGACGGGGCCGGTCTGGCGCCCCGGTGAGGTGCGTCAATCGACCCCGCTGGGCGATCACGCGTCGAGAGGCCGCCACATGGTGGTGACCGGGGCGCCGTCCAGGGGAGAGGCGAAGCCGCCGACCCGGCGGAATCCGGCCCGCTCGTAGCGGCGGTCGTTCTCGGGGTTCGTCGATTCGAGGTAGGCCGGGAGGCCCTCGGCGGCGAAGGACCGCAGGTTCTCGGCGAGCATGCGCTGCCCCAGCCCCTCACCGCGGCGCGACGGGTTCGACGCGAGCAGGCTCAGGTACATGTGCCTCTCGCCGTGAGGGTGGTTCGACTCGAACGCCGCCATGAGCCCGTCGAACGCGCGCCGCTGTTCGGCGTCGAGCCGGGCCTCGACGATCGCCTCGACCTCGGCGAACTGCTGCTCGGTCATCTCGGGCTCGCCCGAGGGCAGCCACACCGCGACCGCGTCGCCGTCGTCGACGACCCACACCGTCCGGTACGGCAGGGCGCCTTCGACGAAGCGGCGCCAGAGGGGTTCGAGATGACTCGTGTCGCCGTCGGGGCGGCGCAGCACCGGACCCCAGACGGGGTCTTCGGCGAAGGCGAGGGCGAGCGTGGTGGCGATTGCGGGGGCGTCGGCGTCGTCGGCGAGTCTGAGGTGCACGGGTTCATCGTCGCACGGCGCACGCGCCCGCGCCGCTGTCAGCCGCGTGAGGCACACTGGTGCGGTGATCGCCGACCATGCCCTCGAATGGCGGCCGCGGCATCCGACCGATCTCCGACAGACCCTCGGAAGCCTGCGCCGGGGCTTCGGCGACCCCGCGTTCCACCTCGACCGGGCGGGTGCGGTGTGGCGCGCGGTGCGCACCGTCGACGGCGATGCCACGATCCGCGTGCGGCAGCTGCCGGGCGGTCTGCTGCGCTGCGAGGGCTGGGGGCCCGGGGCGGGCCTCGCGGTCGAGCAGGCGCCCGAACTGCTCGGCGAGCACGACGACCCGAGCGGGTTCGTGCCGCTGCTGCCCGTGCTCGACACAGCCCACCGCCGCAATCCGGGGTTGCGGGTGCCGCGCACGGCGCAGGTCTTCGAAGCGCTCGCCGCCTCGATCCTCGAGCAGAAGGTGATCACCCAGCAGGCGCACGACTCGTGGCGCCGACTCGTCGTCCGCTTCGGCGCGGTCGCGCCCGGGCCGACGCCCCGGCCCATGCACGTGGTGCCGAGCCCCGAGCAGTGGCGGGCGATTCCGAGCTGGGAATGGCACAAGGCCGGCGTCGACCCGCGACGCGCGGCGACGGTGCAGAACGCGGCCCGGCATGGGCGGCGCCTCGAGGAGGCGGCAGGCATGAGTCAGGCGGATGCCACGGCGCGCCTGGTGCTCATGCCCGGCGTCGGGCCGTGGACCGCCGCGGAAGTCGCGCAGCGCGCCCTCGGCGATGCCGATGCCGTGTCGGTCGGCGACTACCACCTCTCGAACTACATCGGGCATGCGCTCGCCGGGCGTGACATGAGCGACGAGGAGATGCTCGAGGCGTTGGCGCCCTGGGCCGGGCACCGGTACCGAGTGGTGCGCCTGCTCGGCGCGGCCGGCGTGCGCGGGCGACCGCGGCGCGGACCGCGGATGCCCTTCGTCGACCACCGAGCCATCTGAGGCGGGCCCCGGCCCGGGGCCCGCGGGGCGGGGCCCGCGGGGCGGGGGTCGAGGGCAGGTGGCGGGCGGTGTGCGGTTCGGCATCGGCGGGGAGACCTATCATCCGTCGAACCTTCGGTACTTCGGTACCGGTGTCGCGCAAGAGAAGGTCCCGGTGGCGCGGTGGGGGCGGTGGGGCGTTGGCCCGGAGCATCCGCAGTGGGGCGTCGGCCGGGCGTCCTGCGGGGGTACGGCGACGTCACCGGGAGAGCTCGCCCGAGCGGACTCGCCCGCGTTGCCGGCCCCGAGCGGCTACGAGCCGAGCGGGCGGTGCAGCAGCGCGGCGGCGGTACTGGTGAACTCGTCGAGGATCGCGGCGACGGGGCGCGATTCGCGCAGGAGTCCGACGCCCTGACCGGCGTCGACCGGAATGAGCGCATGGTCGCCGTCGCGGTTGGCCGCCACGATCGCGGCGCGCAGGGCGACGAGGTCGGCGCCGTCGATCGCGACCGCCTCAGTGCGCAGCTCGTCGACGCGTTCGAGCCACTCGTCGACCAGGTCGTTGCGGATGACACGCTCGGGGAACCGTTCGGGCCACGGGAGCCCGAGCGCGGCATCGAGCGCGCTCGTGTTCACGGTGTCGTCGCCGGTCGCGGCGAGCAGCACCTCGATCGCCGCGGGCGGGGTGAGCGTCTCGGTCGAGGCGGAGAGCGCGGTGCCGATCCAGGCGCCCGCGGCGCCGGCCGCGAGCACGGCCGCGAGGGTGCGGCCCGAGCCGATGCCGCCGGCCGCGAGCACCGCCGGCCGGTCGGGCGTCGGAGCACCGCCCGTCGTCGTGCCCCCGCCCGGCGTGACCCCCAGCGGCTCGATCGCATCGAGCACGGCGTCGAGGAGTGCGAGCGTGCCGATGCGGGGATCGCCGTGCCCGCCGCCGTCGGATCCGCGCGCCACGATGACGTCGACGCCGGCGTCGGCCGCGATCAGGGCCTCGGCCGCCGTGTAGACCTGCGTCGCCGCGAGGGCGCCGATGGCGTGCACGCGGTCGACCCACTCGAAGCGTTCGGCGAAGCTCACCGAGACGAGCGCCGGGCGCGCCTCGAGCGCCACGTCGAGCAGCGCGGGATCGCGTTCGATGCCCCAGTGCACGAGCCCGATGCCGAAGGGCTCGCCCGCGCGGTCGCGTTCGAGTTCGACGAGTTGCGCGGCGAGCTTCGCCGCCGACCCCGCACTGCCCATGCCGATCATGCCGAGGGCCCCGGCCCGCGACACCGCGCTCGCGAAGCGGCCGCCCGCGACCCCGCCCATCGGCGCGCTCACGATCGGGGTCGTGAGACCGAGCGACGCCGACCACGGTGTCGAGAGCGTCGGGGGAGCGGCCGGGTGCCGGCTCACGGCTGCAACTCCTGCCGCGCGGCCCACTCGAGGAACGCGGGGTCGGCCGAGACGATGCGCGACACCTCTTCGCCGCCGTCGCAGCGGCAGAGGCTCACGATCGCCCCGTCGGCGCCGAGCTGACGCACGGCCCAGGTGCCGCCGAAGCCCTCCCACCGGTCGAGCTCGTCGAGCGGGGAGGCGGGCAAGGCGGGCGACGCGGGCCAGGCGGAAGCGGGCGATGCGGAATCCGGAGCGGATGCCGCATCCGGCACCGGCTCGCGCGTGTCGGGCGGGCCCGGCGCGATGGGCGACTTGCGGGTCCAGCCGACGTGCTCGCCGCGGTCGAAGAAGTGGCGGAAGCTGTAGATCAGCGGGTGCCAGGCGTGCGGGTCGATGTGGTTCGTGCCGGGCACGACGAGTTCGGGCAGCGCATGCACGCGCACCACCTCGACCTCGACCATGAAGTAGCCGGGATCGACGCCGGCGGTGGTGCGCCGCACCTCGCCCTCGAACTGCAGCGGTGCCTCGCGCACGCGCGGAGGGGACACCAGCTCCGAGGGTTTCGTCGTGAATCCGGCGAGTTCGAACTTGCGCGGTTCGAAACGATACTGCCCGGCCTTCGCCTCGGGCACCGGATCGCGGCCGGTCGCCGCCGAGAGCCGCTCGACCCCGCGCCACTGCGTCGCGGCCGGGAAGTTCACCGTCAGCTGAGGACGTTCGGCGAGGTTCGCCGCCGTCTGCCCGTCGGCCTCGAGCCCGAGCACGAGCATGCGGCCGAGCGCCCAGTGCGAGGAGGCGGGGGCGAGGTTCGGCGTGCCGTCGGGGTTCTCGGTGACGACGAGGTAGACCGGCGTGCCGACGTAGAGGACGCTCGGCTCGATCACGAGGTGGTCGGAGGTCTCGGCATCCATCGTGCGCCCTTCTCTGCGGATGCCCTCACGCTACGCCCGCCCGTGGGCGATCTCGGCTCTGTGACGCCCTTCACCGGAGAGGCATAGCCAACACATACCTTCGTCGCCTACGGTCGTCAGGGCGGCGAGCCGCGCCGCACCCCCGACCCGAAGGACCACTGTGACCTCGAACACCCCGACCCGCGCCCTGCCCAACCTGCCGCTCATCGGCACCTGGGTCGCCGCCCTCGCACTGCTCGGCGTCGGCCTCTGGCTGCTCAACACGTCGAACGCGTCGCAGGTCGAGCTGTACACGTCGCAGTCGCAGGACTACGCGGCCTACCTCGGCGCCCAGACCGGCACGACCGTCGGCGGCCTGCTGATCGCGGTCGGCGCGCTCGCCATCGTCATCGCCGCGGCGACGCAGGCGGTCGCCTGGTCGATCGCGCGCCGCGCATCGCAGGTGGAGGCCGCGGCGCCGGTCGAGTTCGACGAGGTCGACGAGTTCGAGGTCGAATTCGCCGAGGCCCCGGTCGCCACGGCCGAAGCTGCGCCCGAGGCGCCCGAGGCGCCCGAGGCGCCCGAGGCGCCCGCCGCCGAGCCGGTCGCGCCCGCCGCCGAGCAGGTCGCGCCCGCAGAGCCCGCCGCCGAGCAGGTCGAGGCCGACGCACCCGAGCAGGCCGACAAGAAGTAACCCGCAGAACAGGTGTCAGCCGGCCGGGCGCTCGATCGAGCGCCCGGCCGCTGCGTTCCCGGCTCCTGTCGCGCTCTCGAGGCCCCACTCGACGAGCGGCTGCAGCAGCTCGATGAGCCTGAGCCCCGCCGCGCTCGGCGTGTAGGCGATCGTCACCGGCGTCGTCGCCTTCACGTGCCGCTCGATCATGCCCTCGGCCTCGAGTTCGCGCAGCCTGGCCGCGAGCAGGCGATCGGAGATGCCCGTCACCGTGGCCCGGTACTCCGAGAACCGTCGGGCGCCGCGGACGCCCGCGAGCAGGATCGCGCCGTTCCACTTGCGGCCGGCGAACTCGATCGTCGTCTGGAATCGTCGGCACGCCTCGTCGTCGATGTGCCCGAGCCCCTCGAGTCGCGCGCGATGCGCGGCGAGATCGTCGCTGCCCGGGGCGGGCGCGGGAATGATCGGCTGCTCAATCTCGCTTACCACAAGTAAGCAGCTTACCCGAGAGGCGCGGATGAGGCATCCGTGCAGCATGCTGGGGGAGACGTGGAAAGGGACCCGCACGATGCACTACGGCCATGAACTCGAGTTCGGCACCTTCATCACCCCGACGAACGACCCGCCGCAGGCGCCGGTGCGCCTCGCCGAGCTCAGCGAGGCCGCAGGCTACGACCTGGTCACCTTCCAGGACCACCCGTACCAGCCGCGCTTCCACGACACGCAGACGCTCATGACGTGGGTCGCCGCACGCACCGAACGCATCCGCATCGCGGCGAACGTCGCGAACGTGCCGCTGCGCCCGCCCGCCGTGCTCGCCCGCTCGGCGGCGAGCATCGACCTGCTCTCGGACGGGCGCTTCGAACTCGCGCTCGGCGCCGGCGGCTTCTGGGACGCGATCGAGGCGATGGGCGGCCGCCGACTCACGCCCGGGCAGGCGGTCGACGCGCTCTCCGAGGCGATCGACGTGATCCGCGGCGTGTGGGATCAGGGCGAGCGCGCCCGGTTCCAGCTCGACGGCGACTACTACCGCATCGACGGCGCCAAGCGCGGACCGGCTCCGGCGCACAACATCCCCATCTGGATCGGCGCGTTGAAGCCCCGCATGCTCCGCCTCATCGGCCGTAAGGGCGACGGCTGGCTGCCCTCGCTCGCCTACCTGCAACCCGGCGACCTCGCCCGTGCGAACGCGACGATCGACGAGGCGGCCACCGCCGCCGGGCGCGACCCGCGCGAGATCCGCCGCCTGCTGAACGTCGGCGGCCGCTTCTCAGCGGGCGGTCGCGGCGGCATGCTCGACGGACCCGCCGAGCAGTGGGTCGAGCAGCTGCTGCCGTACGTCGTCGACGACGGCGTCAGCACCTTCATCCTCGCGAGCGACGACCCCGGCACCATCCGTCACTTCGCCGACGAGGTCGCGCCAGGCCTCCGCGAGGCGGCCGCACGCGAGCTGGGGGCGAGCGCCGGCACGGCATCGGATGCCTCGGGGTCGACCTCGCTCGCCGGCGCCGCGCCCGGTCGCAGCACCGCGGTGCGGGCCAAGCGCCGCGACGGCATCGATTACGACGCACTGCCCGCCCGGCTCGCCGCCCGGGCGATCGAGCCGGGCGACGCGGGCTACGCCCGGGTGAAGTCGACCTATCTCCGGGGCGGCGCCCCCGGTCTCGTGCTGCAGCCGACCACCGCGACCGAGGTCGCCGACGCCGTGCGCTTCGCGGCGCGGCACCCCGAGGTGCCGTTCGGCGTGCGCAGCGGCGGCCACGGCATCAGCGGCCGCTCGACGAACGACGGCGGCATCGTCGTCGACCTCTCGAAGATGCACGGCATGAGCGTGCTCGACGAGGCGAGCCGGCTCGTGCGCATCGAGGCCGGTGCGCGCTGGAAGGACGTCGCCGCGTTCCTCGCCCCGCACGGCTGGGCGCTCAGCTCGGGCGACTACGGCGGCGTCGGCGTCGGCGGCCTCGCGACGGCGGGCGGCATCGGCTACCTCGCCCGCGAGCACGGACTCACCATCGACCACCTGCGGGCCGCCGAGCTCGTGCTGGCCGACGGTCGGGTCGTGCGGGCCGATGCCACGGAGCATCCCGAACTCTTCTGGGCCGTGCGGGGGGCCGGTGCGAGCTTCGGCATCGTGACCGCGTTCGAGTTCGAGGTCGGCTTCGCGCAGCTCGCGTTCGATGCGAGCGACCGCGCCGGGTTTCTCGAGGCGTGGGGCAGGTGGGTGGTCGAGTCGCCGCGCGACGTGACGAGCTTCCTCATCATGGGCGGCACCCGGCCCGGGCAGCCGCCCGTCGCGAACGTCATGACGATGATCGACTCCGACGACCCCGACACCGTGCTCGAACGCCTGCAGCCGCTCGCCGACGCCGCCCCGCTCATCGGGCAGGACGTGCGCCTCTCCACCTACGACGCCGTGATGGCGAACGCGGGCGACGAGAGCCACGGCGCCGAGGGCGAGCCGACCTCGCGCTCCGGCCTCATCGGCCGGGTCACCCCCGAGTTCGCGCGTGCTGCGGCCCGGTACCTCGACGAGGGGGCGAGCTACTTCTTCCAGCTGCGCGCGGTCGGCGGGGCCGTGCACGACGTGCCCGCCGACGCGACCGCGTTCGCGCACCGGTCGGCCGAGTTCTCGGTCGTCGCGTTCGGCTCGTCGAGCATGCGCACGAGCGAGCGGTGGGACGAGCTCATCGCCCCGCACACCGCGGGCGCCTACCTCAGCTTCGAGACGATGCAGGGCGAGCGGGCCGTCGCGGCGGCGTTCCCGCCGGCGACGCTCGAGCGCCTGCGGGCGCTCAAGGCCGAGGTCGACCCGGGCAACCTGTTCCGCGACAACGCGAACCTCGGGGCGGCGGCCGGGTAGCGCGCGCCGCCGGCGTCAGGCCCCGAGCAGGGCGTCGAGGCTCGGGTGCAGGTGCCGGGTGACGAGCACGGATGCCGCGTGCCGGGCGCCCGCCTCGAGCGCCTCGTCGAGCCCGGAGCCGGCGAGGGTCGCGTCGAGCACGCCCGCCATGAACGCGTCGCCCGCGCCGTTCGTATCGCGCACCGTGGTCGGCACGGCCGCGACGTCGTGCCGGGTCATCCGCTCGTCGAGCGCCACGGCCCCGTCGGCGCCGAGCGTGCAGACGACGAGCGAGGCGCCGCCCTCGATGCACGAGCGCATGAACGGCAGCGGATCGTCGCCGATGCGGTCGGCGTTCATGAAGATCGCGTCGGCCGCCTCGATGAAGGGGCGGTGGAACCCGCTCTCGCCGTCGTAGTCGTGGATATCGGTCCAGATGGGCCGTCCGCTCGCCTTCGCCGCCGGGATCAGCCGGCGCGAGAGCTCGGAGAGGTCGAGGATCAGCGCCGAGGCATCCGCCATCGTGTGCCGCAGCTCGGCGTCGAGCTCGGCGTCGCTGCCCTCGCCGGGGTCGGCGGGAGTCGAGAGGAACAGCGAGACCCGCTCGCCCGCGCGCGTCATGAGGTTGACGTGGCGTTCGGTGACGCCGCCGTCGCCCGCGATGAGCGCGACGCCCGCCTGCGCGAGCAGCCGCTTCACGCGCGCGCCGTCGTCGTCGGCGCCGAAGAGCGCGTGCAGGCGGACCCGACGGCCGAGGCCGACGAGGCCGAGGGCCTTGCCCGCCGAGGTCGCGCCGACGGTCTCGTACTCCTCGAGTGCGAACTGCATGTGCGGCACCGGCTCGGGCAGCCGGTCGAGGACGACGATGCGGTTCCACGAGGCCGGCCCCGCGATGAAGACGTGTTCGCTCACCCGCCCCATTCTGGCGGATCGCCGCTCCGATACGCTGAATTCTCCGCCGAGCGAAGGATGCCACGTGCCACGACTTGATGCGCCGATCGACGAGCTGCGCGACTACCGCCCCGCGGTCGCCGAGCCGGCCGACTTCGATGCGTTCTGGGCGCGCACGATCGCGGATTCGCGGGCCCTCGCACGTGCGCCGCGGCTCGAACGCGTGGCGTCGCCGCTCACGGCGGTCGAGGTGTACGACCTCGAGTTCAGCGGCTTCGGGGGCGACCCGGTGCGCGGGTGGTTCCTCGTTCCTTCGGGCACCCGAGGGCGGTTGCCCGCGGTGGTCGAGTACCTCGGCTACGGCGGCGGCCGGGGCCTGCCGCACGAGCGGCTCAGCTGGGCGGCATCCGGCTACGCCTACCTGCTCATGGACACCCGCGGGCAGGGGTCGGTCTGGGGCACCGGCGGCGCGACGCCCGACCCCCACGGCACCGGCTCGTCGGCGCCCGGGTTCATGACGCGCGGCATCGACGACCCCGCTGCGTACTACTACCGGCGCGTGTTCACCGACGCCGTGCTCGCGATCGACGCCGTGCGCAGCCTCGAGCGCGTCGACCCCGATCGGGTCGCCGTCGCCGGCACCAGCCAGGGCGGCGGCATCTCGATCGCGGCGGCCGCGCTCGCCGAGGGGCTCGTCGGGGCGATGCCCGACGTCCCGTTCCTCTGCCACTTCGAGCGCGCGGTCGGCCTCACCGATCGCGACCCGTACCAGGAGATCGTGCGGTACCTCGCCGTGCACCGCGGTGCGAGCGAGCGGGTGTTCGAGACGCTCTCGTACTTCGACGGCGCGAACTTCGCCAAGCGCGCCCGCGTGCCCGCGCTGTTCTCGGTCGCGCTCATGGACCCGGTGTGCCCGCCGTCGACGGTGTACGCCGCGCGCAACCTCTGGGGGGCGAGCGCCGAGATCGTCGAGTACGCGTTCAACGAGCACGAGGGCGGCCAGGGCGAGCAGTGGCAGCGCCAGGCGGCGTGGCTGGCGGCGGCGCTCGCGGGCTGAGCCCCGTCTCCCGGGTTCCGGGGCACCCCTGATTCGGTGCGCCGGCGTGAGGAGTACACCCGAAGCTGAGTGAACCTCAGTGAAAGGGGTGCATCATGCCACTGCGCATCGGCGGCGTCGAGTTGTTCATGGGGCCCAGCTCGGTCGGCGGACCAGACGACCTCGACCTCGCCGTCCGCGAGTTCATCGCGGGCGCGAAGCACAGCCTCGCGATCGCGGTGCAGGAGATCGACTCCCGGCCCATCACCCAAGCCGTGCTCGACGCGAAGCGGCGGGGCCTCAGGGTGCGCGTCATCCTCGAGGGCGACTACCTCACCGAGGAGAAGGCGCTCGCCGACCCCTGGAACAGCCTCGGCGCCCACGAGGAGAACCGCACCATCCACGGCGCGCTGCTCAAGGCGAAGGTCGACGTCATCAGCGACCTGAACCCGAAGATCTTCCACCAGAAGTTCATCGTGCGGGACTCGGGCAAGACCAAGGCCGCCGTCCTCACGGGCTCGACGAACTTCACCCACACCGACACCGGCACGAACGCCACCTCGGGCCGGGGGAGCGGCCAGAACCTCAACCACGTCGTCGTGCTGCACGGGCAGCGCGCCGCGACCGAGTACCTGCGCGAGTTCGAGCGCATGCGGTCGGGCACCTTCGGCGAGCTCCACGAGCGGGTCGAACCGAAGCCGAAGGAGTTCGGCCTGCCCGCCGTGCGCGTGAAGCCGCTGTTCGCGCCCCGCCACGGGCCCGAGATGGAGATCATGAAGCAGATGCTGAAGGCCCGCGAGTCGATCGACTTCGCGATGTTCACCTTCGCCCAGTCGTCGGGGATCGACGACACGATGATCCGCCTGCGGCCGCTCGTGCAGCGGATCCGCGGCGTGCTCGATCGCGACCAGGGCGCCGCGAAGTGGGCGGCGACGAGCGACCTCGGTCGCGGCGACGTCGAGCTGTACGCCAACAAGCGCGGCACCGGGGTGCGCAAGCTCCACCACAAGCTCATGGTCATCGACGAGCGGCTGCTCATCGTCGGCAGCTTCAACTACACCGAGCCCGCCAACACGATCAACGACGAGAACATCATCGTCATCGGCGACCTCGAAGAGCAGGATGCCGCGGCGGAGGCCGCGCAACGGCAGCTCGCCGCCTACGCGCTCACCGAGATCCAGCGCATCGTCGACGAGCTCGCCGTGCCGATCCCGGTCGCCTGAGCGGCGGCGCCGCGGCGCCCGTCACATCGTGTCGAGGATCGAGACCAGCTGCTCGAACGTCGTCATCGGGTTCACGATCGCGAATCGGGTGTTCGGCCGGCCGGCGTGCGAGCTCGGCGTCACGAACGCGCGCTGCTCGTCGAGCAGCTTCGCCGACCAGCGCTCGTAGTCGTCCATCGTCCACCCCTCGCGTTCGAAGACGACGATCGAGAGCTGCGGGTCGCGCACGAGCTTCAGCTCGGGGCGGTTGCGGATCTCGTCGGCGATGCGCTGGGCGAGCTCGAGCGAGTTCGTGATCGCGTCGCGGTACGCCGCCGCGCCGTACGTCGCGAGCGAGAACCAGAACGGCAGCCCGCGGGGGCGGCGGGTGAGCTGCACCGCGTAGTCCGACGGGCTCCACTCGGGCTTGCCGGTGAGGGTGTCGAGGTACTCGGCGTGCTGGGTGTGCGCGCGGCGCCCGATCTCGGGGTCGCGGTAGATGAGCGCGCACGCGTCGAAGGGGGCGAAGAGCCATTTGTGCGGGTCGACGATGACCGAGTCGGCGCGCTCGACGCCCGCGTAGCGCTCGCGGGCGAGCGGCGAGAGCATGCCGGTCAGGCCGTAGGCGCCGTCGATGTGCAGCCAGAAGTCGAACTCGTCCTTCAGTGCCGCGATGGAGGCGACGTCGTCGACGATGCCGAAGTTCGTCGAGCCGGTGGTCGCGATGACCGCGAAGACGTCGTCGCCGTGCTCCTCGAGCGCCGCGCGCACGGCGTCGCCCCGGAGCATCCCATCGTCGCCCGCGGGCACGAGCACGACGTCGACGTCCATGACCTTCGCGGCCGACTTGTTCGACGAGTGCGCCTCGCTCGAGCAGACGAGCTTCCAGCGTGCGGGCATGGGCTCGCCCGCGGCGGTGCGCTTCTCGCGGGCGACCTCGCGCGCGGCGACGAGCGCCGAGAGGTTGCCGATCGTGCCGCCCTGCACGAAGACGCCGCCGGCGCCGGCAGGCAGGCCGAACTCGTGCGCGAGCCAGGTGAGCACCTCGTTCTCGGCGTGCACCGCGCCCGAGCCCTCCATCCAGCTGCCGCCGTAGAGGCTCGATGCCGAGACGACGAGGTCGAACGCCATGGCGGCCTTCGTCGGCGCCGCGGGGATGAACGAGAGGTACTGCGGGTGGTCGATCGTGATGCACGCGGGCGCGAGCACGTGCTCGAAGATCGAGAGCGCGCGCGTCGCGCCGATGCCCTGCTCGTCGATGGTGCGGCCGGCGAGGCGGGTGAGCTCGGCCTCGGTCTCGGGCTTGTCGAGCGGGGTGTCGGTCGAGAGCAGGCGGCGCCGCGAGTAGTCGAGCACGAGGTCGACGATGGCCTCGGTCTCGCCGGTGACGGCGTGCATGCGGGTGGGGCCCTGGGATGCCTCGGGCCGGCGACGCCCGAGGGAGGCGTCGTTCTCGGGCGCGAGTTCGTGGTCGATGGTCACTGGAGTCTCCGGCGGGTACGTCAGGTGGTGGCGACACAAGTGTGAACACCCGCGCGCCAGAACGCAAACTTTCGGCAGAGAATCATGTTCTGGCGCACGATCCCGACGAACTGGACGAGGTCTCGCAAGAATCATGCGCCCTGCGACGGATCCGCGCAGCCCACCTCGACTGCTCGCTTGCGCAGCGAGGTTCACCGTTCTAGACTGACTAGTCAGTACAAAACGAAGGATGCATCGTGCCGATCATCGTGCGGGCGCATGAACTCGCCCTCCACTCCAAGCGCGGCCCCGTCTACGGGCCCGTCTCGCTCGTCGCCGACTCCGGCCTCACCGTCGTCGCCGGCCCGGCCGGCAGCGGCCGCACGAGCCTCCTGCTCACGCTCGCCGCGCGCATGAAGCCCTCGAGCGGCCACCTCGAGACCCTCGGCTACGACCTGCCCCGCCGTGCGCGGCCGGTGCAGCGCGCCACCGCCATCGCGGGGTTCCAGGGCATCGACACCCTCGAGGAGTCGGTCACCGTGGGCGCTGCGATCCGTGAGCGGGCCGCCTGGCTCTCGCCGTGGTGGGCCTTCATCCGGCGCACCGACGAGGCAGAGCTCCGTCGCGTGCTCGCCCCGGTCTTCGGCGAGGTGCCGCTGCCCGCCGTCGACACCCTCATCTGGGACCTCGACGAGGTGCAGACCGTGCTTCTCCGCATCGCCCTCGCGATGATGAGCGAGCCCGACGCGCTCTTCTTCGACCAGATCGAGCAGTTGCAGTCGCCAGAGGCGCGCCGCACGCTCTGGCTGCGCCTCGACGCGATCACCCGCGCGGGCACCGCCGTCATCGCCTCGGCGGCCGCACCCGAACTCGAACTCTGGGCCGAGCTCGGCCTCGCCCCGCACGTCGTCGACCTCACCGCAGCGGCGGGCGAGGCATCCGCTGCACCGCGCGACGACGCGTCCGACCTCACCGACCTCATCCTGGAGCACGCCTGATGTTCGCCTTCCTCTCCTCCGGCACCGAGCTGCGCCGCTTCCGCAAGGGCGTGCTGCCCAAGATCGCGCTCGTCGTGCTGCTGTTCATCCCGCTCATCTACGGCGCCCTCTACCTCTGGGCGTTCTGGGCGCCCACCGACGAGATGAAGAACCTCCCGGTCGCCCTCGTCAACGAGGACGCGGGCGCCACGGTCGGCGGTGAGCGGCTGACGGCCGGCGACGACCTCGTCACCGAGCTCACCGACCGCGGCGACCTCGACTGGCAGGTCACCGACGCGGCGGATGCCACCACCGGCGTGCAGGACGGCGACTACTACTTCTCGGTGACCATCCCCGAGGACTTCTCGGCCGACGCCGTCTCCGTCGCCGACGACGACCCGACGCCCGCGACGGTCGAGGTCGAGTACAACGACGCGAACAGCTTCCTCGCCTCGACCCTCGGCAAGCAGGCCATGGTGCAGCTGCGCGACACCGTCGCCGAGAACGTGAGCAAGCAGACCGCCGACACCATGCTCGTCGCGATCGGGGAGGCGGGCGACGGCATCCGCGAGGCCGCCGACGGTGCGGGCACCCTCGCCGACGGCCTCGCGACCGCCGACGCCGGCGCCGGCCGACTCGTCGTCGGCCTCGGCGACCTCACGAGCGGGGCGGGGGCGCTCGACGCGGGCGCGATCCGGCTCGCCGACGGCTCGGGCACTCTTGCCGACGGGCTCGACCAGCTTTCCGCGGGTGCGGGCAGCCTCTCGAGCGGTACGGGCACCCTCGCGGGCGGGCTCGGGCAGCTCGCCGGCGGCGCGGGAACGCTCTCGAACGGCACCTCGACCCTCGCGGGCGGGCTCGACCAGCTCGCCGCCGGTGCGAGCGGGCTCTCGACCGGTGCGACGAAGGTCGCCGACGGGGCCGGGGCGCTCTCGACGCAGCTCGGCACGGCCGCCGCCGGCGCAGGGCAGCTCGCGACCGGTTCGCACCAGCTCGCCGACGGTGCAGGGCAGATCGCCACGCAGACCGAACAGCTCGCCGGCGGCAGCGCCCAGCTCAGCGGCTCGCTCGACGCGCTGCTCGCCGCCGCGCAGGCGAACCCCGACGTCCCCGTCTCCGCCTACCTCGATTCCCTCCAGCAGGCGGCCGACGGCGCCGCGACCCTCGACGCCGGGGCGCAGGCCGCGGTTCCGCAGGTGCAGGGCTACGCCGCAGGCACCACCGCGTTCGCCGGCAAGGTCGACGCCCTCTCGGCCGGGCTGAACGCCGGCGTCCCGAAGGCCGCCGACCTCGCCAGCGGCTCCGCGCAGCTGCGCGACGGCGCGGCGACGCTCGCCCAGAAGTCGGGCACCGCCGCATCCGGAGCGCACGACCTCGCGAACGGTGCCGCGACCCTCGCCCAGAAGTCCGGCGACGCGGCATCCGGTGCGACGACCCTCGCGAACGGCGCGGCGACCCTCGCCGGCAAATCGGGCGACGCCGCCTCCGGCGCACACACCGTCGCCGACGGCGCCGCCCAGCTGAGCGCCGGCACCGGCGACCTCGCCGACGGCGCCTCGCAGCTCGCCGAGGGCGGCACCACCCTCGCGGCGGGCACCGGCAAGCTGGCCGACGGCAGCCGCACCCTCGCGGACGGGCTCGACGAGGGTGCCGAAGCCGCACCGAACATGAGCGAGTCCGACATCGAGGCGAAGGCCGAGGTGATGGCCGCGCCCGTGCAGCTCGACGAGAGCTCGCAGAACGCGGCGTCGAGCTTCGGCGAAGGGTTCGCCCCCTTCTTCATCGCGCTCGCGACCTTCGTCGGCGGCCTGATCATGTGGCTCATCCTGCGTGCGCTGCCGACCCGCGCGCTCGCCGCCTCGGCCAGCGGTCTCCGCGCCGTGATGACCGGGTTCCTCCCGGCGATGGCGATCGGCCTCGGGCAGGTCGTGATCATGGTGCTGGTGCTCGTCTACGGCATCGGCCTCGAACCCGAGTACTGGCTCGCGACGAGCGCGTTCATCTACCTCGTGACCCTTGCGTTCCTCGCCCTGCAGCAGATGTTCATCATCGTGCTCGGCACCGCGGCCGGCCGCGTCGTCAGCCTCGTGCTGCTCATGCTGCAGCTGAGCTCGTCGGGCGGCACGTACCCCGTCGAGACGACGCCCGAGTTCTTCCAGGTGCTGCACCCGTTCATGCCCGCCTCCTACGTGGTGAGCGGCCTGCGCGAGCTCATCACCGGCGGGGTGGACTCTAGACTGTGGCTCTCGGTGCTCGTGATGGCCGGCATCCTCGTCGGCTCGCTCGCGATCAGCGCGGGGAGCGCCGGCAAGCAGCGGATGTGGAGCGTCAGCCGCCTGCACCCCGAGCTCGCGATCTGACCTGAGGAGCGACCATGGCCCGCGCGAACACCACCAAGCGCGCCATCCTCGACGCCGCGCTCGAGCTGGCGGCGACGAAGGGCATCACCGGCACCACGATGGACGAGGTCGCCGAGCTCGCCGGAGTCGCGAAGGGCAGCCTGTACTACAACTTCAGCTCGAAGGACCAGCTGTTCGAGGCCATGCTGCAGGAGGGGGTCGGCTCGCTCGCCGACTCCCTCCGCACGGCCAAGGGCGAGCTGCGCGGCTGGCCGGCGATCGAGGCGCTCGTGCGCCAGCTGCTCGACCGGATCGCCGCGAACGCACCGCTCGCGAAGCTCATGGCCTCCGAGATCTTCCGCACCGACCGGGCCTGGCAGCAGACGCTGTTCGCCCTGCGGCACGAGGCGCTCGCCGTGTTCGAGGCGGCGATCGACGAGACGGAGGTGCCGGCGGGCCGTGCGGGCATCATGGCCTCGAGCGTCTTCGGGGCGGTGCTCCTCGCCGGTCTCGAGTGGCTCGTCTTCGAACCCGAGCGGTCGCGCGACGAGGTCGCCGCCGGCATCCTCGCGACGCTGAACACGTCGGCGCCCATCGAGTAGCGTCGTGCCTGCCAGACTCATCGGATGGCCTGGCTCTTCCTCACGCTCGCGATCGCCTTCGAAGTCGCGGCCACCAGTTTCATCGGCAAGACCGAGGGCTTCACGAAGCCCTGGTGGACGGTCGGCGTGCTCGGCCTCTACGGCGTCTCGTTCGCGATGCTCGCCCAAGCGGTGCGCGAACTCGAGATCGGCATGGTCTACGCCATCTGGTCGGGCGTCGGCACCGCGGCCATCGTCGCGATCGGCGTGCTGTTCCTCGGCGAGAGCCTCACGGTGCCGAAGCTGTTCGGCATCGGCCTGATCGTCGCCGGGGTGCTCGTGCTGAACCTCTTCGCGGCGCCCGCAGCGCACGGCTGAGCCTGTTCATCGCCGCGGGCGTCGCGCACCGAGCACCTGACCGCGACTGGCTCGCGTGCGCGCGGACCATGCCGCAGTGCGATGGGTGGCCTCCGATTCGGTGAGGTCGGTTGCGCCTCACCCGGTGAGCGTCAGCGCCCCGTGCTGCGATGGATGCTTCCTCTTTCGCGTATGCCAGTTGCGCCTCAGCCGGTGGGCGCGCGAGTCGCGTGCGGCTCAGGGCGCCTCATTCGAGCGAATGACCCACCCAGTGAATGAGGCGGAACTGGCATTGCGTGAAGGGCAACCTCTCCGCGAGTCGGCGGGGGCGAGCCAAGCGAAGGCGGCTCGGACAGAGCCGCGCGCAGAGCGGGCCGGCCTCGGGGGATGCCGGGCATCCTGCCTCAGATGCCTCGACTCACTCGTCGTCCTTGCGGCTGCCGAAGCGCGGCGGGTTGTCGACCGCCGGCCGTTCGGCCACGACCGGGAACGCCCCGGTGTGCCCCTCGCGCTCCTTCGCCGCGGCGGCGATGCGCCCGCGGAACGCGAACCACCCGATGATGAGCATCGGGATGAGTGCAAGGCTGCAGAGCAGCACCCATCGGCCGGTCTCGGAGAACGCCATGGTGACGAGCACGAACGCGAGGAAGGCGAGCGTGAGGTATCCCGTATAGGGGGCGCCCCACAGGCGGAACGCCGGCCGCTCGAGGCGGCCCTGCCTCGCCCATCTCGCGAGCTGCATCTGGCACAGGATGATCGTCGCCCAGCCGCCGATGATGCCGATCGCGGCGACCTCGAGCACGATCTCGAACGCCTGCGAGGGCACGATCGCGTTGAGCCCGACGCCGAGCAGCGTGACGACCGCGGTGAGCAGGATGCCGCCGTACGGCACGCCGTTGCCGCTCATCCGCTCGGTGAACCGCGGCGCCGAGCCGTTGACCGCCATCGAGCGCAGGATGCGCCCGGTCGAGTAGAGTCCGGCGTTCAGTGACGAGAGCGCCGCCGTCAGCACCACGAAGTTCATGACCGAGGCCGAGACCGCGGCCGCGTCGGGGGAGCCGAGGTGCGAGAAGAAGGTGACGAACGGCGACTCGCCGGCCTCGTACGAGGTGTACGGCAGCAGCAGCGAGAGCAGCAGCACCGAGCCGAGGTAGAACACCGCGATGCGGAGTACGACGGTGTTGACGGCCTTCGGCATGACCTTGCGCGGTTCGGCCGTCTCACCGGCCGCGGTGCCCACGAGCTCGATCGCGGCGTACGCGAAGACGACGCCCGAGATCGCGAGGATCGGCGCGACCGCGCCCATCGGGAACCAGCCGCCGTTGTCGGCGATGACCGAGAAGCCGGTCGGGCCGACGTCGGTCTGGCCGCCGAAGACGATGAACAGGATGCCGAAGACGAGGAAGACGAGGAGGGCGGCGACCTTGATGAGCGCGAACCAGAACTCCATCTCGCCGAACATCTTCACCGAGACGAGGTTCAACGAGAGCACCACGACGAGGGCGATGAGCGCGATCACCCATTGCGGAATCGCCTGCAGCGGGGGCCAGTACTGGGCCCAGAACTTCACGTACAGGGCCGCGGCCGTGACATCCACGATGGAGGTGAACGCCCAGTTGAGGAAGTACAGCCAACCCGCGGTGTACGCCATCTTCTCGCCGTAGAACTCGCGCGCGTACGAGACGAACGAGCCCGAGCTCGGTCGATGCAGCACGAGCTCGCCGAGTGCACGCAGGATGAGGAACGCGAAGAACCCGCATACCGCGTAGACGATGAGCAGCGACGGCCCCGAGCTGTTCAGCCGCCCGCCCGCACCCATGAACAGGCCCGTGCCGATCGCGCCGCCGATCGCGATCATCTGGATCTGCCGCGCCTTCAGCGTCTTGTGGTAGCCGTGCTCCTCGTTCGAGAAGTCCTGCACGGCGAGCATCTCGTCGCCGATGCGCTCCCGGTAGTTCTCGAAGTCGTCGGCCGGGTCGTGCTCCGGGATGTGGTCGGGCGTGTGCTGCGTCGTCATCGTGCTCCCCCTCAACCAAGGGCGGTCACGGTGACGGGAACGTCACATGCGCGACCTCCGGCTTGGTCACACGATACGCGCGGGAGGGTTTCGCGTGGATGCCGCGGGGTGCTCCGCTGCCGCGCGTCAGGCTGCGCGCCGCGCGTGCACTCCGGTGGACGGGACGAAGGTGAACCGCGTGCGCGGCTGTGCCCGTCGGCCGGGGCGCATCCGCTCGGCGCGCCGCGCGGGCAGCGCGGCCGCGAGGCGCGCTTCGTCGAACTCGTCGGCGACGCGGCTCTCGGAGTTCGGCCGCAGGTGGCTGCCGTCGCGCGGGCAGGCGCAGGCGAGGCGGGTCTCCTCGCCGAGCGGTCCGTACACGAACTCGATGTGGTGGGCCATGGCGCTTCCCCTTCCCGTCGGCAGAACAGATGGCTCTGCTTGAGAGATGCGCGCGGGCGCAGATCATGACGCGGGTCGGGGATGCTTCGTTCCGCACGTTTCAGGACGAGCGGGCGCTCAGGCGCCGTCGAGGCCCTTCAGCTCGACGCTGATCTGCTCGGCGTCGAGGTCTTCGAGGGCGGCGCTCAGCGCGGCGGCGCTGAACCGGCCCTCGTCGCGGGCGTCGAGCAGGGCGGTGCGCTCGGCCTCGATCATGCGCAGGCGAAGTCGGCGCACCTGCTCGGGGTCGACACGGGGCGCGGATGCCTCGCGGCCGGTGGGTTTCGCACCGCCGATGCCGCCGACGCCCGCGGCATCGGCCTCGTCCGTGGCATCCGTCTCGCCGGCGCCCTCGTCGTTGGAGACCTGCCAGGCCGCACGCATGCGCTCGGCGATCATGCGCGACTGCGCGTCGCCCGACTCGGCGAGCTCGTGCATCGCGGCCGCGCGCAGCAGGTCGCGGAGCTCGCGCCGCTCGGCGGCGCCCGGGCCGGGATCGCGTGCGGGGATGAGCCAGCGCACGAGCCAGGGCAGCGTGCTGCCCTGGACGAGCAGCGAGGTCACCGCGACGAGGAACGCGATGAAGACGAGCATCGAACGGTTCGGGGTGTCGGCCGGCAGGGTCTGCGCGGCGACGAGCGTCACGACGCCGCGCATGCCGGCCCACACGATGATCGTGCCGTCGCGCCAGTCGAGCGACTCGTCGACGTAGTAGTCGAGGTCGGCGACCCGCCGCCGCAGCATCGAACGGAATCGTGCCGACCTCGCGTGGTCGGGTGCACGGCCCGCGCGCAGCGCGAACGCTGCGGTGTCGGTGGGGAGCGCCTGCAGCTGCTCCTTCACGCGGGCGCCGCGCTGCGCGCGCCGTCCGAGCGTCCGGATCAGCGGGGCCACGTACGCGGCGCGGACCAGCGTGACCGCGACGAGCGCGATCGCCGCGATGCCGACCGCCCCCCAGGTGCCGGTGTGCCCCTGCTCGACGTCGTCGACGAGGGCGGTCAGCTCGAGCCCCATCACGAGGAACACCGCGCCCTCGAGCACGAGCTCGACGGTGCGCCAGTTCTGCACGTCGGAGAGGCGATGCCGGGGACTCAGGTACTTCGCCGCCCCGCGCCCGGTGATGAGACCGGCGACGACCGCCGCGACGAGCCCCGAGGCGCCGAGGAGCTCGGCGGGGATCGAGGCGAGGAACGGCATCGTGAACGAGATGACCGTGTTCACCGTCGGGTTCGAGACCCGGGCGCGGACCCGCAGGCTCACCCAGCCGACGACCGCGCCGATGGCGGTCGCCACGGCGACCGAGTACACGAAGGTTCCGGTCACGCCCCAGATCGAGACGGATGCCGCGGCCGCGGCGATCGCGGAACGCAGGAGCACGAGCGCCGTCGCGTCGTTGAGCAGGCTCTCGCCCTCGAGCATCGCGACGACCCGCGGCGAGACGCCGAGGCGTTTCACGATCGAGGTCGCGACCGCGTCGGTCGGGCTCACGATGGCGCCGAGGGCGATGCCGATCGCGAGGTCGATACCCGGGATGATCCACGTGAACAGCAGCCCGAGCAGCACCGAGCTCACGACCACGAGCACGACCGAGAGGCCGCCGATCGCGCCGAAGTCGCGGCGGAACTCCATCGCCGGCATCGACACCGCCGCCGAGTACAGCAGCGGCGGCAGCACCCCGGCGATGATCCACTCGGGGTCGATCTCGATCGGCGGCACCGAGGGGAGCAGGCTGACCCCGAGCCCGGCGACGACGAGCAGCAGCGGCGCCGCGACGCCGAGCTTCGGTCCGATCGCGGTCGCGGCGGCGATGGCGAGGAGCGCGAGCACCCCGGCCAGCAGCAGGTCCATTCGCCCATTCTGGCTCCCTCCGCGACCGCGGCGGCATCGGCGTCGGCGGTGTGTGGTGTGCTGGGCGCATGGGTTTCGACGCGCAGTTCCTGGGAGTGACGGCCCCGATGCCGCGGCCGAAGCCCGGCCCCGAGGCATCCGAGTGCGTCGACCTCGCCTACGTGCACTTCTCGGTCGTGCTCGACCCGGTGCGGCGGTTCGCCCGGGTCACCGGCGTGAACGTCGACGGGGCCGCACTGCTCGATCTCGCGCGCGGCGGCGACGAGTGGCGGCTCGACGAGCGGGTGCCCGCCGACTGGCAGGCCGGCCCGGCGGTCTACGCCGCGAACGACCTCGATCGCGGCCATCTCGTGCGCCGCCGCGACCCGGTCTGGGGCGAGCCGGTCGTCGCCGCCCGGGCGAACGCCGACACCTTCCACTACACGAACGCCGCGCCCCAGGCCGCCGGGTTCAACCAGTCGAAGGAGCTCTGGCTCGGCCTCGAAGACCATGTACTCGCCTACGCCGAGACGACGGCGCAGCGGCTGAGCGTCTTCACCGCCCCCGTGCTCGGCGACGACGATCCCGGGTACCGCGGCATCCGGGTGCCGCTGCAGTTCTGGAAGGTGGTCGCGTGGAACACGGGCGCCGCGCTCGCCGCGACCGCGTTCGTGCTCGACCAGTCGCCCCTCGTCGACACGAGCGAGGTGCGCCCGCCCGAACCCGGTGCCGTGCCGCCGCTCGGCCCGTTCCGCACCTTCCAGGTTCCCGTGGCCGATGTCGCGGCGCTGGCCGGCCTCGAGATGCCCGAGCTCGTCGCGGCCGACGTGCTGCCCCCGACCGCGGTCGTCACCGGCTGGCGCAGGATCGAGTCGGCCGAAGAAGTGCTGCTGCCCGGGGTGCCGTCGGTCGGGTAGGCGCCGTGCGATGTAGCGCGAGCACGTGCCGCTGGTCTCGATACGCGCGCTCGTTCGTCGCGGCTACTCGACAGGCGGGTGTACTCGTTCGTCGCGCGCTACTCGACCGGCGGTAGCGGCGGTGCCACGATGGAGGCATGGACGCAGTGAGCGGCTCCATCACGACCGACGTGCTCATCGTGGGTGCCGGCCCGAGCGGGCTCATGCTCGCGGCCAGCCTTGCGAGACTCGGCGTCGACGCCGCGATCGTCGACGGCAAGGACGGCCCCACCCGTGAGTCGCGGGCCCTCGGCGTGCAGGCCCGATCGATGGAGCTCTACGACCAGCTCGGCCTCATCGACCGTGTGCTCGCCGAGCGTGCCCCGGCTGCCGCGATCGCGCCCGGCGCGGGTCGGCGGGCGTTCGGCACGATCGAGTTCCGCGGGCTCGGCGCCGGCATCACGCCGTACCCCGACATCACGGTGTTCGAGCAGAGCCGCAACGAGCATCTGCTCGTCGACGCGCTCGCCGAGGCGGGCCGCGAGGTGCTGTGGGGGCATCGCCTCGAACGACTCGTGGTCGAGCCCGGCGCTGGCGCCGAGGCATCCACCGTCGTCACCGAACTGGCCGCGCCGGGCGGTGAGCGCCGCACGGTGCGTGCGCGGTACTGCGTAGGCGCCGACGGGGCGCACTCGCGGGTGCGCGAGTCGCTCGGCATCGCCTTCGAGGGCGTGACGAACGAGTACACCTTCTACATCGCCGACGCGCTCGACGTGACCGGGCTCGTCGGCGACGCCATCAACCTGCGCTTCACGACCGAGCACTTCATCCTGGCGTTCCCGATGGGCGGCATGCGCATGCGGCTGCTCGGCGTCGTGCGCGATGCCGACCTCGACGCCGACGGGAGCCTGCGGGAGGAGCGCGTGCGCGAGCTCGTCGGCCGCGAATTCGGGGTCGAGTACTCCGACAGCGCGTGGTTCACGACGTATCGCGTTCACCACCGGCTCGCGGCCCGGTTCCGGGAGGGCCCGTGCTTCATCGTCGGCGACGCGGCGCACATCCACTCTCCGGTCGGTGCGCAGGGCATGAACACCGGACTGCAGGAGGCGCACAACCTCGCCTGCGCGCTCGCCGACGTCATCGTCGGCGGCATGCCCGACGCCCGGCTCGACCGGTACGAAGCAGAGCGTCGCCCGGTCGGCGAGACGCTCGTCGCGACGACCGATCGGCTCTTCGGCGAGGTCACCTCGCAGTCGAGGTTCGCCCGATTCCTGCGCGGCCGTGCCCTGCCGGCGCTCGGCCCGATCGGGGTGCGGCTGCTGCCCGTCATGGCGGGCCGCCGCGTGTTCGGCTACCTCTCCCAGACGCGCATCAGGTACGAGGTGCCGGATGCCTCGGGCTCGCGCCGATCGCGGCGCGAGCGCCGCCACAGCGGAGTCGTCGGGGTGCGGCTGCCGTGGACCGGTGACAACTTCGACGCGCTGCGGTCGATGCAGTGGCAGGTGCACGGGTACGGCGTGCCCGAGCGGGTGGTGCTGCGCATCGCGCGCGAGCTCGGCGTCGAGGCGCACGTGTTCCCCAGCGATCGCGGGGTGCGGGGTCGCCCGCGGCTGCGGCACGACCGGGTGTACCTCGTGCGCCGCGACGGCTTCGTCATGGCAGAAATTCGCGCGCCGGGGGTCGGCGCCGACCTCGACGCGGCGAGGGCCGCACTGTTCGCGCCCGCGTCGGTCGAGTAGGCGCGACGCGCCGCCCCAGGCGGATCCCGGCGTATCGTGGGAGCGCGAAAGCACTTCACGTCGACGAGGTCGGGAGGGCAGGCCCATGGCGAACATCGCCTGGATCGGACTGGGGCACATGGGCGGACCCATGTCGGGGAATCTCGTGGCGGCCGGCCATGCGGTCCGCGGCGTCGATCCGATGCCCGAGGCGCGGGAGGCCGCCGCAGCGCACGGTGTGCGCGTGGTCGACTCGATCGCCGATGCGGTCGCCGACGCCGACGCGGTCTTCACGAGCCTGCCCCGCAGCGAGCACGTGCGCGAGGTCTACGCCGGTGACGGCGCGGTGTGGTCGACCGCGCCCGCGGGCGCGCTGCTGCTCGACACCTCGACCGTCGACGTCGAGACATCGCGCTGGTGCCATGAGGAGTCGGGGTCGCGCGGCTTCCGCTTCGTCGATTCGCCCGTCTCGGGCGGGATCGCGGGCGCGGCGGCCGGCAGCCTCACGTTCATGCTCGGCGGCGCACCGGATGCCACGGCCGACGCTCGCGAGCTCGTCGAACCGATGGCCGGTCATGTCTTCGAGCTCGGCGGCCCGACGCTCGGCATCGCGGCGAAGCTCGCCAACAACCTCATGCTGTTCGTGTCACTGCTCGGAGTCTCGGAGGGTGCCGCGCTGGCCGACTCGCTCGGGCTCGACCCCGCGAAGTTCTTCGAGGTCGCGTCGGTCTCATCGGGGGAGTCCTGGCCGCTGCGCATCTGGTATCCGGCGCCGGGCGTGGTCGAGACGAGCCCGGCGAACCGCAACTACGATGCGACGTTCACGACCCTCCTCGCGGAGAAGGACCTGTCGTTCGCCGTCGCGGCCGGCACCGAGGCCGGCCTGCCGATGCCGGCCTCGCGCATCGCGCTCGAGCAGTTCGGGCGCCTCATCGAGGAGGGCTTCGGCGGCAAGGACGCCAGCCTCATCGCGAAGTTCGCAACCGCCGACGGTGGTGTTCGGGGGTTCACGCCGCCCGTTGCCTGACGCCGCGCGCCGCAGCGCGCCGCAGCGTGCCGCTGCCCGGCGCTGCGTGCCGCAGCCCGGCGGCGTGGCCGTCTGCTCCCGGCGTCGGAACCCTCATCGACCTCGATTCAGAAGGGTGGCGGGTCGGTGTAGTCGCGACCCGTCGGGCTCGTCCAGGTGACGGTGTCGTCGGGGTTCTTCGTCGGCGTGAGCCAGGTCGTGTGTTTGAGGCGATGGTCGCCGCGGCATTCGGGGCAGAGATTGTCGGGATTCGATCGGCCGAGGCGGGCCCAGTCGTCGATGTGGTCGATGTCGGCAGTGACCGCGAGGCGGTTGCAACCGGGGCGAGTGCAGCGGCCGTGGACGAGAGCGAGCCAGATGCGCTGCGCCCTCGTGGGGCGGTACCGCTTGCGGTCGAGCGCGAGAGGTGCGGCGGTGATGGGGTCGACGGCGAGACGCCGGAACGAAGACGCATCGGCGAACAATTCGCGAGCGGTGGCGTCGTCGATGGGGCCGACGCCGTCGAGCATCGGGAGCTGGGCGGAGGCGGCGGCGATCGCACCATCGAGCGCGGTCGGGTCGAGCACCGGGTCACTGGGCGGGTTTGCGGCCGCCTCGGACGCGCCCTCGGAAGGCCCGCAGCCGGAGTGACCGGCGAACGGGATGTCGGTGGTGTGGCCGCGCATCGCCGAGGCCGACTCGGCCACGGTGAGGATCGGCACGGTGACGATGATCTCCGTGCGGGCCGCGGTCGGCGTGCCCTTGCCGGTGAGCCAAGCGGTCGCGGTGTCGGCGCGGAGCTGGTCGAAGCTTCGGGACTCGTCGGGGACGCCCCGGTCGCGGCGGGCGGTCGCGTCGAGCCGTGCAGTGATCTTCGCGATCTCGATCTGGGAGGTGTAGAGGTGCAGCCAGCCCATGCCGTCGTCGACGTGCTCGACCGTGACGCGTCGATCGTTCATGCCGCGGGCGTGGCGCTCTTCGAGTCGATCGCGTTCGAGCTTCGCGCGCACGATTCGGGCCTTCTGGCGCAACCGGGTCGTGGTGACGGTGCCGATGATCGCGGCCAGTACCTCATCGAGTTCGGGCAGGCGGGCGTCACCCGTGGGAAACCCGGTCGCCGTATCGACCGCGACTCTGGCGTCGAGGTAGCAGACGACCCCGTCGACGAACCTCGCCCAGACGGCGGGAAGCCGGTCTTGGAGGACGGCCGCCTCATGGGCGCGGCCGCGGATCGTGCCGACCGGGACATGCAGCCGCATCGAGAGTTCGGTCGCGGCGGCCCGCACCGCGAGTTCGGTCGCGTCTGGCGCGCCGAGCTGTTGGGGTCGGAGGTACACGGCGGGGTTGCGTGCCGCGACGTCGAGCGCGCGGCGGGCGGCGGCGAGGTGGGCGGCCATCGCCCGGTTCGCGGCGAACTGCGCCGCTTCGGCGCCGTCGAGCGCGCTGCAGAGCTCGGCGAATGCGTCGACCGAAGCCGCGACCCCGGCGAACTCGTGCGCGGCGTCGAGCGCGAACGGGTCGGTGACCAGGTCGGCCGGGTCGATCGCGTCGGCCGGGTCGATCAGGTCGGCCGGGTCGATCAGGTCGGCCGGGTCGATCGCGTCGGCCGTGTCGAGCAACGCGACCTCCGCCGATCCGGTCTCGAACACCTCCGCCATGAAGCGATCCTCGCACCACCCACCGACATCGGGGAGCTGGTCGGAAAGCCAGGTCAGCCGGCCGATCGGCGCCACTCCGAGGCATCCGCGAGCGACCGGTGCGAACCCGCCGCACCGGTTCGGCTGCCCCGATCGCGAAAGAGATCGCGGCAGGTGTCGATCCGCGACATCCTCATTCGACGCCTGAGTGAGGGTGCCTCCGAATCGCACCCGAAGACGAGAGGGAACAGAACCATGACGCAGTACTTCCTGACCATGCCGCACGATTCCGCCGAGGAGCCGACCATGGAATCGATGCAGGCGTTCGACCCGGCCGAGTTCGAGGCCGTGATCGCCGCGGTCGGCGCGTTCAACACCGCCCTGAAGGACTCGGGGGCGTGGCTGTTCGCCGGCGGGCTCAACCCGCCCTCGACCGCGAAGACGGTCGATGCGTCGGGCGGTGACGTGCGCGTGCGCGACGAGCCGTTCGTCGAAGCCTCGTCGTACGTCGGCGGCTTCTGGGTGATCGAGGCGGTCGACGAGGCCGCCGCCGTCGAGTGGGCGGCGCAGGCCTCGACGGCCCTCGGCAGCCGGATCGAGGTGCGCGCGCTGCAGGAGGCTCCCGCGTGACCCGAGCCCGGCAGCGTGTCAGGCGGTGTGTCAGGAGGGCCGCTGCACTGCCGCGATCACCTCGGTGAGCCGGTCGCGCAGGGCGCCGAGTTCGGCGAGGTCCATGCCGAGGCGGTCGACGACCTGGGGCGGGATCGCGAGCGCGCGCTCGCGGAGCGCGCGGCCGGTCTCGGTGAGGGCCACGTCGAGGGCGCGCTCGTCGCGTGCATTGCGCTCGCGCGTGAGGTAGCCCTGCGCCTCGAGGCGCTTGAGCAGCGGCGAGAGGGTCGCCGGTTCGAGCTGCAGCGCCTCGCCGAGGTCGCGCACGGTGCGGGGGCTGCGCTGCCAGAGCGCGAGCATGACGAGGTACTGCGGGTGGGTGAGCCCGAGGGGCTCGAGGATCGGCCGGTAGATGCCGATCACGCCGCGTGCGGCGACGGCGAGGGCGAAGCAGACCTGGTTCTCGAGGGCGAGCAGGTCGGTGCCCTCCTCGACGGGCCCGGTGGATGCCTCGGGGCCCGCGTGTGCGGCGGGTGCTGCCTGCGTGGTCATGGGGCTCCATCGTGCGCCGGGTTTGGTTAGTACCCTAACGATTCTGCCATGGGAGTGGACGCGGCGTCGAGAGTTCGTCGGCTTTCGCGCGTGAGGCAGGGCTGCGGGCCGCTGGGTCGCTCAGGCGCGGGGCCGCTCGGGCGCGGGGCCGCTAGGGCGTGACGCTGCGGCGGCGGGCGAGCTGTCGCAGTCGCACGACGAGGAACGTGCCGACGGCGGCCGCACCCACCACGATCACGATCCACTTGAACACCTCGGCGTACTGCTCGACCACGTGCCAGTTCTCGCCGAGGAGGAAGCCCGCGACGACGAAGATCGTGTTCCAGATCGCGCTGCCCGCGGTCGTGAGGAGGGTGAAGCGCAGCAGCGGCATCCGCTCGACCCCCGCCGGAACCGAGATCAGGCTGCGGAACAGCGGAATCATGCGGCCGAAGAACACGGCCTTGTCTCCGTGCCGCTCGAACCAGGCCTCGGCACGCTCGACATCGGAGACGTTCACGAGCGGCATGCGGTCGACGATGCGGATCAGCCGGTCGCGGCCGAGCCACGCGCCGAGGCCGTAGAGCGCGAGCGCGCCGAGCACCGAGCCGAGCGTCGTCCAGAAGAGCACCTCGATGAGCCCGAAGCTGCCGAGGCTCGCCGTGAACCCCGCCATGGGCAGGATGATCTCGCTCGGCAGCGGCGGGAAGAGATTCTCGGCCGCGATCGCGAGGCCGGCGCCGGGCGCGCCGAGCCACTCCATGAGCGAGACCGCCCATTGGGCGATCGCATTCAGGTTCTCGGTCTCGGCTGCCATGCCCTCGACGCTACGGCGGCGCGGCTGGGAAGCCGGTGCACGGGGCTCAGTCGCGCGACGGCCGTGCCAGCCGACGACTCACCCAGCGGGAGTACTGCGCCCACGGGTCGTGCACCCCGGCCGAGAGCCCCGCGATGTGCTCGAGCAGCGCCTCGTGCACCTCGAACCACTCGGTGCCCGCGCCGCGGAACGCGGCGAACTGCTCGTGCCGCGCACGCTCGAGGAGACGGCCGCCCTGCTCGAACGCGAGCACCTCGTCGTGCGGCAGGCTTGCGACCCGGCGCCGCGGATTCGCCGAAGTGCCGATCTTCACCTGGTCGCGGTAGCGCAGGTAGTAGACGACCTCGACCGGATCGTCGTCGAGCGTGCGGTCGGGCAGCTCGCCGTAGCGCCACTCGCACTCGGCGCAGATCCAGCCGCTCGGGTAGCGCACGCCGACGCGCGAGCCGCAGGCCGGGCACGGGCCCGGCAGCAGGTCGGTCGTGCCGACCTCGCGCTCGACCCAGTCGTGGGCGAGCAGCAGGTGCCCGGCGCACAGCGGCAGCGGCGCGGCCGGCTGGGCCGGGTGCGGGCAGGCGCGGCCGTCGTCGTCGACGAGCCCGCAGCGTCGTTCGACGTCTGCCCCGCCGCTCGCCCCGCTCGGCCCGCCGTTCGCCCTGACCGCCACTCACGCAGGCTACGCCCGACCGGCGACACCGGCGCGAGACCGCCGTCGGTCGCCCCGGGCGCCGCGTCGGTCGCCCGCGATAGGCTCGTTCTCCGACGCCGATCGGCGTCGGACATCGACGTTCACGGGGTGGGGTCATGCCGTTCTGGCGCAAGAGGCGGGCGAAGCGGTTCAAGCCGTTCGACCGCAGCGCCCTGCCCGAAGTCACCCCTCCGACCTTCGACGAGATGCTCGCCGAAGGCCTGCTCGTCGCCGAGGCCGCCGGGCGCATGGCCCTGCGCAACCGCTTCGTCATGCATGCGCTGCGCGGCGACGAACCCTTCGACGCCGAGCGCGCCGCGGCCGCCGCGCGCGAGGTGCTCTACGAGCTCGTGCAGGAGGCCGACGAGGTCGCCGAGCGCACGGCAGAAGACCGCGCCGCCGCGGCACGCCGCGAGGGTCGTGCATCGAACGAACACGACTACCGACGGGCCGATGCTGCGAACCTGCGTCGGCGCGAGCAGGTCTACGCCGCGGTGGCGAAAGAGCTGTGGGCCAGGCGCGGCGACCCCGAGTACCTCGCCGCCTTCGCCGAACGGGCCCGCGCCGAGGCGTGGGACGACGTCGCCGGAGCGATCGACGCGCGTCTCGCCCGCGAGTGGGGCGGCGGCTGGCCCGAGATCGAGGTCGACGAAGAGTACGAGGCCGAGCGCGAGACACGGCTGGCCGGTCTGCTGCTCGACCTCGACGACGAGCTGCGCGCGGTCGAGCGCGAGCGCGAGCGGCGCGCCGAGCAGAACGACCCCTTCCGGGGGTTCGTGGGCTGAAAGGTGCCGACGAGGCATCCTGCACTGCGAACGTCGCGCACCGCAGCATGCTCGGGCTGTCATGATGGCCTCATCGACGACCGGGGGCCGCATGATGAGCGAGGTGTTCAGCGAGCCGGGGCGCATTCGCCCGCTCGTCGACCGCGACCGCTTCGGGCGCGTGATCGAGCGGGCCGACGGCGTCGACTTCCCCTTCTACGACGGGGCGCCGATCGAACTCGCGACCTGGCGCTGGGTCGTCGTCTGGGCGGCGTGCATCGCGGGATTCCTCGTGCTGACCTTCTTTCCCCAGCCCGGCAACGTCGTCGCGATCGTGCCGCGAACCCTCTTCGTCGCGATTCCGCTCGCCGTGCTCGCGCTCGTCGCCGGACGCCACTGGACCGCGCCGTTCCGCAGGGTGGGCTGGCGCGACCTGCTCGCAATGGTCTTCTTCGCCGTGCTGAACATCGTCATCACGTTCACGGTGGGTGCGATCGTCTCGATGCTGTTCCGGGTGACCCCGAATACGACGATCGCCGCAGCGGGAGAGGCAGGAAGCGTCGACGCGATCGCCTTGTACGCGGGCAGCGCCATCCAGCTCGTCGGCGAGGAGGTGTTCACCCTGCTCCCGTTCCTCGCGGTGCTGTACCTGCTCTTCGCGAAGGGCGGGCTCTCGCGCAGGGCGGCGGTGGTGCTGGCGTGGATCGCCTCCGCGCTGTGGTTCGGGGCGGCGCACCTGCCGACCTACGACTGGAACGTCGCCCAGGCGTTCCTCGTCATCGGCTCGGCACGCATCGCGTTCACGCTCGCGTTCATCCGCACGAAGAACCTGTGGGTCGCGGCCGGGGCGCACATCCTCAGCGACTGGGTGTTCCTCACGGCGGCGGTGGCGGGGCTCGCCGGGGCTTCCGCGCTAACGTGATCGGCATGTCTGCGCGCGCGATGGAGTGGAACGACGGCCGATGGACCCGGGAGCCCGAATCGGTGCGGCCCGACGGCGACGCGCTCGTCGTCACCGCAGCCGAGGGCAGCGACTACTGGCGCACCACCCACTACGGCTTCGTGCACGACGACGGGCACGGGCTGCTCGCCGACTGGCCGACGGGCAGCGCGTTCGAGGTGAGTTTCGACACCTCGACGCTCACCGGGCTCTATGACCAGGCCGGCATCCTGCTCTTCGCAGGCGAGGAGCATTGGGTGAAGGCGGGACTCGAGGTCTCGGACGGGGTGCTGCACCTCGGTGCGGTCGTCACGAACGGCGTCAGCGACTGGTCGATGGCACCCGTGCCCGACTGGGCAGGCGAGGTCGTCACCATCCGCGCGAGCCGCGGCGGCGTGGCAGGCGACGCGATCACCCTGCGCGCGCGCACCGAGACGAGCGGGTGGCGCACCCTTCGCGTCGCCCCGTTCACCGCCGGAGCGGCGCAGGCCGGGCCGATGATCTGCGCGCCGCTGCGGGCCGACCTCACCGTGCGGTTCACCCGGTGGGTGCTCACCGACGCCGATCTCGACCTGCACGAGGATCCGCCGGTCGCCTGAAGGTGGCTCGACGGGGCTCGACGGCTCAGGCCGGTTCGAGCATCGAGCCGATCTCGGGGACCGACGTCGCGTAGGTGTCGAGCAACGATCGGGCGACGCTGACCGAGTCGACCAGTGGATGCGCGGCGAACGCTCGCCACGCGAGCTCGCGCGACCGTTCGTTCACGGCGCCGATGATCAGTCGCTCGGCGGACTTGACCTGCGTCATCAGCCCGAGCATCTCGCCGGTGACCGGGGCGATCGGCCACGGGTGCACGCCGTCCGCGTCGACGACGCAGCCGACCTCGACGACCGCGTCGTCGGGCAACTGCGGGACGAGGCTGTTGTTGCGCACGTTGAGGATCATCGTCGACGGACGTCCGCTCGCGAGTGCGGCCATCAGGTCGAGCGCGACCTGGTGGTAGCCGCCGCCGTCGACGTCGGACTCGTGGCGTTGTTCGTCGTCGCCGCGGCTCTCGGCCATGTAGCTCGACTCCCGCTCGTGGCGGGCGCGCAGCCAGGTCTCGAGGGGGTCGTCGCCGGGCGCGGCGTAGAAGGTTGACTGCTGCCGGTCGAGGAACTCGCCCCTCGTCGACTCCGCCGCCCGGATGCTGGCCGTCGCCTCGCGGGTGAAGTAGTAGTAGTACAGGTACTCGTTCGGCAGCGCTCCGATGGCCCGCACCCAGTCGAAGCCCATCAACCGGGCCTCCTCGATGGTCGCCAGCGAGGTGTCCGACGCGAGCAGGCGCGGGAGGAGGTCTTCGCCCCCTGCGGTGATCGACCGCAGCCACCCGAGGTGGTTGAGCCCGACGTAGTCGAACGCGATGCCGTTCGCCGCACTGCCGGTCGCGGACGCAGCTCGGCGCATGAGCCCGATCGGAGTGTCGCAGATGCCGACGACCCGGTCGCCGAGCACTCGTTGCATCGCCTCGGTGACGATGCCGGCCGGGTTCGTGAAGTTGATCACCCACGCCTCGGGTGCGACCCGGCGGATCGTCTCGGCGAGCCGCGTCATGAACGGCACGGTGCGCAGCGCGTAGGCAAGCCCGCCCGGGCCGACCGTCTCCTGGCCGAGCACGCCGAGGTCGAGCGCGGTGCGCTCGTCGAGGATGCGGCCGCGGGTGCCGCCGATGCGCACGGCGCTGAAGACGAAGTCGGCGCCGCGCAGCGCTTCGTCGAGGTCGGTGGTGGTGGTGATCGCCGGCACGTGCCGACGCTCCCGGGCGAGGCGCGTGAGGATCGCGCCGATCGTCTCGAGCCGCGACGCCGACACGTCGTAGAGGGCGAGCTCGTCGATGCGCACGGGGGCGTCGTCGGCGGCGACCGCCTCGAACACCTGGGGCACGCGGAACCCGCCGCCGCCGATGATGGTGAGCTTCACGCGGTCATCACCTCGACTCCCGATCCGCGGAGGAGGTCGAGGGTCGCGGAGTCCGCGTCGTCGTTCGTGACGACCGCCGAGATCCGGTCGGGTCCGCACACGCTCAGCACCCCGACGCCGGGGAACTTCGAGGAGTCGGCCAGCACGACGGTGCGCTGGGACGACTCGATCATGGCCCGTTTGACGGGCACCTCCATGCCCGTGGTGTCGCTGATGGTGCCATCAGAGCGGATGCCGCTCGTGCCGAGGAAGCACGTCGTCGCCCGGATCTGCGCGAGCGCCTGCTCGGTGAGCGTGCCGATCATCGAGTTGTAGTTCTTGCGCACGGCACCGCCGAGCACGATCAGCTCGACGACGTCGTCATCGCGCAGTTCGTCGATGACCGCGAGGCTCGAGGTGATGACCGTGATGCGGCGGCCGCGCAGCTGCGCGGCGAGCAGCGCGGTGGTCGTGCCGATGTCGATGATGACCACATCGCCCTCCGCTACGAGTTCGGCCGCGCGTTCGGCGACCCGCGACTTCTCGGGTGCGTGCTGGCGCTCGACGTCGGTGAACGGGATCTGGTCGGGCTCGATGCTGCCGCCGCCGCGCACGCGACGCAGGAGGCCCTCTGCGCTGAGGGCGTTGAGGTCGCGGCGGATCGTCGAGAGCGAGACGCCGAACTGCACGGCGAGCTCTTCGACGGTGACTTCGCCGTCGGTGCGCAGGGAGTTCAGGATCTGAGCCTGTCGCGTTGCTGTGAGCATGAGCACGATGTTAGCAGTCAACTTCGAGCATGAATCGACGCTTTCGAGCACGAATTGACGCAGAACCGTTCATTCGAGAGTATGTTCAGTCAAAGCCGATCTCGTGATCGCGCGGGTGATGCACTCAAGGAGGATGCGTGGCAGAACGGGTGGCCGACGGCACCGTCGACGTGCTCCTCACCGGGTCGGTCTTCTTCGACCTGGTGCTCACCGACTTGGCCGGAACGCCTCGGCCCGGCACCGAGATCTACGCCGACGGCCTCGACTCGAGTCCCGGCGGGGTCGCCAACCTCGCCGTCGCCACCGCACGGCTCGGCCTCACCACGTCGCTGGCGGCGACGCTCGGCGACGACGTCTACGGTCGCTGGTGCTGGGAGTTCCTCGCCGATCGCGAGGGCATCGACCTCGGCCGATCGCGGCTCGTGCCCGGCTGGCCGACGCCCGTCACGGTCTCCATCGCCTCCGGTGGGGACCGCAGCATGGTCACCCGCGAGAAGCCCGCGCCGTACACCGCCGGCGAGCTCGTCGGCGACGACGCGCGGGCTCGCGCGGCCTTCGTCGACCTCGGTGCCGCTCGCGGTGGCCGGGCCGACGACGCATGGTGGCGTACCGCAGCGCACGCGGGCACCAAGGTCTTCGCCGACCTCGGCTGGGATGCGACCGAGCGGTGGGACCCGGCCGACCTCAGCCCTCTCGCCGACTGCTTCGCCTTCACCCCCAATGAGACCGAGGCCATGGCGTACACGCGCACCGACTCCGCCGTCGCCGCGGCCCGCGCGCTCGCCGAACTTGTGCCGCTCGTCGTGGTCACCCGCGGTGAGCACGGCGCCGTCGCGATCGACTCGACCCGCGGCGAAGAGGTCGTCGTGGACGCGGTGCCGTCGAACGGACGGGATGCCACGGGCGCCGGCGACGTCTTCGGCGCAGCCCTCGTCTACGGAACCCTGCACGAGCTGCCGCTCGTCGACCGGCTCTCGTTCGCGGCGCTGTGCGCAGCGCTCGCGGTCGAGCACCCGGGCGGGGCCGTCGGTGCGCCCGGCTGGGGCGACCTCGCCGACTGGTGGGATCGCACGCAGCACGGCACCGACGCGGCGCTCGCGGCGCGATTCGGCTTCCTCGACGACGCCGTCCCCGAGGCATCCGGGCGCCGCAGAGCGGAGCTCGCCTTCCCCTTCGCCGACTACGCCACCACAGCGGCCCGGCGATCGAATCCCGAGAAGAGAGGTACATCATGAGACGGAACACCCGACTGACCGCGGTGGCGCTGAGCGGCGCCGCTCTCGTCGTCGCCCTCACGAGCTGCGCCCCCGGCACCGGTGCCGACACCGGCAGCACCGCCGACACGGGCGACATCAGCACCGACATCTCGGGCGTCGGCGACGTGACGCTCACCGTCTGGGACCAGGAGGTGCGCGGCGGCCAGAACGAGCAGATGGAGCAGCTCAACGAGGCGTTCATGGAGAAGTACCCAAACGTCACGATCGACCGCAACTCCCAGTCGTTCGACGACCTCGCCACGACGCTGCGGCTCGCCCTCACCGACGCCGACGCGCCCGACGTCGTGCAGGCGAACAACGGTCGCAACACGATGGGTCAGTTCGTCGCCGCCGAGCAGCTGCGCGCGCTCGACGACTACGCCGAGGCGTACGGCTGGTTCGACCGCTATTCGCCGTCGGTGCTGCAGTACTCGACCTACAGCGACGACGCCAAGGTGTTCGGCGACGGCAATCTCTACGGCCTCCCGCAGGTCGGCGAGGTCGTCGGCGTCTTCTACTCGAAGCAGAAGCTCGCCGACCTCGGCCTCGAGGTGCCCGCCGACTGGACCGAGTTCGACGCCGCGCTGAAGACGGCGAAGGCCGCGGGGGAGACCCCGATGCTGCTCGGCAACATCGAGAAATGGCCGGCGCTGCACGTGTTCGGACCGGTGCAGGGTGATGACGTCGAGGCCGACGTCATCACCGACCTCGGCCTCGGCAACGCCGGCCAGAGCTGGACGACGCCCGAGAACGTCGCGGCCGCGACGACGCTGCAGGACTGGGTGAACGCCGGCTACTTCAACGAGGGCGTGAACGGCACCGACTACGACGCGGCCTGGCAGTCGCTCGCGGCCGGCGACGGCGTGTTCCTGATCGGCGGCTCGTGGCTCGCCGCCGACCTCGCCGACGCGATGGGCGATGACGTCGGCTTCTTCATCCCGAACACGGGCGACGGCACGCCGGCCACCACGGGCGGCACCGGCCTGCCCTTCACCATCACCTCAGCCGCCGAGAACACTGACGTGGCCGCCGCGTACATCGACTTCATCACGAGCGACGAGGCGATGGACGTGCTCGCCGAGACCGGCAACCTGCCGGTCAACCGCACGGCCGAGCTCGCTCCGAGCGAGGGCGTGATGGCCGACGTGTTCACCGTCTTCGGCGAGGTCACCGGCAACGGCAGCCTGCTGCCCTACCTCGACTACGCGACGCCGACCTTCGGCGACACGATGGGGCAGGCGCTGCAGGACCTGCTCGCGGGCCAGACGACGCCCGAGAAGTTCACGGAGACCCTCGAGGCCGACTACTCGGAGTTCGTCGCAAGCAATGAGTGACGGCACGACCACGATCGGGCGGAGCGCCTCGCGGCGTTCCGCCCGATCGGCGTGGGTCCCCTGGGCGTACCTGGCCCCCGCCCTCCTGCTCTACGGCGCCTTCCTGCTCTTCCCGCTCGTGCGGGCTGCGCAGTTCTCGCTCTTCGAATGGGACGGGCTCGGGGCATCCACCTTCGTCGGCTTCGACAATTACGTCGAGATCCTCGCCGACCAACGCCTGCGCGAGGCCTTCTGGCATGCCCTCGTGCTCGTGTTCTTCTACGCGGTGCTGCCGCTCGTGATCGGCCTGCTGCTCGCGAGCCTGCTGACGCGTGCACAGGTGCGCGGGCTCGGCTTCTTCCGCAGCGTGATCTTCCTGCCGCAGGTCATCGCGATGGTCGTCGTCGCCGTCACCTGGCGGCAGATCTACGCCCCCGACGGGCCGCTCAACGGGTTCCTCCGCATGATCGGGCTCGGGTCGCTCGCGCGGCCGTGGCTCGGCGACTACGTGTTCACCCTGCCCGCGGTCGGACTCATCGGAACCTGGGTCTGCACGGGCCTCGTGACCGTGCTGCTCATGGCCGGCATGAGCCGCGTGCCGCGCGAGCTGTACGAGGCGGCGCGCCTCGACGGCTCCGGGCCCGTGCGCGAGTTCTTCGCGATCACGCTGCCGATGGTGCGCGGCGAGATCACGGTCGCGCTCACGCTCACGATCGTCGCCGCGCTCAAGACGTTCGACCTCGTGTACGTCACGACGAGCGGCGGACCTGGCACCTCGACCACGGTGCCGAGCTACGAGATCTACCGCCGGGCCTTCGAGCTCGGCGAGGTCGGCGTCGCGACCGCCGTCGGCGTCGTGCTCACCCTCATCGTCTTCGCCATCAACGGCGTCGTGAACATGATCGGAGACCGCAAGTGAAGGTGTCCCCGATCGAACGCGGCGCGAACTACGTCGTGCTCGTCGCGTTCGCGCTCATCGTGCTCGGCCCGGTCGCCGTGATCGTCTCGCTCGCGTTCGGGCCGCAGAGCGCCTCGGTCGCCCGCGAGGGCGGCTGGTTCCACCCCGAGAACTTCCCCGAGGCGTGGGAGATCGGCCGCTTCGGCCAGTACATGCTGACCTCGGTCGTCGTCGCGGTCGTCGTCGTCGTGATCTCGGTGCTCGCGTCGATCCTCGCGGGGTACGCGCTCGGCACGATGAGATTCCGCGGCGCGACCGTCATGTTCTACGTGTTCCTGCTCGGCATCATGGTGCCGACCGAGGCGTTCATCGTCCCGCTGTACTTCGACCTGCGGGTCGTCGGCCTCACGAACACCGTCTGGGGCGTCGCCGCCCCGCAGATCGCGATGTCGATCGCGTTCGGCACCTACTGGATGCGTACGTACTTCCGCACGTCGAGCCGCGCGCTCATCGACGCTGCGCGGCTCGACGGCGCCGGCTCGATGCGCATCCTCTGGCAGGTGCTCGTGCCGATCGGCCGGCCCGCGATCCTCACCCTGGTGCTCCTCACCTTCATGTGGACGTGGAACGAGTTCCTGATCCCCCTCGTGATGTCGCCGAACGGCTCGGTGCGCACGGCGCCGCTCGGTCTCGCGTTCTTCCAGGGCCAGTACACGCAGGGCACGGCGCTGCTCGCCGCGGGCGCCGTCATGGTCGCGCTGCCGGTCGTGCTGCTCTACGTCTTCCTGCAACGGCACTTCATCAAGGGCATGATCGAGGGCGCCGTGCGCGAGTGAGCCGGGCGCGCCGACCGGCGCGGGAGCGGGGTGCGCGCGTCGCGTGGGCGCGACCCTGCTCCCGCCTGCCTTCGCGAGCAGATACGCGCAAATCAGAATGCGTGATACTGCGCGAAACTGCTTGATTCTTCGATCGTTCCTGCTCTAGCTTGAGGGGAATGATCGGACGGCAGTCCGTCGTCCGAGTGTCCAACGGAGGACCTCATGAAACGACCTCACGCCATACTGCTGACCTCGCTGGTCGCGGCAGCCGTGCTCATGGCGCCCGGTACCGCACTCGCCGCGACGGCGGCTGCCGCTCCGGCGGCGCCCGCCGACGCCGCCACCAAGCTCGAGGTCGGCGACCCCGCGGTCGCCGTCGACACCGATCGCGGAAAGATCGACGTCATGGGCATCTGGGCCCATCCCGACGACGACGCCGGATTCACCACGCCCTGCGGCGTGTGGAATGACCTCTACGGCGTGCGCTGCGGCATCATCATGGCCACGCGCGGCGAAGGCGGCTCGAACTCGGTCGGCCCCGAGGCGGGGCCCGACCTCGGCGTCCGCCGCGAGAACGAGGACCGCACCTCGCACATCCGCTCGGGCACGGTAGACATCTTCAACCTCGACCGCGTCGACTTCTACTACAACACCTCGGCGGCGCTGACCGCACAGGTGTGGGACGCCGAGGAGACGCTGCGGCGCACGGTGCGCATCATCCGCGAGACGCAGCCCGAGATCCTCGTCGGCTCGACGCCGTCGCTCGCGGCCGGGCACGGAAACCACCAGTACGCGCAGGGCCGCATGATCTGGGAGGCCGCTGCGGCCGCCGCCGATCCCGGGATGTTCCCCGAGCAGCTCGAGGGCACCGGCGCGGTCGACGCCTGGCAGGTGAAGAAGATCCTCGCCGGCGGCCTGACGACCGGTTCGGGCGGCGCCGCGGCGCCGAACTGCAACACGGGCTTCGCTCCGGCCGCGACGAATCCGTTCACGGTCGTCGGCACCTGGACCGGCTACGACTCGCCGTACGCCTGGGCAGAGGGCAACGTGCAGGGCCAGCAGGCCGGCACCGCCAAGACGTGGGCGCAGGTGGGCCGCGAGGGCGGCCGCGCGCACCCGACGCAGGCGCGCGTGATGGAGAAGGGCCTCGTCAACCCGAGCTGCCAGCGCTACGGCGCCTCGCAGTCGATCGTGCCGATGCAGCCGAACAGCTCACCGGCCTCCGCGAACGACGATGCCGTGCTCTACGGCGCCGTCGTCGCCGACCCGGGCGGCATGCCGCTGGGCTCGGAGTTCTCGCTCGCGGTCGACGAGTACTACCAGGCTCCGGGCGAGCCGTTCGAGGTCACCGTCTCGGCGCGGTCCGGCGAGGGCCGGCTCGGCGGCGGCACGGTGAGCCTCACGGCGCCGGCCGGGTGGCAGGTCTCCGAGCCCGTCGAGCTCGACGGCATCGGCGACGAGGATGTCTCGGAGGCGACGTTCACCGTCACCCCGGCGGCGGACGCCGCCGTGGGCGTCTCCAAGCTCGCAGCCTCCTTCGACGGCGAGGTCACGGCGTACAACGACACCCGCGTCGCGCTCGTCGCGCCCGTCGAGGGCCGTTTCGAGCGCTGGGGCAACATGGCCGAGTACGAGCAGTGGACCCGCGATCACGACGCCTACGTGGGCGGCCGCTCGAACGCCGTGGCGCAGATCGGCGCGGGCGAGACCATGACCGTGCCGGTCGAGGTGACCAACCGCACCGCCGCGACCGAGTCGGGCGAGGTCGCGCTGACGGTGCCCGCCGGATTCGTCGTCGATGCGGCGTCGAAGCCGTTCGAGGGCCTCGCCCCGGGCGACACGACGACGGTCGAATTCGTCGTCACGCACACCGACCCGGCCGACCCGGGCAGCCGCACGGTGACCTTCACCGCGACGACGACCTCGGGCGCGGGAACGTCGAGTGAGAACGAGACGGTCTACCTCGTGCCGACGGTCGTGATCCCCGAGCTCGCCTCGGCACCCGCGATCGACGGCGCGGCCGACGACGTCTACACCGGTGACGCGGTCGACGTCGGCACCCGCTGGGAGGGCGCAGCCTGCGCCGTGGAGGGCGTCGACTGCGGCGACGGAAGCCTGGCGAAGCTCGGGTGGTTCGACGACGCGCTGTACGCGCAGATCCGCGTGACCGACGACATCGCGAGCGCGGCGGCGACGCCCGACCGCTGCTTCGGCCACTGGCTCGTCGACTCGGTCGAGCTGCTGCTCGATCCGCGCGGCGACTCGGTCGACACCTCGTCGACGTTCAAGCTCGGCATGTTCCCGTTCACCGACGACGCCGAGGGAACGAACGGCAACGGCGAGGACGGCCCGTGCTGGTCGCGCGATGCCGACAACCACCAGGGCTTCTCGACGGGTCCGCTCGCCGAGACCGTCGAGGGCGGGCTCAACGCCGTCGGCGTCGAGGTGGCGGTTCACGTGGCTCGCCAGGCCGATGGCACGTACGCCGGTGGCGGCTACGAGCTCGAGGTCAAGGTGCCGCTCTCGGCGCTGCCCGCCGCGGCCGGCCCGACGAGCGCCGTCCCGTCGGGCGACGCCGCGGCGAACGAGGTCGACCCGACGTATCTCGGACTCAATGTCACGCCGTACGACTCCGACACGCAGGACTTCATCGGGCAGACCCGTACGGCGTGGTCGGCCTTCGGAAGCCAGCAGTCGGAGCCGTACCGCTGGGGACATGCGTACCTCGACGGCTACGTGCCTCCGGCCGACCGGTCGACCGAGCCCTCGGCGCCGATCATCCCCGACACCGCCCTGCAGGGCGTGCAGTCGCCGCAGACGGTCGCCCAGTCGGCCACACGCGGCGGCACGATCTCGGGGGTGCAGCCGAGTGACGCGCTGAACGTCACGGACGTCAAGATCCAGCAGAAGCACGTGCGCGTCTCGTACGCGGCGAAGGAGGCGGGCGCAGTGCGCGTGTTCCTCTGGAAGGGCGACACGACGTTCATCCCGGTCTGGACGACGAGCTGCGCAGGCGACGTGTACGGCTTCGAGGCGTGCTCGGCGACCGACGGCGCGGCCCCGCCGTGGGCGCCCGACATGAGCGGCCGCCTGCTGGGCTCGTTCGAGGAGGCGGTCGACGCCGGCACGGGCAGGCTGACCATCCCGCTCGACGCCGCCACGCGGGCCGCGCTCGCCGATGACGCCAGGATCCTCGTGTCGTACGCGGAGCAGGACGGCATCGACTCGGGCACCGGGGACGGCGTGAACGCATGGAGCTTCCCGATCGAGGCGACTCGGCCGGGCAAGGGCTGAGCCGACGCCGCACCGAACACCCGGCCCTCCTCGCGAGGGCCGGGTGTTCGCATGTTCGGCGACGAATGTCACCCGACTTGTAAATATGTCAGAACCTAGTATCTTGAGTTCTCGGAAGACGCGCAGTGGCGTCCTCCAGGTCGAGAGGAAGCTCGGTTGATCCGAACAGCGAACGCCCCAGTCAGCTACGGCGTCTTCGAACTGTCCATCCCCGGTCTCGTGCCGCTGCCCGACGGCGATCAGCTCGCCGCCTGGGTCGCCGAGGCGGGCTACGAAGGCATCGATCTGGGCCCCGTCGGCCTGTTCGGCGACCGCGACACCCTTCCCGAGCTCCTCGGGCGGCACGGCCTCGCCCTCGCCGGCGGTTGGGTCGATCTGCCCTTCGCCGCCGCCGACGACGAGTTCGACGCATCGTTCGCCGGGCTCGCACCCGTGCTCGACCTGTTCGCCGCTGCGGCCGCTGCGGCACCGGCCGGCACCTTCGCGCCGAAGCCCACGATCGCCGACTCCGGAGCCGCCGAGCGGAAGGCCCGCCCCGGCGGGGCACCCGAGCTCGAACTCGACGACGAGCGTTGGGCCCGCTTCGCCGCCCGCGTGCAGCGCGTGGCCGACGAGACCCGCGCCGCGGGTCTCGAACCCACCTTCCACCACCACGCCTGCACCTACGTCGAGACCCCGCGTGAGATCGACCGGCTGCTCGCCGACACCGACATCGATCTGACCTTCGACACCGGCCACCTGCTCATCGGCGGCGGCGACCCGGTCGCCGACTTCGCGCGCTGGGCGGGCCGCATCAACCACGTGCATCTCAAGGACGCCGACCGATCCGTGCTCGCCGCCGCCGAGGGCTCCGATGACCCCATGCGCGACGTCTGGCAGCGCCGGATGTTCGTCGCGCTCGGCGAGGGCGACCTCGACGTCGACCGCATCGTCGACGAGATCGTCGACTCCGGCTACGACGGCTGGCTGGTCGTCGAGCAGGACGTGATCCTGCAGGACGCGGCCGACGTCGACCGCGCCCGCACCGATCAGGTCGCCAACCGCGAGCGTCTCCGGCGGTGGTTCGCATGACCGGCTTCGACGCACCCGACCGCACGGGCGAACAGGCGGATGCGACGGCCCACGAGCGCGTGAACCTCGCGGTCATCGGGCTCGGCGCGATCAGCCAGAGCGTGCACCTGCCGCTCATCCGTCGCAACGCCGACCGCATCGCGCTCACCGCCGTCGTCGACCTCTCGCCCTCGCGGGCGCACGGCATGGCCGCCGCCTCGGGCGCCGGCGTCGCCGCGTTCGACTCGATCGACGCGCTCATCGCGGCCGTCACGGCGGGCGAGGTCGCCGTCGACGGCGCGATCCTCGCGACCAGCGGTTCCCACGCCCCCGACGTCGCGAAGCTCGTCGGTGCCGGAATCCGCGTGCTCGCCGAGAAGCCGCTCGCGTTCTCGCTCGCCGAGGTGGAGGTGCTGCGCGCCGTCGCCGACGAGCGCGGCGTCGACCTCGCCGACTGGGTGCGGGTCGGCTACATGAAGGAGCACGACCCGGCCACCGCCGAGGCGAAGGCCCTCCTCGAGCGCGTCGAGCTGCGCGCGGTGACGGTCGAGGTGCTGCATCCCGCCGACGGCGCCCAGCTCGCCTTCGCGAACCTGCAGGCACCGCCGACCGACGTTCCCGCCGACCTCGTCGCCGCGCTCTCGGCGGCCACCGACGCTGCGGTCGAGACCGCGATCGGCGACGCAGCCGGCGACCTGCCCAAGCTCTACACGAACGTGGTGCTCGGCTCGATCGTGCACGACACGGGCCTTCTCCGGCACGTGGTCGGCGGCATCGGCACGGTCGACCGCGCCCGCCACACGGGCGGGTTCCCCGGCTCGCTGAGCCTCGGCGGCGCCCTCGCGGAGCACGCCGACGTGCAGTGGTCGGTCGACTGGCACTTCATCCCGAAGTACCCCGAGTACCGCGAGACCGTCACCTTCCACCACGAGGAGGGCAGCATCTCGCTCGTCTTCGCGGTGCCGTACGTGCTCAACGTGCCGACCGTGCTCACCGTCGTCGAGAACGCCGACCGGCTCGGCGCCCGCCGCTCCGAGACCCGCTGGATGCAGGAGGAGGCGTTCGAGCACGAGCTCCGCGCCTTCGCGGCGCTCGTCGCCGGGCTCCCGGCACCGGGGCCCTCCGTCGACGAGGGCGCCGCCGACATCGTCGTGGGCCAGCGGATGCTCCGCGCCCTCGCCGAGGCACTCGGCACGCCGATCGACGCCGGCAGCGAGGCATCCGCCTCGTACCCCTGAGCGCACGCGCTCGGGACGCACGCACCGAACCCGACAGCACCACCCGACCGCCGGTCACCCTGCCGGCGGCGTACCAGAGAGAGGTCGAAGATGATCCATCACAGCAGGCGCAAGACCGTCGCGGCGATCGCACTCGCCGCGGCCGGAGCACTCGTGTTCACCGGATGCTCCGGTGACTCGGGCGAGGACGAGAACGGGCCCGTCACCCTCACCATCACGGCGAACGCCATCACCGGCGGCAAGAACGCGGCCGAGGCCGACTGGGTCACCGACTGGGTGATCCCGAACTTCGAAGCCGCGATGGAGGACGAGGGCAAGGACGTCACCGTCGAGTTCGAGCCGCAGGGCGTCGACGACGAGAACTACAAGACGAAGATCGCGCTCGACCTGCAGTCGGGTGAGGGCGCCGACATCATCGGCATGGACGGCATCTGGGTCGGCGAGTTCGCCGAGGCCGGCTACATCAAGCCGCTCAGCGACGTCGGCGGCGACGCGGTCGACGGCTGGGAGGGCTGGGACCAGATCCCCGAGGCCGTGCAGAACGCGGTGTCGTTCGACGGCGACCGCTACGGCGTGCCGCAGGGTGCCGACGGCCGTGTGCTCTACTACAACAAGGACCTGTTCGAGCAGGCCGGGCTCCCGGCCGACTGGCAGCCCGAGAGCTGGGACGACGTGCTCGAGGCCGGGGAGGCGCTGAAGAAGCTCGACGGCGTGACCCCGATCCAGCTCAACGCGGGCACCGCGATGGGCGAGGCGACGACCATGCAGGGCATGCTTCCGGCGCTCGTCGGCACCGGTGAGCAGGTCTACGAGGACGACAAGTGGGTCGGCGACACCGACGGCATGCGCGACGTGCTCGACCTGTACAAGACGATCTACGTCGACGAGAAGCTCGGCGACGCCGTGCTCCAGCAGGAGGCGGCCGGCCGCGACACCTCGTTCCAGATGTTCGCCGCGAACCAGATCGGCATCCTTCTCGAGGGCGACTACTTCTGGCGCAGCGTGATCAACCCCGAGGAGGGCGTCGGAACCGCGCCGATGGCGAACCGCGACGAGGTCGTCGGCTACACCAAGATCCCCGCGATGGAGCCGGGCGACGGCATCAACGGCCAGGACTTCGTGTCGATGTCGGGCGGCACGGGCCGCGTGCTCAACCCGAACAGCGACCACCCTGAGCTCGCCTGGGAGCTGCTCGCGTTCATGAACTCGAAGGAGGCCTACGAGGCCCGCAACGAGGGCACGATCTCGATCACCCCGCGTACCGACGTCAACGACGAGATCCTCGCCGAGGACCCGATGCTGACCTACGTGAGCGAAGAGGTCCTGCCGATCACCGCCTACCGTCCGCCGCTCGCGGCGTACCCGCAGGTGTCGACGGCCATGCAGCAGGCCAGCCTCGACGTCGTCTCGGGCACGAGCGTGGACGACGCGCTCGCGAGTTACGTCGACTCCCTCAAGGACATCGTCGGCGACGACGCGGTCTCGGGTGACTGATGTCCACTAGCACCACCACGACGCCGGCGGGGAGCGCGATCGCTCCCCGCCGGCGGCGGGCCGACGACGTCGCGGGCCTGGGCACGGCCCGCGCCGGGATCTTCGTCGCCCCCGCCCTGATCCTCATCGGCCTGTTCCTCCTGTTCCCGGCGATCTGGACCATCTGGCTCGGCATGACCGACTACCGGCTGACGGGCCTGCAGGCCGCGTCGCCCGAGTTCGTCGGCCTCGACAACTACGTCGAGGCGCTCACGGACCCGTCGTTCTGGAACTCGCTCTGGTTGACCCTCGTCTTCGTGGTCGCCTCGGGCATCGTCGGCCAGACGCTCATCGGCTTCGCGCTCGCCTGGTCGGTGCGCAACATCCACGGCTGGGTGAAGGCGCTCATCGAGGGCCTCGTGCTCGCCGCCTGGGTGATCCCGGCCTCGGTCGCCTCGTTCCTGTGGCTCGTGCTCATGGATCGGCGCTCGGGAACGCTCAACGGCCTCCTCGGCACCGACGGCTATGCGTGGCTGATCGAGCACCCGATGGAGGCGATCATCCTCTTCAACATCTGGGTGGGCACCGCCTTCTCGATGCAGCTGTTCTCCTCGGCGCTCAGCGCCGTGCCGCCCTCGCAGATCGAGAGCGCGAAGATGGTCGGCGCGTCGGGCTGGCAGCAGCTGCGCGACGTGATCATCCCGAACATCAAGGGCCACATCCTCACGAACACCCTGCTCATCACGCTGTGGACGTTCAACACCTTCACGCCCTACCTCGTGACGGCGGGCGGCCCGAACGGCAAGACCGAGATCCTCTCGGTGTACATCTACGAGACCGCGATCCCCGGCGGCCAGCTCGGCCTCGGCGCGGCGATCTCGCTCATCATGCTGCTCATCAACCTCGTCATCGCGCTCGCCTACATCCGCGTGTCGAGAGGAAGGAAGAAGGCATGACCGCCACCACCGCAACCGTGCGCAAGGTCGCGGCGAACACGTCCGTCCGGCACTACCTCGCCCGTGTCGCCTTCGGCCTCGTGCTCACGATCGTCGGCCTGCTGTTCGCGCTGCCGCTCGTGTGGCTCGTGCTCGCGCCCTTCGACGCGACGCCGTCGCTCTCGCTCCAGTGGCCCGACTGGACGCTCGACAACTTCGCTCGCCTCTTCCAGAACCCGTACGCCATGCGCTCGATCGGCAACTCGCTGCTCCTCGGCATCGGCACGATGATCATCGTCGTCGTGCTCGGCGCGCTCGCCGCCTACGCGATGAGCCGCATCCGCATCCCGGGGCGCGACGGCATCCTCTACGGGCTGCTGCTGCTCTCGTCGATCGTGACCGGCACCGCCGCGATGGTGCCCACGTTCCAGATCATCACGTCGCTCGGGCTCATCAACACCTACACCGGCGTGCTGCTCGTGCTCGCCGGCGGAATCCTGCCGACCGTCATCTTCATCCTCAAGGACTTCATGGACTCCATCCCGAAGTCCTACGAGGAGTCGGCGCGACTGTACGGCGCCGGGCCGTTCCGCATCCTCCGCGACGTGGTCGTGCCGATCGCCCGCCCGGGCCTCGCGTTCATCGCGATCTGGACGATCGTGCAGGTGTGGGGCAACTTCCTGGTCCCGTTCATCCTGCTGCGCAGCCCCGACCTCCAGCCGGCGGCCGTGCTCATGTACACCTTCTACACCGAGAGCGGACAGGCCGACCTCCGGCTCATCTCGGCCTTCGCCCTGCTGTTCTCCGCTCCCGTCCTCATCATCTACTTCGTCGTGAACCGTCGCTACGGGTTCCGCTTCCATGGAGGTATCAAGTCCTGATGGCCGGTATCAACGCCACCCGACTCGTCAAGGAGTACCCCGGCGGGGTGCGCGGCGTCGACGAGGTCGACGTCGAGATCATCGACGGCGAGTTCTTCGCCCTGCTCGGCCCCTCCGGCTGCGGCAAGACCACCCTGCTCCGCTCGATCGCGGGCCTCGAGGCGATCTCGTCGGGGCAGCTCATCATCGGCGACCGGGATGTCACGGACGCCGAGCCCGGTGCCCGCGGCGTTGCGATGGTCTTCCAGGACTACGCGCTGTTCCCGCACATGGACGTCGCCGACAACATCGCCTACCCGCTGCGCATCAAGCGTGTGAAGCGCGACGAGCGCCGGGCGACGGCCGAGAGGGTCGGCGACGGGCTCAGCCTGCAGGGGTTGATCGAGCGCCGCCCCGGCCAGCTCTCGGGCGGCCAGCAGCAGCGCGTCGCCCTCGCTCGCGCGGTCGCGACACGGCCCGACGTGCTGCTGCTCGACGAGCCGCTCTCGAACCTCGACGCCCGCCTGCGGCTCGAGGCGCGCACCTTCCTCAAGGAACTGCAGCGCGACCTCGGCGTCACGACGGTGTTCGTCACGCACGACCAGGCCGAGGCGCTCGCGCTCGCCGACCGCATCGCGGTCATGAAGGCCGGCAAGCTGCAGCAGATCGGCACGCCGCGCGAGGTGTTCCAGCGCCCGAACAACACCTTCGTCGCCGGGTTCATCGGGTCGAACCCGATGAACCTCGTGCCGGCGACCGTGTCGGCCGGCTCCATCGCGATCGGCGACGGTGTCTCGACGGCGCTGCCGCCCGGCACCGAGGACCACGTGCGCGAGGGCCAGGCGGTCGTCTGGGGCGTGCGCCCCGAGTACCTGCGCTGGACCACGACCGAGGAGCCGGGCGCGATCGCCGCCGAGGTCAGCGTCGTCGAGAACCTCGGCGCGAGCGTGCTCATCGCGGTGAACGTCGACGGCCACAAGCTGCAGGTCGTCGTGCCCGAGGACCACGAGCCCGCCCCGGGTGACCGTGGCTTCGTCGTGCCGACGGGCTCGAAGACCCTGCTGTTCGACGCCGAGTCGACCGAGCGCATCGGCTGACGCGGTGACCACGATCCGCCGCACGATCCCGGTCACGGTCGAGCTCCAGAACGAGCAGCGCTACCTGAACGTGCCGTTCGAGGTGCCGCCGGGCACCGACTCGCTCGAGGTCGTCATCCGCTTCGACCCGAGCGAGTCGGGCATCGACCTCGGCTGCGTCGGCGCGGGCGGATGGCGCGGCTGGTCGGGCGGCGCACGCACCGAATACCTCATCACCGCGACGGATGCCACGCCGGGCTACCTGCCCGGCGTCCCCGAGCCGGGGGAGTGGAACGTCGTGCTCGGCCTGCACCGGGTGCCGAGCGCGGGGGTCGCCGTCGAGGTCGAGATCACGATGCCCGCCTCGCGCCCGGTGCCGCCCGTGCCCGAGTCGGCGCCCGTCGCCCGTGCGGTGCGCGGCAGCGACCGCGCGCTCCCGGCCGAGCCGGGCCTCACCTGGTTCGCGGGCGACTTCCACGGGCACACGATCCACTCCGACGGGCGCCTCCCGATCGGCGGGCTCGCGGCGCTGGGCGTGGCATCCGGCCTCGACTTCATGGCCGTGACCGACCACAACACGGTGAGCCACCACGCCCACCTGCCGGGCGAGGGCGCGAAGCACGGAATCACGTTGCTGCCCGGCCAGGAGGTGACGACCCACCGCGGGCACGCGAATGCGTTCGGCGACATCGGCTGGATCGACTTCCGGGAGCCCGCGCAGCACTGGGTCGACGAGGTCGAGCGTCGCGGCGGAACGCTGAGCATCAACCACCCCATCTCGGGCGACTGCTCCTGGCTGCACCGCCTCGAGCGGCGCCCGGCCGCCGTCGAGCTGTGGCACGCGACCTGGTACCGCGAACTGATCTCGACGGCGCCGTTCGCATGGTTCCGCACCTGGCCGGCGGGCGCGACCCTGCTCGGCGGCAGCGATGTGCACATGCTCGAGGAGCCGCAGCGGCCGGGCACCCCGACGACCTGGGTCGCCGCCGAGGACGCCTCGGCCGAGGCCATCCTCGAGGGCGTGCGCGCCGGTCGGACCGCCATCACGGGCAGCGCCCATCTCGACGGTGCCGCGCTCATGCCCGAGCTGATGCGGGCGCCCGCACTCGTGCGGCTCGGCGACGAGGTCATGGCGGTCGACGCCGAGGGCCTCGTACTCGTCGACGGCTTCGGCCGCCGCCGCTCGGTGCGGTCGGCGCGCGAGTCGTTCTCGGCCGACCCGGCCGACGGGCCGTTCGCGCTCCTGCTCGCCGACCGGAGCATCATGGCGCTCTGCGCCTGAACACGCTGATCGCCTTCCTTCCCTGCACCCTTCCCACTTCACTCTGGAGCCACCCATGGAGACCCCCGACGAACTCGTGATCGTGCCGCACACGCACTGGGACCGAGAGTGGTACGAGCCGCACGACGTGTTCCGGCTGCGGCTCGTGCACATGGTCGACCGCCTGCTCGACACGCTCGAGCAGAACCCGGGGTACCGCTTCACGCTCGACGGGCAGGCCGCCGCGGTCGACGACTACCTCGAGATGCGGCCCGAGCAGCGTGAGCGCGTCGCGTCGGCGGTCGAACGGGGACAGCTCGCGGTGGGCCCGTTCCTGATCCTGCTCGACGAGTTCCTCTGCGACGGCGAGACGATCGTGCGCAACCTCGAACTCGGCCTGCGGTCGAGTCGCAGCCTCGGCCCCGAGATGCGGCTCGGCTACCTGCCCGACATGTTCGGGCACTCGGCGCAGATGCCGCAGCTGCTTCGCGGGTTCGGCGTGCGCGACGCGATGATGTGGCGGGGCGTGCCCGCCCGGATCGACTCGCACGCCTTCGCGTGGGTGGCCCCAGATGGGTCGACGGTGCGCGCCGAGTACCTCATGGACGGCTACGGCAACGCCCTCGACCTGTTCGCGCTGCCCGGCCAGCTCGACGGGCTCGTGCGCGAGTACCGCGACCAGGTCGCGAGCCGGTACGGCTCCGAGCCGATCCTCGGGATGCTCGGCACCGACCACAGCGCACCGCCGGCCGACCTCATGCAGGTCGTGGCGGCGGCGAACGGCGATGCCGGCGACGGCGGACGCGCCGACGCCGGTCGCGTCGTGCTCACCGTCGACACCGCCGAGGGCTACGTGCGCCGGGTCGCGCCCGAGTGGGCCGCGGGCGACGACGACGCGCTCGCCGGACTCCCCGTCGTCGAGGGCGAACTGCGCTCACACGCGCGGGGGAACCTGCTGCCGGGCGTCTTCTCGATCCGCACCAACCTGAAGCAGGCGATGGCCGACGCCGAGCGCCGATTGAGCGTCGCCGAGCGGCTCGACGCCGCGTTCGGCTCCGACGACCACCGCGCGTTCTTCGACACGGCGTGGTATCGCCTCGTCGAGTCGACCGCGCACGACTCGGTGACCGGCTGCGGCGTCGACGCGACCGCGAACGAGGTCGAGGGCCGGCTCGCGACCGCCGCCCACGTCGCGCGGGGCGTCGGGCTGCGCACGATGGAGCGCATCGCCGCCTCGACCACGCCCGACCGGCACGTCGTCGCCAACCCGACCGGGTTCGCCCGCCGCGCCCATGTCGAGATCCGCCTGCACGACCCGGCCCGGCTCGAGCTCGGCAGCGGCGTGCAGCTGCTCGACGCGCTGCCCGAGGTGCTCGGCGACGAGACCATGCCGACCCGCGAGCTGCGCAAGCTGCTCGCCCGCATCCACGGGCGCGAGCTCTTCGGCCAGCTCATCAACGACTGGACCTTCACCGACGAGGGGGTGCGCTTCCAGGTCGCGGAGGCGCCCGTCGGCGACTTCGACCTCGCCGCGTTCACCGAGGAGCTCGAGCGCCGCATCGCCTCCGACCCGTCGGGTGAGCGCACCTGGCGCGTCGAGATCATCGCCGACCCGCGACGCGTCGCCCTCGTCGGCGTCGACGTCGGCGGCGTCGCGCTCGCGGAACTCGACCCGACGACGGCGACCGCGACCGCCGATCCCGTGACGGTCGGCGACCGCACGCTCGCCAATCGGCAGCTCACGGCCACCGTCGACGAGCGCGGCAACGTCACCATCGAGGCGGCCGACGGCACCGTCCTGCGCGATGCGCTGCGCCTCGTCGACGAGGGCGACCGCGGCGACTCGTACAACTACGGCCCGGTCGCCTCGGCGTCGGCCGTCACGGACCCAGACGAGGTCGAGATCTCGGTGCTCGAGGCCGGGCCGCTGCGCGGCCGTCTGCGCGTGCGACGCCGCTACGCCGTGCCCGCGCGGCTCGACGCCCGTGATCCCGACACCCGCTCCGAGGCATCCGTACCGCTGGTCGTCGACACCGTGCTCGAACTGCGCGAGGGCGAGCCGATGCTGCGGGTCGACGTCGACTTCGTGAACGCCGCCGCCGACCACCGCCTGCGCGTGCTCGTGCCGACGGTCGAGCGCGACCTGCCCGGATCGTCGGCCGCCGGCCAGTACGTCGTGACCGAGCGCGGTCGGGACGGCGAGGGCGGCTGGGGCGAGTTCCCGCTCCCGACCTACCCGGTCGCGCGCTTCGTGCACGCCGGCCGTACGAGCGTGCTCGTCACGAAGCACTCGGAGTACGAGGTCGTCGCCGATGAGCGCTCGGGTGACGACGCCATCGCGCTCACGCTCGTGCGCGCGGTCGGCATGATGAGCGTGAACGTGCACCCGCTGCGCGACGAGCCCGCGGGCGCCCAGTTCGAGGTGCCCGGCGCCCAGTATCTCGGCACGCGCGTGCGCACCTCGTTCGCCGTGCTTCCGTCGGCGGCCGGATGGGCCGAGTCGGGTGCCGCGCGCTGGGCCGAGCTGCTCCGCACCGAGCCCGAGGTCGTGCGCGGAACGCGCGGCGGGCCGGCGGTCGTGGGCGGGGTCGCGGGTGCCGGAGGGGCGGCCGGGGCCGCCGACGATCTGCCCGACGGTGCGGTCGTCGAGGTCGGCGGCGACGTCGTGCTCGAATCGCTGCGCACGGTGACGGATGCCTCGGGCGAGGCCGTGCTCGAGGCGCGCTTCGTGAACTACCGGGGTGCGGCTGCGCCGCTCGCCGCACGGGCCGCCGGCGTGTGGGATCGCACCGATCTCACCGGCGCGGTGCTCGAGCACGGGGTCGACCTCGCGACGTTCGAGATGGGTGCAGCGCGGATCGAGACGTTCCGACGACGCGCCGAATGACCCCCCGGTCGCGGGTGAGCCCAGGGCGCCGTCGACCGTCTACTGTCAGAACAACCGAACAACTGGAGTAATGATGGCCCAGCTCCCCGAGCAGCGACTTCCCGTCGAGCTGTTCCTCGATCTCGACCGCTCCGGGCCCGTTCCGCTGTACTACCAGATCTCGAGCCGGCTCGAGCAGGCCATTCGCGACGAGACCCTGCCCGCGGGGTCGCGCCTCGAGAACGAGGTCGCGCTGGCGGCACGGCTCGGGCTCAGCCGCCCGACGATTCGCCGCGCCATCCAGGAGCTCGTCGACCAGGGCCTGCTCGTGCGCCGGCGGGGCATCGGCACGCAGGTCGTGCACGGCAAGGTCACCCGCAACGTCGAGCTGACGAGCCTCTACGAGGACCTCGAGCGATCGGGCCAGACGCCCGAGACGACCGTGCTCGCCGTCGAGCACGGTACCGCCGACGATCGGGTCGCCGAGGCGCTCGGCGTCGAGCTCGGCAGCCCCGTGCTGCACATCAGGCGCCTTCGCAGCGCCGACGGCGTGCCGCTCGCGATTCTCGACAACGTGCTGCCCGAGCCGTTCATCGACCTCGATGAGGAGTCGCTCGAGAAGCACGGGCTCTACCAGCTGCTGCGGGCCCGTGGCGTGACGATGCGGGTCGCCAAGCAGCGCATCGGCGCCCGTGCCGCGACCGCCGGCGAGGCCGAGCTGCTCGATCTCTCGCGTGGGGCGCCGGTGCTCACGATGTCGCGCACCGCCTTCGACAACTCGGGGGTCGCCGTCGAGTTCGGCCAGCACTGCTACCGGCCCGACCGGTACTCGTTCGAGGTGACGCTCGTCGATCGGTGAGTGGCGGCGCCCCGCCGTTCGTGAGGAAAGTTTCGCTGGTCTCTCCGGTCACGGTGACGCTAACGTTTCACCACTTCGATGGTCTCGACGATGAGGTTGGAGCACGATGATGAAGCGATCGATCGCGGTAGTGGTGGGTGCGGCGGTCGCGGTGGCGCTGTCGGGGTGCAGCCCGGCCGAGGCGGGCGATGCGTCCGCGTTTCCGATGAGTCGGGGCAGTGAGCTCTGCGCCCCGGTCGAGGCAGGTGGCAGGCTTTTCATCGGCGACGTGCTCCCGACCACGGCGGGCGACCTCATCGTGCGCGACGTGCAGCTCATTCGCGCCGACGGGCTGTCGGTCGTCGAGTCGTACGTGATCTCGAACCAAGGAGGGATCATGGCGGCGGAGTACCCGCCGGCGATTCCTGAACTGGAATCGCGAGTGCCGGCGCAGGGAGCGAAGGTGAGCGAGGGCGCGCCGCTGTCGGTCGCGGTCGTCGTCGAACGTGGTGATGCCCCGGGCCACGCCGAGGGAATCCGGGTCGTCTACGAGATTGCCGGCGTCGAGTCCGCCGCGATCGGCGGCGTGCACTACGACCTCGTCGACCACTGCCCCTGAAGCCTCCGCGAGCCGGCTCGACGGGGCTCGCTAGGCTGGCCCGCATGACCGCGAGCCGAATGCCGCCGAGCGCGGTGCGCGCGATCGCGTGGGGTCGGATCGTCGCGGGCGCGCTCTGCATCGCGGTACTCGCGTACGCGTACGCCCTGCGCATCGCGGCGAGCGACGGCAACCCGTTCGACTTCTTCGGCTACTTCACGAACCAGACGAGCCTGCTGACCAGTCTCGTGCTGATCGGCACGGGCACGGCGGTCGTCGCCGGTCGCGTCGTGCCCGGCTGGCTCTCCACCGTTCGAGGCGTCGCGGTCGCCTGCCTCATCGTCGTCGCGCTCGTCTACAACCTGCTCGTGCCGGGCACCGGTTCGGCACCGCCGTGGGTGAGCACCGTGCTCCACGTCGTGTTCCCGATCGCCGTCGTGCTCGACTGGGTGCTCGTCGCCGATCGCTCGGCGCTGCCCTGGCACCGGCTGTGGCTCGTGCTGCCGTATCCGGTCGCGTGGCTCGCCGTCGTCCTCGTGCGCGGCGTCACCGACGGCTGGGTGCCGTACGGCTTCCTGCTGCCCCAGCACGGGCTGCCGTCACTCGTGCTGCACGTGGTCGGCCTGCTCGCCGCCGCGCTCGCGTCGGGTGCGCTCGTCTGGGCCGCCAGCCGGCTGACCGTCTTCGCCCCGGATGCCGCGGGCGAGGTCGATCGGCAACCCGTCGGCGCGCACGGCTGAGCGCGGGGGCTCAGCCGAGCAACGGCCGCTGCGCCGTGCGTGCCTCCTCGTACTCGGAACGCGCCTCCTGGATGCTCGGCGTCGACGAGACCTCCGACACGGGCACGTCCCACCAGCCGCCGCCGTCGGGGCCGCCGAGCAGCGGGTCGCTCTCGACGTGGATGAGCGTCGTCGTCACCGACGCCTTCGCCGTCGCCATCGCGCGGCCGAGGTCGGAGATCACGTCGGGGCCCGGCGTGATCTCGATGACGTCGACGCCGTAGCTGCGTGCGTTGGCGGCGAGGTCGACGGGCAGCACCGCACCGTCCTGGAAGTTGCGTGCCGCCTCGTCGTACTGCCGGTACCGGGTGCCGAAGCGCTGCGAGCCGACCGACTCCGAGAGGTTGCCGATCGAGGCGAAGCCCTGGTTCTGCACGAGCACGACGATGAGCTTCTGCCCCTCGGCGACCGCGGTCACGAGCTCGGTGTGCAGCATGAGGTACGAGCCGTCGCCGACCATGACGATGACGTCGCGGTCGGGCGCCGCGCGGCGCACGCCGAGGCCGCCCGCGATCTCGTAGCCCATGCACGAGAACGCGTACTCGACGTGGTAGCCGAGCGGGTCGCGAACGCGCCACATCCGGTGCAGGTCGCCCGGCAGTGATCCGGCGGCCTGCACGACCACATCGCGGGGGTCGCTCGCGGACTGCACGGCGCCGATGATCTCGGCCTGGCTCGGCCGCTCGCGGCCAGACGGCACGAACGCGGCGTCGACCGCGGCATCCCATTCGGCCTTCTCACGGGCCATGCGCTCGCGCAGCCCATCGCTCACCCGGTAACCCGAGAGCGACCGGGCCAGGGCCGAAAGCCCCTCGCGGGCGTCGGCGATGAGCGGCAGTTGCGTGCCGTGCTTGTAGGCGTCGAAGCTCGCGACATTGAGGTTCACGAACTTCACGTCGGGGTGCTGGAAGGCCGAGCGACTCGCGGTCGTGAAGTCGCTGTAGCGCGTGCCGACGCCGATCACGAGGTCGGCCTCGGCGGCGAGCCGGTTCGCAGCGGTCGTGCCGGTCGCGCCGACGGCGCCGAGGTACGCCGGGTGGTCCCAGGGCAGCGAGCCTCCGCCCGCCTGCGTCGTGCCGACGGGGATGCCGGTCTTCTCGACGAGCGCGCGAAGCACGTCTTCGGCGCCCGAATAGAGGACCCCGCCGCCGGCGACGATGAACGGCGCCTTCGCCGTCCGGATCGCGGCGACCGCACGCTCGAGCGGGCCGGCCTCGGGCACGGGCCGGCGCACATGCCACTCGCGGTCGGCCAGGAACGCGAGCGGCACGTCGATCGCCTCGGCTTGCACGTCTTCTGGCAGCGCGATCGTCACGGCGCCCGTCTCGGCGGGGTCGATGAGCACGCGCATCGCCGCGAGGGCGATCGAGAACAGCTGCTCGGGCCGCTCGACCCGGTCGAAGAACCGCGACAGCGGACGGAACGCATCGGTCACCTGCACGCTCGTGTCGTGCGGCAGTTCGAGCTGCTGCAGCACGGGGTCGGCGACTCGGGTCGCGAAGGTGTCGCTCGGCAGCAGCAGCGCCGGCAGCCGGTTGCTCGTCGCGAGGGCGGCGCCCGTGAGCATGTTCGCGGCGCCCGGTCCGACCGACGCGGTGCTCGCGAACGTCGCGCGGCGGCGCCGCATGCGCGCGTAGCCGACCGACTGGTGCACCATCGCCTGCTCGTTGCGCGCCTGGTAGTACGGCATGAGCTCGGGGTCGGCGGTGTTCGACTCCATGAGCGCCTGGCCGAGCCCGGCGACGTTGCCGTGCCCGAAGATGCCGATCACACCCGGGATCGTGCGCTCGCGGACGTCGCCGTCGACGGTCCACTGGTGCGCCAGGAACTCGACGAGGGCCTGGCCGACGGTCATGCGCTTCGTGGTCACTGCTGGGGTCCTTCGTTCGTTGCGGGCTGGTTTGCGGGCTGGTTCGCGGCAGGTGGGTTCATGGCGGTCGGGTACGGCAGTCGTGGGTCGACGACTTCGTCGACCCAGGCGTCGCGCACCCAGGCGTGGGCGGGCTCGTCGGTGATGCGCCACACGCGCTCGCCGGGGCCCGCCATGACATTGAGGTAGTACAGGTCGTAGCCGGGGGCGGCCGCGGCCGGCCCATGGTAGCCGCCGGGCAGCAGGGCGACGTCGCCGGTCGTGACGCGCTCGTCGACCGCGATCTCGGTCACCGACGAGGATGACGCGGAGAACAGGGCGAACGGTTGAGCGGCGCCGCTCGGGGGAACCGGGGCCGGCCGCGAGGCATCCGCGCACGTCGCCGCCGCCTCGAAGTAATAGATCTCCTCGAGCTGCGACTCGATGCCGGGCACCTCTTCGTCGTGCTTGTGCGGCGGGTACGACGACCAGTTTCCTGCGGGCGTGATGACCTCGCACACGATGAGGCGCTCGGCCGCCATCACCGCGGGCGTGCCGAGGTCGTGCACCTGCCGGCTCGCCTGACCGCGCCCGCGCAGCTCGACCGGCGCCTCGTCGCGATCGATCAGGCGCAGCGGATGCCTCGTGGTCGCCGGTGCCTCGGCGACGGCGAGCCGTCCGGCGCCGCGGACGACGGCGCTCGCACCGACCGGGAGGTAGAGGGTGTCGGTCGGGCCGTCGAACACCGAGTCGCGGCCGACGAGGTCGAACGCGTGCGTCGAGCCGTCGGGCTCGACGACGTCGACGTGCACGCCGCCGCCCGCGAGCGGCACGAGCTGGCGCTCGACGTCACCGGCCCGCAGTTCGAGACCGGCGTCGCCGTGGTCCCCGAGCTCCGCGACCCGAAGGCCCGTGCGGTGCCATCCGGGGAGCGAGCCGTCGACGACGACGCTCCAGCCGTCGCGGGCGAGCGAGCCGTGCGGATGGAACCACCGGGCGTCGTTGCTCATCTCTCGTCCTCCTCGGGCAGGTCGGTGCGTCAGGCGTCGTGCACGAGCGCGGCCGCGGTGTCGACGGCGCGCTGCACATCGTGATCGGGCGGATAGAGCAGGGTGCGCCCGACGACCAGGCCGCGCACTCCCGGCAGCGAGAGCGCATCGCGCCAGCTCGCGTAGGCGGCATCGGGGTCGTCGGTGCGCTCGCCGCCGAGCAGCAGCGTCGGCAGCGTGGTCGCCGCCATCACGCGCTCCATGTCGTCGACGACGGGCAGCTTCATCCAGGTGCACGCCGAGCTCGACCCGAGACCTGCGGCGATCGCCACCGACGTGATGACGGCGTCGGTGCCGAGGTCGTTCACGACGCGGCCGCCCTGCCGGGTGCTCATGAACGGCTCGAGCATGATGGGAAGCTTCGCCGCCGAGGCATCCGTCACTGCCCTCGCCGTCGCTTCGATCGTCGCCGCGGTCGCGGGGTCGTCGAGGTCGATGCGCACGAGCGCCTTCGCGAAATCGAGCCGGTCGCGCACGATGCCGTCGACGTCGTACGCCGTGAACCGGTCGTCGAGCTCGAAGCTCGCCCCGCGGAGGCCTCCGCGGTTCATCGAGCCGACGACGACCTTGCCGTCGAGGAGCCCCAGCAGGGCCAGGTCGTCGATGATGTCGGGTGTGCCGAGCACGCCGTCGACACCGGGTCGTGAGAGCGCGAGGGCGATCCGGTCGAGCAGTTCGTAGCGATCCGCCATCGCCATCGGCTCGTCGCCGACCCCGAGGGCTCCGCGGGCCGGGTGGTCGGCGGCGAGGATGAACAAGCGCCCGTCGTCGGCGAGCAACGGCCGGCGGGTGCGGGAGGTGTGGGCCTCGGCGATCGCCGCGGGGCCCGACGCGCGCAGTTCGCGCAACTGCGCGAACCGGTCGGCGTCGAGGTATCGGTCACCGTGCGACATCGGATGCCCCCTCCGTCAGGCTCGTCGCGGGGCCGGCGGCGTGTCGCGCCTCGACCTCGGCGGTGGTGGGCATCGCCGTCGAGCACTCGCGGCGGGATGCGACGATCGCTCCGGCGACGTTGGCGAAGGCGATCGCGCGTTCGAGGGGCCACCCGGCGAGCAGCCCGTGGCAGAGGGCGCCGCCGAAGCCGTCGCCCGCGCCGAGCCCGTTCACGACGTCGACCGGGAAGCTCGGGGCCTCGATCGTCTCGTCACGGGTCTTCGCGAGTACGCCGTCGGGCCCGCGCTTGACGACGGCGAGCTCGACCCCGCGGTCGAGCAGCGCATCGGCGGCCCGGTGCGGGTCGCGCTCGCCGACGGCGATCTCGCACTCCTCCTGGTTGCCGACGGCGACGGTGACCTGGTCGAGTGCGCGGCCGACCTCGCGACGTGCTTCGTCGGGCGACGCCCAGAACATCGGCCGGTAGTCGAGATCGAGGATCGTGAGCGGCCGCCGTCCGCGCGCCGCCCAAGCGGCGTGGTGGGCGGCGCGGCTCGGTTCTGCGCTGAGCCCGGTCACGGTCGCCCAGAAGACGCCGGCGTCGCGGATCGCGTCGAGCGGAAGGCTCTCGGCCGCGATCTCGAGGTCGGGCGCCTTCGGGCTGCGGTAGAACGTCAGCGGGAAGTGGTCGGGCGGGAAGATCTCGCAGAAGGTGATCGGGGTCTGCAGGGCGCCGATGGTGCCGACGTACGCGGTCTCCACTCCGAAGCCGTCCAGTTCGCGCCGGATGTAGCGGCCGAAGGCGTCGTCTCCGGTGCGCGTGATCACGGCCGCCGTGCGCCCGTGGCGGGCCGCCGCGATCGCGACGTTGGTCGCACTGCCGCCGACGGACTTCGAGAAGGTGTCGACATCCTCGAGGTGCACCCCGTCCTGCAGGGGGTAGAGGTCGATGCCGACCCGCCCCATCGTCATGATCTCGAAGGGCTTCGCCGCTTGGCTCCTGGTCATACTGCGCCGTACAACTTTCTCTCGGTGCCGCGCGCGCTTCCCCTGCGCTCGCGGTGCGATCAGTCTACACAGAATGTCCTAACAAACTCTCGTACGCGCGACGGACGAAACGGTGATCCCGTCGCATCGGCACCTGTGATGCGACGGGATCGTTCCGTGTCGTTCTGCTCAGCCGGCGGGCCTGATGTTGTGGTTGCGCCGGAACGAGTTGCCGGGGTCGACTGCGGCCTTCACGCGCCGCAGCCGTTCGAGCGTCGCCGGCGGGTACATCGACGCCGTGATCTCGTCACTGCGGTTCGCCTCGAAGCCGCCGTAGGAGCCCGTCGTGAGCGCGATCACTGCGTCGCTGCCCGCCTTCACGGCGGTGACGAGCTCGGGCTCGGCGTCGGCCGGCAGCACGCCGTTGACGATGACGAGGGCCTCGGCGTCGCGGTGGGCGATCGCCGTGGCGTCGGCATCGACCCGCGAGAACGCGCCGCCGAGCGCACGCAGCAGCACCATGGTCGGCACGTCGCGAGCGTACGCGGCCGCGACCGCCTCGAGCAGCTCGTCGGAGACCTCGGGTGCGAAGCCGTTGCCGCCGACGAACTGGAACGGCGGACGCCCGGGCGGGGCGTCTTCGAGCAGGTCGCCGTAGGCGACCGGCGCGAGATCGACCTTCGCGACCGACGGCAGCGCGAGCAGCGGCGCGAGCAGGTCGCGCAGCTCGGACTCGGTGCCGCGGAGGGCGATGCCGACCTGCGGGCCGCCGGGCATCTCGGGCCCCATCGGGGGCATGAGCATGAGCGACGAGTTGAGGCCGTCGCCGCCGGCCCGCATCACCTCGCGCCACGCGCGCAGCACGGTCGGCACGTCGGAGCGGTCGAAGTGGATCGAGCCGCCGACGAGCCCGTCGACGGGGCTCGCCTGCACGGTGAACCGCGTGACGACGCCGAAGTTGCCGCCGCCGCCGCGGAGCGCCCAGAAGAGCTCGGGATGCGACTCGGCGTTCACGGTGAGCACCTCGCCCGCGGCGGTCACGAGCTCGACCTCGCGCAGCGCGTCGATGGTGAGGCCGTGGGTGCGCACGAGCCAGCCGACGCCGCCGCCGAGCAGGAGCCCGCCGACGCCCACCTGACGGGTGTCGCCGGAGCTGATGCCGAGGCCGCGCGACGCGAGCGCCGCGGCGACGTCACCCCAGTGGGCGGCCGGGCCGAGTGTGACGAGGCCGGCGTCGTCGACTTCGATCGTGTCGAACTCCGCCAGGTCGATGACGAGGCCGTCGTCGACCGGGAGCAGGCCGTGACCGCCGCTGCGCACCGCGATGGAGAGGCCGGCGGCCGCGGCACGCGCGACCGCGGTCGCGACCTCGTCGACCGTGTGCGGTCGCACGACGACGTCGGGTTCGCCGACACCTGCGAAGACGGTGCGGCCGGTGTCGAATTCGGATGCGCCGGGACCGTAGGCCCGGCCTGGAAGTTGCTCGCTCAGTTCGGTGAGAAGAGACATTTCGTCAGTCTCGCAGCGGCCTGCGACATCCGGAACCGTGCTCGCTCAGCGCGGAATCGATGCACTCGCATGGGGCTGCCGCCGCGACGTGGCGGGTGTCGGCGCCGCGGCGTAGGGTGCACCGCATGACGTTCGACGACGGCCTCGTCACGGCCAACCTCTCCATCTCGCTCGACGGTTTCGTCGCAGGCCCGAACCAGACGCTCGACGACCCGCTCGGCGAGGGCGGCGAAGCGGTGCACCGCTGGATGTTCGAGCAACCCGACGAGGCGCAGCCCATCGTCGACCAGATCCTCGCGCCGCGCGCGTACATCATGGGCCGCAACATGTTCGGCCCGGTCAGGGGCGAATGGCCGGATGACTCGTGGAAGGGCTGGTGGGGCGACGACCCGCCGTACCACGCGCCCGTCTTCGTGCTCACGCACCACCCGCGCGAGCCCATCGAGATGGCGGGCGGCACGACGTTCCACTTCGTGACGACCGGCATCCACGACGCGCTCGAGCGCGCGAAAGCGGCGGCCGGCACCGGCCGCGTCTCGGTCGCGGGCGGCGCGGGCACCGTGCGGCAGTACCTCGCCGCCGGCCTCATCGACCGCATCATCGTGAGCGTCTCGCCGATTACCCTCGGCTCGGGCGAGCGCCTGTTCGAGGGTCTCGACCTCGACCTCACCCCGGTCGACGTGCTGCAGACCGAGCTCGTGACGCACATCACCTACGACGTGCCGCGGGCCTGACCGCCCCCGCTCGGGGTCGACCGGCCGGGCCGGCCGGCGCCTACTCCCCGCTCGGGTGCGCCCCCGCCGCATCGATGAGCCACGCGTACGAGAACGCGCGCTCGCGCCATGCGGCATACCGCCCCGAGACGCCGCCGTGCCCGGCCGCCATCTCGATCTTGAGCAGCGCGTCGGCGCCGACCTCGCGGAGCCGCGCCACCCACTTCGCCGGCTCGACGTAGAGCACACGGGTGTCGTTGAGCGAGGTGACGGCGAGGATCGGCGGGTAGTGCCGCCCGCCGTGGGCGCCGTCGTGCACGTTCTCGAGGGGCGAGTACGACTTCATGTACGAGTACACCTCTTCGTCGTCGAGCGGATTGCCCCACTCGTCCCACTCGATGACCGTGAGCGGCAGCGAGGGGTCGAGGATCGAGGTCAGCGGGTCGACGAACGGCACCTCGGCGAGGAATCCCGAGAAGTACTTCGCGGCGAGGTTCGCGACCGCGCCGATGAGGAGCCCTCCGGCGCTGCCGCCCTGCGCGACGAGCCGGTCGGGCGCCGTGATGTCCTCGTCGATCAGATGGCGCGCGGCAGCCGCGAAGTCGGTGAAGGTGTTGCGCTTCTCGAGCTTCTTGCCGTGCTCGTACCAGAGCCGCCCCATCTCGCCGCCGCCGCGCACATGGGCGACGGCGAACACCATGCCGCGGTCGAGCAGCGACAGCCGGGGGATGCCGAAGCCCGGGTCGATGGAGTGCTCGTAGGCGCCGTACCCGTAGAGCAGGGTCGGCGCGGGCACGCCGAGATCGACGAGGTCGTGCCGGTAGACGAGCGAGATCGGGATGCGCGTGCCGTCGTCGGCGGTCGCCCACTCGCGGCGCTGCGCGTAGCGGGTGGCGTCGTAGTCGCCGAGCACGGCCTGGCGCTTGCGCAGCTTGCGCTCGCCCGTCGCGACGACGAGGTCGAGCACGGTCGAGGGGGTCACGAAGCTCGTGTAGCCGAGGCGCAGCGTGGGCTGCGCCCAGTCGGGGTTGCCGCCGAGGCCGACCGAGAACAGCTCCTCGTCGAAGGCGAGTTCGTGCAGGGTGTCGTCGACGGTCGCGCCGGCCGGCAGGCCGTTCGCGGGCACCTTCGCGACCGCGACCCGCGGCAGCCCGTCGCGGCGGTACTCGAGGGCGACGAAGTCGCGGAACCCGTCGACGCCCTCGATGCGCACCTCGGGGTTGTGGGCCAGCAGCATGCGGCGCGGCCCCTGCGGGTCGTCGGCCGCGACCGAGACGAGCTCGAAGTTCACGGCCCCGTCGTTGTGGGTGATGAGCAGCCGGTCCCGGTCGCCCGCGACGACGTGCTCGACGTCGTACTCGACGCCGTCCTTGCGCGGCCAGACCACCTCGAACGAACCGGTCGGGTCCGAGGAATCCAGCAGCAGGGTTTCGCTCGTGACGTTCGAGCCCGCCTCGATGACCAGGTACTTGCGGCTGCGGGTGAGCCCGACGCCGAGCCAGAAGCGCTCGTCGGGCTCGCTGAAGATCGCCACATCGGCGGATGCCTCGGTGCCGACCTCGTGCCGCCAGATGGTGTCGGGGCGCCAGGCCTCGTCGACCGTCGCGTAGAAGAGGTAGCGGCCGCTCGGGTCGAACACGGCGCCCGCCGCGGTGCCCTCGATCACATCGGAGAACTCGCGGCCCGAGTCATCCAATGATCGAAGCCGGATCGTGTACCGCTCGTCGCCCTCGACGTCGACGGCGTAGAGCAGCGTTCGCCCGTCGGCCGTGAGGTCGAAGCTGCCGAGCGCGTAGAACTCGTGCCCTTCGGCCTCGACGTTGTCGTCGAGCAGGATCTGCTCGTCGGGCAGCGGAGCGCCCGAGTCGTCGGTGACGGGCGGCTCCCAGTCGTCGGCGCCGCTGGCGGGCACCCGGCAGTGGATGCCGTACTGCTGCCCCTCGACGGTGCGGCTGTAGTACCACCAGTCGCCCTCGCGGGTGGGCACCGAGAGATCGGTCTCCTTCGTGCGGTGCTTGATCTCCTCGAAGATCTGCTCCTGCAGGATGGAGAGGTGCTCGGTGCGCGCCTTGGTGAAGGCGTTCTCCTCGTGGAGGTGGGCGAGCACCTCGGGGTCGTCCTTGTCGCGCAGCCATTCGTAGTCGTCGACCACGACGTCGCCGTGGTGCTCGCGTTCGATCGGTCGCTTCTTCGGCACGGGAGGAGTCAGCACCTTCCCCACGCTACGTGCTCGCTCGCGTTTCGGGAACGCCCCGTCGGTCGGCGGCTGTTCGACTGACCCGGCTCGTTCAGAACTCGACGAGCTCCCACCGGTCGCCGGAGACATGGCGGAGCTCCCCGAGCTCACCGTGCTGTCCGTCGAGCACGCCGACGAACTCGAGCACCGGCTGGTCACCCGACCGGTCGCCGTCGGTCGTGAACTCGGTCTCGGTGTAGCCGTACCCGTCGAGCACGCTGCGCCGGGCCTCGGCGTCCCATGCCTGCGAGAGTCCCCAGGTCATGAGCCCGCCGGCGATGACGCCGCCGACGGCGACGAACACGCCGAGCTCGATCAGGCGCGACTTCTTGCGGCTGACGCCGATGACGATCACGACGGCGCCGGCGATCAGCACGAGCAGCGGGAACACGAGCGGCCATGGGTTCCACGGCGCGATGGTGACGACCTCGGTCATGCCGGCCTCCTCGCCGTCTCGGGTGCTCCCACCAGAGTGCTGTTCCGACGATATCGTCGCCCGGGGGCGGATGGGGAGTGCTGCCCATTCTCCGGGTTTCGGGGGACGGTTAGTCTCATGGAGGTCGCCCGTCCGGGCGGCGAGGATTCTGATGGATGGGGTTGATGATGGCTGATTTCAAGGCGTCGTACGGTGAGATGGAGTCGATGGCCGGTCGTCTCGACTCGGGCCGTGAGGAGATCGGCGACGTGCTGCGTCGTCTGAAGGACGATGTGGACCGTCTGCTCGGTGACGACTTCAAGACGCAGCACGCGTCGGGCAAGTTCGGCGAGGGCTACACGGAGCTGACCACCGGTCTCGAGAAGGCGATCGAGGGCATCTCCGACATGGGCGAGTCGCTGCGCAAGATGATGCAGGCGATCAAGGACACCGACCAGGCACTGGCCGGCAACTAGTCCGCTCGGCGGGGAGGGCATCCTCCCCGCCGCCCACCGGCGGGCCTGCGAGGAACGGGATGGAGGCATCCGCCCGCGGCAGCCCGATCAGGTGTCGTCTTCGATCTCGGCGATCTCCCACTGCGAGTCGCCCTGGTGCCTGAGCACACCGCGCACGCGTTCGCCGTCGCGCTCGGCCTGGAACGCGACGGCCGCAGGTTCGCCCGGGCCGACGACCTGCTCGCCTGAGAACGTCGGCGAGGCGTAGCCGACCGCGATCAGCGCCTTCGCGCGCTCGCCCTGATCCCAGGAGCCCGGCATCACGCCGAACATCGCGGCGAAGGCCACGATCGCGATCAGGAAGACCCCCGAGCCGAGCTCGCGCACGGGCTTCGACCGTCGCCGGGTACCGAGGCTCGACACGACGATGCCGGCCACGGCGATCACGATGGGGATCGCGAGCGGCCACGGGTTCCACGGTTCGATCGTGACGATCTCGTTCACATCCGGATGCCTCGCCCTCAGCCCCACCCTAGCCCTCGCGTCGGGCGGGGTCGAGGGCGTCGATGAGCGCCGCACGGATGCGTGAGAGCCCTTCGCCGAGCAGGGCGTCGCCGACGCCCGCGTAGCCGAAGACGATCCCGCCCGGCCGATCGCTCGGGACCGCGGAGTAGTCGGCGAGCGGAGCCACGCCGATGCCCTCGTCGGCGAGGCGGGCGACGATCGCGGCGGAGGTCTCGGCATCCTCCAGCCCGACGACCGCGTGCAAGCCGCCGTCGAGCCCGCTGAGCGGTGCGCCGGGCAGTTCGCCGAGCACCGATTGCACCATGCGTCGACGGTGCGCGTAGTCGCGTCGGGTGGCGGCGATGTGACGGCGGAGGGCGCCTGAGGCGAGGAACGCCCGCATGGCCTCCTGCATCGGACCGGCGACGGGGCACGGTTCGTCGGCACGGATCCGGAGGACGGCGGCGCGCAGCGCCGCGTCGCCCGGCATCACGAGGTAGCCGAGGCGCAGCCAGGGGGTGAGCACCTTCGAGAAGCTGCCGACGAGCACGGTGCGTTCGGCGCTGCGCTCGGTGCCGGGCCCCGTGCCGCCGCTCGCCGCGCCGAGCCGGTCGAGCGACGCGAGCGCGGGCAACGGCGCCCCGAGGTGGCGGAACTCGCTGTCGTAGTCGTCCTCGATGACGAGCGCCCCGGTCGCGCGCGCCCAGTCGATGAGTTCGAGCCGGGATGCCACGGGCAGCCGCCCGCCGAGCGGGTACTGGTGACTCGGGGTGACCATGACGGCCTGCGGAGGGCGGGGCATCCGCCGCAGCGCGTCGAGATCGAGGCCGTCGGCGTCGACCGGCAGCGGGGCGATCAGGAGTCCCCGCCGTTCGAGCAGGCGCCGCGCCGAGGGGTAGCCGGGGTGCTCGACGGCGACCGTCGGCGCGTCGCGCGGTCCACCGTGTTCGCCGCGCTCGCGCGCGAGCTCGATGAGCGCGGCGCCGAGCAGGCCCAGCGCGTCGCTCGTGCCCGCGGTGACGACGATGTCGTCGCTCGTGCAGCCGACCCCGCGGGCCTGGCGGAGGTGGGAGGCGATCTCGGCGCGCAGGCCGGCGAGACCCGCGCGCGGCGGCGACACCCGGGGGATCGGTGCCGCGGCGGCCCGGCGCCAGGCGGAGCGCCAGGCCCGTTCATCGATGCGGGCGGTCGACGGGCTGCCCGGGAGCAGGTCGATGCGATGGTGCGCGCGTTCTTCGTCGTGCGGGAGGTTGGCCGGAGCGGTTCGGCCCGTCGGTCTCGGCGAGTCGGGCGACGATGCGGATGCCCCTGGCTCGACGACGAGCCGGGCCACTCGGGTCGGCGCGCCCTGACGCAGTTCGAGGTAGCCCTCTCCGGCGAGCTGTTCGTACGCGGCGACGACCGAGCTGCGCGAGATGCCGAGTTCGGCCGCGAGCGACCGCGTGGAGGGAACGGGATCGCCGGGGGCGAGGAGTCCGCCGAGGATGCCCCGACGGAGCCCGTCGACGAGTTGGGCACCGAGCGGCACGCCGTCGCGGCGGTCGAGCACGAGCAGGGGGCCGTCCACGGGAGACTCCTCACTGGACTGGTCGAAACTGCAGCAACTGGATTGCAGGCGAGGCCAGTGTACGTCCGAAACTCGATCCATGACCACGATCGACACATCCGCCGACCGCCCGGCACGACGCATCCGCCGCCTCGCCGAACGCCAGACCACCGACCGCGCCGCCCTCGTCGAGCTGCTCGACGGCGAATTCGTCGGCCACCTCGCCGCCGTCGCCGACGGCGTGCCGATCGTCGTGCCGATGGGCTACGCGCGCATCGGCGAGGCGATCTACGTGCACGGCTCGACCGGCGGCGGGTTCGCCCTCCGCGCCGCCGCCGAACGGGCCACGGTCGCCTTCTCGGTCACCGCGCTCGACGCCCTCGTCTACGCGCGCTCGCTCTTCGACAGCTCGATGAACTACCGCAGTGCGGTCGCGTACGGCGTGCTCGACGAGGTCGGCCCCGACGAGGCGGATGCCGCGTTGCTCGCGCTCTCCGAGCGGCTCATGCCCGGGCGCTCCGCCGAGGTGCGCGGGATGCGGCGCAAGGAGGTCGCGGCGACGCGGGTGCTCCGGCTCGCGCTGGACGACGTCGTCATGAAGACGCGTGCGCACGGGGCATCCGAGGCCCTCGACGACGGCGAGGACCACGCGCAGTGGGCGGGCGTCGTGCCGCTCGAGCGGGTGTGGGGCCGGCCGCAGCCCTCCGGGCTGACCCCGGCGGGTACGCCCCTGCCCGAATCGGTGCGTGCGCTGACGACGCGCGCGGTGGGCTCCCGCAGGCTTTCGTGATGAAAGGGGGTTCACCATGCTCGCGACCATGCTCATGCTGGGGCTGATCGGCGCGTCGGCGCTCGTCGCCGCGTTCGTGCAGTTCCGCCGCGACGGCCTGCGCCGTCTGCCGACGATGCCCCGCTGACGCGGCGGCCGGGAGCGCCCTCCGAGGCGCCCCGACACGAAATAGGGCGATCGTCCGATGAGCCCCGGGTGCCTTAGCGAGCACCATCGGAACATCAGATCGAACGATCGACCGAGACGAAGGAATGACCATGCAGTACTCAGCGGAACTGCTCGCCGTGCACACCCACGAGGCGAACCTGCTGCAGGCCGAGCGGCGCATCGCCCACCGCCTCGCAGCCGAGGAGCGGGCGGTCGCGAGCGAGCAGGCGCACCAGGCCGAGCCGGTCGCCCGTCACCGCGCGCTCGGTCGCCGCGGCCTGCGTCTCGCCGTGCGGTGAGCGCCATGGCGGCGGCGGCCGCATCGGCGCTCGAGGCCGCCGACGACTCGGGTCGCGCCGAGGCGCATGTCGCCGGGCCGTGGCACGATGAGATCGTGACCATGTCAGCAGCGGCCATGATCGGCCGCGGCGCCGACCTCTCGCGGCTCGACGAGCGCCTCGACGAGGTGCGCGCGGGCGCGCCGTTCACCGTGATCGTGGGCGGCGAGGCCGGCATCGGCAAGACCCGCCTCATCCGCGAATTCGAGCGGCACCTCCCGAGCGACGTGAGGCTGCTCGCTGGCCAGTGCGTCGACCTCGGCAGTGTCGCGGCGCCGTACGCCCCGGTCAAGACGGCGCTGCGGGCGCTCGTCGCCGACGTCGGCGCGGCGCCCGTGCTCGAGGCGGTCGGCCCGGGCCGGGCGGCGCTCGTCGCCCTGCTGCCCGAGCTCGCTGCCGAATCGGGCGAGGTCGGTGCGCCTGGGGCGGGCATCGCCGCGGGGCAGCTGCACGAGGGCATCGCGGTGCTCCTCGAGACCTTCTCGCGCGAGCGGCCGATCGTGTTCGTGATCGAAGACCTCCACTGGATCGACGCGGCGAGCCTCGCGCTGCTGCGCTTCCTGCTGCGCGCCCTCGGCTCCAGCCGGGTGCTCACCGTCCTCAGCTACCGCACCGAAGACGTCACCCGCGGGCACCCGGTGCGTTCCTTCCTCTCCGAGGCCGAGCGCGACCGCTGGGTCGAGCGCCTCGAGCTCGGGCGGCTGTCGAAGGCGCAGGTGAAGCGGCTCGTGAAGTCGCTCATCGTCGACGAGGCGCCGAACGACCGGGTGCTCGAGACGGTCTTCCGTCGCAGCGACGGCATCCCCTTCTTCGTCGAAGAGCTCGTCGGCATCGACGGCTGCCGCGACGAGGGCTTCGTGCCCGACACCCTCCGCGAACTGCTGCTCGCCCGGTACGAGCGGCTGCCCGAGTCCGCCCAGGCGCTGCTGCGCCTCATCTCGACCGGCGGGGTGCGGGTCTCGCACGCCCTGCTCGCGCAGGTCTACCACGGCGATGACGCCGAGCTCGACGACGCCGCCCGCCAGTGCGTGCTCTACGGCGTCATCACGATCGACGGCGACGATTACTCGTTCCGCCACGCGCTCGTGCGCGAGGCGATCCTCGACGATCTGCTGCCGGGGGAGCGAGCCCGGTTCCACGCCCGCTACGCCGAGGCGTACGAGGCCGCAGCCGAGGCCGGCTCGCGCCGCCTGGCCGCCGAGATCTCGTACCACTGGCTCGGTGCGCACAACGCGGTCCGCGCGTTCCCGGCGACGCTGCAGGCCATGCGCGAGGCCCGCGCCGCAGCGGCCTACGCCACGGCAGCCCAACTGGGCGAGCGCGCACTCGAACTGTGGGACGTCGTGCCCGACCCCGAGACGGCCGCCGGTATGGGCAAGCTCGAGCTCATGGGCCGCACGGCCTCGCACCTGCGCAACGCGGGTGAGGTCGAGCGCGGGCTCGCCCTGGTGAAGGCCGCGCTCGCCGAGTGCCCCAGAGACGAGCCGCAGTACCCGAGGTTCCTCCGTGACAAGGCGCTCTACCTCGCGGCGATCGGTAAGCCCGGCTCGATCCCCCTTCTCGAAGAGGGGCTCGAGGTGCTCGGCGACGACGGCGACCCCGAGATCCTGGCGGGGTCGCTCGCGACGCTCGCGGGGCGACTCATGATCGAAGGGCGCACCGGTGAGGCGATCGAGACGGCCGAGCGCGGTCTCGCCGTCGCGCTCGAACACGACCTGCCGCGCTCGGCCTCGATCTCGATGAACATCGCGGCCGTCAGCCGTGCTGTGCGCGGCGAGGTCGACCGCGGACTCGAGATGCTCGCCGAGGCCCGCGAGCTCGCCGAGGGCGACGGAGCCGCACTCCTGCGGTACTGGGTCAACGCCTCCGACATCGCGTACCTCATCGGCGACTACACCGAGGCCGTGCGCCTCGCCGAAGACGGGCTCGGGCGGGCCCGCGCCCAGGGCGTCGAGCGAAGCTCCGGCGTGCTGCTCGCGTCGAACGCGGTCGACCCGCTCTTCGCGCTCGGCGAATGGGAGCGCGGGGGCGAGATCATCGAGCGGGCGCTCTCGCTCGACCCTCCTGGGCCGTTCACCGTCTACCTGCAGCGGGCCCGCATCTGGTCGATGCTGTGGCGCGGCGACCCCACCGGCGCGGCCGATGCGCTGCGCCGCGTCAGGCCGATGATGGCGGCGGTGCAGGAGGTCGAGATGCAGACCCGGCTCGCGGTCGGGCAGATGGCCGCCGAGGTCGCGCTCGCGAACGACGACCTCGCGGGCGCGTGGGGCGAGATCCGCGGCATCCTCCATGAACAGCACCCGCTGCACCCCGGCTACGCCCACCCGGGATTCTGGGTCGCCGCTCGCATCATCGCCGCGATCGCCGCGCGGCCGCATGCGGTGCCCGAGGGGGTCGCCGACGAGGCCGGGTCGTCGGTCGCCAGGATCCGCCAGCTGCTCGAGGCGGCGTCGTTCTGGCCGCACCACGAGATCTGGGTCGCGCTGGTCGAGGCCGAACTCGCCGAGGCGTCCGAGGGAGCCGGCGCGCAGGTACCCGGGACCGATGCAGCTGCGTGGCGGCGAGCGGTCGACGTCACCGAGCGCGAAGGCGTCCCCCGCTACCTCCACCCGTACGCACTGCTGCGCCTCGGCGAGGCGCAACTGGCGGCGGCCGATCGCGCCTCCGCCCGGGCGACGCTGCAACTCGCGCTCGACCGCGCCGAGGCCGGCGGGGTCACCGCCGTTCGCGAGCGGGTCGAACGCGTCGCGGCGACCGCGGCGATCGTGCTCGACGGTGCCCATCGCGCGGCCGGGGGCGAGGTCGCGGGCATCGCCGGGGCGGCGGCATCCGACGCCGATGCCGCCGCGACGGCCGAACTCACCGCGCGCGAGCGTCAGGTGCTCGAACTCATCGCCGAGGGCCTCAGCAACCGCCAGATCGGCGAGCGGCTCTTCATCAGCGGCAAGACGGCCTCCGTGCACGTCTCGGCCATCCTGCGCAAGCTCGGCGCCGCGACCCGCACCGAAGCCGCCTACCGCGCCGGCGCGTTGCGCTGAACGGACCGTCGGCGCGGTGAACCGGCCGCCAGAGTGCGGGTTCGCCGGCCGAGCCGCGAAGCGGACGACCCCGTCGCGCCGACTACGTCACTGATATGCGGGTGGTATCGGTGGTTGGGCGGTCGGAGAGATCTATCGCGGGTCGGGAGGTGATACCGCTCGCGTATCAGTGACGTAATGGTCGACACCCGTGGTCCCCGGCGCTCGCCCTTGGTGATTCGACGGGGCGGCGCCGGGTCGTGCGTGTGAATGGGTCCGGTAGCGTCGAGCGCATGACGCGTCGCATGAGCTGGGCCGAGCTTCCGAACACGTGGGATCTCGGCGGGCTCGACGGTGCACGTGGAACCACCCGGCGCGGGCGGATCTATCGCTCGGCGAAGCTCGACGGGCTCGGCGCAGCAGGGCGCGCCGAACTCTACGACGAGGGCGTGCGCGCCATCATCGACCTTCGCAACGACGACGAGGTCGGCGCCGCGATCGACGCTCCGTTCACGAGGCACCACCGCCCGATCGAGGACCAGTCCGACGCCGAGTTCATGGCCAGGTGGCCGCGGCTCGACACGCCCGGCTACTACTCCGAAGTGCTCGAACGATGGCCCGAGCTCGTGACGGCGGTGTTCGGCGACCTCGCCGACCGAGGCGCAGAAGCCGGTGACGGCGCCGTGATCTTCCACTGCGCCCACGGCCGGGATCGCACGGGCATGATCGCCGCGATGCTGTTGCAGCTGTGCGAGGTCGACCGGGGGGCGATCGTCGCCGACTATCTCGCCGCCGTCAACGCGATCGCCGAGCACACCGTCGCGAGTGGTGAGGAGATCGCCGCCGACGAGTCGGGCGAGCTCGAATCCCGCCGCGTCCGAGAGCTCGAGGAGTTCCTCGACGGCCTCGATGTCGCCGGGTTCCTCCTCGGCAACGGGCTCACCGCATCCGACCTCGAGCGCCTCCGCGCGCGCCTGCTCGATTGACGACTCCTCCGATGACGCCCGCCGACGAGCGCACCACCTCCGGCGCCTCCCCGATGATCCGCGCGGCGCGGCCCGACGACGCGCCCGGCATCGCCCGGATGCACTGGGAGAGCCACCAGGCGACCTACATCGACTCGGGGTTCGTCACGCGCGAGCGCATCGAGGCGTGGACGCTCGAACAGCGCATCGAGGGGTGGCGGCAGGTGCTCGACGACGCCGACGGGCCCGAGCGGACCGTCGTCGTCGCCGTCGACGGCGACCGGATCGTCGGCTTCGCCGACGCCCGCTCCGTCGATGCCGCCGACGATCCCGACGCGCCGCGCGATCTCGAGCTCAAGGGGCTGTACCTGCTCGAGGCCCATCAGGGCACGGGACTCGGCCAGGCGCTGCTCGACGCCGCGATCGGCGAGCGACCCGCCTTCCTCTGGGCGATGGCGGGCGAGACGAGGGCCCGGGCGTTCTATCGACGGAACGGCTTCGAACCCGACGGTGCCGAAGCTCCGTTCGAGCTGTGGGACATCATGACCGTGCGGCTGGTTCGCTGACGCGTGCTCTCCGGGCTGTTCGCGCGTGTGCGGCGACGTGGTCACGCGCCCGCCCGGAACCCCCGAGCCACCTCGATGAGGATGCGGGCACCGAACCCGGTGGCGCCCTTCGAACGCCACGAGTCGTCCGTGTCGGACTGCATCGTGCCGGCGATGTCGAGATGGGCCCACGGGGTCTCGCCGACGAAGTGCGCGAGGAACAGCGCGGCCGTCGTCGCCCCGGCATACGGACCGCCCAGGTTCGAGATGTCGGCGATCTCCGAATCGAGCTGCTTGCGATAGCGGCGTTCGAGGGCCGGCGGCGTGCCCGGGGTCGAGTACCGTTGATCGTCGACCACGAGGAGCATCACCGCATATGAAGCCCGGCCCCAGGCGCAGCGTCAGCCAGTCCGACATCGTCGACGCCGCCTTCGAGATCCTCGAGGAGAAGGGCGTCGCCGCCGTCTCGGTGCGCGGTGTCGCCGGTGCGCTCGGCCTCACCCCGACGGCCATGTACACCTACTTCGCGTCGAAGAACGCCCTGCTTCAGGCGATGGTCGAGCATCTGCTCACCGGCGTCTCGGATGCCTCGGCGCCCGACTGGCGCGACCGGGTCGTCGCGGTCGCGCTCGCGCTGCGTGCGAAGCTCGCCGAGCACTCGGGATCGCTCGTGCTCGTCACGAGCGGGCCTCTCGACGGCCCGAACGCGCTCTCGCTCGCCGAACGCCTCATCGAGAGCTTCGTCGAGGCCGGCCTCACCGTCGATGACGCGGCTCGCGCCGGCCACGCCGTGCGCGCCTTCGTCGTCGGCCAGTCGGCGCTCGAGACGGCCCGCCGCGCGGCGCCGGTCGAGGTGTCGGCGGTGCAGCCGCTCTGGTCGGATTCACGCCATCCGCTCGTCGAGCAGACCACCGGTCTCGCACTGGACGGCGGCGGCGATGAAGAGTTCGCGGCGATGCTGGAACGGGTGATCGACGGGTTCGCCAGGGCGTAGCCCCGGCGTCCGCGCCCGCCCGGTGTCTCCGTTCGCCCGCCCTGCGTCCGCGCCCGCCCGGCCTCCCCGTTCGCCCGCCGAACGCGGCGAGGCGCCGACCCCCGGAGGGGCCGACGCCTCGTCGGTACTGCGTTGGTGCGTTGCCGCTCAGCCCGCCGCGGGGGGCGTGATGCTGATGAGCGCCGCGGTGTTGCCCTTGAAGGCCTTCTTCACCGAGATGACGGTGCCGTAGCCCACGCCGTCGTCGGCCGGGTTGCCCGAGCCGAACGGCCCGACACCCACGTCGACGCCGTCGTAGTCGGGCAGACGGTTTCCGGCGAGGTCGTACAGCGGGGTGCTGTACTGGGCGTTGCCGACCGACGGAACGACGGTCGACGCGTCACGGTCGCGGTAGAAGAGCCCGCCGGTCGCCTCGTTGAGTGCGAAGCCGGGCACCCAGCCGCGGTCGTCGGTGAAGGTGCTCACCGGGTCGAGGGCCGCGATGTCGGTGCAGAACTCGTCACCGGTGCCACCGATGAAGCACTCCGTGAACGGGTACGTCTTGGTGAGACCGAACGACGCGTTCGACGACTGGGCACGCGACGGCATGATGTTCAGCGTCGACGGGTCGGCGTCGGCCGCGGCACCGGTGCGCTGCAGCGGGTTGAAGTGGCTGTCGACGAGCAGGAGCCCGCCCTTCGCACCGTAGCTCGGCAGCGCCGCCTCGTTCGAGAGGATCTGGTTCGAGTTGCCGTACGTGGTGTCGCGGTACCAGACCAGAGCGCCCGGCGCGTTGTACGCGAGCTTCTCGACCTTCCAGGCGCCGTCGCTGTAGACGGAGTTGTAGCCGTACTTCAGGCCCTCGTCGAAGCCGTCGAAGTTGCGCCACTCGACCAGGTAGTACTGCGCCTTGACCGAGGTGCCGGTGTCGATGCGCCAGCCGGGGCCGGTGGTGTCGGCGAAGCTGCCGACCTTGGGCGTCCAGCCGTTCTCGCCCGACTCCACGTCGTCGCTCCACGTGGTGGTGTCGCCGCTCGTGAGCGAGAAGTCGTCGGCGAACCAGCCGCGCTCCTGGAAGGCGGCGTCGGTCGCCATGCGGAGGCGGAGGTCGATCGACTGGCCGGCGTAGGCCGAGAGGTCGACGTACTGGTGCTGCCAGCCGTGCGAGTCACCCGTGAGGCCGTACTTGCGGTCGCCGAAGCCGTGCAGGTTGCCGTTCGGGTCGGGGTAGCCGTCGGGGGTCGTGGCCTCCGTGCCGTCGGTGTTGAACACCTTCTGGTCGGTCCACGTGGTGCCGCCGTCGGTCGAGATCTCGACGAAGCCGAAGTCCCAGTCGGACTCGATCACGAAGTTGTTCCACATCCAGAACTTGGCGTCGGCGCCCACGTCGAGCTTGCGCTCGATGCGGATGTCGCCCCAGTCCTGGTCGGCGCCGGTGTACCACATGTTCTCGCCGCCGTGCGGGGCGGCGAGGGTGACGGTCTTGTCGGGGAGGTTCACCTTCACGCCGTCTTCGCTGCCCTTGAGGGGGCGCGAGTTCTGGCCGACCTTGACGGTGGTCTCGTCGTCACCGGGGTTCACGACCTGCGGGTCGGCCCAGCCGAGCACCCACTTGTCCCAGAGGCCCATGTGCGTCGGCATCGACTGGAAGATGGGGCCCGCGTGCGAGCCGGAGCTCATGAGGTCCCAGAAGTCGATGTCGCTGCTGCCGGCGTTCGAGGTGTCGTAGAGGTCGGGCAGACCGAGGTCGTGGCCGTACTCGTGAGCGAACACGCCGACGCCCGAGTCCTCGGGCTGCACGATGTAGTTCGAGAGCTGGAGGTCGGTGCCGGGGATCGTCGCGCCGCCGAGGACCGCCGAGGAGTGCGCCCACAGGGCGTACGTGCCCTGCGCGCCGCCGCCGCCGGACTTGTCTTCACCGGCGTGCACGAGCACGACGTGGTCGATCACGCCGTCGGGCTCGTTGACGTTGCCGTCGCCGTCGCGGTCGCCCTGGTCCTCGATGTCGTAGTCGGCCCAGGGGAAGTCGGGCTGCGCCTCGGCGAGGGCTGCGACCGCGTCGATCGGCAGCTGGCCGGGACCCTTGGGGTTGGAGGGGTGGCCCTGCTGGTCCTGCATGGGACCGGCCTCGTAGACGCCCTCTTCGTTCTGGTGGCACACCGTGGCGCCGTAGTACGCCTCGGAGTGCGGGACCGTGATCCACGGGGTCGCCTCACCGGTGACGGTGTAGGCGCCGCGCGACATCTCTTCGTACATCGACTTCATCGTGTAGCCCGAGATGTCGAAGCCGGGCTTGCCGTCGGGGCCGGTGAGGTCGGTGCGGACGCGCTCGGTGATGCCTTCGTCGGTGAAGAGCATCTTGTTGAAGTGCTCCGACGAGAAGTCGGGCACCCACATCGAGTTGTTGTCCTCGAGCTCGTAGTCGGCGGGGTTGGGGATGCCGTTGTGGAGGGGGCCGTTCTGGACGTTGCCGGGCTTGCAGGTGGTCGCACCGAACTCGGTCGGGACGTAGCTGCCGGTGAAGTCGTCGTTCGCCGCGTCGTTGAACTCGACGAGGATCGTGAGGAGCTTGGCCTCCTGGGTGACGTCGGCCTGCTTGTAGTTGGGGGACTTCTTCGGCTTCTTGGCGTCCTTGTTCGCCTTCAGCTGCTCCTGCTTGAGCTGCTTCGGGCTCTTGCCCGTCTCGTTCGACTTGTTCTCGAGCTTCGCGAGGCCGCCCGCGGCCTGCGGGTTGCCTGCGGCGAACTTCGCGTCGATCTCCATGGCGGTCGCCAGCGCGTCCTCGGCGCTCGGGGTGACGACCTTGTTGCCGTGGATGTCGAAGGCGGCTTCGTCGTCGGCACCCACGACCGCCTCCGCACGGGGGGCGACGTAGTTCATGTAGTACTCCGAGTCGCTGATCACCGGCGGCGATACCGGTGATTCAGCCGCGGCAGCGGTGCTGACTCCGAACGACACCATTCCGGTGGCGGCGAGTGCGAGCACCGGGACGACCGCGACCGCACGCTTGCGCGCGCGGCTGGTGAATCCAGACATGCTTCTCCCTTCGAGTGACTCGGCGGAGGTGACCGTCGAGACACGCACGGCGCCCGTCGGTGGACGGACGTAATCGGCATACTGCCGTGAGCAGACGTGTCTATGGAAGAGCTGTATCGAATCTGTGGAGAACTTCGCACGGTCGTTGCGCGGAACGGCGCGGATCGGACGACGCGTGCGGTTTTCTGGTGTCGTGATCCCGCCACTTGGCGGAATTACGACAGCTGCGCGGTGGTGATTCCGAGTCGGGCCCCTCGTCCTCGAGGGTGCTCGATCGCGGAGCGCTCAGCCGAGCAGCAGGGAGCGCAGCTGGTCGGCCGAGTGCACGACCGCCATCGCGTCGCCGGCCTCGGCGGGCGAGCCGTAGCCCCATTCGACGAGGATCGTCGGCACCCCGTTGGCGAGCGCGCCGAGGGTGTCGTAGCCGCGGTCGCCGACCATGACGGAGTTCGCGGTGTCGACGCCCTGCGACTGCAGGCGGCGCAGTGCCTCGGCGACGACGTCGGCCTTCGTGCTGCGCGACTCGTCGTCGCTCGCCCCGGTGATCACGGTGAAGTACTCGCTGAGGCCGGCGTGGTCGAGCACCTGGCGTGCCATCCGCTCGGGCTTCGAGGTCGCGAGGGCGATCGGCACCCCCGCCGCGTGGAGCCGCTCGAGCACGCCGGCGACGCCGGGGAACACGGGCGAGCGCAGCACGTGCTCGCCGTAGTGGTCGCGGTAGACGTTCAGAGCCTCCCAGGCCTCGGCGTCGTCGAAGCCGGCCGTCATGCGGAGGCTGTCGAGCAGCGGGGGGCCGACGTAGGTGCGCAGCGTGTCGTCGGAGGGCACCGGCAGGCCCATCTCGGCGAACATGTGCGCGAGGGAGCCCGTGATGTCGGCGGCGGAGTCGATGATGGTGCCGTCGAGATCGAACAGCACGGCCGACCACGTACGAGTGGGGGAGAGGGTCGGGGAAGTCACCGTGACATCCTAGGACGCGAGAATTCGAGTGATGCTCGTATTGCGGCAGGCCTCAGCGAACCCGCAGCGAGTGTTCAGGCGGTGAGTTCGGCACGCGGATGCCGCTGCGCCGCGCCGTGACGGACGACGGGATCACGGCGCGCGGCCCGCTCAGAACAGCCGCGAGTCGCCGTCGTCGACGCCGCGCATCGCGTCGTAGTCGAGCACCAGGCAGCGGATTCCGCGGTCTTCGGCGAGGGTGCGCGCCTGCGGCTTGATCTCCTGCGCGGCGAACACCCCGGTGACGGGGGCGAGCAGTGGGTCGCGGTTCATGAGCTCGAGGTAGCGGGTCAGCTGCTCGACGCCGTCGATGTCGCCGCGACGCTTCAGCTCGACGGCGACGCTCGCGCCCGAGGCATCCGTCGCGAGGATGTCGACCGGGCCGATCGCCGTCATGTACTCGCGTCGCACCAGGCGGTGCCCCTCGCCGAGCAGCTCGATCTGCTCGGCGAGCAGCTTCTGCAGGTGCGCCTCGACGCCGTTCTTCTGGAGGCCGGGGTCGATGCCGAGCTCGTGCGCGGAGTCGTGCAGCACCTCGTGGATCGAGACGATCAGGCGGTCGGCCGTCTTCTTGTGCGTGACCGTCCACAGCTCGACGATGCCGGCCGCGCGCTGCTCGTCGTCGGGCTCGCTCGTCGCGAGGGTGCAGGGCGGGCTCATCCAGTTGAGGGGCTTGTAGCTGCCGCCGTCGGAGTGCACGAGGAGGCTGCCGTCGCCCTTCACCATGAGCAGGCGGGTCGCGAGCGGGAGGTGGGCTTGGAGCCGCCCCGCGTAGTCGACGGAGCAGCGGGCGATGACGAGACGCACCCGACGAGTGTATCCGCCGCTCGGGGGGTCGTTCTGCGACAGCGCGGCCGTGAGTGCGCCCTGATCCTGACGGAATCCGACCCCCGGAACGGGTGTGCTCGGGCGAACCCCGGAAGGGGTGCTCGGGCGAACCGCGGAACGGGTGCTCGGGCGACCCCCGGAACGGGTGTGCTCGGGCGACCCCCGGAACGGGTGTGCTCGGGCGCCAGGCCGGCGGGCGGGTCAGGAGGATGCGACGCGGCTGCGTTCGCGCGCGGCCGGGGCCGCGAGGAACGAGAGCACGAGCAGCACGAGGATGACGAGGAGCGCGTTGAGGATGCCGAACTGCTGGCCGATGAACCCGAGCAGGGGCGGGCCCGTGAGGAAGGCGCAGTAGCCGATGATCGCGACCGCGCTCACGCGCGCCGCCGAGTCGGTCGGGTGGTCGGCGGCGGCCGACATGCCCACTGGGAACCCGAGCGAGGAGCCGACTCCCCAGAGCACGGTGCCCACGACGAGCATCCAGGTCTCGGTGCCGAAGATGAAGAGCGAGAGCCCGATGATGCCGACGATCGCGAGGACGCGCAGCACCGGCACGCGCCCGTACCGGTCGAGCACCGGCCCGCCGACGACGCGGGCTGCCGTGATCGAGACCGTGAACACGCCGAACATGATCGCGCCGATCGTCGCGTCGAAGCCGTGCCCGTCGACGACGGCGAGGGCGAGCCAGTCGTTGGCCGAGCCCTCGGCGAACGACATGCCGAGCATGATGACCCCGATGAGGAGGAGGCGCACATCGCCCCAGACGGCGAGGTTGGCCCTGAGGCGCTCGGCGAACGGCGGGCGGGGGGTGTCCGCGTGGGTGTCGTCGCCGACCTCGGCTCGCAGGGGCACTGAGCGCACCGCGACGAAGATGGCGACGGCGATGCCGAGCGCGATGGCCAGGAGGTGGATCGACACCGGCACCTCGGCAGCGGAGGCGGCCGCCGCGACCCCCGCGCCCGCGACCGTGCCGAAGGAGAAGAAGGCGTGCATGAGCGGCATGACCGTTCGGCCGATCTCGCGCTCGGCCTCGGCGCCCTCGACGTTCATCATCACGTCGACGGCGCCGTTGCCGAAGCCGAAGAGGGCGAGGCCGATGACCACGAGCGGCACCGAGGGAAGGAGGGCGGAACCCCCGATGCCGGTGAACACGAGCCCCGCCGAGACGGTCACGAGCGCGCCGATCATGCCGAGGCGCGCGCCGAGCCGGGCGAGCAGCCACGGTGCGGCGATGAGTCCGAGCACCGCGCCGGCCGAGGAGGCGAGGATGACGAGACCGACCCCCTGCGTGCTGAGCCCGGTGTCGTCGCGGATCGCGGGGATGCGCGCGACCCAGCTCGCCATGCCGAGCCCCGAGAGGAAGAAGATCGCGAAGATGGCGTTGCGCCAGGCGACGAGTTCGCGCGGGCGGCGGGTCGCGGTCGGTTCTGCCATCGGGGAGTCCTCATCGGTGTCGCGGTCGAGTCATCGAATCGATTCGATCACTGTACCCGAGCCGTCGGGATGTCGCATCCCGGAACCGCTCGTGCGGCCCGGAGGACCGGGCCGCACGAGGGTTCGGGATTGGCCGGAAGGCTCAGAAGCTCGCCGTGACGCTCACCCCCGCGAAGTCGGTCACGCCGGTGAGGGCGACGTAGTTCCATCCGGCCTGCGGCCACTCGACGACGACCCGCTCGGTGGTGCTGCCGGGAACGGTCGAGCGTGCGACGTGCGCATTGCGGTCGGCCCAGCCGTAGCAGTTGTAGTACAGGTCGAGGTCGCCGGTGCCGCCCGAGGTCTCGACCGTCACACGGGGCGTGCCGGCCGGAACCCAGACGAACAGGTGGTCGGTCCCGCCGGCCGAGCCCGAGCGCGCCGACCGCACGCACCCGTTCTCGAGCATGCGCAGGTCGGCGGCGTCGCACTCGGGCAGCCCGGGGCCGGGCCCGTCGTCGCCCTCGACGATCACCTGGTGCGTCGTCGTCGCGGTCGCGCCGTCGTCGTCGGTGACGGTGAGCCGCACCGTGTAGTCGCCCGCGGCGGCGTAGCTCGCCACGGGGTTCTGCTCGGTCGAGGTCTGCCCGTCGCCGAACGACCAGCTCCACGCGGCGATCGTGCCGTCGGCGTCGGTCGAGGCATCCGTGAACGCGACCGCGAGGCCGTCGATGCTCGTCTCGAAGGCGGCGACCGGCGCAGTGTTCTCGGGGTCGGTGCCGCCCCCGCCGAGGTCGTCGCTGCAGTCGCCCGCGGCGCAGCGCGTGAGGTAGTCCGCGAACTCCGCGTCGTAGCGCGTGCCGATCGTCTGGGTGAGGTAGCTGCGCGCCTCGTCCCAGCGGCCCGCGCGATACGAGCCGAGCACCGTCTGCAGCTCGCTCGGGTGCTCGTTCAGCAGGAACGCCGCAGCGAGGTAGCCCCAGCGGTAGACCCGCTCGGTGCCGTGGTCGTACGAGGTGTCGAACAGCTCGCTCAGCTTGTAGGTGCCGAGCGCCGCGGCCGACTGCGCCGCGGTGTACGCCTCGCCGCGGTAGTGGTACGAGATGTACTCGGCGAAGCCCTCGACCCACCAGATCGTCGGGGTCTGCATGTTCTCGGCGAAGTCGCCGTGCATGTTGAACCGGCCGTCGAGGTAGTGGGTGTACTCGTGGTTGAGGTTCCACACCGCGAACGCGGGGCGCAGCCATTCGGCCTCGTAGGCGATGAAGCGGGCGATGTTGTCGGATGCCGCGGGGTCGCCCTCGAGGTACATGCCGCCGTTGTTCGTGTCGATGTCGAAGATCGCACCGGCGTAGTCGCCGTAATCGGCGCTCGAGTCGAACACGACGACCTCGATCTGGTCGTTGACGTCGTTCGGCACCGGACCCGGGTCCTTCGCGACCGCGTGGAAGTAGCGGTCCTGGGCGAGCAGGCTCTCGCAGCTCGTCGCGAGCTCCTGCGTGCTCATCTCCTGGGCCCGGATGGTGATGCCCGCGGAGCAGTCGTGGCGCACGGGCAGCACCGCGTCGGCGACACGGTCGGCGAGGTCGCACGTGCCGTACTCGGCGCAGGCGTCGCCGTCGTAGTAGTTCACGACGGTCGCGGTCGCGATCCAGAGCGGCGCGGTCGGGCTGCCGAGCGAGGTGCGGCCGAGCAGGTCGATCACGAGCGGCTTCGCCGCAGCGCGGATGGCGTCGTCGCCGAGGAACCGGGCGAGTTCGCGGCCCGCGTTCGACGGCAGGAAGCCGGAGTCGCCGCCGACGAGGTCGAGGTGGGCCACGGCGAAGTCGCGCAGCGTGGTGAGTACGCCCGGGTCGGCCGCGATGGCCGAGACGAAGGCCGGCACCTGGTGGCCCCGGAACAGCACGGTGAAGGTGTTGTTCACAGCGTTGCGCATCCACCAGGATGCCTCGTAGTCGGCGTCGTAGCCGGTGAGCAGCCGCTCGACGACGTCGAGGTAGCGCGCGTTGAGCTCGGAGCTGTCGATCAGGATGACCGCCTCGCTCAGGATCTCGCCGTTCGCGTCGGTGACGTCGCGCGAGCGTGCGTTGCCGAAGTAGGCGTCGAGCGCCCCGGCGGTGGCGTTCGACAGCGTGCTGCCGTAGTCGCCCACGTTCTCGGCGTCGTAGTACTGCACGTAGTAGCCGGCGCGGAGGAACAGCACGAGCTGCGCCGCCGAGGTGGAGTTGTCACCGGGGTAGTTCTGCGCGACCGTGCGCAGCGCGTTCGCGACCGAGACCATCTGCGACTCGGCGAAGATCGCCTTCGCCTCAGCGCCCTTCACCGAGAACAGCCCGTTCACGCAGTCGGTGGTGCTCGCGCGGACCAGGTCGACGAGCGCCTGGCCCTGCACTGCGGCGAACGCGGCGGCACTGCACTCCGCCGCCGCGGCTCGGGCCGTCGACCGGCTCGCGGTCCCGGCCGAGGGCCGGTCGGGCAGTTCGACCTCGCGGCCGGCCTCGGTGCGGTGCACCGCCTCGTTGGCGGTCAGCGGGGCCGTCGCCTCGAGGGCGTCGGCGCCTGAGGAGTCGCTCGCGCCCGCGGCGTCGGCCGTGCCGATCTCGGACGCTGGCCCGAAGCCGGTCTCCGCCGTGGCGGCGGGGAGTGCGGCGTTCGCCGCGAGTGGGGTGCAGAGACTGAACAGGAGCGTGAGCGACAGTGCGACTGCCGCCCCCGCCCCGCCTCGTCGTCGGAACGTCGTGGTCATCGTTGACCTCCATCGGTTGTCTGCCTTGCGGTCGGAGAAACCGGCACTTCGGGTTCCCGACCCTGTGCTGACCCCGGCGCGAGCCGGAGACGGCGCGTCATCGTCGAGCGCCGCGGACATACTGTCATGTATTACACATCACGCGCTACATATTGAACACAAATTTGTCCCCCGATCGAGGGAGTGACCCTGCGCTCAGCGCGCGCCGGAACCGCCCGCCCCCCGAGGAATCACGGCCATCGTGGCGATTCGCACGGGCTGCGGATGTCCCCCGGGGGCCTGCGGAGGCGAGGCGGCAGGCGCGCGCCGCCGGCGCTGGTCCGGAGGCGCGCGACGGCGACCTTGTCGCGGGGCGATGCGCCGGACTAGGGTGCTGCTAATCGATTAACAACTCGAAGGGGAGTGCGATGCCGGCCCTGCTCAGCGGCGAAGAGCGTGATGACGCGAACTCCGGGGGAGCGGCCCGACCGCGCCCGAACATCCTCCTGATCGTCTCCGACGATCACGGCTACGCCGACCGCTCGGCGCTCGGCCTCGACCCCGAGGTGCGCACCCCGGCGCTCGACCGCCTCGCCGCCGAGGGGGTCGGCTGCGACGAGGCCTACGTCACCGCACCCGTCTGCTCGCCCTCGCGCGCCGGCCTCATCGCCGGCGCCTACCAGCAACGCTGGGGCGCGCACTGGTTCGACGACTCGTCGATGGCGGGCCCCGAGCACCCCTCGCTCGCCGAACGGCTCCGCGACGTCGGGTACAGCACCGGGTACTACGGCAAGGTGCACTACGGCGCCGAGCGCGAGGGTGATCGCGGTGCACCGCCGCAGCACGGCTTCGACGACAGCTTCTACGGGCTCGCCGGTCAGTCGATGGGGCGCCTCAACTACCTGCGTCACTCGGGCGCGGCCGTCGCCGAGTACGGCGGGGCGGCGAAGGCCATGGCGGTGCAGCCCATGTCGGCGGGCGGGGAGCCGGTCGAGGTCGAGCGGTTCCTCACCGACGAGATCGCCGACCGCGCCGCCGCCTTCATCGCCGCCGTCGACGAGCGGCCGTTCTTCGCGATGGTCGCCTTCAACGCGGTGCACAACTTCTGCTGGCAGCTGCCAGACGACGAGCTCGAGGCGCGCGGGCTGCCGAAGCTCGAGGACTGGTACCCCGGGGCATCCGAGTACCTCGACTGGTACGACGGCGCGATCAGCCCGAACCTGCCGAACGGACGGGCCTACTACCTGGCCCAGCTCGAGCTGATGGACCGCCAGGTCGGCCGCCTGCTCGAACTGCTCGATGAGCTGGGCGTCGGCGACGACACGATCGTCGTCTACACGACCGACAACGGCGGCTCCCGGTGCAACTTCGGGGTGAACACCCCGCTCCGCGGTTCGAAGTACACGCTCTACGAGGGCGGGGTCCGCGTGCCGTTCCTCGTGCGCTGGCCGGCGGCCCTGCCCGGCGGCGTCGTGCGCGACGGGCTCGTGAGCTCGATGGACATCGCGGCGACCGCGCTCGCCGCGGCGGGCGGCGACGTCGACGGGCTCGACGGGCACGATCTCCTGGGCTTCCTCCGCGGCGACGACGGCCCGGTTCGCGACGAGCTGCACTGGGACTGCCGCTGGCAGTGGTCGGTGCGGCAGGGTCGGTGGAAGCTCGGCTGGGTCGAGCCCGGCTCGCCGCACGCCGAGGAGATCCGGCGGGTCGAGCACACCGAGCCGGGCGACGGCCTCCGCCTCGTCGATCTCGTCGCGGACCCCTCGGAGGAGCGCGACGTGCGGGCCGAGCACCCCGAGGTCGTCGCCGAACTCACCGCGGCGCGTCGGCGATGGCGCGCCGAGATGGACCGATCGTCCGCGGTTCCGAGCTGACGCTTGCGTCGTTCGGCGTCCGCCGCTACAGTCACGTGTTAATCGTTTAGCTAAACGATTAACATTCGGCGGGCGCAGCACCGCCATCCCTCACCAAGAGACAGATCCAAAGGAGGATCGGATGCTTCGAAGTGCAATCACCCGTCGCGGGGCCGCCGCGGTGGCCCTGGCCGCCACGGCCGCACTCGCGCTCAGCGCCTGCAGCGACTCAGGTTCGGCCGCGGGCGACGGCGAGGCCGTCACGCTCGAGTACGGCGTCTGGGACCAGAAACAGGAGGCCGCGATGAAGGAGATCGCCGCCGCCTTCACGGAGGAGCACCCCGAGGTCACCGTCAAGCTCGTCACCACGCCGTACAAGGAGTACTTCACGAAGCTGCAGACCTCGGTCTCGGGCGGCTCGGCACCCGATGTCTTCTGGATGAACGGCCCGAACTTCCAGCTCTACGCCTCGAACGGCGTGCTCGCCCCGCTCGACGACCAGGGCATCGACCCGGCCGACTACCCGCAGGGGCTCGTCGACCTCTACACCTTCGACGGCGCGCTCTTCGGCGCCCCGAAGGACTTCGACACCGTCGGGCTCTGGTACAACACGGAGCTCTTCGACGCCGCGGGCGTCGCCTACCCCGAGGCCGGCTGGACCTGGGACGACCTCAAGGCGACCGCCGCGAAGCTCACCGACCCCGCCAAGGGGCAGTTCGGCATCGCCGCCTCGCAGTTCGGCCAGGAGAACTACTACAACTCCATCGCGCAGGCCGGCGGCGAGGTCATCAGCCCCGACGGCACCGAGTCGGGCTACGGCAGCCCCGAAGCGCTCGCGGGCATCGAGCTCTGGACCGACCTCATCGCGGCCGGCTCCTCGCCCACCGCGCAGCAGATGACCGACACCAACCCCGAGGACCTCTTCTTCTCGGGCAAGGTCGCCATGTTCCAGAACGGCTCCTGGGCCGCCGGCGCCTACGCCGACAACCCCGACATCGCCGACAAGGTGAACGTCGCGCCGCTGGCCGCGGGCCCCGACGGCAACCAGAGCGTCATCCACGGTCTCGCCAACGTCGTGAACGCGAAGAGCGACCAGCTCGAGCTCGCCAAGGAGTTCGCCGCCTTCGCGAGCGGCGAGGCGGCGTCCGACATCATGGCCGACTCGGGCACCGTCATCCCGGCGTTCGACGGCAAGCAGCAGGCCTGGGTCGACGCGCTGCCGCAGTACGACCTCCAGGTCTACATCGACGCGCTCGACACCGCCGTGGCCTACCCCGTCTCGAAGAACACCGCCGCGTGGACCTCGATCGAGAGCGAGATCCTCTCGCAGGTCTGGGCGGGCTCGATCTCGCCGAAGGACGGCCTCCAGCAGCTCGCCACCGAGATGCAGGCGGCGCTCGACTCGGAGTCGGAGTAGCACCATGACCGAGCTGATCGCGCAGCGCGCGAGCGCGCCGATCTCCGAACTCGACCGGGGGCGGCTCGGCGCCGCCCCCGGTCGGGGGCGCCGGCGCGGGCGTGGGCCCGGCCAGTCGCCGTGGTGGGCGCTGCTGTTCATCGGCCCGACGGCCGCGGGCCTCCTCGCCTTCTACCTCTGGCCGACGGTGCGCACCTTCTTCATGTCGTTCACCGAGTCGGGCCCCTTCGGCGGCTCGGAGTTCGTCGGCATCGACAACTACGTGCGCCTCTTCCAGGACCCCGAACTGCTCGGCGCGCTCCGCAACACGGCGCTGTACACGGTCATCGCCCTCGTCGGCATCCCGCTCGCGGTCGCCATCGCGGCACTGCTGAACACGACCGGCCTGCGCGGCCGCGGCGTCTACCGCACGCTCTACTTCATTCCGGTCGTCACCATGCCGGCCGCGATCGCGCTCGTCTGGCGCATGATCTACAACGGCGACTACGGCGTGCTCAACGAGGTGCTCGGGGTCTTCGGTATCGACGGCAAGAGCTGGCTGACCGACCCGAGCACGGCGCTCGTCGCCATCGCCGTCGTCGGCATCTGGGCGGGCCTCGGCACGAACATCGTCATCTTCCTCGCGGGGCTCCAGGGAATCCCGGACACGGTCATGGAGGCCGCCGACCTCGACGGCGCCGGCCCCGTGCGCAAGTTCTTCTCGATCACCATCCCGCTGCTGAGCCCGAGCATCTTCTTCGTCAGCGTGATCAGCGTCATCGGCGCGCTGCAGGTGTTCGACCTCATCTACATGATGCTCGGCCAGTCGAACCCGGCGATGCCGAACACCCGCACGATCGTGTACCTCTTCTACCAGGCGGGGTTCATCGACAACGAGAAGGGCTACGCGGCGGCGATCGCGTTCCTCCTGCTCATCATCATCCTGGTGCTGACGGTCGTGCAGTTCCGCCTGCAGAAGAAGTGGGTGCACTATGAGTGACCTCTCCCTCGACACCCGGGCGATGACCGGCGCGGATGCCGCGAGCGAACGCGGGCGCGGGGCATCCGCCGCACGCGGCCGACGGGGTCGCGGTCATTGGCTCGTCCACCTCCTGCTCGCGGGCGGCGCGATCCTGATGGTCTTCCCGTTCGTCTGGCAGACCCTCACCGCGTTCAAGACGTTCCAGGACTCGGTGCAGGTGCCCCCCGTCGTCATCCCCGACCCGTGGGTGTTCACGAACTTCGCCGAGGTCTTCGACTCGATGCCGTTCGGGCAGATGTTCCTCAACTCGGTGCTGCTCACCGTCGGCCGCACCGTCGGTCAGGTCGTGCTCTGCACGATGGCGGGCTACGCGTTCGCGCGCATCCCGTTCCGCGGGCGCAACGTGGTGTTCGTGCTGTTCCTCTCGGTGCTCATGGTGCCCTCGCAGCTCTACCTGCTGCCGCAGTACGAGATCATCCAGAGCCTGGGCTGGCTCAACACCCTGCAGGCGCTCATCGTGCCGGGTATCTTCAGCGCGTTCGGCACCTTCCTCATGCGGCAGTTCTTCATGTCGATGCCGGCCGAGCTCGAAGAGGCGGCGCGCATCGACGGCGCGAACCCGTGGCAGACCTTCTGGCGCGTCATGGTGCCGCTCGCGAAGCCCGGCATCGTGGCGCTCACCGTCTTCACGGTGCTCTGGTCGTGGAACGACCTGCTGTGGCCGCTCGTCGTCACGACCGACCCCGAGAAGATGCCGCTCTCGGTGGGCCTGTCGCAGCTCGTCGGCCTCCACGGCACTGACTACCCTGTGCTGATGGCGGGCGCACTGCTGGCGACGCTGCCCATGCTGATCACGTTCATGATCCTGCAGAAGCAGTTCATCCAGGGCATCGCCTTCTCGGGAACGAAGGGGTGACGTGATGGTGCGGACGAACGCGGACGGATCGGCGACGGGCGGCGGCCACGTCGGCAACGGCGGTGGCGGCAGCAGTGCCGCGGCGCGCCGACGGCCGACGCTGCGCATGGTCGCCGAGCTCGCGGGCGTCTCGACGGCGACCGTGTCGTACGTGTTCTCGGGCCGCAACGGCGGCGGCTCGGGGGTCGCCGAGCCGACCGCGAAGCGCGTGCTGGAGGCGGCCGAGCAGCTCAACTACCGTCCCAACCGCGCCGCCCGCACGATCCGCACCGGGCGCAGCGACACGGTGCAGCTCTCGCTGCACATGCTGAGCGACCCGTGGTCGCTCGCCGTCGCCGCCGCCGTCAACGAGGAGGCGAACCGGCATGGGCTCACGACGCTCATCCTCGCCGACGGCGACTGGTACGCGGCGCTCGACCGGGTCGAGAGCGACGTCGCCTACCTCGACGGGGCGATCGGCACCGACGACGCCGAGCGCAAGGTGCAGGCCCTCGCCGAGCGCGGGCAGCGCCTGGTGGTCTTCAGCGAGACGCTCGAGCCGAACGGCTTCGACGTGATCCGCTCCGACGCGATCCCCGGCTGCTACCTCGCGATGGACCACCTGCTCGAACGGCACACCGCGATCGGATGCCTCGTGGCCGAGGACGCCGTGCACGCGGCCGAGGGCTCGCGGTACACCCCGTACCTCGAACGCATGCGCGAGCGCGGGCTGCCGGTGGTGCCCGAGCACACGGCGACCTACGCGAACACGCAGGCGAGCGCGTTCACCGCGGCGGCGGCGCTGCTCTCGCGCGACGACCGGCCCACCGCGATCTACGCGACGACCGACTTCGCGGCGATCGCGGCGATCAACGCGGCGCACATGCTCGGGCTGCGGGTGCCGCACGACGTCGCCGTGATCGGCGTCGGCAACACCCCCGACGCCCAGGCGGTCGCGCCGACCCTGACCACCGTCGGCCCGACCGACTTCTACCGCAGGCAGGCCGAGATCATCGTCTCCCGGGCCCTCGAGCCCGATGACGAGTTCCGGCTGCACGAGTTCGCCTGGTCGCTCGTGCCGGGCGGCTCGACCGATCTCGACGCACCGCCGCGCGCGGTGCGCACGCTTTGACCCCGCGAGTGCGGGAACACCTGAAGGAGCACCACCCCGTGGATCTGAACATCGGCATCGTCGGCTTCGGCGCGCGCTCGACCCTCGTGAACGAGGCGCACCGCCCCGGGCGCGGTTCGCGCGTGACGGCCGTCTGCGACCTCTCCGAGCGCTCGCGGGCCGAAGCCCGCGCGGCGCTGCCCGAGGCATCCGTCACCGACTCGCTCGACGAGCTGCTCGCGAGCGGAATCGACGCCGTCATGGTGCTCACCCCCGATCACCAGCACGCCCCCGTCGCGATCGCGGCGCTCGAGGCGGGCGTGCCCGTCTTCTGCGAGAAGCCGCTCGCCGTGACGGTCGAGGACGCGGACGCGATCCTCGAGACCGCCCGCCGCACCGGCACGCGCCTCTACGTCGGGCACAACATGCGCCACATGTCGGTGGTGCTGCTCATGCGCCGGCTCATCCTCGAGGGGCGGATCGGCGAGGTCAAGGCCGTCTGGTGCCGCCACTTCGTGGGCAACGGCGGCGACTACTACTTCAAGGACTGGCACGCCGAGCGCGCGAAGACGACGGGACTGCTGCTGCAGAAGGGGGCGCACGACCTCGACGTCATCCACTGGCTCGCGGGCGCCTACACGACCGAGGTGCAGGCGATGGGCTCGCTCAGCGTCTACGGCGACATCGACGACCGGCGCGACCGCTCGGGCGAGCGGATGCGCGACTGGTTCAGCCTCGACAACTGGCCGCCGACCGCGCAGACCGGACTGAACCCGGTGATCGACGTCGAGGACATCTCGATGGTGAACATGCGGCTCGGCAACGGAGTGCTCGCGAGCTACCAGCAGTGCCACTTCACGCCCGACTACTGGCGCAACTACACGGTCATCGGCACCGAGGGCCGCATCGAGAACTTCGGGGATGTCTCGGGCTCCGAGGTCGGGCTCTGGAACCGCCGCCACCACGGTGCGGCCCCTGCCGACGAGACGTTCATCGTGCCCGAATCGCCCGAGGACGTCGGGCACGACGGCGCCGATGCGCTGCTCGTGGCCGAGTTCCTGCGCTTCGTGCGCGACGGCGGGGTCACGTCGACCTCGCCGGTCGCGGCGCGCGAGGCGGTCGCGGTCGGCATCAGGGCGACCGATTCGCTGCGCGGCGAGGCCGGCACCCTCGAGGTGCCGCAGCTCGAGGGCGACCTCGTCGCCTACTTCGAGGCGGGCCAAGTCGAGGCGTCCGCCGGCGTTCCGAGCTGACGGCGCCCCGAAACAATCCACTTCGCGCCGGTACGATGGCTGAGTCATCCGGCGCACCCACCGGACCTCTCGCATGAGCCGCCGCACCCAGCGGTTCGTGCGCCGAACACTGGAGTTTCCCTGCGATGAAGGCACTGTACAAGTCCGCGCCCGGCGCCGGTTTCGAGTTCGTCGAGCGGCCCGAGCCCACGCCCGGCCCCGCAGAGGTGAAGATCCGGGTGCTCCGCACCGGCATCTGCGGCACCGACCTGCACATCGAGCAGTGGGACGACTGGGCCGCGTCGAACATCGCCACGCCGCTCATCGCGGGTCACGAGTTCTACGGCGAGGTCGTCGAGGTCGGCCCGCTCGTGCACGACGTCGCGGTCGGCGACCGCGTCTCGGGCGAGGGCCACGTCGTCTGCGGCATGTGCCGCAACTGCCGCGCCGGCCGCCGCCAGATGTGCATCCGCACGCTCGGGGTCGGGCTGCACCGCGACGGTGCGTTCGCCGAGTACATCGTCATCCCGGGCGAGAACGTGTGGGTGCACCACTCGCCGGTCGACCCCGAGGTCGGCGCGATCTTCGACCCCTTCGGCAACGCCGTGCACACGGCGCTCGCGTTCTCGGTCGTGGGAGAAGACGTGCTCGTCACCGGGTGCGGCCCGATCGGGCTCATGTCGATCGCGGTCGCGCGCCATGTCGGCGCCCGCTTCATCGTCGCCTCGGACGTCTCGCCCGCGCGCCTCGAGCTCGCCAGGCAGATGGGCGCCGACGACGTCGTCGACGTCTCGAAGGAGCGCGTGCGCGAGGCGCAGGGCCGCCTCGGGATGCGCGAGGGCTTCGACGTCGGCTTCGAGATGAGCGGGGCGCCTGCGGCGCTGCCGGAGATGATCGAGAACATGAACCACGGCGGCCGCATCGCGATGCTCGGCCTGCCGAGCGAGCCCTACGCGATCGACTGGGGCAAGGTCGTCACGCACATGCTGACGCTGAAGGGCATCTACGGTCGCGAGATGTTCGAGACGTGGAACTCGATGAGCGCGATGCTGCAGACCAGTTCCGAGCTGCGCGGGCGCGTGGCATCCATCATCAGCGACCGCTACGCGGCGCGCGACTGGCGCGAGGCGTTCGACGTCGCCGCCTCGGGCGGCGTGGGCAAGGTCATCCTCGACTGGACGGAGGTCTGAACATGTTCGGAGACGTGAAGGCGCAGCTGCGGGCCGAGCTCGACGAGATCGAGGCCGCGGGCCTCACGAAGCGCGAGCGCGGCATCCACGGACCGCAGTCCTCGGAGATCGAGGTCGCCGGACGCGAGGTGCTGAACTTCTGCGCCAACAACTACCTCGGCCTCGCGAACGACCCGCGCATCGTCGCGGCGGCGCACCGCGGGCTGGACGAGTGGGGTTACGGCCTCGCGAGCGTGCGATTCATCTGCGGCACGCAGGAGCTGCACCTCGAGCTCGAGCGGCGCGTGTCCGAGTTCCTCGGCTACGACGACACGATCCTCTTCTCCTCCTGCTTCGACGCGAACGGCGGCGTCTTCGAGACACTCCTCGGCGCCGACGACGCGATCATCTCCGACGAGCTCAACCACGCGTCGATCATCGACGGCATCCGGCTGTCGAAGGCCCGCCGGTTCCGGTACCGGAACCGCGACATGGCCGACCTCGAGGCCCGCCTCGTCGAAGCCGCCGACGCCCGCCGCCGCGTGATCGTGACCGACGGCGTCTTCTCGATGGACGGCTACATCGCGCCGCTGCAGGAGATCTGCGATCTCGCCGAGCGGTACGACGCGCTCGTCTTCGTCGACGACTCGCACGCCGTCGGCTTCGTCGGCGCGAACGGTCGCGGCACCCCCGAGTACTGCGGCGTCGAGGGCCGGGTCGACATCACGACCGGCACCTTCGGCAAGGCGCTCGGCGGGGCATCCGGCGGCTATGTCGCCGCCCGCCAGGAGATCGTCGACCTGCTGCGCCAGCGCGCCCGGCCCTACCTCTTCTCGAACACGCTCGCACCCGCGATCGTCGCGGGCACGATCGAGGCGCTCTCGCTCCTCGCGTCCTCGGGCGAGCTGCGCACGCGCCTGAACGCGAACGCGGCGCTGTTCCGCGAGCTCATGGATGCCTCGGGCTTCGAGCTGCTGCCCGGCGAGCACGCGATCGTGCCGGTCATGTTCGGCGACGCCGCACTCACCGCCCGGATCGCCGACGAGCTGCAGGCCAGGGGCGTCTTCGTCACCGCGTTCTCGTACCCGGTGGTCCCGAAGGGCGCCGCCCGCATCCGCGTGCAGCTCTCCGCGGCCCACACCGAGGACGAGATCCGTCGCTGCGTCGCCGCGTTCATCGAGGCGCGCGACGCGGTCACCGCCACGGTCTGAGGCCCGGGGCCGGTCGGCTTCGAGGCGCTGCCGTCGGAGGCGGCGACCGACCGCACCGGCGTCTTCGAATCGATTCGGCCTAGAATCGGGCGCATGCAGCCCGAACCCCCCGCACCGGCTCCCGCACCGGCCCCCGCATCGGCCCAGTCCCGCCCGACGCTCGCCGATGTCGCCGCGCACGCCGGGGTCTCGGCGTCGACGGCCTCGCTCGCGTTCAGCGGCGCCGGCCCGGTGTCGGATGCCACGAAGCAGCGGGTCTTCGACGCCGCCGCCGAACTCGGCTACGGCGGACCCGACCCGCGCGCCCGCTCGCTGCGGCGCGGTCGTTCGGGCATCGTCGGGGTCGTGCTCGAAGAGCGCGTCCGGGCGGCGTTCCTCGACCCGGTGAAGATCCAGATGCTCGACGGCATCACCGAGGGCATCGCGCCGCTCGGCGCCGGCCTGCTCCTGCTCACCGACACCGGTGAGCCCGGCGACAACGCGGTGAGCATCGAGAGCGCACCGGTCGATGCGGTCGTGCTCATCGGGTGCAGCCCGCGCCTGGCCGAATCGGTCGACGCACTGCGGCGGCGGGGCATCCCGGCCGTCGCGATCGAGGGCGCGACCGGCGACGGCATCCCCGAGATCTCCATCGACAACCGCCAGGCGACCCGACGCGGAGCCGAGTACCTGCGCGAACTCGGGCACTCGCGGGTCGCGCTCGTGACCCTGCCCTTCGACGCTGCGCGCACGCGCGGTGCGCTCACGCCCGAGCTCGAGCGCGCCGGCACCGCGGCGACGACGCTCGAGCGGCTCGCCGGGGCCCGCGAGGTGTTCCCCGATGCGCCGGCGCAGGTCGCAGGGGCGAGCTCGATCGAGGAGGGGCTCGAGGCGGGGCGCGCCGTGCTCGCCGACCCCGCGGCCAGGCCGACCGCGATCATCGCGCAGAGCGACCTGCTCGCGGCGGGCGTCATCCTCGCCGCGGAGGAGTACGGCATCGCGGTCCCGGCCGAGCTCAGCGTGCTCGGGTTCGACGGCATCCGCGTCGACGGTCTGCAGCACGACCTGACGACGCTCGCGCAACCCTCCGCGGCGAAGGGCCGCGCGGCCGGCGAGGCCGTCGTACGGCTGCTCGCGGGTGAGGTGCCCGAGTCGGTGTGCTTCACGAGCACCCTCCACGTCGGCGACACGACGGCCGCGGCGCCGCGCTGACTCCGCTCGTTCCGCCGGAAGCCAGCGCCCCGGTCCTAGGCTGACGGCATGCCTCTCGACCTCGGTGCCGTCTACCGCGACCTGCACGCCAACCCCGAGCTGTCCTTCCAGGAGCACCGCACCGCCGGTCTCGTCGCCGAGATCCTGACCTCGCTCGAGCTCGAGGTGACGACCGGCATCGGCGGCACCGGTGTCACCGGGGTGCTGGCGAACGGCCCCGGGCCGACGGTGCTGCTGCGCGCCGACATGGACGGCCTGCCCGTGCTCGAGGCGACGGGACTGCCGTACGCGAGCACGGCACGATCGACCGACCCCGACGGCAACGACGTGCCGGTGATGCACGCGTGCGGACACGACGTGCACGTGACGTGCCTGCTCGGGGCGACCGAACGCCTCGTCGCCGACCGTGCGGCCTGGTCGGGCACGCTCGTCGTGCTCTTCCAGCCTGCCGAGGAGCAGGGCGGCGGGGCCGAGGCGATGGTAGCCGACGGGCTCTACGACCGCGTGCCCGCCCCCGACGTCGTGCTCGGCCAGCACGTCGCACCCCTGCCCGCCGGCTTCGTCGGACTGCGGCCGGGCCCTGCAATGGCCGCGGCCGACTCGCTCTCGGTGCTGGTGCACGGCACGGGCGGGCACGGATCCCGGCCCGAGGCGACCGTCGACCCGGTGCTGCTCGCCGCCGCCATCACGGTACGGCTCCAGGGCATCGTGGCCCGCGAGATCGCGGCCACCGACGCGGCGGTGGTGACGGTCGGGCAGCTGCACGCCGGCACGAAGAACAACATCATCCCGGCGGAGGCGAAGCTCGGCCTCAGCGTGCGCACCTTCGACGAATCCGTGCGCGAGAAGGTGGTCGCCGCGATCGAGCGCATCGCCAAGGGCGAGGCGACCGCCTCGGGTGCGCCGCGCGAGCCCGAGCTCGTGTTCGAGGAGCGCTTCCCGCTCACCGTCAACGAGCCGGCCGCGTCCGAGCGCACCGCCGCCGCCCTTCGCGGGGCGCTCGGAGAGCAGCGCGTGTTCGACCCGGGCGTCGTCTCGGGCAGCGAGGACGTCGGGGTGCTCGCGACCGCGGCCGGCGCACCGCTCGTGTACTGGCTCCTCGGCGGGTTCGACCCGGCTCGCTTCGACCCCGCGGCGCTCGCCGCCGGGCGTCTGCCCGACGACCTGCCCTCGAATCACTCCCCGCACTTCGCGCCGGTGATCGATCCCACGCTCGAGGTCGGGGTGACGGCGCTCGTCGCCGCGGCCCGCGAGTGGCTCGGAGCCGGCGCGGCCTGAGGTGCGGCCGGCGCTCAGTCGGGAGCGCCGGTGACCATCCAGCGGTCGCCCCGCGCACGCAGCCCGAGGGTCACCGCGCGCGCCGCGAGGTAGCCGATGGCGAACGCCGCCATGAGCCAGGCGGGTCCGGCCGCGCCCGGCGGGGCGATCGCTACGACGCCGAGCGCGAGCGGCACGAAGGCGGCGAGGTTCACGAGACCCGTCCAGGCGAGGTAGCGGGCGTCGCCCGCGCCGATGAGCACCCCGTCGAGCACGAAGACGAGGCCGCCGAGCGGTGCCGAGAGGCCGAGCACGACGAATGCGGGCGGCAGCAGGGCGGCCACCTCGGCGGAGCTCGTGAAGAGGCCGGGCAGCACCCACGCCGTCGCGATGAGGATCGCACCGAGGACGGCGCCCGCGCCGACGCCCCACTCGACGCAGCGGCGCAGGATCTGCCGCACGACGACGACGTCGCCGACGCCGAGCCCGCGCCCGATGAGCGCCTGCGCGGCGATCGCGAGGGCGTCGAGCGCGAAGCCGAGGGTGAAGTAGATCGTCATCGCGACCTGGAACGCCGCCAGCTCGTTCGAGCCGAGCGAGGTCGCCGCCCAGGTCGCGAGCAGCAGCGCGACGCGCAGGCTCGCGGTGCGCAGCAGCAGCCAGCCGCCCGACGCGGCGCCCCGCAGCACCCCGGCGTGGTGCGGCCACGGGCTCGCCCCGGCGCGCGCAGCATGACGCGCGACGACGACGAGGTACACCGCGACCATGCCCCACTGGGCGACGACGGTGCCGACGGCCGAGCCGGCGATGCCCCACCCGGCGACGTAGATGAACACGTAGTTCAGCACGATGTTGACGGCGAAGCCGATGCTCGCCACCCAGAGCGGCGTGCGCGTGTCCTGCAGGCCGCGCAGCAGGCCCGTCGCGGCGAACACGACGAGCATCGCCGGCAGCCCCGCCATCGAGATCGAGAGGTAGACGGATGCCTCGGCGGCGACCTCGTTCGCCGCCCCGAAGAGCGAGACGAGCCAGGGCGCCGCGAACCAGCCGGCGACGGCGAGCACGACGCCGATGCCGAGCGCGAGCCAGAGCCCGTCGATGCCCGCAGCGACCGCGCCTCGCAGATCGCCGGTGCCGACCCGCCGGGCGACCGCCGGGGTCGTCGCGTAAGCGAGGAACACCATGAGGCCGATGATCGTCTGCAGCACGGCGCTCGCGAGCCCGAGGCCCGCGAGCGGCGTCGCGCCGAGGTGCCCGACCATCGCGGTGTCGGCGAGCAGGAAGAGCGGTTCGGCGATGAGCGCGCCGAGCGCGGGCACCGCGAGCCGCAGGATGTCTCTATCGACGGTGCGGGGCGAGGGCGTCTCGGTGCTCATGCTCCTAGCAGCCTAGGGGCGCCCGCAGACCGGTCGCCGACCGTGCGTCGAGCACCGCGCGACCGCGCCACTCGGGCGGCGGCGTGACGTCAGGCGTCGACGATCTCCTTGCCGAGCGGCGCGAGCGACACCGGCACCAGCTTGAAGTTCGCGATGCCGAGCGGGATTCCGATGATCGTGATGCAGAGCAGCACGCCGGCGACGAGATGCTCGAGAGCGAGCCACCAGCCGGCGAGGATCACCCAGATGATGTTGCCGATGAACGACCAGGCGCCCGAGGTCGGCTTCTGCACGACGGTGCGGCCGAACGGCCAGAGCGCGTACCCGGCGATGCGGAACGAGGCGATGCCCCAGGGGATCGTCACGATGAGGATGCACATGACGACGCCTGCGAGCACGTAGCCGAGGAACAGCCAGATGCCCGAGAGCACCAGCCAGATGATATTGAGGAGCGTGTTCATGTCGCCTCCATCCAAGCACGCCGACCGTCTAGAGTACGTGGGGTGACCACTGGCACGTCGACGACGGCGAAGCGGCGGCGGCTCCGACGAGGCGCCTTCCGACTGCACCCGGCGCAGGTCGTGGTCGCGGGCTTCGCAGCGGCCGTGGCGGTCGGAACCGCGCTGCTCATGCTGCCGATCTCGAAGGCCGGCCCGGGAGGCGCCGGGCTCGTCGACGCCCTCTTCACGGCGACCTCGGCGGTCTGCGTGACGGGGCTCACGGTCGTCGACACCGTGACGTACTGGACGCCCTTCGGGCAGGTCGTGATCCTGCTGCTCATCCAGCTCGGCGGCCTCGGCATCATGATCTTCGCCGCGCTCATCGGGCTCGTGCTCGCACGCAAGCTCTCGGTCCGCGCCAGGCTCAACACGGCGGCCGAGGCGAAGGCGGTGGGCTTCGACGACGTGCGCGGGCTCGTGCGCGGCATCGTGCTCATCTCGCTCGCCATCGAGGCCGGCACCTTCGTGCTGCTCTTCCTCCGGTTCCTCCTCGGCTACGGGTACGACCTCGGCGAGGCCGTGTGGCACGGTGCCTTCCATGCGGTCTCGTCCTTCAACAACGCGGGGTTCGCGCTCTACTCCGACAACCTGATGGGCTTCGTGAGCGACCCGTTCATCTGCCTGCCGATCGCGGCGGCGATCATTCTCGGCGGGCTGGGGTTCCCCGTGATCATGCAGCTGCGGAAGGAGTTCACGAAGCCGCTGCACTGGTCGATGAACACGAAGCTCGTGCTCTGGGGCACCGTGGTCCTGCTCGTGGCCGGCACGGTGTACATCACCGTCATCGAGTGGGACAACCCGAAGACGCTCGGCGCGCTCGACCCGGCCGCCCGGGTGCTGACCGGCTTCTTCCACTCGGTGCAGACCCGCACCGCCGGCTTCAACGCGCTCGACATCGGCGCGATGCACGACGAGACCTGGCTCGGCATGGACGTGCTCATGTTCATCGGCGGCGGCCCCGCCGGAACCGCGGGCGGCATCAAGGTCACCACGTTCGCCGTGCTCTTCTTCATCATGATGACCGAGCTGCGCGGCGAAGGGGCCGTGAACATCTTCGGCAAGCGGCTCTCCCGCGCGGTGCACCGTCAGGCCATCACGGTCGTGCTCATCGCCGTCGCCGCAGTCCTCACGGCGACCGTCGCGCTCATGCTGCTGTCGGGCGAGGATCTCGACCGCATGCTCTTCGAGGCCGTCTCGGCCTTCGGCACCGTGGGACTGTCCACGGGCGTCACCCCCGGTCTCCCGGATCCTGCGAAGCTCGTACTCGTGCTCCTGATGTTCATCGGGCGCCTCGGGCCGTTGACGCTCGGCACGGCGATCGCACTCCGCGAGCGTCGCATCCTCTACGAGTACCCGAAGGAAAGGCCGGCAATTGGCTAGACTCCCGTTCTTCGGCGGCGACACGGGTCGCCGCATCGCCGAGGCCGACTCGGTCGCCGTCATCGGACTCGGGCGCTTCGGCAGTTCGCTCGCCCTCGAGCTCATGGCAGCAGGCACCGAGGTGCTCGGCATCGACGTCGACGAGGACCTGGTGCAGGCCCTGAACGGCCGGCTCACCCAGGTCGTGCGCGCCGACTCCACCAACGAGGAGGCGCTGCGCCAGCTCGCCGTCGACGAGTTCGACCGCGTGGTCGTCGCGATCGGCGGCGAGATCTCGGCCTCGATCCTCACCTGCTCGGTGCTGCTCGGCATGGGCATCCCCGTGATCTGGGCGAAGGTCGCCGACGACCGGCACGGGCTCATCCTCGAGCAGCTCGGCGTGCACCACGTCATCTACCCCGAGAAGGAGATGGGCCGTCGGGTCGCGCATCTCGTGCGAGGCGCGGCGCTCGACTACATCGAGGTCGATCCGGGCTACGCGCTCGTGAAGGCGTCGGCCCCCGTGATGCTCGTCGGCAAGCGCCTCGGCGACACCGGGCTGCGCGTCGCCTACGACGTCACCGTCGCCGCGTTCAAGCGCGCCGACGGGGAGTGGCGGAACGCCGATGCCGACACGGTGCTGCACACGGGCGACACCATCCTCGTCGTCGGTCCGACCGCCAGCGCCGAGAGCTTCGCGCAGCTGCGCTGAGAGTTCGATGGGCCGAGTGGGCCGCAGCAGACGCGCGGCCTAGGCTGGGAGGATGACCGACGTCGCGCTCCCCTCCGGAATCAAGCAGGACGAACTCGATACGGCGGTGCGTCCGCAGGACGACCTCTTCCGCCACGTGAACGGCGCCTGGATCGAACGCACCGAGATCCCGGCCGACAAGGCGCGCTTCGGCTCCTTCATCGAGCTGCACGAAGAAGCCGAGCAGGCGGTGCGCGACATCATCCACGAGTCGCAGGAGGCCGCGCCCGGCACGGAGGCGCGCAAGGTCGGCGACCTCTTCTCGAGCTTCATGAACGAGGAGCGCGCCGAGCTCCTCGGCGTCACGCCCATCGCCGGCCAGCTCGTCGACGTCTCGCTCGTGAGCTCGGTGCCGAGCCTGCTCGAGACCCTCGGCCGGCTCGAACGCCAGGGCGTCGCGGGCTTCGCCCAGCTCTACGTCGACAACGATCCGGGCGACCCCGAGCGCTATCTCGTCTTCGTCGAGCAGGGCGGCATCGGCCTGCCCGACGAGAGCTACTTCCGCGAGGAGCGCTTCGAGAGCGTTCGCGAGGCGTACCGCTCGCACCTCGAGCGGATGCTCCGGCTCGCGCAGCTCGACGAACCGGCCGAGCGGGCGGCCCGCGTGTTCGAGCTCGAGTCCGCGATCGCGGCCGCGCACTGGAGCAACGTGGAGTCCCGCGACAGCGAGAAGACCTACAACCTGAAGTCCTGGCAGGGCGTCGTCGACGAGGCATCCGTCGACCTCGCGATCTGGCGCGACGCGATGGGAGTGCCCCCGCGCGCCTTCGACGAGCTCGTGGTCCGCCAGCCCTCGTTCCTCGCGGGGCTCGGCGCCCTGCTCACCGACGAGCACCTCGCCGCCTGGAAGGACTGGCTCGCCTGGCAGGTCGTGCGCTCGAACGCGGCGTACCTCTCGAGCGATCTCGTCGAGGCGAACTTCGACTTCTACGGCCGCACCCTCACCGGCACCCCGCAGATGCGCGAGCGGTGGAAGCGCGGCGTCTCGCTCGTCGAGGGCGCGATGGGCGAGGCGGTCGGCCGCATCTACGTCGAGCGGCACTTCCCGCCCGCCGCGAAGGAGGCGATGGACGAGCTCGTCGCGAACCTCGTGCTCGCGTACCGCGAGTCGATCGAGGCGCTCGACTGGATGGGCGAGGCGACGAAGACGAAGGCGCTCGACAAGCTCGAGAAGTTCACGCCGAAGATCGGGTACCCCGTGAAGTGGCGCGACTACTCGGTGCTCGAGATCACGTCCGACGATCTCGTCGGCAACGTGCGCGCGACCGCCGAGTTCGAGTTCAACCGCGAGCTCGGCAAGATCGGCAAGCCGATCGACCGCGACGAGTGGTTCATGACGCCGCAGACGATCAACGCGTACTACAACCCGGGCTTCAACGAGATCGTGTTCCCCGCGGCGATCCTGCAGTACCCGTTCTTCGACGCCGAGCGCGACGCGGCCGCGAACTACGGCGCGATCGGCGCGGTCATCGGGCACGAGATCGGGCACGGCTTCGACGACCAGGGCTCGAAGTACGACGGCGACGGACGTCTCACCGACTGGTGGACGGCCGACGACCGCGCCGCCTTCGAGGCGCGCACGAAGGCGCTCATCGAGCAGTACGACGCGCTCGTCCCGGCGCAGCTGCAGACCGAGGATGCCGGGGACGACGAGCCGCACGTGAACGGCGCCCTCACGATCGGCGAGAACATCGGCGACCTCGGCGGGCTCGCCATCGCCTGGAAGGCCTACGTGCTGTCGCAGGGCGGCAGCGTCGAGCAGGCGCCCGTGATCGACGGGCTCACCCCGGCGCAGCGGTTCTTCCTGTCGTGGGCGCAGGCCTGGCAGATGAAGGGCCGCGACGAAGAGGTGGTGCGTCTGCTCGCGATCGACCCGCACTCGCCGAACGAGTTCCGGTGCAACCAGATCGTCCGCAACATCGATGAGTTCTACACTGGCTTCGGAGTGACTGCCGACGACGCCCTCTGGCTCGACCCTGCCGAGCGGGTGACGATCTGGTAATCACCGATCCGAAGTCCGAGTATCCGAACAACTCGTGCGCGCCGCAGCCCGCGGTGGGGGAGCGCCGACCGTCTGAGGAAGAGCGTGCAAGCACCGTGGTGACGTCGTCGCAGGGATCCGAGCGACGTGCACGTCATGCCGATCTGCGCAAGGGCAAGCACCGCACCGAGGAGCCCAACGAGAACTTCGCCCGCGGCTTCGCGGCGCTCGGCGAGCTCGCGCTCGCCGGCGTGCAGGTGTCGGCCCGGGCGACCGACCTCGCGACCGGCAAGGTGCTGTTCTCGGTCGACGACCACGTCGTGATGCCGACGGCGTCGATCGGCAAGGTGCTGCTGCTCGTCGAGGTCGCCTCGCGACTCGTCGGCGCGAGCGCCGAGTCGTTCACCGTGCTCGACCGGGCGCCGCGCGACGCCGTCGGCGATTCGGGCATCTGGCAGCACCTCCAGTCGCCGTCGCTGCCGATCGCCGACCTCGCCGCGCTCATCGGCGCGACCAGCGACAACCTCGCCACGAACGTGCTGATCCGCCACATCGGGCTCGAGGCCGTGCGCGCCCGCACCGAGACGCTCGGGCTCACCCGCACCGCGCTCCTCGACCTCGTGCGCGACCACCGCGGCCCCGACGACGCCCCGCAGCTCTCGATCGGCTCGGCGAAAGAACTGACCTGGCTCTTCGCCTCCCTCGCGCGCGGCGAGATCGTCTCGCCCGAGGTGTCGCAGCGCGTCGTCGGCTGGCTCTCGCTCAACGCCGACCTCTCGATGGTCGCGTCGGCGTTCGGGCTCGACCCGCTCGCGCACCGCTCGCCCGACCACGGCCTGCTGCTCATGAACAAGACCGGCACCGACGGCGGGGTGCGCAGCGAGGTCGGCGTGCTGCGCGGCCCGCGGGCGAGCGTCGCCTATGCGGTGTCGATGTACTACGCCGACACGATGCTCTCGTCGCGGTTGGCGGTGCTCGACGGCATGCGCCAGGTCGGCCTCGACCTGCTCGAGTTCGTGCACTGAGCCCGGCCGCTCAGCGCACCGGGGTGAGCCGGGCGATGCCTGCGAGCACCGCGGCCGCCGTCTCGGGCGCCCCGAGCAGCCGGAAGTGACCCGCGACGGGCACTTGCACATTCATCGCCCCCTCGAGCGCGCTGCCGTCGGGCACGTGCGGGTCGAAGGTGCCGAACACCGACACGATGCGCGCGTTCACGGATGCCGCGTCCTCGAGCATCACGATCGTCTCGTCGCTCGGCAGGAGCGCCCGGATGCTCGGGTCGCCGAAGAGGCGAGCGCGCCGGGCACCCGCGAACGGCGTGCAGATCGCCACGACGCCGCGGATCCCGAGCAACTCGCCCTCGTCGTCGATGAGCACGTGCTTGCCGATGAGGCCGCCCTTGCTGTGCGCCACGATGACTCGCCCGGCCGCCGGGGGAGCGGACCGTGCGAGCGCCTTCGCGACGCGTGCCGCGGTCTCGGCGATCGGGCGGCGGTTCGCGCGCATGCCGTGCACGACGACGACGCGGTGGCCGGCGGCGTTGAGTGCGTCGCCGAGCGGCCGCATGAAGGACCAGTGCTCGTACACGCCGGGCAGGAGTACGATCTGCGGCTTGTCGGGCTCGCCCCGGCGCCAGGCGCGCGGTTCGTGCCGGGCGCCGAGCCAGGCGAGCTGACGCAACCCGGCGTAGGCGTAGTCGCGGGCCATCGTGCCGAGGGCCTTCGGCAGTCCGAGCGTCGGCGCGGCCGGCGGCGGGTCGAGCAGCGAGACCGGGCGCCCGGCGGGCAGCCCCCCTGCGTGCCGCACGATCAGCTCGCCGACGCGGCGGCCCGCCCGGATCATCGTCTCGTGCCCGCGGCCCGGTACCTCGGCGTAGCGGCCGCCGGGCACGAGCCGGGCCACCTCCTCGGCCCAGTCGCGGGGCACGACGCGGTCGTGCTCGCCGCGGATGACGAGGGTCGGAGCGGTGATCTCGGGGAGGACCAGCTCGATGCGGTGCTCGAGCATCGGGAGCAGGTTGGCCGCGTACCAGCGCGGACCGGCCTTCGCGTAGAGCGCGAGGCCGTAGCCGAGGGCTTTCGGGTGCACCAGGGCGAGGTCCTGCACGAACCGCATGGTCTGCTTCGCGAGGGTGCGCTCGCGCGGGTTGACGGTGGGCGCGATGAGCACGAGGCGATCGACGAGCTCGGGATGCCGCGCCGCGGTCTCGGCGACGACCTGCGCCCCGGTGGAGTGGCCGATGAGCACGGCACGGTCGATCCGCTCGGCGACGAGGAGCTCGGCGAGGAGTTCGCCGGCCGCAGGCATGCCGAGCGGCGCGGGCGGTTCGGGTGCGTCGCCGAAGCCCGGCAGGTCGAGCGCATGCACGGTGCCGGTGGGCTCGAGCACGGCGGCGAGTTCCGACCAGTAGTCGTGCGCCATGCCGAGCCCGTGCACGAGCACGTAGTCGGGTCCGTCGGGACGGCCCGACTCGTGGATCACGACCACGTTCTCGCCGCGGCGGAATTCGCGGGTCGGCGACATGACCGAAGTCTAGGCGCGGCTCAGTCGATGAGCCCGGATGCCGCGAGGCGGCGCAGCACTTCGGCTCCGGCCGGCGGGCAGCGGTCGAGCTCGCTCGTCGTCACCCAGTGCACGGAGCCCACCTCGGCCGAGGCTCGCGGCGAGGCATCCGTCTCTGCCCGGAAGACGCGCATGCGCACGAGCCGGCCGTCGGGTTCGCCGTGCGCCTGCGTCACGACCTCGAAGAGCTCGTCGAGCGCAACGGGGTCGAGCTCGAGCGCGACCTCCTCGTACGCCTCGCGGGCGGCGGCCTCCGCAGCGGTCTCGCCGGGGTCGATCTTGCCGCCGGGCATGTAGTACACCTCGCGGTCGCGCGCGGTCACCATGAGCACCCGCCGGTCGCGCACGAGTGCGATGGCGGAGACGAGGAGGTCGGGGAGAGGCATCGCTTCAACCCTAGGCGGCGTCGCCGCTACGCTGGCTCGCACGTGCAGGGCACCGACGATCGCGAAGGAGCGGATCGATGTCAGACGACGGTCGCGGGTACGGGCGCGCCACGCAGTCCGAGGTGTACCGGGCGGGGCTCTCGGGCATCCGGCCCGCGGTGCCGGTCGACGTCCATGCGCTCGAGCGCGCCGCCCGCAAGGCCGTGTCGGCCGAGGCGTTCGCGTACCTCGCGGGCGGCGCGGGCGCCGAGGCCACCATGGCCGCGAATCGCGCGGCGTTCGCGCGCCGGCAGATCTGGCCCCGCGTGCTTCGCGACGTCTCGACGCGGGACCTGTCGATCGAGCTCCTCGGCCGCCGCCGCGCCACGCCGTTCATCCTCTCGCCGATCGGGGTCGCCGAACTGGCTCACCCCGAGGCCGATGTCGCGGTCGGCCGGGCGGCGGCGGCGCTCGACGTGCCGTACGTGCTCTCCAACCAGGCGTCGCGCCCGATGGAGGAGGTCGCCGCGGCGATGGGCTCGCGGTCACGATGGTTCCAGCTGTACTGGAGCGCCTCCGACGAGCTGAACGAGTCGTTCGTGCGGCGCGCGGAGGCGGCCGGATGCGAGGCGATCGTCGTCACCCTCGACACGCACCTGCTGGGCTGGCGCACCCGCGATCTCGACGCCGCCTTCCTCCCGTTCACGCGCGGGCAGGGCATCGCGCAGTACACGAGCGACCCGGTGTTCGCCGGGCTCGTCCGCGAGCGTGCGGCCAGGTCGGCCGGTGCGGGCGCAGCTTCGGCCGCCCGCCCGAAGGTCACACCCACCCTGCTCGCCTCGGCGTTCGCGATCGCCCGCTCGGGTGCGCACACGCGACTCGTCGACGGCGGCGTCCGGGAGGCGCTGCGCTCGCCGTTGCCGCGCGCGGCCGTCGAGACCTTCCTCGACGTGTTCAGCGATCCTGCGCTCACGTGGAAGTCGCTCGCGAAACTGCGCGAGTGGACGTCGTTGCCGGTGCTGCTCAAGGGCGTCATGCATCCGGATGACGCAGCGCGAGCCCTCGACCACGGCGTCGGCGGTCTCGTGGTGTCGAATCACGGCGGTCGTCAGATCGACGGATCCGTCGCGACGCTCGACGCGCTGCCCGGCGTGGTCGAACGGGTCGCCGGGCGGGTTCCCGTGATCCTCGACAGCGGGGTGCGGGGCGGGGCGGATGCGTTCATCGCGCTCGCGCTCGGCGCGACCGCGGTGGGCATCGGCCGGCCCTACGCGTACGGGCTCGCGGTCGCCGGCGCAGACGGCGTGCGCGAGGTGGTTCGCAACCACATCGCCGAACTCGACCTCACGATGGGGCTCGCGGGCCATCGCTCGGTCTCGGAGATCGGGCCCGACTCGCTGCGGGCGGCCTGAGCTGCGGCATCCGCTCGCCTGCCGTCGACCGCTCGCCGGAACCTGCGGGCCCGCGACCGCCCGTAGGATGGTGGCACCGTGTCGTTTCCGGGAATCCCCCGATCTCTAGGACCATTGGAGCCACCGTGGCCGCACCCAGCCGTCTCGAATCCGTCATCGCCCTCGCCCAGCACCGGGGCTTCGTCTTCCAGGCCGGCGAGATCTACGGCGGTTCCCGTTCTGCGTGGGACTACGGCCCCCTCGGTGTCGAGCTGAAGGAGAACATCAAGCGCCAGTGGTGGCGCTACATGGTCACCCGCCGCGACGACGTCGTCGGCCTCGACTCGAGCGTCATCCTGCCGAAGCAGGTCTGGGTCGCCTCGGGTCACGTCGGGGTCTTCACCGACCCGCTCGTCGAGTGCCTCCACTGCCACAAGCGCTTCCGCGAAGATCACCTCCTCGAGGCCTTCGAAGAGAAGAAGGGCCGTGCCCCCGAGAACGGCATGGGCGACATCGCCTGCCCGAACTGCGGTACCCGGGGCCAGTGGACCCCGCCCCGCGACTTCAACATGATGCTGCAGACCTACCTCGGGCCCGTGCAGGACGAATCGGGCATGCACTACCTCCGCCCCGAGACCGCGCAGGGCATCTTCACCAACTTCGCGAACGTGCTCCAGGCTGCGCGCATGAAGCCGCCGTTCGGCATCGGCCAGATCGGCAAGTCGTTCCGCAACGAGATCACGCCGGGCAACTTCATCTTCCGCACGCGCGAGTTCGAGCAGATGGAGCTCGAGTTCTTCGTCGAGCCCGGCACCGACGACGAGTGGTTCCAGTACTGGCTCGACTACCGCTGGAACTGGTACGTCGACCTCGGCGTCGACCCCGAGAACCTGCGCCGCTTCGAGCACCCGCAGGAGAAGCTCAGCCACTACTCGAAGCGCACCGTCGACATCGAGTACCGCTTCGGCTTCACCGGCGGCGAGTGGGGCGAGCTCGAGGGCGTCGCCAACCGCACCGACTTCGACCTCTCGACCCATTCCGAGCACTCGGGCAAAGAGCTGAGCTACTTCGACCAGTCGAAGAACGAGCGCTGGATCCCGTACGTGATCGAGCCCGCGGCGGGCCTCACCCGCTCGCTCATGGCGTTCCTCGTCGACGCGTACCACGTCGAAGAGGTGCCGAACGCGAAGGGCGGCGTCGACACCCGCACCGTGCTGAAGCTCGACCCGCGCCTGTCGCCGGTCAAGGCCGCGGTGCTGCCGCTCAGCCGCAACGAGAAGCTCTCGCCGCTCGCTCGCGAGGTCGCCGCCTCGCTGCGCCAGCACTGGAACGTCGACTTCGACGACGCCGGTGCGATCGGCCGCCGCTACCGCCGTCAAGACGAGATCGGCACCCCGTTCTGCATCACGGTCGACTTCGACTCGCTCGACGACAACGCCGTCACGGTCCGCGACCGCGACACCATGGAGCAGCAGCGCGTGCCGCTCGCCGAGCTCGAGGGCTTCCTCGCCGCGCGTCTCGTCGGGGCGTAGCAGCCGTCTCGCGAAGGCGGGTGCCCGAGTGGCGCCCGCCTTCGGCGTTCTCGCCCGCCCGGCTCAGCCCTTCGCGGCGAGCACCTTGGTGATCCGCTGCAGCGACACGCTCTCGGCCGCCCGCAGCTCTTGCGCGAAGAGGCTGATCCGCAGCTCCTCGATGAGCCAGCGCGCCCGCACGAGGTTCGCGGGCGAGCGCGGCGCGAGGGGGATCGTGCCGCCGGCGTCGGCGAAGCGCCCGAGCGCGACCTGCACCTCGTTCATCCAGACGCGGTCGCGGCCCGGGTTCTGCTCGAGCTTGCCGACGCGCATCGTGACGCCCTCGAGGTAGCGCGGCAGGTGCCGCAGCCGTTCGAGTCCGGTGCGCGAGACGTAGCCGGAGAACACGAGCCCGTCGAGCTGTGCGCGCGCGTCGCCGAGCGCGGGCAGCAGGGCGAGGCTCGTCGCCGACTTGACCGCCTTCTCGGCGGCCCGCAGGGCGACGAGGGTGCTCGCGACGAGCGAGACGGTCTCGAACATCGTGTTCATGACGACGCCCGAGATGCGGTCGCGCACGGTGTCGAACTCGAGCTTCGTGAAGAGCATGCCGTCGTCCTTCACCCGGTACAGCACGTCGTCGACGCAGGCGACGAGGCAGTCGGCGAAGAGCGCCGCGGTGTTCGGGTAGGGGCTCGTGGCGAGCACGAGCTTCTCGTTGCCGGTGAGGTGCTGCTGCACGTAGTTCACGGGCGACGGGGTCGCGAGCATGAGCAGTCGGCGGATGCCCCCGGGCATCGCGGCGGCCTGGTCCTCGGGGGTCGCGAGCAGGCGGATGCTCACGGTCTCGCCGTCGTCGACGAGCGCGGGGTAGGCGCGCACCCGGTTGCCGCCGACGTCGGTGTCGACGTGGCGCGGGAGCTCGGGGAAGTCCCACTTCGTGAGCCCGCTGCGCTCGAGTCCGCCGCCGGCGCCCGGGCCGCCGCCGAGGGCCGAGGGGCTGATCGGTCCCTGCCCGGCTGCGACGTCGACGGCTCTCGGCCCGCGTCGCCGCTGCTCGCCCGCGCCGCCCGCCGCGAAGGTGCCGGCGACGGCGTCGCGCGCACGGTCGGAGAACTGCGCCTGGAGCGCCCGCAGGTCCTTGCCCACGCCGAGCTGCTTGCCACGCCCCTCGACCACGCGGAACGACATCTGCAGGTGCGGCGGGATCCGGTCCATCGCGAAGTCGGCGCCCGTGACGGGTGTGTGGGTCAGCCGCTTGATGACGCCGGCGACCTCGTCGGCGAAGGAGGTCTGCGCCGTGGCATCCTGCCCGTCGAGCTCGGCGACGATCTTCGCAGCCCAGTCGGCCGCGGGCACGACGTTGCGCCGGATCACCTTCGGGAGCGCCTTGATCATCGCGGTCACCAGCTCGGCGCGGAGGCCCGGCACCTGCCGGTCGAAGCCCTCGGGCCGCAGCCGCGCGAGCAGCACGAGCGGCACCTGCACGGTCACCCCGTCGTCGGATGCCCCGGGCTCGAAGCGGTAGCGGAGGGTCAGCGTCTGGTCGTCCTGCTGCCAGGTCGGCGGGAACGCCTCGTCGTCGATCGCCGGCGCATCGTCGGGCGCGAGCGTCTCGGCGGTCATCGTGAGCAGGCCCTGGTCGAGCTTCTTCGCGTCGCGCCACCAGGTCTCGAACAGCCGCGTCGACGTCACCTCGGCCGGGATCCGTGCGTTGTAGAAGTCGTAGACGGCCTCGTCGTCGAAGAGGATGTCCCGCCGGCGGCTGCGCTCCTCGACCGCCTCGAGTTCGGCGCGCAGCCGGCGGTTGCGCCGGTCGAACTCGAACAGCGGGTCGCGTCGGGTCTCGTTCGGCCAATCGCCCTCGACGAGGGCGTGGCGGATGAACAGTTCGCGCGCGTAGGGCGCGTCGATGCGGGCGAGCTGGATGCGTCGGCGCTCGACGATCGGCACGCCGTAGAGCGTGACCTTCTCGTACGCGACGGCCGAGCCCTGGCGCTTCTCCCAGTGCGGTTCGCTGTGGCTGCGCTTCACGAGGGCTCCGGCGAGCGGTTCGGCCCACGCCGGGTCGATCGCCGCGTTGGTGCGGGCGAACAGGCGACTGGTCTCGACGAGTTCGGCGCTCATGACCGCGGCCGGCGGCTTCTTGGCGAGTGCCGAGCCCGGGAACACGACGAAGCGGGTTCCGCGGGCGCCCAGGAACTCGGACTGCTGGCGGCGGCCGCGACGTTCGGCGTCGCGCGCCGCCCCGGTGCCGCCGCGCCCGCTGCCGGTCTTCGCGTCGTCGCGGAGGCCGAGCTGCGAGAGCAGCCCCGAGAGCAGCGCCTTGTGGATGCCGTCGGCCTTCGCTCCAGCGGGCGCTGCCGGTTCGGATGCCTCGCGCGCGACCTGCAGGCCGAGCGGCTTCGCGAGCCGCACGAGCTGGCGGTACAGGTCCTGCCACTCGCGCACGCGCAGGTAGTTCAGGAACTCCGAGCGGCACATGCGGCGGAAGGCGCTGCCCGAGAGCTCTCGCTGCTTCTCCTCGAGGTGGTTCCAGAGGTTCAGGAGCGTGAGGAAATCGCTGGTCGGGTCGACGAAACGGGCGTGGAACCCGTCGGCCTGCTCGCGCCGGTCGAGCGGGCGCTCCCGCGGGTCCTGCACGGTGAGGCCGGCGACGATCGCGAGCACCTCGCGCGAGACGTCCTGCGTCTTCGACTCGAGCACCATGCGGGCGAAGCGCGGCTCGATGGGCAGTCGCGAGAGCTGCCGTCCGACGCGCGTGAGCTTCGGGCCCTCGCTCGACGCGCCGCCCTCGAGCGCGCCGAGTTCGCGCAGCAGGTCGACGCCGTCGCGGATGCCTCGGCTGTCGGGCGGGGTGAGGAACGGGAACTCCTCGATCGGGCCGAGTCCGAGCGAGGCCATCTGCAGGATGACCGCGGCGAGGTTCGTGCGCAGGATCTCGGGGTCGGTGAACTCGGGGCGGCGCTCGAAGTCCTCTTCGGAGTACAGGCGGATCGCAATGCCGTCGCTCGTGCGGCCCGAGCGACCCGAGCGCTGATTCGCCGAGGCCTGGGAGATCGCCTCGATCGGCAGGCGCTGCACCTTCGACCGCACCGAGTACCGGCTGATGCGCGCCGTACCGGCGTCGACGACGTAACGGATGCCGGGCACCGTCAGGCTCGTCTCGGCCACGTTCGTCGCGAGCACGACCCGGCGGCGGAGCCCCGCCACCTTCGACGGCTCGAACACCTTGTGCTGGTCGGCCGATGAGAGCCGGCCGTAGAGCGGCAGCACCTCGGTCTCGCCGCCGCGCCCGCCGCCTGCGGACGCGTAGTGCCCGCGCACCGCCTGCTCGGCGTCGCGGATCTCGCCCTCGCCCGAGAGGAAGACGAGCACGTCGCCGCGCGACTCGCGGTCGAGTTCGTCGAGGGCGTCGAGGATGCCCCGTTGCACGTCCTTGTCCTCGGCTGCGGCGCCCTCGTCGTCGGCGTCCTCGCCGGTCTCGCCCGACGCCTCCGCGACGAGTGGGCGGTAGCGCACCTCGACGGGGTAGGTGCGACCCGAGACCTCGATGACGGGAGCGGGCGTGCCCGAGCCACCTTCAACTGGCACAGTCTCGAAGTGTCTCGCGAAGCTCTCGGGGTCGATCGTCGCGCTCGTGACGATCACCTTGAGGTCGGGGCGGCGGGGGAGCAGCCGCTTCAGGTAGCCGAGCAGGAAGTCGATGTTGAGGCTGCGCTCGTGCGCCTCGTCGATGATGATCGTGTCGTAGCGACGCAGCTCGCGATCGCGGTGGATCTCGTTCAGCAGGATGCCGTCGGTCATCACCTTGATGCGGGTCGCCTCGCTCACCTGGTCGGTGAAGCGCACCTGGTAGCCGACGAGTCCGCCGAGCTCGACGTCGAGCTCCTCCGAGATGCGTTCGGCGATCGTGCGCGCCGCGATGCGGCGGGGCTGGGTGTGCGCGATGGAGGTGCGCCCGAGCTCGAGGCAGATCTTCGGCAGCTGGGTGGTCTTGCCCGACCCCGTCGCGCCCGCGACGATGACGACCTGGTGCGCCTCGAGCGCGCGCGCGATCTCCTCGCGCTGCGCGGAGACGGGCAGCTCGGCGGGGTACGTGATCGCGGGGATCGGGCTCGGCGAAGTCATCAGCCCTCCATCGTAGGACGGCGCCTTCCTCGGCGCCCCCTCGACCGCATCCATCGGGATTCGCGGGGAGCGAACCGCCCTGTCGCACCGCCCGGCCGGCGTGGTGGGATGGCGGGCATGACGGTTCCCCGTATTCAGCTCAACGACGGCCATTCGATCCCGCAGCTCGGATTCGGAGTGTTCAAGGTCGATCCGAAGGAGACCGAGCGCATCGTGGCCGATGCGCTCGAGGTCGGCTACCGGCACCTCGACACTGCGCGCATCTACGGCAACGAGGAGGGGGTCGGCCGGGCGATCGCCGCCTCGGGCATCCCGCGCGAGCAGTTGTACGTGACGACGAAGCTCTGGAACGACGACCAGGGCACCGCATCGGTGCACGAGGCGTTCGACGCGAGTCTCGAGCGCCTCGGCCTCGAGTACGTCGACCTCTACCTGATCCACTGGCCGTCGCCCGCACGGGATCGATACGTCGAGACCTGGCACGCCTTCGAAGAACTGCGCGGCTCGGGGCGCGTGCGCTCGATCGGCGTCTCGAACTTCCTCGTGCCGCACCTCGAGCGGCTGCTCGGCGAGAGCGATGTCGTGCCGGCGGTCGACCAGATCGAGCTGCACCCGGCGCACCAGCAGCCGGCGACCGCCGCCTTCGCGGAGGAGCACGGCATCGCGATCGAGGCGTGGGGTCCGCTCGGGCAGGGCAAGTACCCGCTCTTCGAGCTGCCCGAGATCGCCGGAGCGGCGGCGGCCCACGGCAAGTCGCCGGCGCAGGTCGTCATCCGCTGGCACCTGCAGCGCGGGCACATCCTCTTCCCGAAGTCGTCGACCCGAGCTCGCATGGCCGAGAACTTCGACGTCTTCGACTTCGAGCTCGGCGAGCCCGAGATGAATGCCATCACCGCACTCGAACGCGAGGGCCGCGTGAGCGCACACCCCGACGAGGTGAACTGAGCCTCGAGCGGCGGATTCGCGGATCCGGTCGGCATCGCCGGCCGGATTTCGCGCTTCACCGGGGCTGTTTCAGCCGGTCGATCGTCGACCGCCGTTCGCGACACGCCCGGGATGCGGGGTGGATTTGTGGGTGGTGGGGGTGGTCGCGTAGATTTTCTCTTGTCGCCGCGGCGGCCGGGAAGCGCGAGAGTGGGGCCCGGGTCGAGCGGTGGTGGTTCTAGCCAAATAACCTCGAAGGCGCAGGATTGCGACTCGGTGATTTC